>JAJVIN010000041.1 GCA_022071945.1 Thermoanaerobaculia bacterium | reverse complement strand
AAGCTGGGAGTGCCCCGGCTTGCCACGTGACCTCAACCGTCCGAACCGCCGGATGCGGACCCGCATGTCCGGTGGTGTGGGAGGGGAGCGGCGGTTACCTACCGCCGCCCCCTATCCCGATGAGGGGATTCCCGGTGGGTGCTTTCTGCATCGCGGAAGGAATCTGGTAATCTGATCAATTCGGAGCTCTCCAGACATGACCTACTCGAGACCCACGCCCCTCCTCGATCGAGTCACCTGGCCCCGCGACTTCAGGAACTTCTCGCTCGAACAGCTCGCCCAGCTGTCCGACGAGGTTCGGCTCTTTCTCATCAACACGGTTGCCAAGACGGGAGGACACTTCGCGTCGGGCCTCGGCACCGTCGAGCTGACGGTCGCTCTGCACCACGTCTTCGACACTCCCAAGGACCTCATCGTCTGGGATGTGGGGCACCAGACCTACCCGCACAAGATCCTGACGGGAAGGAAGGACCGGCTCGCCACGATCCGCCAGAAAGGCGGGCTTTCCGGATTCACGAACCGGACGGAGTCCGAGTACGACGTCTTCAACGCCGCACACGCCTCGACGGCCATCTCGGCCGCGCTCGGAATGGCCGTGGCCCGCGACTACAAGGGCGAAGGGAGCCACGTCATCGCCGTCATCGGGGACGGAGCCCTGACGGGTGGCGTCGCGATGGAGGGCCTCAACCAGGCCGGCTATCTCAAGCGCAAGCTCATCGTCATCCTCAACGACAACGACATGTCGATCTCGCCGAACGTGGGCGCGATCTCGGGATACCTCCTCCGTATCGCCCGCGGGCAGATCTACAACCGCGTCCGCGCCGACGTCGCGGCCATCCTGAAGAAACTGCCGGGCGGCGACCGCCTCGCCGGTTTCGCGGAGCACCTGGAAGACGGACTCAAGAAAGCCCTCGTTCCGGGAACGCTCTTCGAGGAGCTCGGCTTCGAGTACATGGGACCGATCGACGGACACTCGATCCCGGTTCTCGTCCGGACCCTGAAGGAGGCCAGGGCCAAGGAGGGCCCGGTTCTCCTCCATGTCCGGACGGTCAAGGGGAAGGGGTACGAGCTCGCCGAGAAGGACCCCGTCTTCTGGCACGGCCCCTCGCCCTTCAAGGTCGAGACGGGAGAGATCCCGAAGAAGTCCGCGCCGCCGAGCTACACGACGACCTTCGCCGAGACCCTCATCAGCCTGGGGGAAAAGGACGAGCGGATCGTCGGCATCACGGCCGCGATGCCCGAGGGGACCGGCATCGACCTCTTCGCCAAGCGATTCCCCTCTCGCGCGTTCGACGTCGGGATCTGCGAGCAGCACGCTGTTCTGTTTGCGGCGGGAATGGCCACCCAGGGCTACAAGCCCGTCTGCGCCATCTACTCGACGTTCTTGCAGCGCGCTTACGACCAGATCATGCACGACGTGTGTCTGATGGATCTCCCGGTCGTCTTCGCTCTCGATCGGGGCGGCCTCGTCGGGGCCGACGGACCGACCCACCACGGCGCGTTCGACCTGACCTACCTTCGCGTCTTCCCGAACATGCAGGTGGGCGCCCCGAAGGACGAGAACGAGCTCCGCCAGATGATCGCGGCTGCCCTCGAGTCCTCCCACCCGACCGCGGTCCGGTATCCCCGCGGTAACGGCTGGGGCGTGGCGATGGATCCCGAGATCCGGCCCCTGAGCATCGGCAAGGCCGAAGTCCTCAGGATTGGCAAGGACGGAGTGGTCCTCGCCATCGGAGATCCCGTCATCCCCTCGCTGCGCGCGGCCGAGAAACTCGCGGCCTCGGGCGGACCGTCCCTCACGGTCATCAACGCCCGCTGGGTCAAGCCGATGGACCGCGAGGTGATCGCCCAGTTCGTCAAGCCTGCAACGAAGGTCGTCACGGTCGAGGAAAACGCTCTGGCGGGCGGCTTCGGAGCCGCGGTGCTCGAAGTGCTCGAGCAGCTCGATATCGCAGCGAGGGTCAGGCGTCTCGGCATTCCCGACCGCTTTGTCCCGCACGGGACCCAGGCGGAGCTGCGGCACGACCTGGGACTCGATGAGGAAGGCCTCCTGAGCTCGTTCCGCGATCACTTCGAGGGGAAGAAGGCGGGGGTCGTTCCTCTCGCTCCGGTCTCCCGGGCCTCCTGAGGGAGTCAGATCCCGGGCTGTCTTCTGTAGACCCGTGCCAGCTCCTCCGGCGATGCACCGAGGTGGTACCGGAGGAGCACCTTCCAGTTGTCGAACACGTTTCTGAACACGCCGCGCTCGCGGTAGCGGCTGCCCGACGTCGTGACAGCGGCGTCGAGGAGGGCGACGCGGCCGGCGCGCTTCAGCCGCCTGCCGAAGTCAACGTCCTCCAGAAGCGGCCAGGGCGCATGCCCGCCGAGCCTCTCGTAGACGTCGCGCAAAACGAACGGGGCCTGGTCCCCATACGGCACTCGGGTGAACGCCGTCCGGACGTTCGCCCAAAAAGCCACCCACTTCAGGGACCGCTCCGCTCCATCGAAGCCGAGGCGGAAGGCGCCCCCTTCCGCGCCGTTCGAGATGGCTCGCTCGATCGGGGCCGCCCAGCCTGAAGGCAGAACGGTGTCGGCATGAAGGAAGAGAAGAACCTGTCCTCGTGCTTCTCGCGCCGCGGTCCGGAGCCTCTCCCCGCGCGGACCCTTGCTCTCGATGACGCGGCCTCCGGCCGCCCTTGCGATCTCGGCGGCGCCGCGCGAGGCGGGCGCCGTGGCCGCGACGAGGACCTCGCGCTGATCTCGCGGTTCATTGATGCGCTCGACGAAGCCCGCCGGCAGTGCCGGCCCGCTTGACGGCTCATTTCCAAGACCCGCCGCGACCGGGATGATGACCGAGATCATCGGACTCCCGCGCGAACCGCTACTTCGGCGCCCAAAAGGCCCAGACGCCCGACCGCCCCTTTTTCATCTCGGCGACGGTCGCGACGAAGACCATGTCCTCCCAGGCAGCGGGGGCCGACATGTCCGTGGCGTCGAGGGTCGCGGTTGCGGCGAGCGTCTTTCCGCTGAGCGGGTCGACGATCTTCAGGGTGGAGCCCTGGACGTTCATCGACGTGAACCAGCCCGGCCGCATCTTCGAACCGCGGCGGTCCCCCGTGTACTCCTTGGCCCAGTCGATCTGGGTTTCCCGGACGGTGTTTATGGCCCGGGTGCCCTGAAAGAGTCCGTCTATGGAGAAGTCGCGGCGCCACTTCTCCTTTCCGGTGGCGGGGTCGAGCCCGGCATTGAAGTGTGCAGCCTCGCCCTTGAAGTCCAGCGTGGAGGCGTTGAGCCAGAAGTCCGGCCCGTTCTTTCCGAGCACCTCTCCGCCCGGCGCCACCTTCCACCGGAGCTTGCCGGATTCCAGTTCCAGGGCGGTGAGGGTCTTCATCGAGAACCAAGTCTTGCTCTTCTCTCTCTTGACGAGCGTCGTCTCGTCGAGCGTCAAGAGGACGGTCCGGTCGAGCACAACGAGGCTCTTGAAGCTCGAGTACGCGGCTGTCGAGACGTCACTCGGATCGAGGTTCCCGATCGCGGCGGGCTGGTATCTCCAGCGAACGGCGCCATTTGCGGGATCGGCCGCCGTGAGGAGAGTCCAGAATTCGGACTTCTTCTCGTCGAATCTCTTCCGATGCGGCGTGGCGACGAGGAGTGTGTCCGCGAAGAAGAAGACATCCGACTTCCCGGCGGCCTCGGGCTTGACCTCGGACGGGAGGAACGGGACGCGCCAGCGGACCGCCCCATCCCGGATGTCGAGGCAGACGAGCTCCTGTTGATCGTTGACCCCGTAGCCCTCGTTGCCCTCGATCGTGAGCTGCTGCATGAAGCGGAGTTGCCGCGCCATCTGATCGGTGTGCGATTCCCCCGTGGCGGCGTCGAGCGCGCGCAGCGAGTTCTTCGTCGAGAGGAGCAACGATTTTCCCTCGTATCCGACCGAGAGGAACTCGTGGGTCGAGCTGGTCAAGACCGAAGGCTCATGGTCCGCTGCGACCGACCAGAGCTCCTTTCCGGTGCGGGCGTCGAGCGCGTAGACCCTGTAGGGGTCGCCGGTGTGTCCCGCCGGGAACCCCCAGACGAACACTCTCCCGTTGGCAGCCAGGGGGGGACCAGCCGTCGCCAGGGGAGCCACCCAGACTGGTTCGAGTCCCTTCGATCCAGAGCCGAGGCACGCCAGTAGAAATGCGCTACAACAGAGGAGCGCGAGGATGAGAAGGACGGACTTCATGGAGGCAGCGGGATTCTATCGGGCCCACCCTGACCGCACGACCTCCCGGATGATCCGAACCGGCCGGTGACCCCAGATCGGATGGGGCTCAAACGAAAGCTTCTCCGCCATCTCGAGAGCCACGCGGTCGGGCGACGAGCCTGTCTCCCGGGCGCGGGCCAGCACCTCGAGCGTGACCCTGAAGATCCCAGAAGGCCATTCGTCTCCGAGGTGTCTCTCGATCGACTCGCCGTCGTCGTAGCCGAACGACTCGTCGGCACACGTGACAATTCCCATCCGGTTCACGAGAAAGTCCGGGACATAGACGATGCCTCTTTCCCAGAGCGCGGCGCCGTCGCGCGCGGGTTCGGCGAGCTGGTTGTTGGCGGCGCCGCAGACGATGCGGGCCGATATCGCCGGGATCGATTCGGGATTCAGAATCGCCCCGACCGCGCACGGCGAAACGATATCGGCCCTTTCGGCCAGAACGCCGAGGTCGCCCCGCGGCACGGTGGAGAGTTCGAGCACCGTGCCGCGGCCGGAGTGCTTCTCGCGGACTTCCTCGACGCAGCGTGAATCCGTGTCGGTGCCGATGATGCGCGAGACCCCTTTCTCCACCAGGAACCCGAGAAGCGGCTCGCCGACGTGTCCGAGACCCTGAAGGGCCACCGTCTTGCCGGCCAGAGAACCCATCTCGAGGTGAGAAAGCGCGGCCTCCATGCCGCGGATGACGCCCCGCGCGGTCGGCACCGAGGGGTTCCCGCTGCCGCCGAGGCCAGGCGGGATGCAGGTCGTGAAGCGGGTTCTCGTGAAGATGGCCGCCATGTCCTCGACGGACGTCCCGACGTCTTCCGCCGTCACGTAGCAGCCTTTCAGGCTCGTGACGAACTCTCCGTATTCCTCGTACATCCTGAGTCGTGAGGCGCCCGCGTCTCCGGTCTGGCGGGCCATGACCCCCTTGCCGCCGCCCCACCAGAGTCCCGCGAGCGCGTTCTTGTGGGTCATTCCCTTCGAAAGGCGCAGTCCGTCACGCAGAAAGCCCTCGAGGTCGTCGTAGTGCCAGTACCTCACGCCCCCGGCGCCCTGTCCGCGGCAGGTCCGGTGGACGACGGCGCTTTGCAGGACTCCCGTCTGGGGCGCCACCTGGACGAAGAGCCCTTCATGGCGATCGAAATCGGGGGATTCGGTCTCGAGCCATCGAGCGATGGGGGAGAGTGCCTCGTGCGAGGCCTCCACGCACCCGGCGGTCTCGTTCCAGACGAGATGGAACCGGCGAATCGAGTGGGCGGCGAGGAACTCACAGAACGCGGCGGGGGAAAGCGAGAGGAGGGGAGCTTTTTCGGCCGGCATCGCGCAAGGGACACTAGCACCGCTGATGGCCGCCACGGGCACCGCTCGTTTGCGACGTCCCTTTCGACTGACTTCCGCCATGGCGGAAAGACCGACGCCGGGCAAGGCCATTCCCGTCGTCTCCCTGAAGGACCTCATTCGCCTCAAGATCGAGGCCGGCGGCTCGAAAGATCTCCGGGACGTTTCAGGAGCGCGAGGGAGCCCTTGCGTGCGCGGAGTCGCTCGGGCCGGGCCCTGAGCTCAGGCGTTTCCTCGAGCAGCCCTAGCGCCGGCGCTATGATGAACTGGCCCGGGAGCTCTGGTCGCTTGCGGCCGAGATAGGGCTGGGGGCTGGCGGTGCCCGCGGAGCTCTGGGAAGACGGGGCATACCGAGCCCCCGGCAACCGCGGAGCTTGGTTCCTGACGGGATCGAGCCCGCGGAAGGGACACCATTCGTCAAATGGGGGAACTTTCGATGACAACCAAGCGGAATCGGGACGCTCGTGCTGGCGTCGCCGTCATCGTTCTCTGCGGGGGCCTCCTCCTCGGAGGATGGCGATCCGCCTGTGCGGAAGAAGGAACAGCGTCCGGCTCCAGCTCACAAGAAGCCAGCAGCACGCCCGCCGCGGATGCTGCGGGCGGCGAGACCGGGAAGCCGAAGCTCTCGAAGTTCAAGGATCCGGAGGACGGAGCGATCGACCTCTCCCGGTGGCTCGCCGGCCGGACCGGGATCCTCCCGATCGCCATGCCGATCACCGAGCCGGCCGTCGGATTCGGCGTGGCGGCAGCTCTCATCCGCTTCCACGGAGGCGGGATGGGCGGGGGCACAAAGCCCGTCGGTCCGACCGGACGGCCCGTCTCTCCCGACGTTGCCGTCCTGGCCGGCGGACTCACCGAGAACGGAACGTGGGCCGCGGTCGTGGGGTACCTCGGGCACTTCAAGAACGACACCTGGCGGTACAAGGGCGCCCTCGGGAGGATCTCGCCGAATCTCGAATACTACGGTTCCAACGATCGCGCCTACCAGTTCAACCTCGACGGCTGGGTTGTCTACCAGGAGCTCGGCCACCGGATCGGCAAGACCGACCTCTTCGCCGGACTCCAGTTCGCCTACCTCGACACGACCGTCAAGTTCGACCTCTCCGAGCTGCCCGACGAGATCCCGCGCCGCGAGTCCACAACGACGGAATCGGGTCTCGGGGTCGTCCTCGAGTACGACACCCGGGACAATTCGTTCACGCCGAACAGCGGGGTTGCCCTGAGGGCCAATGCCGCGTTTCTCGGCTCCTATCTGGGTGGGGATCACGACTTCCAGAGGTACACCGTCGCCGGACGTTTCTGGTGGGATCCGATTCCCCGGGTGGTCCTCAAGGCAAGAGGGCAGATCCAGACCGTGCAAGGGGACGTCCCCTTCTATGCGCTTCCGTTCGTCTTCCTCCGGGGAATCCCGGCCATGCGGTACCAGGGGGATTCGGCCGTCTCGCTCGACGGCGAAGTCCGCTGGAACCTCTGGAAGCGCTGGTCTCTCGCCGCCTTCGCGGGCGCCGGGTGGACGGACGCGGCCTCCGGGTTCAAGAAACAGGGAGAGAGCGTCCATGCGGGCGGCCTCGGATTCCGCTATCTCATCGCTCGCGCGATGGGGTTGCAGATGGGGATCGATTTCGCGAAGGGTCCGGAACAGTCGGCCGTCTACGTCGTCGTGGGAAGCTCCTTCTGAAACCCAAAACGCTGCGCTCTCGCGGGAGCAAGGGCCTTCCCGTTTCCGCCGAATCCTGGCGTTCCAGGTGCTGGACTCCCCACCGCCTCCAGTCAACGGTGCTAGTGTTCTCTCCCGAGAAAACCAGGACAGAAAGGACACCCGTCTTGAAGAAGAGAAAGCTTGGAGCGATCCCGCCAGGGGGCCTGTTCTTCCTCCCCTTGCTGGCCCTTCTGGCCGTTTCCCCGGCAAGGGCGCAGGAGCTCGAGCCTCGCGCGTACTCGCCCAATCCGACGGGAGCGAACTTCGTTGTGGCGGTCTATGGCTACCAGGCCGGCGACGTTCTCTTCGACCCTTCCGTCCCGATCACGAATGCGAAGGCGTATCTGAACTCGGCTGTATTCGGGTACGGGCGTTCATTCGGTCTGTTCGGCCGGCTGGCCTCGGTTGGCGTCGTCGTCCCGTACGTCTGGGCCAGCATGAATGGCGACGTCTACGAGGAGAGGCGCGACATCACCCGCTCGGGCCTCGCGGACGTGCGGCTGAAGTTCACCATCAATCTTTTGGGGCAGCCGGCCATGAAGCCGGCGGAGTTCATGAAGCGCAAGCCCCAATCGACCCTCGGGTTCAGCCTCGCCGTGCAGGCGCCCACGGGTCAGTACGACTCGACCAAGCTGATCAACCTCGGGACCAATAGGTGGTCCCTCAAGCCCGAGCTGGGGTTCTACCACCCGGCTGGCCGCTTCACCTTCGAAGCAGCGGCCGGAGTCTGGTTCTTCACAGAGAACGCCGATTTCTTCGGCGGAAAGGTCTTCGAACAGAACCCCCTTCTCAGCTTTCAGGCGCATGTCTCTTACACCATCCGGCCAAGAATGTGGGTTGCCGTGAACGCGACCTACTACTCGGGTGGCCTCACGACCACGAACGGTGTGGATGCGAGCGAGAAGCAAAACAACTCTCGCCTCGGTCTGACCTTTTCCTATCCGATCGGCAAGCAGCATTCGCTCAAGGTCGCCTGGGCTAAGGGCGTGACGGCCCGCGTCGGAGACAAGGTGGACATTTACTCACTGGGCTACCAGTTTCTCTGGTTCGACTGATCGCGAACGGGCACAGGCCGTTGTGACCTGGCCGGCCCGCATCGGAGAGGCGAGCCGGCCAGTCATCGGGCGCTCAGAACGGATAGCCGAGGACCAGGTAGAGAGAGGTCCTTCCCTTTTCGGCGTAGCCGACGGCGAGGTAGATGGGCCCGAGCGGGGTCTCACCCGCCAGATACAGAGAGCCCGCGAAGCGCAGGGCGGAAAGGCTCACGTCGGCTCCCTGGGTCCAGGTGTTGCCCGCCTCCAGTGATCCTCCCAGGTAGACCCCGCCTCCGAGGACGGATGGGAGCCGGCCGATTTCGCGCAAGAAGGACAGGGATCCGAACGCCATGTAGGGTCCCCACAGCTCGTTCGGCTTGTACCCCGAGAGACGGCGGAAGCCGCCGAGATTGAAGTAGCTGTAGTAGGGGGCGTCGGTTCCGGCCGGGCCTCCGCCACTGGCCACGAGCTGAATCGTGTTCTTGCCGAACGTGAAGGCCCCCATTCCCAGCCCGTACGCGCGCCGGTAGCTCGTTTCGGCGCCGAGATCCGGCGTCTCCCACGAGAGGTCCCCGCGGATGAGGAGTCCGCTTCGGGGGAAGGGCACGTTGTCACGGCTGTCGATCGTCAACGTGGCACCGACGGCGCCTCGGTCCGCCCGCACCTCCGGCAGCTCGGCGCCCTCGGTCTTGGGGTTCGCCCAGAGGTACCCCCGTCTGATTCCCACCCGCAGTTCGCCGTACTTGCCGTCCGTGATGCCGGCGTCGAGCTGGCCGAAGACATCCTCCCGGCTGTAGTCGACGAGGTAACCAGGCTGAGGGATCTGGAGGCGTTCGCTTCTCCAGGCCACCCGCGGCGCGAAGAAGAAGGGTCCGCCAGCCGAAAGAGGCTGGTAGAACTCTCCCACGACCGTCTCGACCTCTCCGACGGCGCCCTGGATCTTCCACTCGGCGCCGAGGCGGTTGACGCTCGTCCTGAGGAGGCTCGCGGCCACGACGAATCCGCTGTCGCCCTTGAAGTCGGTTGAGAGGTCGAGACCGAATCGCGCGCTCGTCAGCCCCCAGGACCTCACCGTCGCGATGATTCGCAGGACGTTCTTACCGTCTCGCGGATCGATCTTGAAGTCCACCAGGTCGAACTGTCCGAGGGCGTGAATGCGCGCGAGGTCCTTCTCGAGGACATCCAGGTCGAGAGGGCCCGGACGCGACCGGACCTGCTTCATCAGAAAGTCGTTCGACAGGGGCGATGTGTTGACGATCTCGAGCGACGAGATCTCGCGGGGAGGTGCGGGCTGGCGTCGCTGCCGCTCCTTCCAGGCCCGGTACTCCTCTTCCGAAACCGAGAGGGTGGCGAGGCGGTCCGCGACCTTTCGGGCGGCCTTCTCACCGGCCGCCACGGCTTCTCTGACCTTCGCGAAATCGATGAACGAGATGCCCGTGAGGTCGGGCTCGAAGAAGATGTCCGATGGCTTCAGGATGTCCTTGGAGTGCTGCACGTTCCGGGCGGTGGCGACGTTCGTGACCTGGTTGACGATCGAGAGCAGCGTGGTCAGCTTTTCCTTGCCGGCCAGGGGCGTCCCGATGTTGACGGCGATCAGGACTTCCGCTCCGGCATCGCGCGCGGTCTGGACGGGGAAGTTCTCGGCGACGCCGCCATCGATGAGGAGCCGGCCGTCGATCTCGACCGGGGCGAAGAGACCGGGAAACGCCATGCTCGCCCGGATCGCGTCCGCGATGTTGCCCCCCTTCAAAACGACACCGGTGCCGCTCGAGGCGTCGGTCGCCGTCGCCCGGTAAGGCACGTTCAGCTTGTCGAAGTCGGTCGTGGTCGCGGCCGGGAGAGTCAGCTTCCGGAGAACGAAGTTGAGCTTCTGGCCCTGAACGAGACCGCTCGGAAGGGAGGGCTTGCCCTTCTCGATCCCAATCACGAGGCGGCTCAGGTACTGAGCCTGGTCGAGTTTGCGGCGGAAGGGCTGCTCGGACCGCGGAACGTCGTCCTCGAAGAGCCCGTCCCAGTCCATGGCCGCCAGCGCGTCTTCCATCTCCTGCGGGGACATTCCCGTTGCGTAGAGACCGCCAACGATGGAACCCATGCTGGCCCCCGCGATGACATCCACGGGCACCCGGAGCTCCTCGAGGACCTTCAAGACGCCGACGTGCGCGGCTCCACGAGCGCCGCCTCCCGAGAGAGCGAGTCCGATCCGGGGCCGGACCGGCTTGTCTGGTGACGCTGTCGGCGGGTCCGCCAGCGCCGGCCCGCCGCCCAGCAGGATGACGGAGAGAAGGACCACGAGGGCCTGGTCAAATGAGCGTGAACCGAATCTCATGCCAGCAAGATTACAGGCAGTCGCGCCCAAATGACCCTCTTGGATCCCGGAAGCGGCCCCGGGTGGCAACCGCGCTTTTGGGCGCGCTTTTGGGGACAGGCATGGAACGTCTTTTCAGCGTTTCAGCAGCGTTTCAGGGACAGGCAATTTTCAGAGGGGTTTCAACGGATCTAGGGGCTTCAAGGGGTTTCAGGGGGTTTCAGGGACAGGCAATCTTCAGGAGCGTTCTCCGGCATCGCGCACGGTCTGAACGTGGAAGTTCTCCAGCATCAGGGACAGGCATTTCTCAGGGCAAGCCTTTCAGGAACAGGCAGTTTTCGGGGACAGATATTTTCGTTACCCCCGCTGCTGACCCCGGGGGGGCGGCCGCTCTGGGTGCCTACCCTTTCAGCGGCGGTCGCTTCAGGTGGAAGTCCGTTGCCGCCTGGTAGGCCGCCGCAACCGAAAGCACCTCGTCGTCCGCCCAGAGCCTCCCCATGAACGTGATGCTCGTGGGCGTCCCGTTCCCCGAACGGAAGCCGTTGGGCACGACGACCGCCGGATGCCCCGTCAGGTTCGTCATCAGGAGGTGGTCCCCTCCGTACGACGGCACGACATAGGTCCGGAGGTCTCCCAGACTCTTCTCCATTTCCTGCATGAGGAGCGTCCGTACACGCATCGCCCTCAGGTACGAGACTGCCGGGACGAGCTGGCCCTGCCGGAACACGTTGGGCCAGGCGTCCTCCGTCTGCCTCACCATCTCGCCGAGCCTTCCGCTTCTCGTCAAGTCGTCAAAGCATGTGGCGGCTTCCGCCGTCAGGATCTGCGCCAAGGCCGAGACCGGGAGCTTGGACGGCATCGTGACCGGGACGAGCTCCGCGCCGAGGGATTTCAGAACCTCGAGCACTCGACGGTCGTTCTTCATCCAGTCGAGAGCGCTTTGCTTCTCCTCGGGGGTCTTCGCGTCCTTCGAACGGTCGGCCTCGAAGTACTCGGGGACGAATCCGATCCGCATCCCCTTGAGAGACGCGGGGCCACGGAAGCCGAAGGGAGCGGCCTGGCTCCACGGATCCGCCGGATCGGCACCCTGGATGGCACCGAACACCAGGGCGAGGTCCTCGACGGACCGCGCGATCGGGCCGAGCTTGTCCATCGTCCAGGAGAGGGCCATCACTCCGTGACGGCTCACCCGGCCGAACGTCGGGCGGAGGCCGCTGACGCCGCAGCGCGTGCACGGGGAGACGATGCTTCCCCAGGTCTCGGTCCCGAGGGCGAATCCGAAGAGGGCCGCGGACGTTCCCGACGCCGATCCCGCGGACGACCCGCTCGAACCCTGATCGGTCTTCCACGGGTTCTTCGTGGTTCCGCCAAACCAGACGTCCCCCCATGCCAGCTCACCCACGGCCGTTTTGGCCACGAGGACGGCGCCTGCCTCCTCGAGCCTGGCGACGACCGTCGCTTTTTCCGGGCGGACTTGATCCTTGAACGGAACGGATCCCCAGGTGGTCTTGTACCCCGGCACGGCGATCAGGTCCTTTGCCGCCCACGGGATTCCGTGCAACGGTGACCGGATCGTGCCTTTCGCCCTCTCCGCGTCCGCCTTCTCGGCCGCCTTGAGCGCGAGGTCCTCCGTCACGGTGATGACGGCTGCCAGCTCGGGGTCGAAGCGCTTGATCCTGGAGAGGTAGAGCTTCGTCAGCTCGAGCGAGGAGATCTTCTTCTGCTCGATGAGACGAGACAGGGTGGCGGCCGTCGCAAAGGCGAGGTCGTCATCGGACGCGGGCCGCGCGGCCGCCGGCCCCTTCTTCCGCGAGTGCGCGGCGGCGGCCGGAGCCGGGGGCGGCACGATCGGGCGAAGGGTGAAGGCGGGGGGAACGCTGTTGTCGAGCTTCAGCTCTCGGAGCTTCCGGGTGCCCTCTGCCGTGTCGTTGATGTCGCTGAGCATCAGCTGGCGGTCAGCCTCGCTGAACGTCAGCCCCGAGATCCACTCGGCCTGCCGGATCAGCTCGGGAGTGACCTTCGCTTCTTCCCCGGCCAGAGAAAGAAGGGCCCGGCCGAAGACGGCCGAGCCCGAGAGGATAGTCGCTGTTTTCAGGAACCGGCGTCTCACGAGACGTGACGTCATGCGATCTCCTTGCCGCCGGCCTATCTTGCTACTCGATCTTGACCAATTCCACCGTTTCGATTCCGCCCTTGGGAAGGGTCGTGACCTGCTTGACCGCGACGCCGTGCTCGATCGAGGTCCAGACTTCGGACACGGCGATGCCGTCTGCCGTCCAGACCGGGATCCGGGAATGTCCGACGGCGAAGGTGCCCGCCGCGACGGTGATCTGCGTGTTGGCCGCGATGACCTCCCCCGTGAAAGCGGGGCTCTGGAAAGTCGTCGTCGTTCCAGGCGGCGTCGTCACGACCGTCTCTGTGACGCTCGGGGTGTCCCACTTCATCCCGGTGCACCACTGGCGGCCCGGACCAAAGAGGAGATTCGGCGAGAACGTCACGACGACGGACAGCTGTCCGAGAACGGGAACTTGCGTCCGGATCTCGACTCGCTTGAGAAGCAGGAATCCCTGATACGGCGAGTCGACGAGCTCGTAGTCGAGAAAGCTCGTCGAGTTGATGGGACCGTACGGGCCCGGGGACACCGATTGGGCCTCGGTGTGGGTTTCGCTAACCGAGGTGTACGTCGTCGTCGTTTCCCCGCCGCCACTCGGCGACGTGGCGTTGTAAGTGATCTTCAGCCCGGTCCGCGGCATCTTGAAAGTCGCGCAGTCGCCGCCGCCAGGCGGAGTCGGCTTGCGCTCGATGGAGGGGGTCACCTGGAAGGGGTCGTTCGACGTGTTCTCGATGACGGTCGCGGTCACCCAGTACTTCACCGGGTCGGCCTGGGGTGACTCGCCCCGGGCTCCGCTCACCGTCGTCACCTCGAGGAATCCGCTCGTGTCGGCCGGGAGGCCGAAGTAGTCGGTGATGAGCTTGTTGATCTGATCCATCGACTGGGCCTTCAGCTCGAAGTTCTTCTTCGCGAGCTCCTGCCCGCCGGTGGACTTCATCGTCAGCGAGAGGGTCAGCGGCGTCGCGGAGGGGTTGACGAGCAGGAGGTTCGTCCGGAAGGCGCCGCCGATCAGGGACGAGAGCCGCGCGACGTCGCCGGCGTTGATGAGCTGATCGACCGCGATGGCGGGGAGATCCTGCCCGGACGTTCCCTCGGGAGCCTCGTTGTAGGTGCTCGAGACGGCCATGATCGGCCTGGTGGAGCTCATCCGCACCGCGCCGGCCGCCTTCTCCCTCTGGAACGTCTCGAGAAGGATGTCGTCGAGAACGGCGAGCCCCTTTCCGGGGATCGGAACGGTGCGGGTCTCCGGAGACGCCGTGCTGTCGCCGCGCGGGTAGAACGAGAGCGTGACCGTCGCCGCGTCGCTTCCCGGGTTGAAGATCCGGACGTCGGAGCGGAACTTCGAGCCCTTGTCCCCCGTGTCGTGGACGGCGGCCGGGAGGAGGAGATCCGACGATGCCGTGGCGCCGCGCCGGGCGAAGACCGCGAAGGGATCGCCTGTGTTGGCATCGATGACCGTTGCGACCGCGGCGAAGGCGACCGTGCCGGTCACTTCGGCCCGCGCTCCCGTCGTGCTCGGAGCGCCCGTTGCCGAGAAGGCGTTGAACTGCCCCTGGCCGTAGGGCGGCACGTCCCGCGACAGCATGCCAATCGCGTTGTTGTTGCGGTCGTAGAGAGTCGTCGTGATCTTTCCGGACGTGGCCGAGGCGTTGACGTAGATGATGTTCGTCCGGTACCGGCTCGAATCAGCGACGAAGATGATGTGCCCGGTTTCGTTCGCCTGCAGGATCTCCGCCTCGGGAATGGCGGGCAGCAGCATTCCGTACTGCCGGTCGGTCTGCTGGTTGTAGGTCCGGCTCGTCAGGACGAGGCCCGAGGCGGCTGAATCCAACAGCAGAGCACCTGACCCTCCGCGCGAGAAGAGACTCTGGAGCACGTTCGGGATCGAGTTCTGGCCGCGGGCGGGCAGGGTGACGTCCGCGTTGATGTCGAGGGCGGAGTTGTCCCCGCCCGGCGGCAAGAGCGTCACCTTGACGGCGGCGTCCGTGGCGTTCGGGTTGATCCCGGTGAAGTCCGTCCGCCACTGGGTTTCCTTGTCTCCCGGTGCGTTGGCGGAGCTGACCACGAGCCACCGGGCGGCTCTCACATCGGAGGTGCCCAGAAAAAGAGCGGCCGAGAGGACAAGAACGGGACGGCGAATCCGGTCAAGAAAACCCATGTATCAATCGACTCCTCGCGAGAAATGAGCGGCGATGATGGGCCACTCCTCGCGGCGGATCAAGGTTGGAAGTCCACCTTCCAGCCACCCGGGGCTTCCTTCTGGTAGGGTTTGTGACGAGAATCACAGGCCGTGCGGCTCTCTCTTCGGCTCTTGCTCCTCCTCCTGGCGGGCTTCCTGGTAGGGGGCTCTGCCTGCCGCCGTAAGGAGAAGAAGCCGGTCTCGATCGTTTACCTCAACGGCCAGGACATAAGGGGGCTCGATCCTCACACCACGGCCCTTTCCTGGCAGACACACAACGTCTTCTCCAATGTCTACGAAGCACTCGTCGGCTTCGACAAGAACCACTCGCTCGTCCCGGGGCTTGCGACCTCGTGGAAGAACGTGGACGAGCTGACGTGGGAATTCCAGATTCGTCCGGGTGTTGCCTTTCACTGCGGCGGGGTTCTGACCGCCTCGGATGTCGCCTTCAGCATCGAGCGTGCCCTGACTCATCCGAAGTCGTACCTTAGGAGCTATCTCTCCAACGTCGCCAGCGTGGAGGCGGTCGGCGGGCAGCGGGTCCGCCTGACAACCAGGCACCCGGACGGCTTCCTCCTGCCCCGAGTGCGGAGTGTCTTCATTGCCCCGAGGGGCTTTCTGGAAAGAGCGGATCAAGACCCCCATGTCCAAGAGGCCTGCGGGACGGGTCCGTATGTTCTCGCGAGCTGGAAGAAAGGTGAGTCTGTCGAGCTCGCGAGTTTCGAGGGGTACTGGGGGCCGAGAGGTGAGATAGCGCGAGCCTCGTTTCTCGCCCGCTCGTATGACGACGGATTGAAGTCCACCCTTCCCCCCGACACGAGACTCGCCTTCTTTCTGCGCCCGACTTCCGGCCTCTACGCGAGCGCCTTGAAGGTCGCAACGCCTCACCGGACGCTCACCCTCTCGGTCTCCCTCCTGGCGTTCGACCTGAGGGACCCGGCCGCGGGTCCGGAATCGTCTTCCCCGCCGAACCCGTTTCTCGACAGGCGGGTCCGGGAGGCGGTTTCGAGGGTCATCGATTACCGGAAACTCCGCAAGGAGCTCGGGCTCTCCGACCGCTCCGAGGCCAGCCAGTTCGTTCCTCCGCACGTTTTCGGATTCGATCCGTCCCTCGCTTCTCCCGAGTACTCTCCCGAAGAGGGGCGAAAGGTCATCACCGAGGTCATTCCCCCCGAGGCTCGCGCGATCACCCTGGTCGTGCGGTCCGCCATGGCGGAGATCGGGGCCCCGATCGCCCGGGATCTTTCGGCTGCCGGATTCAGCGTCAACGTCGTGTACCCGCCCGACGAGGCTACAGGAGGGGTCTCGGTGCCCGTGAGGGCGCCCGCCCTGCACCTGATCCGCCACTCGTGCCGGACCGGGGATGCCCAGGAGTTCTTCGAGCGGTGGCTCCACTCGAAGGTCCCCGAGACCGGGTACGGAAAGAGCAACGTCGGCTATGACGTGAACCCGATTCCGGGTCTGGACGAAGCGATCGAGGAAGCCGGCCGCGAGATGGACCCCCTCGTGAGAAAGCGCCTTCTGCAGAAGGTGATGCGCGAGGCGGTCTCTTCCTACGTCGCGATCCCGCTCCTCAACGACGAGGAGACGCTCTTCGTGGAGGAGGGCGTCACCTGGGAACCGAGAGCCGACTCGCTGCGGCTCCTCGTCGAGGCTGTCCCGGAGTGAGGCTCCGGCCCGTCAGCCCACGAGGTCGGACAGGGCGGGGCCGAGAGTCTGGAAGCGGAATTCGAAGCCGAGCTGCGTCGTCCGTTCCGGCAGGACCTTCTGGCTCTCCAGAAGGACGCTGGCCATCTCGCCGAGCACGAGCCTGAGCCCGAAGGCCGGTGCCGGCAAGAAGGCCGGACGCGAAAGGGCCCGCGCAAGCTCGACGGTGAACTCGCGATTCCGGACCGGAGCCGGAGACGTTCCGTTGAGCGATCCCTGAACGGCCTGATTCTCGAGCGGGAAGATCAGGAGCCTCACGAGATCCTCGAGGTGAATCCAGGACATCCACTGCTGGCCATTCCCGAGCGGCCCTCCGCCCCCCAGCCTGAAGACGGGGAGCATCTTGGCGAGCGCTCCACCTTCCCTGCCGAGGACGAGTCCGATCCTCACGACGGCGGTCCTGACGCCCAACTCGGGGAATCGGGCCGCGGCTGCTTCCCATTCCACGCAGGTCGCCGGAAGGAACCCCGAGCCCGCCGGGCTCTCCTCGGTCAAGGTCTCGTCGCCACGATCGCCGTAGTAGCCGATCGCGGAGGCGGAAACGAGGACGGAGGGTCTCCTCGACGCGGACCTCACACCTTCAGCGAGCCGGCCCAGAGCGCCCAGCCGGCTCGTGCGGATTCGGTCTTTTACGGCCTTGGTCCATCTCTGGGCGACCGGCTCTCCCGCGAGGTTGACGATGGCGCCGGCGCCGTCGAGGGCCCTCGCGACCGCACCCCAGCTCTCCTGGGTGACCCCCGGACGAGCACCCGCTACCGGATTCCGGCTCACGATCACGACCTCGTGACCCTTTTTCAAGAGCTCGGCGGTGAGCGCCCGGCCTATGAACCCGGACCCGCCCGTCAGAACCACCTTCATCAACCGTTCTCCCGCGGTCTCCCGCCACTCGGGATGGAGGAGACCCGTTCTTACCTTCGAAACAAACGGTCCGCCGGATTCAGCCGCGCGCGCCCCTCAACCAATCCCCGTTCCCCGGCGTAGCCTTGCAGGATGGACGCGAGGAGGCAATGACCCGCGGCATGCACCGGCCTCTGGGACCCGCGGGTGTGATCTTGGCCCTCGTCGCGGGCTCTCTCTGCCACGCGTCCCCTCCGTCTCCCGAAGAGATCATCCGGAAGGTGGCGCGCAGCCAGCGGGCCGCCGAGGAGAAGCTCTCTTCCTACACCTACGATCAGGTGGAAGTCCAAACGGATTTCGATTCCGCGGGGCGACCCAGGAAGACGAAAAGGCGTCTCTTCTACTCCTACCAGTCCGAGGGCGGCAAGGAAGGGACCCGGGAGCTCGTCGAGGTCGACGGCCGCCCGGCAACCGAAGAGGAGAAGCGAGAGGCCGCCGAGGGCGACGAGAAGCGCCGGCGTTCCCGCGGGCCGGACCGTGCCGCGGGTGAGGCCTCCCGTCCCCAGAAGGTCGAGGGAGACGAAGACGATGTCCTCGTCGGGCCTCGCCGGCTCTCGGACCTTCTGTCGCGGTACACCTTCCACCTGGCTGGCGAGGACCTCATCGACTCTCGTCCGTGCTATGTGATCGAGTTCCGTCCGAGGCCCGGCCTTCTCGCGGACAAGCTGAGCGACCGGGCGCTGAACTCGCTGAGCGGTGTCCTCTGGGTCGATGCCTCCGATCTGCAGATCAGAAAGGTCGAGGCCCGGCTCGTCCATCCTCTGAAGGTGGGCGGCGGCCTTCTCGCCAACGTGAAATCGGCCGCCATCGCATACGAGGCAGCTCCCGCGAGAAGCGGCTTCTGGTTTCCCTGTCTCGTCGAGTTCCGCCTCGCCGGCAAGACGGGGCTTTTCTTCAAGCTCGACCGCTCTTTTCGTTTCGAGTTCTCGAACTTCCGTAGTTTCGAGGTGGAGACCTCATCCGAGGTCGGCACGTCCGGGGCCGCGACTCCGTAAAATCGGGCCAATGAAGACTTCTCAGCGGCGCGCCGTCCTGGGTCTCTGCCTCGCCGGCGCCTTCGCCCTCATCGGATACGCCTACTACCTCTCCCTCACACCGGCCACGCACCCGGACCACGACCACGGCATCCTGAACCTGGATGCCGGCGGCCGGCTCCATGTCGAGACGCGCGACGGGAAGGGCAGAAACCTGGTCGGCGCGCCCGGCAAGGTCCTGATCGTCCACTTCTTCAGCACGAAGACGCCCGATGCCGCCTCCGAGCTGCGGGGCCTCTTCGAGATGCAGAAGTCCCTGGCCGCCGACAGGGGAGTCGAGTTCGTCCTGATCGCGAAGGACCCGGATTTCGCCACCGTCGACGCATGGCTCTCCCAGAACCAGCTCGTCTCCCCGGATCCCGGCTCGATCACCGTCGACCCCACGGGTGACACGACGACGAAGATGAATGCCAAGCGTCCGCTCGAGACGATGTTCTTCAACGCCGAGGGCAAGCTCGCGTCGCAGGCCAGGGGCCGGCTCGACTGGGACGCGGGGGCCTTTGGACACATCAAGACCGCCAAGGCCGGCTCGACAATCGAGTAAGTGGACGTCAGCTGCCAGCTCCTCCAGAGGTTCTGCCTCGTCGACGATGATCCGTGCGGAGCGCGGGTTCTCGTGGTTGCGGCGCACCCGGACGACGAGACCGCCGGCATGGCGGCGCGCCTCAGCCACCTGAGGGATGTCTGGGTCCTCCATGTCAGCGACGGGGCCCCGAAAGACCCGGCCCTCCGGCCGGGCTTCCCGGGGCCTCTCGAGGAGTACCGGGCGAAGAGGCGCCATGAGGCGGAGTTCGCTCTCGGCCTCGCCGGCATCGAGAAGGACCGCATCCGATGTCTCGGATTCCCCGATCAGGAGCTCTTGTACAACCTCGGAGCCATCATCGGCGAGCTCTCTTGTGAGCTTTCCCGCCTGAGGCCCGAGGCCATCGTGACGCACCCCTATGAAGGCGGCCACCCGGATCACGACGCCGTCGCGTTTTGCGTCCGGGAAGCTCTGACCCAGCTTCATCTGAGTCCCGAGCCACCCCTGATCGAAATGACCTCGTACCACCTCGGGCCCGGCGGGAGGCTCCTGGCCGGCGAGTTCTTACCCGCGGTGGACAGCCGCCGATGTGAACCCGTCCGCCGGACCCTGGATGACGAGGAGGCGGGGTTGAAGAAACAGATGTTCGACGCGTTCTCGTCCCAGAAGTCCGTGCTCGACCTCCTTTACTCGGATGTCGAGATGTTCCGGCTGGCGCCCTGTTATGACTTCACCCGGCCCCCACACGACGGGACAGTCTTCTACGAGACGCTGGGCTGGCCCGCCACGGCCGCCGAGTTCTGCCGCCTGGCGCGGGAGGCCTCTCAGAGAAGCTGAGGCCTCCGCCTCCCCTTACGAAGGGGAGGCCGGGCCCTCAGGCCCGGGAGGGGTCAGCGCCGGTTCTTGTTGGTCGGCCCGCGCCATCCGAGGTACCCCCGTGGACCCCTCCGGCGCTCACGCGCCTGCCTCCCCTTCGTAAGGGGAGGCAAGGACCTGCCAACACCCAAATGTAGAAACTCCAGGAGGCGTCAGCGGAGCTGAGGCGTCACGTCCGGAAGAGCCCGCGACCACGTGTCGACGACTGCCCGGGCGATCTCGGCCATGGCGGTGTTGGCCCTGGGGCCGTCGGGCACGCGGGAGGCGAGAGCCACCATGACGAATGTCCCTTTCGATGTCGTCAGGATTCCCGAGTCGCACCGGACTCCGTCCATCGTTCCACTCTTGCCGGCCCACGTCACGCCCTCGCGGTCCCGGATGAAGCGCATGAGGCGGTCGAGGCTCCTCGGCGTCTTCATCAGCTCGTAGATCAGCTTCGAGCCCTCGGGGTCGAAAAGGCTCCCGGTTGCCATCCGTTTGTAGAAGAGGGCGAGCTCGGCCGGTGAGGCTTCGCCGAGCCTGAGTCCCTTCCAGCGGGAGTTGACCGTCTCTTTCGGCTCGCGATCGGGGATGCGGCTGAGAACTCTCAGCGTCCGAAATCCGAGGCTCTCCAGCCGGACATTGACGGCAGCCGGCGTCATCCGGTCGTAGACGATGTTGGCCGCGGTGTTGTCCGAGACGGCGATCATCACGCGAAGGATGTCCCTGACGGTGGGAGTCAGGCCGGGGTCGAACTCGTCCAGCAGGCCCGACCCGGCCGCGAGATCGTTCTTTTCGACCGTCCAGCGTTCCGACAGGGTGAGCTTCCCCTCGCGAATTCGCGCGACGGCCTCCGTGAGAAGCCCGACCTTGGCGACGCTCGCCAGCTCGAATCGCTCGTCCTCGTTCCACGCCAGGCGCCGGCCGCTCTCGAGATGCTCGATCACGATCCCGAAGTGAGCTCCGGAAGAACCGGCAAGAGCCGCGACCCGCCGCGCGAGCGAGTCGTCCTGCGGGGTGACGGTCATTCCGGACGGGCGGCTCGTGACACACCCCGAGGAGAGGAGGGCGATCAGGGCGAGGAGGACGAGCCGGAACATCGATCTCCTCGAGTCTAGCGAACTCGGCCGTGGCGGTGGGGCGGGCAGGGTTGCTACCATTCGTGCCCGAGTTCGAGAACATAGAGCGCGGCTTTCTTGAGATTCGGAGGAGTGAGCTCGTGAGACGGATCCTGTGCCTTCTGTTCCCCGGGGCGTGTTTTCTCGCCTTCTTGCTTCTTTTTCCGCCGGACCTGAAGGCGGCCGAGACGGGCTCGATCAGCGGGGTGGTCGTCGATGCCGCCGGGGCAGCGCTTCCGGGCGTTGCCGTTTCGGTCCGGGGACCTCTCCTGCCGGGGGGAAGAACGGCGACCACGGACCAAGGAGGGGACTTCAGGTTCCCGAATCTTCTTCCGGGGGAGTACACGGTGAAGGCCGAGCTTCCCGGCCTCGGCGTCTCTGAGATGCGGGCGGTCGTGGCGGTGGACAAGGACACTCAGCTCAGGCACGTCCTCGGATCGAGCGTGACGAGGGACGTCGAGGTCGTCGCGACCTTGCCCCTCGTCGACTTGAAGTCGACGGAAGTGGCCGCGAACGTGGCGCGAAGCCAGTTCGAGAGGCTCCCCCTCGGCCGGTCGTACGCGAGCCTCTTCCAGCTCGCCCCGGGCGTGCCCGAGAACGCCCGCATCGCGCCGAACGGGGGCGGGAACCGTCAAGACAACCTCTACCTCTACGACGGGGCGAACATCACCAATCCGTTCTTTGGCGACATCTATGCCAACTTCGCCGAGCTGGACATCCAGGAGGTCAACATCAAGAGAGGCGGCATTTCGGCCGAGTTCGGACGGACGGGCGGGCTCGTCGTCAACGCGGTCACCAAGGCCGGCACGAACGACTTCTCGGGGCAGGCCAGGGTCGAATACCAGCCGGCCTCCCTCTCCGCGAACTACAAGAACGGCGTTGTCGCCAGCACGACGGATAGCGTCAACCCGGGCGCGGGACTCGGCGGCCCCGTCCTGAAGGACACCGTCTGGTTCTACGCCTCGGCCAACTTCGGACGGTCGACGACGGGAGACAGGACAAATCAGTTCAACGTCCGACCGGGCTCGAGTGATCTGCCGACCGCACTCCCCGATCAGGACATCGATGTCGACGAGTACTTCGGCAAGGTGACGGGATCTCCTTCGAGCTCGTTCTTCCTCTCTGCTTCCTACAGGGACCGCAGGGCGACCCGGACGGCCGAGGGAATCTGCTCGTCCTGCTCGCCCACGGTGGCGACGGACAACGAGACGCAGAATTCGATCTTCGACGCCTCCGCCACCTGGTTCATCAACGCCAGTGCCTACACCGATCTGAAGTTCAGCAGGGTCCTCGAGGACAACAGCCTTCGTCCCTGGACGTCTCTCGGCTACCGTCCCACCTTCAATCCCTCGCGTCCCGACCTGATGGGGCAGTTCGTGACCGTGTCGAATCTCCTGGTCGGCGGAACCAACGTGGCGGGCCAGACGGTCGGGGGCTACCTTCTGGCCCGCAATCGAAACGACTTCTCTCGCAACGAGGTCAAGGGGTCGTTCTCCACCTTCGCGCGGTTCCTGGGCGCCGAGCACGACATGAAGATCGGCGTCTCCTACAACGAGGACGGCGAAGAGCTCGACCGGGCCGGGAACGGGTGGGGCTCGGTGAACTACTCGACAAGCACGGCGACGTGCAACGTCAACAACAACGGAACGACGGCCCCCTGCTTCACGGCGAACTACACGTCCGTCCAGCCCGTCCAGGAGTCCAAGGGAACGACGTGGGGGATCTTCATCCAGGACAGGATCTCGATCGGAGACCGCTGGAACGTCCTGCTGGGGCTCCTCGCCAACCGTGACGAGTGGATCGCCGGCGTCCCCTCCCGCGGGACCGAGATCACGCTTCTGAGGTTCGACTTCGCCGACATGCTGCAGCCGCGTCTGGGGGTGACGTTCGTTCCCGATACGCGCGCTCAGGACAAGCTCTACGCGAACTATGCGCGTTACTACAACGCCGACAACAAGAGCCTCGCCCGGGCGGCTTCTCCGTACCGGATCTACTCGACCGACGTGAGGTTCGACCTGGCGGGTAACAAGCGTTACGAGGTCGCCAACCCCGCCGAGATCAACAAGGTCGTCCTTCCGGGCGTCGATCCCATGTACACGGACGAGTTCCTGCTCGGCTACTCTCGCCCCCTCGGGAAATTCTGGGCGGTCGAGGTGTGGGGTCAGTACCGCTCGGTCGGCAACGTCATCGAGGACTATCCGACAGTCGATGTCACGACCGCGAGTCCCAAGAGCTACGTCTACGGGAACCTCGACAACGCCTATCGCAAGTACCGCGCGCTCGGACTCGAGGTCAACAAGTCCTTCTCGGATGGCTGGGCCCTCAGCCTCTCGTACACCCTCTCGAGGCTCGAGGGGAACTGGGACCTCGACCAGTTCGCGGACAGCCGGTTCTACGCGTCGAGCTCGCTTCAGGATGGTCCCGGCTACTACGTCGAGGATCCGAACAGGGACGGGATCCTTTCCGGCGACCGGACTCACGTCTTCAAGCTCTTCGCCTCGTACGAGGTCATCCAGAACCTCACAGTCGGCGGGTATCTGCGATTCCAGAGCGGCCAGCCTTACGAGGCCCGCGGCTACGGCGACTACGCCCGCAACAATCTCTACATCGAACCCGCGGGGAGCCGCACGACCTCTTCCTGGACCAACTTCGACCTCCTCCTGGCCTACGAGCTCCCCATCGCGAACATCTGCCGGGTGAGGTTCGAGGGGCGGGTGCTGAACCTCTTCAACTCGCAGCCGGCTCTCACGGTGGACAACCGGTACCGTCTGGCCAACCAGGTGGTGAACCCGGCCTTCGAGGTCCCGACGAGCTTCGCGGCGCCCCGCCGGCTGGTCATGGCCGCGACCGTCTCGTTCTGACCCAGGGCCAGGTGAGAATGGACCCGTCACGCCCCCTCCCGCGGGAAGGGGCCAGGAGACGTTCATGTCCCAAGTACTGATCGATCCCGCTCGCCCGGTCGTTCCCGCAAACCCCGTGTTCGTCAAGGGGTTCAGCCCCGATGAGCTCTGCGGCCTCTACCGGGAGATCCTCTTTCCCCGCCTGATCGAGGAGAAGATGCTCGTTCTGCTCCGTCAGGGAAAACTCTCGAAGTGGTTCTCGGGCATCGGCCAGGAGGCGATCTCCACGGGCGTCGTGGCCGCGATCGAAAAGGACGACTGGATCCTGCCCATGCACCGGAACCTCGCGGTCTTCACGGGTCGCGGGCTCGACCTCGTCCGCCTTCTCCGGCAGCTCATGGGCAAGGACGGCGGTTACTCGAAGGGACGCGAGCGGTCCTTCCATTTCGGAACCCTCGAGCACCACATCGTCGGGATGATCAGCCACCTCGGTTCCATGCTGCCGGTGGCTTGCGGTCTCGGACTCGCGGCCAAGCTCAGAGGCAAGCGCCAGATCGCCGTGGCCTTCACCGGGGACGGAGCGACGAGCGAAGGGGATTTCCACGAGGCGGTCAACCTGGCGGCGGTCTGGAAACTCCCCGTTCTCTTCGTCATCGAGAACAACGCCTACGGGCTCTCGACCCACGTTTCCGAGCAGTACGCCTGCACCGACCTGATCGACCGGGCGTCCGGATACGGCATTCCCGGCGTCGTCGTCGACGGCAACGACCTCCTCGCCGTCATCCGCGAGGTCCAGTGCGCGGCGTTTCGAGCCCGGGCCGGCGATGGACCGACTCTCATGGAGTTCAAAACGTTCCGGATGCGGGGCCACGAGGAGGCTTCGGGCACGGCCTACATCCCGAAGCATCTCTTCGAAACATGGTCGAAGAAGGACCCGATTCTCAGGCTCGAGACCCAGCTCTTCGAGAACCACATCCTGACCCCCGACCAGGCTGCGGAGATCCGCCTGGCGATGAAGGAGCGGATCGATGAGGCGGTCGATGAGGCGCTGGCGTCCGCCGAGCCGGTTTCCACGGCGGAGCGCGAGCTCGCGGATGTCTACGCGCCGCCCGCCACGGAAGTGGGGAAGAGCGACCTGCCGGAGCTGGGACGGGAATCTGGCCCCGAGGCACGCTACATCGACGCGATCTCCCAGGGCCTCCGCCAGGCCATGCGCCACAGCGACCGCGTGGTCCTTCTGGGGCAGGACATCGGCGAGTACGGCGGCGCCTTCAAGGTCACGGCCGGGTTCATCGACGAGTTCGGCAAAGAGCGGGTCCGCAACACCCCCATCATCGAGTCGGGAGCGATAGGGGCGGCGCTCGGACTCTCTCTCGACGGCTTCACCCCGATGGTGGAGATGCAGTTCGGCGACTTCATCTCGTGCGGCTTCAATCAGATCGCCAACAACCTGGCCAAGAAGCACTACCGGTGGGGCGCGCGCGTCGCCGTCGTCATCCGGTGCCCCGTCGGCGGCGGAATGGGCGCCGGTCCCTTCCACTCGCAAAACGTCGAGGCCTGGTTCACCCACGTGGCGGGGTTGAAGGTCGTCGCTCCCGCGACACCCGTGGACGCCAAGGGCCTCCTGCTCGCGGCTTTCGAGGACGGCAACCCGGTCCTCTTTCTGGAGCACAAATTCCTGTACCGCTCCGTGAAAGGTCCGGTCCCCGAGCATTACTACACGATCCCGATCGGGAAAGGGCGGGTCGCCCGGGAGGGGCGAGACGCCACGATCATCACCTATCACGCCGGGGTGAACT
This sequence comes from Thermoanaerobaculia bacterium, assembly GCA_022071945.1. Lineage (GTDB taxonomy): Bacteria > Acidobacteriota > Thermoanaerobaculia > UBA5066 > UBA5066 > JAJVIN01. Next base: position 98,174 of record JAJVIN010000041.1, on the reverse strand, counting down.
GGGCTCTGAAGGCAGCCGAGGAGCTCGGCAGAGAAGGAAAGGACGTCGAGGTCATCGACCTTCGATCGCTCCTCCCGTGGGACAAGGACCTCGTTCTTGCGTCCGTCAAGAAGACGGGGCGCGCCCTCGTTCTCCACGAGGCTCCGCTGACGGGCGGATACGGCGCCGAGATCGCCGCGACGATCGGCCAGGAGGCCTTCGAGTGGCTCGACGCCCCTGTCACGCGGCTCGGAGCCCTCGACACTCCCGTGCCCTTCAGCAAGCTGCTCGAGGAGACCTTCTCGCCCAAGGCGAGGCTGCTCCCCGCGCTCCGTGAGCTTCTGCGCTACTGAGACAGAGGGCCGCGGCGCACAAGGCCCTCCGCGGCCAGGGATGCGTGAACGCGCGCGGCGATTGCCGCGGCTCCCGGGGAGTCCGAGTGGATGCATAGGGTCTCGACTTCGAGCGTCAGCTCGTCACCCTCGGCGGTGGGGATGGGAAGACCGCGGGCCAGGGCCAGCGCCTGCCCGGCGGCTTCCGCCGGATCGGTCAGCACGCTGCCGGCCCTCGATCTCGGGCAGAGCGAGCCGTCCGCGAGATAGCGGCGATCCGCGAACCCCTCGGGGATGAAGCGAATGCCGAGCTTCTGGGCCGCTTGCCGCATCCGGGAGTCCGGCAGGCCCACGAGAGAGAGCCCGAGGTCTTTCGCGGTTCTCGCGATGGCCAAGGCCGTCTCGAGATGTCTCGCCGCCCGGTTGTAGAGCGCGCCATGGGGCTTCACGTGGCTGAGAGCGAGCCCGAGTTTTCGGGCGACCTCGAGGAGTCTCTCGATCTGAACCCGGACCTGCACCTCGACCGTTTCGGGGTTCAGGTCCAGATCGACCCTGCCGAAGTTCGCGCGATCCTCGTAGGAAGGGTGGGCGCCAAGCGACAGGCCGTGCCGCGCGGCGTCGCGGAGTGTCTTCTCCATCGTGGCCTCGTCTCCCGCGTGGCCTCCGCACGCCACGTTGACGGAAGTCAGGAACGGGAAAAGGGCGCGGTCGTCGAACCCCTCGCCAGTGTCGGCATTCAAGTCCATCTGCATCTCCAGAGTGCCGCCGAGAGGCGGTGTCCGTCAGTCTCTCGGGTGGCCATCCCGTTGCTGGAGGGGCTATCGAGAGGAGCGGGAACGATCGGCTCGGGCATTCTTCTCACCACTCGATGTCGACGTGCTTGTGCGGGAAAGTCCGCGGCTCGAAGCGAACGGTGTCTCCCGGCAGGAGATAGGCGAGCTGTCCGAGATCCTGCTCCAGAATCTGGGCGATCTTGGTGTAGCCGCCGGTGACGGGTTGATCCGGTCCGAGGATCACGGCCTCACCGCTGCCCGGCACCTGGACCGCGCCTCGGAGAACGCCTTCCGAAGGAATGTCCGCCGGCCGCGAATGGACGAGCCGGGGGCCCTCGAGCCGGATGCCGGTCCGGTCGCACTCCGGGGTGACCCGGAAAGCCGCCGAGAAGAAAAGCGTGATGCTCTCGGGAGTGAAGGCATCGAACTGAGGTCCCCCCGCGGCACGCAGCCGAACGGGACCGGGCCTCTGATGCGGGATCGAGACATCCTCGCTGTCGTTCTGGAGCCGCTTTCTGCGGGGCTTGCCGAGGGGAAGAAGGTCTCCTCGACGCAAGGAACGGCCGAAGAATCCGCCAAATCCGCCCGGCAGGCACGTCGACCGGCTGTCGAGCACGACCGGGACGTCGATGCCGCCAGAGACGGCGAGAAAGCACCGGGCTGCCGTTCCGCGGCGAATGGAGAGGATTCCCTGGTCCGGCACCGCTGCGGGCCGGCCTGGCGGAAGGGGCTCGCCGTTGATCCGGATGTCGAACCAGCCGCCCGTGACGGCGACGATTCTCGGCTCGAAGAACCGGAGTTCCGGACCCTCGAGGGTGATTTCAAGGACGGCGCTCGACTCAGGATTGCCCACGAGGCGGTTGGCGAGTCGAGCGGCCTCGGGGTCCATCGCGCCTCCTTGCGGCACGCCACTCGACCTGAAGCCCGGCCGGCCCAAGTCCTGGACGGTGGTGAGAAGCCCGGGACGGCGAACCTCGATCGTCACGCCGGCTCGAATCTGACGATGTCGCCGGTTTTCAGGAGGGCGGGCGGCCGCCGGTTGGGGTCGAAGAGCGAAACAGGGGTTCGACCGAGGAGTCTCCATCCCCCGGGACTCTCTTTCGGATAGATCCCCGCAAAGGGTCCCGCGATGGCGACCGATCCCGCCGGGACCCTGGTCCGGGGGGAGGCAAGCCTCGGCACATGGAGGATCTCGGGCAGGCCGAGGAGGTAGGGAAACCCGGGAGAGAACCCGATGAAGGCGACGACGTACTCCGCCGAGGCGTGGTACGCGATGACCTCCCGGGGAGAAAGGCCGCAGAGCCGCGCGACCTCCTCGACGTCGGGGCCGCTCGCGCCTCCGTAGGTCACGGAGATGCGATGGAGGGCGCCGCGCGCGGGGGCGGAGATCCCCTCGAGCGCCCGGAGGGCGCAGACGACCACCTTCTTGGCGGCTGGCTCCGGGCCTCGAGGCAACGGCTTGAGCAGAACCAGGACGTTCCCGGCGCCCGGCACGATCTCGAGGAGGCCCGCCGGCCGCTCGTGCTGGAGGCGTCCCGCGATCAGGACGGAAGCCTTCGCGGCCTCGGCGAGGGTTCCGTTGACCGAGAGCAGGAGAGAGTTCTCGGAGACCCATCGGCACACGAGCTCCATCAGCCGGGCTCTCCCGCGTCGAGCTTGCGGCCGCGTGTCTCGGGAAGCAAGAAGACCGCGCCCGCACCGATGAGAAAGAAGGCCGAGGTCGCCGTGAGGGCGGGGCCGATGCCGTGCCGGGTGGCGAGGACTCCGATCGTGAGCGGGGCGAGAGCCGAAAGCGCCCGGCCCGCGTTGTAGCAGAGACCCTGGGCGGTCGCGCGGATGGAGGTGGGGAAGAGCTCGGCGAGCAGCGCGCCGAAGACGCTGAAGTAGCCGTGGCCAAAGAACCCCAGGAGTGGTCCGAGGACCAGCAGGAGAAGGGGAGACCGGGCGAGGAGGCCGTAGATGGGGACGAGGATCGCCGCTCCGGTCAAGAAGCCCGCCACCGAGGGCCGCCGGCCGAATCGATCCGAGAGAAATCCGAACGTCAAGTAGCCCGCGAAGGCTCCGAGCTGCATGGGGACGATCCAGGCGGCCGTCTTCAGCATCGTGAGACCAGCCCCTCCCTTGGCCGGCGGGCTTGCCAAGAAAGCGGGAAGCCAGCTGAAAAGCCCCCAGTAGCCGAACATGACGGCGGCCGAGAGAAAAGTTGCCCGCAGAGTCATCGGCAGCTGCGCTGGTGAGAAGAGAAGCGAGAGCGATCGAGAGCCGGACCCCTCTTGACGGTTCGACCAGACCTGCGGTTCCTTCAGCCGTCTCCGGATCCAGAAGACGAGGAGAGCGGGGGTGACGCCGGCGGCGAAGAGCGGCCTCCACCCGAGGGCCGGCAAGATCGTTGCGGCCAGAAGGGCGGCGGCGATGTAGCCCAGAGCCCAGCCGGACTGCATGAGCCCGATCGCCTTGCCCCGGTGAGCCGCCGGGACGCTCTCGGAAACGAGCGCCGCTCCCGCGCTCCACTCGCCCCCCATCCCGAGGCCGAGGAGGGTCCGCCAGAAGACCAGCTGAGTCATGTCCTGCGCGGTGGCGGTGCCGAGGGAGGCGAAGGAGTAGACGAGGACGGTGAGGGAAAGGGCCCGGGTCCGTCCGAGACGGTCCGCGAGCCAGCCGAAGAAGATGCCGCCCACGGCGGATGAGAGAAGAGCCACGGTGGCGAGCAGTCCCGAGAACACAGAATCGAAACCGAACTCCTTCTCGAGCGCCGGGATCGCCATCAGGTAGATGACGAAGTCCATGGCGTCGAGAGCCCAGCCGAGGAAGGCCGCGAGGACCGCACGCCACGCGTCGGGCGCGATCTCGCGATACCACGGGGTGGGACGGCTGCTCTCGGCCGGCATCTCGAGGAATCTTGGCACGAAGGACCCTCCCCCCGGCGGCCCCTTCGCGTTCTGCTTCAGGTTCCCCCGCCCCGAGTGGGCGGGGAGAGTGGAAGGTGCGAAGGAAGACGTCTCTCCGGATCCGTTCAGCTCCCCTCGCCCCGTGTGAGCGAGGAGAGGGTGGCCGAAGGCCGGGTGAGGGGGCTGCTTGACGGCGCGCCGCGGGGCCGGTAGCGTCGCGGGTCCGCCATGGGTACGAAGACCTACACTGCCTCCGACATCACCGTTCTCGAAGGGCTGGAGCCGGTTCGCAAGCGGCCCGGCATGTACATCGGAGGTGTGGATTCGCGGGGGATGCACCACCTCGTGTGGGAGATCGTCGACAACGCCGTGGACGAGGTCATCAACGGGCACGCCACCCGTATCGATGTCCGGCTTTTCGGTGACGGACGAGAGATCGAGATCGCCGACAACGGACGCGGCATCCCGATCGACATTCATCCCAAGTACAAGCGGCCGGCCCTCGAGTTGATCCTCACCACGCTTCACGCGGGGGGAAAGTTCGAGCATGGCAACTACGTCCACTCGGGCGGTCTGCATGGCGTCGGCTCCTCGGTCGTGTGTGCGCTCTCCGAGTCGATGAACGTCACGGTGAAGCGGGACGGAGGGGAGTGGACGCAGGACTTCTCTCGCGGGCTGGCCGCAAGCCGGCTGACGGCGACGGCGAAGGAGCGGGTGCGAGGCTCGGGGACGATCATCCGGTTCCGGCCCGACGCGGAAATCTTCGGGGAGCTCTCCTTCGACGCCGAGGACATCCGGGAGCGGCTGGAATCCAAGACGTACCTCCACCGGGGCTTGAAGGTCGTCTTCACCGATGAGACGGCCAAGCCGGCGCGCCGAGACGAGTTCCAGCACGAGGGAGGTCTCAACGACTACCTCAAGAAGCTGGTGAAGGACCGGGAAAAGACGCCGGTCAGCCCCGCGGAGTTCTCTCTCGTTCGCGAGGCGGACCCGAGGCTCGAGCTCGCCCTCCTGTGGACCGAGTCAACGGACGAGTGGATCCGGAGCTTCGCCAACGGCATCCCGACGGGCTCGGGAGGGACGCACGAGAACGGACTGAAATCCGGCCTGGTGAAGGCCGTGCGCAACTATCTGTCCACTCACGAGCTCCTGCCGAAGGGCGTGAACCCCACCGCGGAGGACATTCGCGAGGGACTGGTCGCCCTCCTGTCCGTCTATGTCCTGGAACCGCAGTTCCAGGGGCAGACGAAGGACCGGCTGAACAACCCGGAGATGACGTCGCTCGTCGACGGGGCGGTGCGGCCCGCGCTCGAGAAGTGGCTGAACGAAAACCCGTCCATTGCCGAGCAGGTCGTCTCGCGGATCGTCCTGGCGACAAAGGCGCGCGAGGCCTCTCGGGCGGCCGCGCAGCAGGTTTCCAGGAAGACGGCGGTTTCCCACCGGCTGAACCTGCCGGGAAAGCTCGCGGACTGTTCGTCCACCGATCCCGTGGATTCCGAGCTCTTCATCGTCGAGGGCGACTCGGCCGGCGGTTCGGCAAAGCAGGGACGCGACCGGCGGACTCAGGCCATCCTGCCGCTCCGGGGCAAGGTCCTCAACGCGGAGCAGGCCGGCTCCGCGAAGGTGTCCGGCAACAAGGAGCTGATGGACATCGTCTCGGCACTGGGATGCGGGATCGGCAAGGATTTCGACATCGCGCGCCTCAGGTACGGGAAGGTTTTTCTGTTGATGGATGCCGATGCCGACGGGCACCACATCTCGACTCTTCTCCTGACGTTCTTCTGGCGCCATCTCCCGAAGCTGATCGAGGCGGGACACATCTATCTCGCGCAGCCGCCGCTCTACCGGATCGACGCCGCCAGGGAGACCTTCTGGGCTCTCGACGACGCCGAGAAGGAGGGTTACCTCAAAAGGCTCGCGAAGAACGTCAAGCCCGAGATCATGCGGTTCAAGGGCCTGGGCGAGATGATGCCGGAGCAGTTGAAGGCGACGACGCTCGACCCACGCCGCAGACGGGCCCTGAAGGTGACGGTGCCCGATGCCGAGGAAGCCGAGAAGACGCTGTCCGAGCTGATGGGCAAGGATGCCTCGGCGCGCTACCGCTTCATCACGGAGCGGGCGAAAGAGGCCGACGCGCTCGACGTGTGAGGAGTGCCCTTCACGGGCTCCCCCCGGTGCCCGGTGCGCCTTTCGGCTCGACCTGCCCGTCGCTCGCCGGCCGTCCGAGGGACTATCTCATCGGCAGTGCCCGAAGGGTGCGGGGAACTGTCGGGGGCTCTTCGAGCCCGCCGACCGTCGACCGTCCTTCCGTGACGAGGGCCCACTCTCCCACCGTCTTCCTCTTGTTCTGACCGCGCCAGGGGTCCTGGAAGATGACGTGTTCGCCGTCCGTCCCGGAAACCACGACCCAGTGTCCGGCCGAGCTGAACTGGACCGACTGCGCGTAGGGGCCGAACGTCTCCAGCGCGTCGCGCACGGTCTCGGCGGTCCAGGGGCCCAGCATGGGGGAGAACCCCCACGCCCTGAGGCCCGACCCGTTGATCACGGCGGCCACGTCATCGTCGTTCGACCCCTCCACGATCCCGCGGGTGTTGCGCTTGATGCGGTAGGAGTTGTCGTGCCCGACGTTCCGCTTGAGCGCGATGGACGGCTGCTTGCCGTAGAACATCAGGATCATCTGCGCCGACGCGTCGCCGCAGAGGTTGACGTGGTTCTGATGCACGAACGGCACTTCGTACTCGATGCCGCCCTCTCCCACATGATGACCGTGGTCTCGCTTGGACATGCCGAAGATCTTTCGGAATGGTCCCTTCAGTCTCATGGCGAACTCCTCCTTGCCAGGCGTTGTCTGAACGTCTTGAAAAAAATCAAACATTAGACCAACTCGAATGTTGAGCCGTCAAGACCGAAATTCGCTGTGCCGGATCCATCGAAGTCCAAAGGCGTTCTGGACTCCCTCCCGGCGGTGTTACCGTTCGCGATCGATGGCGAACACCCAGAAGATGAGCGCCCGGGAGGCGGCCCGCCTGTTCCTCGGGGCTCAGGGCCTTCTCGAGAGTCCCTCGCGCCGGGTGTCTCCGGAGTCGCTTCTCTCTCTCGTCCGGTCGCTCGGGTTCCTTCAGATCGATACCATCCAGGTCGTCGCCCGCGCCCACGACCTGACGCTTCACGCCCGCAGAGACGGCTATCGGCCGCCCCACCTGGAGGCCCTCCGGCAGAGGCGTCAGCTCTTCGAGGGGTGGACGCACGATGCGTCCCTGATCCCGGCGGAGTGGTACCCGCTCTGGAAGGCCCGCTTTCGGACAGACGACGCGCGGATCCGGGCCCACAACTGGTGGAGGAGTCTCCTGGGGGAGTCCTCGAGCGAGATCTGCCGGGCCGTGATGGTCCGAATCCGGGAGGAAGGCCCGCTGAAGAGTGCTGACTTCGCGCACCCTGAAAAGAGGGGCCCATGGTGGGGATGGAAGCCGCAGAAGGCAGCCCTCGACTATCTCTGGCGGACGGGACAGCTGGCGGTCGTTTGCCGGGACGGCTTTCAGAAGGTCTACGACCTGCCCGGACGGGTCCTGCCCAAAGTCCACGAGTTGCCGGAGCCGGAGGAGAAGACCTCGCTCGACTGGTTCTGCGCGGGCGCGGCTGAGCGTCTCGACGTCTTCACTCCCCGCGAACTGGCCGGATTCTGGTGTGCCGTGGATCTGGCATCGGCGAGAAGATGGTGCGAGGGCGCAGCGAAAGAGGGCCGGATCGAGCCCGTCGAGGTTGCCTCCGCCGATGGAAGCCCGCCGCAGAGCGCGTTCGCCCTGCCGGGCTGGCGCTCCCGCGCGAGACGGGAGGGACCCGAGAGAATCCGCCTCCTCTCTCCGTTCGATCCGATCGTGCGCGACCGGGCGCGGGCCGTGCGCCGCTTCGCCTTCGACTACAGGCTCGAGGCCTTCACACCGAAAGCCAGGCGGCAACACGGCTATTACGTCTTGCCCATCCTCGACAGGGAAGAACTCGTGGGGAGGCTGGACGCCAAGCTCCACCGCGACCGCGGCACGCTCGAGGTCAGGGGTCTCTTCTGGGAGGCGCGAATCCGGTGCGGCGTGGGCCGCCGGCGCCGGCTGGTGGAGGCCCTCGAGAGACTCGCGGCCTTTTCCGGCGCGAAGTCGATCGAAGGCCTCCCCGCCCGGATGTGAGAAGCCTACGGGTTCATCTCGTAGGCATCCTTGAGACTGTAGACCCTCTCCCAGATGCGCTGGCTTCTGGCCGGGTCGAAGACGGGCTTTCTGAACATCCTCGCGCAGAACTCCATCTGTTCCGGGCTCGTGGTGGGCTTGCTCGAAAGCTCGAGCGCGTACCGCGAGAAGTCACGGACGAAGACGTCGAAGATCTGGTCGACCGTGTCGGCGTCGATGCCGTCCTTCTCGTGAATCCGGGCGTTCTCCAAGACGAGCTGACCGTAGACGATCAGTGTGAAGAGCTCGCCGGCGGCCAGGAGGAAGTCGATGTCCTTCGTCTGCTCCTCCGACGGTGTGGCCTTGACGAGCATCTCCTTGAAGACCTTGATCTGCTCACGGAAGAGCCTGACGTTGGGCAGGTCAAACGACTCGTAGACGGGCCTGTAGTCGTGGAATCGGATCTTCCCGAGCCCGGAGGCCGGTCCCTGCTGCCACAGGAAGGTGTCGTCCACCGGGTCGTCGCGCCGCGAAACCTCCGGGTAGGGGGCCGGCGCGAAGAAGTAGTTCTTCATGAACTTGACGATCAGGGCGATGTTGACGTGAACGGTTCCCTCGAGCTTCGGGAGCGCCCGGATGTCCCGAGCGGCCATCTCGAAGTACATGTCGCGCTCGAAGCCCTTGGCCGCGATCACGTCCCAGATGAGGTCGATGACCTTCTCACCCTCGGTCGTGACCTTCATCTTCACGACCGGGTTGTAGAGGAGGTAGCGCCGGTCCTCCAGGCTCGCCGAGCGGAAATAGTCCGACGCGCGAAGGGCGAAGAGCTTCATGGCGCACAGACGCGCCCACGCGTCGGTGAACATCCGCTTCACGTGCGGGAAGTCCGTCACCGTCATGTTGTAGAGGTGGCGGTTCGCGGCGTGGCGGATGGCCTCGTAGAAGGCGTGGGTGCAGATGCCGATCGAGGCCCAGCCGAGGTTGTACTTCCCGACGTTGACCGTGTTCAGAGAGGCGTCCCACGCCTCGCGGCCGCGGGAGAGGATGTCCGACTCGGTCACCGGAACATCGTGGAGGTTGAACTCGCCCACGTAGCTCTGGCTCGGGACGACGTTTTTCACACACTCGAACTTCGGGTGCTGAGAGTCGACCGCGAAGAAGACGTACTCACCCGTCCCCTCGACCTTTCCGAACGTGGCGACCATGGCGGCTTTGTTCGCGTTGCCGATGTAGTACTTGTCGCCGCGGGCGAGGTAGGTGCCCTCCGCCTGGGGGACGAGCTGCATGTCCGTCGAGTAGATGTCGGCGCCGTGCTCCTTCTCCGAGAGGCCGAAGGCGAAGATTCCTCCGTTCTCCAGGGCCTCCGCGGCCTTCTTTCTCGCCTCTTCGTTGGCGCTCATCCAGATCGGGCCGAGGCCCAGGATCGAGACTTGCCACGTGTACCAGTAGCAGAGGCCGTAGAAACCCAGGACCTCGTTGAACGCACAGTTCCGATAGGTGTCCCAGCGGCCGTCCGAGCTGGAGTTCGCGCTGGGAGTCAGAAGTGTGGCGAAGATTCGCTCCTTCTTGACGAATTCGAGGAAATCCGCGTACCAGGTCCTGTCGTAGTCGTCGGCCTTCAGCCGCGTCTTTCCCTTGGCTTCGAAGAACCCGATCGTCTTCTCGATGATCTCCCTGGACCGCGCGTCGAGGTTGTAGAGGCCGGGATTCTTGGGATTCAGAAGAAACATGATCAGCTCCCGCCCGGGCCTTGCCCGGGGAACCTCCCATTATCTTGTCTCCCGTCACATGGGGGCAATCGCGGGGATGCGAGAATCCGGTCTTCGTATGAAACGACCCGCCCTTCCCCGTCCCTCACTCCTTCCCCTTTCCGTTCTGGCAGCCCTTGCCCTTCTGGTTCCGGCTGCCCTGGCCTTCGCGCAGGGCCCTCGCTACGACGTGGGAACTCCCGTCCTCTTGGATCTCTACGTGGATCCGGTCAACGGAAGCGACCAGGCAACCGGGCTGACCTCACAGACGGCCTTCCGGACACTCCAGCGGGCGTGGAGTGAGATCCCGGCGGGGACCCTGACGGCAACGGGGTACCGGATCCGGCTCCTGTCGGGCTCCCATGACGGGGCCTACCTCGAGACCCGAAAGGGAACCCGTGAGTTCCCGATCGTCCTTGCGCCTGCGCCGGACGCCGCGGGCGTGCTGGTGGGGGCGACCGGGGGCATCGGAGGCCTGACGGTCTTCGACTCGAGCTACGTCTATCTCGAGGGTTTCAAGATTGCCGTGGCGGATGGCGATGCCTTTCACTGCGAGCGCTGCGACCATCTCCTCTTGCGGGGCATGGACATCTCGAGCCAGCGGCTGATCTCTCAGAACGAGGCGGTCAAGATCAACCAGTCCACCAACGTCTTCATCGAGGACAGCCACATTCATGGCGCCGGCGACAACGCCATCGACATGGTGGCCGTCCAGAACGGGCACGTCGCCAGGAACCAGATTCGCGATGCCAACGACTGGTGCATGTACACGAAGGGCGGCTCCGCCAACCTGAGGATCGAGGCGAACGAGATCTTCGACTGCGGGACCGGCGGTTTCACCGCCGGACAGGGGACGGGATTCCAGTTCATGGTGTCGCCGTGGCTCCACTACGAGGCCTACGACATCAAGTTCGTCAACAACATCGTCCACGACACGGAGGGGGCGGGCCTCGGCGTCAACGGCGGCTACAACATCCTCCTCGCTTACAACACCCTGTTTCGCGTGGGCAAGAGAAGCCACGGTCTGGAGTTCGTCTTCGGCGGGCGGAGCTGCGACGGACAAGCTGGAGACCCGGGCCGCGAGCCCTGTGCCACCTATCTGGCGGCCGGGGGATGGGGAACGACCGCCGTCAACGACGGGACGAACTTCGTGAGGATTCCAAACAGGAATGTCTGGGCGTTCAACAATCTCCTGTCCAACCCGCCGGATCTCGCCAGCGCGTGGCAGCACATGATGGTGCCGGGGCCCTACGAAGGGCCCTCGCAGGAGGGGTCGAACGTGCCGAGCCCCGCCACGGCGGACCAGGGCCTCCGCGTCGTCTCCAACGTCTTCTGGAACGGCCCGGAGACTCTCCCGATCGGCATCGAGGAGCCCGATCAGGGGTGCCAGGGCGACAACGCCGGCTGCAACGCAACCCAGCTCCTGGCCGAGAACGCGTTCAACAAGCTGGAGCCGGACTTCGCCGATGTGGACGCCAATGACGTCTCGCCCGCTCCGGCAGGCAACCTCCTCGATCTGAAGACCGCCCCTCTCTCGAGCTTCCCCGATGACGGCCGTCCCACCCGGCCGCCCGTGCCGACAGGCGAGCTTGCAAACGCCGTCATCGAGGATTTCGCCGGGGCTCCCAGAGGGACCGGTGACGTGCTCGGCGCCCTCGTCAAGCCGGCTCCGAAGTTCTCCCAGACGCTCCTCGTCCCGGCCGTTCTGAGTGCCTCGGGCGTGAACGAGTCGTTCTTCACGACCCAGATGTCGCTTCTCAATCGCGGCAAGATCGCGACGGAGATCGATGTCGAGTACGTCGACCGGACGGGCGTTTCCTACGGCGGGCTGACGACGTCGCTGGACGGGGGCCGGCAGCAACAGATTCCCGACGTGATCACGTGGCTGCGGGCCGGCGGCGCCTCGATTCCCGGGGAAGGGAACCAGGTCGGCACCTTGCGGGTGACCTTCAAGACCCTCAGCTCCCCGGATGCCGGACTCGTCCTCGCCCGCACGACGACCCCGGTTGCCAATGGGCGGGCGGGGCTGGCTTACCCGGGGGTTCCCTACGCGGATCTCTTGACCAACGAGACGGCCTTCATCTGTGGTCTCAAGCAGGATGGACGGGACCGTTCGAACGTGGCCCTCATGCACGCCGGGGGCGCTCAGGATGGAGCCATCCTGCTGCGCCTCACCGTCTTCTCGGGCGACTCGCGGCAGCCTGTCGTTCGTGAGCTTCCGCCCGCGAGACTCCTGCCGGGGACCTTCCTGCAACTCGACGCCGTCCTCGAGCCGCTTGGATTGACCCGGGGATTCATCAAGATCGAACGGACCCAGGGGACGGCCCCCTACTACGCGTTCGGCGTCATCAACGACCTCGCCAACTCCGACGGGTCGTTCATCGCGCCTCGGAGGGAGTTCCAGCTCGCGGGCCGAACCGTCATGACGCTCCCGGTCGCCGTCGAGTCGTGGCCGTACGAGACCGAGCTCTTCGTCGTGAACACGTCGAATCGCTCGCGCCGGGTCATCTTGCGCTACCAGGCGGATGCCCTGGGCGGACCGGGCCGGGGGGTCGACCTCGCTCTCAGTCTCTTCCCGTACGAGCAGAAGATCCTGCCCTCGTTCGTTCAGTACCTGAGAGAGAACGTCGGCGGGATCATCCCGCCGGCCGGGACGACGTTCCTCGGGTCGGTCCGGATCCGGACCGGTGAAGGAGAATCGGACCTGGACGGGCTTTTCACGGGAGCGCGAACCTTCAACCCGGGACCGGCCGGTTTCTACGGCCTCTACTACGGGTCGGTCGGACGCTCGGAAGGAGCCGTCTTTTCGGCCCACATCCAGGGGCTTCGTCAGGATGACGTCAATCGCTCGAATCTCGCCCTCATCAACACCGGAGAGCGGGACTCATCCGAGTCGAGGTACCGCATCGAGATCTTCGACGGAGCCACGGGCAAGAAGGCTGCGACGGTGGAGGGACCGGAGACGACCGTCCCGGCCGGGGGCTTCAAGCAGATCGAACGAATCCTGGGACGTCTGGCCCCGGGCGTTTCACAGGGCTGGGTCCGGGTGACGCGCCGCACTGGCTCGAATCCCTTCATCGCCTACGGCGTCATCAATGATGGCGGGGCGCCAGGAGAGCGAAGCGGCGACGGGTCCTTTGTAGAGATGCAGGGAGGGGTGGAGTAGGGGGCCCTTCCCAGGAGAGGAGCCGCCTGCCGAAGGCGAGGGGGGACCCGGGATGACCTAGGTTCCCTCCTTCGCCGCCTCGGGTTCGTTCGTCCACCCGAAGCGGTCGAAGAGCGCGAAGAGCAAGCTGAGGCCGATCGCGACGAAGGTACCGAGTGCCATGCCTTTGAGTTCCACCGCTCCGAGCTTGATGGCGGCCCCGCTCGCTCCGCTGACGAGGACGACGGAGGTCAGGACGAGATTCCGGGGCCGCGTGTAGTCGACCTTCTTCTCGACCAGCATCCGCACGCCCGCCGCCGCGATGACGCCGAAGAGGAGGATGCAGATCCCGCCCATCACGGGCGTTGGGATGCTCCGGATGAGCGCGGCGACCTTGCCAGCAAACGAGATCACGACGGCCAAGACGGCCGCTCCGCCGATCACCCACACGCTGAAAACGCGCGTGATCGCAAGGACACCGATGTTCTCGCCATAGGTCGTGTTCGGGGTCGCCCCGGCAAACCCCGAGAGCAGGTTCGAGATCCCGTCCCCGAGGAGGGATCTGTCGAGGCCGGGATCCTTGACGAAATCCCGCCCCACGACGTTCCCCGTCACGACCAGATGGCCGATGTGTTCCGCCAGGACGACGAAGCCCGCGGGCAGGATCATCAGGATCGCTTCGGGAGAGAACTTCGGGGCGTAGAGCTGGGGAATCTCGAACCACGGAGCGCTCGCGACCGCCGAGAGGTCCACGATCCCGATCGCGAGCGCCGTCGTGTAGCCGGCGACCACGCCCACGAGAACGGGGATCACCCCGAGGAATCCCCGGAACAGGACCGATCCCAGGACCGTGACGGCCAGCGTCAGCATCGAAACGGCCACCGCGCTCATCCGGCCGGTCTGGGCGGCCCCCTCGCCCGTCAGCCCCGCCATGCTCGTCGCGACCGGGGCCAGCTCGAGGCCGATCACCGCCACGATCGCCCCCATCGCGGCCGGCGGGAAGACCACGTCGAGCCACCTCGTCCCCGCCACGCGAACGATCTGGGACACCAGGATGAAGAAGAGGCCGAACGCGATGAAGCCGCCCTGTGCCGCCGCGTAGCCGCCGAGTTCCGGGTGAGAGAGCACCGCGAAGACCGGGGAGATGAAGGCGAAGCTCGATCCCAGATAGGCCGGCACCCTTCCCCGACAGACGGCCAGGTAGACGAGCGTCCCGATCCCGTTCAGGAGAAGCGAAGTCGCCGGGCTGACCTTGAAGAGGAACGGGACGAGGACGGTGGCCCCGAACATCGCGAAGAGGTGCTGCAGGGAGAGGGGAAGGGTCTCGAGGATCCCGAGCCGTTCGTCGACATCGATGACGCGTCGTTCCATGGGATCTCCTCCTGGCGTGTTCTCGGGGGCGAACAGGTCATTCTAGCGGGAGTGTCCTTCTCGTTCTTCTGCCGGAGCCGGCCCGGGCAGGCGTGTCTGGCTCGGTTGGGGTGATCCCGGCCGGTGCGGAGGGCCACCGGGGCAAAAAAGACAGCGAGGCGGCCCATGGGACCGCCTCGCCGTCGCGCCGGGGCGAGAGGTGTCAGTTGACACTGAGGTCAGTTGACACTGAGGAAGGACTTCGTCAGCTCGTCCCACTTCTCCCGGGGAAGGAGGGCCGCCGGGGGAGCGATCAACTCACCACCGTCCGCGGCGGCGAGGTTGAGCTCGCGATCCAGGAACCCGGTGAGGCGATGACCCTCTGATTGGAACCAGGCACGGGCTTCCAGGCCCGTCCTCAGCTTCTTGAATTCGTCGCTTTCCGGCTTGACGAGGAAGAGCCAGCCCTTCGCGTACGGCTCCCTCAGGATCCACTTCGGGTCGTCCTCGAGCGCCCTGTTGACCTCGACGACGATTCCGGAGACCGGAGCCGCGATCTGGCAGCTCTTCTCGCCGCACTGGATGGTGGCGACGGTTTCGCCCTTCTCGACGTGAGTTCCGGGCCTCGTCAATTCGACCCGCGTGATGCCGGAGAGGATCCGGTGAGCGACGTCGTCCAGGCCCATCCGCAAGAGGCCTCCCTTGAGCTCGGAGAGCCAGCTGTGGGCCGGGGCGTACCTCAGGCTCTTGGCCAGCTCGAGGTCGCCGACCTTCTCGATCCCGAGCTGCCGGCGGTGGAGGGCCTTGTAGCCCTTGTAGACGCCCCAGGCGAGAAGAACGGGAATGAAGTAGATCGACAGGGCGAGGACGACCACGAGGGCGCGGACGACCAGACCGCCGACGAACAACAGCGTGATACGGAGGAACTCATACAGTTCGTTCATGGTCCAGTCTCCTTTCTTCAGGTGTGAGCTGGGAGCGAACGAGCGCTTCCCAGCCGCTGGGATCGATCTCGCGGGCGAACCCGCTGGCCGGCAGACCGCCGTCCTGGGCGAGAGCACCGCTCATCTGGTTTGCCGGCAGGAGAGCTTCGAAGGCGTCATCGAGGAACTTGCGGGCCTTCTCTCCCGACAGGAGCTCCTTGAAGCTGGCCATCGGGCCCTCGGGCTTGACGCGGAAGAGCCAGGCGCTTCCGTACGGGTCCTTGCCGAGGGAGGCTGGGTTGTCGAGGGCTTGCCGGTTGATGGCCGTGACCCGGCCGTCGACGGGGGAGAGAACCGCGAATTCCTTGCCGTCGACCTGGATCCGGAGGGCCGGGGCGCCTCTTTTCACCGTGGACCCGACATCGGGGAGCGAGACTTGGGAGACGGGCCCGATCAGGCGGTGAGCGAACTCGTCGAGACCGATCGAGGCGATCCCGTCCGAGGCCTTCTTCATCCAGGCGTGCCCTCGGTCGAGGAAGATGTCCGCGGGAACCTGGAACCAGCCGCCCTCGGTCTCCGCAGCCTCCTTCATGACCGGGCGAGGGGCGCTGTTGCTGACGAACTTCCAGAAGGGGATGAACAGGAGGACATAGAGAGCCGCGATCAGGTACTCGGCCGATCTCATCGTGTCCAGGGTGAGGAAGTCATGCTCGTTCATCGTTGCCTCCGCGCGCCTCTCTAGTGAATTCCCTTGTAGTCGGGGTGCTCGACGAGCACCGGCATCCGGTTGACGATCCAGCGAAAAGCCGCGACGCCGATGGCGATGATGGTCAGGGACGTGAGGATCTCGTAGCCCGACGGGACGTACCGGTTGGGGGCGTCCCAGTTGAGGGCCAGCCAGGAAACGTTGATCCGGTTCAGGACGATGCCGAGCACGGTCAGGATCGCGGCGAACCGGGCCAGTCCGGGCTTGTAGAAGTGAGCCGCGAAGGCGAAGAGGAGAGACGGCAGGAGGATGAATCCCAGCATCTCGGTCAGGAAGAGGGCTCCCATCTTCGTGCCCAGGAGGTGCCAGCTGCCACCCGCCACGACGCCCTGAACCTTCAGGAAGAAGTAGGCGAAGAGGACGAGGGCACCACCCTTGGAAAGACCGACCGTGATCCCGTCGAGGTCGACCGGACGGCCCTTCTTGATCTGGTCGTGGAAGGCCTTGTGCGAGAGCGAGCTCTCGAAGATCACCATGCCGATTCCCGCGGCGATCGAGGAGAGGAAGAAGAAGAAGGGGAGGAAGGGCGAGTACCAGAGCGGGTGGAGTTTGTCGGGCACCAGGAGGAAGAGAGAGCCGAGGGAGGACTGGTGCAGGGTCGACAGCATCACGCCCGCGATGATGGCGCCGATCGTGAACTTGGCCAGATAGAGCCGGACCTTCCGGAGCCCGGCCCACTCGAGGACCGCCGGGAGGAACTCGAAGATCAGGACGCAGAAGTAGAGGGCGACGCACCAGGCCAGCTCGAACATCACCGAGGTCGTTCCGAAGTGGAGGAAGAGCGGGTACGGCAGGTGCCACGGCATGCCGAGGTCGACGAGCAGTCCGAGGACGACGAGCAGGTACCCGAGCATGCCGGTCAGAACTGCGGGGCGGACGATCGGCGAGTACTTCTTCTGGCCGAAGATGTAGACGGTGCAGGCGACCGTGTAGCCGCCCGCGGCCAGCGCGACGCCGGAAGCGACGTCGAGGCCGATCCAGAGTCCCCACGGGGTCGTCTGGTCGAGGTTGGTCACGGCTCCGAGCCCCGCCACGAACCTGTAGATGATGACGGGGATGCCGGCGAGCAGGATGAGCCCGATGATCACGTCGGCAGGGGTCCAGAGCGATTTGAGATAGTCGCGGCTGGACATCCCGAGGAACACGTGATCCCGGATCCACTCTTGCCAGTTCGCGGGCCGGGAGACGGCGGCCGTGCTACTCATGGGTTTCCTCCTCCGACTGGACGGCGTCCTTGCGGTTCGTGAACGTGTAGAGGCCCGCCAGGAGCGGGGGCCACAGGGTCATGACCCAGGGGACCGTCGAGAGCGCCCCCTCGACGCGCGCCGGGTAGGAGCTGTTCTGGACCCGTGTCTTCAGAGCAAGGGACTCGAACGGGACGTCCGAGATGTAGAGCCAGCTGGTGCCGCCGGCTTCCTCCTCGCCATAGACGCGGTGGACGTACTTGTCCGGGTTCTGGTAGATGCGCTTCTTGGCCTCTTCGATCAGCTCGTCGCGCTTGCCGAAGGTCAGCGCGCCCATCGGACAGTTCTCGGCGCAGGCCGGGGGCTTGCCTTCCTTCTGCCTCTCCGCGCAGAACGTGCACTTGCGGACTGTCGGAACCGTCTTGGCGTACTCGTACTTCGGAATCTCGAACGGGCAGGCCACCATGCAGTACCGGCAGCCGAGGCAGCGGTTGGCCTTGTAAGTGACGGGGCCGTCGGGCGTCTTCTCGAGCGCGTTGACCGCGCACGCGGATGCACAGGCCGGCTCGATGCAGTGCAGACACTGCTTCTTGCCGAAGCGGTCGTCGCCCGACGGGCTCTTCTTCGGGGACTTGTTGACGACGGTGAAGCTGTCGGGACCCGTCTCACGCCGCGTCTCGAAGATGGTGTCGTCGCCGGGGCGCTCGGGCTCCGGGAGCTTGTTGGCCTCGGCACAGGCCGCTTCACACGTGCGGCACCCGACGCAGAGAGTCGTGTCGACGAGGACGCCCTTGGCATCCGGACGGGCTCTCAGGGCCGCCTGAGCGGCCGGGGCCAGCGCCGACGCCGCGGCTCCCGCAGAGGCGGCGCCGGCGATTCTGAACAGGGTTCTACGGGTCAGTTCCATGGTTCCTCCACTCAGGCGCGCGACGGATGAGTCGATTCGGAGTCGGCGTGGCCTGACCGGTTGAGCACGGCCAGGAGCACGAAAGCAATGAGGCTGATGGGAAGAATGGCGATCATGATGGAGTCACCTCCCTTCCGAATACCGGCTGTTCCCGGCCGGACTCGCGACTGTTGTTCAGTGAGGCCCCGAGACGGGCCACGATGTCGAGATACAGAGAGCAATTGCGATAGTCCTGCCCCATGCACGGGCTTGCTGAGGCGAGATGCTCGAGGGGCACCATCTTCCGGTAGTGGCAGGCGTCGCAGTACAGCATCACCACTTCCTTCAGGTAGGGGCAAGTCATGGCGTTTCTCATCGCAACCTGTTAGCTGCAAGGAGGGTGCCGCCATCCCCCCTGGCGGGCTGCAAACTGCTAACTTATTTGTTTAGAGCGGGTTGATCCCAATAATGTGGGCATGTGCCCCACAGTCGACCTGCTGGAGCTCCCTGAGTTGTTGTTGAGGATCTCAGCGGGGTGATGAGGAATTCAACGGGCTCTCCAGGGAGCAGGCACCCCCGACCCGGGATCTGTGCGGAGTGACTGGGGAGTTTCTCCACAAAGAGGCGTGCGTGCCTGGCGGCGCGGGAGGCACGGCCGTGGTCAGACCTGAATCAGGGTCGAGCCAGCTTTCGGAGGAGGGCGAGACCCTCGCGGTCCCACTTTCCGGCCTCATCCTTCGGGGTCTCGAGGATCTTCGGGACATCGGCGAACGCCGGCTCGGTCATGAGGTGCGAGAAGGAGGCCTTGCCGAGGGCTCCGTGGCCGATCCGCTCGTGGCGGTCGACGCGGCATCCCCGTTCCTTCTTCGAGTCGTTGGCGTGGATGACTCTGATCCGCGAAAGGCCGATCTCCCTCTCGGCCTCGTCGAGGGTTTCTCGCCACCCGTCGCTGGAGACGAGGTCGTATCCCGCCGCGTGGACGTGACAGGTATCGAAGCAGAAACCGATCCTCGACGAAAGATCCGACCGCTCCCGGATCTGCCGCAACTCGGCGAAGGTGGTGCCGAGGCTGGCTCCCTGGCCGGCGGCGGTTTCGAGGAGGACCTCGACGCCGGCTTCGGCCTCGGCCAGTGCTTTGTCGAGTCCCCGGGCGATCCTGTCGAGGCCAGTCTCGATCCCGTCACCCCCATGGGAACCTGGGTGCAGGACGAGGTAGGGGATACCGGCGGCCGCGCACCGGGAGATCTCGTCCTGGATGGCGAGAACCGAACGCTCCCGGATGGCGGGATCCGAGGAAGCGAGGTTGATCAGATAGGCGGCGTGGGAAACGAGGGGGGCGAGCCCGGCCTTGGCGGAAGCCGAAAGAAAGGCCGCGCTCTCTTCCCGGCTCAGCAGTTTGCCTTGCCACTGGTTCGAGTTCTTCGTGAAGACCTGAAGGCACCGGCAGCCCGCCGCGAGGGCTCGCTCGACGGCCGTTGCCAGTCCTCCGGCCGTGCTCATGTGGGCGCCGACCAGGGCGTCCGGGCCCCGTCTGGCCCGTCCTGGACCGGTCCCCTCCGTCACTCCGACCCGCTTCGTGTGAGCCCCTTCTTCTGGAATCGCCTTTTCAGGTTCTTCGAGAGAGCGATCTGCTTGGCGTAGTTCAGGGACATCATCGCGGCCGGGAAACCGGAGGCCACGATCGGCAGGGAGGCCAGGGAGAGAACGAAGTGGCGGGCCTTCTCGGCGGGCGTGAACTCGGGGTTCGTGAAGTCGGTCACCGAGCGGTAGTACTTCCCGAGCATCCGGTAGACGTCGCCGAGGACGTTCGTGAACCCCATCTCGGTTCCCCACGTGAAGCACTCGCCCTGGCGAATCGACGTCAGGAACTCGCGCCAGGTGCTTCCTGGTGCCATGGTGAAGACCGAGGCGATCGGAGGGTAGGTGTGAGCGTCCGAGCCCCCGATGAGGGCGATCGACCCCTTCTTTTCCTTTGCGAAGTCGAGGAGGTCCTCGACGAGGGCGTTGTGCTGATATGCCATGGACCCGTTCTTCACCTCGAAGACGTCGAAGAGTTCGAGCATGGTGTGGACGAACTCCTCCGGGGCCTGGCGGACGCGGTAGGACTGAAAGAGGTGATTCGCGGAAAAGAGGAGGTCCTCGGCCCGCAGGTAGTCGACGAGATCGAAGATGTTCCGTCTCTTCCGGTCGATGACCGAGTGCTGGTGGCGGTCCAGGTCGAAGACGTTGACGTGGATCCGGTGGCCCGTTCTCGGAAAGTAGGTCTCCACCTCGACCGAGACGAAGAAGTCCGTCAGTTCGGGGTGTCTGTCCTGGAACCTCAGGCAGCCCTCGATGGAATCGTGGTCGGTGAAGGTGACGAAGTCCATGCCCCGAGCCTTCGCGAGCCGGTAAACCTCCCCTGGCTCGTTGTACGAGTCGTGGGAGTTCGCCGCCCGGAAGTACTTGAAGATCGAGGCGTTGGTGTGCACATGGAGATCGGCCCTGGCCATCGGCAGGGCCGGTGCGGCCGCGGCTCCCGAGGCAGCGTGAGTCTTCCGGGACTTCTGCATGAAAGGGGAAGTGTCCGGGCCCAAGAGCCTGCCGTCAAGGGTGGTGTCGCCGGGCCTGTTAAAGTCCGCGGTCGTGAGAGGGGTCCTTGCCAGGCTCGTCTATGCTTCCTTCCTGGCCGCCGTCTTCGGGGTGTCGGCCTGGGTTGCCTTCTCGAGGTTCATCCTGGGGCGGCCCCTCGAGGTCCCCGACCTCGTCTCCCTCTCCGTGCCCGACGCGGAATCGGAGGCGGCCCGTCGCGGGTTGAGGCTCGTGGTGGAGAAAGCCCGGGCCGAGTACGACGACCGCATTCCCGCCCAGATGGTCCGCTTGCAGCTCCCGGCCGCCGGGACAGCGGTGAAGTCCGGGCAGGCGGTCCGGGTCTTTCTGTCTCTCGGCCCGCGCACGATCAGGGTGCCGGATCTGGCGGGGCTGACCCCGCGCACGGCGAGCCTGGCGCTCGCAAAGAACGGCCTCGTCGAGGGACTCGTCTCGGCCGTCCGCCTCGTCGCTGGCAAGGGCATCATCGGCCAGGGCCTCGAACCGGGCGCGATCGCTCAACCGCGGACGCCGGTCGACATCCTCGTCACGAGGGGGCTGACCGAAACCGCGTGGATAATGCCGGACTTGATTGGCCGGGATTTCGAGCGTGTACGGATCGCCTTCGAGGCTCGGGGGTTTCGGATCGGGGGCGTGAAGGAGCAGTATTACGAGGGGGCTGCGATCGGGACCATCCTCCGCCAGCACCCCCTGTCCGGCCACCCTGTCACGCGGAAGGACGCTCTCTCCTTCGTGCTTGCGGCCCGGGAGCCGCAGCCGGGGAGCTCCTGAGGTCTTCCGGCGCCGGACGTGTTTGAAAAAGGGATTTGGATCATTGCCCATGAAGAATCAGATGAAGCGAAAGATTTCCCTCCGGATTGGCATGGCTGTCCTGGCCGGAGCCGTCGCGGCCGGCTGCTCGACGACTCCCTCGCCTGCGAAGCTCACGAGAGAGCTTCTCGTCCTGTCGAAGGAAGAGGCCTACGCCAGAGGCGAAGCCCTGATCGCGAAGAAGAAGCGAGACCTGGGCCGGCAATACCTGCGGTTTGTCGCGGAGAACTACGCCAACGATCCGATCGGCAAGCAGGCGGCGTTGAAGCTCGCCGACTCCTATTTCGAGGAGGGCAACGCGCTCGGGTACCTCGAGGCACAGGCCCGCTACAAGGACTTCCGGAGCCGCTACCCCTCTCATCCGAGGACGGATTACGCTCTCTTCAGGATGGCCCAGTGCGCCGACAGGCAGGCCGAGCACCCCGAGCGCGACCAGACCAACACGAGGCTCGCGGCCAGCAGCTACCGGGAAGTGCTCCAGCTCTATCCGGGGTCGCCCTATGCCGAGGAAGCGCGGACGCGTTTCCAGGCGATGCGGAATCTCCTGGCCGAGCACGAGTTCAGGGTCGGGAACCACTACTACAAGAGAAAGCTCCTGCGGGCGGCCACGTCGCGCTACGAGTTTCTCGTCAAGTACTTCCCGGAGTACTCGAAGCTCGACCAGGTTCTCTACGAGGTGGGCGTGACCTACAAGAAGCTGGGCCGCACCGAAGACGGGGTGACCTCCTGGCAGCGGCTGAAGTCCGACTTCCCGTCGAGCCCGTGGGTCAAGAAGCTCCCCCCGGATCTTCCCCTCCCGTCGCACGAGGTTCCGAACACGACCTCAGCCGGGTTTTGATCCGGCGGGCGTTTTGAGGTAACGTTCCCGTGCGCAAATCCAGAGAACCCGGGCAGCCGCTCAGGTTACTGTAGTTCCCGGCTGAGGAGGTCATGATGCGCCATCTGCTCATCGCTCTCGTCCTCGCTTCGGCTCCTTCCGTGTGCCTTGCCGCGGGGGCGAAGCAGGCTCCGCCGAGAGAAGCTGCACCGCTGCCGCAGGCTGCTCCGGCGGGGCACCAAAACCAGATGCAGAAGATCGAGTATCTCGAGCCGGTCGTGAGTATCCAGCGAGGGCCGATCGCCATCGGCGTCGACGCCGACGTGAACTGCTCGGGCTGGATCGGGACCGTGGACGAGAAGTTCCCGGGCGTGGTCTTCAGCGCCGACGGCATCGAGAGCCGCAGGGCCTTCTACACAGGCGACATCGTCTACATCAACCTCGGCAAGAAGCAGGGCGTCGTGGCGGGCCAGAATTTCTGGATCGTCCGCCCAGAGTCCATCATCGAGAGCCCCTCTTCCGAACGCGTCAACGTGGGCCGGCTCTACGTGACTCCTGGGTTGGTCCGGGTCATCTGCGTCCTCGAAGAGGATTCGATGGCCGAGATCATCGCGTCCTGCAGCGACTCGGCCCTCGGTGATTTCATCCTGCCGTACGAGCCCATTCCCCTTCCCCTCGTCCGCCGCACGACGGCCTTGACCGCGTGTGATCCGCCGTCTGGAAAGACGATGGGCCAGATCGTCTACATCATCGATGCCGCCTCTCACGCCGGCAAGGAGAGCGTCGTCTACATCGACCTGGGCGAAGAGGACGGTCTGGCACCGGGAGACTTCTTCACCGTCTTCCGCCCGCGCACGAGCGCCGGCGGCACCCGGACGGTGCTCGGAGAGGTCGCCATCCTGAAGACCACGCCGAAGACGGCCGTCGCGAAGGTCATGGATGCCTCGGACTTCATCGTCATCGGCGACTTCATCGAGCTGAAGTAGTCCCGCCCCCGTTTCGTCCGCCCCACACCCGCCGCCCCGATCATCCCGAGGAGGAGAACGTTCCGTGTCTCTCGACCGTCAGCTCCAGCGGATCATCGATGCTCTCATCGCCGAGGGGATCCCCCTGGAGATCGCCCGCAAAGAGTTCGAAAAGAAGTACGTCGCGACCGCTGTTTCCATGGCGGACGGCAACATGGGGCGCGCGGCCCGGTCCCTCGGCATCCACCGGAACACCCTGCGGATGAAGATCTCCCTGCTCAATATTCCGGCCCCGAAGAGAGGGCGCGACCACACCTGATCCTGCCTGACCCGCCCCGCCCGGTCACGGCCGGTCCTTCGGGAGCGGGAAGGGGAGCCGGCGGAGGACTACTTGGGCTGGTTCTGGGCCGGGGTCCCGTTCTTCTTGGGTTCTTCCTCACCCTCCTTCACGGAGGATTTGAAGTTCCGGATCGCCTCTCCCAGTCCCTTCCCAAGCTGAGGGAGCTTTCCCGCCCCGAAGATCAGGACGGCAATGGCCAGAATGATGAGGAGTTCGGGAAGACCGAGATTGGGCACGAGACCTCCTTGGTGGCTCCGGCGCTTGCGGGAGTCCGCGAGCATCCGCCGGGCGTGATCATACCCTCAGGGCATCGCCGGCGTCTTCAGGCAGGAATCGAAGGAGCGGGGCGAAGTCACTCGACGGCCGGGTGTGAGCCCGGATGACGGCGCAGGCCGCCTCGAAGAACGGCCGGTAGGATCTCCGGCCCCAGGACAGAAGCTTCGCGAACGTTCCCACGACTTTCCAGGCCCTCTGCAAGAGGACGGCCTCGTCGTAGGCGGAGGGATCGGAGTCAACGAGCGTGCCCCCTCTCTCGAATCGGAGCGAGACTCTGTCGTAATCGGGAGGCCCGAGCCGGAGATCCTGGAAGTCGATCACGGCCAGCCGTCCGTCGGGCGCCCTGAGGATGTTGTTGGCGTGGAAGTCCCTGTGGGTGGGGACGGCCGTGCCGTCTCGGCCCGCGGCGCGATTCGCGAGTTCTCGCGAGACGGCCTCCCACAGGGCGAGGTCCGAAGAGCTCAGGGGGCGGGCGCCACCGCCCTCGAGGAGCCAGTGCCGGGTCTGCGCGAGCTCGCCAGAGAAGAACTCGGCATCGAAGCGGGGGTTCCGGGATGCGGCGGAGAGGGAAACCTGACGAAGGAGAGGCAGGATCGCCTCGGCCTCCTCGAGGAGCTCGGCCCTGGCGACTGGAGGTGCCTCCCCAAGCTCCGCGGCGAGGTCCCGGTCTCCGAAGTCCTCGATCAGGGCGGCGCCGGCCTCTGGAGCGTCCGCGAAAAGCTCCGGGACGCGAACTCCAGATTCCGCAAGGGCGAGCCTGATGGCCGTCCAGTTCCTCTGGGCCGGAGTGAAAGGTTCGGGGTAGGTGACGAGGAGCCGGCGGCCGGAAGACCGGCGGCCGGAAGACCGGCGGCCGGATGTCCGGCCTCCGGATGTCGGGCCGTCCGGCAACCGGTAGTAGCACCTTGTTCCGGCGTCCCCCGCGAGCTTCTGGGCCGCCGCGGCCTCGGCCGGAGCTACACCGAGAGCCTCGGCCGCTGCCCGCACGCTCGCCTCGGGAGAATCCGTCACGCCTCGTGTCTCAGCGCGAGCCGGTGTCCTCGGAGAGCTCGATCTTCAGGAGCTTCTGAAAGACGGTCGGCCGTCCGCCGAACCTGTCCGTGAGGTCCGAGCGCGACTCGGTGACGAGCTTGTCGGCGACCTCCATGCCGCTGACGACCTCGCCGAAGACGGAGTATTGGCGGTCCAGGAACGGCGAGTCCTTGACCACGATGAAGAACTGCGAGGAGGCCGAGTTCGGATCGGGGCCGCGAGCCATCGAGAGGATCCCTCGCTTGTGAGTGACCTCGTTGAACTCCGCCTTGACGTTTATGGGACGTCCCTTCGGGTCCGTGTTGTTGCCGGTTCCGTAGAGGGCCGGCGAGATCTTCGGATCCTTGGTGAGGGGGTCTCCCCCCTGGATCATGAACTCCGGGATGACGCGGTGGAAGAGCGTTCCGTTGTAGAAGCCCTTCGCGGCGAGGTCGACGAAGTTCTTCACGTGGAGCGGGGCCTTTTCGTAGAAGAAGCGGACGGTGATGTCCCCCTGCGTGGTCTTCAGGGTCGCGAGCGTCTTGGTGTAGTCACGGGTCTTCGACACCTTCGCCTCCTTCTTCTTCGGAGCCGGAGTGGGTTTCTTGGAGGCCCCGGCCGCGGTCAGGGGGATGGCGAGAATGGACAGGGCCACGAGAAGGGCCGCGACACCCCGTGCCGGTCGAAGCGGGGCGTGCCCGAAAGAAAGACGTCGCAACGTTTCATACCTCCTGTCCTGCGGCACGCTGACGGGTGCCGGATGAGCTCGGCCCGGATGATACGATGTCGGGTAGCGCCGTGAATCTGTCCGAGACCTTTCTCGACCTTGTCCAGAGAGCTTCGAGCGACATCGACATCGATCGCATCCGGGAAGACGTGCGGGAGTTTTCGAGGCGCCACTCCGACCTCACCACGAAGGAAAAGGCGCGGCGTCTCGTCGACGTGACCGCGCGGAAGGCAGCCGGGATCGGCGCCGTCGCGAGCCTGCCTCCCGGGTGGGCTTCCCTGGCCGCCGCGGGCCCCGAGCTGGCGGGGATCGTCGTTCTGCAAAGCCGCCTGATCGTCGGGCTCCACGTCCTCTACGGCCGCGAGCCCGAGCCCTCCGAACGGGCCCTGGAGGTTCTCGCCGGGCTCGCATCCGGCTATGGCGTCCAAATCGGACGGAAGCTGACGGTGCGCGCCGCCGAGCAGGTTGCGGCGCGCCTTTTCGCCCGGTACCTCGGCCGCAAGGCCGCCACCGTCATTCCCATCATCGGAGCAGCCGCCGGAGCCCTCCTCAACTACTTCGCCGTGCAGGCGGTCGGCCGGGCCGTGACCCACCGCATCGAGACCCTCTATGGACCTCCCGGGCTGGGAGGGAAGGGTCCCGTGATCGACGTCGAGAGAGGACCGGGTTGACCCGGGCCGGTTCGGGAAGCTCCGCCTCCGGCAGCCCCGAAACGGTCAAAGCCGACGTCCTCGTCGTCGCGGACGGCCTCCTGGGGCTCGCCACCGCCTTCGAGATCGCCCGGCGTGGCGCCAGCACCGTCCTCGTCACGGTCCAGACTCTCTACCAGCCCTGGCTCGTCCCGGGTCTCGTCGCCGCGCAGGCCCGCTGCTTCTCTGAACCCGAACCCGCCCGTGACCTGACGCTTCTGTCCCGTTCGCTCTACCCGGAATGGATCGAATCGATCGAGACGGAATCGGGGCTCGCCTGCGATTTCGACGTCCACGGTGTCTACGTCCTCGCCCGCACGGACGAGGAGGAGGTAGCCCTCGACCGAGGACTCGACTGGCAACGGCGCAGGTCCCTCCACTTTGACGTGCTCTCCGGAGAGGAAGCGGCCGAGCGCGAGGCGGGTCTTCATGCCCCGGGCATCTCGGCGGCCTTCGCGTTTTCCGGGGACGGACAGGTGGATCCCGAACGGCTCTTCCGGTCCCTTCGCCTGGCCGCCGGGGAAGCCGGGGTTCGCGTCTTCGAGACCGGGTTCGTGGGAGAGTTCTCTCCCGGACCGGCGGCGACCTGGAAGGTCGAGACTCCGGGCCGCGTCTTTCTCGCGACCGCTCTCGTTCACGCCATAGAGGATCCCTTCGCCCGCTCGGCCTCGCCCTTCGGTCCCGCGCTGCCCGTCGTCCCCGCCGTCTTTCTCGACCTCGATACACTCGAGGACCCCGTGAGGGTTTCCCGGGCGCTCGTGGCGCCGGGAGCCGCCTGCTTGCCCCTGCGCTCGGGCGGCGTCCGGGTCGTCGGAGGAGGCGAGAACCCGGACGGGCGCCTGACGGCCGGAGAGATCACCCGCCTTCTGGAAGAGCTTGCGAGCTTCTTGCCTCGATCTCGCGGCTATGGCTTCGTTTCAGCGAGAAGCCGGCTCCTGTCGTTCTCTCCGGATCTCCTGCCCCTCGCCGGAGAATCCTCCCAGGCGGGCGGATTCGTGGCTGCCGGGCTCGGTCTCGACACGGTCCTCCTCCTTCCCGCCCTCTCCTCACTTCTGGCGGACCTCTTGACTGGAAAGAAGCCCCCCATCAGCGGGGCCGCCTTCTCTCCTCTGCGCCTGGGTCGCTAGGAGTCCTGGCGGGGTTTCGTGGTAATCTCCTAATTTCAATTTTCTTACGCCGTTGTTGCGGTCCTAGAGACCGCACCGGCGGAGACAAGATCGAGCGACTTCTCGGGAGGATTTCTTGATGGTTCGTCGGCTCCTCTATAGCGCGGTACGTCAGACGGCGAATGCGGCCTGGCGGGGATTCCAGGCCGTCAACAAAAGGGTCCCGGCCGGGGAGTTCCACCCCACGTGGTCGCCCGAACCGCTGCCGAAGAGCCACCAGCGATCGAAACCTCCCCTCGGTTTCCCCCGGCGGACCGATTCACTCTGTCCGGTCTGCACGCGCGAGGTCCGTGACGCCATCATCAGGGGCCACGAGGATCTCAGGAAGCTCGTCGAGGGGCACCCGGGAGAGATCCCGGCCGACATCGTGGAACGGGGCAACGAGATCTGGATGGTGAAGAGCTGTCCCAAGCACGGCACCTTCGAAGATTTGATGTCAAACGATGCCGCGTTCTACCGGCGGCTCGAGCAGAACTTCTTCGGGCGCGACGTGAGGATCGGGAAGGACAACCTCCACGACCATGGCTCCTCCTCGATCCGCTACGGACGGGGAGCGGTCCTGACGGTCGACCTGACGAACCGCTGCAACATGATGTGCAACCCGTGCTTCATGGACGCGAACCAGGTCGGCTACGTCCACGAGCTCGAGTGGAAGGACATCAAGGAGATCCTCGACAACGCGGCTTCCGTGAAGCCCCGACGGCAGCTTTCCGTCCAGTTCTCGGGCGGGGAGCCGACGATCTCGCCCCACTTCATCGACGCCATCCGGTACTCGCGAGATCTGGGTTTCTTCTCCGTCCAGTGCGCGACGAACGGGATCCGGTTCGCGCAGGAGCCCGAGTTTGCCCGGGCGGCCTCGGAAGCGGGGCTGCGTCTCGCCTACCTCCAGTTCGACGGCGTGGGCAACGAGCACAACGAGCACCGCGGGGTCACGAACCTCTACGACGTCAAGGAACGCGCCATCAACAACCTGAAGGCGGCCGGCATCGACGTCACGCTCGTCATCACGATCGTGAACACGATCAACAACGACCAGGTCGGCGACATCATCCGGTTCGCGATCAGAAACATCGACAAGATCAACGCGCTGTCGTTCCAGCCGGTCTCCTTCACCGGGAGAGACGAGGAGATCGACGACGAGACGCGCATGCGGCAGAGGTACACGCTCTCCCACCTGGCGGCGGACGTAAAGACCCAGGCCGCGATCGGGGAGCCCCTGAGGGACTGGTTCCCGCTGTCGGCATCGGGTCCGTTCTCGGACCTGCGGGACCTCCTCGGCGGACTCGAGGCGGAGTGGGGATCCCTGAAGTGCGGCTGCCACCCGAATTGCGGCATCGCCACGATGCTCCTCGTGAATCAGAAGACCGGCGAGGCCGTTCCCGTGACCCAGATCCTCGACGCGGACAGGCTCCTGCGTGATCTACAGGTCATCACCGATTCGGCCCGGGGAAAGCTCTGGACCGTCCTGCAGACCGTCTTCGCGGTCGGCCGGAACATCCGGCCCGGCGGCGTGCCGAAGAACCTCGGTGTTTGGGAGACGATCAAGGTGATGGACGGCCACACGGGCAAGGCGATGGGTATCGCCAAGGCTGGCCGGCACGAGTGGCGGGTCCTCCTCGTTGCGGGGATGTGGTTCCAGGACCTTTTCAACTACGACTTCAGGCGGACGGAGATGTGCATCATCCCGTACGGCACCCAGCTCGGCGAGATCTCGTTTTGTGCCTACAACACGGGCGCGGGCTGGCGGAACATCGTCGAGGAGATGTATCAGAGCGCGACCCTGGCGCAGTGGTACAAGGACAAGGGGCGGCACCCGATCTACGCCGGCGGAAAGGCCGTCCCGTTGCCGGGCTACCAGCCGGTTCGAGCTCCCGAGCTCCCCGTGGCGTTGCCGATCGCGGCCCGCACGGGCAATCCTGCTCCGGCGCCCGGCCTGGCCCTTCCCGCGTTCTCGGCCGTTCCCGGGAAATAGGCGCCCGTCGCTCATCCAGGATCGATCCGGGGTGCCCAGGCGCCCCGGATTTTTGTTTCCGGTCTCGCCAGGCATCCCTACAATCGCGCCTGCACGCATGATTTCGCTCTGTCCCTCCTGCAACAAGAAGAATCGCATTCCGGCCGCCAACCTTCTCGATCGAGTGATCTGCGGATCGTGCAAGGCGGAGATCCCTCCGCCGTCCGAGCCGATCGAGGCGGATCCGGCCCTCTTCGAGGAGGTCATCAAGGAAGCGAAAGTGCCCGTCCTCGTCGATTTCTGGGCCGGATGGTGTGGACCCTGCGTGATGGTGGCGCCCTTTGTGCGGGATGCGGCCAAGAAAGCAGCCGGGCGAGCCATCGTCCTGAAGGTCAACACGGAGGACCATCCCGACCTCGCCGTCCGCTTTCGCGTTCAGTCGATCCCGAACTTCGTGGTGTTTCGGAACGGGATCGTCAGGAGGCAGAAGGCGGGCCTGGCGTCTCCCGAGCAGATCCTCTCCTGGCTCGAAGTCGACGGTTGATGTTCAGCCGCTGATGTTCAGCCGCTGACGGTCAGCCGCTGACGGTCAGCCGTTGACGGTCAGCCGTTGACGGTCGAGAAGAGCCATCGCCCTTCCGGGGATCGCAAGGTCAGTCCGGCCGGTAGGTCACGCTGTTCCTTGGCCCCTCCCAGACGGTGACTTCGACGAGCCGGGCGCCGTCCTTCAAGAGGCCCGATCGCTCCACCTCGTGAGCGAAGAAGAGGGCGATGTTCTCGGCCGTGGGGTTCTTCTCGTCGAAGGGGGGCACGGTGTTGATGTCTCTGTCGTGGAGTCTCGCCGCGAGCTCCTTCACGAGGCGTTCTGCCGGCACGAAATCGACGGACAGATCGTAGAGACCGAGTGAGCGGGTCGTCAGGGCGACCTCCACCTTCCAGGAGTGGCCGTGGACGGGCTCCGGCCCGCCCACGTAGTCGCGGAGGTGATGGGCGGCCTCGAAGGTGGCGTGGCAGCGGATCGTGAAGCTCATGTCGTCACCACCGTCTCTTCTCTCACGACGAGGATCTGGTGCTGGTCTTCGGGGGCCAGACCGTACTCCGATTCGAGAAAGCGCTTCGGTGTGGTCGCGCCCTCTCCGGCGATCCTCAGCCGCTCCGTGCGGGTCTCGCCGTTGGGCAGGGTGAACCTGTAGACCGCCTCGGTCGCCGATTTGCCGAGCGAGGCGGCGCCCTTGGCCAGCATTCGCCACGAGAGGATTCGAAGGCCCTCGGGCAGACGTTCGTTCACCGCCGCGAGGTGCTGGGGTGTCAGGGGTTCCTGGACGTCGATGTCGAAGAGCTCGTGCCGCGACTCCTGGCCAAGGGGCAGCGCCGGGCCCATCGACAGCCGCAAGTGAGGGTTGTAGCCCTCCGTGTACCGCACCGGGACCCGCGCGGCGCGAAAGGCCCGCTCGAAGACGTCCATCGTGTTGCGGTGCGAGAGGTACCTCACGTCTCCCAGCTTCTGGAACGTGACCCGGAACGTGCAGGCCGTCTCGGAGGCATTCGATGCGCCGCCGCCAACCTTTCGCCGTTCGCGAAGCGGCAGGAGGTCGGGGGTCGCCTTCATCCTGTAGGCGGCGCCCTTGGCCTTCTCGGTGTACGACGACCCTCTCCCCGCGTCACGTGCATCGGCAGTCTGGGGAGAGCCCGGCCCGGGCTCCTCTCGCTCGAGATGTGCAGGGACCAGAGGGGTTCCCGCATCCTGGCCCTCGGAAACGAGAGGGGTGTGCGGGGCCTCGGTCTCCGGTGCTCTCGGGGCGCGAGGGAGCTCGAACGCCGGGAGGGGCGCTCCCGAGATCTCGCCGACGGAAACCACGGGCAGGGAAAACGAGAAACCCGGGGGCATCGGGCTGGCGAGAACCGTGTCCTCCCCGTTCCCCGGTACCCCGCAGGCGTAGCAGTGGCCCCACTTGCAGTCCTCGGTCTCCATCTCTTTCAGGGCCTTCTTCCACTCCACGGCCAGGAACGGCTTTCGGATCGAGGCGTCGATGACGTCCCACGGGAGCGTCTCCTTGAGGTCCCTCTCCCTCAGGTATCGGCCCTTGGGGATCCCCGCTGCCTCGAGCGCCTCGTTCCACCGCTCCCACGAGAAGTGCTCGGACCAGCCGCAGAATCGCCCTCCTCGCTTCCACAGCTCGAGGATCGCCGCACCCATCCGGCGGTCTCCGAGCGAGAGCAGGGCCTCGATCTCGGATTCCTTGGGCTCGTGCCACTTGAGCTTGGCGCCGCGCACGGTGCGGAACTTCTCCTTCAGGTACGAGAGCTTCCGGTGAAGCTCGTCGATACCGTCGTACTTCCACCACTGGAAAGGAGTGAAGCTCTTCGGGACGAAGGAGCCGGCCGAGACGTTGACCTGAGGCTTGATGCCGTGCTTCTTGCCCTGGGCGAGGATGTCCCTGACGAGCGTGACGAGCTCGTCGAGATCGGCGTCCGTCTCGGAGGGGAGACCGATCATCGTGTAGACCTTCACGAGATCCCAGCCTCGTCCGAAAGCGACGTCCGCGGCCTTCACCATGTCGGCGTTCGTGAAGGTCTTGTTGATGACGCGCCTCAGCCTGTCGGAGCCGGTCTCCGGCGCGAACGTGAAGCCCGATTTCCTCACCTCCGAGACCGCGTCGGCCAGAGCGACGGAGAAGGCCTCCGCGCGGAGCGAGGGAAGCGAAATGGAGACCTTCGTCTTGGCGAGCTCGGGCGCCAGGCAGGCGACCAGGGGCTCGATCTGCGAGTAGTCGGCGGAGGAGAGCGAGAGCAGACTCACCTCCGACCATCCCGCCTCGTCGATGAAGGCCTTCGTCATGCGGGCGGCATCTTCCGGGTCGAGCTCGCGGACCGGGCGGTACCAGTAGCCTGCCTGGCAGAACCGGCAGCCCTGTGTGCAGCCGCGCATGATCTCGAGCCCGAGCCGGTCCTGGACGATGTCGACGGACGGCACCATCGGCTTCTCTGCGTAGACCGCCGGGTCGAGCTTCTCGACCCAGACCCTCTTCACGGTCTCGGGAACGCCCTCGGCGTTTGGTGTGTAGGAGGCGATGGGGTCGCCGTCGTAGCGGACGTCGTAGAGCGACGGGACGTAGATGCCTGGACAGCTCGCCAGAGCGATCAGGCGCTCCCGCCGCGCCTGGCCGCGGGTGGCGGCCACCTTCTCCAGGAAGACCGCGAGGGCCTCTTCGGCGTCCCCGATCAGGAAGCAGTCGAAGAAATCCGCGACCGGCTCGGGGTTGGCGACGCAGGGCCCGCCCCCGATGACGATCGGGTCCGAGTCCCCTCGCTCGGCGGCGAGAACCGGAACCCCGGCGAGATCGAGCATGTTCGGGACGTTCGAGTAGTTGAGCTCCGCTTGCAGCGAGAAGCCGAGGACGTCGAAATCCCGGACGGGAACGAAGGACTCCACGGAAAAGAGCGGGATCTTCTCTCGCCTCATCACGGCCTCGAAGTCGACCCAGGGGGCGTAGGCGCGCTCGCAGGTCCAGTCCTTCCGGCGGTTGACGAGCTCGTAGAGGATCTTCGTGCCGGTGTGGCTCATCCCGATCTCGTAGGTGTCGGGAAAGGCGAGGCAGACGGAGAGAGACGACTCCCGGAGATCTTTCCGGATGAGGTTTCTCTCGAGGCCCAGGTAGCGGCCGGGCCGCTCGACGGAGAGCAGGAAGGGTTCGAAACGGGGTCTGACGGATTCGTAGCGCAAGGGGACAGCCTCCAAAACCGGGAGAAGTCTAGCCGAGAGCCGGTCTCAGCCGGGGGCGGCTTCCGGCCGTGGGGTGGTCACGTATCTACGTGATGCACTGAATTCGCCCACGACCCCGCGAAGGCAGCTCGGTAGAGAGCCAGCCGAGAGGCGCGGCCAGAAAGGGAGAGGCGGGCAAGAACCCAATCTCCCCGGCCGCCGTATGTGTGGGAGAGGCCCCGTCCGGGAGCCTGAATGCCCTATTTTGGAGAAGCGATGACCCGAAGGCGTGTTTTCCCCCTCGTCACCCTCCTTATCCCGCTCGCGGCGGCCTCGGCCCCGCAATCAACCTACAAGGGACACGGGGCGGAAAGCGTGCCTGCCGAGGTCCTCCAGAAGTACGCGCCCAAGCCGGTCCCCCCGGATCTGGCTCGGCGCATCCAGTCGATGATGGATGTCCGGGCGCCGGGAATGGGCCGGGTCTCGCCGGACGGCTCCCGCCTCTACTTCACCTGGGCGGTGACCGGGGTATCGCAGGTCTGGAGTCTGGATGGTCCGGAGCGGTTCCCGCGCCAGTTGACGGGCGGTGAGGACCGGACGGGCATCGTGGACATCACTCCGGACGGCAAGACCCTCGTGATCTCTCGGGACCGCAAGGGCGAGGAGAACCCTGGGCTCTATGTGATGCCTTCGGCGGGAGGGCCGCTGACCACGGTCCAGCACCTGCCGAAGGTGCAGACCTTTTTCCAGTTCCTCACCCCGGACGGCAAGTGGCTCTACTTCGTCGCGAACGACCAGAAGCCCGACTCCTACGCGGTCTATCGCTGGAGCTTCGAGACGAAGGTCAAGGAACCGCTCGTCACCGAGCCGGGTCTCTGGAACATCGCGGACCATCGTCCAGATGGGACGCTCCTCCTGCGCAAATCGACCGGATCCCTGACCTCCGAGTACTCCGAGTGGAACCCGGAGACGAAGAAGCTCACTCCGGTCCTCGGGCAGGGTGAGAAGGAAGAGTACGAGGCGGTCTACGGGGCAGCTCCGGGGCAACTCCTCGTTTTGACGCCCAAGCTTGGTGAGTTCCGGCGGCTCTGCCGGTTCGAGAAGGGGAAACTGACTCCCGTGACCGGGGAACTGAAGTGGGACGTCTCGGGCTTCGGCATCGATGACGCCAAGAAGCGGATCCTCTACACGGTCAACGAGGCGGGATACACGCGCATCCAGGCGCTCGACGCGAAGACGTTCCAGCCTCTTGCCCTCCCGAAGCTGCCCGAGGGAGCGGACCACGTCTATTTCGGCTCCTCGACCATGGACGGCCGCTACACGACGTTCGGGGTCGAGACCGCGAAGGCTCCCCGTTCGAGCTACGTCTACGACTGGGAGACGGGGTCGCTGACGAGGTGGGTGCTTCCGAGCTCGCCCGAGATCGACACGGCGACGTTCTCGGCGGCGACCCTGGAGTCCTACCCGGCAAGGGACGGGACGCCGATTCCGGTCTTTGTGAGGCGACCCAGAGCATGTGATCCGGCTCCGTGTCCGGTCGTGGTGGAGTTCCACGGAGGCCCGGAGGGCCAGGCGCAGCCGGGCTTCTCGACCTATGCCCAGATCTTCGTCGACGCGGGGTTCGTCTTCGTCGAGCCGAACGTGAGGGGGAGCGACGGCTACGGCAAGACGTGGCTCGACGCCGACAACGGCAAGAAGCGGCTCCAGATCTGGACCGACATCGAGGACGCGGCGGCGTGGGCCCGGAAGACCTTCGCCGTCAACGGGAAGGCGCCGAAGGTCGGGGTCATGGGCGGGAGTTACGGCGGCTATTCGACGCTCGTCGCGATGACGAAGTTCGCCGGGGCCTACGATGCGGGTGTCTCGATCGTCGGGATCGCCAACCTCGTGACGTTCCTCGAGAACACGGCCCCATACCGCCGGATCCTCCGGATCTCCGAGTACGGCGATCCGGAGAAGGACCGCGAGGCTCTCGTCCAGCTTTCCGCGACGACGCACATTGGCAAGCTGAAGGCGCCTCTCCAGATCCAGCAGGGGGCGACCGATCCGCGGGTCCCCGTCGGGGAGGCGGTCCAGATGTACGAGGCGGCGAAAAAGACAGGGGTTCCGACGGAGCTCATCATCTACGCCGACGAGGGGCATGGGGCGGGGAAGCGGGAGAACCGCGTCCTGATGACGGGCCACGCCCTGCGCTTCATGCAGGAGCATTTGAAGGGGAACCCGCCGGCACAGTAGATCGTCTCATCCGCCGCTGCGTCCGAAAGCCCCCTCTCGAGAAACTGCCCGGCATCACATTCACGTCGCGCCTGGGCGCGATGCACCTTCTCAGCTGCAGAACCCCCTCTTTTGTAAAGAGGGGGTCGGGGGAGTTAGAGCTCGAATGTCACGCGGTGTGGAGAGGATGCCCCTCTCTCGCCCGGTTTCCGGAGCGACTGATCGTGGCGAGGGTCCCCGCCTCCCCTTGCGAAGGGGAGGCCGAGCCGCAAGGCTCGGGAGGGGTCCCGAGCCCGATCCGAATGAGCTCCAGATCCATCGCAGCCGGCGCCTGGACCCCTCCGGCCCGCCTCCCCTTCGCAAGGGGAGGCGAGAGAGGCGCTGCGCGGCCGGCGCTGTTTCTGGCTAGGCGCTCTTTTCCGCCCCCGAAGGCTCGGACACGATCCGGTTGCGGCCGGACTGCTTGGCCTTGTAGAGGTTGTGGTCCGCGGCCTCGAAGAGGGCGGGGGCGGAATGGGCGTCGTCGGGCAAGACGGCGACGCCCCCGCTGACGGTGACATGGACCTCCGGGTCGCCCTCGATGAAGACCGTCTCCTCGATCCGGAGGCGGATCTGGTTGGCGAACGTGGCCGCCTCGTCGCGGGCCGTGCCGTAGAGAAGGACGACGAACTCCTCGCCTCCGTAGCGGGCGACGACGTCACCGCGCCTGCTGCTGGACCGTATCGTCTTGGCGAGCTTTGCGAGGGCGTCGTTGCCGGCGGAGTGGCCGTGGGTGTCGTTGTAGTTCTTGAAGTGGTCGATGTCGAAGACGGCGAGCGAGAGCGGGTCGCCCGTGGCGAGGGCCCGGTCGACCTCGAGGTGGAGCCGTTCCCTGAAGAAGCCGAAGTTGTAGAGGCCGGTCAAGGAGTCGGTGATGGAGGCGCGGTGGACCTGCGTGACCCGGCCGGTGAGGCTGCGAACCCGGTCGACCTGCTGCCAGAAGAGCTCGAGGACGATGTCGTGCCGTTCCGAGACGATCCTGCGGAACTCGCTGGCCGGAATCCTCAGGATCTTGCAGGCGGAGACCGCCCGGACCCCGGCCGATCGTTCCCGGCCGTCCAGGCAAGCGAGCTCGCCGACGATGGCCCCGGGCTCCAGGCTCCTGAGAACGACGGTCTCGCCCCCGGACGGTTCGTGAACGACCTCGAGGTTGCCGTCCAAGAGCAAGACAACCTCCTCGCCCCGGTCGCCCTCTCTCCAGAGAAACCGGCCGTATTCGAGAGTTTCTTCCTTCCCCAGCGAGTGGAGATCCTGCAGCGCTTTCGGGAACGGGTTCATGAGTACTAATGGTGCCACAGGCCTGGGTAAAGACGGAGATGGATTCGGAGAGGCTGGATGGGACGGTCCCCGGAAAGACCGAACCGCCGGAAAGAGCTACCCCGGAATGAAGGTCGCGACGTGGCCGCGCCGTGAGGCCAACGTGGGCTATGCAGACAGGCTCACTCGCGGATGCGCGGGCGCCCCTGGCAACAACCTGGCCTTCTGCCCCTACGACCTCGTCACGAGGGCTCAAATCGGTGAGTTCCTCGGACGCCTGCTGGGTCTCGTGACGACACCCTAGCGGGTTTTTCCCTCAACCCTCTAAACCCGGCCCCCTCTCGCGAGGGGGCCTTCGTTTTACGGCCCTCTCCTTTCGCCCATAATCCCGAACCGGTGAGCACGACGCCGAGAACGATCGACATCGCCGGGGCCGGCCCGGCGGGGCTCGTCGCGGCCTCGCTTCTCGCCCGGGCCGGATGGAAGGTCACGGTCCACGAGAAGAACGCCACCGTCGGCGCCCGCTTCATCGGCGACTACCAGGTCATCGAGGACGCCTCCGACCCCAGCGACTCCGTGCCTGCCCTCTTCTCCCGGCTGGGCCTTCCCGCCCCTCCCTGGCGGCCCGCCACCTGGGCGGACTTCTTCGACTCCAGGCTCCGCCACGTCCGGATCACATCGAAGGTTCCGTACGGCTGGTTCGTCACTCGCGGTCCGGGCGAGGGCACCCTCGACTCCGTCCTTCTCGCCCACGCACAGGCCTCGGGGGCCGAGGTCCGTTTTCGCTCACGCCTCGAACCGAAAGCGGCGGGTCTCGTTGCCACGGGCCCGCAGACGCCCGATGGCCTCGCTCGCGAGACCACGTTCACAACCGACTCCGTCGACCGCGTCCGCGTCCTCTACGACCACCGCCACGCCCCCGGCGGCTACGCCTACCTCTTTACCCTCGGCGGACGCGGAACCTTCGGATGTGCCATCGTGCGGGACTTCTCGCGCATCGACGCGTACTTCGACTCGTCCCTCAAGCGCCTTCTGGAGGTCGAGGACGTTCACATGGAAAACAGGCAAGATGCCTACTCCTTCATGAACTTCGCCGTGAAAGAGACCGCCAAGAGGGACGGACGCGATGCGGTGGGGGAGTCCGGCGCCTTCCAGGACTACCTCTTCGGCCTCGGCATGCGGTACGCCATCAGCTCGGGCGCCCTGGCGGCCGAGGCTCTTCTTTCCGGCGAGGACTTCCAGGCCCTTCAGCGCGCGCGCTTTCTGCGGCGGCAGCGAGCCTCCATCGTCAACCGGTTTCTCTACGAGGCGGGCGGGAACTTCGGCCTGTCGCTCTTCATGCTGCTGGCGCGCCACGTTGATTTCCGGCGGTTCCTCTCGTTCTGGTACCGGCCCTCCTGGTGGCGCCGCGCCCTGGCGCCCGTCATCATGCGCGCGTGGAAGAACCGGGGCCGCTGCGCCCACCGGCTGGAAGACCACTGGTGCCGGGCCAGGGAGAAGGAGATCCGGGCACCGGAGCTCGGGAGGATCGCATGACGGCCGCCCCCCAGCCCCTGAAGGACGCGCGGCGCGAGACGAGGGCCCTCACCCACTCGCAGGGAGCGAACTTCTCCGTCGGCTTCCGTTTCCTCCCGAAGGACCGCCGCCAGGCCGTCTACGCGGCCTACTCCCTGTGCCGGATGGCCGACGACGCGGTCGACGAGGGGGATCCCGAGACCGCTCCCGCGCGTCTCGACGTCTGGGCAAGGGAGCTCGAGGCCATCTACGCGGGCCGGCCCGAAACCTCGACGGGAGTCGCTCTCGCCGCGGCCCTCGAGACCTTCCCGATTCCAAAGGAAGCCTTCGCCGGACTCATCCAGGGCTGCCGGCAGGACCTCGTCAAGACGCGCTACGAGACCTTCCAGGAGCTGCTGGGCTACTGCGATCTCGTGGCTTCCACCATCTCCACCATCTCGCTCGCGATCTTCGGAGGCCTCGGAAACCTCGAGGCCGAACGCCACGGCCGCTACCTGGCCACGGCTCTGCAGCTCACGAACATCATCCGGGACGTCGGGGATGACCTCGACCGGGACCGGATCTACCTGCCCGCCGAGGATCTGGATCAGTTCGGGGTCACAGAGCTCGACCTCCTCACGCGGCGCCCGTCGGCGGAGTTCGCCTCCCTCCTGAGATTCGAGGCACGGCGGGCTCTGACCTTCTTCGTCAAGGCAGAGCCCATCAAGTTCCTGGTCGACCCTCCCTGCAAGTTCGCCGTCACCATGATGGGCGGGATCTACGCGGAGGTCGCCCGGCGAGTCGAGAAGGATCCGCTCTTCTCGCTCTTCGGGCGGGTGAGCCTCTCCCGCTCCGAGAAGATCCTGGAAGTCGGGAAGAGGCTTCTCGACAGGCGCTTCGTCAGGGACCGCCGCCTCCTTTCTTCGATTGACTCGGAGAAGGCCGGGCTCTAGAGTCACGCGCCATGGCGCTCGACGAGAACGTGCGGAACGAGCTGAAGGAGCTGGGGTCGGCCATCAATGAAGCGATCTCCGTCTCTCCTCTTGTCCACGAGATCCTGGAGAGGATCCGCGAGCTCGGTCAGGACCCTTACCTGATCTTGGACGTGACGGTGGCGCTCGAGCACCTCGGTGAGAGGACCGAGGCCGCCCTGCCCTCGATTCGCCGGGGCTCGCAGTCGGCTCACAGGAAAGAAGCCGAAAGCGCTTCCTTTC
Organism: Thermoanaerobaculia bacterium; assembly: GCA_022071945.1. GTDB lineage: Bacteria > Acidobacteriota > Thermoanaerobaculia > UBA5066 > UBA5066 > JAJVIN01. Next base: position 58,781 of record JAJVIN010000041.1, on the reverse strand, counting down.
AGATCAACGTGAAGGATCTGAAGCTCCTGAAATCTCTCGGTATCGACCCGACTCGTCCCGTCAGGGCCAGGCGCCGCTCGACGGCCGCCTTCTCCTCGCGGTCGAAGATCGTCCCCAAGGACTGAGCCCCGGCCTTCCTGATGTCAGCTCCCGGGATTCCCGAGAAGAAGAGCCTCCTGGGGCGCTCGGAGAAGGAGATCGCCGCTCTCCTTTCCTCCGTCTGCCGGGAGCCGTACCGGGCCCGGCAGGTCTTCCAGTGGATTCACGACCGGCGGGCGGCGTCCTTTTCCGAGATGACCAACTTGCCCGCATCGCTCAGGTCGGCTCTCGCCGAGAGCTTCTGTGTCGGCCTCCCGGCGGTTGTGGGGAGAACTCCCGCCGAGGACGGCGCCCTGAAGTACCTCTTCGAGCTCGGCGACGGGGCTCGGATCGAGGCCGTCTACATCTCCGACGGAGAGCGGACCACGATCTGTGTGTCCTCCCAGTCGGGGTGCGCCGTCGACTGCAAGTTCTGTGTCACGGGCCGGATGGGAGGGGGGAGAAACCTGACCGCCGGCGAGATCATCGGGCAGTACCTGGCCATCTCCCGCGAGAAGGGCTTCGGACCCCGCGAGGCCAACGTCGTCTTCATGGGGATGGGTGAGCCTCTCTTGAACGTCGAGGCCGTGAATCAGGCTCTCGACCTCCTCTTCCGGGAGGTGTCGCCCCGACGCGTCACCGTTTCGACCTCGGGAATCGTGCCGGGGATCGAGGCCCTTTCGGCCCGCGAGATCCGGCCGAACCTGGCCGTGTCTCTGTGCGCTCCCGACGACGCGATGAGGAGCCGCATCATGCCCATCAACAGGGCCTATCCCCTGGACGCCCTGATGGCGGTCCTCGGCCGCTGGCCGCTCGAGAAGGGACGGAGGCTCACCTTCGAGTACGTCCTGATTCAGGGTCTCAACGATTCCGTCGAAATCGCACGCCGGCTCGCCCGCCTCGTGCGCCCGTTCCCGTGCAAGGTCAACCTCATCCCGCTGAACGAGTCCACGGAGTGGCTGCCCGGATTGAACCGCTCGTCCGATCAGACGGTCGATCTCTTCGGCAGGACGCTTGCATCCCTCGGTGTGGCGGTCACCGTGAGGTGGTCCAAAGGTCTCGGAGCGGATGCCGCCTGCGGACAGCTGAAAGGGCGCGATGTTCCGAGGCGGTCCGCCCTCGTGTCCTGACCCCGGTCCTGGAAACGACAGACTCGCAATACCTAAGGAGGTCCCGATGACGCTCGACCGGTTCCTTTCGCTTTCTCTCTGTTCCTTGCTCGTGCTCTCGTTGCCCGCGATGGCGGAGGTCAAGCAGCCTTCCGTTCCAGAAGCCGTTGCGGAGGCGGTCAAGAGGCTGGACGTGGCGCAGCCCAAGGAGGCGCGAAAGGCTCTCGATCCCGTGGCCTCGAAGGCTTCCGAGAACGCCAGCCTCGCCCTGGCGATGGGCCGCCTTCTCGAAATGGAAAAGAAGACGGATGAGGCGCTTGGCCTCGCGAAGAAGGCGAGGGAGCTCTCGCCGTCCGATCCCGAAGCGGCCGCCGTCCTGGGCGAGATGCTTCTTCGGGCCAACAAGGGCGGCGAGGCGGACGATGCTTTCAAGAAGGCGGAGGAGCTTTCGACCAAGATCCTCGAGGGGGATGCGAAGAACTCCTCCGCCCGGCTCTCGCTCGCGATCGCTCAGCAGCGTCTGAAGAAGTTCGAGGACGCCGAGAAGACACTCGCCAAGCTCCGTGAGGACGAGCCCGCCAACGTCCAGGCCCTGTACCGCACGGGCATCAACTACGTGCTTCAGCAGAAGTGGCCCGAGGCGGTCGACTTCTTCACGAAGTCCATCGAGAAGGACGGCGGGTGGGCCTACGCGTACTACTACCGGGCGCTTTCCCAGGAGAAGCTCGGCAAGAAAGACCAGCTCGTCAACGACATGAACCGGTTCCTGAAGCTCGCTCCCGACGCTCCGGAGGCTTCGCGAGCCAAGCAGATCGTCCAGGCGGCGAAGCGCTAGCGAAACTCGATCCCCGTTTCTGGAGTAGAACACCCCTGATGAAGGTGCCGTGTCTTTCCGGGCGGCTCGTGGCCGGAGCCGCCCTTGCTCTCCTCGTCCTTGCCCGCTCCGTCCTCCTCTCGCAGCCTCCGCGGCCTTTTCCCGCCGCGGAGATTCCGCTTGCCCTCGAGCGGCTTTCCGTTCTCGGAAACGCGCTCTACATCGCGGCCCACCCCGACGACGAGAACACCGCCATGCTCGCCTACCTCACCCACGGGAGGCTCATGCGCACGGCCTACCTCTCCCTGACCCGGGGAGATGGCGGCCAGAATCTCATCGGGCCCGAGAAGGGCGAGCTCGTCGGGGTCATCCGTACACAGGAGCTCCTGGCGGCGCGCCGAATCGACGGGGCGCGGCAGTTCTTCACCCGGGCCGTCGATTTCGGCTACTCGAAATCGCCCGAGGAAACCCTGGCCATCTGGGGCAAGGAAGAGGTCCTTTCGGATGTCGTGCGGGTCATCCGATCCTTCCGTCCGGACATCATCGTGACCCGTTTTCCGAAAACCGGAGAGGGAGGGCACGGACAGCACACGGCGTCGGCGATCCTGGCCGAGGAGGCCTTCGCCGCCGCGGGTGACCCGAAGCGCTTCCCCGAGCAGATCACGAAGGAAGGCCTGACGCCCTGGCGGCCGAAACGGGTCTTCTGGAACGTCTTCCGCTTCCGGCAGGAAGACCCCAAGCCCCCGAAATCGCTCGCCGTCGATCTCGGGGCCTTCAACCCCTACCTCGGCCGGGCGTACTCCGAGATCGCGGGCGAGAGCCGGTCCATGCACAAGAGTCAGGGCTTCGGCGCCCCGGAAAGACGCGGCTCGATCCTCAATTACCTGTCCCTCACGGGGGGGGACGAAGCTGAGAAGGACCCCCTCGAGGGCATCGACCTGAGCTGGAAGCGTGTCAAGGGCGGGGCCGCCGTCGAAGAGTGGATCACAGCCGCCCGGAAGGCCTACCGGCCCGAGAAGCCCGAGCTCGTCGTCCCGCCGCTTCTCAAGGCCCTCGGGGTTCTTCGCGCGCTGGGCCCGGACCCCTTCGTCGCGGAAAAGCGAGAGGAAATCCAGGAAGTGATCCGCGCCGCAACGGGACTCTGGGTCGAGGCGATCGCCGCGTCCCCCACCACCTATCCGGCCGGAGAGGTGGCCGTGGCGGCGACCGTCATCAACCGCTCCGGAGTCGGATGGATCCTCGAGGCGGTCGAGGTGGATCGTCAGACCGCGCCCGGTAAGGGCCCGGCCCTTCCCCAGGAACTGTCGAACAACCAGCCGGTCAAGGTCGAATTCGTCTCGCGGATCCCGGAGGACACCGAGGAGACTCACCCTTACTGGCTCGAAGAGAAGGCCGGCAAGGGCCTCTTCAAGGTGACCCGGAAGGCTGACCTTCTCGAACCGGAGAATCGGCCCGTCCTCACGGCGCGGTTCACCCTCAGGGCCGGCCAGGAGAAGCTCGTCTTCACGTCTCCCGTCCAGTACCGCTTCACGGATCCGGTCCACGGGGAGCGCTACCGCCTCCTCGAAGTCGTCCCGAAGGTCTCGCTCCTCCTCGAGGATCCCGTGATCCTCTTCCCGAATCCGGCCTCAAAGACGGTCTACGTCTCCGTGAGGGCGAACAGGGCGAAGGTCTCGGGAACGGTCAGGCTCCGGGTCCCGGAGGGTTTCAAGGTCTCGGAGCCACGGCCTTTCGTCTTCGAGAAGACGGGCGAGGAGGCTCGCCTGGCTTTCGAACTGACTCCCCCGGATGCGTTCGCCGAGGGAACCATGCGGGCCGAGGCCGAGGTCGAGGGCCGCGTCTTCTCACACGGGATCGTCCGGATCGACCACCCCCACATCCCCATCCAGACGCTCGTTCCACCGGCGGAGTCGAAGCTCGTGAGGTTCGGGATCGAAACCCGCGGGAGGAATGCCGGCTACATCAACGGATCGGGCGACGGCATCCCGGATGCGCTCCGGCAGCTCGGGTACAGGGTCACGCTTCTTTCCGACGACGACCTGCTCTCCGACCTCTCCGCTTTCGACGTGATCATCGCGGGCATCCGGGCCTACAACACGCGTCCCCGCCTGAAGTCCCTTCAGAAGAGGATCCTCGAGTACGTTCAGAAGGGCGGAACCTTCGTCGCCCAGTACAACACGACGGCGGATCTCGTCACGGAGGACCTCGGGCCCTACCCCATGAAGCTCTCCAGGGATCGCGTGACCCTCGAGGAAGCCCCGGTCAAGTTCGTGAAGGAGGGGCACCCGCTCCTTTCGGAACCGAACGTCGTGACGCACTCGGACTTCGACGGGTGGGTCCAGGAGAGGGGCCTCTATTTCCCGGGCTCATGGGACGACAGGTACGAAACAGTCCTGTCGTGCTCGGACCCGGGCGAGCCGGGCAAGGAGGGCGGACTCCTCTACGCCCGCCACGGCAAGGGAGTCTTCATCTACACCGGCTACGCGTGGTTCCGGCAGCTGCCGGCAGGCGTGCCGGGCGCTTACCGCGTCTTCGCGAACCTGATCGCCGCCCGAGGTCAGAAGTGAGCCCTGGCGAGAACCAGAATCTCGCCACAAAGGAAAGTGAAGAAGAACCGCCGCCGGTCCTCGGAACCTGGCCGAGGCTCTATGCGGCCGTTCTCCTTGGTCTCTTAGTCGAGATCGTTCTCTTCTATGTCGTGACGAGGCTTTTCTCGTGAGGGTGATCGACTGGGTCGTCCTGGGCGGGTCCCTCGTCTTCATCGTGACGTACGGGGTCTGGCGAAACCGGCACCACCGGGACATGCAGAGCTATCTCCTGGCCAGCCGGCAGATGCCCTGGTGGGCCGTCGCGCTCTCGATCATGGCGACCCAGGCGAGCGCCATCACGTTCCTCTCGACGCCCGGCCAGGCCTTTGCAGACGGGATGCGGTTCGTCCAGTTCTATTTCGGCTTGCCGCTCGCGATGGTCGTCCTGTCGGTGACGGCGGTCCCGATCTTCCACAAGCTCAAGGTCTTCACCGCCTACGAGTACCTGGAGAACCGGTTCGACGTGAAGACGCGCGCCCTGGCCGCGTTCCTCTTTCTCATCCAGCGCGGCCTGGCGACGGGACTGACGATCTACGCCCCGGCCGTCATCCTCTCGGTTCTCCTGGGGTGGAGTATCGGGATCACGACCGCCGTCACGGGGGCCCTGGTCGTCCTCTACACGGCCTGGGGCGGAGCCAAGGCGGTGAACGAAACCCAGCTCCAGCAGATGATCGTCATCATGGCCGGGATGTTCCTGGCCTTCGTCGTCATCCTCAGGCTCCTGCCGAAAAACGTCTCGTTCGTCGAGTCGGTGGCCGTGGCGGGCGCCCTGGGCCGGCTGAATGCCATCGACCTCTCGTTCGACTGGACGAACCGCTACAACATCTGGTCGGGCCTCATCGGGGGGTTCTTCCTCGCCCTCTCGTACTTCGGGACCGACCAGTCTCAGGTGGGCCGCTATCTGACCGGTCGCTCGGTCGCGCAGAGCCGGCTGGGGCTCCTCTTCAACGGGATCGCCAAGGTCCCGATGCAGTTCCTCATCCTGTTCGTCGGCGCGATGGTCTTCGCCTTCTACCAGTTCGTGATGCCCCCTCTCTTCTTCAACCCCGTCGAGGTCAACAAGGTCAAGTCGGGGCCCCTGAAGGGGGAGTTCACCGCCCTCGAGCAGCAGCACGCGGAGGCCTTCGCGAAGCGCCGGCAAGCCGTGGAGCGCTTCATCCGGGCGAGACGGTCCCACGACGCCGAAAGGGAGGCCCGGGCAAGAGCCGAGCTGAAGAAGGCGGATGATCAGGTCCTGCTCGTCAAGGCGGCGGCGGGGGACCTCATCAAGGAGAACGACAAGAAGGCCGACCGTCGCGACACCAACTACATCTTCCTGCGGTTCGTCCTCGACTACCTCCCGGCCGGGCTCGTCGGGCTCGTTCTGGCCGCGATCTTCGCCGCTTCGATGTCCTCGTCGTCCGCGGAGCTGAACGCCCTGGCGACGACCTCCGTCGTCGATGTCTACCTACGCTTCATCCACAAGGACGGAAGAGAGGCCCACTACGTGGTCGTCTCGAGACTCCTGACGGTGTTCTGGGGACTCGTCGCGGTGGCTTTCGCGCAGTACGCGAGCCGGCTCGGAACCCTCATCGAGGCGGTGAACATCCTCGGCTCGCTCTTTTACGGGACGATCCTCGGGATCTTCCTCGTGGCGTTCTACGTGAAGAGAGTGGGGGGAGACGCGGTCTTCTGGGCCGCGATCCTGGCGGAGGGCCTCGTCCTCTGGATGTTCTGGAAGACGAAGGTCTCGTTTCTGTGGTTCAACGTCGCAGGGTGTCTGGCGGTTGTCGTCCTGGCGACCCTGTTTTCTCTCGTCTCGTCGCGCTTCCCTCGCGAGCACGCGAATCCGTCAGATTAGAATCCGTCGCAATAAGCAGGGAGGGTGAGATCATGGGTCGTCCTGGACGAATCGTTGCGTCAGTTTTTCTTGCGATGGTCTTCGCGGCCGCCGATCGAGCTGCCGCCCAGGGAGCCACCGGTGGTCTGAGCCTCGGGCCGGTCAAGCTGAACGCAGAGGTGAAGGCTCACTTCCGGAGCTCGAAGCCGCTCACGTTCTTCTTCACCCTGCCGGACGGAAGCCGCGTCCCGGCCACGACGCCGTCTTCCGGCGGGTCGTTCGAGATCTCGACCGTGAACCTGATCGCGACGGCGGACTTCACCCCCGACATCAGCGGCAAGGTCGAGATCCACTTCATCGATCTCTACAACAGGAACCCGACGTCGAGCGGTGACAAGGTTGACGTGAGGGAAGCCTGGCTCCGCTTCGGCAGGAAATACGAGGCGATGAAACTCCCGGAGGGAACGCGGGTCTACTTCCAGGCTGGCAAGGCACCCCGGTTCTCCAAGCAGCTGGTCCGGAGGCTCGAAAGCTACGGTCTTTGGGGGACGGCCGTCGGCCGGTTCGAGGAGCTCGGCCTGGAGGCCGGGGCTTCCCTGGGTCAGAACTTCTACGTCCGCGCCCAGGTGGCCAACGGGAATCCCCTCTTCATGCGAGACACCAACGCCCTCGCCGGCGACCACGGCACGCCGGACCGGGCACCGGGCAGCATCGACCCTTCCGTATACGGGACGGGATTCCCCATCATCTACGACACGAAGGCGACCGACGTGAATCTCTCGGGCCGGATGCAGCTCGGATTCGGCCTCGGAACACGATTCGCCGGCGAGAACTGGGCTGCGGACTGGATGGGGTGGTACTTCACCCGGGACATGGAAGAAGCGGTTCCGATCAAGGGGTCCTTCTACCAGGGCGACCTCGAGTTCCTCAGGGGTGTCGGGGGCGTCAGCCTTCCCCTGGACGGACGCGAGAAGACGGAGTACGGGTTCAACCTCGAGGCGCGGTGGGGCCGCTTCTCGATGTTTGGTCAGTACGTCTACCAGGACATCGCCGGGCTCGTGCGCAAGGGCTACGAGATCGAGGCTGCCTACCGCTTTCCGCTCCCCGGTCTCTTCGCATCGGGAGACACCCCGGTCATCAACTGGATTGCTCCCGCGGTGAGGATCTCGAGGATCGACAACGACTTCACGAATCCGCCTCGCTACGTCGCTCCGTCGTTCGCCTGGGACTGGACGAAGTACGACCTGGGCGTGCGCGTCGGAATCATCCGCGGCATCGACTTCACGGTCGAGTGGGCGCGCCACGAGATGCGGCGGCTCTCGGGCGTTTCCTATCCGGACGAGTTCCTCATCACGCTTCGAGCGCTGTTCTGAGGCTCTCGCCAGGAAGGTCAGGCAGGAACGCCGCGCGGCTTTTCCGGTTTTCGCCATAATCGCGGGCGATGCCGGAACGGCCGGATCCCCTTCTTTCGAAAGTCCTGGAGGCTCCGGCCTGCCAGAGGCTTCTCTCGCTCCTCGAGGCCCGGGTTCTGGAGGACTCACCTCAGCCCGTGGCCTTGACGGGCGCGCCGGCGGGTCTAGCGCCTTACCTGCTCCAGGCTGCCTCCGCCGTTCATGGTTTGAAGTGGGCCGTCGTCTTCCCTCATGAGAAGGAGGCGCTCGCTTTCCTCCGGGACGCCGAGGCGTGCCTGGCACCCCAGGCGGCCGCGCTCTTCCCGTCCCCCTCCCTGACGCCCTATCAGGGCATCCCTCCGTCGCTGAAGATCCGCAGGGACGAATTCGGGGCCCTGGCGCGGATCAACGCCGGCCTCCTGTCGCTTCTCGTCCTGCCCGCGCGGGCCCTCTACCGGCGTCTGCCCCGGCCCGAAGCCCTGGCGCGGAGAACCCTCCGTTTGAGGCGGGGGCAGACCATCGAGATCTCCCAGATCGTGGGCCGGCTCCTGGAAGAGGGATATAGCCGGACCGATCTCGTCACCGACTGCGGCGACATCGCGGTGCGCGGAGGGCTTCTCGACGTCTTTCCCCCTCACCTGCCCCAACCCGTCAGGTTCGAGCTCGACTTCGACGAACTGGAGTCGATTCGGTCCTTCGATCCCGATACGCAGCGCTCCACCGGCGACCTCGACCAGGTGCTGCTTCCGCCCCTGGCGCTCACTCCCGACAATCGAAGGAACCGGGAAGAAGCGCAGCGGGTCCTGGACGCCTGCCGGACGGCCGACGACGATCCCCCTCTCCCCAGGGATCTCGACGCCCCCAGACGGCATGACGGGCTGGAGGAAATCCTGCCCTTGCTGGCGGAGGGAGAGGGAACCGGCCTCTTCGAGTACCTTCGGTCGTTCTCGATCGCCGTCTCCGACCCGGATGCCGTGGCGGAGGAGCTTTCGCGGTCCGCGGAGATCCTCCTGCTCGACTACGAGCACTGCCGCAAGAACGGCAAGGTCGTGCCTCACCCGATGCGCCTGACGGCCGATCCCGACGCCCTCGCGGAGGAGGTTCGGCAAAGGACGCTTTTGGCCTTGTCCCCTGCCGTCCCCTCCGGGGAAGTGCTCGCGATGGGGGCCGAGTCGAATGTCTCCTTCGAGGACCGGCTGCCGGATGCCCCGAGGGAGATCCTCAGAAGCCGCCGGGACGGGATGGGAGTGGTCCTCACCGCCACCGCCCACGGCGAGCTCGAGCACCTCGTCCGCTTCCTGAACGCCTACGACATCGACTTTTCGGGGGCCGAAGGGCCCGTCAAGACCGAGATCTCGCCGGGCTCGTGCCGGGTCGTTCTCGGAGGTCCCGTGTCGGGCTTCCTGTGGCGTTCGGCCGGTCTCTACGTTCTGAGCTCCAACGACATCTTTGGAGAGCCGCGCACCGTCAGCCCGAAGCGGAAGGCGGCCTCCGAGGCGTTTCTCTCCGATCTGAGAGACCTCCGCCCCGGGGACATCGTCGTTCACCGCGACTACGGGCTCGGCCGCTTCGCCGGACTCGTCACGATCGACGATGCCGGGGTCAGGCGCGAGATGGTGGACCTGCGCTACGCGGGGGACGCGAAGCTCATGGTGCCGGTCGAACGGCTCGATCTCATCCAGAAGTACGCGAGCGCGGGCGAAGGACCCGCCCCGGTTCTGGACAAGCTCGGCGGCACGGGCTGGGCCAAGCGAAAGGCCTCCGTCAGAAAGGCCGTCAAGGACATCGCCGGTCAGCTCCTGACGCTCTATGCGCGGCGGGCCACGTCGGGCGGCTACTCGTTCTCGAAGGACTCGCCCTGGCAAAAGGAGTTCGAGGACTCCTTCGAGTTCACCGAGACGCCCGATCAGCTCTCGGCAATAAGGGACATCAAGAAGGACATGGAGTCCGAGAAGCCGATGGACCGGCTTCTCTGCGGGGATGTCGGCTACGGGAAGACCGAGGTCGCCATGCGGGCGATCTTCAAGGCCGTCCTGGATGGCAAGCAGGCGGCGCTCTTGTGTCCGACGACGATCCTGGCGGATCAGCATTTCCGGACCCTGAAACGCCGCTTTGCGGCATTCCCCGTCTCGATCGACATCCTGTCGCGCTTCCAGCCGCCCGAACAGCGCAAGGAAACGCTCAGGCGCCTTTCGGAGGGGACGCTCGACGTCGTCGTGGCGACTCACCGCCTCCTTTCCAAGGACGTCGCATTCAAGGACCTCGGACTTCTGGTCGTCGACGAGGAGCAGCGATTCGGGGTCGCCCAGAAGGAAAAGATCAAGGAGTGGCGGGCCTCGGTCGACGTCCTCTCGATGTCGGCGACGCCGATCCCCAGATCGCTCAACCTCTCTCTGGCGGGAATCCGCGACCTGTCGGTCATCGAGACGCCTCCCAAGGACCGCCTCGCGGTCTCGACCCAGGTGGTCCCTCTCGCCGACGACGTGATTCGCGAGGCGATCCGCGCCGAGCTCGACAGGGGAGGGCAGGTCTACTTCGTCCACAACCGGGTCGAGTCGCTCGGATTCTGGCGCGAGAAGCTCACCGAGCTCGTCCCCGAGGTCCGCATCGCCTTGGCCCACGGCCAGATGAACGAGACCGAGCTGGAACGCGGCATGAGGGCCTTCACGACGCGGGCGGCCGATCTCTTGCTGGCGACCACCATCGTGGAGAACGGTCTCGACATCCCCTCGGCGAACACCATGATCATCGACCGGGCGGACCTGTACGGCCTCGCCCAGCTCTACCAGCTCAGGGGACGGGTCGGCCGCAGCGACAAGCCCGCGTACTGCTGGCTCCTCGTTCCCCCCGGCCGTCCCCTGACGGACGACGCGCGCCGGCGCCTGAAGGCCATCCAGGAGTTCTCGGATCTCGGCGCGGGATTCCGGATCGCCGCCCGAGACCTCGAGATCCGGGGCGCGGGGAACATGCTCGGCGGCGAGCAGTCGGGGCACATCGACTCGGTCGGCTTCGAGACGTACATGCAGCTCCTCGAGGAGGCCATCGCGGAAAGCAAGGGCGAGCCGGTGCCGGAGGTCCGCGAGGTGACGATCCAGCTCGGGGTGCCGCTGGGGCTGCCGGCGAAGTGGATCGGGGAAGAGAGCCTCCGGATGGCGGTCTACAAGCGGCTCGCGGCCGCCGAGGACGCCGCCAGCCTCGATCGCCTCGAGAAAGAGGTGAGAGACCGGTACGGGGTTCCGCCCCCGGAGTTCGGCCGCTTAGTCGAGCTCTCGAGGCTCCGCCTCATGGCGAGGTCTCTGGGTGTCAAGGTCCTGCAGCGCAGGGGGCCCGAGCTCTCGGCGGTTCTGGAACGGGATCACAAGCTCGACCCCGACCGGGTGCTTCTCGCGCTGAAGAAGGGCGAGCTCGCTGCGTCCGGCCCCGACGCGTTCCGCTACCTCGGCGCCTTCGAGGGCCTCGAGGTGGCCTCCCTCCTCGTGCCCGCGCGTGCTGCCTCGGTCCTGGCTGGCCTGGCGCGACCGGCGGCCCTGGCGGCGATCCGCCCGTTCCTGCCGTCCGGGAGTCCCTCGTGAGATCCGGCTTCCCCGCTGAAGGGTCAGGCGAACAGCGGGCCGCCGGGCGGCCCGGCCGCTGGCGTGGACTCGCGATCCTGCTGACGCTGGCCGTGTGGATCGCGATTCCGGGGTGCGGGAAGAAGGGACGCCTCGGCTCGCCCGGAAGCTCGGTCGTCGCCCTGGCCGGAGAGAGGGAGGTCGAATACGATGCCTTTGCCGACTACGTGAGGAAGGCGGCCCGCGAGGACGCCCGCTCCGTTTCTCCCCAGGTTGCTTCCAGCCTGCTCGACCAGTACATCGAGGAGATCCTGCTCGATCTGGCGGCCGAGCAAGCCCTGGGCGAGAGCAAGGGGACCTCTCCCGAGGAGAGGCGGAGGGAGCTCATCAATCGAAGGTCGAAGCTCGGCGAGATCACGGAGGACGAGCTCAGAGCCGAGTACCAGAAGCACCTCGACCTGTATCAGAAGCCCGAGATGATGCGGCTGTCGCAGATGATCCTGCCGGACAAGGAGAAGGCAGAGCTCGCGAGAAAGCGGCTCGGAAAGGGGGAGAGCTGGCTCGAGGTCTCCAGGGAGATGAGTCAGGCCCCCAACAAGGCCTCGGGCGGGACGCTCGGGTTTCTCTCGCGCAAGGACCTGCCGCGGGACTTCGAGAAGGTGATCTGGACCCAGAAGCCGGGCGAGGTGACCGCGCCCGTGCCGTCGGGGTCCGGATTTCACATCTTCAAGATAGAGGAGCGCTTGGATGGCCGCACCGTGAGCTTCGAAGAGGCTCGGGCGGCGTTGCGGCTCGCTCTGGCGGAACAGAGAGCTTCGGTGGCGCTGGAGGCCATCCTGAAGGAGAGCCTCGGCAAGAACCCGGTCGCCATCCTCGAGGACCATCTTCCGTTTCCCTACGTCGGCAGGCTGCCCAGAAGGACCGAGCGATAGGAGCGGCGAGGGCTTCTCGGGCCCGATGAGTCTCCTGGCCCGTCTTTCGCTACACTCCGCTCCGTGCGCCGAAATCGTCGTTCTTGCCTGGCCGTCCTCCTCGCGTGGGTCTCCCTCTCCTCCATACCGGTCCATGGGGCCGATCTCGTCGACCGGATTCTCGTCCGGGTGAATTCCCGTGTCGTCACGCAGAGCCAGTACGACGCCCGGCTGGAAGCAGCGATGAAGGACACGCCGGGAACGCTCTCCGAAGCCCAGCGGACCGAGGCGAAGAAGGCCGTCATGCAGGAGCTGATCCACGAGGCCCTTCTCGAGGACCGGGCCCGCGATCTCGATCTGTTCACCACCGAGGCCGAGATCGACGATCAGATCGCGAAGCTGAAGGAGCAGAACAAGGTCAAGAGCGACGAGGAGTTCGCGCAGGCCCTGGCCGCGGCGAACCTGACCGTCGACAAGCTCAGAGACCAGCTGAGGCGGTCGATGACCGTCCAGCGGGTCGTGGGGCGCGAGGTTCACAACAAGGTCGACCTTTCCGATGACGCCCTCCGCGTCGTCTACGAAAGGGAGAAGGAGGCGTGGCGTGTGCCGGAGCAGATTCACCTCGCCGAGATCCTCATCAGCGGGGGCGATTCGCCGGCCTCATGGGCGCTGGCGGAAAGGCGGGCGGCCGAGGCGCAGGAGAAGATCAAGGGGGGCATGAAGTTCGACACCGCCGTGGGCCTGTATTCCGACGGCGCGACACGAGGCCGGGGAGGAGACCTGGGCCTCATCGCCAAGGGTGACCTCGCCGCCGAGATCGAGGCGGTCGCGTTCTCGATGGCCGTTGGCACCGTCTCCGACCCCATCAAGACCTCTCACGGGTTCCACATCGTCAAGGTCACCGACAAGAAGCCCGTCTCTTACAAGCCCTTTGCCGAGGTGAAGGCCGAGCTCCTCAAGCGCGAGCAGGACACGCAGTTCCAGAAAAAGCTCGCGGAGTACCTCGAGAAGCTGCAGCGAGAAGCCATCATCCGTGTCGTTTTCGACCCGACGGGGGGCCAGCTCAAGTTCTCCTGACGGTCAGGCCGCCGCCGCTTCCATGAGGAGGCGCGTGCGCCAGAGGGAAACTCCGGCTTCACGCGCCAGAGCGTCCGCATCCCGCGACCCCGTTCGGAGCTTCACCTTAGCAAGGGCCGTCAAGAACGGCTTGGACGCCAGGACTCCTGGATCGATGGAGAGGGACTTCGCGAGGCGTTCGCGGAATCCCTTCAGCCTCTCCATCTCCTTCTTCAGGGCCGGATCGGAGTCTCCCGGCTCCGTCTCCCGCTTGGGGCCCGGCCATTCCGTGGGGGGGAGGGACGAAGCCGAGAAGACCGCGGCTTTCACCGAGGCCAGAAGCGGCGCGGGATACCCCCGCCGGCTCTGGAGCAAGACCTCGGGGTCGCGCTCTCCCTTCGCGGCCGCCTTCGCGGCCTCCAGGAGCCGCTCGTTCGTGAAGATCCGGAAGGGAGGCCTGTCGAGCTCTCTCGCCCGTTCGTCCCGCACCCTCCAGAGTGCCCGGGCGAACGCGCGCTCGCGATTGCTCAGCGCGTTGGTGCCCTTGACTCTCCAGTCGCTGGCGGGGTCCCGCTCCCTGTGGTTTTTCGCCGCCACCACGACTCGCGCGCAGTCCTCTTCGTGCCACTCGAGCCGGCCCTTCCTGCCGAGGTCCTCCAGAAGCGAGTCCATCAGCCGGTGGAGGGAGACGACGTCGGCGGCGGCGTAGGTCCGGAGCTCCTCGGGGAGAGGCCGCTCACTCCAGTCCGCTCGCTGGAAGCTCTTGTCGACCCGAATCCCCAGCCGTTTCGAAAGAAGCGCCGCAAGGCCGAACTCCGCCTCACCCAGAAGCTGTGCCGCGATCATCGTGTCGAAGATCGAGGACGCCGTGAACCCGTAGCCCTTGTGGAGCAGCCTCAGGTCGTAGTCCGCGCCGTGCAGGATCAACCGGCGGGACGAGAGCGCCGAGAGGAACGGCTTCAAATCCATGCCCGGGGCCAGCGGGTCCACGATGAAAATCCGGCCCGAAAACCCGAGCTGCAGAAGGCAGGTCTTTTCGCTGTAGTGATGGAGTGAATCGGCCTCGGTATCGAGCGCGACCGGCTCCGAAAGCGGGGCGGAGAGTGCTGCAACAACTCCGGCCAGTTTGTCAAGCGTTTCCACGAGCTCGATCTCGGAAACCGGGACCGCTCCAGACGTATCTTCGGCGTTGATCTCTGTAAGTTCCATCGTTCTCGTGACTTCGCCACCGGGCGGCCGAGAGCTTAACACCTCGCCGAAAAGACGCCCCCCGGAACGGCTTGACTCGAACGGTCGACCCTCACAATACTCACGGTGGTCAAGGATGGCTGTCTGTGGTTGCCAGTGGTCCTCCGGGGAGGTGGATCTGGCGCTCAGGCATCCCCTGAAAGGAGCTCATGGATCGCCTGCGCGGGTCGGCGGACACCACGGTGGATGACAAGGGCCGTTTTAAGGTCCCGGTGATCTTCCGTGAACCGATCGAATCGACGTACGGATCCGAGTTCTTTGTCACGTCCTTGACCGGAACCGACGTGCTTGTCTATCCGATGCCAATCTGGAGCTCCTTCGAGGAAAAGCTGGCGGCGATGCCGCTGGTGAGCCGGGTGAGGGACAAGTTCCTGGAACGCTACAACACGTTCGGCCAGGTTGCGAAGATGGACGGTCAGGGCCGTGTCCTGATCCCCGCCTTGCTTCGCGAGACGGCCGGCATAACGGGCGAGGCGCTCGTCCTGGGGCAGACGGACCATCTGAAGCTGGTCGACAAGGGCCGGCACCTGGCCCAGCTCAAGGAGACGACGGTCACCGACGAGGACCACCAGGAGCTCGCGCGGCTTCTGGGGTTGCGCTGAGTGGAGGAGAAGAGCGATGCCTCCGGCCACGTCCCCGTCCTTCTCCCCGAGGTGCTCGAGCTGCTCCAGCCCGGCAGGGGCGGGATCTTCGTCGACGCGACGCTCGGTCTGGGAGGGCATGCGGAGGCTCTTCTCGACTCCGGGGCGGAAGTCCGTCTCGTGGGGATCGACCGGGACCCCGACGCCCTCGCCCTGGCGGGAGAGCGGCTGGCGAGGTTCGGGAGCAGGGTCTCGCTCGTGGCGGGGCGTCACGAGGATCTCGCGGAGATCCTGGACGGGCTCGGGGTTGCGCGAGTCGACGGGGTCCTGGCGGACCTCGGGGTCTCCTCGATGCAGCTCGACCGGGCGGAGCGCGGCTTTTCTTTCATGCGGCCGGGCCCGCTCGACATGCGGATGAGCCGGGCGGGGAGGTCGGCTTCGGACCTCGTGCGGGATGAAGACCGGGACGAACTCGAAAGGATCTTCTGGGAATACGGAGAGGAGCCCATGGCAGGAAAGATCGCTCGATTGATCGTGGAGAAACGCAAGGGAGCCCCCATCGACACGACGGACGGGCTGAGGAGCCTCGTCCACGCAGCGGTTCCCCGCCGTCCGGGGAAGATCGACCCCGCCACGAGGGTCTTCCAGGCCCTTCGGATCGCGACGAACCAGGAATTGACGGGTCTCACCCGGTTCCTCGACGACGCCATCGAGAGGCTCTCCCTCGGCTCGCGGCTGACCGTCCTTTCCTATCACTCCCTCGAGGACCGGATCGTCAAGCGGACCTTTGCCAGGCACACCGCGGTCTGCACGTGTCCGCCCTCGTTCCCCGCCTGTGTCTGCGCACGCAAGCGCGTGATGGCGCTCGTCACGCGGCAGCCGATTCGTCCTTCGGACGAGGAGGTCTCCAAGAACCCCCGTTCCCGCTCGGCCCGTCTGAGGGCAATCGAGCGAACCGGGGAAGGGTGAGTCGCGGGGGATTGCGGTGTACGCCGTCAAGAAGCCCGTCGAGAACCCTTACCTGATCAGGGAGCGGGACCGGAAGAAGGCGAGGGAACTCCTGGCATTCTCGGTGGCGCTGATCCCGCCCCTGTGCGTTCTCTTCTGGGCGATGCGGGCGAATCTGGAGACGATCCAGATCGGGTACCAGCTGGGACGTCTCGAGAAGCAGCGCGAGGTGCTGCTCGAGAAGAGGCGGCAGCTGGAAGTGGAGAGGGCCAACGCGGCCTCGCTCGCGCGGACGGAGCTCATCGCCCGCGCAAGCCTCGGGCTCGGCCCGGCCCGGCCCGACCAGATCATTCTGGTTCAGGGAAAGGCTCTGCAGCCGGTCCCGGCACCCCTTCCGCGTGTGGATCAAGAACCCGCCGGCGTTTCCCCTTCCGCCGGGGTTCCGGCCACCGGGTCACCGGCCGCCGGGTCACCGGCCACCGGGTCACCGGCCGCCGGGTCACCGGCCACCGGGTCACCGGCCGCCGGGTCACCGGCCGCCGTCCCCGCGACGGCGTCGACCGAAGAGGGGTTCTGAGGTGTCCGATCCCGGCTCGAATCCGGCGGCGAAGCGGATCTGGATCCTGCTCGGGGCCGGGTGTGTCTGGATCATCATCCTGATCGCGCGCCTGGCCGATCTGCAGCTTCATCGCAGCGAGGAATTCGCCGTCAAGGCGAAGCGCCAGCAGGAGCGGACGATCGAGCTGCCGCCCCGGCGAGGCGCGATCCTGGACCGGACGGGCGAGCCCCTGGCGATCACGGCCAGCGTCGATTCCGTCTTTGCCATTCCCTCGGAGATGGATGGACCGGAACCGACGGCGAAGGTTCTCTCCGACATCCTCGGCGTCCCTCATGCCGAAGTCCTCAGAAAGCTCTCGGATAGGGAGCGGGACTTCGTCTGGATCGCGAGGAGAGTGCAAGAGGACCTCGCGGACAGGGTGTCGGCTCGGAAGCTGAAGGGCGTCAGGCTCATCAAGGAATCGATCCGCCGGTACCCGCAGTCGGAACTCGCCTCGTCGGTCCTGGGCTACGTCGGCCTGGACAACCAGGGTCTGTCGGGGATCGAGTTCCGGTTCGACCGGGCGATTCGTGGCCGTCCGGCCCGCGTGACCGTGCTGCGCGATGCCGCCCAGCGCTACTACGCGGCCCCGGGGAGGCCCCTGCGCCTGGAGCGCGACGGGGGAGCCGTCGAGGGGGCCGCCCTGTCCCTCACCCTCGATGCCTCGATCCAGCACATCGCCGAAAAGGAACTGATGGAGGCCTTTCAGACCTACCGGGCGCGCGCGGGGTCCGTGGTCGTGATGGACCCGTACTCGGGCGAGATCCTGGCCCTGGCCTCCGCCCCGGTCTTCGATCCGAACCGGTACGGGGAGTTCGACCCGGAGTTCCGCAAGTGCCGCGCCATAGCGGACGTCTACGAGCCTGGGTCCACCTTCAAGGCCTTCACGGTCGCCGCGGGGCTGGAAACCGGCGTCATCGAGGAAGGCGACGTCATCGACTGCGGGGGCGGGGCTCTCACGATCGGATCGACGACCATCCATGAGCACGGACGGAGCCGCTACGGCGCCCTCCCGGTGGGGGACGTCCTCGCCTTCTCCTCCAACATCGGGAGCGCCCGGATCGGAATGAGCGTCGGCAGGACCGGGTTCTTCAAGGTCCTCCGAAATCTGGGCTTCGGGAAAAAGACCGGGATCGAGATCGAGGGCGAGACCGCGGGGCTCCTGCGTGATGTCCGTTCCTGGAGTGCCCTGACGCTGCCGACCATGTCGTTCGGGCAGGAGATCGGCGTGACTCTCTTGCAGATGGCCCGGGGGTACTCGGCCATCGCGAACGGGGGCATGCTCGTCGGCCCTCATCTCATTTCCGAGGTCCGTTATCCGGATGGCCGGGTCGAGAAGATGCGGCGCCCGGCCGCCGAGCGAGTTCTCTCGGAGAAGACGGCGGAAACCCTCAGGCGCCTGTTGCAACTCGTCGTCTCCAAGGGAACGGGAAAGCGGGCGGCCGTTCCGGGCTTCACGGTGGCCGGAAAGACGGGGACCGCCCAGAAGGCTGTGCCTGGCGGAGGCTATTCCCGCGACCGGTTCGTCGCCTCGTTCATCGGCTTCGTTCCGGCGGATACTCCACGGGTCGTGATCGCCGTCGAGGTGGACGAGCCGAAGGGAAAGCAGTACGGAGGTGACGTCGCGGCTCCCGTCTTCTCCGCCGTGGCCTCGCAGGTCATGCAGCTCCTTCACGAGGCGCCTCATCCGGACGAATCGAGAACCACGCCCACCACCCTCGTGGCCGAGCTGTCCCGCTCGGCTCCCGTCCTCTCGCCCATCCTGACCTCCGATCTCGTCCCCGCATCGACCCGCTTCCGGCGTCCTTCTCACGGCCTGTCGGGTGACGGATTTCCGGACCTCTCGGGGCAAAGCGCCCGCGATGCCACCCGGACTCTAGCCCTCCTGGGTGTCCGCGTCCGCCTGGAGGGGAGCGGTTTCGTCGTGGCCCAGGAACCCCCGCCGGGGGCCGCCATCGAGCCGGGCACGTGGGCACGCTTGACCCTTTCTCTGAACCCGCCTGACGAGGAGCCCGCGGCTCCTGCCTTCGCGCCGGAGGCACAGAACCGATGAGGCTTTCGGAACTGACCCGTCAAATCGACGGAGCTTCGATCACGCCGGCCGGCGCGGATCCCGTCATCTCTTCCGTCACTCACGACTCGAGGCGAGCCGGACCGGGAGCGCTGTTCTGTGCCTTTCCGGGCCAGGCCGCGGATGGCCGGACCTTCCTCCCGGACGCCGTGAGCCGGGGCGCCGCAGCCTGTCTCGGACGGCCGCCGGCTCCAGAGGATCTTCCGGTGCCGTACGTGTCGACGAGCCGCCCTCGCGAGTCCGCCGCCCTCTGCGCGGCCGCGCTGGCCGGGAACCCCGCCGCGAGGCTCTTGATGGTGGGCGTGACGGGAACGAGCGGTAAGACCACCACCACGCTTCTCATCGAGCGGATCCTCGCCCGCACGAACAGGCTCGTGGGGCTCTTCGGCACCCTCGTCTACCGGGGGGCCCGCCGGCAGATCGAGGCGGCACGGACCACTCCCGAGGCGACGGATCTCCAGAACATGCTGGGAGATCTCGTGTCCGGCGGGGGAACGGCCGCGGTCCTCGAATGCTCCTCGCACGCCTTGATGCTCGACCGGCTGACGGGCTGCGAATTCGACTCGGCCGTCTATCTCAACCTCAGCCGCGACCACCTCGACTTCCACGGCACGATGGAGGCCTACTTCGAGGCCAAGGCGAGGCTCTTTTCGATGCTGAAGGCGGACGGCACCGGAGTCGTGAACGCCGACGACCCTCACGGCCAGGAGATCCTCGCCAGGTTCCCTGGCCGTACCTGGGGCTTCACGTTCGAGAACGAGTCCTACGCCCGCATCTTCGGGGCGTACCGGCACGAGAGGGCCGGTCTCAGGATGGGGATCGCGGACCGCGCCACTGGCCGCGCCGTCGAGTTCGTCTCCAGGCTCACGGGGGCTCCGAATGCCCAGAACCTCCTGGCCGCGGCGGCAACCGGTCTTTCCCTCGGAATCGCCCCGGAGGAAATCGGCGAGGCTCTGGCATCGGTCGACAAGGTGCCCGGGCGCCTGGAAGAGATCCTCAACGACAGCGGCCGCAGGGTGTTCGTCGACTACGCCCACAAGCCCGGCGCCCTGGAGGGCGTCCTCCGCACGGTTCGCGATCTGGCGGGGCACGGCCCGGCGCGCGTCATCGCGGTGTTCGGCTGCGGGGGAGAGCGCGACCGCGGAAAACGTCCCCTCATGGGCCGGATCGCGGCGCTTCTGGCCGACGAGACCATCCTGACATCCGACAACCCGCGCTCCGAGGACCCCTTGGCGATCCTCGCCCAGATCCGGGAAGGCTATGAGAGCACGGGGAAGGCGGCGACGACCATCGCGGACCGTGAAGAGGCGATAGCCGAGGCTCTCAGGAGGTCGCGCCCGGGAGACATCGTCCTGATCGCCGGCAAGGGACACGAGACGTACCAGATCATCGGAGACGACCACCTTCCGTTCGACGACCGCGAGGTGACGGCCCGCCTTCTCGCGGGCCTTGCGGCGCAGGAGCTACCGGCGCGATGACGGGCGACAGCACGCGGGCCGCCGAGATCATCCGGGCCACCCACGAGGGGCCCCGGACGGTCTTTTCCGGCGTCTCCATCGACTCGAGGACCATCTCGGCGGGGGACCTCTTTTTCGCCCTGAAGGGGCCGAGCTTCGATGGACACGACTTCGTTTCCCAGGCGCTTTCCCGCGGGGCCGGGGCGGTCGTGGCGATGAGCTTCGTTCCGCCTCCGGATCTCTCCCCAGAGAAGGTGCTTCTGAGGGTGGAGGATCCGTCTTCGGCCCTTCGCTCCCTCGCGAGCCAGACCCGAGACGAGATCAACCCGACGGTCGTCGGGATCACCGGCAGCGTCGGCAAGACGACCACCAAGGAGATGGTGGCCGCCGTCCTCGCGCGGCGGTACGCGGTGCACCGGACCGAGGGCAACCTCAACAACACGATCGGGCTCCCGCTGGTTCTGTCGAGGATGCCCGAGGGAACCCAGGTCGCGGTGCTCGAGATGGGGATGTCCTTTCCGGGAGAGATCTCGACGCTTTCCCGGCTCGCCAGGCCCGACATCGGGATCGTGACGGCGGTTGCGCCGGTTCACCTGATGAACTTCGATTCGATCGAGGGGATCCGGGAGGCCAAGGCCGAGATCTTGGACGGAATGGGTCCCGCCTCGACGTTCGTGGCCAACGCGGACGATCCCAGGGTGAGGGACATCGCCCGCAGGCATTCGGGGCGGGTCGTCACGTATTCGGCCACGGATGTCCGTGCCACGGATGTCTGGCTCTCGAATCTCGAGGAGCGGTTCGAGGGGCCCCGCTTTGCCCTCACGGCGTTCGGCGAGACGGTGTCCATCGAGCTGCCCCTGCCCGGGCTGCACAACGCGCGGAACTTCCTGGCCGCCGCGGCGGTGGGGGTGGTCCTCGGCGTTCCCGTCAGCGAGCTGGCGGAAGCGGCCGCCCTCTTGCGTCCGGCCCCTCATCGCAGCCAGGTCATCGAGCTTCGCTCCGGGATTCTGCTCTACGACGACTGCTACAACTCTTCTCCCGCCGCGGTCCGGGCGGGCTACAGGGCGTTCGAGGCGATCTCCTCGGGACGGAGGCGAATCGCCGTCCTGGGAGAGATGCTCGAGCTGGGACCTTCCAGCCAGAGCTTCCACCGCGAGGTTGGCCGGGACCTGGCCAGGAGATTCGACCTCCTGATCGCCGTTCGTGGAGAGGCCGCCGGGTTCATCGAGGGGGCCCGAGAGGCCGGGGGCGAGGAACCGGACGCCATCTTCGCGGAAAACGCGGACGAGGCCGCGGAGGTGCTCCTGCGAGCCGTGCGGAGAGGAGACGCGGTCTTCGTGAAGGGGTCGCGCGGGGTCAAGCTCGACCGCGCCGTGGACAGACTGACAGGAGGTGCGGGATGAGTCTCGAGCTCGGGCCCGACCTGCCCGACGTGAACCGCGCGGTTGTCGTGGGGTTTGGACGATCTGGGCGGGCCGCTTGCCGCGTGCTTCTGGATCGCGGGGTTGCGGTGATGGCGACGGACGAGCGTCCGGAGGGGGATCTCGGACCGATCCCTGAACCCGAGGGGTTCACCCTTTTCGCGGGGTCTTTTCCGGAAGGAATCCTGGGTGAGGCCGACCTCGTCGTGGTCTCGCCGGGAGTGCCCTCGCTGCACCCGTTTCTCGACGCGGCCCGCGCCCGGGCGATTCCGGTCATCAGCGAGATCGAGCTCGCCTCGCGCCTTCTCCCTGGGCTCGTCATCGGGATCACCGGAACGAACGGGAAGTCGACGACGACGTCCTTGACGGCGGATCTGGTGAAGGCGAGTGGCCGCGACGCGATCGCCTGCGGCAACCTCGGGGTTCCCTGGATCTCCTACGCCCAGAACCAGGGGAACGCCGGGGAGATGAAGCCGAGGGTCTGGGTGGTCGAGATTTCGTCGTTCCAGCTCGAGACCATCCGCCGGTTCGCCCCCGACACGGCGGTGATCCTGAACATCACTCCCGACCACATGGACCGGTATCGCGGCTTCGACGATTACGCCGCGGCCAAGGCACGGATCCTCGAGAACCAGAACCCGGCGCAGCTTGCGATCCTCAATGCCGATGATCCCGCCACCGCGAGGATCCGCCCGAGGGCCCGTGCCTCGTTCTTCTCGCGCCTCTCCCGGCAGGAGCGTGGAATCTGGATCGAGAACGGCACGATCTTCTGGACGGACCCGAGGCGTGGTGTCGTGGAGGTGGTGAGGCGCGAGGCCTTCAGGCTGCCCGGAGAGCACAACACCGAGAATCTCCTGGCCGCCTTGGCCGTGGCCCTCCCTCTCGGGCTCGGCGATGACCCTCTGCGGAAAGTCCTCGCGGAGTTCCGCGGTCTGCCTCACCGGACGGTCCTCGTCAGGGAGCGGGGTGGCGTTGCTTACGTGAACGACTCGAAGGGGACGAACATCGACGCGTCCCTGAAGAGTCTCGAGGGGTTCCCGGACGGTTCGGTTCACCTGATTCTGGGGGGGCAGGACAAGAAGTCGGACTTCACCCGTCTGCGGGGGGTGGTGGGGAAGAAGGCCCGTGCGGTCTACCTGATCGGAAAGGCGGCGGAGGCCATCGGGGAAGCGCTTTCTGGAGTCATCGAGACGATTCCGAGCGGGACTCTCGACCGGGCGGTCGCGGAGGCTGCGCGAAGGGCCCGGCCGGGCGACACGGTCCTCCTCAGTCCCGCGTGCGCCTCCTTCGACCAGTTCCGCAACTTCGAGCATCGGGGCGATGTCTTCGAGGCGCTCGTGCGCGCTCTGCCGGAAGGGGCGGAGGTCTGAGGCGATGGCAAAGAAGCTGGCGTCCGACCGGTACTTGTTCCTCTCGGCCCTGACCCTGAGCTGTTTCGGCCTCCTGATGATCTACAGCGCCTCGGCGATGCAGATCTACCTGCCGGCGGCGGGCGGACCGGCGAACCCCTTCCACTTCGTCATGAAGCAGGGCTTCGCGCTTCTGGTCGGGGCGTTTCTCGCCTGGGCGGTCCACGCAGTCGACTACCGCGAGTTCAACCGTCCCGCGGTCGTCGCTGTCGCGATGACGGTCCTCGTGGCGAGCCTCGTGGCCGTCTTGTTCGCGCATCCCGTCAACGGGACGCGAAGGTGGATCGATCTCGGGATGTTCTCGCTGCAGCCTTCCGAGTTCATGAAGCTGGGGCTGATCCTCGCGCTGGCGGCGCTCCTGTCGCGGCGTGAAGGGGAAGAGGAGAACTTGCAGCGGACGCTGATTCCCGCGGCGGCCATCGTCTTGGTTCCCGCCGGCCTCGTTCTGGCGCAGCCCGACTTCGGAACGGCCTTCTCCTTCGTCGCGATTGCCTCGGCGATGCTCTTCGTGGCCGGCGTGAGACTCCGTTACTTCCTCTGGGCGGCTCTGCTCCTCGTCCCCACGACTTGGGCCTACGTCATGTCGGCGCCGTACCGCAAGGACCGGCTGATGACGTTCCTGAATCCGGAGGCGGATCCCCTCGGAAAGGGGTTCCAGTCGCTCCAGTCCCTCATCGCCGTGGGCACGGGTGGAATTTCTGGTCTCGGACTGGGAAACAGCAAACAAAAACTCTTCTTTCTCCCTTACCCTTACACCGACTTCATCTACGCGATCGTGGGGGAGGAGCTGGGATTTATCGGTTGCGTTCTGGTGCTCGGAGTGTTCGGTCTCTTGCTCGCAAGGGGCTTTCGAGCCGCCGTCAACTCACCGGACAGTTTTGGAAGGCTCGCCGGGACCGGAATTTGCGTGATGATCGTTTTTCAGGCGCTGCTCAACATATCGGTGGTCCTCGCCTTGGTCCCAACAAAGGGAATCCCGCTGCCGTTCCTGTCGTACGGGGGTTCCGCCCTGTGGGCGGACCTCATCGCGGTCGGGATCCTCTTGAACATCTCGCAACACTCGTCATGACGGGAGACTCGCGCTCGTGAACTTTCTGAAGGTCAAACGCCTCCACTTCGTCGGGATCGGCGGCATCGGGATGTCCGGGCTGGCCGAGCTCCTGAAGAGCGTGGGCTTTGCCGTGACGGGTTCGGACGCCAAGGAGAGCGAGACGACCGAGAGGCTGCGGGAGCTCGGGATCCCGGTGTATCCGGCGGGTCACCGGTCCCAGCAGGTGGCGGGAGCGGACGTCGTCGTTTACTCCTCGGCTGTGGCCGAGGACAATCCCGAGGTCGTCGCGGCGAGGGCGGCGAAGATCCCCGTCATCAAGCGGGCTGAGATGCTGGCGGAGGTGATGCGCTTCAAGAGAGGCGTCGCGATCGCGGGATCTCACGGTAAAACGACGACGACCTCGATGACGGGCGCGGTCCTGATGAACGGCGGGCTCGACCCGACGATCGTCGTCGGGGGCCGCTTCCGGATGATCGGCACGAATGCCCGCCTCGGCAAGGGGGATCTCCTCGTCGCCGAGGCCGACGAGTACGACCGGTCGTTCCTCGAGCTCCGGCCCGTCCTGGCGGTCGTGCTCAACATCGATCTCGAGCACCTCGATACCTACAAGGACCTCGACGATCTGAAGACTTCCTTCACGGCGTTCGCCCGGACCGTTCCGTTCTTCGGCGCCGTGATCCTCGGGCTGGACGACGCGAACGTCCGCGAGATCCGTCCGCGGTTCTCACGGCGCGTGGTGACGTTCGGTCTGACGCCGGATGCCGATGTGACCGCCCGGGACGTGAGACTCGAGCCGTCGGGGTCCCGGTTCGTGGCCGTGTGCGGGGGCCAGGTCCTCGGACCCGTGGAGCTGCCTGTTCCCGGCCTTCACAACGTCAAGAATGCCCTCGCGGCGATCGCGATCGCCCTGGAACTGGAAAT
Organism: Thermoanaerobaculia bacterium; assembly: GCA_022071945.1. GTDB lineage: Bacteria > Acidobacteriota > Thermoanaerobaculia > UBA5066 > UBA5066 > JAJVIN01. The sequence goes on along the minus strand of JAJVIN010000041.1, from coordinate 33,759 downwards.
TCCGTTCCCGGTGGCGGCCAGCGCCCTCAATTCCTTCTCGGGAGTGATCCGGCGTTTCGAGCGCAAGGGGGAGCGGGACGGGGTCCTCGTCATGGACGACTACGCTCACCATCCCACCGAGGTCGCGGGAACGCTGGCGTCGGCCCGGCAGGCCTTTCCCGGGCGCCGGATCGTGGTGCTCTTTCAGCCCCACCTCTACAGCCGGACGAAGGACCAGGCGCAGAACTTCGGCAGGGCCTTTCTTGCGGCCGACGTGCTCGTCGTTGCTCCGGTCTACGGCTCCCGCGAGGCTCCGTTGCCGGGCGTGACGGGTGCCCTCGTTTCCGAGGCGGCCCTCGCCCGCGGTCACCGGGCGTCCCTGTACGTTCCCGACAGGGAGCAGATCCTCGAGATGCTCCGGACGGTCCTCCTGCCGGGCGATGTCCTGATCACCATGGGCGCGGGTGACGTCCATCGCTTTGGCGAGCGCTTTCTCGAGGAGAGGCTGGCCGTGACCGTGCCCGGGGAGGCGGTGTGACCGTGAGATCTGGACAGACGGCCCAGCACACGCTCGCGCAGGCCCGGCGGACGGTGCCCGTCGGCAGGGTCGTGAGTCGAGTCGTGCTCGGAGTTCTGGCCGGAGCGTCGGCCGTGCTGGTGTTCTGGGCCCTGAGGTTCCACCCGAGGTTCCATGTGGCGAGGGTGGTTCTCGAGGGGGTTCCCCCGATCCGGCAGGCGCAGACCGAAGAGATCACCGATGCCTGGATCGGAGCGCCGATCCTGTTCCTGGATTTCGAGCGCAGCCTCGGCGGTCTCGCGCAGCTGCCGTGGGTGGAAGAAGTCGAGGCGCGCCGTGTGATCCCCGACACGATCTTCGTGAGGGTCAAGGCGCGGCCGGCCGTCGCCGTGGCGATGAAGGACGGCGAGCTCTGGACGGTAGACCGGCGCGGGATGTGGCTGGGACCGCACGGCGACCGTCCGGGAAGTCCGGCGGAGGATTTCGTCATCATCCGGCCCAAGACCGACGAACCAGGATTCGTGGCGGCCGGGGCCAGTTTCGTGGCGGCGGTCCTGGAAGAGGATGCAACGCTGCACGCGCGTCTCTCGGAGGTCGAGGTCGCGCCGGACTCGTTCGCGGTGATCGACAGGTACTCTCATCTGCGGATCCTCTTTTCGAAGGAATCCGTGCGCAAGGGTGAAGCGGTGGCGTCGTGGAGGGCCCTCCTCGCTCTCCAGCCCGAACTGGATCGCCACTCCCTCCTGAAGACTGACGTGGATCTGAGGTTCTCGGGACGGATCGTTCTCAGGGCGCCCGCGGCGGACGCGGCGCGCGGAAAGACGTGAGGAAGCTGGACGTGCAGAAGAACGCCCCCTATCTCGTGAGCCTAGACATCGGGTCGTCGAAGGTTTGCGTCTTGATCGCCGAAACGCGCGAGGACCGGCTGGATATCGCCGGGAAAGGAACCGCCCTGCACAAGGGGGCCCGCAAGGGGGTCATCATCGACGTCCCGAGCACCGTGGAGGCCATCAAGCGAGCGACCGAGGAAGCGGAGATCATGGCCGGGGTCCAGGTCGAGCGGGCCGTCGTCGGAATCGCGGTTCCGGACATGAAGTGCTTCAACACGCGGCAGGCCGTCGCGGTGGCGGCCAAGAACCGCGAGATCACTCAGGAGGACATCGCCCGGGCGCTCGATGCGGCGCGCAGCGAGAGGCTCTCGCCGGAGACGGAGATCCTGCATGTGCTCCAGCGCCAGTTCATCGTCGACGGGCAGGACGGAGTGCAGGACCCTCTCGGGATGGTCGGCAGCCGCCTGGAGGCCGACGTCCACGTCGTCACGGTCCCCTCGGCGGCCAAGCAGAATCTCGTCAACTGCGTCAACCGCGCCGGCATCGAGGTCGTCGACCTGATCTTCGAGCCCCTTGCCGCCAGCGCCTCCGTCCTGACGCCGGACGAGAAGGAGCATGGAGTCGTTCTGGCGGACGTCGGCGCGGGGACGACCGAGATCGCGGTCTGGGTGAACGGCGCCGTGACGATGAGCACGGTCGTCAAGATGGGGGGCGAGTACTTCACGAACGACCTGGCCGTCCTCCTGAAGACCCCGGTGACCGAGGCGGAGAGGATCAAGAAGAAGTACGGAGCCGCGCTGCAGACGCTCGTCGGAGAAGACGAGGTGGTGGACGTCGCGCTGACCGGAGGGCGGGGAATCCGGCCCGTTCCCAAGAGAGACATCGCCAAGTACCTCGGGGCGCGCGCGGACGAGCTCCTCGAGGAGTTCCTCTGGCGGACGGTGATGCAGGCCGTCAAGACGGACGAGATCCGCAGTGGTCTCGTCCTGACGGGCGGCGGAGCCGACCTGGACGGGCTCTCCGAGCTGGCCGAACAGAAGCTCGGGATCCAGGTGAGGCGCGGAAGGCCGCACGGCTTCGGCGGGCTGACGGACGTGATCTCGGGGCCAGAGTGGGCCTGCGCGGCGGGCCTGCTCCTCGATTCCCGCGGGAGCCAGGGTCCGGCGCGGGGCCGGGCCGGATCTGGCTCCGACTTCCTTTCGAGGCTGAAGAACAAGATGAAAGCTCTGTTTCCAACCGTGAGTGGGATGTGAATGTGAGGGAGGCTCAGAATGCCGGGAATTGACAAAGACGCGCGCTCACCCCTGACGATCTCTCTGGGCGAAGAGGCACCCTCGCCCGCGAAGATCAAGGTCGTCGGAGTCGGAGGGGGAGGCGGCAACGCCGTGAACCGGATGATCCAGGCGGGAATCCGCGGTGTCGACTTCATCGTCGCCAACACGGACCTGCAGGTGCTGAGGCTCAACCGCGCCGCGGTCAAGCTCCAGCTCGGGGTCAACTCGGCACGCGGCATGGGGGCCGGAGCCAACCCGAAGCTCGGCTGTGACGCCGCCCTGGAGAACGCGGAACAGATTGCCGAGGCTCTCAAGGGTGCCGACATGGTCTTCGTCACCGCCGGCATGGGCGGCGGCACCGGCACCGGCGCCGCTCCCGTCGTGGCCAAGATCGCTTCCGAGACCGGAGCCCTCGTCGTCGCCATCGTCTCCAAGCCGTTCGGCTTCGAGGGACGCCGAAAGCTGAAAGTCGCCGAGCAGGGGATCGCGGAACTGCGGGAGTACGTCGACACCCTCATCACCATCCCCAACGAGAAGCTCTACGCCTTCGTCGACCGCAACGTCACGATCTGGGAGGCCTTCCGTATCGCCGACGACGTCCTCCGGCAGGCCGTTCAGGGAATCAGCGACCTCATCACGTTCCCCGGAGAGGTCAACGTCGACTTCGCCGACGTCAAGGCCGTCATGGAGAACATGGGCATGGCCCTCATGGGGACCGGGGTCGCCACGGGCGAACACCGCGCGGTCGAGGCTGCCCAGAAGGCCATCTCCAACCCGCTCCTGGAAGAGCAGTCGATCCAGGGGGCCCGCGCCATCCTCATCAACGTCACGGGCGGCGACGACCTCTCCTCGTCCGAGTTCGGAGAGGCGTGCGACATCATCCAGAAGGCCGCCGACGAGGACGCCAACATCATCATCGGTCTCGTGCGCGATGCCGAGATGAAGGACCAGGTGAAGATCAGCGTCATCGCAACGGGCTTCGAGGCTCCGGCCATGATGCCGTCGAAGCGAATGGCAGACTTCGTCATCCCGCCGCCGCCGATGAAGCAGAGGGCGGCCGAGAAGCCCCGCGCCCCCGAGCCCATCGTCAACGACGACTACGGCTTTGGCGTGAACCTCACGGGGCGGGAGGACGTCTACGACATTCCGACTTACCTCAGGAGGCAGATGGACTAGGCTGGGCCAGGCGCGGCCGGGCGAGGCCCGGATGGTCTGGTCCCAGCCTTCGGGCGGGAAGAAGGGCGGAGACCTGGCTACGGACCGTTGCCGGGCGCCGCCCTGGCGCGTCTCTGGCGGTTTCTCTCCTTGAGCCAGGCACGCGCCTTCAGCCACGTCCGCTCGAGCTTCGGGTGACGCTGACGCCACCGGCGGACCTGGCGTTGAACCCAGCGGCTCTCGAGGTAGAGGATCGCGGCGCCCGTGACCCCGAAGGGCCACCCGGGGATCACCGGGAGCAGGCCCCCGAGCAGCCCCACGCCAAGGAGAACCCAGCCCAGACCGATGAGGAGGGGCCTGAGGAGCCGGTGGCGCTTTCGAGACAACCCCTTGCCGTTGGCGTTCGGCCGGGGGTCCTCAGGACTTCTCGGGGAAGCTTCCACGCAGGGCCTCTCGGACGATCCTCTTCGTCTCGCTCGGGAAGTCCCGATTCGCCATCCACTCCAGGTACCCCGGGCTTGTCCGGGCGACTTCCTTCAGGGGGATGCCACGGTGCTCGCCGAAGGCGAAGACCGCCTCGCCGTCTCGCCACAGGAAGCGCTTGTCGGGGTCCACGTAGCGGCCTTCGATGGGGGATGAAAACTCGGCAAGACCCGCGATGGTCCTGGGGAGGTCCGAGTAGCGCGAGAGCTCGCCCGAGAGGACCTCGGCCGCCGCAATCACATCCGCCAGGGACGAGTGGGCCCCGGTGTGCTCGCGTCCCGAGAAGAAGCGCAGGGCCGCCGAGAGGTCCCGGGGCTCCTTCCGGAAGAAGATGACCTGGGCGTCCACGATGCGGCGTCCCTCGAGCCTGAGCTCGCGGCCAGCCCTCTCGTACTCTTTCTGAAGGACGGGCACGTCGAAGGTCCGAATGTTGTATCCCGAAAGATCCGCGCCCGCGAAGACCTCTTCGATCTGGGGGATGACCTCCGCGAACCGAGGGCAGTCCCGGACGTCCGCGTCCGTGATGCCGTGAATGGCGCTCGACTCCCTGGGGATCCGGATGCCCGGGTGAATCCGCTGCTCGAAAAACGAGAGGCCCCCGGAGGTCTCGATCCGGAGCGCCCCGATCTCGACGACCCGGTCCATGAACCGGTCGGTTCCCGTGGTCTCGAGGTCGAAAAAGACGAGGGGCTTCTCTTGGACCAGAGCCCGGAGGTTGGCCAGGACTTTCTCGGGGATGTCGATGGTGCGCGTCTCGGGCAAGCGGGTGAGTCCTTACTTTGGGGAGCGTCCCGGCGGGGGAGCGTTCCTCCCGGGTTGTTGGGGCTTTCGGTCAAGGGCGATCAGGGCCCAGCCGGCCGCGCGGCCTTCGGAAACGGCTCGCGGGCAGAGGATCCAGCGGCTCGATCATAGAGCGGGTCGCGGCAGGGAGCATCAACGGGGCGTCTTCAAGGGGGGCGGGGTAAACTCCGCGGCGATGAAGTTCGGAGTCGACTTCGGCACGACGCACACGGTGGTGGCCTGGGTCGACCGCGGCAATTATCCGGTCGTTTCCTTCGAGGGGGGCGAGGTCGTCCCGTCCTTGATTGCCGGCCGGGACGACGGGAGCCTCGTCTTCGGGCACGCGGCCGCCGCCGTGCGGCGCGATCCTCGCTGGAAGGTCGTCCGCTCGATCAAGCGGATCCTGGCCGAAGCGGGGCCCAATGCGGAGATCGATGTAGCTGGCCAGAGGTACCGGGTCGAGGACCTCGTGACCCGCTTTCTCCTCCATGTGAGGGAAGAGCTGCTCACCCACTCGAACGTGGTGCCGGCCGGAGGGGACAGTCCGATCGAGATCGCCGTCAGCGTTCCGGCCAACTCCGGCAGCTCCCAGCGCTTCCTCACCCTCGATGCCTTCGCCCAGGCGGGCTTTCACGTCACCGCCCTCTTGAACGAGCCGTCCGCGGCGGGGTTCGAGTACGCCCACCGGTACCGGTCCTCGATCACGTCGCGCCGCGAGTACGTCGCCATCTATGACCTCGGAGGCGGGACCTTCGACGCGTCGCTTCTCAAGATGACGGGACGCAGGAGCGAGGTCGTGTCGAGCGAGGGGGTCGGCCGCCTGGGAGGCGACGATTTCGACGCCGCCATCGCCGCCCTCGTCCTGGAAAAGGCTGGCCGGCCGGACCTGGACTCTGACAAGCGTGACCTGCTGCTCGAGGAGTGCGCCCGGCAGAAGGAGGCGATCCGGCCGAACACGAGGCGTGTCCTGTTCGATCTCGACTTCATCGAGGACGCCCCCCTGGCGGTGCCCGTCGAGGAGATCTTTCAGGCGTGCGAGGGGCTGGTGGCCCGTTCGGTGGATGCGCTCGAGCTCGTCCTGCGTGACCCGTTCAGGGAAGGGGACCGGGACGAGGTCTTGGAGGCCGAGATCGCCGGAATCTACGTGGTCGGCGGATCAGGTTCGTTCCCCCTCGTCCCGAGGTACCTGAGGGAGAGGTTCGGGGAGCGCCGGGTCAAGAGATCGCCCCACCCCTTTGCCGCGACGGCCATCGGCCTGGCGATCTTCCTCGATCAGGAGGCAGGCTATTCCCTCGCGGACCGGTTGACGAGGACATTCGGAGTCTTTCGCGAGGCCGAGGGCGGAGCCGGGGTCGTCTTCGACCCGATCTTCGGGCGCGACATGACTCTCCCGGCGCCCGGCGAGCCGCCGGTCGAGGTCGTCAGGCGCTACCAGGCGGCGCACAACATCGGGCACTACCGCTTCGTCGAGTGCACCCGGCTGAAGAACGGGAGGCCCGACGGGGACGTCAGTTCCTGGGCGGAGCTTCTCTTCCCGTTCGCACGCGAGCTTCGAGGCCAGAAAGAGCTGCGCGGGCTGCCGGTTCTGAGGCTCTGGGATGGGCCTCTCGTGGAGGAGCGCTATTCCTGCTCCGCGGACGGAAGCGTGCAGGTGACGCTGCGCGACGTGATCGACGGTTTCTCGAGGTCGTTCGTCCTGGGGCCCGAGGGGGCGGTCCCGATTGGAAACTAGGCGGCGGAATGAACCGTAAAGTTGTGGGAAGTCCGTCCGGTTGTCATTCCTGAGGGTTGCGGTAGACTTGACGTGTCTTGAGTTTGGCTCTAAGTTGGAGTTTGTGGAGGGAAATCCGTGCTGACGTGTAGCTCACTTCTCAGGAAAGCGGGGATCGGCGCCTTGGCGCTGGTCTTTTCCTTCCAGGCGATGGCGGCACCGACCCTTTCTCACGAGAGGGTCGCCTGTATCCCGCCCGGCGAGAATGCCAAGGTCACCGTGAAAGTCCTCTCCGATGGAGGCCTTTCCTTCGTGCGCGTCTACTACCACGCCGCCCAGTACCAGGGCGACTACTACCTCGAGATGCGCCGGGGCGAGGGGAACGTGTTCTGGGCGGTCCTCCCGAAGCCCAAGAGCGAGACGAAAGACGTCGTCTACCGCTTCGTGGCCATGGATGGAGAGGGGAAGAAGGCGAATTCCGAGGATTTCAAGGTCTCGGTCTCCTCGCCGTGCTCCTCGCCCCTCAACACGGAGGAGACGGCTTTTGCCAACAATCTGGTCATCGGCATCGTCGACATGAGCCTGCCGGTCGTGCCGCAGGGGTTCAAGTGTGACGGGGTCGTCAGCAAGATCGCCGTCAAGGACGGCGAGGACGGCGTTCTGATGCCCCACGACGAGTGCCGGCAGATCCTGGCGGCCGCGGCGGGAGTGGCGCCGGTTGCGGCGGGGCTCCTGATCGGCGGGGCGGTGGCGGCGGTCGGGACGGGGATCGTGATCTCGAGCGGCGGCGGCGAGACGCAGCCGGTTTCGCCGGCGCGTCCGGCGGCGAACCCCACGAGCCCAAGGTAAAGACCCGAAAGAACGGAACGAAAACGAGAAGCGGGGCGCAAGGCCCCGCTTCTTTTTTCGGGTCCAGAGAGTTCGTCTACTCGACCCGGAGCATGGTCGAACCGAAGGCGATTCGCTCGCTCGCCGCGTCCCTCACGGAGGCGACGAAACGAATGTTGCCGGTTCCGCTCTTGGCCTCCCCCTTGTAAACGAAGGCTTCGCCGCCGGCCTTCTGCCAGTCCGCTTCTGGAATGACGACCGGGACCCGAGTCGGGTTGATCTTCGACTTGGCGCCCGTGTCCTCTATGGCCGCGACCGTCAGGTCGACGAGGGCCTTCCGCTGGCCCGCCTCGGTGGTGAACGTCAGGTCCTTGATGGGAATCCGGACCGTGAATGGGATGAGGCGGCGTCCGAGGCCTCCCCCCTTCACGGGGGCACCCATCTCGAACTCGATTGAAAAGTCACCCTTGGCGGACGGAGTCACGAGGGCCATCTCGGAGCGGTCCCGGAAGGAATCCTCGGGGGTGCGCACACCATAGGTCTGGCGAGTTCGCACCTTCACCCCGGGACGCGTCGACTTCACCTTGACGTCGAAGCTCTTCTTTTTCGGGTCGAGGTTCGCGAGCGTGACGCCCACCGAGTAGTAACTCGACGACTCGCGGTAGATGGTGTCGAGCGAGCGCCCGAACGTGTTGCTCTCGGTGACCAGGATTCCGCCGGTCGACTCGGCCAGCATCGAGAGGCCCTGCCTGAGGTTCGTGCTCATGTAGAACTGGCTGATGTTCGGGGGAGGCAAGGCCATGTCCGCTCCGGTGGCATCGGTCATGAGGCCCTTGCCGTCCAGCGAGTGAATCGTGATGCCGGACTTGTTCGCCTCCTCGATCACGGCGTTGAACTCGCGATGGACCGAGTAGTCGAACTGGCTGATGAGGTTCGGTCCGAGGGACTGGACGAGAGTCTGGCCGGGCCGGAGCTCGAGGCCGCGCGAGACGTAGATGAGGGCCCGCTTGCCCGAACGGCCAGAAAGTGCCGAAACGGCGCGGCGGAGCTCCTCCAGAGTGCCGGCTTCGCGAGCCCTGACCTGTTCGGACCACGACCGGATGACGGCCTGGCGAGAGGCTGGCCCCGGGCTCCTCCGGAGCTCGTTCACCGAAGCCTTGAAGTCGTTGTCCCACACGAGTCCCCTCGGCATCGTCTTCTCGATCTTCGAGAATCCGGCCAGGATCTCCTCCTTCGAGCTCGTGTACGGGACGACCACCCGGGCGGAAGCGTTGTAGGCGACGACCGAGACCGAATCGGAAGGGGAGAGGCGGGTGACGAAGTCTCTCAGGCCTTCGAGGATGGGCTTCCGTTCCCAGGGGAGCAGGTGCTCATCGTCGAAGAAGATGAGGAACTGCCGGGGGACGAAGCGGCTGCCTTCCGCATCGCGCATCGTCTCGAGAATGAGATCGGGCGAGGCGGTGCCGAGATCGGGCCCGTGGAGCGTTCCGGCGTCGATCCGGGTGAAGTAGTCGAGCGGGAGCACCTTTCCGTCCACCGAAAGCGACACTTCTTCTTTTCGAAGGTCACCGACCGGTTTTCCGTCCTTGCCCGTGGCGATGATGTCCAGGTCGAGAGCCGTCACCTCAACGGCTGCCCGGATTCCGGGGACACGCTCCATCGCGGGCGGGTCTGTCCCCCGGACGGGGCCGCTGAAGGGAACGGCGAAGAGGATGCAGAGAAAAAGGGCTCGTGACGTCCTCATGGTTCACCTCTGAAGTCGTTCGTTAAGGCTACTGGAACGAGACGATCTGCCGCAGCCGGTCGATCTCGGCGGCGATGGCCGGCGCGAGCTCCGGAACAGAAGCCAGGGAGGCGTACCGGTCGGCGAGCTCCGGATCCTCACTGGTGAATTCCCTTCCGATCCGCTCCGTTGGAACCATCTGCTTGGCAAAGAAGATCAGCTGCTGCGTATCGGGGCTCTCGGTGGTGACCACTCCGGACGTGCCGAAGAGGTCGACCATTGCCTCCGGTAGATTCAATTTCTGGGCCAGGAGGCGTCCGTACATCGGGCGATACTCATTGAGGACAGCGGCTCTGAAAGGTCCCGGTTCGAGATCGGTCTCGAGGATGAGTCTGAGGGCGTCGTACCCGCCGATCAGCTCCAGGAGTCCGAGGGTGTAGCCCAGCTCGGGGTCGATCTCGAGGAACTCGGCCAGGTACGAGGCGGAAACGGCAGTGCTGAGGGAGGATCTTCGGAAGATGCGCTCGAGCCGGTCCGAGGAGGGGACGAGGTGACCCGGCCGGGCGACGAGGTCGAAGAAGGTCCGCAAGGCCGTGGGGCCGACGATCTCGGCAGCCTCCGAGGGTGTTCCGACCCGGCTGTCGTTTCCCGTCCGGAGGGCATTCGCGAAGAAGAGCAGGTTCAGGGTGAGAGCCGGGTCGAGCGCCGCGATCTGGATGAGGTGGTCGGGCTCCGGCTTCTCGTCGCGCTTGAAAGCGGCCCTGACGAGAGCGGCGGTGTCGTCGAAGATCGGGACGAGACGGAACGGAGCCTTCATCTTCTCCCGGAGCCTCTCCGCGAAGAGATGGAACTGGCGGAACCGGTCCTTCACGGTGTGGATCTCGGCGCCGGAAGGGTTGACGTCTTCCAGGATCCGGAAGAAGGTGTCGGAGAGGACGGACTTCTCGAACTGGGATTCCCAGGAAGAGCTCGCCTTTGCGGGCTCCTTTGGAACCGCCGGGAGCCGGCGCGAGTCGTCGATCGACTTTGCTCCGTGAAAGGCCAGGACTTGACCTCTCAGGGAGAGCTGGACGCGCAGGATGTCCTCCGTCTTGACCGTCGGGTCGAACTCGAATGAGGCCCCTCGCCAGAGAAACAAGTCCAACAGGACCTGCATGGCGAGTGCCTCGACCGCCTCGGCCAGCTTGTGCCGGGACAGGAGCTTGCGATCGATGATGATCCGGGTCAGGTTCTTGCCGGTGGCGAAGTTCTCCGCGAAGACCTCGTAGAGGACCTCTGTGGCCAGGAGGCGGCGCCGGAGCAGGAAGATCCCCAGACGCTCCTCCGGCCGGGACGATGAGACGAAGACGACCGAGCCGCGCTTGATGTCGATGGTCCGTCTCTCGTCGCCGCGGTGAAGCGTCAAGCGGCCGGAGAGCGTGTTGATCTCCAGCCACTGAAGCAGGTCCGCGAGAGAGAAGGTGTCGAGACTTCCGCGCAGCACGTTCACGGCACGAACCCCAAGTCTGACACGTCTCGGCCCGCCTGTGGATAGGCCGGGCGGCTGGCTTTTGCGCGACGGGCGCCGCGAGGCGAGAGGCGGAGGGAGGTCATGTGAACGAGTGCAACTGGTTCTGTTCTTTTCGCCCGGCGTTCAGCTTAGCATCATGGAGATATGACTCCCCAAGACAAGGCAAGACCCGCCTCTCCACCCGTGGTCACGTCTTCAGGGATCGTGATCAAGCCTTCGTATGGTCAGGCTGACCTCCCCGCCGGGCACGAACCAGGAGAGCCCGGCGCCTTCCCGTTCACCCGAGGGGTCCTTCCCGGGGGCTACCGGGGAAAGCTCTGGACGATGCGGCAGTACGCCGGCTTCTCGACGGCCCGAGAATCCAACAAGCGCTACCGCTTCCTCCTCGAACAGGGACAGACCGGACTGTCGGTGGCCTTCGACCTCCCGACCCAGATCGGCTTTGACTCGGATCACTCGCTGGCCCGCGGAGAAGTGGGCCGGGTCGGAGTCGCCATCGACTCCATCGAGGACATGGAGACTCTCCTCGACGGCCTGCCGCTCGAGAAGGTCTCGATCTCGATGACGATCAACGCCACCGCATCGATCCTGCTCGGGCTCCTCCTAGCGGTCGCGCGCAGAAGGGGGACTCCGTGGAGCGCCCTTTCGGGGACGATCCAGAACGACATCCTCAAGGAGTACGCGGCTCGCGGCACGTATGCCTTCCCCCCGAAGCCGTCCATGCGCCTCATCACCGACATCTTCCAGTTCTGTAGCGAGAGCGTCCCCCGGTGGAACACGATCTCGATCTCCGGCTATCACATCCGCGAAGCGGGTTCGACGGCCGTCCAGGAGGTCGCCTTCACGCTATCGGATGGGGTCGAGTATCTCGACGCGGCCGTAAAGGCTGGTCTGAGCGCCGCGGCGATCGCCCCCCGGCTCACCTTCTTCTTCAATGTCCACAATGACTTCCTCGAGGAGATCGCGAAGTTCCGGGCGGCCCGGACCCTCTGGGCGAGGCTTCTGCGGGACCGCTTCGGGATCACTGATCCCCGCGCCCAGGCTCTCAGATTCCATGCCCAGACTGCTGGCTCGACGCTCACGGCGCAGCAGCCGGAGGTCAACGTCATCCGGGTGGCCATTCAGGCGCTCGCCGCTGTCCTGGGGGGCACGCAGTCGCTGCACACCAACAGCCGGGACGAGGCCCTCGCCCTGCCGACGGCCCAGGCGGCTCTCCTGGCATTGAGGACACAGCAGGTCATCGGCTACGAGACCGGTGTCGCGAAGGTGGCCGACCCCTTCGGCGGCTCGTACGCCGTCGAGGCGCTCACGGCGGAGATCGTCGAGAAGGCGGGGGCCCTCATCGCCAAGATCGACGGGATGGGGGGCGCCCTCGCCGCCATCGAGAAGGGCTTCTATCAGCGGGAGATCCAGGATGCCGCCTACAGGGCCCAGAAGGCGATCGAGGAGAAGGCCCAGATCGTGATCGGTGTCAACGACTTCAAGGTCGAGGAGGAGGCCCCGATCCCGACGATGTCGATCGATCCCTCGATCGAGGCGGAGCAAGTCCAGAGGCTCGAGGCGTTCCGGCAGCGGCGCAACGCCGCCGCGGTGGATCGCAGGCGAGAGGACCTCGTCGCGGCCGCGCGGGAAGGCCGGAATCTCATGCCCCCCATCGTGGAGGCCGTCGACGAGGGGGTCACCCTGGGAGAGATCGTCTCGTCCCTGAAGTCTGTTTTCGGGGACCACGAGGAGTACATCTCTCTCTAGCTCCATCGGTTCCCCCCTTCCCGGTTCGACCGGGACCGGGAAGGGGGATTCCCCCGTCGATTGTCAAGAGAGAAGGACGTGCTTGTGCAATTCGATGAGTTGCGCCGTTCGAATCCCTTGACAGCGGATCGGCGGGGACCGTAACGATATAACTCATTGTCTCTCAGATACTTGCGCTCTATGCACCGGAGTGTGTGCACGGGGCCGGGTCAGCCATCCATCGGGCTTTCGTCCGGGAATTGCACAGGGTTTTCCACAGACCATTTGCCCGGGTCGCAAGGCGTTCCAGCTCAGGGATTTGGGGGGGGCTCACCGTCGGGGAAGGGAAGGGAGCCATCGACGGTGGCGACGCCGGGCTCGAAGCATCGGCGGCAGCGGGCCTCGTACATGCCGGTGGCGCCGACGACGACGAGCTCGTCGGAAGCGATGAGGCGCTGGGTGCGGGAGGCGGGGGCGCCGCAGCGGACGCAGATGGCTCGCATCTTGACGACGTCGTCGGCGATGGCCATCAGGGCGGGCATGGGTTCGAAGGGGACGCCGCGGAAGTCCTGATCGAGGCCGGCGATGAGGACGCGTTTGCCGAGATCGGCGAGACGGTTCGTGATTTCGATGATGCCCTTGTCGAAGAACTGGGCCTCGTCGATTCCGATGACCTCGGTTCGATCGTGGGTCTTCTCGAGGATCTCGGCAGAGGACTCGACGGCGAGAGCCAGGAGTCTGAGACCTCCATGAGAGACGACCTCGACTTCCGAGTACCTCGAGTCGATCCGGGGCTTGAAGACCTGGACCCTGCGTCTGGCGATCTTGGCCCGGGTGAGGCGGCGGATGAGCTCCTCGGATTTGCCGGAGAACATGGAGCCGCAGATGACCTCGATCGAGCCGGTACCGATGGTGATCACTTGGAGGGTTCTCCTTTGGGGGCCGGAACGCCGGTTTTCGGGCAGAGCGCGGCGAGGGCGCAGTCGTTACAGCGGGGGGAGCGGGCGGAGCAGGTCCTGCGGCCGTGGAGGATGAGGGCGTGGCTGATCCAGACCCAGCGGTCGCGAGGGATCTTCTTGTTGAGGTCCCGCTCGACCTTTTCCGGGTCCGTCTCCCTTGACCAGCCGAGGCGGCGGGCGAGGCGGCCGACGTGGGTATCGACGACGACGCCGTCGGGGGCGTTCCAGATGTTGCCCAGGACGACGTTGGCGGTCTTGCGTCCGACGCCCGGCAGGCTCGCGAGCTCTTGCATGGTCTTCGGGACCTGGCCGGCGTGTTTCTCGACGACCTGGGCGGCCATGCCGCGCAGCGAGCGGGCCTTCGCGTTGAAGAAGCCGGTGGACCGGATCAGGTCCTCGAGGAGTCCCGCGGGGGCAGCGGCGAGGCTCCTGGCGTCCGGGTATTCCTGGAAGAGGCGCGGGGTGACCATGTTCACGCGAGCGTCGGTGCACTGGGCCGAGAGGATGGTGGCGACGAGGAGCTGGTAGGCGTCCTTGTGCGTGAGAGCGCACTCCGCCTCCGGGAATTCGCGGGCGAGGATCTCGAGGGATTCGGGCACGGGGGCCGGCTTGGGCCGGGAGCGGCGGGAGGCGGGCGCTGCCATCGAGGGGGGAGGATACCTAATTGGGGAGAGGTCCCGGCAGGGGTTCCCGCGACGAGGTGCTTCGCGGGGGGCTTTACAAATCCGGGTCTCCGGGTTATCTTCTCGCTCCCGTTGGGCGGGACTAGCTCAGTGGTAGAGCGCTACCTTGCCAAGGTAGATGTCGCGAGTTCGACCCTCGTGTCCCGCTCCAAACCTCCAACGACAAAGGGCCCGAGATATCGGGCCCTTTTCCTTTGGAATCAAGCACTTACGGGCCGCCTCTTCCGTTTGCCCGAGGGAACTGCCGCCCGAGGCGGGAAGCCGGTTTCGGGGGACGAACCGCCCTTTTCCGCCCTCTGCCGCCGGATTACCGCCACGTGACCGCCTCAATTTTTCGGGGGGTGACCCTGAAAAGGGGGGCGCACCGCGTCCCGGCTCGGTCGTGATGCGCACTCTCGACGTCCGGCTGCCGACTGGCCCTTCTCGATCCGGACGATCTGCGGCGCACGCATGAAACCTCCCACCTGTCACAGGTGTCCCGAGGCATTTCACCACCCCTCAGTACCCCACACCTCAGTACCCAGCGGACCATCGATTCGTCCCTGGCTCGGAGGATTGACCGGCGGAGCCAATGCATCTGGGAAAGGGTGCCCGACAGCGCAAGAGTTTTCAGTTCGCGACGATCTGGCGAGAAACTGCCGGGCCTCAGCACCCCGGCTCTTGCATAGTGAAGTTCGTAAGTTCCGCTCGCCGAAGGCATAGACTCATACGCACAATGGATGCCGCCGCGGGCAGTCGGTTCGGCCCGTTAGGGATGCCAGCGAATGCCGGTTCGAGCGGGACCGGCGATGTCTATCCCTGCCCCAAATCCCATCTCTGCGTCAGGGCCTCGGTCATGCGGCTCTTCACCTCGTCAAAACGCCAGTGCTGCCGTAGGGGTGCCTCATGATCGGCACGACCATCGGACACTACCGGATCATTCAATACCTGGGCGGTGGCGGGATGGGTGTCGTCTACCGCGCCGAGGATGAGAGGTTAGGCAGGACGGTCGCAGTCAAGGTGCTCGCGCCGGAGTTGACGCGCGACGAGGAGGCGCGGAAGCGGTTTCTTCGCGAGGCACGTGCCGCGTCGAAGCTCGACC
Source organism: Thermoanaerobaculia bacterium (assembly GCA_022071945.1). Lineage (GTDB taxonomy): Bacteria > Acidobacteriota > Thermoanaerobaculia > UBA5066 > UBA5066 > JAJVIN01. Next base: position 18,518 of record JAJVIN010000041.1, on the reverse strand, counting down.
ACCAGAACATTTGCACCGTTCATGAGATCGGCGAGACCGGAGATGGCCAGCTCTTCATTGCGATGGCGCTCTACGAGGGTGTCACGCTGCAGGCGAAGATCGCGCACGAAAGAATGACGGTCGGCGAAGCGGCGGAATTCGCGCAACAGGTCGCGCGGGGACTTGCGAAGGCGCACGAACAGGGGATCGTTCACCGCGACGTCAAGCCGGCGAACGTGATCGTGACGACCGATGGCGTCGCGAAGATTCTAGATTTCGGCCTGGCCAAGCCCTCGGGCACGTCAACGCTGACGAAGCCCGACATGGTCATGGGAACGCTGGCGTACATGGCCCCGGAGCAGCTGCGTGGCGACGAGGTGGGGCCGGCCGCCGACATCTGGGCGCTAGGCGTGGTCCTCTACGAATTGCTGACGGGGCGGCGGCCGTTCAAGGCCGACGGACCCGCGGCCGCGGCGTACGTGATTCTCAACGAGCATCCACGGGCGGTCCGGGAGTTTGCCCCGGAGGTGCCAGACGAACTCGAGCGGCTCGTGAAGAGGATGCTCCGGAAGGACCCACTGCAGAGGATCGCCTCGGCGGCCGACGTCGCTGCGGAACTGGAGGCGTTCAGAAGGCCGGAGTCGTCGGGCGCGGGCCGGGGGGCGAGGAAGCCTCCGTCGGGCCTGCGCGAGCAGATGAAGCGCGGCGCGCGCCTCGGGCCTTACGAGGTCGTCGAGCCGCTCGGCTCCGGAGGCATGGGTGACGTCTACGCGGCTCGCGACGTGCGTCTCGACCGGAAAGTCGCGATCAAGGTCCTGGCCCCGGTGTTCTCGGAGGACGCGGCGCTTCGCGAGCGATTCCACCGCGAGGCGAAGACGATCTCGTCGCTCAGTCATACGAACATCTGCACGCTTTTCGACATCGGCGAACAGGAGGGGACCGACTTCCTCGTGATGGAGCATCTCGAGGGAGAGACACTCGCCGACCGCCTGGCGCGAGGCGCCATGCCCCTGAGCGACCTGCTTGCGATAGGAGTTCAGATTGGCGAGGCTCTGAGCGCGGCGCACAGCCGAGGCGTGATTCATCGGGACCTCAAGCCGGCGAACGTCATGCTGACGACGACCGGTGGCGTCAAACTGCTCGACTTTGGCCTGGCGAAGGGAATCGCTTCGGTGCTCGAGGCAATCGACTCCGGGGGCGGCCGGCCGAGCAAGCCACCCTCGCAGCCTGAACAAGCGAGCGTGTCGGACGCCACGGCGAGGCTCTACGCCGTGGAGCCGTCGCCGGAGCCCAGCACACCAGTGTCACCGGTCAAGCCGCTGACGGCCGAAGGTGCCATCGTCGGGACGCTGCCGTATATGGCGCCCGAGCAGATCGAGGGAGGCGAGGCCGACGCACGGAGCGACATCTTCGCGCTGGGCGCGATTCTCTACGAGATGGCGACTGGGAAGCGGGCGTTCCACGGCGGTACCAAGGCCCGGCTGATCGCCGCGATCCTCGAGCACGATCCAAGGCCAATCGTCGCGAGTGGCGGGCCATGCATTCCCGCCCTGCAGCGGATCGTCAGCCGATGCCTCGAGAAGGATCCGGAGAAGCGATTCCTCTCGGTGGCCGAGGTGACGCGGGAACTCCGCTCCCTTGCGGCGGGCGAGTCCGGCGCACGCAGGAGGCTGGTGCGCGCGCTCGCGAGGCCGAAGCTCGCGATCCCGGTGGCGGTGCTGTGTCTCGGTCTTGTTGTGCTCGGGGTCGTTTCTTACCGGCATCGCTCGAGAGTGCACTGGGCGCGAGGTGTGGCGCTACCGGAGATCGAGCGGATGATCGAGGAGAACGACGTCTGGAGAAACCTGTCGGCCCCATACAGACTGGCGGAGAAAGTGGAGGAGATCATCCCAGACGACCCGAAACTGGCCGAGCTGTTCTCGAAGTGCTCGCTGAAGATCAACGTCAGGACCGACCCTCCGGGAGCGACAGTCTTCATGAAGGAGTACGGCGAGCCTGATGGCGCGTGGGTCGAGGCCGGCACGAGTCCGATCGAGAGGCTTCGCGTTCCGATCGGGGTCTTCCGCTGGAGGCTGGAGAAGGAAGGCTACGAGACTGTGCTGGCCGCGGCCTCGAGCTGGAACATGAGGCGAACGGCGGGCAGCGTCGGGGTTCCCGCTCCGTACGACCTGGTCAGGACGCTCGACAAGAAGGGCGGCATTCCTCCCGGGATGGTGCGCGTGCAGGGTGCTGAGACTCCGCGAGGCATGTTGGGCGACTTCCTCATCGACCGCTACGAGGTCACGAACAGGCAGTTCAAGGAATTCATCGACAAGGGCGGATATCGAGACAGGGGCTACTGGAAGCATCCGATTGTAAAGAGCGGTGCCGAGCTCAGCTGGGAGGATGCAATCGCGCAGTTCGTCGACCAGACGGCTCTGCCCGGCCCCTCGACCTGGCAGGCGGGCGATTACCCCGAGGGACAGGCTGAGCATCCCGTCTCAGGGGTGAGCTGGTATGAGGCGGCAGCGTACGCCGAGTTTGCAGGCAAGACCCTGCCCTCCTGGATTCACTGGGGAGTCGCGAGCGGTGGGTTCACGCCGATGGTTCAGTTCCCGCAACTTGGAGGATATGCAGTCCTTGCGTCGTTCCACAATTTTGGCGGCAAGGGGACCATGCCGGTGGGGAGCCTGGGGGGCATTACGGCCTTTGGTGCATTCGATATGGCAGGGAACGTGAGGGAATGGTGCTGGAACGAGGCTCCGCAAGGAAGGATCATCCGTGGAGGCGCATGGAACGGGAACACATACGACTTCAGGTCGCTGCGGCAGGCACCCGCGATGGATCGTTCCGCGGCGAACGGGTTCCGCTGCGCGCTCTATCTCGAGCCGGCGAAGATTCCTGCGAAGGCGCTGCAGCCGGAGGCACTCCCCGCGCCAGCAAGCCTTCGTAGCGCTCGACCCGTGGACGACGCGATTTTTCAGGTCTTCAAGGGGCAATTCGCGTACGACCGGACAGATCTCCACCCGAGAGTTGAAGAGCGTGTCGACAGCCCTGGAGGCTGGGTTCGGGAGAAAGTGAGCTTCGATGCCGCCTATGGCGGCGAGCGTGTCGTCGCATATCTCTTCCTGCCAAAGGGCTCGAAGCCGCCGTTCCAGCCGGTGATCTACTTCCCGGGAAGTGCATCGACGTGGGCAGGATCGAGCAAGTCGATCGAGACCTACTACGAGTTCCCGATGTTTCTCTCATTCCTCGTAAGGAACGGCCGCGCGGTTCTGTACCCGGTCTACAAGGGGACTTTCGAGCGCGGGGACCCGGCGCTGGTGCCGATTCACGCCGGAGCGGAATCTCATGCCTACACCGAGTTCCTGACTCAGCTCGTCAAGGACTTCCGGCGCACAGTTGACTATCTGGAGACCAGAGAAGACATCGACAGCCGGAAGATCGCGTACTACGGAATGAGTTGGGGCGGGGTGCTGGGAACGATCATTCCGGCCGTTGAAGAGCGTGTGAAGGTCAACGTGCTCGTCGCCGGGGGGATGATGGGGGCGCCCGCTCTTCCGCCCGCGAGCCCGATCAACTACATCACGAGGGTGAAGTCGCCGACACTGATGCTCAATGGTCGGTACGACCGGGCGATCGACGACGCGATCCGGCCGACGTTCGACATGCTCGGGACTCGGCCCGAGCACAAGAAGCTCATTCTCTACGACACCGACCACATACCGCCACGAAACGAGTTCGTCAAGGAGACGCTCGCCTGGTTGGACAAGTACCTCGGGCCGGTGAGGTGAAGCTGAATCCGCAAGAGCTGATAACCACAGCAGGTGTCATTCCGAGCAGGGGTTTGTCGCGGCGCCGGGTTTGAGATGATGAACGAGCGTTCGACACTCGAGCAGTAGGTATCTGATCGAGGTCCACTGGAACGACCGGGAAAGTCCTCCGCGCCGTCGGAGTGGGGGCTCCCAGGTCTCTTGTCCATCTCCAGGCACGCACGGCACGGTGGGGGTTCTCCACCCGCCCCCCTCCGGGCCGTCGTCGTGACGAAGTGCCCTCGAGTGAACTGGCGATCCTTGAGAGCCACGAGTCCATTTTGCCGCAGGATCAGGGAGGGCCGGATCGGCGGAACCCAATCGACCGACCTGCGAGGATGAGATGGGGCTTCAGCAGCTCCCGGCGGTCGATCATCCGGCTTCTTCACGTGGGGGCCGGGCGATGGCATCCCACGGCATCGCGTAATCGACTTCTGAAAGGGGAAGGAACTTCTCGCATGGGGCGACTACGAGACCCTTGGCGACGGTGAGGCCCGGATAGCTCTTGCGGAAGGCGCCGATGCCAGACGTATCCCGACGGGACGGGTTGCTCGAGGACTTCACTTCTATGGGGAAGAAGACGCCATCCTTCTCCAGGAGGATGTCGACTTCCGCCCCACCGTTCGTTCGCCAGTGGTAGATCGAGGGCCTCGGTGAGAGAAGCGACACCGCCTTCCGCACCTCGCCAGCAACCGCGGTCTCGAACAGGGCTCCCCACGCGGGATGACTCCCGACCGCTCTGGGTGCCGAGATGGCGAGCGACCAACACGCCAGTCCGGTGTCGGCGACGTATCCCTTCGGCTTGCCGCTGATCCGTTTGACCGTGTTCCCCGCATAGGCAGGCACCTCGAACCACTGAAACGTGGCGTTCAAGATTCCGAGCCAGCGGTGCGCCGTCTGCGGCGTCACGCCGATCTCCCGGCCAAGCTGAGAGTGGTTCATCTCCTGGGACGTCAGTGCGGCGGCCAGCCGCATGAACCGGCCGAACTGCTGCCAGTCAGCGACGTCCGCCAGAAGACGGGCGTCGCGTTCGATGTAGGTCCTCTGGTAGGCCATGTGGAAATCGCCAACGACCTCACGGGGGAGGAAGTTTGCTTCTGGAAGCCATCCGCGCCAGAGCCGCTCGTAGAGGGGATAGGGCTCCGGCACCCTCTCGATGCCGTTCTCGATGACCGCCTCTGGCGAGTCGAGCCAGGCCTGTAGCCAGTGTGTGGCTCCTGCCGCGCCAGCGGACTCGAGTTGGGAGAAACCCTCGAGGTCGAGGAATCCAACCCGGCCGGCAAGGCTCTCAGCGACCGACTTGAGGACGCCCCACTGCTGGGATCCCGTCAGGACGTACTGACCCGGATCCCTCTTCCGGTCGATCCGCCGCTTGATCGAAGGCTGCAACTCCGGTGCGTACTGGATCTCGTCAAGTACGAGAGGGGTCTTGTGGTTATCGAGGAACAGTTCCGGATCCCTCCGGGCGTTCTCGACGTCCATCACGGGATCGAAGACAACGAAATCAGCGCTGTTCCCGAGCGTATGCGCGAGCAGCGTGCTCTTCCCGACCTGGCGTGCTCCGCTGAGGACAACGGCAGGAAATGACTTCAGGAGAAGGAGGAGCTTCCGTCCCGCGGCCCGCTCAAGGTACATACCTAACAGATTATCCGTCGCATCATCGAATTGCAAGGAATCTGCGGGGAGCTGGGACCCTTTTCCGGCGGTGCCTCGGGCCTCCCGCTATCCAGAGGAGGAACGGGCGGTCGTTCGTCTCAAGGTTGAGGCAGCCGAACCCGGAAACGACGATGAGCGCCGAGAGCCCGAGCAGCATCGCAACCAGTCGCGCTTGAAGCGGCGAATCTCGATTGACGAGATGAGAGATCCCGTGCCGGGCGACTCCCACCAGCTCTGCGTCGTCGAGCTTCTCAAGGGCGCCCTGGCTCACCCCGATGACCTCGTGGTCTCTTTTCAAGGTCCCTTCCCGGTCAGGTGACCTTCGACCGGGATCCGCGGCGCTGTCACGCCACCAGGTTCCGAAAAGACCAGGCGGAGGAGTTCAGCCTTGCGGCGGTCGGTGTGACCGGGAGATGGGGGACGCGAAGAAACGGCGGACTTTCTTTGCCCCTCGGGGACCCCTGGACGCTATCTGTCCACACCCCCGGCCCAGATTGCCTTCTCAGATCGATGTGCGAGGGGAGGAGACGGCGATGATGACGGGAGCTCCGAAGGGAAAGAGGGACGCGGTCGCGCTCCAGGATGGACTCCAGCAGCTGGCTGCGGAGCTGAGGCGGGAGGGAATCGCGGCGGAACCGGAGACTCCGGCCTTCATCCGTACGCTGCTCGGAATCCGTTTACGGGTCCCGGCGCGGCCTGCGGTCACGATCTGGGAGGGGGAACCGCTTCTGCTCGATGCGGATACCTACCTGAAGGTCAGGGTCTGTGCGAGGGGCCTTCGCCGCCACGAACTGGCGACTCTGCCGGTCAATGACGGGATCCTGATCGCCTGGGGTTCGTTCTGGCGCGGACTTCGCCGGCTCCGGCGGGCGGTGGTGACGGTCCTTGCCGGCGGACCGAGAGGTCCCGGCCGTGCACACGATTTGTCTGTCCCTTCATGGTGAAGAGGACCCCTGAATGGCCTGCCATGGCTCTCCTCTCGGACGTGAACGCCCTGGTTCTGCTGAGCCTGCCGCTCCGGAGTCTCAACGAGCCGGCTTGGCCGGCACCTCGACCTTCTGGAATCCCTTCGGAATCTCGAAGAGTTCCGGAGGAGCCCCGACCCTCACCGCCCGGAGTTCCGTCGAACGCCTCAGCGTCCCGCCCCTCTCGTCTCTCGAGACGTGATCGCATCGGACCACGAGGTTGTCCAGCGCCGGACTGACCCAGTACGTCGTGGTGGCCGTGCCCGGGGCCGATGGGTCGTTCTCGTAGAGCCAGCGCACGCAGCGGTTCCCCGCAAAGATCGAGTCGCTCTCCTTGCTGTACTTGTCCGTTCCGCGCTGCTTGGCCTCCTCGACCTCCGAGAACCCGGGCGAGAGGGGATGCCCCGTGAGGACCGTGGCGGCGAGGAGCGGATCGGCATCCCGCCAGCTCTTCGTCGCCGTGTCGAGTTCGAAGGCTCTTTGATCCTCCCCTCGAACGACGAGAATCGACCAGGGGCCACCGCCGAGCTCCTCGCGACGGAGGCTCTTGCCGCGGACTGCCAGCTCGAATGTCACCTGCACGGAGCCGTCATCAACGAACGCCGAGGCCTGAAAACCATCCGACTTCACGCGGGGGGGCGCGCCGAAAGGGTTCGCTCCGCACGAGACGAGGGTCGTCGAGAGCACCAGGAGAGCAAGGAGGTCGGGACGGCTCATGGGGGCGCTCCAATCTTGCGAGTGTGGTCCAAGCATAGTGCAGCGGACCCGAGCGCGGAACGCACCTCCGCGATGCAACGCTCCATCGACGTGTAGAAGTCGTCCCACCCGGCTTCTTCCAGCAGGGTAGCGTGGCCGGCGGGAGGCGCGCCGAGAGGACCCCAAGACGTCGTCCGGTACGGGTCGCGGAAGCGCTGAGGGCTCGGGAGGTGGAGATGGCTGCCGGTGGCACACCACAGACACCATCGGACACCATCTGTCCGTCCCTTCGTGGTAAAGACGGCACGTGAACAGCCTGCCGCTTCTTCCCATGGCTCTCTTCCTGCAGCTCGCCATGGGGTTCGGCGTTTCTGGAAAGGTTGTTTCCGTCAAGGACGGTGACACGATCGAGATCCTCCACGGCGGCCGCCTCGAGAAGGTGCGGCTCGAGTGCATCGATGCTCCCGAGATCGGCCAGCCGTTCGGAAAGCAGGCCAAGTACACGCTGGGTGCCCTCGTCTTCGGTCAGGAGATCCGTGTTCGGGTGTTGGGCCAAGACCGATACGGCCGCACCCTCGGAGAGGTCTTTCTTCCGGACGGCTCCTCGGTGAACAGACAGATGGTCGCCAGGGGAATGGCCTGGAACTACGAGAAGTACTGCACGGACCCGGTCTACGCCCGCCTCGAGTCCGATGCAAGAAAGGCGGGGCTCGGTCTGTGGCGGGAGAGGAATCCCGAACCCCCCTGGGAGTTCCGGAGCCGCAAACGCAAGGCGCGGAAGTGGTTCTGACTGCCTGACCTCGGTTCTTCGCCCGTCTGGAGTTTCGCGAGGGAAGAAGAAGTGGGAGCAGGAACTCCTCGTGCTGCGAGAGAATCGGAGGGAGCGATGGGAGGACCGTTCCGCTGAACTCGAAGTCGACGTTCCCAGAGCTTCCGGAGAAGCCGCCTGAGCTGGATGAGACGACCCAGCCCGTCGCGGGTAATCCCTGGCGGCACGACGAGGTGTTCGTGCAGGCGCCCGTCGGTCTTGCCGTCATCGACGATGAGGGCACCATCGTTGCCTGCAATCCTGCCTTCTCGCGGATGGCGGGACTCCCGGCTCCGGACCTGATCGGCTCGAACATCCGGAACAAGCCCGGCGGTGGGGCTCTGGTCGCGGCGCTCGAGAAAGCTCTCGCCCACAGAGCCGGGACCACCGAGAGGGGACGCTGGCTCGGTCCCGGTACATGGAGCGGTTCCCTCCGGTTCCGCATGCAGCCGATGTTCCGGGAGGGCGCCCCGGCCTCGGTGCTCATCGTCGTGGAGGAGGATGGCGAGGCCGCTTTCGCGGAGAGCCCGCATCCGGAGAACGAGGGGAAGTACGAGACGCTCTTCCAGTCGGCGTCCGATGCCATCGTCGTGATCGAAGGCGGGAAGATCATCGACTGCAATCCTCAGGCGGCCTCCTTCTTCGCGAGAAGACGGGAAGACCTCATCGGTCTCGTTCCCTCCGCCTTCTCGGCGCATCTGCCGGGGGTCTCGGGGGGTCTTTCGGTCGCGGGCATGAGCGAGGAGAGACTTCGGAAGTGCCTCGCGGGGGAGCCGCAGAAGTTCGAATGGGCGGTCCTGACGCCGAAGGGGGAGTTCCGCGAGGGCGAGGTCTCGCTGAATCGAGTCCAGTCGAGCGGAACCTCCCGGCTCCTCGCCGTCATCCGGGATATCAGCAGTCGCAAACGCTCCGACCGCCTGCTCGCGGCCGAGAAGAAGCTCCTGGCGTCCATTGCCCAGGGCCGGCCGCTCTATGACTTCCTCGGTGAGCTCTGCCTCGCCATCGAGGACCAGGAACCCCTGGCTCTCTGTTCGGTCCACCTCCTGAATGGTGACCGGCTCATGCACGCCGCGGCGCCGAGTCTGCCCCAGGCCTATAACAATGCGGTTCACGGTACCAAGATCGGTCCCAACTCTGGCTCCTGCGGGGCGGCGGCCTATTCGCGGCAGCGGGTCATCGTGGGCGACATCAGCACGGATCCGGTGTGGAGCGGCATGAAGGATGTCGCGCTCTCGTTCGGACTGAGGGCCTGCTGGGCGACACCCATCCCGTCCAAGGACGACACGGTTCTCGGCACCTTTGCCATCTACTACATGTTTCCCCAGAAACCGGACCCCTTCGATCTGCTTCTGGTCGAGCGGGCCACTCACATCGCCTCGATTGCCATCGAGAAGGAGAGGGCGGAGCGCGCCCTGCAGGAGAGCGAGACCCGGCTGGAACTCGCCTTCAGAGGGGCCAATCTCGGCTACTGGGACTGGAACCTCCAGACGGGACGCGTTGTTGTGAGCGACCGGACCCGTGAGCTCGCGGGCGTGCCGCTCGAACAGAGCCCGGCAACGGTGGAGGAATGGCTGTCGTTCGTGCACCCGGAGGACGCTGAAAGGGTGCGGGAAGTCTTCCGCGCGTACGCGCGAACGGGCGGGGATTCCTTCGAGACGGAGTTCCGGATTCGGAGGCAGGACGAGAACGTCGTCTGGGTCCAGATGGGGGGGAGGATCGTGCGGAGGGCAGCCTCCGGGGAGCCCCTGAGGGCCGCCGGGACCATCCGGGATGTCACGCGCCGGAAGACCACGGAAGAGGAGCTCTTCAGAAACGCGTTCTACGACCGCCTCACCGATCTCCCGAACCGGTTGCTCTTCCAGGACCGCCTCCAGGTGTGCCTGGCGCGAACGCGCCACGCGGACAGGCGAAGATTCGCCGTCCTCTTCCTCGACATCGACCGCTTCAAGAACATCAACGACGGCCTGGGACATGCCTCGGGGGATGCGTTGATTCTCGAGTTTTCCAGGAGGCTGCGTGACTGCGTGCGGCCGCAAGCCACGATCGCGAGGATCGGCGGGGACGAGTTCGCCATCCTCATCGATTCCATCGACGAGGACAGCGAGGCCCCGAGGCTTGCCGAGCGGATCCGCCGCAGCTTGCTCGAGCCCATCGTGCTGTCGAACCGTCCCATCAGTATTACCGCGAGCATCGGCATCGTCCTGGGTGGACCTCACTACGCGACTCCGGAGGAAGTGTTGAGGGATGCCGATACGGCCATGTTTCGCGCCAAGGCATCCGGCCGGGATTCCTATGTCGTTTTCGACAGCGAGATGCACCGCCATGCCGTGCACACCCTGGAAATCGAGAACGCTCTGCGCCGGGCCCTCGAGCGGCAGGAGCTCCGGCTCCACTTTCAGCCGATCCTCTCCCTGTCGAGCCGGGGCATCACCGGGTTCGAGGCTCTCCTGCGCTGGCTTCACCCGGAGAAGGGCATCATTCCTCCCACCCAGTTCATCCCGATCGCCGAGGAAACGGGCCTCATCACACCCATCGGCCAGTGGGTGGCCCTCGAGGCCTGCCGCCAGCTCAGACGCTTTTCCTCCGCTCTGCCCGGAAGAAAGACCCTCCGGATGAACATCAACCTGTCCCCGAGGCAGATTCCGCAGCCCGGGTTCCTCGAGGGCATCCGCACGGCCCTGCACTCGTCGAGCGTGGACCCGTCGAGGCTCGCCTTCGAGATCACCGAGAGCGCCCTGCTCGAGGCGGGCGACTCCATCTCGGACGCCCTGCAGCAACTGCGAGAGCTCGGGCCCGCGCTCGTGCTCGACGACTTCGGCACGGGTTACGCCTCCCTGGGCTACCTCCTTCGCTATCCCATCCAGGAGCTCAAAATCGACCGCAGCTTCATCACGGATGCCGAGAAGGACGAACGAAAGGGCCAGATCGCCCGGACAATCATCGGCCTGGCGAAGAACCTCGGCATGAAAGTCACGGCGGAGGGGGTCGAGACGGTCGAACAGGCCGAGTGGCTCGAGGGCACGGGTTGTGACCACGCCCAGGGGTTCCTCTTCTCAAAGCCGCTCCCCGCCGACCAGGCCCTCCAGTTCATCGCCGGCACGAAGCGATGACGCCAATGGAAGGGGTGCCGTGAGGATTCTGCGATAGTCGATGGTCTCTTCATGGGACCCCGGGTACGCCGGGTCCGGGGGCCTGGAGTGAAAGTTCCTTCCGCGGGACCGGGGGCCCTTGTTGCCGCTGCCGCACGGACCTCAGGCCTCACCTGGAGAACGTGGTCCCTGAACGTGGTCCGTGGTCCCTGTCTGTCCCCGCGGTCCCCCGAGGCGTTCAAACGCTGATTCCACGCGATGAGACGGCACCGCCTATTCATGGCGCCGGCACGGTTCGAGGCGTTCGAGCTGGCGGCGTCAAGGTAGCGGGGGATCACTGTTTCTTGGCCCGGGGCTCCTCGTAGACCAGCTCGATTCGCTCCCGAAGTCGATACACCGAACTCTGGTCGTACTCTTCCAAGAAGAAGGTAGAGCCAATGGCATCGACCTTCAAGGAAAAGGAGGTGAGGACGTTGAAGCTCTTCGGCGATCCGGAGGCGACGACAGTTCCGGATGGGTCGAGGATCCGTACAAGTGCATGCTCTCGCTGGTCGCCCGCACCGCGGATGAGGACTTCGCGCAGGAGGACAGGTTCCTTGAACGAGATCTTGAACCGATACACCCTGTACGCTCCGCCCACTTGCGTCTTGTCGCCATCGCCGTCCCAACCCTTGAAGAGGACGGCGCGGTTGCGAAACACGGCGGTCGCGTCGTCCGCCTCGGAGATGAACGCATCCTGCCGGGTGTTAGCCGGGTAGACCTTTCCTGCTTCCAGGGCGATTGCCGGTGGAGGAGGCGGCACTTTCGCCATGGCCTTGGATGTCCAGAACGCCATGGCGAAGAAGAGAATCAGAATGGTTTCATGCGACCTCATGGGATCTGCTCCTTCCGCACTCTAGTCTGCCTGAACTCGATTCGTCCCGGTTGCGGTCGCGCCGGTATGGGCTCAGCCGTCGCGGCGCACGATTCGGTCGTTCCGTTTGCACGGGATTAGCCACGGGCACCCTCCAGCGATTCACGAGAGGTAGTTCTTGATGTCGGCGTAGGACGCCATGATGAGTCGACCGATCGCCTGGGGATCGATAGTTCGGCCCGTGCCGACCTTGACATGCCTCATGAACCTACCGGTGCCTTCCAGCAGATTCCCGGGATCCTCGATCTCGGTGCCGTTGAAGAAGCCGACGTTGACGTGAGCAGTGAATGCGTTGACGTATCCAAAAGCGGCCGTTCCGACGCATGCAGTCGGGTGACTGTCATGAAGCAACTCTCGAACATCGGGGCCGCAGCCGCGCATGGCCTGGAACCACCGCCGGGCGATCGTTCCGAGCTCTCCGGAAAGTACGTCCAGCCAGGCGTCGACAGCGGGATCCCGCTCGACAGCCGTGGGGAATACCAAGAGCCTTCTCATCGCGACTCCGACACGGGGACCTCATTTACGTACGTGCTGCGGCATTCTGGGTTACACCAGTGAGAGCCCTCTTCGTCCGCTCGGGTCTCCATGTTCGATGGGGGAAGAGAGCCCGGCCTTTGGCATGCCGCCGTGGTTACGGCACACAGGATAGGGCCCATGCCGGCGGCTTCACTCTGAAGCCCGAGACACGCTGCCGAGGCCCGGCGGCCGGGCATGGGAGAGAGAGGGAGCGGGTTGCGACTTGTGCGAGGAGTCAGGCGCCGTTGGTGCTCGGATAGCGGCGCCGGACCTCCGCAACCGATCCTGCGATGAGCGCCTCGAGGACCTTGGCGTCAAGGTCTGCCATGCGCTTGATGTACAGGCAGACCTTGCCCTTCCTGTGCTTTCCGAGCCTTGAAAGCAGGCCGGCCTGTTCGGCACCGTCCATGGCGAGGTAGACCACCAGTTCCTTGCCGCGAATCGCGAAGCCGACGAGACAGGACTGACCCGAGTGGCCGCTCTCGTACCGGTAGGTGTAGGAGCCGTAGCCCACGATGCTCGGGCCCCACATCCTGGGCTGTTGCTTCGTGACTCGCTCGCACATGGCCATGATGATCTTGCAGTCCGCCAGCTGCTCAGGACTCGCTCGAGATGCGAGGTACTCGTCGATGCTGGCGTCGGTGGGCTTGGTTTTGGTTTGAGCCATCGGTGACTCCTTGTCCTCTCGAGGAAGGATCTGGGTGAGAGGTTCCTTGCCTGAGGAATTCATCGGCCTGGTTTTTTCGCGCCTCTGAGCTGATCGAGAATCAGGCTGGGGCCAGAGGAAACACTCCCAGGGCCGCGAGGTCGGGGAGGCGGCGCTCCGGGCTTCGAGAGACCGATCTCTTGCCGAATCGCCACCGATTCCGATCCAGCCAGCCGTCGATGAAGGCGCGGCTGCCCAGAGGGTGCCGGATCTCTGGTTGTTGCGGTTGTAGAAGCCGGAGAAGTGCTGTTTGAGCGACTTCATGAAGTTGGAGAGGCTCCACATCCGGCCGGTGAAGGAGGCCGGGAGAGCGGCGCAGAGTGGCAACATCGATTCGCTGCAGAAGCACGCCTTTCTCGCCGGCAGGGAGCGCGACGGACAACTGCCCAGCGCCTCCGACGCGGTCAGTTCCTCAGGTTGGAGGATGGAATTCGACGGAAGCAACGCTCCTCCCGGTAGGACTGACCCTGTGACATTCCGATATCAGGACAGCGCCGGAAACACGGGGACAGCCGCAGCCACCAAGAACAGGGTGTTGGACTATGGCCGGATCAGTACCTGCAGCTGCTCCGCGCCGGGCAGGCGAACGACTCCGCGATTGAGGCACTCCGGACCGCCGTAGTGGAACTCAAGGGGGTGCACGTTGAAGCGGCCCTCCTTCAGCGCCCGGACACGGATGCGGATCTGGGTGTTGTCCTTCGACTCGACGCGGTGAGACGCGATCTGTCTCATCTCCTCGTTGGGCCGCAACTCCAGCTTCGCCAGGTCTCGTCCGCGCACCGTGAGCAGGTACTCCTGGCCCACCCGGAGCACGAAGACGGGTCCGGACGGCGGAGCGTCGATGGTGATCGACGCAATCTGCGGGCGGGAAAAGACCTTGATCCGGAAGGAGTCCTCACCGAGCGGGTAGTGCAACGTCACCCGCCCCTCGTCTTCGTTCTTCACATCCGGGGGGATCGTGAAGATGAGTTCGATCGCGGAACCGATTCCCCCTTTCCGGCGCTCGATCTTGGCGCTGACGCCAGTGATCCCCGAGACGGTGACCCGCTGCGCGAGGTCGACGCCGAGGCCGTAGACCCAGAGACCGTCCAAGCCCTGGGGCGAGTTGCGCATCTGGATCGTCTCGTTCGGCCGGCGGTCCCCGCAGACGGGGTGCTCGATCTTGTCGATCACCGCTCCAGCCGGGAGCGCAAACGCCATGAGCGTTGATGCGAGCAGCAGGCGGTTCGCGATGGGTACACTCATCGGTCACGTCCTTTCGGAAAGCGGGAGTGTGCCCGAATGGGAGGCGCGGGTCCACTCGTTCGAGCCGCCTCTCCTTTTTCCTCATTGCGTCGCTCCGGAAAGACGATGCCGAGAAGAATCAGGTGCACTCCTTGATCTCCCGGAGGGCCTCGTGGCGGAAACAAGACCTCGAGCCCCAAGCCTGGCAACAGGAATCGGGCATCGGCCACTCCCGTCAGCCGTTCGCCACTCGACGCCCGGTGGCCGTCCTCCGGCGTGATGCGGATCGACCGCTCCAGGGGCGGATTCCCCTGGTCCGATCTTCGAATCCGCCCGGCATCACTTTCCTTCTCCTCTCGATGAAGGGCGAGTCGAGGGCTTCCGGGTCTTCCTACCCGGCCGGGAGTGCGGTGGCGCGGCGGTGTTCGCCTCGCGGAGGAAGGCGGCCGTGAACTCGTCGCTCGGGAAGAAGAGTTCCATTCGCATTTCGTCGGCGGTGACGTCCATGGCTGTGCCGAACGTGCAGACCATCGAGAAGAGCCTGAGTGATGCCGTTCCTGAGGTGCCGAGTTCGAGCGACAGGACCGGAGGCGGCGTGCGATCCCATGTGGCATGACGCCAGCCAAGGGGGATGCCGGGCAGGGCGCAGAGATCGGTGAGCAACGCCCGAAGCTGGGCGTCCGAGGGATTGGCGTCGACCTCGCGCTGCAACCGCGCGAGCAGAACGGTGGCCGTCTGCAGCCAGTTGCGCACGAGGGGCTGCATGCCCCGAGGGTGCAGCGTCAGGCGCATCAGATTGCGGCGTCCCGATGGGTCGACCCTCTGCCACACACTCGCCGGGGAACCCACCAGTCCGAGCAGCCTGTCCATGGCGGCGTTCTGCAGCACGACATTCCACTGTCGATCGACCGCCAGAGCAGGGTAAGGCTCATGGTGGCGCAAGGTCACCTCCAGAGCCTGCCTGACGGCCACCATGTCGGCACTGTCGAGGGTCCGCTCCTCGTACAGCGGGGCGAAGCCGGTTGCCAGCAGCAGATCATTGCGCTCTCTCAGGGGAATGCGCAGGACCTCCGACAACTTCAGGACCATCTCGCGGCTGGGCTGGGCCCGCCCTGACTCGAGAAAGCTGAGATGCCTCTGAGAGACCTCGGCCTCCATGGCGAGGTCCAGTTGAGAGTAGCGGCGAGATGTCCGCCAGGACTTCAGCATTGCGCCGAAGCCCACGGGCATGGAATAGGAGCGAGCAGCTTCCTCCGCGCCCGGAAGAGCTTCTTGCCGGTTGCCTGGGGGGGACGGGCTTGTCATCGTGGCGATTACCTTACAGGTAATTGAACCGTAGCACACCCCCTTCTAGAGTCCGGGGAGCCGGCGAACTGCCGACGCCTGGCGGGGAGCCAGTCCTGCTGAAAGGAATGCCATGGCCCGATTTGTTTCTCACGCCCCTGGGGGCGATTGGTTTGCTGGGGTATCCCGTGCATCGAAGCCTGCTGCAGCGCCAGGAAGAGGCGCTCCAGTCCCGCGGCGTCGAGCCTTTGCGCTTGAGTCCGCGATGTCGGGGGCCCGCAGATGAGGCTGCTCCGAGTCTTCTTGTCGCTCATTCTCGTGACCGTCGCGAGCTACACGTCCGTGGTCGTCTGGAACCACGGGTGGGGTCTGATGCCCATCTTCCTCGGTGACATGGCGAAGATGGGCTGGCCTGGCCAGTTCAACCTCGATTTCATGTGCCTGCTCGCCCTGTCAGGGCTGTGGGTATCGTGGAGGCATCGATTCAGCGGGCCCGGGATCCTCCTGGGAGTCGCGGCGTTCTTTGGGGGGGCACTGTTCCTGAGCGTCTATCTGCTCGTAGAGTCCTTCCGGGCGAACGGCGATTCGTCGGTCTTCCTGCTCGGACTGAACCGAGTTGATCCATGAGTTCGATTCCGTGCCATCACACTCCGGCCGATCGCTTCTCGAGGTTGCCGGGCTATCCATGGGCCGGGCGGTTTGTCGACGATCTTCCCAGCTCGCGTGAGATGCGTCCGCGTCTAACTTCCAGAGATCTGTCTGTCCCTGTCTTGTCGCTGTTCCGTCTGTTCCGTCCTGTTCCATCGTCCGGTCCAACACGGGCGCATACCCGGTCTCCCCTCGCTGGCTGCCGCTCTCCTGTTCGATGACCAGGGGAGGCTCCATCTGTCCCGGTCGGCAGGACAGCGTCGAGGTACGGGCCTTTCCGGCCGCCCCGTGCGAGACTCGCCGGATGTGTCCTCGGGGCCAATTGACCCTGGCGAGCGGGAGCCCCTCGTCTATGATCGCGTTGGGAACGTCGACGCAGTGTTCGCCAGACGCGTTCGTGGGCGCGGGATTGCTGCGACTTGATTTCCCTTCCCGGGGCGGCCATGAGAGAGCAGGAAGCCGGATCGAAGGGCGCGGAGGATGTGCTCCGTGATTGGCGCGGAAAGGCGGCCGATCTCGTCATCGCCGCCAGCGCCATCGTCCACGCGCCCGTCCTCGTGCCGATCGTCGCCGGGTACGGACCCCTGAACGCTCGTCCTGCCAGGATCGCCGGAGTGGCGGCCTACATGGTGATCGTGGCAGGGGCCGTGTTTCGAGGTCTCGACCAGAGAGTTCGAATCTGGGCCATGCTGGGAGCCATCTACGGCCTGGCATTCGTGGGTGCTCTCGTCCTGCCCCAAGGGCCCTACATCCGGGCGCTTCCCCTGATCCCGCCACTTCTGGCAATCGGGCTACTGGGCATGCGGGCGGCCCGGGCCTGTACCCTTCTGAGCGCGGTGCTCCTGATGCTCGCGCCGTTACTGCAGTCCATTCCGGGCGTCGTTCAGTGGTTCGGGATGGATCCCGCCCCGGTGGGCCTGTCACCCAGCCAGATCTGGTGGCCGGGAGCGGCACTGACGGCAGACCTGGTCGTCCTGATGGTCTTGCTGGAGCGTTTCTACGGTTTTCTGCAGCAGGCGTTCCTGGCAGAGCGCCGGGCCGCCGAGGAGCGAGCGGCCGCCAGCTCCAAGCTGCAGAGCGAGACGGAAGAGCGGCGGCGTCTCGAGAGCGAGATTGCCCGGACGGGCGACGACGAACGCCGGCGTCTCGGACACGAGATCCACGACGGCATCTGCCAGCAGCTCACCGGGGCGCTTCTGCGTTGCCAGGCCCTCGAGCTTCGCGTGCAGCGCGGTACCGCGCTTTCGGCCGCGGACCTGGATGCCCTCTCGTCCCTGCTGGGCGAGACCATTCACGAAGCGCGCGGTGTCGCTCAGGGCCTCTACCCGCTCGAGCCCGTGCCGGACGCTCTGGCGCCCGCGCTCCGCGCGCTCACGAGGCGGACCCAGCACACCTCCGGTCTTGCTTGCGAGTTCCGCGCGACGGGCGATCTGCTCGTCCCCGACCCTGTGATCGCACAGCATCTCTATCGGATCACTCAGGAAGCCCTGAGCAATGCCGTGTGCCACGCGAAGGCCGGCGTCATCACGGTCGAGCTGAGTGGCGGCGACGATTCCCTGCTCCTACAGGTGCGGGACGACGGGGTGGGAATTCCGAGCACGGTGCCTACCGGAGGGATGGGCCTTCGAACGATGGCGTTTCGGGCGCAGATCCTCCGTGGCAGCCTTGCGGTCCAACCCGCGCCCGGTGGAGGAACCCTCGTCACGTGCCGGGTGCCGCGCCTGGCCATCCCCCCGCCTGAGAACTCGGGCGGGAAACCCTCCGAAGGAACGAATCCATGAGACAGGGGAATCCCCCCGCATCCCCGGCCATCCGTGTTCTCGTCGTGGACGATCATCCCGCGGTCCGAGAAGGGCTCGCGCTCTTGCTGGCTGCCGAGGGGATCGACGTTTGCGCGGAGTCCGGAGCAAGGACCGGTGCCCTGGAGCACCTGGAGGAGAGCCGCCCAGATCTGGCGATCGTGGACCTGTCATTGGATGGCGAGGACGGACTGGTGCTCGTGGGTGACCTGAAGGCTCGAGGCGTGCCCACGCTCGTCTACTCGATGCACAACGATACGCGGCACGTCGCGGGGGCTTTCGCGGCTGGCGCACTGGGATACGTGGCCAAGTCTGAGTCTTCAACGCTCGCCAGAAGTGATCCACATGTGCTCGTGAGAAGTGATCCACCCGTGTAGAGAGGGTTCTGATCAGCATCATCCGCCGAAGGCGCCTGAGGCGGGTCGACAGGACGGCCATGGAATC
>JAJVIN010000051.1:20527-124707 GCA_022071945.1 Thermoanaerobaculia bacterium | reverse complement strand
TTGAATGGCATTCAAGAGGTCGACGGTTCGATCCCGTTCAGCTCCACCATTGATTTAGAAAGACTTAGCCGCCCGTAACCGGGCGGCTTTTTCGCGTCTAGGGGGCCGCCTTGCCCATACCTTGCCCGCCGGGAAGAACTTGGCCGGTTCCATCGAACTTCCAGATTGCAGGCCCCAGGGAATCTGGAACGCTGGAAACCGTCGGGAGCGGAGGTATTCATCGAATGGAGAGCCTTCGCGGCCTGGCCCCGAACCTATACTTGAACGGAAGGGATCTAGCGATGGACGTTGGAGGCGCATATACCGCAGACCGGGCAGCGGCGCTCTCGGGAGTGCCTCGGTCTACCCTCCAGTACTGGGCGCGGAGGGGTTACCTTGTCCCGTCCGTTTCGCCCGAACGGACGCGGCTTTGGTCCTTCCCCGACCTCATGGGCCTGCGGACCATTTATTGGCTCCGGCAGCCCAAACGGGCCGACGGACAGGACATCCCGAGAACCACGATGAAGGCTGTGCGGCACGCCCTCGCTGCTCTCCGCATGCTCGATCTGGGTCTCTTCGAGACTGACCACGTAACCGTGGCCGTAACCCGGGCTGGCGACGTCGTCGTGAACGATCCGTCAGTCCCGCTCCACGAGGTCGGGGGCCAACTCCTCAACCCGGAGATGATTGATCTGATCCTTCCCTTCCGGACCGACGAGGGGACTTTCGGCCCGAATCTGAGCCGACCCAGGGACACAATCCGGATCGTGCCGAGGAAACTCTCCGGCTCACCGCACGTCGCCGGGACGCGCATCGAGACCACGGCCATCTATGCCCTCCACCGCCGGGGATTTCCAACGGAAAAGATTCGGGCGCTCTATCCCATTCTCTCGGGACAGGCGCTGAGCGAGGCTGTCGAACTCGAAGACCAACTCTCTCGCAATCTCTCCCGGCGCCTTGCCGCTTGACGCGTGAAACGGTTCGCACTCGACCAGAACTTTCCCGTCCCGATAGTTGATGCCCTGCGGGAGTACATCGTGGAGGCCCAGCTCGTCTCGGTGCGAGAGATCGACGAACGACTCATGGAAATGGACGATTGGGAGTTGCTTCTCGCCCTGCATCACCATCCGGACGGCTGGGACGGCCTCATCACGAACGACGCCGCCATCCTGAAGCTCCCCAGGGAGATGTGCGTCCTCCACCGGACCAGGCTCAAGCTTGTCATCGCAGAGGCGGCCGGGCATGACCCCCTCATCGCGACGGGCTTGGTGCTGGCCAACCTGTCCCAGATCTGCAATCGTCTTGACGCGGACAAGCCTCAGATCTGGGCTCTCAAGGTTGGCGCCAAGAACCCGGAATCCCCGATGTCCGTGATCACCCGCCTGGCGAAACGCCAGGATCAGAATCCCAACCAGTTCATGAAGGAGCACGGGCCTTCCGATGCGGACATGGGGGGAAATCCCCTCCGGGATGCGCGGCACAGATGAGGCTGCCCGAACGCAGTTGAAACGACAGGGATGTTGACGGCTTTCACCCCACCACCTCCACGAACTCCGCAATCACCCGCACCTCGTTCTCCTCGGTCGGGGTCAGTACGATCGGCTCGTACTTCCTGTTCAACGGCTCCAGCTTGATCTCGACGTGCCGCCACCCGCCGTCTTCTGCGGGGACCTTGCGGCTCCGGTAGACCTTCACGGTGTAGCGGCCGCCGGTGTGGGGATCGTCAATGCCGGAGTGCCAGACGAGAAGCCGCTTGCCGTCGCGGGAGCCGCCGGGGCGCAGCCGGAAGAGGCAGTGTGACCCGCTCGGGATGAGCGGTTCCATCGAGTCTCCCTGGACCTTCGCGACGAACATGCCGTCCTCGAACCGGGTCCTCGTGTCCCAGGCGATCCAGTCCTCGGCCCAGTCGGCCGGACCTTCGAGGCTCGCCTGCTCGTCGCTCCACGCGCTCGCGGCCGCCCGGAGGCTGACGAGGGGGACGCAGGTCCGGAAACGTTCTTCCTGCTTCGGCTGGACGCGGCGGAACGGCAGCACCGGCGCCTCGACCGGAACGTGTCTCTCGATGATCGTCCGGAGTTCACCCAGATCCCGGCAGATCTCGAAGGCCCAGCGCCCGTACCGGCCCGAGTTGTTGACGGCAGCCACCCACTTCTTCGCGGCCTCATTCTTCGCCAGAACTTGGTCTTCACCGTGGATCTCTCCGCCTCGCCCCTTGATCTCCAGAACGAGGTGGATTCCGCCACGCAGACGGATCACGAAGTCGGGCTCGTAGGAGAGGCTCGCCTCCATGTACTCGTAGGGAACGGTGTACCCGAGGTGCCGCCCGGCCGAGGTGAAACACTCGACGGCGTCCATGTCCTCCAGGCGCTCGATGGTCTGCCGCTCCCACCCGCTCAGGATCGGGGCGTAGTTCAGGTGGCTCTTGGTCAGAGAGACGCAGTCCCGCGTCGTCCGGTAGTCGACGTCGGCCGTCGAGACGACCGGCTTGTAAGAGTTCGTGATCGGGAGGAGGGGGGCGGCCGTGCTGGCCGCAGCCGGGAGAATTCCGTCGCGTAGCCGCTTTCGCAGGAGAGTTATGTACCGTTCGAGAGCCAGCTCGCGCCGGTCGACGCCGGGGGCGAACTTGACCTTCTTCGTGACGTACTCCTGGACGATCCGGACGATCTCAGGGAAGAGCTGGTGCCGGGCCAGGGTCTTCTCCCGGAGCTGTTCGGCGTTCGTCCCCTCGCCTCCCTGCGCGAGGTCTTCGAGAAGGAGCTGGGCGACACCGAAGATCACCTGCTGGAAGCGGACGCTCCGGTAGTACTCCTCCCGGTTCTGCTGAATGAACTCCGTCACGCGCTTCGCCGTCGGGTCATCGTTGTAGCCGCGTGTCGGCGCCAGGTAGACCCGTTGCGGCTCGTCCTGGACGATGAAGCCTTCGAGGGAATCGACGTCGCACCGGATCCCGCTCATCCGGAGGTCATACGTGTAGCTCTCGACCACGGGAACACGGATCTCGAAGGCTGCCCTCTCCGGAACCGGGAAGATGTGGGTGTAGACGGGGTCCTCGGTGTCCTTGTCCTTCGGGCGTCCCTTGAACGGGATCAGCGAGAACGGGATGCCGTAGACGTCGACGTACTCCGGAGCGAGCTTTCCGGTCTCGGGGTCGGGCGTGTAGCTCATCCGGCGGAGTCCCCGGCCGACCACCTGCTCGCAAAGGAGCTGACTACCGAAGGCCCGAATGCCGAGGATGTGGGTCACGTTGTTCGCGTCCCACCCTTCGGTCAACATCGAGACCGAGACGACGCATCGAACGAACTCTCCCGGTCCGCCCCGCTTGCCGACCGTGTCGATGATCTCGCGCAGCGCGAGCGCCGCCTCGTCCTTCGTCTGGTCGCCCTCGGCTTCGAGCTTGTTCAAGAGGCGGGAGTCGATCCGGATGGTCCGGCGAGGCTTCCCCTCTTCGTTCGCCAGCTCGGGGAACACGGCACTCGCCTCGTAGACTGTTTTCGTCTTGACCTTCCCATCGTCGTCAAGAACCTCTGTCTGGCGCTCGCCGCTGAGCTTCCTGAAGAAGACCTCGGCGACCTCGGTGTTGTCGCAGACGACGATCATCACCGGCGGGACGTGACCGTCGTCGGGCGAAGCCGACCGGATCTCTTCGAACCGCTTCTTCCACTGCCCGGCGATCGTGAGAAGAGCCCCCTCTGCCTCGCGATAGACCGCCTCCGGCTTCGGCCGTCCATTCGCCAGCTTGTCCCCGGCGGAAAGGTCGTCGCAGACCCGCCTCCAGAGACGGAAGTACTTCGGATCAGGACGGCCCACCTCGTCCTTCTTCTCCTGGTCGTCGAGGACCGGGAGTCGCGGAATCTTCACGATGCCGCTTTCGATGGCGTCGACGAGGCCGAAGTCAGAGACAAGCCACGGGAAAGGGCTCCCCTCCGGGTAGCCGCTGTTCCCAAGGTAGAACGGCGTCGCGGAAAGGTCTATGGCCGCCAGGATCCCGGGTTTCTCCTTTCCGATGAGGCCGGAATTGTTGATCCGGTCGAGCCCTGCCAGCCAGACACGGGCCTCCTCGGCTTCCTCTTCCAGGGCTTTCTTCTCCTCCGCCGAGAGCCCCTTGGTCTTCTCGGTCTCTACCTCAGGGGCAGGACGCCAGCAGTGGTGGCCCTCGTCGTTCAGAACGAGGATCGGGAGCCGGTCGGAGAGATCGCCCAGCCGGTCGATCGCGAAGGCGTCGTTCGTCTCGACGCCCTTGTTCACCACGCGGTATGAGGTTCCTCCCTCGCTGTGCTCGTTCTTCAGGTCGAGGGTGTGCCAGTTTGTGATGAGGACCTTCCCGGCACCGAGTAGCTCGCGGTACTTGCCGGGCACCAACTCGAACTCGCTGTAGTAGTTCCTCGGGTCACTCGGATAGAGCACCTGGAGCCGTTTACGCACGGTCAGGTTCGGGGTGCACACGAGGACGGCGTTCGGGAACCACGTCGAGCCGGGGTTCCTCCCCCGGTTGCAGAAGGCCCACGAGATGACCATCGCCATCAGGGCCGTCTTGCCCGATCCGGTCGCCATCTTGCAGCCCAGGCGCCGGAGGGGCACGAGGCCCGAGTCTGCCGGGATGTCGACGAGCCGGGGATAGAACGTCGCATCCGCCTCCAGTTCGTCGAACCGGGGACGTTCGCCACGAAGGAGCCGTTCAAGGTCTTCAGTACCGACTTCGAAGTTCCGGAAGCCGGTTGCCGAGAGCCTTCCTGGAAGGGCCATTTCCAGGAGGTAGATGACGGTCTCGGCCGCCTCCCTCTGGCAGTAGAAGAGCCTCCGCAGCGCGTCCGGACGCGACCACCAGGCGAGCAGGTCCTTCGTCACGGGCGACGCTCCCCGGTAGCCCGCCTCCCTCCACCGCTTCACGTCCTTCCGGAGCCGGTTCACGAGGGGAAGGTCGTCCCGTTGCTCCTCGGCAAACATCTCCTGCTGCGCGGACCCGACCTTCTTCGAGCGGTAGTAGTAGCTCGCCGGGCGCCGGTAGGGGGCGATGGACGGAACACCCTGGGAGTACTCCCAGTGCCTGGAAGGTTCTTCGTAGGGTGAGTGCAGCACCGGGTCCGGAACGGCCTGGGTGGGTTTCCAGCCGGACGGCGGTTCCTCGTTCTGGGTGAGCTTCCCGCGACGGGCCATGGCGCGACCCCCTTAAACAAATAACCCCGCCCGGGCCTTTCGGCGAGTCGAGCGGGGAGGAACTGAAAGAACTCTACGGGCGCAGGGTCTCGGCGTCAACGAAAAGGGTCCGAGGTCTTGATGCTGCCAGCCTCGGAATGTCCCCTGAAGGAGTGCTGGCTCCATCACATTCAGCGGCCCGGGTTCCCGTCTCGTGCAAAGTCTCCGAGCCGGATGGCGAGGTCGGGGCACTTCGTGGCCAGCGGACCGTCTGCGGTCACGAGCGGGATGCCGTGGAGGGAGGAGAGCGCCGCATATTCGGCGTCGTAGGCTGAAATGCTTCGCTCGGCCGAGATCCGCAGAATGTCGGCCGTCGACGCTTCCTCCGAGGGGCAGGTGACGATCGATGCCGCCCGTTCAAACAGTCCGACGGCCGTCTCGACGTCGATCTCTCTCCTTCGGACATAGAGCGAGAGGACGTTTCGAACCTCACTCTTCCAGAGGACGGGCGCGACCCACGCGGGGTCACGGAGCAAGGTGGCTTCGGCCTCGGCCGTCCTCGGCCCCGAAATCAGAAGATAGGCCACGACGTTGGCGTCGATGACGATCATGATCTCCGCTCAGCTCGGGCCTCGGCGAGGATCTCGTCGCTCAGTGGGGTGATCTTCCCGTCGAGGGGTCGACGCAGCTCGCGGATCGCTTCGAGCTTCCGGGCGGCGTCATCGGTTCCCCCAGGGAGCCCCCGCTCCAAGATGGCCCTGGCCTCCTCCGCGAGAGACAAATTGTGGGCGGCCGCAGCCATCCGAAGCTTCTCGAAGAGAGGCTCAGGAATCGGATCGATGATGAGTGTTGCCATGTGGTGCCTCCTCGGGAACGGCTCGAATTTCAGTGTACTCGACGGGTTTTTCGAGGGAACCCCTACCCCTCCAGCTTCCGGATCGCCATGACCTCGTTCCCGCGCGGGTCAATGACCTTGACGGCGATCCTCCGGTGCTTGCCCGCCGGGAATGGGAGTGAGGTCGTCCCCTTGAAGGCGTCGAACGCCTCGGAGTCGGCGGAGCCCTTCAGGGCCTTGGCGATCTTTTCCCAGGCGTCCTGGTCGGGGAAGAACGCTTGTGTGATGCAGAAACACCGGCCGTCGTAGTCCTGGTCGAGAAACCAGGCGGCCACCTTCTCCGCGCCGCTGGAACGGACGCTGTTCTCGATCGGGTCGTAGATGTCGACCCCCGCCAGCTCGCAGATCCAGTCGCCCTCCTTCGTCTTCCGGACCTCGACTTCCGGCTGGCCGAATACGGTGAAGAGCTGGCTGCCCGGGGTCTCTTTCAAGAGGCCGTCCATCGCGGGGTTCAGGTCCGGCCGGATATAGGCTTGGTGGATGTGGAGCCTCGGATGGCTCGACTCCTGGATCACGGCGGAGGCCTCGGCATCGAAGGAGAACCCGGCGACAACGAGTTCGTCGTATCGCCGGGAAGAGCGGATCGCCTCCTCCACTTGAACAGCGGTCACCGGGCCGTACTGCGGGCCGAAGGTCACTCCGACGGTCGCGGCGCCGTTCACGTCTCCGTCTTCCCACACTCCCTCGGCGTGAATCACCGTCCCGGTAGCGGTCTCGAAGAGAGGCTCAAGCCGGGCGAGCTTCCTCCGCTTGTTCCCGAGGAACGTGACACCGTCGTTGCGGAGGCTCGACGCCATCCTGGAGAAGTAGGCCTGGAGGTTGACGATACGGGGGTCGCGTGACCCGGGGTCCTCCTCGAACTCGTTGGGGGTCGGGTCGAAGAGCCCCTGCTCGCCGAGGGACAGTTCCTCGGGACGAACGCCCTCGACGGTGAAGGGTCCGGAGACCCGAAGGACGCCTCTCACCACCTCGGGCTGGTCGACCAGTTCTTCCTGGTCGGCGTTCCTCTCGATGCAGGAGTTGACCTCGTCCATCTTCGCCCGCCAGGCCTTCCGGTACGCGGTGACGGCCTCCTGGAGCGGCTTCGGCCAGTCCGGGTCGGCGTCGAAGGGGACCTCCCAGTGGTACCAGCCCGGGAAGTCGAGGTCGACGGTGGCCACCTTCTTCGCAGCGGCGGAACGGTCGCGGTTGTCGGGCGGGAGGGACCACCGGCGCCGATCCGCGTCCGTCGTCTCCTTCTTGGGCTTCGCACGCAGCTTCCCGGCGAGCTTGTCGCGGAGCCCGGCGGGAACCTGCTTGAGCGCTTCGTCGCAGGCGGCGAGGGAACTCTCCAGGATCGGTTCGTGCTTCGCGAAGATCGGGTCCAGGTTCGGGTTTTGGGCGATGGACCTGAGGGTGACGTGCGGGACGGTTCTGTACTTGAACCCGGAGCCTGGGTTCTCTGAAGGCCCCTCTCCGCCCCCTCGTGTCCGGTAGTGCTCGAATCTCGCCGTGAGGAGCCGCTGTCGAGCGATCGAAACGGCGACGCGGCTGGTGTCGATAGTGATCCACCGTCGGCCCCACTGTTCGGCAACGTGACCGGTCGTGCCAGATCCACAAGTGGGATCGAGGACGAGGTCGCCCGGGTCGGTGGTCATCAGGAGGCACCGTTCGATCACACGGGAATTCGTCTGAACGACATAAACCCGCTCTGGAGCGCCGCCTACGTCAGCCCAGATCGAATGAAGGCCAGCGGCCGGAAAGTCGGAAAGGAACCGGATGTATCGGACCGTCGTCTCCTGCGCCAAGAGTCTCTCGGCGCCAGCAAGCCGTCGCATGCCTTCCTCGTTAGTCTTCCAGCGGTTCTTTGAATTCGGGGTAATGCCCCTGCCATCAATCTGAACCGGAAACCAGCAAGCTGCCCCCTCGCCTTTCTCGCGTCCGAGGCTTGCAGACGTCAGATTGTCGGGAGTGAAGGGCTCCGAGCGGTCCGGTAAGGTCCCCGACTGACGTTCGCTGGCCGAGAGACTTCGGCGTTCACCAGAGGCCAGCGTGAGCATCCCGTAGTGACCGGATCCCTCGCCCGATAATTCCTTGGTCTGGAAGAGCTGGTGATACTTCGTCGACTTCGAGTCTTTTCCGTACCAGAGCAAGTAATCAACGACCAGCGGCAAGAAGAGGTTCGTCGCCGAGGTCGTCTTCTGGAACTGAATCAGTCCGATGAAGTTCCTCGGGCCGAAGACCTCGTCCATGAGCGTTCGGACGGTGTGGAGATTCTCGTCTCCGATCTGGACAAAGAGACTGCCGGACTCGGACAGAAGATCCCGGGCCACATCAAGCCGCTGGCGCAGGTACGCCAGGTACGTGTGGACTCCCAGGTTCCATGTGTCACGAAAGGCCCGAACGACTTCGATCTCCCGCGCGAGGTCTGAATCGCCCTCACGAACCTCACGCTTTCCAACGTTTGGCTGAAAATTGCTCGCGAACTTGATCCCGTAGGGTGGGTCCATGTAGATCATCTGGACCTTTCCCGCGAGGTCTCCCGCCGAGCGAGCGACGACATGACCTGGAGCGAGTCGCCGAGGATGATCCTGTTCGCCCAGTCGACGCTGTGCCGGTAGAACTGGACCGCCTGCTGGTAGGGCTGCTCCGGGTCGGCGAAGAGGTTCCGCTGGACGTCCTCCCTCATCGCCGACCGGATGATCGCCTGGGCGCTGACCCGCTCGTGGATGTGGAGCGCGACCGGGTCGACCTCGAACCACCCCCGCTCGTGCTGTTCCCGCTTCCCGGCCCATTCGAGCCAGGGCTGGTAGTGGGCGACGGCCTCCCGGATGTTTATCGCCTCGGCCTGGGAGAGCGGTCCGCTTTCCGCCTTCCTGAGCAGCGCCTCGATCTCGTCAGAGATCCGGTCTGCACGGCCGGTCGAGTCGAACCGGAGGACCGGCGGGAGGTGGGGCGAGTAGGCGTAGCGAACCTTCTCGACCTTCGGCACCTGCCCCTCTCCGGCGATGCGGGCCGGAGGGTTGTTGGTCCTCTTCGCGCCGTCGTGGCGGTAGTCGGTCGTCTCGATCGAGTCGCTCGTCTTCTTGCGGGCCAAACGGAACCTCCTGGAGATCGCTACGGGCGCCCGTGCGCCCGGGGGTGTCGTGTCATGAGGGCGCCCCTCCTTCGCGGTGAGGGCAGAGGCGCAGGAAGGAACAGTCGGAACATCTCAGACCAGTGGGTTTCGGATCGTAGCGGCGGGTGCGGATGCCCGTCACGCGATCGGCCACCAGGTCGACGGCGGCGTCCGTCGCCCCGGAGCCGATGTCGACATCGTGACGGTGCCCGTCGTTGAGTTCGTGGAGCCACGCGGCCGCCACGTTGAGCCCTTCCGCCCTCCCGGCCGCCGCGTAAACCCGGAGTTGCAGTTCGTACCGCTCGGCGCGGCGGGGATCGTTCGCCGACTTGTAGTCGACGAGGGCGAGGGAACCGGCCTCGCCTCCTTCGAGATCGAGGACGATGTCCGCCCGGCCCGTGACGATCACCCCTGGCAGGTGAAGCTCGAACGGACGCTCCGTCGCCCAGAGGCGGTGTAACTCGGCAGCATGGTGCGTGGCGTAGAGCCGGAGAAGGGTGCGGGCGGACTGGTTCATCCGGAAGAACGACGGGGCGTTCGCGTACGGGAGGTAGAACTCCTCCGCCAGGAGCTGGTCGAGGTCGTCAGCTCCCGGGACCGTCCCGGTCGCCCTCACCCTCTCGGCGAGCTGTCGCAGGACGTGGTGGATCGCCTTCCCGTAGCCCAGCTCCAGCGCCAGCTCTTGCTGGAATCCGAAGACCGACCCGAGCCGGTACCGGTGGCCGCACTCGTCGAACGAGGCGAGGTCCGAGAAGGAGACCTCGACGGGGGGCGGCTCCGTCTGGTCTTCGGGCGCCGGGGCTTCGGGGAGCGGAAGCTGCGACCGGGCCGGGATCTCCTTCCCGGCGACCTCGGAAAGGTAGGGAGAGACCCGGAAGCGGTTCGTCTTCTTCTCGAAAGCGGAGAGGTAGACGGCGTCCCGGGCGCGGGTCATGGCGACGTAGAAGAGGCGCCGCTCCTCCGAGTCGCCCCCCTCGTAGCGAGCCTTCGTCCGGGGCGGAAGGACGTCGTCCGGGAGGAGCCATTTCCTCCCCCCTCCGGCCCGGCGAGAGGGGAATCGTCCATCGACGAGGCTCGGCACGAAGACCACCGCCCATTCGAGGCCCTTGGCCTGGTGGACGGTCATGATGTCGACGGCGTCGAGGTCGTCGGCTTCTTCTCCCTCGAACTCCTCGTACGCGTCGCGGGCGTAGTGGAGGAGGTAGGTCGCCAGCGCCCTGAGGTAGGGCTTCCCCCGGTCGATCCCGGGACGGAACTGGCGCTCGGAGCCCTCGGCCTCGATCTGTCCGCGCCGGTTGACGTGCTCGAAGTCGGCGAGGGCCTGCGAGAAGCGGGCGAGACCTCCGAACCGTGCCGAGTTCTCCAGAGAGGAGAGGTCGATCTTCTCGGCGCCGAGAACTCCTAGGAGCTTGTAGAGGTCACCGACCAGGTTGATTGGCTGATTCGTCTTCAGGAGGAAGCCCTTCCAGTCGGTCAGGTACCTCCGGAGGGGAGCAGGGGCCGCACCGAACCGCTGGGAGAGGCCGAGGACGATCCGGTCGAGATCGGCCGGACGGGTCTCGCTGTACTTCTCGTCTCGCCACTCGCCGTCCGAGAGCCATGAGAACGTCTCGCCGAGGAGAGCTACGTCGGGCTCCAGGAAGAGACCCGTACGGCCGCCGCAGGTGACGGGGATCTCCCGGCTCCGGAGGGCCGTGACCAGCGGCGGGGCGGACGTGCGAACCGACCGGAAGAGGACCCCAATCTGCCGGTAGGCGAACCCCCGGCCGTGGAGCCTCTCGATGGTTTCGGCGATGACGGCCGCCTCGTCTTCCGGGGTCTCGGCCTTCCAGGCGACGACCTCGGCCTCACCGGCGGGACGGACCGCCTCCATCGCCTTCGGGAGTCGCTGGGGGATCGATGTCGCGAAGGCGTTCGCCGTCTCGACGATCTCGGGCCGGGAGCGCCGGTTCGTGGCGAGGGTGATACGCCGGGTGCCCGCGTGCCTCTCGTGGAACCGGAGGATGTTCGATACGTCGGCGCCACGCCACTGGTAGATCGACTGGTCGTCGTCGCCGACCACGCACAGCTCGACCGGCGGCGTCGCGAGCCGCGCGATCAGCCTCTCCTGGGCCGGATTGATGTCCTGGTACTCGTCGACGAGGAGGTACCGGAGCGCCCCGTGGACCTTCTCGAAGACCTTCGGGTCGTCGAGGGCCTCCACGGCCAGGGAGATCTGGAGGCCGAAGGTGAGGAAGTTGTGCCGGTCGAGGAGCGCCCGGTACTTCCGGTAGCACTCGCCGAGAGGTGTGCCGTCGAGCCGGTCGGCCGGGATGAGTTCGTTCGAGATGACGTCGACGTGGGCCAGGAAGGCTAGGAGGGGCTCCCAGTGTTTCGTCCCCAGCTTCGAGAGCCCGAGGTGGCGGTGTTCCCGTGAGAGGAAGCCGGTGTGCCGGTGCTCGTCGAGGACGTCGTAACGGCCGTAGACCGGGACGTGATCTTGGAGCAGGCGGAAGCAGTAACCGTGGATCGTCCCGACGAACATCGGCCCCAGGCGCCCCCGGGCCTTCTCCCCGAGCTGCTCCGCCACCCGGCGGACGATTCGGGCCTTCAGCTCCGTCGCCGCCCGTTCCGTGAACGTGAACGCCACGATGGCGGCGGGCTCCACCCCGTCGGCGACGAGGGAGGCGATCCGGCGGGAGATCGACTCGGTCTTCCCGGACCCTGCGCAGGCGATGACCTGAAGAGGGCTTCCTCGGTGAGAGACGACGTCCTGCTGGTGAGGGGAGAGGCTGATCATGCCGGGGCTTTCCCATCGTCGATTCTCTCCGGGTGGACGAGAACCACCACCCTCGCTTCTCTCTTGCCTGCTGGGGAAGGTCCGGAGCGGGCTGACCGGAGCGCTTCAAACATCTCGATGAATGAAGGCTCGGAGTTCTGTCACCGAGTATGGCGGGTTCCTCAGGTGCGCTACGGCATGGCAGTTTGGGCAGAGTGGAACCAGATCCCGCACCGGATCCACCTGATACCCGTTTTTCACAGAGGCAATCGGGACGACGTGATGGACGTGGATGACGCCCTCTGCGATCTTCCCGTATCTTTGGCCGAAGTCCACGCCGCAAGCCGCACAGGAATCGCCGTGGTGTGCAACGCAAGCTTCGCGTGCCTGGCGGCTTCGCTCGAATGCGTTGACTCGAATGGTCCGAGCCGCCCCCTCGGGGTAGCTCACACCAGGTTCAAGTTCCTCGGGCAACGGTGTAACAGATGACGGCGCCCACTCGGCTCTGAGCTTCTCCGCTACGGGTTGGGGAACCTCGATGCCTGAGCCCTGAGGAGTCCAGTTGAATCCGGGTGCAAGCGTTTTCAATCTGGGGAGCGCGATCGCGGGAGAGGCCCCGAGGTAGTCGAAGTCCACGCTGACAAACAGGGCGGCACTCTTGATGCCAGGACCCGACCAGTGACGGTGGCGGACTGGCGCGGTCGTCGAAACGCCGCTACCGATGAGGCCCTTCTCCTCGACCGGTAGGCTTCCGAGTTTCAGGAGAAAGATCTCGCTCCCGGGCGGCAGGTCGCGACGCACGCCACAACTCCAGACGTTCGTTACGGTGGCGCCCCGGCGCAGGCGTTCAATCTCCTCCCCGAGGTCCTTCCAAGCGAAACGATCGAGGTTCCATGTTAGGAGGAAGGTCCTCGACGGCGAGGGGCGTTGGTACTCTTCTATCGCCTTCACGAGCGATGTGAAGATGGATGCCGAGGGCGTCGTCCGACTCTTCGAGACCTGCTTCAGCCATCCCCATTGAGGAATGGCCTCCCGGACGTATTCGAGAGGAACCGGGCGAGGAGACAGCTTGATGGCCTTGATGTCGCTCCGGTATGCGGCTTGGTTTCCGAAGTGACTTGCTTTCGGCTTGGTCGCGACCTTGCCCGAAGCAACGAACCCGGCCCCATGAAAGAAGATAACGACCTGGTCCCCGACGGCGGCGGACTTGGGAACCACCCAGTCCCGGACGGTTCGCGTCTGCGCCACGCATGACCGAACGTTGTCGTAGTCTTTATCGCTGTCGCCAACGAGCACGTGCATGTGTGTCCCGTCCCTTCTCTGGTGCCTTCCGCCAGCCGAGGTTCGGAGGTTTGGCTAGTTCTTCAGAAGCCTACCAGAGGGCTTGGGAAGGAACGGGAACCTCGGCGGAGGGACGATGGAAACGCTGAACGCGTTGCGCCGACTCTAGCTAAAGACGCCGGGAAACTCGTTACGGATCAGAGCGCGTGCGATGCACTTCGTCAGGGGAAGCCAGTGAAGGACAGCGTCTCGTTCCTTGGGGTCGTCGATGGAAAAGGTCGCCTCTCCGGAGTCCAGAAAGGTATGGGCTACCTGGTCTCGTACGGGCCGCAAGATGTCCTCGATGACGCGGTTCACTTTCTTCCCAACCGCCTCAGCCGGAAACGTGCTTTCCAGGGTCATCTCGTCCCAAGAGGTGGCCGGTGGGAAGAAAGTTGCGAGCCAGGCGAGTTGGTCTGCTTTGGTCGCCGGAATCAGCTCGCGGGGCTTCGAAGGAACGGGCAACCCTTGCTCAAGCGATTCGCGAACCTTCCTGACGTTTCGAGCCTGAATGCCCTCGATGATCTTGAAGAGACAGAGAAACTGGTAGGAGGGGCTGTTTGACCCGAGGGCCTCCCTGTAGAGCGCGGCATACAGACGAAACTCTGGATCTAAACCAGTCGCGGGAAGCCGACCGGGTGCCGCTGGCGCGTACGAATTCACGTAGAGGACGGCGGTGTTGCCGGTCGAATGCTCCGTGGCGTCTACCTGGTAGACATGGAGTGGTATGTCTGAGTAGACGGCGACTGTGCTCAGGAAACCGCCGATGGTAGCCGTTGCACGGCGACAAGCGTCCTTCAGATCACGGGCTTCTATGCTTTCAAGCACAAGCTTCCCGAGGAAGCCTGCCTTGTTGGGCAGACCCTGGAGGATGAATGTCCCCTCCGGCGTAGTCGCCTGCACGAGAATTTTCACGGGCGGATCTACACCAGTTACCGTGGCAGCTGGGGGAGCAATCGCGAGATGGGAGTCCCCTTCGAGGCCCGATTCAAAAGAGAGGGATCCTTCACGCCGAGGAGAGAAACCAGGGCGGCCGAGGGTGAACACGACCCGATACGGACCGGGCACTCCTCCCGGTCCTCCCAGGTTCCTGGGATCCCCCTTCTCAAAAACGTTCTGGAGGATCAGGTACGTGGGGAGGCCCGGGGTGCCCACCCGGTCTATAGACGCCTCGGTTTGATCCAGCTTCAGTATCCCTGCCGTTTCACCGCGTGCTTGTTCCTGCTGGGGCCCGTGTAGACAGCACTTCTTGAACTTCTTCCCGCTCCCACAAGGGCAGGGGTCGTTTCGCCCGGTCTTCGTCATCGGCGTTTCTCAGACGGAGTATCACCTGCCCTCGCGGGCGCCGAGACCTGCTCTGTTCCCGTCACTCCGGAATCCGCTCCCGGGGCCGTTTCAACCGCGCTACTACAAGATTCGCCCATGTTGTCGGACCGACCCAAGAAGAGCTTCAAGGGAAGACGTCCCAGTCTCGCACCCGGACTTCTTGATCTCGGAACATGAAGTCGAGCGGGCTCGGGCCTTTCTCGTCCGGGAAGAACGGGCTGACCGGCGGGCTCCCCGTTTCAATCCAGCGTTGGACCGAGGCCCCGGGTTCTCGCCGGGATGGTGCTACCGCTTCTTCTTGCGCTTCTTCGGTGCCTTCTTGAGCGAAGCCCCGAGGGGAGAGGCTCTCGGTGGTTCCCGGGTCACCGGACTCTCCACGACTCCGAGCAAGAAGTCGGCGAACGCGTCAACCTTCTCGACTGCGTAGTTCTGACCCAGGTACTCGGCCAGCTCCTCTTCCAGATTGGCAATCGCCTCGCCGGTTGGGTCGAGATCTCGCTCGTCGCCTTCCTCGGCCTGCTCGACTTCGTCTTCTCGAAACGTGTACTGCATCTGGAAGGAAACCAAGACGTTATACGTGTAGAGCTTTTCCGCCTTCGACATCGTGCGCCTTCCTACAACGCTCACCAGTGTGCAGCGCGACTCTACCAAGGTCGTGAACGCTGGGGCGAGTCCGATCAGGTCATCGAACCGGAGTCCTCTCGCACCCTGCGACCAGAACGGGTCCGAGAGGTTGGGCCTCAGCGACGGCTGCCCTGGTTCACCGGGAGTACGAGTCACCGGAACACATCCCAATCTCGCACCCGTGCCTCCTGCCTTCCGAACAAGATGTCGAGCGGGCTGGTCGATCTGTCGTCGGAGAATAAGTCGCTGACCGGCGGGCTGTCCGGAAGCCGGGCCACCCGATTGCCGTGCCAGAGCGCAAGTGCGACGGCCAAGACGAGGTCGTCGTGCCCGCCAGTCCTCCAGACGCCGTATGAATCGTGGCCGGTCTCCGAGATACTCGACTTGAAGTCCGACATCTCTTTCATGAGGAGGTCGGCCGCCGGGAGGGAAGCGGCGACTTTCAGCCGCCCCCTCTGGAGCTGGACTTGGAGGAGGGCGACGAGGTCCCGCTTCGGCACCGAGAATCGACCGGATCCGACCTCGACCTTGTCACCTCCGTGGATCGTGATCGCCGTCGCCCGGCACCCGACGGGCCTCGCAGTGAAAAGGTCCATGACGGGGCGGCCGACTCCCGTAGCGTCCACCGCCAGGGGCGACCAGCCCCGAAGGTGCGGTCGAGAGAGGGTACCCCGGGTGCGGTCGACGATCTCGGCGTAAGCGGTCCCCAGAGGGAATCGTTGGAGGTGGCGAACGCTCGAGATTCGTTCAGATTCCCGCTCAAGGATGGCGAGAGCCGAGAAATCACGTGCCTGTCCGAGGTCGAGTCCGAGGTGGAACTTCGGCACTCAGCACCTCCAGGAGATAGTGCCGACAGCCGATCTCACGAGATGGCGAGGTCAGGTCGCGTCCGGAATCTCGTAGAAGGGGCGGAAACTCCTCATTGCCTTCGCCGGCCCGAAGGCGGACTCCTCACCCAAACAGGGGAGTGATTCCGTGATCGAGAGCGGAGGGGATAAGGTCAGCCGAGAACACTGCGCCCTCCGCGAACTCGCATAGGTACTCCGTGGCGTACCACAAGGGGCCGACGATCCGCTTCTCCTCTTCGAGCAACTCCGCCGAGATTCGGGGGCGTTGCTCTGCCATCACCCGGCACCGTTCCCACCCGTCCGTGGAGTGCCACGCCTCGTGGAACCAGCCGCGCTTCCCCCAGGGGTGGAGACGGCCACGAGGCGCCCCTCCGACACAGCCACCATCGGGCGGACGCTGAGGTAGAGAGGGTTCGGAACGCAGGGCGGCGGAGTGAAGGCGCAGGAACTCGTTCAGTAGCTCGGTGAGCCAGGGCAGGACCTTTGCGCCGGTCGCGGCTGCTGCCTTCGTCCGACGCTACTTCTCCGCCTCGATGCGACCGTCCGTCGCTCCGTAGCCCGGGGCAGGGCACCGATATCTTTTCTCCCGGATCCTGCGTATGCGGACAAACCACGTCCGCTCCGCGCCTGGCTCACTCTCGTGGCGCCGAGGGCGTGCGGAATCGCCGCCGGTCCGAAGGGAGTCTCGATGCGACGCTCGGTCCCCTGGCTCGTCCTTGCCGTTCTCACGGCCGCGCCAACCCTCGACGCCACGGAGGTGGCCAAGGGTGTACACGTCCTCACCGGCGGCTTCACCCCGGGCAGCCAGCCGGATGGAAATACCGTCATCTTCCAGGCGAAGGAAGGCCTCGTCGTCATCGATACCGGCCGCCACGCAGGGCACACCCGGAAGATCCTCGACTTCGCCCGGACGGCCAAAACGCCGGTCAAGGCCGTCATCAACACGCACTGGCACCTCGACCACGTGAGCGGAAACGCGAAGATCCGCGAGGCGTTTCCAGAGGTCCGGGTCATCGCGAGCTCGGCGATCGAGGGGGCGATGAAGGGGTTCCTCAAGAGCTACCGGGGCCAGCTCGAGGAGATGATCGGGAAGACGAAGGATCCGCGCCAGACCACGGAGTGGAAAGACGAGATCGCCCGGATCGATGCGGGCCGGGCTCTCTTCCCCGATGAAGTCGTGACCACCTCTGGACCCCGCGATGTCGCGGGCCGGCGGTTCGACGTCTTCCTGGAGAAACGGTCGGTGACCGAAGGAGATCTGTGGCTCTTCGACAGTTCCACGGGAGTCCTCGTTGCGGGAGACCTCGTCACCCTTCCCGTCCCGTTCCTCGACACGGCGTGCCCCTCCCGCTGGCGCGCCTCTCTCGAGCGCCTGTCCCAGCAGGAGTTCAAGGTCCTCGTCCCCGGCCACGGGTCCCCGATGTCTCGGAAGGACTTCCAGGCCTACAAGACAGCCTTTGGCCACCTCCTCGACTGCGCGGCTTCCTCTCGTCCGGACGCCGAATGCGTCGACGGCTGGATGCGGGATGCCTCCCCGCTGCTGACGGGAGAAGACCCGAAATTCGTCCGCTCTCTGGCGGAGTACTACACCGGCTCACTCCTCCGCGGGGAAACGGAGCGCCTTCAGAAACTGTGCGCGGAGACGGGCACGGCGCCTGTGCCGGCGGCGCCGTGAGCCGGGCGGGTCCTCACGGATCCTCGATCTCGCTGCGAAAGACGATCTTCCTGACGGTCGTCACGTGGCTCTTGTCCAGAACCGGATAGAAGAACTCGCCGGAGCTCGCCGCGGTGATCTCCACGGTGATGCCGGTGACCTTCGCGGGCGCGGCCGCCGTGAGGTAACGCACCGGAATCGAGTAATGCCCCTCTCCTCCTGACCCCCGGCCGGGCGCGATCCGCGCCCGGAGGCTGTCGTCAGAGTACGGTCCGCCCTCCATGGAGACATCACCCTGTTCGTTTCTCGTCGTGAGCGACTTGTAGACCAAGAGCTCGGCCGGCTGTCGGAGATTCCGCCACGAAAGGACCAGATCCCGGTCCCTAAGGTGGCGTCGAGGAAAAGAGAAGTCCTCGGGCGAGAGCGGAGCCAGCGCCGGCACGCTCGCGAAGGGAGCGAACGGACCGCCCCCTGGCGAGATGGCGAGTTTCCGGGAAGACCCGCCGGCGAGCCTCAACCCGGACTCCTCGTCGAGCTTGTAGTAGGGGTGCCGGTCGTAGTAGTTCCCGCGCCCCACCCGATACGTCAGGTCAACGCCATCGAGCTGGAACCGAACCGAGGGAGTCTCCACCTCCCGCCCGCGCTCGTCCCGAAGGACGATCTTGAAGCGAAGCGCCTCGTAGTCGGGCCCCCGTTCGCTGAGATGTTCCAGCCCGACCTCGGCTTCCCACTCGGCGCCCTCGGCCTTCTTTTCTCTCCGTCCCCCGGCTGGGTGTTCGCGGCGACAGGCCCAGAGGGCCAGCACCGCTGCAAGAGAAAGCAAGGCCGCGACAAAGAGGGCTCCCGTCACCCGCATCGGATTCTCCCGGCACCATAACACCCCCGCAAGCGCCAAGCTCTCCGGCGCCCCATGCAGGAAGGGCTCTCATCCTCTCCTCTCCGGGGCCTCGAGTCCTGGCGCCCGCGAGAACGCGGCCAGCCAGGCCCCTGTTGACCGGCGCCTGACGGGGAACAGACGCCCTCGTCAGGCCCGTCCTGAATCGGCCTCGACCGTCAGCCCCGCGACGCCTCGGAGAGATAAGCGTCGAGCTGAGCCATCGTCCCGCCCCAGCCGCCTTCCATTGCCTTGAAGGAAGCGAGGAAGGTCTCCACCTCCTCGGGCCGAGCATGGAACGGGATCCAGTGCAGAGTCAGCCGGGTCTTGCCGTCCTCTTCCGAGAACTCGGTCGTCGAGAGCGTCTGAAGCGGCCACGTGTCGCTGAGCGGGTGCCGGGTGAGGCCTCCGTCCGCGTCCGAGAACGAGCTGAGGACAACGAGCTTTCGGGGCGGGACGATCTCGCGGAACACCCACTTCCCCCACATCTCGTGCCCGTCGGGAGTCCGCATGCAGTAGTGGAAGACCCCGCCTTCCACGAGATCGAGCTCGGCCTTCTTCACCGTCACGCCCTTCGGGCCAAACCACTTCTTGAGGTGATCCAGGTCCGTCCAGGCCTTCCAGACGAGATCGCGGGGCGCATCGAACACCCGGCTCGTCGTGAAGGCCTTCCCTGCGATCAGAAGCTCCACGCGCTCCTCCAGACGGTCGAGCGTCTGCCGATTACCTGGAACGGCGTAGGACTTCACGCCCTCGCAGACCGCCGCGCTGTCGAAGACGGCGCTGAATGTCAGCTCCGTCTGTCCGTCCCTCTCCTCGAAGGTCGCGGTGATCGTGAAGGCGGGATTCGAGTGGTGGCGCATCACGATCCGCGAGGGCCTCTCGATCGCCACGAACGTGATCGCGTTGCGATAGTCGGTTCCATCGGGGCCGTGAAACGTGAAGTTCCAGTTTCCCTCCGGCCGAATGTCGATCTCGTCGACCGTCATCGAGAAACCGCGCGGTCCCCACCACTTCACGAGGTGCTCCGGCTCCGTCCAGGCCCTGAAGACCAGCTCTCGTGGAGCCATCAGAATTCGCGTGCTCCTGATCTCGCGGTCCGACGGAAACTCGACCCTATGGGCGTCTTGCGCGTCCATGCTTTCTCTCCTCCTTCTGCATTACCCGCAGGTAGTCCTCTAGCCGGTCGAGCCGATCCTCCCACAGCGTCCTGTGGTGCTCCAACCAATCGACCGCTTCCTTGATCGGCTTGGTGCGGAGCCGGCACGGGCGCGTTTGCGCCACCCGGGATCTCTCGATCAGACCGCACTTCTCGAGCACCTTGAGGTGCTTCGAAACAGCGGGGAGGCTCATCGAGAAGGGCCGGGCCAGCTCGAGAACCGACGCCTCCCCCTTCGCCAGCCTTGCCACGATGGCCCGGCGAGTCGGATCCGAGAGCGCGGCGAAGGTGCTGCTGAGCTGGTCTGCTGTCATTTGTTAGCTGAAAGGTTAATTAACCTAGAGGTAAAACGCAAGGGGCTGATTCCTCCAGCGGGAAGCGCCTCTCGTCCTTGCGGCTCCGAGGGGAACTTCGCCCCCCCAGGACACCCGCGGCACGCCGTCCGCCCCGCGTCAGATCTCGATCACGAAGCCGGGATCAAAGCCGGAGACGGACTCGAATGGATACCCCTTCTGGTTGCTCACCACCCGCGTCCGCCCGAGAGTGAAATCCGTCTTGAAGTGGGTGTGGCCGTGAATCCAGACGGATGCGTCCGAGCGAAAGACAAAGTCGTCCAGGTGAGACGCAAACGCCGGACCGAGCGGTTCCCGCCGGAACTCGGGCGCGATGCAGCGGAGGCTCGGGGCGTGGTGCGTCACGACGACGGTGGGGACGTCCACGGTGGGGACGTCCATGCTGGCCAGCTCGGTGCCGAGCCACAGCCGGCAATCCGCGTGCAGCTGGATCGATTCCTCGGGAGTGAAGAACCCCGAACCATCGCTCCGCCCGATCCTGAGGAAGTCGTTCATTCTCAGGCGAGCTTCCCGGATTCCCCCATCGAGGTTCCCCTGGAGCCGGAAATCGGTCCAGAGTGTCGCCCCGAGGAATCGGACGCCTCCGAGTGTGACGCCCGTGTTCGAGAGGACGTGGACCCCCCTCTTGCGGCCGGTCGAAAAGAGCGCCTCCGTCAGTCCGGGAATCGCGTGCGAGTAGTACTCGTGATTCCCGGGGACATAGACGACGGGGGTTTCCGGAAACGTCTCAGCCGCCCACTCGACACCCTGGAGCCCAACCCCGATGTCCCCGGCGAGGATCACGACGTCCGCGTCGACCGGCGGCGGGTCGAAACCCTCGAACTCGAGGTGAAGGTCGCTCAGGATGTGGAGACGCACGGCACCTCCGTTGTGCGGGGAAACCAGTATCCACCCTTCTCCCGGTCAGCCGTGCCCGAAATCACTTCCCGTTGCCCGTCGAGAGCCGTCCCGAGGTGGCGATCCGCCTCATCCCGTGGCGCGCGAGATTCCGCCAGAAAAGGAAGTTGGGGGCTGACGGCGTCGTGCCGCCCAAGATCGACGCGTCGGAAAGAGCGAGAACCTCTCCGTTGCGGCTGCCGAAAGAGACGAGTGCGGCGGCGACGTCCGACCCCTGGCGGGCCAGCGTCTCGGCGCCCGGCGCACGAATCGCGACCCCGTTCCCCGCCGCGAGCCAGAGCGCCGGGACCCCGGCGACGACCGGATGCGACCCATGTGTCGGGGCCTGGGTGCCGGTCAAGAAGCGGTTCTCGAACGTGATTCCGAAGACCGACGTCACCGCCGAGAGATCGGGCCAGTCCTCGTTGCTCTCCAGGGGTGTCGTGCCGTACCTCAGACGCGTCGCGCTGTTGGCCACGACGAGAAGGCCGCCCTCCTCCACATAGCGTTTCAGCACATCCACCTCCCCGGGGGCGAAGCCCTCGTCGTATCCCTCAGGGCCCGCCAGGGCGTTCGGATAGTCCACGACGGGGAGCACGATCACCATCCCGGCCGATGAAAGGTCCGCCTGTGTGACGGGGCTCCCGTACGGAACCACGTCGACGTCGAATCCCTCCCACGTGAGGACCATCCCCAGCATCGAGAGGTGGGCCGGCGTCATCTGAACGGGCTCGGTGTGGCTGGCCACGAAGACCGCGCGCGAGGCCGGCGGGACGGCCACCCGGTAGCTCGAGCCCTCGGCTGGCAGGTCGAAGATCGCTGTCAGGGCCGTCGTCGCCATACCCGACAGCTCGGCTTGATGAAGCTCGGCCAGGGGCATGTCGTCGTACGGGTCGTGCAGGTGCCCCTCGACGTGAACCTCCGACATCGCCTCGCTCAGGTAGATCGTGTCGGCGTTGGGAACCCCGTAGCCGGCAAACGAGTTGTTGTCCGAGGCGACCCCCTGGACGTCGGCAACCCAGAGGCGCACCCCATGACGCGCCGCGAGCCTCTGGAGCGTCTCTGGAAACGGAAGCCGGGCATCCCCAAGACCGGCATAGGACTGGGCTTCGAAGACCAGAGCGGCCTCCAGGCCATCCAGCGGGTGAGTCAGGCAGTCGATCTGGAGCATGGCGATCGCTCGGTCGAGAAGCTCCGAGTTGGCCTGTGTGAAGGCCCCGGAGCCATAAAGGCCGCGTTCGTGGCTTCCAAACCAGAGCACCCGGACGTCGACCGGCGGCGTGGCACGGGCGTCCTCCAGGGAACGAACCGCCTCGAGGAGGGCGACCACGCCGCTCCCGTCATCCAGCGCGCCGGGAGAGTTGGGGGAGTCGAGATGGGCGCCGAGGAGAATCGCCCGAGAAGAGTCGGCTCCCGGGATCCGCATCTCGAGGTACTCGGAGGAGGCAGGGGAGACGACGTCGGCATCCCAGGCCACGGCAGCGGTACCGATCCGCGACATCAGGGGCCAGCCAGTGATCCCGGTCGACGAGAGGTCCTCGAACTTCACGAAGATGGTGGGGACCGGGCTGGGCGCGGTCAGGCTGATGAACGTGCTGACGTCGCCGAGGAAGGAACCGTGGCTGACGCCTCTGGTGTTGGAGTACCGGGTGATGAGGACGAGCGCCTCTGGCTCTGCCCGCAGGAGGATCGTGGCGGCCTGGCCGGCAGAGGTATTCCCCAGAATCGCTCGGTCCACGAGGGCGAAGTCGACGAGAGCCACCCGTCCGCGGAGCGAACCGGGACCGAGCATGTTCAGATCCTGGGCACGCTGGAGGATGGCGGGGGCGCCGGAGCGAACGACGGGATCGGGCTCGTCGTCGTTGGGGATTCCGTCGGAGTCGAATCGCAGCGCCAGGGCAAGGACATCCCGGTGCCCCTGCATGGCGTAGGCCGGGATCTCGAACTCGGTCCCGGAAACAGTGAGCCTCAAAGACACTCGCCGGACCTCGCTTGCGAGAGGAAGCCGGAAGCGGTGCCGCGTCACGGACGCCCCGGACGCTTCGAGGAATTCCAGGCGGGAGAGTTGCTCCGCAAGCCACGAGAAGGCCTCTCTCTCGCCCGAGCTCCCCGAAGTCCGGAAGAGCCGGCCCTTGCCGATGGAGGTCAACTCCCCGAGGCTCGCGAGCATCCGGGAGGACGACACGAAACCGAACGGTCCACGCCTCGGCGACAGGCGATCGGACGGGATCTCGGGAGCCGGACTCGAAACGATCCTTCGCGGGCCAGATCTCCGGGCGAGCTCCCCTTCCGGGAAACGGAGGCCGGGCGGATCCCCGCTTCCCGGCTGCCCCGGAATGGGTCCCGTCCGCGGGGCGGTCGCCGCGAGCACGGTCAGGCCCACTGCCAGCGCCAGAAACGACGAGACGGTTCGCATGGCTCCCCCTTTTTCCGGAACCCTACCGTTCGATACGAGGGTCCGCCGCCGGGGGTTTCCTTCGCCGGGGTGATTTGCCCCGGGCGGAAGGAGACTGACGACGGGCTACTTCGTGGCTCCGGCCGTGTCGGCGGGACCGGGCTTGAGCGCGGGATCCAGGTTCACCAGGACCGCCTGCCGGTCCCAGTTGTTCTTTCCGAAGACGCGGAAAACGAGAATGTATTCGCCCTTCTTCAGGGGCTTCTCGGAGGTCAGCCTCCACGTCCCGTTCGGGTTGCCGTCAGCCTCGAGGGCGACCCCATCGAGAGAGTCGAGCCGGCCTTCCGACTTGGCCCCCGTGAGCGGGTAGACGTTGACGTTGATCTGCTCGATGTTGCCGACGAATGAGGGAAAGATCCCACCCGTCTTGGCGCTCACGCGGAGCTTCGTCGAGACGGGGTTGGCGAGCATCCAGCAGACGTCTTCCCCGTGCTTGATCGAGTGAACGCGCCGGCCCGTCTCCTCGTCGGCGAGGGCCACGGTCTTCTGTCCGTCGATCGTGACGTCGACGCAGTGGCCGTTGCGGTTCACGCACATCATCTCGGTCTTCGATTCGTGAGGGGCGCAGCGTTCCTTCTGGGACTTCTCCCCGAGGGCGGGCAGGGATACGGCGAAAAGGAGTAGCGTGAGAGTCGTTGCCTTCATCGGGCATCACCTCCGCTGACGATCCTACAGCGCGAGTCCCGGCACGGGAGGGTACGGACTCAGGCAGGCGACGCCTGCCGTGACGGGAGTCACCGCCTGACGGCGGGAGCAGGAGAATCCTGGCACTCTCGCCTCGCTCGCCCTGTTCCGAAAGCCTCCTCTTGATGCATTCTGACCACTGCGATGGGGAGAAGGCCGGCATCCCGGACTCTTCTCGGGAGATTGCGATGAAGACAGGCCGGAGTGGGCTCAAGCGCAGGATGGCCTTTTACATCCTGTTCCTCGGAACGGTCTTCCTGACGCTGGCGATCGAGATCACGCTCTTCCTGCGCGGGGCCCGCGTGGCGGGGGCGCTGGCATCGGCCGGACCTGCAGGCGCCCGGCCCAGCGGTCCCGAGATCGTCGATGCCGTCATCGGTCTCGTCGTCCTGAAGGTCTGGTTGATGCTCGGGATCCTCCTGGCGGCACTGGCCCTGGTCTTCCTGCTCTTCATCAAGCGGGTCACCGGTCCTCTGTCGGCCATTCTCGAAGCCACGGACCGGATTGCCTCGGGGGATCTCTCGGTCACCGTTCCTTCCCGGGAGGCCAACGAGCTGGGCCGTCTCGCGCAGGGCATCAACGCCCTGGCCGCCAACACGCAGGAGCTCCTCTTGCTCTCGGGCGGGCTTTCGCGCCGCGCGCACGCGGGTTTAGAGGCTCTGCGTTCGGCGGAGACCGGGGAGGATCGAGCCGCCGCGACGACGGAAGTCGCGGCGGCCCTTACCGAGCTGGATCAGCTTCTCGCCGAGTACGGGAAGACGTTCTTCGCGGGGCCGGAGCGGCCGTGACCCTCCTCGCCTTTCCAGCCGGGATCCTGATCGCGGCCGTGGCGATCTTCACGGGAATCGGCGGCGGGATTCTCTGGATGCCGTTTCTCATCGCGTTCTTCAAGCTGCCGCCCGCCGAAGCGGTCTCGTGCTCCCTCGTCATTCAGGTCTTCGGGCAGGTCAGCGCGACGACCGTCCACCTTCGATCCGGCCGTGTCGAGACGGGGCTCGTGATCCGTCTGCTCCCCTTTGTCCTGGTATCGACAGCCGCGGGCACTCTCGCCGGACCCCTTATCCCGCCGAGACTCTTACAGGTCGGAGTCGGAGTTCTGACCTTCCTGGTCGTCTACGTGTTCTTGAGGGGAGACGAGTTCCAGGGAGAAGCCGGCGGGGACACGGCCGATCCGGCGGGCTTACCGGCCGTTCGGCGCGTCACCGTCGTCGGGAGTTTTCTCTCGGCTCTCGTCTCGGCCGGCCTCGCTGACTGGCTCATCCCGGCACTGCACCACCGGTGCCGGCTCACGATCGCGCGTTCCGTCGCGACGGGAGTGGCCGTCATGTGCGCCGTCTCGATCAGCGCGGCGGCTTTTCACCTTGCCGGGGGACGCGCGGTCAACTTCGCCATCGTCATTCCGGCGGCCGCCGGGGTCGTCATCGGCGCGCAGATCGGCGCCCGGCTCCACCACCGGGTTCCCGGCGAACTCTTCAAGGAGATCTTTGTCCTCATCCTCGTCCTGTTCGCGGCGCACGTGACCTTCGAAGCCTTCTGAAGGGGCGCCAGAAGCCCGGACGCTCCCGGGCCGCTCCCTCTTAGGGTCCGGGGACGGATGGAAGGGTCGTCAGCGCTTTGGCAGCTTCGACAGGAGCACCTCCACGGCCTTCTCGAGTTGCTGGTCGCGGCCGGCCGCCTCGAGGGCCGGGTCGTTGTCGATGGGGTAGTTCGGATCGAGGTGCTTGTTCTCCGTCAGGTCGCCCGCCGAATCGAGGTAGCCGACCTGTGGGATTCCAAATGTCAGCGAGCGGTCCTGAAGGCGTTCCCACCACACCGACGTGCACGTG
Organism: Thermoanaerobaculia bacterium; assembly: GCA_022071945.1. Classification (GTDB taxonomy): domain Bacteria; phylum Acidobacteriota; class Thermoanaerobaculia; order UBA5066; family UBA5066; genus JAJVIN01. The sequence goes on along the minus strand of JAJVIN010000051.1, from coordinate 98,846 downwards.
CCAGGAACCTGCATGCCGACGGTCTCGCCGAGCTTCAGGGACGTATAGGCGGCCGGGAAGCAGTGGGCGTCGGAGTAGTTGCCCTCGTTCATGACGACGATCGATGGCTTTGTCCAGCGGTTCCCGGGTTCGACCCCGATCTGGCGTCCGCGCGGAACGGAGCGGTAGTAGACCTGCCCGGAGAGAAAAGCCGTCAAGGCCTCCACGAGGTTGCCGCCGCCGTTCCAGCGGGTGTCGAGGATGATGGCCTCCTTGCCAACTTCCCGGCCGAAGATCTCCTCGAAGATCTCGCGGTAGGCGCCATCGTTCATTCCTCGAATGTGGGCGTAGCCCAGCCGTCCGCCCGAAAGGCGCTCGACCTCGGCCCGGCGGGACCGGACCCACCGTTGATAGAGAAGCCGCGATTGATCGGCCCACGCGATGGGCTTCACGGTCTCTTCCCAGCGTGCCTTCGTGGAAGGCTCGAGAAGCGACAGCCGGACAGGAACGTCGGCCTTGAGGTTCAGGAGGGCGTACCAGTCGCGCTCGCCAGGCACCGGCTGGGAGTCGATCGCGGTGATTACCGTTCCTGGCTTGATTCGCGTGCCGGCCTGCTGCAGAGGGCCGCCTTCGATGATCTCGAGAATTCTCGTGCCCTCTCCCTGATGAGCCGGATCCGGGAAGAACCCGAGCGCCGCGGTGGCGTCGGCATCCTTGCGCTGGGGGCGGTAACGCCCGCCGGTGTGCGAGGCGTTCAGCTCTCCTTGAAGCTCGGAGATCAGCTCGGCGAAGTCACGGTTGTTGTCGATGTGGGGCAAGAAGCGCGCGTAGGCCGTCTTCATCGCGGTCCAGTCGACGCCGTGGAGGTTCTCGACGTAGAACTTCTTCAGCGTCTGGCGCCAGGCGTGCTCGAAGAGGTACGCCCGCTCCGCCGCGGCCTGCCACTCGAGCCGCGCCGCGGCCTTCACGGGCGTCATCTTTCCGGATTCGATCTCGACCGAAGTGAGCCTGCCATCGGTCAGGACGATGGCCTTCTTCCCCTCGCTGTCGAGCAGCATGTCGGCCGCGCTGGCCCCGCTACGTTCGGACTCGAGCTTTGCCAGGAGCTTCAGCTCGTTCTTCCTGGCCTGGTATTTCCAGAGTTCGTGTCCCTTCTCGACCTTCGAGAGGGTGACGAGGGTTTCTCCATCAGGCGTCAGCCCGGCGGCGAGGATTTCGGACGAGTGGATGGAGAGGCGCGCCAGACGATCCTCGATGCGTTCGAGCTCGAGGGCCACGGGCTCGGGCACCTTGGGTGTCTTCGTCTCGGGAGCGGCGCCGGTCTTCTCCTTGTCTTTCCCCTTCTCCTTCGCCTTCTCTTCTTCTTTCTCGCGATCCGTCAGCTGCGAGTAGGCGGCCGCATCGAGCTTGAAACGGTCCCAGGCCTTCTGCGTCAGGAAGGCCGCGAAGACGTCCTGTTCCTTGCCCCAGCCGGCCTGCTCGCGCGCGCCGTGCCGGTCCGTCAGCCAGAAGAGGACTTCTCCCTTTCTTGCCCAGTGGGGAAGGACATCCTCGTAGCCGCTGCGGCTCACATTCACGAGCGGTCCTTCGCCCGACGCGGGCACGAGGCCGACCTCGCCCGACCAGCGAGTGGGGCTCAGAAACTGCACGGCGAAAAAGCGCCCGTCGGGCGACCACTCGAACCACTGGTCGCCGTCGGAATAGGAGTAGTTCTTGTCGCCCGAGAGAACCGTGCGGGTTTGCCCCGTCTTCAGGTTCAGGACCTTCAACGTCGTGCGCTCCTCGAAGTAGGCGACTTCCTGCCCGCTGGGACTGAAGCGGGGCTGGAACTCCTCGGCGGGAGTCGCCAGGACGACGCTTTCTTTCATTGCCGTGGCATTGAAGAAGGCCGGTTCCTTCTCGTCGGTGCGGTCCGTGCGGTAGAGGTTCCAGCTCCCGTTTCGCTCCGCGGCATAGAGAAGGCTCTTGCCGTCGGGAGAGAAGCTGACCGAGCGTTCCTGCTCGGGCGTGTTGGTGATCCGGCGCGTCGTCCCGTGTTCGACGGAAGCGGCGAAGACCTCTCCGCGGGCGATGAACGCCACTTCCTTGCCGTCAGGGGAGAGTGCGAACTCGGTGATCTCGGAGGAGACATCGAGAGGAGCCACGAGGTTCTCGCGCCGGTCGGCCGTCATGGTGACGGGGACCTTTCGGCTCGCCGTCGCGCTCGCGGGACGGAACCAGATCTCGCCGTCCCATGTGTAGCAGAGATCGCCCGTGGTGGAGGCACTGAGGGAGCGGACGGGATGGGTCTTGTGGTCCGTGATCTGGACCGGACGGGAAGGATCGGCCACGTCGAGCTTCCAGACGTTGAAACTCCCGTTCTTTTCCGAGAGGTAGAAAAGGGACTTCTGATCCGGAGACCAGACGGGCTGGCGATCGTCGAATCCGGCCGCGGTCAGGCGGCGGTGTTCGTTCTTGGCCGCATCGAAGACCCAGACATCGCGCGCAAACGACGAGGTGTCGTGCTTGCGCCACTCCATCTCGTAGCCTTTCACATCCGAGTACGCGAGCCGTTCGCCTGCTCTGTCCCACACGGCGTACAGAGCCGGGGTGGTCAGAACCTGCCGGGGCTGGCCGCCCTTCGTGGAAATCGAGTAGAGCTCTGGCTGGGCGCCTGTGGGGAACTGGGCGCTCTTGGGGTGGTCGAGCCGGGCCGCCGTGAAGAGGACGGACTTCCCGTCGGGTGTGAAGCTCGCGGGGATCTCGTCGGCCGAGTGCCAAGTGAGGCGGCGCGCCTCTCCGCCGGCAGCCGGGATGATGAAGACGTCGAGATTGCCGTAGCGGTCGGAGGCGAACGCCAGCTCCTTGCCGTCAGGCGACCAGACGGGCATGCCATCCCACGCGGGATGCACGGTCAAGGGGGTGGCCGTTCCCCCGGCGGCCGGAACGAGCCACAGATCGCCGCGATGGCTGAAGGCGATGGTGCTGCCGTCTGGAGAGACGGCCGGCGTCCGCAGCCAGAGGGCCGGTTCGGCGCCCTGGACGGGGAGGCAGCTTGCGAGAGAAGCGAGAACGAGGAACCCGAGAAGACTCTGGGAGCATGGCACGTTGAGACCTCCTGTCGACCGGGGGGAGCTTGGCATTGTCTGGCGAGAGGGGAGCGAGGGCCCGCGGAGCCGGGGCCCCATGGATGGAAACGCAGGATGGGCCCCAAGGTTTCGGGGCATCAGCCCTTTTCGGAGGGGGAAGCGAGCGGGAGCCGGATGACGAAGCGGCTTCCGGGGCACGCACGCTCGTCGTGGCCGCGGCTCTCGACCCAGATTCGCCCGCCGTGGGCCTCGACGACCCGCCGGGCCAGGGCGAGGCCGAGACCGGGCCCGCCCCCCTTGAACTTCGTCCGGCCTGACGAGTGCAGGCGCGTCTCGCCGAGACGGAAGAAGGCGTCGAAGATCACTTCCTGGTCTTGCGGGTTGATGCCGATTCCCGTGTCCTCGACCACCACGTCCACGGCCGGGGCCTCTGCCTCATTCGAGACCACGCGCCCCTCGACCGTGATGGATCCGCGATCCGGCGTGAACTTGATGGCGTTGAGAACGAGGTGCCGGAGAGCCTTGGCGAGAGCGTCGGGGTCTCCCGAGATGCCCGGGAGCTCGTCCATTCCCAGAACGTGGAGCCTGAGCTGCCGCTCCGCGGCCGCCGGGGCGAGCTCGGAGACGACCGAACCGACGACGTCGGACAGCCTCACCTCGATCACCGTCAGACCCTTCCGGCCGAGCTGGAAGGCCGACACGTCCAGCATGTCCTGCAGGATGACCTTCAGCCGCTCCGCTCCGCGCTGAACACCCGACACGAGGCGCGGGAGATCACTGGTGGCCGTCACGGCGGGGTGGCTCTCGAGGAGCTCGCCATAGCCCATCACGAGACTGAGAGGCGTGCGGAGCTCGTGCGAGGCCACGTTCAAAAGGTCTGACTTCGCCTTGTCGAGACGCTCCAGCCGGCCGTAGGCGTTTTCGAGGTCCCTCGCCCGCCGCGCCAGCTCCTCGTAGAGGCGGGCGTGCGAGAGGGCGATCGCGAGGTGGTTCGCCACCTCCCGGACAGCCTGGAAATGAGTCTCCGCGAGCTCGTCTTCGACCGCCAGGATCCGGAGCGCGCCGATCAGGCTTCCGCGCGAAGTGAGCGGGATCACCAGGAGAGGATCGCCCGCCCTCGATGGTCCGGACCGCGTCGAGGCGCCGGCCTCGCGGCCAGCCCTCAGCTCTTCCAGCGAGCCAAGCCGGTAGAGAGGGAAGGTCTCTCCGCGGCGGGAACGGCCGGCCTCACCAGGTCCGTCCGCCAGGACCCGGACGGTCTGGTGATCCGCCTGGATCTCGACGACATCCAGTGTCGCCGCGGGCAGGAGCTTGAGCAGACCGTCGAGAGCCCCGGCGGCGATATCGAAGGCGGATCGGGAAGACAGGATTGCGCCGTCGATCTCGTGGAGGATGGCGAGCCTCTCGGCGTAACGCCGAAGCGCCGCGTCGGACTCCCTCTGCTCGGTAATGTCCCGTGCGAAGACGGCGACCCTCACGACGGGACCGCCCTCTGACCGTACCGGCAGGAGATGGTTGTCGTACCAGCGTCCGTCCGCGCCGAGGTCCTCGAACCGGTCGGCCTGCCCCGTCGCGAGGACTCTCTGGACGTGCTTCTTGCGCGCTTCGGCCAGATCCGGGGGCAGCATGGAGAAGGCGCTCCGACCCAGGAAGTCGGACCGGGGTCTCCCCGCGGCTCGCGCCAGCGTTTCGTTGAGGGCGACAAACCGGCCCTCGGCATCCAGGAGGAAGGCTGTCTCGGTCGTCGCGTCGAGGAGAGCCCGCATCGACCTCTCGCTCTCCTCGAGCGCGGCGCCGGCCCTGAGACGGGCGTCCAGCTCGCTGCGCAAACGCCCCAGAAGGCCAGCGGCACTCCGGTCCGAGACCCAGAGCAGAACGCCGAGGAACAGGACGATGCAGAGCTCGGCGGCCGCCACCGCGCCAAGGGTCGCCGGGAGGGGCGCGGGCAGGACGCCGTTCTGACGCGCCCAGAAGAGCAGGAGGCTGGCCCCGAGGCTCACGGCGCTCACCACGAGGGCCGCACGCAGGCCGAGAAGAAGGGAGGCCAGGAAGATGACGAGCAGGTACCACGCGAAGCTCGTCTCACGCACCCCTCCCGGCATCGACAGGATCGCGGTCAGACCTGCCCACGTCCCAAAGACCAGGGACCGCCCCGCGAGATCGATCCGTCCCGTCCGGTTGAGAAGCAGGATGCCGCCGAACCCGAGGAGTACGGGGAACGTGAACAGGAGTCTCGCGGTGGCCGACGGGACGGCAATCGCGGAGACGAGGGCCCAGAACAGGACGGCAACGCTCGATCCGAGCGCGATCACCCAGATCTGTCGCGCCCGCCGGGTCCGTTCCTCGTCACCGGGGAACTGGGGCGGCGTGAGCCACGAAGGCCATGCGAGGCCCCTCCCGGTGCCAGGTGCTGGGGAATCAGAAGGGCTCATCGAAAGGAGACGAGACCATCATAGTTTGGAATCATGGCGGCGCGGCGTCGATCGGGGCCCTCTCCCTCGTTTCGGGAGGGAGAGCCGGACGCCCGCCGGGTCCGGCCGCGAAACGGACGCGGCGGCGGACCCGGGGGCGGCGGCCCGGCTCACTCGGCGCTTCCCGCCGGTTCGGGGGCGGGCGAGGGGCGGCCGATGAGGCGGCGGAAGAGCGTGGCGAGAGGCTTCTTCGTCTGCCAGTCGTCGAAGATGCTGTACGCGACGGGCGTCCCGACCAGGGTCAAGAGGAGGGCCAGCGTCTGCCCGCCGATGATGACGCTCGCGATCGCCCGGTTGGTTCCGGATCCCACGCCCGACGAGATCACGAGCGGGAGCATGCCCGCGACGAAGGCGAGCGTCGTCATCAGGATCGGCCGTAGCCGGTCCCGGTTGGCGCGCCGGATCGCTTCGTCCCTTTCAACTCCGTGAGACCGGAGCGCGATCATGTTGTCGATCTGCAAGATCCCGTTCTTCTTCACGATGCCGAACAGGACCAGGATGCCGAGCGACGAGAAGATGTTGATCGATTGGTTGAGGACGACAATCGACAGCAGGGCGAACGGGACCGTCAGCGGGAGCGCCAGCAGGATGGAAACGGGGTGGATCCAACTCTCGAACTGCGCGGCCAGGATGAGGTACATGAAGATGATGGACAGCACGAAGGCCGTCAGAAAGGCCTTGGCGGCCTTCCCCTGCTCACGCGAGCGGCCCGTCAGCCCTGAGCTGTAGCCCGCCGGCATCTTCAGTTCGGCCACCTTGGCGTTGAGGGCGTCGATGACGGCCTGCGAGGAGTACCCGGGCTTCACGTTGGCCGACAGAAGCACCTGCCTCTGCCGCGCGATGCGGTTGACGAGCGACGGACCGGTCCCCTCCTCGAGTCTCACGACGTCGCGGAGGGCGACGGTTCCCCGCGCGGCCGGGACCCGCGCCTGGGCGAGGGCGGCCGCCGAGGACCGGTCGCGCTCCTCTGCGCGGGCCCGGACCTCGTATTGCTCGCCTCCCTCGTAGTAGTCCGAGACCTTCTGGCCGCCGACGAGGACGCTCAGAGTGGTGGCGATGTCCTGCACGTTCACGCCGAGGTCCGCAGCCTTCGCCCGGTCGATCCTGGCGCCGAGCTCGGGCTTGCCCTCGATCAAGTTCGTGTCGGCGTCGACGGCGCCGGGCGTCGACTTGATCGTCTCGAGAAGCGCCTGGGAGTACTGTCCGAGAACCTTCAGGTCCGGGCCGCCGATCCAGAACTGGATCTCGGCGTTGCTGCCGCCGCGAAAAGCGTTGACGGGCGAGACCTGGGCGCGCAGGCCGAGGTTTCTGTAGAGAGGCAGGATCTCCTGGCGAACCCGGTCCATGACCTCGAACTGGCTCGCCTTCCTTTCCTTGACGGGGACGAGCTTCACGTAGAGCGAGCCGAGATTCTGAGTCAGCTGCTGGTCGTCGCCGATCGTCAACAGCGTCGCGGAGACGCCCTCGATCTTGCGAACCCGCTCGCCGATCGATTCGAGGATCTGCCTCGTGGCGCCGGCGCTCGAACCTTCCGGCGCCCGGACGATGACGTCGAATTGCCCCTCGTCGTCGAGGGGGAGGAAGTTCTTGTTGGCGACCTTGCCGAGCGGGACCGTCGAGAAGAGAACGGCCAGCATCAGGAAGACGACGGCCACCCGGTGTTTCATCGACCACTCGAGGATCGCCATGTAGAACTTCTCGATGTAGGGGTAGAAGCCCCGCTCGCGCGAGCTCTCCTCGCCCTCCACGTCCGAGTGCTTCAGCCAGCGCGAGGCCAGCATCGGCGTCAGCGTGAACGCCACCACGATGGAAACGGCGATGGAGAACGCCATCGTGACGCCGAACGACGCCATGAAGCGTCCGACGATGCCTCCCATGAAGGCGACGGGCAGGAAGACGGCGATCAGCGAAAGGCTCATCGCGACGACGGCCAGCCCGATCTCACGCGTCCCGTCGATCGCGGCCTGGATCGGGCCAACGCCTTTCTCTTCCATGTGGCGGAAGATGATCTCCAGAACGACGACGGCGTCGTCCACGACGATTCCGACGGCGAGAGTCAGCGCAAGAAGAGTGATGACGTTGAGGGAGTAGCCCATCGCGTCGATGGCGGCGAAGGCGGCGATCAAAGAGGCCGGGATCGAGATGGCGGCGATGATCGTCGGCCGCGCCTTGCGCAGGAAGGCCCAGACCACGAGCGCCGCGAAGATCGAGCCGAGGACGAGATGCTCCTTCACGGCATCGACCGCCGCGACGACGTACTCGGACTGGTCGCGCACCAGGTCGACCTTCCAGCCCTTCGGAAGCTCGGTGTTCAGGGTGTGGACCCGCTCCTTGAGCCGCTCGACGACCTCGATCGTGTTCGTTCCGGATTGCTTCCTGACCTGCAGGACGACCGCGGGTTTTCCGTCGAGGCTGGCGAGCGTTTCGACCTCGGCCTCCGAATCCACGATGGTGGCCACGTCGGCGATCCGGACCGGTTCACCGTTCCGGACGGCGACGGGGATCGTCCCGAGCTCGCCCGGGCTGCTGACCCGGCCGTAGGTGCGAAGGGTCAGGTCGCGGACACCCTGCTCGACCTTGCCTCCGGGGATCTGGACGTTCTGGGTCCTCAGGGCCCTCACGACGTCGGCCACGGTGAGGTCGAGCCCCGAGAGCCGGGAGGAGTCCACGACCACGTTGACCTGCCGTGCCCGCCCTCCGATGACGCGGACCTGGCCCACCCCGAGGACCGACTCGAGCGCGCGCCGGTACTTCTTGTCGGCGAACTCGGTCAGCTCTCGGATCGGGGCGGGTCCCGAAAGGACGACTGACAGGACGGGGGTCGAATCGGGGTCGATCTTCTCGATCACCGGCGGGTCGGCGTCGCGAGGAAGATCCCCCAGGACCGAGTTGACGCGATCCCGGACTTCTTGCGCGGCCACGTCGCCGTTCTTCTCGAGGACGAACTGCACGGTCACGACCGAGACGCCCTCGGCGGAGACGGAGATCAGCTGGTCGATGCCGCTGATCGTGTTGACGGCTTCCTCGATCTTCTCGGTGACCTCGGTCTCGATTTCCTCGGGCGCTGCCCCGACGAGCCGTGTGGTGATCGTGACGAACGGGAAATCGACGTTCGGGAAGCGGTCCACGCCGAGCCGCCCGTAGGAAAAGAGGCCGACGACGACGAGCGCCAGGATGATGACGGCCGCAAAGACGGGCCGCTTGACGCAGAGCTCGGCAAGCTTGTTCACGGGGCGCTCCTCACTTCCCCGTGGGACCGAGGTCGAGCGTCACGCGGGCGAAAAGGCCCGGCCGCAGACGCCCGTCTCGATTGTCGAACAGGGCCTCTACCGCGAAGGTCCGGCTCGACGGGTCGATGGCCGGGACGACGACCGAGACCTTCCCGTCGAACGTCTCGGAGGGGTAGGGGTCGACCTGGGCTTTGACCTTGGCTCCCGTGGCAACCGTCCCCAGGTAGCGTTCGGGGACACGGAAGCGCAGCTTCAGCGGGGCCGTCTGCACGACGACGAACGTCACGGTGCCCTCGCTCAGCCGCTCTCCGACGTCGCTCTTGCGCTCGAGGACGACCCCGTCGATCGGAGAGCGGAGAACGGCGTCCGAGAGGCGCTGCTTGGCGAGATCGAGAGCGGCCTGGGCCGCCTGCCGGGCCGCGTTCGCCTGTTCCAGCGCGGCCAGAGACCGGTCATAGACCGCCGGAGCCACCGATTGCCGGGCGATCAACTCCTTCTTCCGGTTGAAGTCCCGCTCGGCTTCCGAGGCCGCCGCGGCGGCCCGCGCGACCTCCGCTTCCGCCCGGGTGACGTCGAGCTTCAGGTAGTCGGTCTCCAGCTCGAGCATCGGCTGACCGGCCGCGACGCGGGCTCCCTCGTCGACGAGGATCCGCAGCACCCGGCCCGTCACGCGGGAAACCAGCTCCGATCGAACGGGCGGAACGAGCTCACCCGTGGCCAGAAGAACGTTTCCCTCTCCCGCCGGGGCCGACGGCGAGGGCGCCAGGGACGCCTCGAGCGCCTTCACGTCCTCGGGAACAGGGGCGCTGGCCGCCTTCGGTCCGGGTTCCTGGGTCTTGCGGGCACAGCCGGCCAGGGCGGATGCGAGAACAGAGGCGATCAGGAGTGACGAGAGGGGCAGACGTGTCATCTGGCGGACTCCTTGCGGAAGGTGGGGACGAGATTCCCGGCGGCATAGACCGCCCGGATCTCGGAGACGAACACCGCGAGCCGGGCGGCGATGATGCCGCGACGCGCATCGGCCAGCGACGCCTCGGCGGACTGAAGGTCGAGAGTGGTCAAGAGCTGGTTCCGGTACTGATCGAACGTCTGGTCATAGTCGGCCTGCGCGGCGGCAAGACGCTCCTCCGCGAGCTTCTGACGCACCGTCGCGGCCTCCACCGCGAGGAGGGCCACGTGAACCTCCTCCTTGACCTTCCGCTTCAGATCTTCCAGGGCCAGGCGAGCCTGGGCTTCTTTCTCCTTTGCTGCCACGACCCGCGCCGCGATCTCGCCTCCGCGGAAGATGTCGAGCGAAAGACGGAGCGCCCCATAACCGTATTCGTCGATGGGGAAGGCCCGCTTCTGCTTGATGTACCCCGCTTCCGCGAAGACGACCGGGAGGTGCGCCCCCTGCTGCTTCTTCACCTCGAGGGTGGCGGAAGCGAGAGCGAGCTCCGCCTGGCGCACGGCAGGCCGGGTCAAGGCCGAGGCGAGGAGTTCGTCCTCGGACGGGAGCGGGGGCAAGACCGCCGAGGGGCCGTCGACGTCGAACTCAGAGTCCAGGGCGAGCGCGACCCGGAGATTCCCGAGAGCTTCTTCCCGGACCTGACGGGCGGTCACCAGCCGCTCCTCCGCGGCCTTCTTGTCGGCCTCGGCGCGAAGAACGTCCACGCGCGTCGTCTCCCCGGCCTCGAAGAGATCGCGAGCCTGCTTCAGACGGTTTGCGACGAGAGTCACGTTCTTGCTCTCGACCTCGACGAGAGCTCCCGCGGCCGCCGCCGACGAGAACGCCGAAGCGACGCTCAAGAGAACGTCCTCGGCCGTTCCCCGCTCCGCCTGCTGCGCGGATGCGACGGCGAGCTTCGATTGGTCGTAGGCGCGCTTTTCGCGCAGGCCGGCAAAGAGGGGCTGGGTCGCCATGACCCGGTAGTCCCAGTCTTGCTTTGGAAGGATGGAACGATCGTCCGGGGGCTCGCCGAACGTCACCTCGGTGCTGTTCAGACCGGCATTCGCGTACGCGGCGACCTTCGGCAACAACGCCGCGAATACGGCTTTCCGTTGCGCGTCGGTTGCGGCGAGCTCCCGTCGCGCTCTCTCGATGGCGAGGTTCGAGGACAGCGCCCGTTCGAAGGCCTGAGACAGGGTGAGAGGTCTCGCAGGCTCGGCCGGCAAGGGCAGGGGAAGAAGGAGTACGAGGCCTGTCAGGATGACTGATCTCAAGAAGAGCTCCTACGGATTTCGATGCCGTTGAGAACGGAATCCACGATCCACCGAACCTCTTCGTCCGGTAGAGGCGGATTCGGTTCGGAAAGACGATTCAGGATGAGGCCGTTGACACCCTCGGCCATGAAGAGGGCGAGCCTCTCGGGCAGGGGCGCGTGAAGCTCACCGTTGGCGTGCGCCTCCCTGAAGAACCGGGCGAACCGGCTCACGAACGACTGGTAGAGCGGGTTGCACGATCGCTTGCGCCGCGCGGAAGCCGCTCCCCCGGGATGGACGACCTCCACGAAGACCCGGAAGAAGTCACGGCGGGATTCGAAGAACGAGAACTGCGCCGCAATCCCGGCTTCCATACGGGTTCTCGCCGGTTCCGTTCCCGATAGGGCGGCGTCGACCGACGCCAGGAGCTCCTCGAAGGCCGATTCGGCCAGGTGAATCAGGAGCTCGTCCCGGCCCTCGAAATAGAGGTACAGCGTGCCCTTGGCCAGTCCCGCCTCGTCGGCGATCGCCTGCATGGTCGCTCCCTCGAGCCCCCGCGCGGCGATGACGCGCAGGGCCGCCTCCTCGATTTCCTTCGTCCTGACGGGCCCGAGAACCTCCCGCAGACTCCTCCGTGTACCAACCATCAAGTCACTCCGCTGACCGACCGGTCAGTGTCCTGTACGGAGGGACGAAGCCGATGGTTTCAGCTCGGCGTGGCTACGGGACCCGAAAGTGCGCGCGCCGGGCGCGCTCGAGCGTCTCGGGCGAGAGCTCCTCTGAAACCAGCTCCTGAGAGGTCACGCACAGTCCCCCGGCCACGGAGGCGATCTCTGCGCACTCGGCCATCGGCCGGCCCTCGAGGTACGCCCAGAGAAAGCCCGCGAAGAAGTTGTCTCCCGCGCCGTTGATGTCGCGCAGCTCTCCGAGTGTGACCGCCGGCGTGAAGGTGAAGTGTCCCGTCCGGTCGAGGAGCGTGGACCCGCGCGCGCCATGGGTTGCGACGGCGACGTCCTTCCCCTGTCCCACCAGATCGAGCAGGGAGAGCTGGTAGTCCGGGAGGGAATCGGAGCTCATGAAGACGGCATCCGCGGCGTTCACGAAGTCGCGATGGTAGGGGTTCTCGCCGTCCCAGTCGTGGATGTCGGTCCAGAGGGGCCGGCCGTGCTTCTTCACGAGGGGGATGAGGCGGCGGCAATAGTTGATGATGTTGAGAACGACCAGGTCGGAATCAGCGACGAGCGGCTCGAGGCGCGACAGGTCGAGGGAGGGCTCGAAGGTCGAGGTGTGGACGAAGATCGAGATCCGGTTCCCGGAGCCGTCCATCAGGTTGATGTGGCGCTCTGTCCCCTTGGGGTCGATCTCGAAGACGGTCCGCACGTTCGTCCCGGAGAACACCCGGCGGATCTCCTCGCCGGCCGCGTCCTCTCCGATGAAGGCGTGGAACGTGACATCGAGGCCCAGCTTCGAGAGGGCGAGGGCCTTGCCGGCGCCCGTCGAACCGACCGCTTGCCGGAACGACCGGGCGAAGACGGTCTGCGCCCGAGGCTCGGGCAAGGTCTCGAGGCCCACGAGCGAGTCGAGGGAGACGCCTCCGGCGACGAGCACTTTTTTCATGAGGCCTCCTGGGATGCCGGCATGGTGCCGAAACCGGTTCCCCTGTCGTCAGAATACCCTCGGTTGCCAAGCCGGGAGCTGGAGTAGGCTCCTGGCGAATGGTCCCGCTCGAACGCGACTCCCTTCTCGCCGTTCTCCGGCCCTTCGAGGAGGCCACGCCGCTGCCGAGGGCCGCCTTCCTCGACCCCAGGATCCTCGAGATCGAGGACGAGACGATCTTCTCCTCGTCGTGGATCCCCGTCGCGCACGAGGCGGATCTTGCGAGGCCGGGCGGCTGGGTCCGCTCGCCCCTCAGGGACGAGAACATCGTCGTCGTCAAGACGGCTGATCTCGAGGTCGCCGCGGTTCGCGCCGTCTGCACCCACCGGGGGACTCTCCTGTGTGACGGCCCCGAGGGCCAGCTCGATTCCCTCGAAATCGTCTGTCCCTATCACGGCTGGCGGTATGCGACGGACGGCGCCCTGCTGGCGGCGCCGGGCGCACGGCCGGGGAGCCTTCCGCCAGGTCTCGCGAGGCTCCGAACGGAAACCCGCCACGGGGTCATCTTCGTCAACCTCGAAAAGACGGCGGCCTCTCTTCGCGAAAGCTGGGACGGCGGGCCGCCCTGGCTCGAAAGGCTCCACGGCGCTCCCCTGTGCCGGGTCCGCCGGAGCGACAGCGAGGTGGCGGCCAACTGGAAGATCGTCGTCGGGAACTTCCAGGAGAGCCACCACTTCGCATCGGTCCATCCGAGCCTCGAGGGCAAGACCCCCTGGCGCGACTCTGCCAGCGTCGTCGTGAGCGATGCCTGGCTGGGCGGCGTCATGGATCTTTTGCCGGGCTTTTCGACCGTCTCCGAAAGTGGCGAGCTTCAGGGGAGACCCGTGATCGCCGCGGTGGAGGATCGGGGGCGGATCCACGATGCCCACGTCTTCCCGCTGTGGCTGACGAGCCTTCAGCCCGACTACCTCCTGACGTACCGGCTCGCGCCACTCGATGTGGATCGCACGCTCGTCGTCGCGGAAATCCACATGCACCCCTCGGCGCTCGCACGGGGGATCGACCTCGAGGACGTCTTCACGTTCTGGGACAGGACGAACGCCGAGGACCGGGCGATCTGTGAGCTCCAGCAGCGCGGCCTTTCCGGGAGGGGAGAGCGGCCGGTGACCTACGCCGCGAGCGAGGACGGGCTGCACGCCTTCGAGAAGCTCGTGGCCGCCCGGTATCTTCAGGCCCTCGATGAGAGAAGAGCGACGTGAGGAAGGGAGCGTTATGAATCCAGCCGAACGACTGGGGCCGATCTGGGGGATCTTCGGTCAGCCCTTCATCGATCTCGAGGAGGTGCTGGATCTCTCGGGACTTGACGAGATCGACGTCGAAATCTCCCGCGGCCTCTCCCTGGTCGAGACCTCCTACACCGGCGGTTCGCTGAAGTGGATGGGGGTCGTGGCGCCCTGGGCGATGGAAGACGGATACCTCGACGCGATGCACGTCATCGAGGAGCTGCCGGACGAGGAGCTCGAGGTCTTCTTCTCGCTTTCCGACGACCCTTCCGCCTTTGACCTCGCCAGGAGGCAGAGCTACACCTTCGGGGACGAGACGCCGTACCCTTTCAACCGGGTGCAGCAGCGGTGGCTGTCGTACCGCCACGGGGTCTACTTTCCGTGGAAGGTTTGCTACCACCTCCTGGAGAACGACACGTGGGACGACAAGCACTCCGGGAAGGGGAAGGCGTTTGCAGAGGAGGCGCGGGAGGTTTTCCCCCGGACCGTCGCCTTCATCGAGTCCCTGCCGTTCGCGGAAATCGGCCGGGCGGTGATCTTCGGGATCGAGCCGAACGACCACGCGCCGCTGCACCGCGACACCGAGCCCGGGGTCGCGCTCGGCGTCCCGCAGGAGATCACCCTCTGCCCCCGCGGCGACAAGCGCTTCTACCTCCAGAACCATCCGGAGGACGAGCCCCTCGTCGTTGAGGCGCGCGCCTACTGGTTCAACGACATGGACTACCACGGCGTCCTGGACGACCCGTTCTTCCGCTACTCCATCCGGATCGACGGCGTCTTCAGGCCGGGGTTCGTGGAGTCTCTTCGCGCGCGGGCGGCGCGGGGGGCCTGACGAGGACGGGCACGCTGACGGCGTGGTCGTCGGTGGCGCCGGCCTGCCGTCTGACGTACAGGCCGCTGGCCTGGCCGCCCACGAGAAAGACGCCGTAGTTGAGGGGCTGGACGCCAGAAACGGGAGAGGGGCTCACGGCGACTGCCGCTTCGGCTTGTTCCTTGCCCTGCCCCGCTCCGTCTTCCATCCCCTCGCCAAGGGCCTCGAAGTAGCGCTGGGCGACCCACCGCCCGGGACGCGCGTGCTTGACGGACTCCGCCCAGGTCTTCTCGTCGGTGAGACGCCCGATGATGACCTCTTCGCCCTCGGCGCCGTAGTCGCTCTTCAGAACCCATCCTTCCCGGTCGGCCAGGACTCTCTCCTGATGGATCGTCTCGAGGCGCGACGTGTAGGGGACGTACTTCTCGATCAGGGCGCGGGCGCGAGTGGAGAAGCGGTGGATGTGCTCCCACATGAAGGCCATGATTCGCTTGTTCTGCGGGACGACCGCGCCGAACGGGTTGATGACGGCCGTCTTTCTCTCCACGCTCGCCTTCAGGGCGACGGAGAGGGGAGCGCCGAGCGGGAGCGAGTCGGGGAGCGTCTCGTCGTCCCAGGCGCTGACGCGCTCGCCCCACCCGTCCGTCTTGTAGTGCCGGAGCATGGCGAAGATGGGCCGGCCGAAGAGCGTCGCCCTCCCCTCGCCGTCGGCTCCGAGGTTGTAGGGCGAGCCGAGGACGACCTCGAATCCGGCCTTCTCCAGCCACTTCCGATAGAGGCGGATCACCGACAGGTCCTCGGTGAACTCCGTCGGGTAGACGATGCCGATCACCTTCTTGAACGGGCGGTCGAGGAGCCGGTCCATGAGGATCTCGACCATGGCGCCGAACCGGGGTTCGAGGTTCCGGTTCGGGTCGACGAGCTCCGGATGGTCCCGGGCCGAGAGTTCGCCCAAGACGACGGCCTCGGCCTCGCCCGTGGGGGTGTCGCAGTTCAGCTCGCTGATGACGTAACCCTCGTGGGTTTCGAAGACGTCGGCGC
Organism: Thermoanaerobaculia bacterium; assembly: GCA_022071945.1. Classification (GTDB taxonomy): domain Bacteria; phylum Acidobacteriota; class Thermoanaerobaculia; order UBA5066; family UBA5066; genus JAJVIN01. Next base: position 83,186 of record JAJVIN010000051.1, on the reverse strand, counting down.
GCGCCAGACCGTGCCAGAGGGGCCGCGACACGTTCCACATCAGCTGCTGGACGGGTGACAGCCCGAAGAAACTCTCGAGAAGCTCGTCGTCGTCCTCGACGAGAAGGCAGGCCTCGTTGTAGAGCTCGGCGACGTCCTCTCCGGCCCTCGCCAGATCGCGATAACGGTGGGGGCCGAGGACGAGGGGTGTCATGGACAGGCGCGGCTCGCCGTCCAGCCAGGGGTCGAGGAGGATGCCGGATTCGACGACGCGCCGCGCGAACTCGTCGTAGGTCTGGGTGCCGGCCGGGGCGGGAAGGACGGTCACACCAGGCTCACGATGACGAACGCGGCGGCCAGGTAGGTGAGAGCTTCCATCGCGGCCATCCCTGAATTTCGCTCGGCGCCGATCGAGTCGTCGAGGGCGCCGCCCCGAAGAGTCGGGGCGCGGCCGAGGATGAGGCCCTGAACGATGATCTGCCGGACCGGATAGAGGGCGAGCACGGCGGCGGCCACCCAGCCGAATCCGGTGAGGGAGCTCGCCCAGCCCGTGAAGTCGCCCTCCAGGGCCCGGGCGAGGATGAGGGCCACGGCGACGGTGACGCCCGCATAGCTGAGCGCGGCGGCCAGGTTCTCGCCCTGGATTTGCTCGGAGTCGTCGTAGGCGGTCAGGGCGCGGAACAGGGCGACGAAGACCGCGTGCGTGACGACGGCGAGACAGAAGAAGACGACGGCCAGACCCAGTCCCCTCAAGTCGCTGCCGGCGACGGCGCGGGAGGCGAGGATGCCGATGGCGACGTAGTTGACGCCCCCGGCGATTCCAGCGGCGGCGTTGCCGCTGTCGAGTTCGGCCGTCAGAGTCGAGCGCAGGAGAAGCCGGATCCCCAGGGAGCCGACGATCTGGATGAGGACGACGCCCGCGAGCGAGAAGACGGCGGCCCAGATCGCGCCTATCCCCAGCGTCGGCTCCCCGAGGGCCTCGCGGACCACTCCGGGGATCAAGAGGAGCACCGCGAGGGCGTGCCCGACCTGAACGAACTGGTAGGCCGGATTCTTGCCGCGCATGTCCCCGATCAGGGTGTGCTGCGGCGACACGATCTTCTGAAGACCGTGGAACATGACGAGAAGGCCGACGGTCGTACCCGTCGCGAACCCCGCGCGGATCAGTGTTTCGGATTGCACGGCGCCGGATTCTATCCGAGCGTTTCAGGGAGACTGCTATCCTCTGCGCCTCAGATGAACGCCGTCACGGTCCCGGACGCGAAAGTTCGAGGAGTAGCGGGAGCCATTCGTGGCGTCTTCGGAAGGCCCTTCGTCACCCTCGACGATCTTTTCGACCTTTCCTCCCTCGACGCCATCCATGACGAGGTGTGCCTCGCTCTCTCGGGGATGCCCGTCGCCTACACGGGGGGCAGCCACCGTTCGATGGGCATCATGCCCCCCGGAATGGAGGACGAGGCGCTGGTCGATTACCAGGAAGTCATCCGGAGCCTCGACTCCGCGCAGTTCGCGATCTTCCGGTCTCTCTCGGACGACCCGGACTCCATCGATCCCGGCGATCGCCAGGGCGTGCAGTACGGAGAAGAGCGCGATGTTCCCCTCTCGATGCGCCAGATGCTCTGGCTGAAGATGCGTCACCGCGTCTACTTTCCCTGGAAGGTCTACGCGGAGCTCATCCCCAACTTGCGGTGGGAGGACAAGAGCAACCCCGAGGGCAAGAGGTTCACCCGGCAGGCCCAGACCTTTCTCCCGAAGACGATTGCGTTCGTCAAGAAACTCCCCTTCACCCACATCGGCCGCTGCAACATCATGGGGCTCGAGGCCCACGACCACGGCACGGTGCACCGCGACGGCGAGCCTCACGAACAGGACGAGCCCGACCACTTCCTGACCATCTCTCCCGTGCCCGGCAAGAGGCTCTATGTCCTCGATCCGGAAACGGGCGAGAAGATCACCGTCGAGGGACGAGTGATCTGGTTCAACGACTACGACTACCACGGAGTCCACGCGGACCCCTACTTCCGCTACTCGATCCGCGTGGACGGAGTCTTCACTCCCGAGTTTCGTCAGACGCTCGTGGAGCGCTACAGGAGGCAGCCTTGACCACCCCCGTTCCCCCTCCTCCAAAACCTCCCGGCTCGGGGTCCGGCTCGGGACAGGAGTTCGAGCGCGACGTCGAACTGAACGACGAGGGGATCGTCGGTGCCCGCTGGTGGCACAAGGCCCTCGCCTCCCAGGACAGCACGGTCGAACGCCGCCACGTCCTGGTCGGCCTCATCGCGGCCGGAGGCGTTCTCGGCGCGATCGGGATGGCGGGATACGGGATCTCGAAGATCTTCTCGGGACCGAGCGAGACCGTCGACACACGCCGCTCCCTCGAGATGCAGCGGCAGTTCGGCTGGGATTTCGGCGCGCGGGGCAAGCCCCTCGTCTTCAACGGAGTCTCGGAGAAGCCCTTCGTCCGGGCGGATCTCGATCAGCTACCCGACGTGATGCTTCCCGCTTACAACGCGAAGTACTACGTGAACACCCTGCCGATGTCCCTGAAGGCCCAGCCCGCCGCCGCGCTTCCGGCGCCAGCGGCGGGGACGACGGCTCCGGCGCTCCCACCCTTCAAGACGCTGTCGGAGGTCATCCTCCCCATCGTGACCCCGGAGATGGAAAAGGCCTATCGGGCGGGCGAGGCTCTCGCGCGTCTCTGCTCGGGGCGCCGCTCCCTCGCCATCCTGGCCGACCTGCCGGGACCCGAGTGCGTCGCCTTCGCCGCGGGAGCCTGCTCGGTCTTCGAGCCCGTCCTCCTGTTCGACAACTGGCCGCATCCGGTCGGGGTCGTCCCGACACACCAGACCCTGGCCGCTCTCGCCTACTATCAGCCCCGCTTCGCGGAGCAGAAGAACCTGCGGAGCTCGGCCCGGCCCCTATTCCTCCTGGACCGCAGACGGATGTCGGCCTACTCCGAGGAGTCGGACCGCTTCGACAACCGGTACTACGCGAGGGCCCCCCGGCTCTCGGCGCTGGCCCAGGACGAGATCCAGGCGCTCCTCTACGTCGTTGCCTCACCCGCGGCGCTCCCGGAGCCCGACGACATCAACGCCGTCCTGGCGCCCGCCTATCCCGAACCCCAGACAGTGGCCGTCAGGGCGCTCGCCCTGACGGATTTCGGCACGACGGCGGTGACCTCGGGACCGTCGCCCCTCTACTTCGGGGGTTCCGCCGAGACCGACGCCACCTTCTGGATCGCCTACCCCTATGATTCATCGTTCACTCCGACCCTGGATCAGTCGACGGCATTCAAGGCGTCGGATGCCAGCCGGTACTCGTTCATTTCGAGGAGCACGGCGGCCGCCACGACCCCCGAGAGCCTCGGGAACGTCGCCGTCATGGTGGGGGGCTCGGGGCTCGTGATGGCGGCCGCTCTCGGCCGAAGGGGATCGCAGAACCGGTTCTCGGGAGGCTGGAGTGGCTGAACGTTTCGGAAGAAACGCGGAGGAAGTCCCGTGAACCACGCCATCTTCGCCCTCGAACTCTGTCTGGAACTGGCGCCCGATAGCGAGCTCTGGTCCGAATTGAGAGCCCTCGTCGCCGAGCACCCGGCGATCAGTAGCCCTGGCAAGAAGTGGCAGATGTTGAGGTCGGCCGTCCAGATTCTCGTGGCCAACCAGGATGCATTCGTCAGGGGATGCTGGGACTTCTTCGACGACAACGAGCGCGCGCTGAAGGACTACGACATGTGGTGCAACGGCATGATCACCCGCGAGGGGGCGCGCAAGGAGGCCTCGGGCGCCCCGAGGCGCCACGGCGAGCCACGCTTCATGACTTTCACGATGTCCTTCCTCATGGACGCCGGTTCTCAATGTGCCCGGGACGTGGCGAAGCTGTGCGAGGTCCCCGAGAACCTGCTCTGGAAAAAGCAGACCTTCGTGAAGATCCTGAGCGGCCTCGGCGTCATGAACTTCGCCGCGGTGAAGTCGGACGTCTTCTACGTCATCCCTGGCGACGAAAGCTGGGGTCTCACAGCCGAGGACCTCACGGACCGCAAATTCCAGTACCTGCGGATGATCGAGGACCGGTAGCGGATCGACCCGGCCCGCCACACACCCTTCAGAACCAGACTTCCCAGACTCCCCGGTCGACCGCGACGGCGTGAGCGGTGACCGAGATCCGGTCCCGCTCTCCTCGGAACGGCCGGATCTGGTGGAGGCGAAGGCTGTCGAAAAAGAGCGCGTCGCCCGCTTCCGACCGTACCGTCGCGTGGCGGTACTCGCACGGCTCGACCTCGGAGTCGGGGATCCCTTCGTAAAGGACTTCCCAGAGCCGCAGCCCCCCGCCAAAGACGCCCGGCTGAAGCGTCCAGACGAGAGAAACCGACGGCGCTCCCGTGGCCTTCTGGTACTCGGTCAGGCCTTCCAGGTCGAAGTGGACGACGCCTCCCTCCCGAGCGACCTTGCCGGACGCCGGGAAGACGTGAACGCCCGGTCCGCAAAAACCGGGACGCTGTCGAACCTCTCCGCCGAGGAGCCGGCCCATCAGGTCCAGGGTTCGCGCCTGCAGCCCGGGCAGGACTCTCTCGAGAAGAGCGTCCGAGGCGCGGGCTCCCGCGAAGTACTCCCTGGACTTCCCGGTTTCGAGGTGCGTGTAGAAGGCCCGTCCGAGAGCGAACTGGTCGCCGCCGAAGTCGGGTGTCCAATCTGCCCGCGCCGAAAGGACGCGAGAAGCCAGTCCGGCGGCCTCTTCGCCCGGCATCGCTCCTCTCAGGACGACCGCTGGATGCTCGTCCAGAAGCGAGACCAGAGCGGGTTCTCCCTTCCCGCGCCACCGGTTCCCAGCGATTGCGGAGGGACGAAACGCCGTCACTGCGGTCTGCGGTTCGATGAGGGTCACGGTCGCGAGCCTCCACTCATTTGATGGTGTGCATCGTACCGAAGGCTCCGATCGCCAGGACCTTCCCGTCAGAAAAGCACCAGACGTCCTGGAGCTGAGCCGGAGCCCGGCCGAGGGTCCTCCACGATTCGCCGTCGAAGTGGAGGACGGTCCCCTCGCGGCCCACCGCGTAAACATCGCTCTTCGAGCGGCCCCCGGCCCCCTCGAGAGGGTGTCCGGTGGGCGTTCTCATGGCCTCCCAGGCTCCGCCAGCGCGGCGGAGGACGGTCCCAATCGCTCCCACCGCGAAGACAGCGCCATCTGGCGCGCACCAGACCTTCGTCAGGGGGCCCGAGGCCGGGCTCGCCTCGACGCTCCAGTGTCCGGGGCCGGAACGGCTAAGAATCGTCCCCCTCTCGCCGACGGCAAAGACGTTCCCCCTCCCGTCTCCGAAGACCGACCGCAATTCGGCCAGGGTTCCGCTCGCTTCCGGCGCCCACGAGCTGCCATCGAACCGCAGAAGGGTGCCCTCCGCTCCGGCCGCGTAGGCTTCCCTTTCGGAGGCGGCCCAGACCCCCCTCAGGTTCTTCGCCGTTCCACTCTCCATGGGTGTCCAGCTGCTGCCGTCGAAGCGCAGGATCGTCCCGCCCGCGCCCACGGCCAGGACGAAGGAGGGCGAGGCCCCCCACACGTCGTACAGGATCGACTTCGTCCCGGTGGGCGTGATCTGCCACGAGCCGCCGGCGTTTCTGAGGGAGATTCCGGCCGATCCGACGATGTGAGCCTCGCCCTCGGGACTGGCCCAGATCGCGTAGAGCGTCTCTCGAGTCGTGGCGGGGGCGGCGGGCGCGGTTCCCCCCGACTGAAGGATCGTTCCGAGAAGGCCCGCGGCGACCGCGCTACCGGATGGGCTGACCCAGACGGACGTCAGGGTCCGGTCCGGGGGAACGTTCTCCCTGTTCCAGCGAACGCCGTCGAACCGCAGAATGGTCCCTCGTCCAACGGCCAAGACCCGAGACTCCGAGGAACCGGAGAGGCCCCCCAGGAGGACACCGGGAGCGCCGGAGTCCATCGGCTTCCACGAGGATCCGTCGAAGCGCAGGATCGTGCCGTCCTGTCCGGCGGCGAAGACGTTCCTGGCCGAGGTTCCCCAGACACTCGTGAGCGTGGCCGTCGTTCCGCTAGCCATCGGGGACCAGGTCCGGCCGTCGTAGCGCAGGAGGGTGCCTTGACTGCCGGCAGCGAAGACCTGGCGCGGCGAGGCGCCCCAGATGCCCTGCATCCAGGGACCGCCATCGCCCCGGTCACCCCACCCGGGCTTCCCGGCCTGAACGCTCCACCTCTCCCCTTCGTAGTGGAGGATGGTCCCGTTGTATCCGACGACGAAGAGGTCGGTCCCGCTCGTGCCCCAGATCCGGTAGAGCCGTTCCCTGACGCCGCTCTTCATCGGCTTCCACGCGGTGCCGTCGAAGCGGAGGATCGTCCCCTCCGTGCCCGCGGCGAAGACCTCGCGCGGGCCCGTTCCCCAGACACCGAAGAGCGTCACGGATGTTCCGCTCTCCATCGGGGTCCACGTGGTGCCGTCGTGGTGAAGGATGGTCCCGTTCTCCCCGACGGCGAAGACATCCTTCTCCGAGCTCCCCCAGACGTCGTTGATGTGGAAGCCCTGCGAGCGGGTGATCCTCCAGGAATCGGCGAGAGCGCCGGGAGCACCCGTGGCCGCGAGAGCCACGAGACAGAGAAAGGCCGCAACGGGCCAGAACCGGTCATCCAGGGGAGAGGAAGCGAAGAGCATCACGGGACCTCGCGAAGGGGGTGTTTTCAGGCTGGACTCGGCGAAGCCTACCAGTCCCGTCAGGTCGCCGGTCCGTCGGCCCGGGTGGCGAGAGGCAGGGGGTCCGGCCAGCCGGTGTTTCCCGGAGGTGCTGGAAGGTCCGCCAGAGCGCTGACCGCCTGGTTGACCCATGTCAGGACGTCGCCGGGACGCTCGTCGGGCCGCTTCTTCAGGGCAAGGGCGAAGACCCTGTCCACATCGGGGCCGAGGCCTTCGACGAGGGCCGAGGGCGGTTCCGGCTCGTTGTGGAGGACCTCGAAGAAGATGCGGGCGACGTCGATGGCGCGAACCATCGCCCTGCCGGTGAGTGCCTCGTACGCCACGGTGGCGAACGAGTAGAGGTCCGAACGGGCATCGACGTTCTCGCCCGTGACCTGTTCGGGAGCCATGTAGGCGGGCGTGCCGACGATCATTCCCGTCCGGGTGAGCTGGCTGTCGGGTTCGGAGGACTTGGCGATTCCAAAGTCGAGGAGCTTGGCCTGAAAGCCCTGGGGAGCCGGGACGAGGAAGATGTTGGGGGGCTTGATGTCGCGATGGACCACGCCCGCCCGGTGCGCCTCGAAGAGAGCCTCCCCCGTCTGGCGAATCAGGAGGGCGACCTGCCGGGGCGTCCCGGGTCCGTGATGTCTGATGAGGTCGGCGAGGTTGAGTCCCTTGAGGTCTTCCATGACGAGGAAGCCCGAGCCGTCCTCGAGCTCGCCGCTGTCGAAGACCGCGACCACGCCGGGGTGCTGGATGTGGGCGATGAGACGCGCCTCTCTCTCGAACCGGAGCCGGACGCTGACGTCGCGCAGGTGCTCGGAGCGGATCACCTTCACCGCCACCTCTCTGTGGAGGCGCTCGTCGCGGGCGCGCAGGACCATCCCCATCCCGCCCTCGCCCAGAACCCGCAGGAGGCGGTACCGGCCCCCCAGGACCAGCGGGAAGAGCCGGGACCAGTCGAGGGGAGTCCCGTCGACGGCGCAGCGCGTGACGCCATCCTCGAAGACGCGGTGACAGGTGTGGCAGAAGGCCGCCAGCTGGATGCCCTTCTGGTGCATTTGCTGGCGGCTCGCCGCCCGCTGGTTTTCGGACGTGGCCAGCCGTTCCCGGAGTGAGCGGAGATCGAGGGCGGTCCCGAGGTGGCGCGCCAGGTTCGAGACGATCCTCTTCTGCACGTCCCCCCAGACGACATCCGGGCCGTCGACGACGAGGATCCCGCGGGGTTCGCCCGTCATGCCGAGAACGGGAACGACGGAACCCGAGACCTCCCGAAGAAAGCCGTCGCTCTTCTGGGCCTTCTGCAAGAGGGCCCAGTCGGGGGTCTTCAACGTGCTGGAGGCGAGGGGGACGAAGCTGTTGCCCTCGACGACCCAGACGCCGATCTCCTTCGCGCCGATCGACCGCGCCATCTCCCTGGCGACCGACCGGGCCCACGCGGCCGGGTCCTCGAGGACGCTGGCGGAGGTGTTCGACAGTTTCTCGAGCTGCTCCTGAGCTCTCGAGAGAGCGCTCGTCCGCTCCTCGAGCTGGCTCGTCCTCTCGGAGACGAGGCGTTCCAGGTCCCGCTCCCTTCTCTTCAGCCCCTGGAGTCTCAGCCGGAACGCTCCGAAGGCCGAGAGGAGAGCCGCGGCCACACACGTGAAGAGGAACCATCGGGTCTGGTAGAAGAACGGCGTCAGGGTCAGCGAGAGCGTCGCACCCGTCTCGTTCCAGACACCGTCGTTGTTGCAGGCCCTCACCCGGAACGTGTAGCCGCCGGGCGGCAGATTCGTGTAGTAGGCGGTTCTTCGGGTGCCGGCGTCTATCCAGTTCCGGTCGAAGCCCTCGAGCTTGTAGCGGAAGCGGACGCGTTCGGGCACGAGGAAGCTCAGGGCGGTGTAGTGGAACTCGAACTGCTCCCCGCCGGGCGGAATGACCATCCCGTTCTCGGGACGCAGGCTTTCCTTGTCGACGACGAGGCCTTCGATTCGAACCGGTGGCGGACGCTCGTTCGTCCGGAATCTCTTGGGGTCGATCGACGTGAGGCCGAGGATGGTCGAAAAGTAGAGCCGTCCATCCTTCGCTTTCCAGGCAGCGGGGGAGCCGCCGTTGCACTCCGCGCTGCGCATCCCGTCGGCCGTTCCGAAGGAAGAAGAGCGCACGGCCGGGATCTTCTTCGCGGCGACGTCGTCGAGCTCCTGCCGCAAGACTCGGAAGACCCCCTTGTTGCACGTCATCCAGAGCCAGCCGGCATCGTCCTCGACGATGGAGAAGACGACGTCGTCGTAGAGGCCGTCCTTCGTCGTGATCGGGACGGCCTTCCGGCCGGCGATGCGGTTCAGCCCGCCGCCGGACGTTCCGGCCCACAAGACACCGCGCTCGTCCTCGAAAAGACAGAAGACGCGGCTGCTCGAGAGTCCGTCCGCCGTCTTCCAGACCGTGAAGACCCCGTCCTTCAGATGGGCAATGCCCCCTCCGTCCGAGCCGATCCAGATCCCGCCGTCGCGGGCCGGGATGAGGCTCCGGATGCTGCTGCCGGGAACGCCGTCGTCCTGGGTGAAGGACTCGAACCGTCCATTCGCGAACCGGGAAAGGAAATTGGTCGTCCCGAACCAGAGGGTGCCCGACCGGTCCCCGGTTATCGTCCGGACGCGGTCGTTGATGAGTCCGTCCCGGGTCGTGAGCTTCTTGATCGTCTTGCCCGACAGGACGTTCACCCCGGCGCCGTCGGTTCCGATCCAGATCTGGCCCTTCTCGTCTTCGTGGAGAGAGAAGACGAGATCACTCGCGAGCCCGTCCGCGGCGCGAAGGGTGACCGGCTCTCCATTCGTGATCCGGGTCACGCCGCCCCCCGTCGTGCCGATCCAGAGAGAGCCGTCGCGGCTCTCGAGAACCGAGCGGACGACGTCGCTGGCCAGGCCGTCCCGCGTCGTGATGTTCGTGAAGGCGCCGTCCCGGAGCCTGAAGAGGCCGCCTCCGGACGTCCCGATCCACAGGCTTGCCTCCTCATCCTCGAACAGCGAGAGCGTGAAGTCGTTCGACAGGCCGTGCCGGGTCGAGAACGGTGAGAAGGTCCCGTTGCTGTGGCGGAACACCCCGGCGCCGTCGGTTGCGATCCAGAGGTTCCCGTCGCGGTCCACCCAGAGGTCGCGGATGAAGGGATTGGGCAGCCCGTTGGTGCTGTCGAAAGCGGTCACCACGCCGTCCTTCAGCCGGTAAAGTCCGCCGCCGTCCGTCCCGATCCAGATGTTCCCCTCCCGGTCGGCCCGGAGGGGCCGGATGAGGCTGCTCTCGGGCCTGGGGCCGAGCTCGATTCGAGAAAAAGCTCCGTTTTCGAACCGCTGGAGCCCGCCCCCGTAGGTCCCAACGAGGATTCCCCCCTTCCCGTCCTCCACGACCGACCAGACACGGTCGGACCCGAGGCCGTCCTTGACCCTCCACTTCGTGAACGTCCCGTTCTGATAGCGGCTCAGCCCGCCCCCTCCCGTCGAGATCCAGATCGCTCCCTTCGAGTCCCGGTACAGGGTCCGGATCCGCTGGCCGGTGACGTCATCCCCGAAGCTCTCGAAGGCGCCGTCGCGGAGCCGGACGAGGCCCCCGCCGAATGTCCCGATCCAGAGGGCCCCCTCGGAGTCCTCCGCGAGGGCCATGATGAAGTTGTTGCGGATGGCGGGTGTGTTCCGCTTGTCGAAGACGGTGAAGCGGACGCCATCGAAGCGAACGAGCCCTTCCTCGGTTCCGATCCACAGGTAGCCGTCCCGGGTCTGGAGAATGGCGTTGGCGGAGTTCTGGGGGAGCCCGTCTCTCTGGGTCCAAACGTCCTGGACGTACTGGGTGGGGGCCCGCGTCGGATCGAGCGCGCGGGCCTCGGGAGCGACAACGGCGGGCGCGAGAAAGAAGGCGAGCCCCGCGGCCGCCATCCTCTTCGCCTTTCGGAGTTCTCGCCTCATCGGGGAGCCATGTTGCGCCGGGGACAAGGCGGGGTCAACGCGGCGGCGCGCCAGCCGTGATTGGCGCGCCAGCCGTGGTTGGCGCGCGGAAGACCTCATCTCGCGATAATGAAAGACCGCCGCGACGGGATCGGGAGGTTCGGATGGACACGGAGAGGGAATCGACTCAGGAAGAACGGCCGCTTACGGAAGCGGTCCTCGACCTCTTGGGAAGGTCGGGCCAGGCGCTGTCGATCCGCGAACTGGCGCGTGCCCTGAAGGTCCAGAAAAAGCGCCGGCCAGAGCTCGACAGGGCCGTGTCGTCCTTGCTCGCAGAGGGTCGCATCCACCCCTGGCCCGGGAACCTCCTCGCCTTGACGGTTTTTCTCGATTCGATGACCGAGGAGGTGTTGAGCCTTCTCCGGGCGAAGAGCCCGCTCCCGCGGCTCACCCTGAGGGCAAAGCTGCCCCGGCCCGCGCGGCCCGTCCTCGACGCGATCCTGGCGCCCCTCGTCGCGAGTGGAAAGGTCTTCGAGCACCCGAAAGCAAAGGGGCGGCCGCTCGCCGTCGGGCTCGCCCCTCCTGATCCCCTCGACTACCTCGAACCCGCGCTGCGGAGAGTCGTGGCTCCCTTTCTGGAGCTCTTCGGGAAGGAGGGCGTGGCGGAAGCGTTCGTTCGATTCGGCGCGATCTTGACGGCCGGCACGCCGCCAGGCCCGAGCCACGAGAAACCGGTGCCGGACCGGCTGATCAGGTTCCTCACTGAGGTGAACCCGCAGGTTTCGGGAGGGGCGCTCGTCTTCATCCGGGACTGGCGGGAGGCGGCGAGGCCGCTCTGCCCGGACAAGAAGGCCTTCGACGAGGCCGTTCTCGCCCTCGCGGAGGAAGGGACGATCCAGCTCCAGTCGCACGACAGACCGTCCGACCTGACCGATGAAGAGAGAGAAGGCCTGATCCCGAACGGCCGCGGGAGCTACTTCATCGCCGCCGGACTCAGGATGTAGCCGGATGAGGAACTCCCGGGAGCAGCTTCTCGAAGTGCTTCGCAACCCGTTCGACGAGAACCGGGTGGACAGTGCCTGGGCCGCGGGCCTCCTCGACATCGCCGAGATCAACCGGACCGTCTTCGAGAGAATCCTCAGGGCGATCGAGCGCGTCCGCGAGACGAGGATCTCGTCGGGCCTCCTCGTCTACGGCGAGCGGGGGAGCGGAAAGACTCACATCCTTCACCGGCTCAGAACTCATGTCCTGTCCCAGCCGGCCGGGCTCTTCGCCTTCATCAGGCCCTCGTCGGCGCCGGACCGGATGGTGCGCCACCTGCTCGCCCAGCTGGCCTACGACCTGCAGCAGCGAGACGAGGCGGGGCTGACGCAGCTCGAGGCCTCCGCGGCCGGGCTGCTCTTCGAGAAGAAGCGGCAGAGGAAACCCGCGGCGAGGGCCGAGATCGCGAGCTTCTGGGCGTCGCTGACCGGCGAGGTGAGTCCCGGGGCCGCTCTGTTTTCGTATCTTTCCGAGTCGTTCGAGGAGATCGCGTTCGAGCTCGGCCTGGATGCCAACGTCGTCCGTGCCATCGAGCACCTCCTGGCGAGGCACCACCGGACCCCGGCATTCCAGTGGCTCTCGGCCCGGTCCGTTCCCGAGGACGGGCTCGCGGGTCTGGGGATCCCCGCGAATATCGAGACGGAGGAAGAGGCGCTGGGGGTGATTCGGGCCCTCCTGTCCCTGTCTCCAGGGAGCTCCGTCGACGTCCTGGCGTTCGACCAGCTGGAGGGTCTCCTGCCGAGGAGGGAAGTGCGAGACCAGCTCGAGGTCTACGGCGGGATGGTGGCGACCCTCATCTCGTCCATTCCGAGCCTCCTCGTCATCTCGTGTTCACAGGTGTCCTTCGTCCCCGACCTGCAGGCGAGTGTCAGGAAAGCGGACTTCGACCGTCTCGCTCATGACCAGGCGGCTCTCCAGCTGATCCGGGACAGAAACGAGATCGCGCTGCTCCTGAAAGAGCGGATGAGGCGTCACGACGACCTGCAAACGGCCCGCTTCTACCTCGAGATCACCGACCCGCTCTGGCCCCTGAACGAGCGAAGCGTGAGGGAGATGGTTCACCTCGGCGGGAGGGCCATCCGCGACATCATCGATGCGGCCCGCCTCCAGTTCGAGGTCCAGTGCGGCCGCGAGGAACATCGTCCGGAACCGCGAACCCTCTCCGATGTCTGGGAGGACGTGCTGGAGGATCAGACCCACTCCTCATCGCCTTCGCCGGAGCGAGGGGTGCTTTCGGATGCCCTCGTCAAGGCCCTCATGGTGACGCCCTCGCTATCGGAGCGGTCCGCCAGGATCCTGGAGCGTTCCGACCTGGACGTCGAGACCACCTCCGGCGGCAGGACGACGCGCGTGGGCTTTCTGACCGAGCAGAACTTGACGAGCCTCGCCGCGAGGTTGAAGCGGATCCACAAGAGCTACCCGGACACGTCGCGCGGCGCGCTCGTCCTGGCGCGTGACGAGCGCCTGCCTCTCAAGAAGACGGCGAGGGTCGTCCGCGAGGAGCTCTCCGCCCTGCAGAAGGCCGGCCACTCCTTCACGTGGATCGACTCCGCGGCCCGCTCCGCGCTCCTTGCGGCCAAGAGGCTCCTGGATTCCGCGGCGTCGGGAGACCTCTCGGACGGCGAGAAGCCGATCGAGGTGGAAGACCTGAAGAAGTGGCTGGCGGCCGGCTGTCCCGAGGCCCTCGAGTCCGCGCTCTCGACCCTCCTCCCGGAAGGGGAGACGACCGGGCCCCGGCCCGACTTCGAGCCCTTGCTGGAACTCCTGGAGGGACGGTTCCTCCTGGATCTCGAAACCGTGACCCGGGAAACGGGGATCGCGAAGGCCGATCTCGAACGGCTCCTGGCTGATCCGTCCGCCCCCGCGGCCCTCATCGGCGGCGTGCCAGGGGTGGTCTTCTTGAGGCCTTCCTCGGTGACGGAGGCGTGAGATGAGCCGGATCCTCTCCATTTCCGAGATCCGCCGGAATCTCCACAGGGTCTTGCCCGTGAGCCGGCCCGAGTCCCCGGTCACGCCGTTTCTGGGGCAGGCGTTCCACGAGATCTTCGGCAAGCTCACCGGATCCGACCCGGCACTCAACTTCGTGCGGCCGCTCGGGGATGCGAGCGCGTCGCTTGCGGACATGACGAGCGGCCTCCGGGCGCACGCCTACCGGCTTCTGGTGGCGCCTCTGCTCCTCGCCAACCGGCAGATGCTCTCCGGTCAGGGGGCGGCGGTTCTCGAGTTCTGGAGGGCCGTCGAGAGCCTCTGCGGCTGGATCGTGGCCCTGTCGGATGCCGATCGTGCCCCGGGGCGGACTCTCGAGGAGTTCAGGAGCGAGATCTTCCAGGACCACGAACGGGAGGTCGAGCGGGAGATCCACGAGCCGGGCTGGAAGGTGAGCGTTCTCTTGAAGGGGAGAATAGACGCGCTGTTCCGTAATCCCGTGACGGGAAATCTCTGTGTCGGCGAGATCAAGCTCGGCGCGGGAGTACCGGAGCTGGATCTCTGTCAGGCCGCGCTCTACAGGCTCGCGCTCGGGGGACGGGGGCCGCGACGGCAGCTCGGCCCGGAGCCCGATGTCGTCCTGATCCACTTCGGCGGCGAGCGGCACGAGGCCGTCTACCGGGCGGCTCAGCTGGCGGAGCTCGAAGGGAGGCTTAAGGACCTGATCGGGGCCCTGGCTGGAGTCGCGGATGCGAGCCCCGTGTCGACGTCCGACGAGCGGCTGGTCTTCCCGGTGCCGCCGGCCTGGGAGGACCTGCGTCATCAAGTCCGGCGCTTGTACGAGGGAGCCTCAGTTCCCCTCAAGTTCTCGCCCGAGATCCTCGCCGGGCCTTCCCACATCAGACTCCTGGCGACGGCGGGAAAGGGAGTCAACGAGGCCCAGATCAGAAAGGTCACGGAGAACCTCTGGCTTGCCCTGAAGCTCAACTTCAGGGCGCAGTACTCGATCGTCAAGGGCGAGGTGGCCATCGACCTGCCCCGGACCGATCCGCAGCCGGTCTGGTGGCGCGACCTCGAGCGTTTCCTGCCGGCGCGCTCGCCGTTCTCGGTCTCGAAGTTCCCCGCGGGGGTGGCCGTCGACGGGCGGCTCCGATGGGTCGACCTCGCCGCGCCCGAGAGCGCGCACTTCTTGGTCGCGGGGACGAGCGGGAGCGGCAAGAGCGAGTGGCTGCGGTCGATCGTCGCGAGCCTTCTTTCGGCAAACACTCCCGAGACCCTCAAGCTCGTGCTGATCGATCCGAAGCGGACAGCGTTCGGGTGCCTGGAGGGGTCCGCGTTTCTGGAGCGGCCCGTCGTCCACCCCGAGGACACGCCCGTCCTCGAGATCCTCGACGAGCTGATCCAGGAGATGGAGGCCCGTTTCCGGATCCTCTCGGAAGAGGGAGTCAGCGAGACCGGCGAGCTCGAGGAACGGATCGGGAAGGCGCCCTACCCCCGAATCGTCTGCGTGTGCGACGAGTTCTTCGATCTGGTGGCCGTCAGCGCGAGGATGAGACAGCACGTCGAGATGCGGCTCTCGCGGCTGGCGGGGAAGGCGCGGGCCTCGGGGATCCACCTGGTCTTCGCCACTCAGCGTCCGTCGAAGTCGGTCGTGACGGGCACGATCAAGGCGAATCTGACGGGCAGGGTGGCGTTTCGGGTCACCGACTGGCGAGAGTCGTCCATCATCCTCGACCGCCGGGGCGCGGAGCATCTCGCGGGGCGCGGGGACCTCTTTCTCCTCGTGACGGGCGAGCCGGAACGTCTGCAGTCGCCCCTCGTGACGACGGAGGAGTTGAGGCAGCTGGGAGGAGCCTAGGTGTCTTCCGCCGCGGAGACCGCGGGGCATCCCGCGGTTCGGAAGATCGTCCACGTCGACATGGACGCCTTCTTCGCGTCCGTCGAGCAGAGGGACGACCCGTCGCTCCGAGGACGGCCCGTGGCGGTCGGGGGCGACCCGAACCGGCGGGGTGTCGTCGCGGCCGCGAGCTACGAGGCGCGGAAATTCGGCGTCCGCTCCGCGCTTCCGATGGCGCGGGCCGTTCAGCTCTGCCCGTCCCTCGTCATCGTCAGGCCCGACTTCTCTCGCTACAAGGCCGCGTCGAGCCAGGTCTTCTCGATCTTTCGATCGGTGACGCCCCTCGTCGAGCCCCTCTCCCTGGACGAGGCCTACCTGGATGTTACGGAGAACAGCTGGGGAGAGACCCTCGGGGTGAACGTGGCGCGAAAGGTCAAGGACGAGATCAAGGCGGCCACGCGGCTGACCGCCTCGGCCGGTGTCGCGCCGAACAAGTTCCTGGCCAAGATCGCCTCCGGGTGGCGGAAGCCAGATGGGCTCACCGTCATCGCTCCCGAGCGCGTCGAGAAGTTCCTCGAAGGGCTACCGGTCGAGGCCCTCTGGGGAGTCGGCAAGGTGACGGCGGCGAGGCTCCACGCCATCGGCGTCACGAGGCTCGTCGAGATCCGGACTCTTCCGGAGGAAGAGCTGCGGAAGGCTGTCGGGAGCTGGGCGGAGGGCCTGCGGGAACTGGCCTTTGGCCGCGACGAGAGGCCCGTCGTGCCCGACCGGCCGGCGAAATCGTGCGGGGCGGAGCGAACATTCGATTCCGACCTGACGGAGATCCCCCGCATGGAGGCAGAAGTGGCCTCGCTCTCGGCGCGAATAGCCGCGTGGCTCGAGCGGAGGGGCCTCTTCGCCCGGACCGTGACCCTGAAGGTCCGGTACGCGGGCTTCACGACGGTGACGCGCAGCGACACCCGCTTCCCGTCGCTGAGGTCCGCGAGCGAGATCCGGGAGCGCGCGGTCGCGCTCCTCGGCAAGACCGAGGCGGGCGCGCGTCCCGTAAGGCTGCTCGGAGTATCGGTCCACGGGTTTTCGACGAGCCCGTTCGAACCGTCAGGGAAAGACGATCAGCTCTCCCTGTTCGAGGAACTCTGACTTCATGCAATTTTCGTGCGAGATGGAGCTAGAATGAGCTCATGGCGGACGAAACGGTTGAAACCCTCAAATTGATCTGGCAAGAGATCAAGAACCTGGGAGAGAACCTGGGGTCCCGGATCGATGCGACGAATTCGCGTCTCGATGCCACCAATGCGAGGCTCGACGCGACGAATGAGCGGCTCGAGGAGACGCGACTGGAGTTCAGGGCTGAATTACGGGCCGTGGGAGACCGGATCGCGGAGTCCGAGATGCGAGTCGCCACGGAAGTCGTCGCCATGCGGGGCGCTTTCCTCGAAATGAAAGAGAAGCTGACGGACATCCTGAAACAGGAGGCCCGGATCAGAAAGCTCGAGGATCGCCTTGCCGCCGTCGAGCGAAAGGTGGGCTGACGAGGCCGTCACCCGCTCTTCTCGCTGTCCTCTTCCCGGGGGCCGCGAGTGAGCGGCCTCCCGGGGTCCTCTTCTCCCTCCCACGGCATCGTCTTGAAGAAGGACGCGGTCTTGATGAGGGGCGAGATGAAGTCGTCGTCTGGGTCGTAGCCCCAGGCGACGGCCTCCATCTCATCCGCGACGGGACGTGAGCTCCTCCTCTCGTCTTTCATCCCTGCACCGGAGGGGTGACGCCGAACGACGCGAGGAGGTCCGCGTCGGAGGATCCCGGGGTGGGGTGGAAGAGCTTCTCGAGGCGGGAAGGGGTTCCCGCGATGAACCGGCAGGGTTCCTTCGGGTTGCGGCTGCAGGTGACCTCGCGCGCGGTGAGCGACCGGCCCGCGAGATGGCTCAGGAGTCCCGCATGGAGGCCCTCGAGGAGAGCGCAGCAGCTCCCGTTTCCCTCGCTGGCCGTAACGAGCGGGCTGTCGAAGTGATGGACGACCATCAGGCCGCGCTTGCGGTGGGAGAGGTCGAGCTCGAAGCGGCCCATGCCGAGAACGCCGATCGATCCTGACAGGTACTCGAGGGCGACGTAGAGCTCCGTCTCGCGCAGGGCGAGCTTGTGGGTCTTCTGGACCAGGGCCTCGACCCTGAGGGCGTGGTTGATGCCCCAGTCGAATCCAGCCAGCCGCAGGGTGTCCGCGCGGGCCTGCGAGGGCATGCCGCCGAGCCCGCGGTCGAGGGCCCGCCAGAAGTCGCCACCGAGGGCGACGACCCGCTGGTCTGAAGAGTCGAGCAAGAGCTGGCGCGCGGGGTCGTGGCGGATCTCGGCCGACAGCGGGAGGTCGACATTCAGAACCCGGTTGACCGTGACGATGATCTCGTCGGGCAGCGGGCTCTTGACGAGGCCGATCCTGACGCGCTGCGCCCCGTGGCGGAACGAGAAGACGAACTCGAACGAGAGCGCCGGATCGGCGATCTCCCCCGAGGCGAAGTCCCGAAAGCGCCCCTCGAATTCCTTCACCTGGGTGCAGGGAGCGACCTCACGGAAGAAGTTCTTCCCGAGGACCCGTTCGGGGTTCATCCGGGCGAGGTCGGCCTCATAGCGGTTGTATTTCCGGATCGTCCCCTCGCGGGAGAGGCCGATGAAGCCGAAGGGCAGGGCGTCGATCTCCGCGGGCGAAAGGCGCGAGAGGTCGGTCATCAATGAATCCTCCATGTCGGTCTTACGCGTCCTTGCCGGACAGTCCCAGGGCGGAATAGAAGCCGAGCGATTCCATGTCGTCGCGGACGGCCTCGGAGAGTGAAACGAGCCGGGAAGGTTCGAAGTGCCCCGGGAAAGCACGGTTCATCCGGGCGAAGAAATCGAGCAGCCACTTCGCCGCCCCGGAGATCAGCCTGGAGGCTTCCTCGACAGATGAAGCGGGGCCCCGGATGGAGATCTGCCCGCCCTCGAGGACCTCGAAGGCGTCGAGGATGGAGTGCCCGCCGGCGATGCTCTTCTGGCGTGATTCCTCCAGGGCAGAGGCGAGCATCGACGGCTGGATGAGGTTCGCGGCGTACGCGCTCGAGATGTTCAGGAGAGTCACGGCCCTGTGGGCGGCCATCAACTCGACGGGGGGAGCCGGCGGGGGATCGGGGATCGAAGCGAACGGCGGCTGCTGACCGGCCTGCGACTCCTCGTCCGCTCTCCTTGCCGCCTCCAGGAGGAGTCCGGTGGTGGAGACGTTGATCTTCTCCGGGACGAGGACCGGACCGTACGTGACGGTGAAGGTGCCCTCGCTCCACAGGAAGAGCGCGTAAACGGCCTCCTCGCCCCGGCGTCCGTCGCTCGACTCGGCCTCGATGACGCGTCCCTCGCGGACCCACAACGTGGCGGTGCGGCCCCGGTCGGAAAGCTCCACGAGGCAGCTCCGACGGCCCGCTTCCAGCGATTGGAGGAGTTCCGCGAGCGGGAGCATCGAGAGCGTCCCTCTGAGGCCCTGGCCCGAGCGGCGCTTCTCCCGGCTTCGCTCCAGGGCGAGGCGGACCATCAGCAGTACGTCTTCCGGGTCGTAGGGCCTCTGGAGAAGGTCGAGGATCCCGAGCCGCAGCGCCCGCCGGCGTTCCTCGTGAGTGCCGTTCGCAAAGAGGAGGATCGGGACGTCTTCCGTCAAAGGATTCGCCCGCAAGTGAGCCACGAGCGGAGGCGTCCCCTCGCCCTGGAGTGCCGTCAGCACCAGGTCGGGAGACACGAGATTCATCACACCGAGCGAGGCCACGGCGGCTTCCTCGGAAGGGACGTTGAAGACCTTGTAGCCCTCGCCGTGGAGGGCGGCCGCGATCTGATCTCGCACGCCGTCATCGGCGCCCGTCAGGACGATGAGTTCTCCAGACACAGTTCCCGCACACCGTTTCTGAGCTGTCCGATCGACGTGAGCCTCGGAGTTTCACGTCGAGTTCCTTTTGGAGGGACGGCCCGCAGGCTCCCTCTCTACGCGGCGGGCTTCATTGTGGATGCGTCAAGCATTTTCAGTTTCATTCTGTCGATCTCGCCCTTTCTCGTCCGGATCCAGAAGGCGCCGTCGACCATCGAGAGGGTGAGTGGCAGGGACATGAGCGGCCCGAGGCAGGCGGCGAGCGTCTCGGCAGGGGGAGTCCGGCCGTCCCCGGTCGTGAGGATGAGCTCGAGCGATCGTCCGTCTCTCGAGCGCAGGAGCGCGGCCTGGGCGCCGCCACGAGAGATCAGACTCTGCTCGATCCGGGCGGCTTCGACGAAGCGTCCATTCGCGAGCTTGAACGAGGCAGCGGCACGGCCTTCGAAGACGAAGCCTCCCCGCTCGGAACGTGCCAGGTCTCCCGTCGGGACAGAGCGGCCAGGGTCGAGAAGACGAAGCCCCAGAGAAGGGTCCCAGGTACCCAGGCACGCGTTGTCGCCCCTGAAGGTGAGAACACCGCCGGGACCTATCCAGGCCTCGCAGCCGGCGGGCCGGCCCAGCCAGTTCGGAGAGAACTCTCCCGGATCCCCGAGAGCGATCCCCGGCGAGGCCTCGGTCTGTCCATACCCGGCGCAGAGGCGCGTGCCCGAAAGGACCCTGGCGACCCGGGGCGTGATGGGCGCGCCGCCGACGATCCCGCCTTGTAGCTTCGCCAGGAAGGCCCGTCCCCCCGGCCGCCCCGCCAGGCGCTCGATCGCCAGGGGAACGGCGTTGAAGTGAGTCACGGGATGGGAGGCGGCGAGCTCGATGAGAGTCTCGGGATCGCGCCCGAAATCGGGGGCCCGGACGATCCGCGCTCCGCCCGAAAGCCCCGCGAGAAGCTCGAGGACGAGCCCGAAGGAGTGTGCCCACGGGAGCGAGGAGAGGACAGTCCCGCCCTGAAGGCCGAGGCGCGGAACGTGGCTTTCGAGAACCGCCACGACGTTTCTCTCCGAGAGGGCAACCCAGCGAGCGCCCCCGGAGGTCCCCGACGTCCGGATCAGAAAACGCGCCCGCGGGGAGGGCGGAAACCGGGACTCCCGCGTCTGGAAAACCGGGCGGTCTCGCGAACCGGCCCGTTCGGAGGCGATCGCGAACAGAGGGTCGTGATCCGCGAACACGGCGCGGGCATCGACCTCGCCCGCCAGGAGCGAGAGGTCCTCTCTCTCGCCCGCCAGAGCGATCGTCAGGCCCTGCTTCATCGCGGCGAGCAGGAGGGAGAGGACCGCCGGGGCCGGCCGGGCCGCCACGAGGATCCGGTCGCCCGGGACGAGCGTGGAGCCGAGAGTCTCTTCCCAGCGCCGCGATGGATCGAGGAGAGTCTCGGCCCCGTTCCAGGTGCCCTCGTGGAAAAAGAAGCGCTCGCCGAGGGATTCGATGTGCCGGGTGACGAGACCGTGGAGAGGGGCCGGCGAGAAAGGTTCCCCGGGATCGGCTGGAGGTACTGGGTCTCTGTCGTCGGCTCTCATGTCTCGTCTCTGGTGACGAACCTACGCCCGCCGAGGGCGGCCGGTTCGCGTCGAGACGAAGGAAGCTCTTGGTCGCGGGGTCAGAACTTCGAGAGGTCCCGCCCGAAGACCAGGGCCTTCGACCAGTCGAAGAGGACGAGGACCTTGTTCTTCAGGCTCACGAGGCGGGTCAGGTAGGCCGATCGCCAGAACATGTAGGTCAAGACGCCTCGCGCGGATACGCCCGCCTTCGGGATCTCGGCAAGGGCTTCGTTTTCGCCAATGTAGGCCAGCATCCCGAGATTGACGAACTTGAACGGCTCGACCTTCTTCCCTTTCTGCTGGCGAACGAAGGCTCGAGCGAGGTACTTCCCCTGCTGCATGGCCACCTGGGCGGTCTGGGGGAGGGACTTGCCTCCGATCTGGGCGCAGTCGCCCGCGGCGTAGACACCCGGGGCATCGGGGATCCTGAGGAACTCGTCCAGAAGGAGGCGCCCCGCGCGGTCCCTTTCGAATTTCAGCCGGGCGACGAAGCCCGTGGGGCTGTACCCGGTCGACCAGACGACGAGGCCGGCCGGGATCTCCTCGCCGTTTTTCAGGACGAGGGAGCGGGCGCGGACCTCGGCGACCGGCGTTTCCAGCCGGACGTCTATCCCCTGACGCCTGAAGTGGTCCCGGGTGTAGGAGCTCAGCTCCGAGTCGAAGGCGCCCAGGATCTCCTTCCCGGCCTCGAAGAGCGTGATCTTCATCTGGCCCGAGATCTCTGGGTAGGCTTTCTTCAGGTCCTCGTCGAGAAGGTCGTTGAGCTCGGCGGCAAACTCGACGCCGGTGGGGCCGCCGCCGACGACGGCGATGCTCAGGAGCCGCCTGCGCTCTTCCCCGGACGTCTCGGGCAGGCACGCCTGTTCGAGACAGGAGATGATCCGGTTGCGGATCTTGCGGGCGTCACGGGCCTCTTTCAGGAAGAAGGCGTGCTCCTCGACTCCCGGTGTCCCGAACGTGTTGTTCACGGCCCCGACGCTGATGACCAGGAGGTCGTAGGAGAGGCTGAATTCGCTCCGCGTTTCCCGTTCCCTGCAGATGACCCTCCGTTCCCGCGTGTCGAGCGAGGATGCCTCGGCGAGGAGGAACTTGACGCCGGGGCGGTTGTGCCGGACCGGCTCGATCACGCTCCTGAACTCGATCGTTCCCACCGTGGTGCTGGGAAGCAGGGGGGTAAAGAGGAAGTGATTGCGCAGGCTGACGACGGTGATGTCGAACAGCTTCCGGTCGATGTGGTCGAGCAGGGTGATACTGGCGAATCCCGAGCCGAGGAGCACGAGTCTGGGTTTCTTCCGCGCGTCTTTCATGTCGGACATCGGGACCTCCTTGAGGGGTCGAAAACATACCAGGAACCGGTCCACGGCGGTGCCGGGCCCGGCGGGGTTTGGCGCCAGGATGTCTCTTCCCACTCGCCCCGCGGGTGCCGCCCCGGGGCGAGTGGGAACGGGACGCCGAGGTCGACGGAAGTCAGAAGAAGCGTTCCCGCCTTCTGCGCCACCACTCCAGAAGGCCGCCCTTCTTGCGACGTTTTCTCGCCTCGGTGAGGGCGAAGTGCCGCACGGCGCGAGGGGGCTTGTCCGCGGCGCGGCCGTACCGCTGACGGAGGTGGTGACGGTGCTCCATCGTGTAGAGGTAAAGGTCCGTCACGGTGCGGTCGGGGAAGTCCTCGAGGATCCCGCTCTTCTGGATCCTCTCGACCATGGGCTTGTAGACCGAGTCTCTCCAGGACGCGACGGCCTCCTCCCACGTGACGGGACGGTGAAGCTCGATACCCCGGTAGTAGCGATGAACACTGATGTGTTCGAGGAGCTGTTCGTACCCCTTGGGAGTCGTCACGCGGTAGTCGTCTCCCGATTCGGGGACGAGGCCCGTGGCGTCGAGAAAGTCAGCCAGCCCCTCTCGCAGCAGCACGTCCTCGATGGAGGCGTTCGCGGGGAGTGGCACGGGGGTGACGAACTCCTTGACGCGCGCCTCGATGGACGGGGCCCCCAGGGAGCGGGCGACGGACACCCGGTGATGGCCGTCCACCACGAAGTCGGCGTCGCCGACCCGGTAGAGCTCCACCGGAGGGTAGCCCGCCTGGCTCTCCAGGAGCCTCACCATGTCGTTCCACCTTCTTCGAAGAGCCTCCTTGCGAGGGAGGAAGACGCGGTTGAAATCCCGCTCTCTTCCGACCGTTCCGACGATCCGGGAAAGAGGCACCTCCTCGACCCCGCGGTCGACCATTCGCTTCAGCTTCAACCTCTCCCAGACGGCATCGAAGGGCAAGAGGTCGAGGGGTTCACCCGTGAGAACGGCCAGCATGTCGTGCATCAGGGCGGCACGCCTGGCCTCATCGAACCGGCTCATCTGGCGTTATTCTTCCTTGCCGCCCCGGAGTTTCATCCGGGGCTGTTCCTGGAGGACTCCGTCCATGATCCGCTCCCAAGCTGCTTCGCTCTTCCTGTCGAGGTCCCTCGTGATCGCGGCGCTCTTGGCGGGTCCATCAGCGAGCGGGATCGAATCCACGCCCATCCCGGCCCGGCCGGCCGAGGGAGTCTGGAAACACGACTGGTCGAAAGGGGCGGTCTTTTACGAGATCTTCGTCCGCAGCTTCCGGGACTCGGACGGAGACGGGATCGGAGATCTCCAGGGGTTGATCGAGAAGCTCGACTACCTCAACGACGGCAATCCCGAGACCACCACGGACCTCGGTGTGGACGCCCTCTGGCTCATGCCGGTTTTCGAGTCTCCGAGCTATCACGGCTACGACACCCTGGATTATGAACAGATCGAGAGGGATTACGGAACCAATCAGGACTTCCTCGTCCTCACGGAGGAGTGCCGCAAGCGGGGCATCCGCGTCATCCTGGACTTGGTTTTGAACCATTCGGCGGGTCCCCAGGAGAACCCTCCCTCGCCCGGCCATCCCTGGTTCGTCGAGTCGGCGGCCAGCGTGAACTCCCCCCGGCGGGACTGGTATGTCTGGAGCGACGTCGACCTCGGCTGGAAGCAACCCTGGAACATCTACACGGGCGCGAAAACCTGGCACTTCATGAACGGCGCCTACTATTACGGCGTCTTCTGGAGCGGCATGCCGGACCTCAACTACATGAATCCGGCAGTGCGGGAGAACGCCAAGCGGCTCGCCTCGCTCTGGCTCGACAGGGGGGCGAGCGGATTCCGCCTCGACGCGACCCGGTACCTGATCGAGACGAGCGGAGGAGCCGGGCAGGCGGACACCCCTGAGACTCACGCGTTCCTCAAGGAGTTCGCCGGGTACGTCCGGCAGGCCAGGCCGGACGCGACGATCGTGGCGGAGAACTGGACCGAAACCAGAAACATCGCTCCCTACTACGGTTCCACGGAGACGATCCCCGAGGGAGATGAAATCCCGATGAACTTCAACTTCCCGCTCGCCGAGGAGATCATCAACGGCGTCAACGGCGGGGACTCGGGCGGCATTGCCAGGAAACTCGACGAGATGTCCCGGCTCTACCCGAAGGGCGTCAACGATGCTCCGTTCTTGACGAACCACGACGGGACGAGGGTGGCGACCCGCCTGGCCGGGAACACGGCCAGGCTCAAGAACGCCGCGTCCGTTCTCTTGACGATGCCCGGGGCCCCCTTCATCTACTACGGAGAAGAGGTCGGTCTCTTGAATGGCAACGGGGGCGGCGATGAAAACAAGCGCTCTCCCATGCCCTGGAACAACGGTCCCGGAGGCGGTTTCACGTCAGGGACGCCCTGGTTCGCCTTCTCCTCGGGCCGGGAAACCGCCAACGTGGCGACCCAGACGGGGGATGTGGATTCCCTGCTCTCGCGCTACCGGGCGCTCATCCGAGCCCGGAAGTCCTCGCCCGCCCTGACTAGGGGCGGCATCGAGCTTCTCTCGAGCCTCTCGTCGCCGGCGCGGCTCCTCGTTTTCATCCGGTCCTACCAGGGTGAGAGGGTCCTCGTCGCGCACAACGTCACCGACGGCTTTGCCTCCGCCGGCCCCCTCAACATCGCCGTCTCGTCGTTCGAGCGACTCTTTGCCGACTCGAGCGTCAGCGATCCCTCCGGACCATCCGGAAGTATCCTGGTCTCGCTTCCCCCCCGTACAACGGGAATCTGGCGACTGAAGAACTGAGGAGGACCCGCCGTGGCCGACAACCGAAACCCGATTCCCCCCAGCAGCCAGACGAATCCCGTCATCAGCGTGCGAAACCACGGAGAGATGCTCGACATGGTCGTCATGCTGAAGAAGTTCGAGGACGAGATGGTGGAGGAGGTTCTCTCCTTGCCCGAGATCCCGGCCCGCCTCACGAAGGAAAAGCGGCTCTCGATCGCTCGCGGGGTTCGGGCAGGGATCGAATGGGCCCTGGGCGTCACCCGCGAGCTGGACCGGTCTCTCCTGGGGGCCGAGTGGGAGCGGTGGTGCCGGGAATACAAGGAGAAGCGATAGACACCGCCACCCCCGCGAGCCCGCCTATTTCTGCTGGGCCGGAACAACGCCCGGCAGAGAGGACGGACGCGTGTTGCGGCCCCCTGTCTCGGCCAGGACCTTCTTCTGGGTGGTGTCCGACGGAACGATCAGATCGACGATCGGCGTCTGGAAGGGGTCGTCCTCGCGGCCGCCGCCGAAGGCGTGCTGGTACTTTCCGCCCGGTTCGATCGGGAAGTTGAAAAGCCGGTTCTCGCGATCGATGAGGCCGAAGGCTGAAAGCGCGCTGATGCGCTGCAGGTAGTCGGCTCCGGTGACCGCGACGACGTACGCCCAGTCCGCCTTGACCGGACCGCCCAGGAAGCTCATCGGAACGAAGAACGACACCTTGTTTCCGGCGACCCTGGTCTTTGTCGGCATGAAGATGGAGGTGATCAGCTCGGCCTTCAGCTTCTTGTCGAGCTCCTTGCGTTCCTCGGTCAGGAGCCGGCCCCCGGCTTCCTTCTCCGCGATCGCCCTCTCCCGCTGGAGGAGGTAGGCCTTCATGATGTCCCAGGCCTCCTGGGGCCGCGGCGTCAGGCAGACCAGCCGCTCCCAGGCGGTCGAGGAATCGATCGTCGCCTTGCGCCCGGGCAGGGTCTCGGTGTTCCCGGAACCCGGCTTGCGGTCGGTGTCGATGTAGATGTCGATGTTGAAGTTGTAGAAACCGTACTTGGCGAGCTGGTCGAGGCGCAGGCCCAGGCTGTCGACCACCCGGACATCGGGCTTGGCCACCGGCCGGGCGAACGCGACGCTGAACCACGTCCCGTCTTCTTCCTGCGACGCGCTGAACTCGACGATGTCGAGCTCGCCCGGCTGGATGTCGTCACGCTGGGGGTAGATCATGTTGCCATCGCCGTTGTCATCCCCGCGAGGGTCCTTCAGCTTGAAGACAACGTCGGCTCCGAAGGCGGGAGCGGCGAGAAAAGCAGCAAGGGAAAGCGCGAGAAGTCGCTTCATGGCTGGAATGATCCGATGCCGGGGCCCCAAAGGTAAAGGGCCGCGTCCGGCAAGCGGCTCAGGCGCCGGGCGAAAACTGCAGTCTCGCGGTCGCCCCCGATTGCTCGATGGCGAGGTCGCGGGCGGCGATGAGGCGCGAAAGACGGGGCTCGGACTCCTTTTTCGCCAGGGGCAGGTTGACCGTGGCCCGGCCCTGATCGAAGGAAACCCACCGGGGAGCCAGGAAAGCCATGGCATGAGAGGCGGCGGCATCTCCCACGGCGTCGAGAATGTCCTCGAGGAGATCCTTGTCGTTCGTTCCCGAAACCTGCACCGGGAAGGCCCGGCCGTCTGGATCCGGAATCGAGGGGAGCGGCCTGTAGATCACCTCCAGGTACGCCGTGACCGCATCCTTGAACAGGGAAGCCCGATCCGCCGCCTGAATCGAAACCTCGGAGCCTTGGTCGTTCTTCTTGATCTCGTAGCTCACTCCGCGAATCCTCCTCGAGAAGAGATGCCAGGGGACGATAATGCACCCGTTGGCCTCGCCGCTCCACCAGAGGATTCTCGAGGAGATCGCCGCTTCGGGCCCGATCCCGTTCGACCGGTTCTTCGAGCTCGCGCTCTATGACCCGGAAGAGGGCTACTACAACCGCCCGGGCCGTATCGGAGAGGAGGGCGATTTCGTCACCGGCCCGTCGTGGCATCCCGCCTTCGCCAGGTGCCTCGTCCGTCACCTTCGCGGGATGAAGAATCGCCTCGGACCGCCCGTCAGCTTCGTGGATTTCGGGTGTGGCGACGGAGCCTTGCTCCGGTTCATGGCCGACGCCCTCGTGGACGAGCCGGGGATCGCGCTCCTCGGGGTCGAACGTTCACCCGTGCGCCGGAAGATCGCGGCCAAGAGGGTCCCCGAGGCCCGGTTCCTCGAGACGCTCGAGAGCCCCGTGAGGGGGTGGATCTTCGGATACGAGCTCGTCGATGCCCTGCCCGTCTGCTCCTACGCCTTCGATGACGAGGGGCTGCTCTTCGAGCGGCGGGTCGGCGCTTCAGGGGACGGCAGCCTGGTGTTCGTCGCCTTCGAGGTGCCGGATCCCTCCGCCGTTCTCACGCCCCTCTGGAAACGCGGGGCCTCGTTTTCTCCCCAGCAACTCTTCGAGGTCAGGCCCGGAGCCGCGAAACTCGTACGCTCCCTCGCCGCAAAACTCGCGGCGGGACAGATCAGCCTCTTCGATTACGGAGCCTCGACCCGCGCCCTCTACGGACCTGCCCGTGAGAACGGGACGCTCGAGGCCTTTACCGGCCACCGGGTCACCCGCGATGTCCTGAGAGACCCTGGCGGCCGCGACATCACGGCCTGGGTCGACTTCACGGAGCTCGAACAGGCCCTTGCCGGGGACGGTCTGAGCGTGGATCCCCTCATCACGCAGTCTCGGTTCCTCGTCGAGAACGGCATCGCCGAAGAGCTCCCCGGACCCTCACCGGAGCCGGGCGCCGACCCTCAGGCCTGGAACGAGAGACAGAAGATCGCGAGACTCTTCGCCCCGGGGGGAATGGGAGAGACGATCAGGGTTCTGACGGCGCGGCGATGACGGGTCCCCTGGCTCGAGCGGCCGGAGCCGGGAGGCACCGGGCGGTGCCCCCCGGTCGAGCGGCGCGCTACTTCTTGACGGTCGTCCCGTCCGCGAGCCCGCAGACGGATCCGGCGGGACGTGTAAACGTGTAAACGATCCCTGTCCTCAGCACCTTGAACTTGACTGGTGGACACCCTTGCTTTCTGTGTGGCTGCCGTCTTCCACTCGTTGATGACCCACTCCGGGGTGAGCGAGGGTTCCCAGACGCCTGGGGCCTGGCCCAGGGAGGCGGGGTTCATCTCCACGAGCGCCATCTGGTGGCTGCCGTCTCGTTTCCCGCTGCCCGGAGCCATCCGCGCCGACCGACCAGATGTGGATGGAGGTCGCCGGGGTGAGTCCCGAGGCGACCTGGAAGAGGGCCACGCCCCCGTTCTTGGAGAGGACGGCGGGAACGTAGCCGCCGATCCTCGCGTTGTTGAGATTCGTCAGCTCGTGATGGGCGAACGTCCGGATCACGTTCAGGGCCGTCGTGATGGGACCTGCCTGGGGCCGGGCCGTCGCCGGGTCCGGCCAGGGCGACAGTAGAAGAACGGCCGAGAGAGCGAGGCAAGCCCCGAGCCACTTGACGACTCGTTTCATTCACAACCTCCAAGAGTCCTGGCCTCGGGCCAGTCCTGCTCAGAAGCCGGTGGGCCACATGCTTCAGACAACCAATCTGCAGCCTGTGCCCTGACGTGTCAAGGAATTCCCTTGGCCGGTGAGCCTCCTCGTCCGTGCCCCAGAGTCCCCCCGAGGGATTGAAACGGGTCTTCTGTTGCGGTTTCTTGAGTTTCGGAACGGAGTGGGCCGGTAGCGGGTTGCGATCGAGCCATCCCTGAGCGGTGGCCGAGGCCTTCGGTTTCTCTGCGGCGGCCAGCACAACGTCAGGTTTCTTGCTGAAAGCGTGGCGAACGAATTTCGGCGGCAGGATTCCGAGTGCCGCCGCGGCCCTGGCCACGGCGATGAGGTCTTTGCTCGGCGAGCGGAACTCCGGCCGGTGAGAAGATCGCCCGATGACTCTTCCGGGGAGCTTCCTTTTCCTCGATGAGAGCGGCGATCCAGGGAGGGGGCCCGGCGGGTCCCTTGCTCTTGTTGTGGCCGTCCTTCATCTGGAAGCGGAGGCTCCCCTTTCGCGGGTCATCAAACGCGTTCGCCTCAGGGCTCGGCGGGGACGAACCGAGAAGCGGCGTCCACACTCTGGTGAGATGAAGTGGAGTCTGAGTCCGCCGGAGGTGCGGGAGGCGGTCCTCCGGGAGCTCGTACGCGAATCGGCCCTGGTCGCAGGGATCTCGGCTGGATTCTCGATGAAACGCGAGGGCGGCCCGTGGGGGCCCGATCTCTACGGGTCCGTGGCCATGGCGGCGTTGGAGTCTGGGAGAGTACTCGGAGAGACTCCGAGCTCGAACGACCTATCGGGACCCGGGAAGCGGGTCTGGTTGACCGTGGACGGGGGGCCGCGTTTTCTGAGGTCGTTCTTCTCGTGGCTTACTCCACCCCGCTTCCCGAGGATCACGCTTCGGGCCAGAGACTCTGCTCGAGTCCCTGAGCTACAGGTTGCGGACTTCGTTACGGGCGCGATCGCTGCGGCCGCGGTCCAGGGCGAGGCGTGCTATCTCGAGATCCTCCAGAAGGGCGGGATTCCGGTCGAAGTGAAAGAGGTGGGAAGCTCCTGAGAAGGGAAAAAGCCCGCTCCCCGGGGCCTGTGTCCGGCTCACTGGGGAGCTAGCGCCACGGAAACCGTGACGAGGTTTGTCCGGGCCTTACGCGGGCCTGGGAGGAATATCGGTCCCGGCACCCCGGAAGTCAAGCCGGGAGGCAGTCGGTGTCGCGAGCTCCTCTGAAACACAAAGAGCCCGGTTTCCCGGGCTCCGTCTCTTCTCTCGTGCGGTTGCCTCACCGGGCCAGGAGTCTCATCGCCTTGAGCCTGTTGCGCGAGGTGGCGCTTTGGTGGCGCCGGAGGCTTGTTCGGGTGTGTTTTGTGCGAGGAGGGGGTGTTCCGGGGGCGCTCAGGTGCGCGGGGTGAGCCGGATGAGCCGGGGGGGATGGTCCGAATTACTCATTTCGGGGTTTTTATGATTCAGTCCGGTCCGGAAGGGGTTGACGGGACTTTATGATCCCCGGGGTGCCGCTCTCCGGGGTGGCGCCAGGCATCAAAAAGGGTGGTGGAGTCCCAAGAATGGCTGACTACATTCCCGTTCTCTTCTTCGCGGTGATGGCCGCGATCCTGCCCGTCGCCGGTCTGGGGATCATGGCCCTGTTCCGGCCCAGCAAACCCGACCCGATCAAGCTCTCGCCCTACGAGTGCGGCGTGGAGCCAACCTCCGAGGCCTGGGACCACCGGTTCTCGGTGCGTTACTACCTGATCGCGGTCCTCTTCGTGGTCTTCGACGTCGAGACCATCTTCGTTTTCCCCTGGGCGGTCATGTACCAGAAGCTCCTGCTTTTCGGCTTGATCGAGATGGTCATCTTCCTCGGCATCCTGGTGATCGGATACGTCTATGTCTGGAAGCGGGGAGCGCTCACATGGGCCTGATCGAAAACGCCCTGCCCGAGAACTTCATCACGACGAGCGTCGACGCCGTCATCGGCTGGGCTCGTAAGAGCTCCATCTGGCCGATGCAGTTCGGCCTTGCCTGCTGCGCCATCGAGATGATGGCCGTCGTCGACAGCCGCCACGACATGGCGCGCTTCGGCGCCGAGGTCTTCCGCGGTTCGCCGCGCCAGAGCGACCTCATGCTCGTCGCCGGGACCGTGACCGAGAAGATGGCCCCGATCGTCAAGCGTCTCTATGACCAGATGCCGGATCCGAAGTGGGTCTTGGCCATGGGCTCCTGCGCCACCTGCGGCGGGCCCTACCGCACCTACGCCGTCACGCAGGGCGTCGACCGGATCGTTCCCGTCGACGTCTACGTCCCTGGCTGCCCCCCGCGCCCGGAGGCCCTCCTGTACGGTCTGATGGAGCTTCAGAAGAAGATCCAGAAGATGCGGGTCCTCAGGCGCGCCTCCTGAAGAGGATCTGATGTCTGCAGAAGGTAATCCCCCAGACAAGAAACCAGAATCGCCCGCCCCGCCGGCGGAGCCCGCCGGGAGCGAGACCAAGCCCGTCACGGTCGAGAAGCCCGCCCCCGCCGAAGGGGCGCCAGCCACAGTTGGCGCGCCAGCCGCAGTTGGGGCGCCGGCCGAGGCCAAACCGGCTGCGGTTCCCAAGCCGGCCGCTCCTCGCCCGGCTGCGGCCGTCAAGCCAGCGGCACCGGCCGAGGGAGCCCTCGCCGAGGGAGCCCCCGCCGAGGGCGAGGCCAAGCCGGCTGCCCCGAAACCAGCAGCCGCCAAGCCAGCGGCCGCCGCCGGAGCCGCCAAGCCGGCCGCCGCCGCGGCGCCGAAACCGAAGGCTCCGGCACCCACCGACGCCTCGGACAAGCCCGTCGTCGTTGCCCTCAAGGCGGCCCTTCCGGGCGCCGTTGTGGCCGCGACCGAGTTCTTTGGTGAGCTCTCGATCGAGATCGACCCGGCGAAGATCGTCGAGACCTGCCAGCACATGAAGACGGTCGAGAAGTTCGACTACCTCGTCGATCTGACCGCCGGCCACTGGAAGGAAAAGGCCCCCCGGTTCGAGGTCGTCTACTGGCTCCATTCGTTCCCGAAGAACAGCGAGCGCCTGCGCCTGCGCACCCGCGTCGCCGAGGGGAGCGAATGCCCGTCCGTCGCGGGCGTCTGGAAGACCGCGAACTGGATGGAAAGGGAAGTCTTCGACATGTTCGGCGTGAGGTTCTCGGCCCATCCGGACCTGCGGCGCATCTTGACGTGGGATGGCTTTCAGGGGCACCCGCTTCGCAAGGACTTCCCCGTGGAGGGGATCGACACGGGCGCCGCGATCTACCCGGACCGCTTCCCCGAGGGCGGCGGCCCCGCCCCGGATGACTCGAACCGGAAGGTGGTGTCCTGATGAGCGAGCATCCTCTGCCTCCCGGAACCGTCGCGCAGGTGACCGAGGGCGGCCCGCCGCTCTTCGGGCTGCGTGAGATGGAGCTCAACTTCGGGCCGCAGCACCCGTCCACCCACGGCGTCCTCAGGCTTGTGCTCAAGGTCGACGGAGAGAAGATCATCTCGGCCCGCCCCGACGTCGGGTACCTCCACCGGGGAACCGAGAAGCTCTTCGAGACCGAGACCTACCCGATGGTCGTGCCGCACACCGACCGGATGGACTACGTGGCGTCGGCGACCAACAACCACGCCTTCTGCCTCGTCGCCGAGAAGATGCTCGGGTTGCAGGTCCCGAAGAAGGGCCAGTACATCCGCGTCCTTCTCGACGAGCTGCAGCGGATCTCGTCGCACCTCCTGTGGCTGGCGACGGCCGCCATCGACCTCGGAGCCATCACGCCGTTCTTCTACACCTTCCGCGAGCGGGAGGTGATCCTCGACTTCTTCGAGGAGTACTGCGGCGCCCGCCTCACCCTCAACTGCATGAAGATCGGCGGGCTTCCCCTCGACTTGACGGAAGGGTGGGTCCAGCGGGTGGCGGAGTTCAACGCGACGCTCCCCGCCAAGTACGACGAGTACGAAGACCTTCTGACCGAGAACCGGATCTGGAAGAAGCGAACGATCGGCATCGGCGTCTTCACCAAGGAGCAGTGCATCGAGTGGGGGGTCACGGGACCGACGCTTCGGGCCGCGGGCCTTGCCTGGGACATCCGCAAGGCGATCCCGTACGAGTGCTACCCCGAGCTCGACTTCGAGATTCCGACGGGCAAGAACGCCGACACCTACGACCGGTACATCGTTCGCGTGGCGGAGCTGAGGCAGAGCCAGCGGATCGTGGCGCAGTGCTGCGACTGGCTCCTGAAAAACCCGGAGGGCGAGGTCCGCGCAAAGGTGCCGCGCGTCATGAAGCCCCCCGCGGGCGACGCTTACGCGGCGGTCGAGGCGCCCAAGGGCGAGCTCGGCTTCTACCTCGTTTCCAATGGCGGCAACAAGCCGTACCGGCTCCACGTCCGTCCGCCGAGCTTCATCAACCTGCAGGCGCTCCCCGAGATGGCTCGAGGGCACCTGGTGTCGGACCTCGTCGCTCTCATCGGCACGATCGACATCGTCCTGGGTGAAGTGGACCGGTAGGGGAGGCGGTCGCGAAATGTCCGAGAGCATCCTTTACTACGGCGTGATCCCCGCCATCAAGGCGGTGGTCATCGTCCTCGTGATGGCAACGGCGGCCGGGGTCCTGACGCTCTTCGAGCGGCGCCTCCTGGCGCTTCTCCAGGTGCGCAAGGGACCGAACAGGGTCGGCTGGGAAGGGTCCCTGCAGTGGGTGGCCGACACGTTCAAGCTCCTCTTCAAGGAGGACATCGTCCCCGCCAAGGCGGACAAGGTGGTCCACTACCTCGCCCCGCTCTTCATCATCATCCCGGCGATGACGGTCTTCGCCGTCCTGCCGTGGGGCCCCGAGGTCTCGTTCTTCGGGATCAAGACGCCGCTCTACGCGATGGACGTCAACATCGGGCTCCTGTTCGTCCTGGCCGTCACGACGATCGGGATCTACGGCGTCATCCTGGCCGGCTGGTCGTCGAACTCCAAGTACTCCCTCATCGGCGGACTCCGATCCGCCGCGCAGCTGATCAGCTATGAGGTCCCGATGGGTTTCGCGGTCGCCGCCATCATCGTGATGGGGCAGACGCTCTCGCTCGTCGAGATCATCGAGGCGCAGAAGCGGATGGGCCTCTGGTTCATCTTCCCGGGCCTCGTGGCCTTCTTCCTCTATTTCGTTTCGGGAGTGGCGGAGACGAACCGGACCCCGTTCGACCTGCCGGAAGCCGAGAGCGAGCTCGTCGCCGGCTTCCACACCGAGTACTCGGGCTTCAAGTGGTCGATGTTCTTCCTCTCCGAGTACGCCAACATGGTCACGGTCTCGGCGATCGCCACGACCCTCTTCTTCGGGGGCTGGCTCCGGCCGTTCCCGAACGTCGCCTTCCTATCGTTCCTCGACTTCATCCCGCCCATCATCTGGTTCCTCCTGAAGGTCTCGTTCTTCATGTTCGTCTACATCTGGTTCCGCGGGACGTTCCCGCGGTACCGGTTCGACCAGCTCATGGCGCTCGGGTGGAAGTTCCTCATTCCCCTCTCCCTGGGGAACATCGTGCTGGTGGCCATCGCGGCCCTCTGGGGCAAGACGGGCCTGACGGTCCTCGGCACGATTCTGACGATCGCGTTTGCCGCCGGGATCTTCCTGGCCTTCAGGGTTCCCCCCAAGCGTCTGACGGTGATCGAAAAGTCCCGGCCCACGGAGGTGCCCGCATGAGTCTTCTCAACATGGTGATGCTGACCGACATCTTCGGCGGCCTGAAGCTGACGCTCACGCACGCGGGACGTCCGGCCGACACCGTCGAGTACCCGGAGAGGGCCAAGGAGCCGTCCGAGAGGTTCCGCGGGATGTTCAAGCTCGACGAGGAGCGCTGCATCAAGTGCACGCTCTGCGCCATCGAGTGCCCCATCAACATCATCTACATCGACTGGCACAGCGAGAAGAACGAAGAGGGCAAGTCGGTCAAGGTCCTCGACCGCTTCGACGTGGACATGAAGAGATGCATGTTCTGCGGTCTGTGCGAGGACGCCTGTCCGACGAACCCGAAGTCGATCTGGCTGAAGACGAAAACGTACGAACTGTCGACCTACGAGCGGAACGAGGCCCTCTACCTCGACATCGTCAAGCTGACGAGCTGGGACTCGAACGTGAAACCCTTCACGCCCCGCCCCGAGAAGTGACAAGGGGGTTTGCCGCGTGGATCCATCGGTCTTCTTCTTCTGGGTGTTCGCCGCGATCACGGTCGTGGGGGCGCTGGGCGTCATCACGATGCGCCAGCCCCTCCACTCCGCGCTCTTCCTTCTCCTGACCTTCCTCGCAGTCGCCGGGCTCTTCATCCTCCAGCATGCGGAGTTCCTGGCCGCGGTGCAGGTCCTGGTTTACGCGGGCGGCATCATGGTGCTCTTCCTGTTCACCATCATGCTCGTCAACGTCCGCCGTCAGGCGAAGGAGCCGTTCGTCAACAGGCGCGCCGGCATCGCCGTCCTGGCGGGCTTTTTCCTCTTCCTCCTCGTCGGGGGCGTCCTGACGGGACCGGCCCTCGTCAAGAAGGGGCCGCCCGCCGACCCGGCGGCGCTGAAGACCACCGTGATCGAGAATTCGACGGCGCGCGTGGTCGTCCCCGGAAACAGCGAGGCTGTCGCGTGGGGTCTCTACCGCGACTACCTCCTTCCCTTCGAGGTCGCCTCCGTCTTCCTGCTCGTCGCGATGATCGGCGCCGTGGTGCTCGGGAAACGGAGCCTGGAGAAGTTCGACTGATGATCACCCTCACTCACTATGTCGGCCTCTCGTTCCTCCTCTTCTCGATCGGCGTGACCGGAGTCCTCATCCGCAGGAACCTGCTCACGGTCCTGATGTCCATCGAGCTGATGCTGAACGCCGTGAACCTGAACCTGATCGCGTTTTCCCGCCAGCTCGGCGACCTCAACGGTCACCTCTTCGCGATCTTCATCATCACCGTGGCCGCGGGTGAAGCGGCCATCGGTCTCGCCATCATCGTGTCCCTGTACCGGCTCAAGGGGTCGGTCAACCTCGACGACGCGGCCGAGATGAAGGGGTGACGCATGAAGGCCGAGACGTTTCTTCCCTGGATCCCGCTCTTCCCCTTCATCGGGTTCCTCATCAACGGGCTCCTCTACCTCGTTTCCCACTCGAAGATGGGAGACAAGGACGCGCCGAAGGGGAGCCACGGGCACGGAGAAGGCCACGACTCCCACGGCCACGATGCCGCCAGCCATGATGGCCACGACAGCCACGGGGGCGGGCACGGCCACGGAGGCCATGTCGACATCCCGTTCAAGGCCGTTCACTCGCTCGTGGGTCCGATCGCATCGGGCCTTTCCTGCCTCTTCTCGCTCCTCGCCATCCTGGCCTGGTGGCAGGAGACCGGCGGGCATCACGAGATCGTGGTCAAGCTCTGGACTTGGGTCCCCGCGGGCGAGAACCTGACCTGGTTCGGCGCCAAGACCCTCGAGTTCGACGTCGCCTTCCGGATCGACCCGCTCACGGCGCTGATGATCGGGTTCGTCTCGTTCATCGGGACCCTGATCCACGTCTATTCGGTCGGCTACATGGGCCATGACGAGGGCTACGGGCGGTTCTTTGCCTACCTCAACCTCTTCATGTTCTCGATGCTGGTCTTGGTCCTCGGGGCCAACCTGGGCATCCTCTTCGTCGGCTGGGAGGGCGTCGGGCTCTGCTCGTACCTCCTGATCGGCTACTACTACCAGAAGGACTTCGCGGCGGACGCCGGGAAGAAGGCCTTCGTCATGAACCGCATCGGGGACGTCGGCTTCATCCTGGGGCTCTTCGCCTGCACGGCGATGTTCGGCACGATCGACTTCACGAAGATGTTCGAGGCGGCCGCCAAGGACCCGGGAACCTACGCCGCCGGTGGTGCCGTGACCGCCGCCTGCATCGCGCTCTTCATCGGAGCCTGCGGCAAGAGCGCTCAGATCCCCCTCTACGTCTGGCTCCCGGACGCGATGGCGGGCCCGACTCCGGTCTCCGCCCTCATCCACGCCGCCACGATGGTGACGGCGGGCGTCTACATGGTTGCCAGGTGCAACGTTCTCTTCCGGATCTCACACGAGTGGGCCGTCAAGACGCTCGGTGAGAACGCCTCGGTCTTCGCGATGCTGACCCACGACGCGTCGTATGTCGTCGCCGTTGTTGGAGGCGTGACGGCCTTCTTCGCGGCGACCATCGGTCTTGCCCAGACGGACATCAAGAAGGTCCTCGCCTACTCGACGGTCTCGCAGCTCGGCTACATGTTCCTCGGCTGCGGCTCGCTGGCCTTCGGCGCGGGAATGTTCCACGTGTTCACCCACGCCTGGTTCAAGGCCTGTCTCTTCCTCGGATCCGGTTCGGTCATCCACGCGCTCTCGGGAGAGCAGGAGATGACGCGGATGGGCGGGTTGAAGAACCTGGTCCCGCACACCTACCGGACCATGTTCATCTCGACGCTGGCCATCGCGGGCGTTCCGTTCCTGTCGGGCTTCTTCTCGAAGGACGCGATCCTGGCCGAGACGTTCATCAACGGCCACCCCATCCTGTGGGCGCTGGCCGTCCTGACGGCCGGGCTGACGGCCTTCTACATGTTCCGGCTCGTCAAGATGACGTTCTACGGCGAGTTCCGCGGGACGAAAGAGGAACTGGCGCACGTTCACGAGTCTCCCGCGACGATGACCATCCCGCTCTGGATTCTCGCGGGCGGCGCGATCGTGGCGGGCTACCTCGGCATCCCGAAGTTCATCCTCGGCAAGGAGAACGCCTGGGAGAAGTTCCTCGAACCGATCTTCCCGCCACTGGCGGCCGGCTGGATGCCGGAGCCGCACCACGCCTCGCACGCGCTCGAGTGGGGCCTGATGATGACGTCGGTCGTCGTCGCCGGCATCGGCATCGCGCTCGGATGGGCCTTCTACAGCGGGGCCTACCCGTTCGCCACACCCGGGAAGATCGCCGGCGCGCTTCCGGGTCTCTACCGCTGGGTGCGCAACAAGTACTTCGTGGACGAAGCCTACGAGTGGCTCTTCGTCGACAGGCTCATCAAGAAGTTCGGGCGGTTCCTCTGGGAGGTCGACGCCCGGTTCGTGGACGGAGCCGTCAACGGCTCTCGCCACCTGACGGTGGGCGGGGCTCACGTCTCCAGCTGGTTTGACAAGGTCTTCGTGGACGGGGCGGTGAATGGGGTCGCGAATGTGCTGCAGACGGCATGGCGCGGACACCGTTCCCTTCAGAGCGGGCAGACGCAGGGGTACGCCCTCGCCATGACGTTCGGAATCTTCGGCCTCGTCTGTATCTACCTGATTCTGTCGTAAGAGGAAGGGCCCGAAATGAGTGGTCTTCTTTCACTCCTGATCTTCACACCCCTCGTGGGGGCGATCGTCCTGCTCTTCGTGCCGAAGGAGAAGTCCGCGGTTCTGCAGTGGGCGACGACATTCTTCTCCGGGGTCACGTTCGTGCTCTCGCTGCCGCTCTGGTTCCACCAGGGGTTCCGCCAGAACGGCGACTTCTACTTCCGCGAGGACATCGACTGGATCCCGTCCCTCGGCGCGCGCTATTCCCTCGGCGTCGACGGCATCGCGGCTCTCCTGATCCTCTTGACGACGCTTCTGACCTTCATCTCGGTCTACTGTTCGTTCACGGCGATCCAGAAGCGTGAGAAGGAGTACTACATCTTCTTGCTCCTTCTGGAAGTCGGGATGATCGGGGTCTTCTGCGCCCTCGACTTCTTCCTCTTCTACGTGTTCTGGGAAGTGATGCTCGTCCCGATGTACTTCCTGATCGGCGTCTGGGGAGGACCGAGGAAGCTCTACGCGGCGATCAAGTTCTTCCTCTACACGCTCTTCGGCTCGGTGATCATGCTGCTCGGCATCATCGCCCTCTACTTCGTGAACACGACGGGCTTCCTCTGGTGGCAAGGGCTCGGCAACTCGCCGACGTTCGACATCCTGCACTACCACCAGATCGCCTCGCAGCTACCGGCCGACCTGCAGATCTGGCTCTTCTGGGCGTTCTTCCTGGGCTTTGCGATCAAGGTCCCGATGTTCCCCTTCCACACCTGGTTGCCGGACGCCCACGTCGAGGCTCCGACGGCCGGCTCGGTCATCCTGGCGGGCGTCCTGCTGAAGATGGGGACCTACGGCTTCGTGAGGTTCTCGATGCCGATGTTCCCTGATGGCATCCAGTCGAGCGCGACCTTCCTCGGACTGACCACGATCGGCTGGGTGGTTCTCCTCTCGATCGTCGGCATCATCTACGGCTCGATGGTGGCGATGGTCCAGCCCGACATGAAGAAGCTCGTCGCGTATTCCTCCGTCGCGCACCTGGGCTTCGTGATGCTCGGGCTCTTCGCGCTCAACAACGCGGGCGTGCAGGGGGGCATCCTCCAGATGATCAACCACGGGCTCTCCACCGGCGGGTTGTTCTTGCTCGTCGGGATCGTCTATGAGAGGCGCCACACCCGCATGATCGCGGACTACGGCGGGCTCTCGCACCAGATGCCCATCTACGCCACCCTGTTCATGATCATCCTGCTCGCCTCGATCGGTCTCCCGCTGCTCAACGGATTCATCGGGGAGTTCACGATCCTGGTCGGCGCCTTCATCGTGAACTGGCGCTGGGCGGCCTGGGCGGCGCTCGGAATCGTCCTGGGAGCGGCCTACATGTTGTGGCTCTACCAGCGGGTCTTCTTTGGCGAGATCAAGCACGAGGAGAACAAGGAACTCCAGGACGTGAACCTCAGGGAGATCCTGACACTCGCTCCCCTCATCGTCCTCTGCTTCTGGATCGGTCTGTACCCGAAGCCGTTCTTCGAGATGACGGCGAAGTCGACCGAGAAGATCGTGGCGGCCAACGTGGCGGCCAAGGCGAGGGCCGAGGCGCCCCGGATGGCGACGGCGGCCCCGAAGGCCGCTCCGGCCGGGGCAGTCGCCGCGACCGAAGCCCCGCGGGGGAACTGAGCCATGCCATTTCCGGTTTCCGATCTCATCCTGATCGTCCCGGAACTCTTCCTGACGGCGGTCGCCCTGGGTCTGCTCATCTACGCCACCGTGGTCTCCCGCGAGAAGGAGGGAGCGATCGCCTGGATGGCGCTGGCCGCCCTCGTCCTGACCGGTGTTCTCCTCTTCGTGCCGTTCTCCTCCGTCACGTCCCTGCCGCAGATCGGGTTCGCGGGGATGTTCGCGGTCGACAAGTTCTCGCTCTTCTTCAAGATCCTCATCCTGGCGGCCGCGGCGGTGACGATCCTCTTCTCGCTCCGGTTCATCGGGAGCTCTCCGTATCCGGGCGGCGAGTACTACTGCCTGATCCTCCTGACAACAGTCGGGATGCTGTTCATGGTTTCCGGCGTCCACCTCGTGTCGATCTACATCGCCCTCGAGTTGATGGCCCTTTCGCAGTACGTCCTGGCGGGCTACTTCAAGCAAGAGACGAAGTCGATCGAGGCGGCGGCCAAGTACTTCGTCCTCGGTGCGTTCTCCTCGGGAGTCCTCCTCTATGGGCTGTCCCTGGTCTACGGCGCGGCG
This sequence comes from Thermoanaerobaculia bacterium, assembly GCA_022071945.1. Taxonomy (GTDB): domain Bacteria; phylum Acidobacteriota; class Thermoanaerobaculia; order UBA5066; family UBA5066; genus JAJVIN01. Next base: position 43,270 of record JAJVIN010000051.1, on the reverse strand, counting down.
AGGACGCTGACGCTTACGGGCGTCGCCCAGGCCCTGGCGGCCAGCCCGAAGGCGCCTCTCTTCATCCTCGGGATCATCCTGGTGGCGTGCGGGCTCTTCTTCAAGATCGCCTCGGCGCCGTTCCACGTCTGGGCGCCCGACGTTTACGAGGGGGCCCCGACTCCGATCGCGGCTTTCTTCGCGGTCGGTCCGAAGCTCGCGGCCTATGCGATCTTCGCCCGGATCTTCTACTCGGGCTTCGGTCCGGGTTCCGCGGACTGGACAGTGATCGTCGCGGCCTCGGCCGCCCTGACCATGGTCGTCGGGAACGTCGGCGCGCTGATGCAAGAGAACGTCAAGCGGCTTCTGGGCTACTCGTCGATCGGACACGCGGGCTACGCGCTCATGGGATTCCTCGGATACGGAACCGATTTCGGTCTGCCGGCGCTCATGATCTATCTGGCGTCGTACGCCCTGATGACCCTCGGGGCGTTCGGCCTCGTCGTGATGCTCGAGACGAAGGGTTATGCGGGGGAGAGCGTCGACGACTTCAACGGGCTCGCCAGGAAGAACCCGACGGCCGCGGCCGCGATGCTCGTCTTCCTCTTGTCCCTGACGGGCATCCCGCCGACGGTGGGCTTCATCGGCAAGTACTACCTCTTCACCTCGGCCATGAAGGCCGGGTGGTTCTGGCTCGCCCTCCTCGGCGTTCTGATGTCGGCCGTGAGCCTCTTCTACTACTTCCGCATCGTCAGGGCCATGTACCTCGTCGATGGAGAGGGCGAGTTGCGCTGGAAGGAAGAACCGGCGGTGAGCGCCGCCGTCATCGCCTGTCTGGCCGGTACGCTCCTCTTCGGAATCCTGCCCCAGCCGCTCGTGAGCTGGGCGAAGGCGTGTCTTCTGAACTGAAAGTGGGGGCGGGCGCGCCCGCCCCGGGCTGACGGCCGAGATGGAGACGTATCCCATCCGGAGGGCTCTAACTCCCCCCACCCCCCCTTTACAAAAGAGGGGGCACCCGGGGCTTCGCGCCGGTTCTTCGAATGAAAGGGTCCATCGCGCCTGGGCGCCACATGGGTGTGATGCAGGGCACTTTCTCGAGATGGGGAGCGCGTGACCAGGCCGTCAGGCGACCGCTTCTTCGCTGACGTCCTGAGCTTCGGGTGGGTTTTGCCGTCGGCGATCGCTGCGGGCGCCGGACTTGGGTGGCTCCTCGACCGGCTTTTCGGGACGGCCCCCGTCCTGCTCGCGGTCCTGGGACTTCTCGGGTTTGCCGGGGGGCTCTTCGAGGTGTTCCGGGCCGCGAAGCGGATCGCCGGGGGAGAGAATCGAGACCCGTGACGGCGAAATTCGGGCGCATGGGGGGCGGAGCGGTGAGACGGACCGTACTCCTGGCCGCGTCCGCCGCGACGCTGCTCGGCGCTCTCGGCTGGTTCCGGGAGGCCATCGCCTTGACTCTGGGATCTGCCGTGGCTATTGTGTCGGTCGCCTGGCTCGGCTCTTTGGCCGGGCGGTTCCTGACACCCGACAGAAAGTCGCGAGAAAAGCTGGGCGTCAAGTTCGCTCTCGGTGCCGTCCTCCGCTACGCCTTCCTCGGTCTTGCAATCTACGGAATCGTGGCCGTCCTACCAGACAAGGTTCCGTGGGCCCTCGCAGGTCTCTCGACAGCGGTAGTTGGAGCGGTTGTCGAGGAGTTTTTCGAGATTCGTCGCGAGAGGGAGGCCAGACGAGACGTTCCGGGGGCATGATCAGGGACTAGGGCCGCCGGACCAATTCCGTAGAGTGACACATGCACCATAGCGTTTCGATTCTCTTCGAAATCGTAAACAAGATCCTGGCCAGTCTTTTTGGGGATCCCGCCCATGCCGCGCCCTCCTGGTGGCTCGACGGCGTCTCGATCGGGGGATTCCACATCGCCGGAATCGCGCCTCGCGGAGAGCACGGCGAAGTTCTCGGGTGGCTCCCCGACCACGTCATCATGGCGCTCTTTGTCCTCTTGCTCAGCGCGATCTTCTTCCCGCTGGCGAGCCGGGCGTTCCAGAAGGGAGCTCCGGGAGGCGTCCAGAATCTCCTCGAGCTCTTCGTCGACTTCCTGAGAGGCGTGGCCAAGGAGAACATCCACCATCACCCCGAGCACTATCTGGCGCTGGCCGGGGGGTTCTTCTTCTTCATCACGCTCTCGAACCTCTGCGGCTTTTTCTTCTTCCTCCAGCCGCCGACGGCGAATCTGAACGTGACGTTCGCGCTGTCGATCACGTGCTTCATCCTGTACAACGCCATCGGCATCAAGATGCACGGACCGATCGGGTACCTCAAGAGGTTCATGGGGCCGAGTCTCGCGCTCGCGATCCTCGTCTTCCCGATCGAGATCATCGGCAACACCGCGCGCATGCTCTCGCTGGCGATGCGGCTCTACGGCAACATCTTCGGTGAGCACACGGCCACGTCGAACTTCGTCGACCTCTGTCCGATCCTCGTCCCGTTCCCGATGAACGCCCTCTCGATCTTCACGGCGTTCTTGCAGGCCTACGTTTTCACCCTGCTGACGACGGTCTACATTGGCGAGGCCACGTCCCACGATCACTGAGAAGAAATAGAATCAAGGGTCCGGACCCCTGGCCCGGCCCTCTTTAGAGAAGAGTCACGAATTCAGGCCCCAAAGAGGCTTTCAACACCGAAAGGAGTTCCCCAGAATGCTCAAGAAGTTCGTTCCCGCCGGCCTGGTCACCGCGCTCGCCCTTCTCCTGCCGAACCTCGCCCTCGCTGCCGAGGAAGCCGCCAAGGCCTCCGGTGGCGCCGGGTGGGGCCACCTTTCCGCGGCCATCGTCCTCGGTGTCGCGGCGGCGGCCGGCGCGCTCTCGCAGGCCAAGGCCTCGGTCGCGGCCTGTGACGGCATGGCGCGCAACCCGGGAGCGGCGGGCCAGATTCGGGGCATGGCGTTCCTCGGCCTCGTCCTCATCGAGTCCCTGGTCATCTACGCCCTCGTCATCGCCTTCGTCGTCCAGGGCAAGTAATCCCCCGGGCACCCGTTCTGGCTATCCAGCCCCGGCTTCGGCCGGGGTTTTGTCTTTTCTGGCGCCAGATCGGCGCGAAATGTGGACACCAAACCCCTGGCACGGAGATTCCATCTCAGGTTCGCATGGGGCACGCGTCCGCGCTCGACGGTTTCGAGACGAGGGGAAAGTGGGACTTTGACGAGGGGCCGCTTCCCTTCGCTCGTCACCTCCTCAGCGCCGCTTTGAGGCTGACGGGGAGCCGCCAGGACGCGGAAGACCTCGTCCAGGACACCTACCTCAAGGCCTTCGCCCACTACGGAGGGTTCGAGGAGGGGACCAACCTGCGCGCCTGGCTCTTCCGGATCCTCAAGAACACGTTCATCAACAGCTACCGGCGCCAGCGGCTCGTCTCCGAGAAGCTCGGCACGCCGGTCGCGGTCTCCGCGTCGGACACCCAGGGTCCGATCCTGGAAGACCCCGAGACCCCCGAGGCGGTCCTTCTCGAGAAGTCCCTCGATGCCGGCATCGCCCAGGCCCTCCGGAGCCTTCCGGAGGAGTTCCGGGCCGTCGTGGAACTCTCGGACCTCTACGACCTGAGCTACCGGGAGATCTCGAAGACCCTCGGCATCCCCCTCGGGACCGTGATGTCGCGTCTGTACAGGGGACGCCGCCTCCTGGAGCCGGCCCTCCTGGAGTACGGCAAGCGGAGGCGATACGCCGTGCCTGGACGATCGCGAGGACATCCCCGTTCGACCTCCGCGAACTGAGGGGAGGGAGCTCGCGTCTCACACCCAAAGCCCGGTCGGTCCCGAAATCACCGGCTCTGACGTGAGGCCCCCCGGAGGCGGGTGCATCACGAAGCTCCGCCGGAAACAGTAGACTTCGCCCATGGTCTCCATCCAGGAACCGGACCGGCTCGTCTTTCCCGGAGCTCTAGCGGCAGCGCTGCTCGTCTTCTTTTCCGGCGCCGCCGGGTCCTTTGCGGCCGCGTGGGCAAGCCATGGATTGAGCCCTTCCCTCATCTTCACGAGGACTTTCGATTACGGGCTCCTGGCCTCGTTCATCCTGGCCCTTCTCGCCGGAGGCTTCATCACGGTCCTGGCCCAGAGGCCGGCCGGCAAGATGGCCCGCGCGTTCGAGACGGCAAGGCACATGGCGGAAGGCGACCTCTGGGCACGGGCTCCCGAGACGACCGGAATGTCCGGGGCGCTGGGGCGTCTCCTGAACGCCGTTGGGTCGAGTGCCTCCCAGCTGCTCATGTCGATCAGGAGAGAGCAGGGGCAGCTCAATCGCCTGATCGCGATCCTCCGGACGTCCTCCATCCAGACGCGTGAGCGAGCCAACGTCGCCCTCGGACGGATCGACACCGCCTCCCGGGCGGTCCAGAGCTTCGACACGGCCCTGTCGGGGATCGCCGAGAGCGTCGAGAACCTCTCGAGCGGCTCGGAGGAGACGGCGGTGGCGGTTTCTCAGGTCGACCGGTCCCTGACGCACCTCCTGACACGGACGGAGGGCCTCCACCAGGCCGCGAACGAGGGGGCCCTGGCCGTGGCTTCCCTCGTCGAGGGCGCCTCCGTCCTCGACTCCACCCTGTCTGGCCTCGCGATCTGGGCCGACGAGCTGACGACGGCCTCGCAGAAGAACCAGGAGTCCCTCTCCCTCGTGGCGGCCTCGGCCATGGAGGCCAGGGCCCAGGCGGCCCGGGTGGCGACCCAGGGGACGGCGGGGACGGGCGTCATCTCCGAGATGCACGGCTCCGTCACCGAGATCCGGGAATCGGCGGAATCGCTGCGCGACATCGTCGTGAGGCTCGACAGCCGCTCGCGCGAGATCGGCCGGATCCTGACCGTGATCGAGGAGGTCGCCCGGCAGACGAATCTTCTGGCCCTCAACGCGTCGCTCCTGGCGGGCCGGGCAGGGGAGCACGGCCGGGGCTTCTCGGTCGTGGCGGGCGAGATCCGAAAGCTCTCCGAGCGGACCGAGGGGGGCGCGAGGGGAATCGCCGAGCTGATCGGGGGCATCCGCGAGGAGATCGACGCGGCCCGGATGGCGGCCGAGGAGCAGACTCGCCTCGTCCAAGTGGGACTCGCCACGGCGGACAAGGCCTCCCTCTCGTTGCAGGCCATTGAAACCGCCGCCCGCCAGGCGGAGTCCGCAGCGGCGGCGATCCACCAGGTCGCCACGGAACAAACGGTCGCGCTCAACGGCACGACCGCCTCGATCGGCAAGGTGAGGCAGAACTTCGAATCCCTGGCGGCCCAGGGACGCAAGAACGCGAGCGAGGTCGAACGAATCCGTGGCCTCGTCGTCTCCGTCAACGACCTCTCCGGCTTTGTCGAGAGGACCGTCCACGAGCAGAAGAGCGCGGCGAGCCAGATCTCGACCGCGGCCGAGAGATCGCTCGCCCTCATTCACGAGATCCAGGCGGCCGTCAACCAGCAGGCGGTCGAGGGGCAGCGCCTGAAGGCCGTCCTTGGTGAGGTCGCAGCCGCTCATCGCGAGACGCTCGAGTCGGCGGCCTCGGTCGAGGACGCGGCCGCGGCGCTCGAGACTCTCGCCGCGACCCTCGAGGACGAGGTCGGACGATTCCGGACCGGCAACGCCACCCTGAGGCCCGCATGACCGGAAAGGTGGTCGCCTTTCGCGCCGGGAAGATCCGCGCCGCGGCGTGGACGGAGGAGGTCGAGCGGATCCTCCCGATGGAGGAACTCCTCCCCGCGCCCGCGGCCCCGGAGCACATCATCGGTCTCGTGAGGTACCGCTCCCGGGTTCTCGCCGTCGTGGACGTGGCGGCCCGGCTCTTCTCGAGAGGAGACGCGGACGAGCTCCGTTATCTTCTCGCGGGCAGCTTCGGGGGCGTCCCCGCGGCGCTCGCCGTCTCGGAGATCGACGGAATCCTCGCCGCGGAGACGTGCGACTCCCCGGACCCGGCCGGACTGCCGAACGCCATGAAGGGGCTCCTTTCGGGCGCCGTCCGAGCAGGGGGAGAGGACCGGGTGCTCCTCGACCTGACCCGCCTTCTCGAGGCGGATGAAGCCCAGATCGTCAAGCTTGCCCGCCCGGAGCCCTGACCGTCTCCCCGAGGTCCTCGAATCCTACGAACCGGCGATGACGAAACCGGCCCGCTTCACCGCGTCCGCGAGGATCCGGCCGTGCGTCTTGTGCATTCTCGCGATGAGCTCGGGAGTGACGGGTTCCCAGCGGGCTGAACGGGCATCATCCCCGGCGTTCGGGATGGCGTCCCGCCCGGCTTCGCCGAGATGGACGTGACCGGCGATGGTCTCGAGCCAGGCGTTGTCGGTGTTCCGCCGGCCATCGACATAGCCGCGGTAGACGATCGACGCGCCCGACATGTCGATCCTGACGCCCGTCTCCTCGAAAAGCTCGCGGGTCATGGCGTCCGTCGCGCTCTCACCGGCGTCGACCATCCCGCCGGGAAAGGCCCATAGGCCGCTGTCCGCGCGCTCGATGACGAGCACCTCGAGCGGGCCGCCCGCCTGCGCCTCGCGCGTGATGAGGGGGTCGGCGGCGAAGTTGGCCCCCCACTTTCCCAGAAGGCCGCGGCCGCAGATTCCCGTCCGTCCCAGAGGGTTCCGGGGACGTCCGAGCTCGTCGAATCTCACGACTCCTTCCAGGCTGTAGAACGCGCGAGTGACGTGGTCGAGGTTCTCGGGATCCGCCCAGCCCCGCGGATTCGTGGACCGGTCGTTTTCCAGGACGACGAGGTCGACGTGGTAGGGCGGGTCGTAGCCCGCAAAGGCAGTCTCCCAGGCGACCTTGTCGTCGGGCACCGGGAAGCGGGGCGGGTAGGAGGGAGGGCGTTCGGTCCGCGCGGTGACGTGGGGACCGGCGAGGAGTCTCTTCGCGTCGCTCACGTGACCATTCTCACTCAGATCGGCGGGGGCGGCGGTTCCCATCGATCTCCCCGACCGATAGACTGCGCCCATAGAAAGGCAGAAGGGACCTCCTGATGGATAGTGAGCTGGCCCGGGTGTATGAAGCCGTGACGCAGGCCGTCTGCCCGGAGGACGTGTTCGGGGTCCTGACCGGGCCGGACGAGGGAGAGGCCCTGGCGGCGGTCTTCCGTCAGATGGCCAGGGGGTGCCACCCGGACCGCTTCAACGGCGATCCGGAGGCCAGAGAGCTCGCCCAGGAGGCGTTCCAGAAACTCAACGACATGCGAGAGCGGGCCGAAAGAAAGCTCGCCCGCAAGACGTACGGGGAGCGCGAGGCTCCCTCGGACGACGCCCCGGCCTCGGGTTTCACGGAGATCGAGACCGCCAAGCACCGCTACCGGATCTCCACGACGCCCCTGGCGGAAGGCGACCTCTGCTACGTGTTCCGGGGCACGGTGGCCGGCGGTGAGGGAGATCCGGCCAGGATCGTCGTGAAGGTCGCCAAGGAGCCCGCGGACAACGACCTCGTCAGAAACGAGATCAGGGTTCTGACTCGTCTCTGGCTCGACCTCGGGAGCGGCAGCAAGCACCTGCCCGTCCTGCTCGACCAGTTCAAGACCGAGGGCAAGCAAGCCCTCGTGCTCCGCGAGATCGACGCTCACGACATCCCGACAATCCTCGAGAAGTACCCGGCAGGGATCGATCCGGCGCACGTTGGCTGGATCCTCCATCGACTCCTGTCGGTCCTCGGATTCGCGCACAGCAAGGGAATCGTCCACTGCAATGTCGAGCCCGCGCACGTCATGGTCCGGCCAAGAGACCACAACGTTTTCTTGATCGACTGGAGCTACGCGGCCGTCGAGCCCGCCCGTACGGGAGAGGGGTTCCGGACGGTCAACGAGCTCTACAGTCCGCCGGAAGCCGCGGAAAGAAAGCCCCCCGTGCCGGCGTCGGACCTCTATTCAGCGGCCAAGTGCATGGTCGAGCTCCTCGGGGGCAACCCAGAGACGGGAACAGTTCCCCCTTCCGTGCCGGACAGGCTCAAGAGATACCTCGACTTCATGCTCATCACGGCCCCCCGGATGCGGGCCCAGGACGCGTGGGAGATGCACAGGGAGCTCTCGCAGCTTCGGCAGGACGTCTTCGGGCACAGGGGATTCATCGAACTTCCGATGTGAGAGACGAGAAAGGAGAGTCACAATGGGAGGCGGTTTCTACGACGGCGATGTCGCCGAAAGGGCCCGGTCGAGCCGGGAGGATGCGTTCACCTTTGGCGGAGTGCCCAGCGGGACTGACGCCGCGCGGCGTGAAGTCCACCCCGAGCTGAACCCGCTCGGGAAGATCCGCGAGTGCATGAACGAGACGCCCATCGTCGTCGCCTTCGACGTGACGCGCTCTCGCGGCAAGGACGCCAAGTACGTCTACGACAAGATGCCGATGCTGATGGGGCAGGTCAACATGCGGGCCTACGTGCCCGGTCCCGCGATCAGCTTCGCCGCGATCGGGGACGCGACTGTCGACCAGGCACCCTTGCAGGTCGGACAGTTCGAGGCCGACAACCGCCTCGACGCCGTCTTGCAGAACATGTGGCTCGAGGAGGGCGGAGGCGGCACGGGGCAGGAAACATACGAGCTCGCCGCGTACTTCTATGCCCGCCACACCAAGCTCGAGTCGCTCAGCCGCGGCCAGAAGGGCTACTTCTTCTTCATCGGTGACGAGGGCTTCTACCCGAAGGTCTCCAAAGACCATGTTCAGCGCATCATCGGGGACACCCTTCGCGCCGACATCGACAGCAAGGAAATCTTCCGGGAGCTTCAGGAGCGGTTCCACGTCTTCTTCATCTACCCGCACAAGACGTGGGAAGAGCGCAAGGACGACATCGACGCCGAGATCCGGAGCCGTGTCCTGGCCGCCGGGGGCATGCACGGAGGCGTCGACATCCGCGCCTCGCTCATCTGGAACAACAGAAACGACCTCGATCTCCACGTGATGACCCCCGGAAACGAGCACATCTATTTCGGCAGCAAGAGGGCCTCGTGCGGCGGCGAGTTGGACGTCGACCGCAACGTGAACGGCGAGACGACCAAGCCCGTCGAGAACACACGGTGGGCGAAGGGAACGGCCCCGAAGGGACGGTACAGGGTCTGGGTCCGCAATTACCGCTTTCACGAGAGTCCGGCCCCGACTTCCTTCAAGGTCGAGCTGGAAGTGAATGGCAAGGTCGAGCACTTCTCCGGTGTCATCTCCAAGGGCGGGGAAACAGGCGAAGGCAGCGACGTGCAGTGCTTCTCGTTCGACTACGATCCCGCGGCCAGGCCCATGGACGAGGCGGCGACCGCGGCCTACGCGGGCTATCAGGACGCCACGATCAAGGCCCAGTGGGCGTCGGTCATCCCGCCCGAGAACATCCTCATCATCGAGGATCCGAAAGCGATCGCCGACATCATCCTCGGAGCCCTCGCGCTCAGCGGGGGCCGCGACCTGGACGAGTACCTCACCCACATGGACGAACGCGGCCAGACGACGGGACGAAAGAAGCAGACGGCCGAGGCGCTGGGCGCGCTCGCGGCCTCCTCCTCGATCGTCAAGGTCTCCCAGCCCCTCGTCATCGCCAAACCGCCGGAGAAGAAGCGGGGCGGCAAGACGAAGCGGTTGTGAGAAACGGTGATGTCCTGTCTGAAGGGGATCGGGCGCGAATGCAAAAGCGGCCCGAAGAGACCCCTCACCCGGCCTGCGGCCACCCTCTCCCCGCTGACGCGGGGCGAGGGGAAGGATCCGGGGGCGGCAACGATCGACACCCCTGCCCCTCTCTGCCGGAAGCGTGCCGGCAACCGGGGTGAGGCCCCATGTTGATCGCGACCCTCCCTGCCGCTCACCAGACCCGGCTCATTCGCGAGATCGTCGAGCACCCGTCGGTCCACGGCGTGAGGTACAACGTCGGCGCGCGGTCCCCGTTCTCTCCGCTCGAGACTCTCCAGCGCCTGATCGAGCTCACCGAGGCGGCCGGAAAGCTCTTCTGGGTCGACATCAAGGGGCGCCAGCTCCGCATCCTCCAGTGGGCCGTCCCCACGTTCGGCGACATCGTCCTCAATCACGAGCTCGAGGTCGAGACTCCGGCGCGGATCTTCTTCCGCGGCAACGAGTGGTCCGAGATCGTGGAGGTGAGGGGGAACCGGGTCTACGTCGATCCCCAGCCGCCTTCCGCCGTCGGTGCCGGTCAGGCGGTCAACGTTCACGGAAAGAACCTGAGGATCAAGGGGTACCTCACGCCAGAAGACGAAGAGTTCCTTGATGCCTGCAACGAACTCGGAATCGAGAGGGTCATGCTCTCCTTCGTCGAGGAAGAGAGCGACATCGCGGCGGTTCGCGAGAGACTTCCAGAAGCCCGCTGCGTCCTGAAGATCGAATCGCCGAGGGGGCTTCAGTTCATTCGCGATGCCTCCGCGGAAACACTCGCGAACTGCCAGCTCATGGCCGCGCGCGACGACCTGATGATCAACATCGGAGACAACAAGGCCGCGATGCTCCCCGCGCTGAAGCTCCTGATCGAGAAGGACCCCGATGCCATCCTCGCCTCGCGGATCTTTCAGGGAATCGAGCAGAAGGGGGGGGCCGTGACGATGGGCGACATCTCCGACCTCAGGCTCATGGAAACCTTCGGCTACCGGCACTTCATGCTGAGCGACGGCCTGTGTCAGCGCTTCTTCAAGGAGGCGATGGCCGCCTGGGATGCCTACCGCGAGATCTGGGAGGCCGGCGGGGAGGAGTGAACCATCCGGCCTGGGCCGTCATCGGACTCGGCTTCGGGGACGAGGGGAAGGGAACCATCGTCGACTTCCTGGCCAGAGAGACCGGAGCGGATCTCGTCGTACGCTGGAACGGCGGGCCGCAGGCGGCCCACCACGTCGTCACCCCGGAAGGGATCACCCACTGCTTCGCGCAGTTCGGCTCCGGGATGCTCGCTGACGGAGCGGAAACCGTCCTCTGTGAACGGATGCTCGTCGATCCCCTGGCTCTCGCTCGCGAGGCCTCTCATCTCGAAGCCTGCGGCGTTTCCGCTCCCTTACGGAAGCTGACGATCGATCCTCGCTGTCCCGTCGTTCTGCCGTTCCACAAGCTCGTCAACCAGATTCGCGAGCTCTCGCGTGGCGACGAGAGGCACGGGAGCTGCGGCCGTGGAGTGGGAGAGGCCGCGGGGGATGCCTCCCGCCTCGGTCCCGCGGCCGTCCGTGCCGGCGATCTGCAAAACCTGTCTCTCTTGAAGCGAAAGCTCGAGTTTCTCTGGCGGCTCAAGATCGACCTGGCCGAGCAACTCGTGGAAGGCAGCCCGAAGAGAGGGCCCGTCGACGAGCGGCTCGGGCTTCTCGAGCGGATGGACGTCCCCAGCATCGCCGAGGAGATCCACGGTCTGGCGTCCGCATCGGGACTCTGGATCGAACCGGCAGGTTCCCTCGGGGGAAGCGCTCGCGGAGGAGCTGTCGTTTTCGAGGGGGCCCACGGTGTCCTCCTCGATGCGACGCGCGGTTTCGTTCCACACGTCACGAAGTCGGACACGACGTTCTCGGGCATCCCAAGACCCGGCGGAAGGCGGCCCGTGAGGATCGGCGTTCTGCGTGCCTACGCGACGCGGCACGGCGCCGGACCGTTCGTGACGGAGGACGCCGGACTGACGGCCAGCCTGCCCGAGGTCCACAATGTCCCCAACGAGTGGCAGGGGCCGATGCGGGCGGGCTGGCTCGATCTCGTCATGCTCCGCTACGCCCTGAGAGTTGCCGGCGGGGTCGATGCCCTCGCGGTCACGAACCTCGACAGGCTCTCGGGCCTGCCATCGGTGAGGGTCGCCACGGCGTACGAGGTGCCGCCAGGGGCTTCCGAGTTCTTCCGCGTCGAAGGATCCCCTGCGAAAACCGCCCGTTCGATGAAGGTTCCTCGCCGGGGAGGGGAGAAGATCTCCGCGCGAACCCGGCTTCTCCCAGAGTGCCGTCCGGTCTTCACGGAGCTTCCGGGATGGGACGAAGACCTGACCGGGTGCCGGGACGTTCAGGAGCTACCCGTGGCCGCGAGGAGGTTTCTCACGTTCCTCGCGTCGGACGACGGACTTGGGATCCCGGTCGCGCTTGTCTCCGTGGGGCCCACGGCGAAAGAGAAGCTGATCGTTCCTGGAGGGCTCCTCGATGGCTCGCGATGAGAGGGCCCTCCTCCTGTCGCGTCTCGCGTTGATCGTCAAGAAGATCAGCCGGCGCGACGACCTCGAGGTGATGACGGACGAGAGCCGCGTTCCCCCCGGCCAGGAAGAGACGTGGTTCACGATGACCGAAACAGATCCCGCAGACCGCGACCGGGTCCTGCGAACGTGGGTCCACATCCCGTCCCGAATCCTCGAGGCATCCGAGGACGTCGCCAAGGGCAAGGCCGCGCACGAGGCGGGGCACGTGGCCATCACGAGGCACGGCTCCTTCATTCCCGATGAGGTCCTCCACGAGCCGGGGTTCCACGCTCTCGCGAGCTCTGTCGAGGAGCGGCCCACGGATCGTGTCGTCGCCGAGCGCTACCCGGGGGCCGGTGCGTGGCTCGAGGCGGCGCGGCGGGACTCCGTGCGGCAGGCCCTCGAGGCCGTGGGCGAGGCACGCCGTCCGGGCGAGATCCCGGAGTTCTTTAAGCTCTGTGACCTCATCGTCTACCGTCCCTATCTCGGTTCGCTCGACGGCGTCGCATTGGCGGTGCGTGACGCCTACGACGAGATCGAAGCCCCCCTCCTGCGGCTCGAGAGGACTCTGCCCGCCGAGGACGCGCCGGAGAGCGAGATCCGCCAAGCGGCCATCGAGCGGTACCGCATCCTCTACGAGGAGATCTGGCCGAAGGCGCGGCGCCTCTTCTCGGAAGACCTCCGGCGGGAATGCGAGCGGCGAGTTCTGCGTGCGAGCCCGGCGAGCGGAGGGAGGGGAGCCCGCGCGGTCCCCTCGGCCCGGCCGTCCCTCGAGGCGCTTCCCGAGGGGCAAAGACAGAGGCTGGAGGAGGCCGCGCTCGCAGCGCTCGCCGAGATCGAGAGTGCGGTCGTTGCCGAGCGGGACGGGGGTCTGGACTCGCTGCGGCCGGAGAGCCGGGGGGAATTCGAATCGCGGCGGGAGCGCGAGCGCGAGGAGAGCCGCCTCCGGGAGGAACTCGGCGAGATCGCGACCCGGCAGGCGGTCCTCGCGGCCCCGGGACCCTACGAGGAGGCCTATCGCTCCGTCCGGCACCTCGACGAGGAGCTCACCCGCGAGCTCGAGGAGATCTTCCGCCCCACCTCGGCGGAGAGAAGCCGGAGAACGGCGACCGGGGCGCGCCTCGTCCTTTCCGCGGTGTTCCGGCGAGACGCGGCCCGCAGAGCGGGCGCCTCGCGAACGGATGACAGGATCTTTTCGACCCGGAACCTCCCCGGGAAACGGGACTTCTCGATCACGCTCCTGGTCGATCTGTCGGGATCGATGTCCGTGGAAGGGAGGATCGAGGAGACCTTCAAGGCCGTCGTCCTTTTCACCGAGGTCCTAAGCCGGCTCGGGATTCCGCACGAGATCCTGGGGTTCCAGGACGACCTGATCGTCTTCAAGGAATGGGACGACGAACTGGGGGCGGCGGTCAGGGGCAGGCTTTCCGGCATGCTCGCCGAGGTCAGGAACTCGAATCCCGGCGGTCACAATCAGGCCGCCTTCAACGATGACGGACCCTGCTTGCTCGCCGCATCCGAGCACCTGAAGGGACAGGCTTCTTCTCGGAAGCTCCTGCTCGTTCTTTCGGACGGGATCCCGGCCGGCAGGAGAAGCGGCGAGGCCGAGCTCAGGGAGGCGGTTCGGTCGATTCTGTCGACGACGGACCAGATCCTCGTCGGCCTCGGGCTCGGTCCGGGGACGGATCACGTCGCGGACTTCTACCCGATCGCCCTTCCAGGGATCCGGGCCGAGGAACTCCCGGAGCGGCTCGCGGCCCTTCTAGTGGACGTTCTCGGGTCGCCGGAGAGGTAGGGCGGCTGGATGTGAAGCACCTGGCGAATCGCTGAGTGCGGGTGGGGGGCCATCGTTGATCGAGCCGGCTGCCCGGTTCTCGGCTTCGCCACTTCATGAATCGGGAGCCTCCGAAGCCCCCACTCGAGAAGGTGCCCGATGTTGAGCCCGTCTGGCGTCCGGACGCGATGCAGCATCTCATTTGCAGAACCGGCGCGAAGCGCCAGTCGCCCCCTCTTTTGTAAAGAGGGGGTTGGGGGAGTTAGAGCGAGAAGGCTGTCTCCCGCCTTCCCTTCATCCCCTCCCACTCCCGTGCCGGAAACGCCAGGAGCTCGTCTTTCGAGCCTCGCTCGTCACCACATCGCCGCACGTGTCAGAAGATCAGCGCAACCCGGAAAGCCCCTTCTTCACGACAGAGGGGGGCTCGACCGTCTGATTGCCGGCTTGACCGCCGACGGATCGCCTCAACGGCGACGAGCATCAGCGGCTCGTCCCCCGTCCCGCTCTAACTCCCCCAACCCCCTCTTTGCAAAAGAGGGGGCTTGAGAACGATCTTCTGCGAACATGGACGCCGCATCCCAGAATCGAGGAGTGAAGCATGCCGCCTCTCCCTCTCACTGACAGACGCCGGGCGGGACGCGGCCCGGTGCCGCCGGTCGCCGAGACGGCCGACGGCCGCTTCCTCCACGTTCTCGAGGTGGAGATCGAAAGGTGCCCCGAGGCGAGTCCCCTCGTCCCGCCCGCCTCGGCCTTCACTCATTTCGCGATCGACGAGAGGACGGCGGCCCTTCTCGAGAAGCTCGCGACGGCCGTCAGGCTTCGGGAGCCGTGCCTTCTCGAGGGCGAGACGTCGACGTCGAAGACCAGCTCCATCGAGTACCTCGCGATGCGATCGGGAAACCCTCTCGTCCGGATCAACCTGAGCGGACAGACGGACACCTCCGATCTGATCGGGAAATTCGTGCCCAACGACGGGCTCCTGGCGTCGGGCTTCGGGCAGCTCGTCGCCGACACGAGACTCCTCAAGGACGCTTCACGCGAGATCGTCGAGCGAGCCCGGCGGGAGGGGCGAGGCCTTTCTCTCGTCGAGTCGCAGCGGATCGCGAAGGAAGAAGAGCTTTCGATCCCCGACTGGCGCTGGCAGAACGGAGCCGTTCCCGAGGCCATGGAGAAGGGGCAGTGGCTGATCCTTGACGAGGTCAACCTTGCGGAACCCCAGATCCTCGAGCGGCTGAACCCCGTCCTGGAAAAGCACCCCTCGCTGACCGTTCCCGAGAACGGAGGGGCCACGATCGGGCGGCCGGGGGGGCCGCCGGTCCATCCTGGCTTTCGCATCTTCGCGACGATGAATCCGGCCGAGACATCCGGCCGCTCGCCGCTCTCCCCCGCGTACAAGGACCGTTTCACCGCCTACAAGTACGTGCCGGCTCCGGCGGAGACCGAGTACGCACAGATGCTGACCCTGATGGTCTTCGGCGAGATCCCCTCCTTCCGGAGAAACGGCGTGTCCTACGGCGGAGACCCGGTCGACTCGCGGTTCCCGAAATTGAAGGCGATCCAGGGGATGCGCGGATTCCTCGCGAAGCTCGCACGCTTTCATGCGACCGCCGAGGGGATGGCGAGGAGGCGGGAGATCGGCCGCGAGGGGCGCGAGCGGCTCGTCTTCACGCGGCGGACGCTGATCGAGTTCCTCGCCTATCTCGAGGACATCCGGCTGGTGAACCGGGCATCGGGAGGGGCGGTGACCGTCGTCGAGAATCCGAAGGATGTCGTTCTCAGGGCCCTCGGCTACTTCTACACGGACAAGCTCGCCAGGGACGAGGACATCCAGAAGCTCAACGACCAACTCGACGCCATCGGGATCTCGGAGAGGCAATGGCATCACGAGTTCTCGCGTCCACCCGCGCCTCCACCGCCCAGGCCGGCTCCGCCTCCACCGCCGCCGCCGGTCTCAGAGCCTCCGGCTCCGGCGCCGGCAGCGCCCGAGGCGCCCGACCCGGCACCCGCGGTTCCGAGACGGCAGTTCATCCCGGATGCTCTGGGCAACGGGACGTTCCTCCTGACCTCGCGAGCGGAGCTGGGGCCCTATCGGACCGGGCAGAAGCTCCGGCCGAAACCCGCGTTCTCCTCCCGGCTCCCGGAGCGCATCTCGGGCTCGACGAAGTTCGAGATCGCGGGGTTCACGAGCGACGACAAGGTCGTCATCGAGATCGAGGACGGAGCGGGGATTCGCCTTTCCCCGCTGTCCCTGGGAGACCGTTTCGATCCCGTCGAGGACGAAGCGTGAGCCCCGGCGGCTTCCACCGCCGGGCAACGCGCGCCTCGCCGGCGAGGTGATCCCCGGGTCTGGAGGTCCTTGCCTCCCCTTACGAAGGGGAGGCAGGCGCGTGAGCGCCGGAGGGGTCCGCGGGGATACCTCGGATGGCGCGGGTCGGCCAACAAGAACGGCGCTGACCCCTCCCGGGCCTGAGGGCCCGGCCTCCCCTTACGAAGGGGAGGCGCCCCTCTTTCCTCCCTTCTCCCCCAGGGAGAAGGTGCCGCGGCGTCTGGGTGTCAGTCCACGATCACGACGACGTACTGGTTGCCGGAGGGCTGATAGTAGGTACCCCCGCACTGCTGCAGGGTCATACCCTCGATGACGATGGTCGTGCAGTTCGGAGGGAGGGAAGCCACGTACATGGAGGTTCGGCGGATCGTCCGCCGGGTCGTGCGGCGCGCGACTCCCGCGACGCTGGCGGGCGTCATCGGCCGGCCCACGACGGCTTCGGCCTCTTTCGCGGCCGGAGCTCCGGGCAGCCAGGCGTCACACGTCAGGGCGGCGGCCAGAAGAACCAGGGCGGCGCGAGTCTTCCTGACGGTGGGCCTCATCACTTCTCCTCCTCGGCGAAGAGCTCGCCGATCGCGTCCGCCGAGATCGCCTTCAAGAGCTTGGCTCCTGCTGGAGCCGTGAACTTGAACCTCTCGGGCTGAGCCTTTGATTTCGTGTCCCAGTCACGGAACCGGATACTGTACTGGGGCGCGCCCGTCACCCACTTCGTCGTGATGACGTACTTCATCGGCACGGGCGCGTCGCCGTCTCGCACCCAGATCTGCCAGTCGACCTTGTCGGCCCGGAAGGCGAGGTGGTGGCACTCGACGCCGTGGACGAAGGAACGGCCCAAGTACTGTCCGGACACGAGGTCGGTCGTCAGGCCCGGGTACGGGTCGGCATAGAGGAGGTCGGCTCCAGCCGCGTCGATCTCCGTCTGGGACCGCACCGCGTTGATCGCGTCGTCGATTGTCCCGGGGCTCTGGAGCTGGAAGTAGAAGTTCTTCTCCTTGCTGAACAGCGTCACGGCCTTGCCATCGAAGAAGAGTTCGGAGTCGGCGAGCGTGCCCTGCCGGTAGATGTAGAGCTTGTTGGGCCTCTCCACGGCTATCTTCGACGAGCTGCTCAGCTGCAGCTTTTGACCGGCCGTGTCGAGGATCTCGTTGTCGAGGTCGAGGCTGAAGCTGAAGGCCTGCAGCCCTCCGACGTACTTCGCCATGGCCCGGAGCACCTTGTCAGCCTCCGGGTCAACCTTGGGGGCGGCCACTGCGACTATCGATAGAAAGCACAGGGCCATGGCGGTTGCGGCCAACAGGCGAGGCCGTCCGCCGCGTGTCGTGTCGAGTCCCGTCATCCTGCTGTCTCTCCTTCCTGTCCATTCACACCGCGCTCGGGCGTTTTCTCGGCAGGACCGAGCCCTGATGACGAATGTGCCAGTCATGCTAGCACCGGGAAGACGGGCAGGAGTCCGGATGTAGAGCCCCGGCAAGAACTTCAGATCAGGATGATCTCGCGTCCCGACTGGTTCTTGTGCTCGTCGGAGAGAAGGCCGAAGACCAGGATGTCGTGGCGCTGTCCGTGGGCGAAGAGCCGGGCCCGGAGCCGCCCCTCCTCCTGGAATCCGAGCTTTCTGAGAACGCTCTGCGCGGCCAGGTTCCCGGCCGCCACGAAGGCTTCTATTCGCACGAGTCCGAGGTGCCTGAAAAGGTAGGAAACCAGGAGCCTGTGGGCATCCGTCCCGAAGCCCTTGCCGCGCTCGTGCGGGTCGAGGATCGTGGCCCTGATGCGGGCGGTGCGCGCGTGCCACTCGAGCTCCTCGATCGCGGCGACACCGATCCTGCGGCCGCCAGACCGCTCCTCGATGATGAGCCGGGTGTTGTCGGAGGAGAGGAGCCGGCTTTCCTGGAACTCCCACCGGAGCATTTCGGAACGGCCGAAGGTGAACGGCTCGAACTCGCCGAGGCCTGCCGGCTTGCCCGACTCCTCGACGAGCCAGTCGACGTCCTCCTCGCGAACGGGCCGCAGACGCACGAGAGACCCGCTCAGCACGGCGTCAGCCTCCTTCCCTCTCATCGCTTCCCGTTCCCAGGGCCCTCTCGAAGACGAGGAGTTCCCGGGACGGCTCGGCGGCGAGCACATCCAGTCCCCGGACCCGAAATCCCAATGACCAGAGCACCCGGACCGGGCTCGTCAGCGTCGCGAACGTCCGGACGCGGAGGCAAGGGATCCCCTTCTGCCGGACTCTGGCGATCGCGACCCTGAGGAGCTCCCGTCCGGCCCCGTGTCCGCGCCGGTCGGGATCGACCGCCCACAGCGAGACCAGGGCGGTCCTCACCGGGAGGGCGGGACCCTCACTGAGAACGAGACACCCCGCCGGGTCTTCCGTCCGCCCGGACACGAGAATCTCGGTCCCCGCCGAGCGCGTCTCTCCCTCCCAGAGCGTCCGGAGGGATCTCTCTGGCATGAGCCGGTGCTCGTCGATGAGAACTTTCTTCAGAAGAGGCCAGACTCTCTCCACATCCCCTCGGGAAAGCACCTCGACTTCCAGCGTGGACTCGAGCACGCGACTCTCCTCGCTCCTCTCCCGGGGGCTCACATCCGTTCCGGAATGGGGACGCCGATGACGTCGAGGATTTCCTCCAGGGTCGAGAGGACGAGCTCGAGTGCCGCCCTCCGGGCGAGGCGCGTCGCGTCGTCTGGGGCCTGGAGGATGGGGTGCGTGTGATAGAGGTGGTGGAAGGCCTGCGCCAGCGCGAGAGCGTGACGGACGAGGAAGGAGACCTCCAGGGAGTCGCCCACCTTCTCGAAGGTTTCCGCGGTCCTGGCGCACGTGCGGACGACGTCCCAGAGGTTGTCGTCGCACTGGGCGGCGGGGCGCGTGGCGAGCCCCGTCCTCTCCCCGCTCGAGAGCCTGCCGGCAAGTCCCTGGGAGGCCAGCTTGCGGAAGATGTTGTTGGCGCGAACGGCGGCGTACTGGAGGTAGGGGCCGGTGTCTCCCTCGAAGGCCAGCGCCTCGTCGAAGTCGAAGGCGATGACCTTGTTGCGCGAGAACCGCGTCATGTAAACGCGCAGCGCCCCGATGGCGATCGCCTCTGCACGTCCGGGCTCGACGGGCTCGCCACCCGAGCGGGCGGCGATCTGCTCGTGAGCCTTCTCGACGAGCTGATCCAGGAGGTCGTCGGCCTTCACGCCGAGGCCCTTCCTTCCCGACATCTCGACGAAGGCCCGCTTCTGGTCGTCCTCGGAGAGCTCGAATCCCATCTCCGTCGCGGCGGCCGGCGTGAGCGCCACCATCTCGTAGGAGAAGTGGATGGAGCGGCTCGAGGCCTCGGGGAACCCGGCCCGCCGGACGGCCTCCTTCACGACCTTCTGCGGGTAGCTCTGTCTCACGTCGATGACGTTGATGACGGTTTCCCCCTTGCCAAAGCGGCCGCGGGCAGACGGGTCGGCGCCCGTCTCGTCATGGCGGGACCGGTAGAGCGGCGAGATGCCGTCCGAGGCGTGAAACAGCGGCTGGCCGTCGATGTCGACGTAGGGAGCCGGCTCGTATTCGAAGTCGCTTCCCAGAAGGCCGAACTTCCAGAGCTGGTAGGCGACGTCCTTGCCGGTGTAGGTGACGGTACCGTTGGAGCGGACGAGGATCTTGTCGGCATCCTCCATGCCGGCGAACTCGGAGGAGCCCTCGAGTTTCATCACCCAGCATCCGGCGTTCTTTCCCTCGGTTTCCAGCTGGACGGCTCCCGCCTCCTTCAGGAGGGAAAAGGCGCGATCCCAGAAGCGCCGGGCCAAGATGTCGCTCTCTCTCGGCAGGACGTCGTACGAGACGCCGAGCCGGGCCATGGTCAGGAGGTGGCACCGCACGATGGCCTCGGCGAGCCGCACTCCGAGCCTCGCCAGACGAGCCTCTTCTCCTGAAAGCTCCCGCCCCAGGGCAGCCGATTCCACGATGTGGAGAGTCTTCTTGCGCTCGCTCTCGAGGGACGGGTCCTGCGTGTAGGTGCGTCCGACGAGGGCGTAGAGGTCCCACGTGAGGTCGCCGAGCTGCCGGGCGGGAACGCCGGGCAGGTCGTGGGGAAAGGCGTCGAGGATCTCCTCGATCTCGCGGGCCATGGCGGCGGCCCGGCCCGAGTCGACGAGCTCCTTGGCATGGGCGAGACCGACCACGACGTCTGCGACCTGGACGCCTGTGTCGTCGAGGTAGTTCTGGACCTCGACACGGCGGCCGAGGTGCCGGAGCGTCCGGACGAGGACGTCGCCGAGAACGGCGTTTCGCAGGTGGCCGATGTGCGCCGCCTTGTTGGGGTTGATGTTGGTGTGCTCGATGATGGTCTTCGGGCCCTCGGGCGTCCGGGGCGGCCTCGGGGCGAGAAGAAGGGCCATCGTCCGGGGCCGGTCGAGGAAGAGGTTGATGTACCCGCCCCCCTCGACCCGGCGTTCCCTGACGAACTCCGGGAGTTCGAGTGCCGAAGCGAGGTCCTCGGCGATCTTGCGCGGAGGCCGTCTCAGGACCTTGGCGAGCTCGAAGGCGGCCGGGATGGCCACATCGCCGAGCTCGACCTTCGGCGGCGTTTCCAGGACGAGCCTCGGCGGCAGCGTCCCGAAGAGCTTATGGCACGAGGCGTTGATGGCGCTCGCGATCTCTTGATTGAGGGATGGGATCACTCTGTTCTCTCCGTGGGGAATCCATCGCACCGGCGAAAGGGCACGAGGTCCGGAACCCCTGATTCTCGCACGGGGCGCCCCTCCGAGCCTTCCCTTACGAAGGGGAGGTGGCGCGTGAGCGCCGGAGGGGTCCACGGGGTCAGCCGGAAGGAGCGGGTGGATCGAGGGAGAGGGCGCTGACCCCTCCCGGGCCTGAGGGCTCGGCCTCCCCTTCGCAAGGGGAGGCGAAGGGTTTGGGAGACCCCCAGGCGGGATCGAGCCCGGAGGTTCCCGGCGAGAGATCAGCTGACGGGGCCCGTCGGCCGCACGGAGTCCATCCGCGATGCGACGCGTTGACGGACAGCGACGTGTGCAGCTACATATGTGCTGGCGGTGCCGAAGGGGCCCTCCGAGCCTCCCCTTACGAAGGGGATGTGGCGCGTGAGCGCCGGAGGGGTCCACGGGGGGGCAGCCGGAAGGAGCGGGCGAATCGAGGGAGCGGGCGCTGACCCCTCCCGGGCCTGCGGGCCCGGCCTCCCCTTCGCAAGGGGAGGCGAAGGGTTTGGGAGACGGGCTTGTTCCGATCGAGGAGGAGTCTGGCCCTACTGACTCGACATGTCACCGAGTGCTCTTTGGATGGCAGAGAGCACGCCTTCGATTTGTTCGTGGACCTCTCGGTTCGTGAATCTCAGCACGCGAATGCCGCGACGCTCCAGGAAAGCCTGCCGGGATCGGTCTGACTCCTGAGCGCCTTCTTCGTAGTGACTAGGTCCGTCTACCTCGATCGCCAGGCGTGCCTGGGGACAGTAGAAATCCACGATGAAGGGTCCGATTCCGAACTGCCGCCTGAAGCGAAGGCCTTCGAGCTGAACACGCCGGATTTGGCTCCAAAGCCGCTGCTCTGCGGGTGTTGTCTCCTTGCGGAGCTTGCGCCTCACCGCCATGTTGACGGATCTATTGAAGAGCTTTGTCAAGGCGCTCGAGATCTTCTCATCGAATGTGCCGCTGAACCGAACGCCGTTTCCTGGGCTGGGAGATCCTCATGGGGGATCGAGCCCGGAGGTTCCCGGCGAGAGATCAGCTGGCGCGGCACGTCGGCCCCACGGAGTCCATCCGCGATGCGACGCGTTGACGGACAGCGACGTGTGCAGCTACATATGTGCTGGCGGTGCCGAAGGGGCCCTCCGAGCCTCCCCTTACGAAGGGGAGGTGGCGCGTGAGCGCCGGAGGGGTCCACGGGGTCAGCCGGAAGGAGCGGGTGGATCGAGGGAGAGGGCGCTGACCCCTCCCGGGCCTGCGGGCCCGGCCTCCCCTTCGCAAGGGGAGGCACCGGGACTGGGGAGGCAGCGGGGACCTCATGGGGGATCGAGCCCGGGTCCCTCGCAAGAGATCGGCTGGCGCGGCACGTCGGCCCCACGGAGTCCATCCGCGATGCGACGCGTTGACGGACAGCGACGTGTGCAGCTACATATGTGCTGGCGGTGCCGAAGGGGCCCTCCGAGCCTCCCCTTACGAAGGGGAGGTGGCGCGTGAGCGCCGGAGGGGTCCACGGGGTCAGCCGGAAGGAGCGGGCGAATCGAGGGAGAGGGCGCTGACCCCTCCCGGGCCTGCGGGCCCGGCCTCCCCTTCGCAAGGGGAGGCGAAGGGTTTGGGAGACCCCCAGGCGGGATCGAGCCCGGAGGTTCCCGGCGAGAGATCAGCTGACGGGGCACGTCGGCCGCACGGAGTCCACCCGCGATGCGACGCGGGGACGGACAGCGACGTGTGCAGCTACATATGCAGCTACATATGTGCTGGCGGTGCCGAAGGGGCCCTCCGGGCCTCCCCTTACGAAGGGGAGGTGGCGCGTGAGCGCCGGAGGGGTCCACGGGGTCAGCCGGAAGGAGCGGGTGGATCGAGGGAGAGGGCGCTGACCCCTCCCGGGCCTGCGGGCCCGGCCTCCCCTT
>JAJVIN010000051.1:0-20517 GCA_022071945.1 Thermoanaerobaculia bacterium | reverse complement strand
GCCTCCCCTTACGAAGGGGAGGTGGCGCGTGAGCGCCGGAGGGGTCCACGGGGTCAGCCGGAAGGAGCGGGTGGATCGAGGGAGAGGGCGCTGACCCCTCCCGGGCCTGCGGGCCCGGCCTCCCCTTCGCAAGGGGAGGCACCGGGACTGGGGAAGCACCGGGGCTGGGAGACGGGCTCGTGCCATGAAGGGGAGGCGAGGGGTTTAGGAGACGGGCTGGTCCCATCCCGGCGGAGGCACGCTTGGGCTGCCCGGGGCTTCAGGCCCCTCGTGACAGGTGCCCCCAACGCCCTCGCGTAAGATCGACTCGTGGCCGAAACCTACGAAACGCGGATTACCGTGAAGGCGCCCCCGGAACGGGTCTTCGAGGCCTTCGTGAAGGTCGGGGACCTCTTGAACTGGTTCTGCGATGCGGCCGTGATCGGCAAGCGGGAGGGGGGCAACTGGGCGCTCGGCTGGTACGCGGACGAGGAGGGCGACGCCGGCTACCACATGCTCGGACGCATCGAGAGCTACGCGCCGCCACGAGAGCTCATCGTCCGCGATCTGACGTTCTCGACCCCCGAGGGAGAGGCGCTCGGGCCGATGCGTCTCTCGATGCACTTCGCGGAGGAAACGCCAGAGGCGACCGCCGTCCGCATCCTGCAGGAAGGGATCTCCGACGAGCCGGGCTGGGACGCCTACCGTGCCGGCCTGGGGCCAGGTTGGGAGAGATCGCTCGAGTACCTGAAAGGCTGGCTCGAGGAAGGGAAGAAACTCCCGGGGCGCTGAATATCCTCCGGGCGACAGGCGAATCTTGGTGTGGCAAGAAGCTCCGGGGCGGTTGAGTCTCCTCCCGTCGCCCCGCGCCGGCGGGGAGGGTGCGGGCAGTCGGGTAAGGGGCCCCTCCGGTGGTTCCTTCTCGGAAAACGCCGTGCGGGTAGACTCCCGGCCGATGAAGGCCCGGACCCCGAGACCTTGCATATCGACCCTCGTTCTAGCCTGTGCGCTGACTCTGATCCTGATCTCCACGGGATGCGGCTCGAAAGCCGGGGGACAGAAGGCAAAGGCCGGCCGCTCCTTTCCGAGTGCTCCGGTGATCCTGATCTCGATCGACACGCTCCGGTCCGACCGCCTCCCGTTCTACGGGTACAAGGGAGTGGAAACCCCGGCGCTCTCCGCCCTCCGCGCGGACTCGATCCTCTACGAGAGTGCCTGGTCACACGTTCCGATGACGCTCCCCGCTCACGCGGCGCTCTTCACCGGGGTTCTCCCCCACGAAAACGGGATCCACGACAATCTCGGCTACAGCCTCGACAAGAAGGTCCCGACGCTCGCCGAGCTCCTGAAGAAGGCTGGATATGCGACGGGAGGCGTCGTCACGAGCCGCGTCATGAACGGTATCAGCGGTATCGGACGCGGCTTCGACCTCTGGGACGACGACATCCTCGCGAACAGGGCCGTCCAGGAGTTCGCCCGCGTCCAGCGTCCCGGAGACGAGGCCGTCTCCGCGATGGAAGGCTGGATCGACGGGCACAAGGACCGTCCGTTCTTCGCCTTCCTCCACCTCTACGAGCCGCACACGCCGTACGAGCCGAAGGAACCGTTCAAGAGCCGCTACGCGAGCCCGTACGATGGCGAGATCGCGACGGCCGACGCCATCACGGGCACGTTCATCGAGTTCCTGAAGGCGAGGGGAATCTACGAGCGCGCCCTCATCATCTTCCTCTCCGATCACGGTGAGGGACTCGGCGATCACGGCGAGGAGGAGCACGGACTCTTTCTGTATCGAGAAGCCCTGCAGGTCCCCCTTCTGGTGAAGCTCCCCTCGGGCGCGGCCCCGGCGCCGGCTTCCGTCGCGGTTCCGGTCCAGCTGACCGACATCTTCACGACGGTCGGGAAGGCCCTGGCGCTTCCTGGCTTCACGCCTCCCGCCGGGACGGTCTCGGTCCTCGACGTGGCGGACGGGAGCGTGGTCCCCGACCGGCGCATCTACGCGGAGACGTTCTTCCCGAGGGTTCACTTCGGCTGGAGCGAGCTCCGGTCGCTCCTGGACGGACGCTGGCACTACATCGAGGCTCCCCGCGCGGAGTTCTTCGACATGAAGACCGATCCGGCCGAGAAGGTGAACCTGATCGACCAGAAACCGGATGCCTTCCGCGGGATGCGGATCGAGATGGAGAAGCTGCGCACGTCCTTCACGGCGCCCTCGGCCGAGGTGGACGAGGAGACGGCCAAGCAGCTGGCCTCGCTCGGGTATCTCAGTTCCGGAGCGACGGCCGGGGATGGGCCGCTGGACGATCCGAAGGACCGGATCCAGACGCTCGAGATGATGAAGGCCGCCCTCCACGAGGCGACCGATGGCGATCCCCGCATCGCGGTCGTGATCTCGGAGAAGCTCCTGAAGGAGAACCCCCGGATGCTCGACATCTGGGAGCTCTACGCCCAGGCGCTCGCGAGGCTCGGCCGCACGGACGAGGCCCTGGCCGCGCTGAAGAAGACGATCGAGGTCGGACCAAAGGGTTCGACGCAGTACGTCCGGTCGGTGGCGAACCACTGCCTCCAGATGGGAAAGCTCGAGGAGGGAAAGAAGCACGCGGAGCTCCTCCGGCAGATGGGGGATCCGACCGGGGACGAGATCCTGGCGCGGGCGCTCTTCGCGCTGGGGGATCTGAAGGGGGCGGAGGCCGCCGCCGTGGAGTCGCTGAAGTCCGAGCGGAACAAGAAGCGGGGGTACATCACCCTGGCGCGCGTGGAGGTCGCGAGGGGGAGCTTCGAGAAGGCGCTGAAGTACACGGACGAGGCGCTCCCGGCCTCGCCGAAGTCCGCGCCGCCCGCGGGGCTTCACTTCATCAGGGGAGACGTTTACGCGCGGACGGGGAGAAACGCGGAGGCGGAGACGGAGTTCCTGCGGGAGCTCGAGGTCTATCCGCAGACCGTGAGCACCTGGACCTCGCTCGCTCTTCTGTACGCCTCGCAGAACCGGCTTTCGGACGTGCGTAAGGCGGTCGAGCAGATGACGGTGGCCTATCCGGCGCCCGAGGCGTACCTCTCGGCGATTCAGACGCTCTCGATCGTGGGGGATCGCGAGGGGGCGGCGCACTGGAAGAGAGAGGGAGTGAAGCGCTTCCCGGCGGACCGGAGGTTCCAGAAAGGGGCGTCCTGAGCGGTCCTGACGGAAGGGCGTCGAATTCGTTGCGAACGGCCGAGGGCAGACCTGGGACCCCATCCGGCCATCGGGCGACCGGTTTCTTGCTTAGAATCCTTCCAGGAAACGCAGATGGACCCTCTCGACGAACTCAAGACCGCCATCCTCCAGCAGGGGCCAGAGATTCGCGCCGAGCTGGCTCGTCTTCTTCTTGATAGCTTGGAATCGCTCTCGCCCGAGGAAAACGAACGACTCTGGGCCGAGGAGGCTCAGCGTCGTGACGCCGCTCTCGATAGGGGCCGGCTCGAAGAGATCCCCGCCGGCGAGGTCCTCCGCGAGCTCCGTGCTCGGCTCACGTGACGCCGTACGCCACCTTCAATCGGTTCGCGAAGGAGGAACTGGAAGAGGCCGTGCTGTACTACGAAAGGGAAGCACATGGCCTCGGTTCGGCATTCGTCACGACCGTCGAGCGTGGCCTTCAACAACTACTCCGGTTCCCGGAATCTGGCAGACGAATCGTGGGCCAGATTCGCGCCAAGCCGATCGGGCGATTTCCCTACAGCATTCTTTACTCCGTTCAGCCTTACGGCATCCGAGTCCTTGCCGTCATGAACCAACGCCGGCGCCCACTCTACTGGGTCGCCCGTGAGTAGCAGATCCACGGGGACGGCGCGGGCAGGGGAGACGTGCCTGCTTCGCTTGACGACCTGGAAGCCGATCGCCTGCAAGGAGCGGAGGACCCGTTCGAGTGGCGCGCCAGCCGCAGTTGGCGCGTCGATCGTGAAATTCGGCCTCTACGCCGGGAACGCGGCGTTGTCGACGAAGGCCTCCAGGATTGGCGTGTCGTCGTCCAGTTCGAGGGAGCCGAACGACTCGAGATGGAGGGCTAAGGCCGACCGGACGTCGCTCAGGGCCTCTTCGTACGACTCACCTTGGCCGGCGACCACACCCTCGAAGCCAATGGGATAGGCCACATAGGTGTCGAGGTGCTTCTCGACGATGATTTTGAAGTTCCGGATCCTGACTCGAACGCCAGCCTGGCATTCGGCGGCCGATCGCGCGGGGTACGAGATCTCGAGGGCCGGACAAGGCCGAGGCGGTAGACTAAAGGTATGACGGAGACAGTGATCTCGTTGCCGGACGATCTGAAAGCGGTCTTGGACTTGCGGGCACCAAATCGGGCCGATCGAGATCGTCTCGTTGCCGATGCCCTTCGGAGGTATCTCACCATGCCCTTGCATGGAGAGGACCGAGGGGATCTCGCGATCATCAACTCCGTCGCGACGGAATTGAATGCAGAGGCAGAGGACGCCCTTTCGTACCAGGTTCCTCTGTGAGACGCGGAGATCTCTTTCTTGTCCAGAATCCATCGTCGCGAGATCCCAGACGGCAGCGGGCATTCGTTGTCGTCAGCCGTCAGCTTCTCATCGATTCGGCTTTCTCGTCCGTGATCTGCGTTCCTGTCTACTCTCGCCGGGATGGACTGCAAACACAGGTTGATGTCGGGACAGATGAGGGATTGAAGCACGATAGCTCCATCCACTGTGACGAGCTCATGAGTCTTCCCAAGAGCTCTCTGACGAACTACATCGGTTCGCTTTCTCTGGCCAAGCAGGCGCTCCTCGATCGGGCCCTGGCGATCGCCCTCGGCCTGCCGGGCGAGACCTCGAGGATGCGTAACTGATTCGCGGGCCCCGCCCTCGACGCTGCGTCGTGCGCCGGGAAAGGAAAGGGAGCTCGGCCCGAGTCTCGAGCCATTCCCGCTGAGCGTCCGAATCGAGGTTCCGCTGTCCCGGGTGGTGCGCCCCCCGGCCACCCGACCGGCGGGACCGGGGCGGCTCGGTTCGGGGCGGGATCCCTGGCACGCCTTTTTCAAAGTGGGTGTCAACGTCCGGCGGCTCCGGTGCGGACGGGATGGAAAAGAGGATCCGGCGATGGCTCAAGTCCCTATCAGAAAGGCATTTAGAATGGCAAGCCGAGCCGGCGAAGGATCCATGAGAAACTCGTCGCCTTCAGTTTCTTGAATCCCCTCCATTTTCTTGTTCAGGGGAATGGCTAAGTGAAAGACAGACTCAGGTCGAAATCGAGGAAGGAAAGGAGGGGCGGAATCCGAAACGTCCGAGACGCGGGCCGTCGATCAAGGGACGAAGAGCGAGGCGGGGGCCAGGTGAGGGGCCCGGTCACCGTGAACACCCGCCGGAGTTCTTCCACGGTGGAAATACAAACGGGATCTATCCCCACGGAATCCTTCTGAATCTGGAGGAAAGAGGAATGCGAAATAACAGACTTTGGGTGCTCCTGCTGGTCCTGCCGCTCCTGGTGGCGACGCAGGTGTTTGCGCAGGGAATCGGTACCGGCACCGTCAACGGCCGCATTACCGACCAGGAAGGTCAGGGCCTTCCGGGCGTGACGGTAACCGCGAAGTCCCCGGCTCTGCAGGGGTCTCGGTCGGCGGTCACCAATGTGAACGGCGACTACCTTCTCCCGAACCTTCCCCCCGGTGACTACACGTTGAACTACTCGATGCCTGGCTTCACGGCCACGACGAGGACCACGAAGGTCTCGGCCGGGCAGCAGGTTCCCGTCAACGCCAAGATGGCGATCACGGCGGTTGCTGCCGAGGCGACGGTCGTGGCGCAGAGCGAGACGGTCTCTCAATCGTCGCAGGCGTCCACGACGTACAGCGCCGACATGACGACGAAGCTCCCGGTGACCCGTAACTACCTCTCGACGGTCACCCTGGCCCCGGGCGTCAACTTCAACTTCTCCGCGACGGCTCCGAGCATCAGCGGCTCGGCGACGTTTGACAACGTCATGACCGTGAACGGTGTCAACCTTCAGGATCCGGTCCGTGGTCAGCAGACGAGCCTCTTCATCGAGGATTCGATCCAGGAAACCACCACGATGACGTCGGGGGTTTCGGCCGAGTATGGCCGCTTCACCGGCGGGGTCATCAACGCCGTCACGAAGCAGGGTGGCAACAGCTTCTCCGGCTCGTTCCGCGTCACCTTGAACAACAACGACTGGCGTGCCCAGACCCCCATCAAGGTGAACCTGGTCGACGACACGATTCCCACCTACGAAGCCACGCTGGGCGGACCGATCTGGAAGGATCGGATCTGGTTCTTCGGCGCGGGCCGCATGGTTGAAAACCAGATCGTCCGGTCAACGGTTGCTCCCACTACGGGTTCCTACATCGAGTCGACGGATGACACCCGGTACGAGGGGAAGCTGACGATCTCGCCCTTCCAGAACCACACTCTGACCGGCGCCTACACGAAGCAGGACGTCGAACAGAGTAACTACGCGACGACGATCATGGCCGTGCTCGATGACCCGCGGATCCGGTACACGCGCCAGCTTCCCAGCGATGTTCTCGCCGTGAACTACAACGGCGTCATCACGTCGAACTTCTTCGTTGAAGCCCAGTACTCGAAGAAGACCTTCCAGTTCCAGAACGACGGTGGCCGGACGCAGGATCTGGTCGACGGCACCCCGCTTCGGGCCAACACCACGGGCGCTCTCTTCTGGGCCCCCTATTTCTGCGGCATCTGCACGTCGGAATCTCGTGACAACGAGGACATCCTCGTCAAGGGCACGTACTTCCTGTCGTCCAAGGGCCTTGGTTCCCACAACATCGCCTTCGGCTACCAGAACTTTGGCATCCAGAGGGTCTCGAACAACTTCCAGTCCGCGACGAACTACGTCCTTTACACGACCGACGTCAAGTACGTCAACGGCACGATCTATCCGATTATTGACAACGACCTCACGACGGGCATCGGCTTCTGGCCCGTCCTCAAGCCCTCACAGGGCTCGGATGTCCGGACGTGGTCGATCTTCATGAACGACACGTGGAAGCTGAACAACCATTTCTCCTTCAACGTTGGTCTGCGTTACGACAAGAACGATGCCGAGGACTCGCAGGGCGCGAAGGTCGCGGATGATTCGTCCTTCAGCCCCCGCCTCGCGGCGACTTACGACGTCAAGGGTGACGGCAGCCTCCGGGTGACGGCCAGCTACTCGCAGTACGTCGGACAGCTCCAGGAGACTCAGGTCGGTGCCGGTAGCTCGGCCGGAAGCCCGGCGATCTTCTACTACTACTGGATGGGGCAGCCGTACAACCTTCCCGGTCAGGCCCTCACTCCGACGGCCACGATTCTCCGGGATATGTTCGCGGCATGGGGTATCACGGGGATCGGCCAGTATCCGAATGCCCCGGTTGACTACCAGAACGTCCCGGGCGTGAGCACTCAGATCCGGGGCGGCCTCGAGTCGCCGTACGCGGAGGAAATTGTCCTTGGCGTCGGAGGAACGGTCGGTCAGAACCTCCTCTACCGCGTGGATGCCGTTCGCCGCGAATTCAAGAGCGCCTATTCGCAGAAGCAAGACACGACCACCGGAAAGGTCGCGAACCCCAACGGCGGGTTCTTCGATCTCGCGATCGTTCAGAACTCCGATCTTCCGGAGCGCGAGTACACCGGACTGCACAGCTCCGTCGCGTACCGGATGGGTGGACTCAACCTGTCGGGCACCTGGACGTGGTCGCACCTGATCGGCAACACGAACGGCGAAAGCACGGGCGGTGGATCGACGCGCTCGGGCTTCGAAAGCTATCCTGAATACCTCGACCTGAGGTGGTTCGCGCCGAGAGGCGACCTCGGATCCGACCAGCGTCACCGCGTCCGGCTCACGGCCGCCTACGACGTGAAGGCGGGTCCGGTCACCATCACTCCGGGCCTCATCCAGGCCTATGACACGGGCACGCCGTACGCCGCGTTCGGCAACGCCGCCGTCAGCCCCTTCGTCACGAACCCTGGCTACGTCACGCCGCCATCTCTGAACACCTACTACTTCACGAGCCGGGACGCCTATCGGACCGACGATATTTGGCGGACCGACATTTCATTGAATCTGTCGGGGAAGATTGGCCCCGTCGAGATCTTCGTCCAGCCGCAGGTCTGGAACCTCTTCAACAACCAGGGTGTCCAGGCCGTCAACACGACCGTCACGGTGGGTACGGGCGCCACCGCCTCGGCCTCCACCGGTCTGAAGCGGTTCAACCCCTTCACCGAGACTCCGATCGAGTGCCCGCAGACGGCCTCGGCCGCCGAGTGCCGCACGCTGGGCGCGAACTGGAAGAAGGGCTCGAACTTCGGCAAGCCCACCGCTTCCGGCAGCTACCAGATCCCCCGTCAGTGGTACGTCACGATGGGTGTGCGCTTCTAGTCCCGGGTTCCTTTCCTCATTGGATTTCGGCCCTGGCCTTCACCGGCCAGGGCCTTTTCTTCTGGAGCGGGCCTCGCCGGCTCGCCCCTGCCCTCCCTCGGGCCCCTGGCACGCTTCTTCCTTGAAACGCTGATCAGACGTGAGGAATTCCATCGGCAATCAGGGCCAGATGCGGCCGGTGCCGGATATAAGTTCTTGAGATTGAGTGGGTTGCCCGGCGTTTTGTGACGAAGATCAGATCCGTGAGAAACTCACGCCTTCCAGTTTCTTGAATCCCCTCCAAAAACCTGTGGGGGGAGTAAGTCTTTTGGTGAAGAGACTCGGAGCGAATGAACATTGACGAAGGAAAGGAGGGAAGGAGCAAACAGGCTGGAAACGGGCCAGGCTAGCAATGGAAAAGAGCGGCGCGGGAGTGGGGTGAAAGGCCCGTTCACCATGAGAACCCGCTGAAGTTCTTTTACGGTGGTTTTTCCCTTGGGTTCCAACCCGAAAAGAAATCCTTCTGAATCTGGAGGAAAGAGGAATGCGAAATAACAGACTCTGGGTGCTCCTGCTGGTGCTGCCTCTCCTGGTTGCCACGCAGGTCTTTGCGCAGGGCATGGGAACCGGCACGATCTCGGGCCGGATTACCGACCAGGAAGGCCAGGGCCTCCCGGGCGTCACCGTCACGGCGAAGTCCCCGGCTCTTCAGGGCTCCCGGTCGGCCGTGACGAACGTCAACGGCGACTACCTGCTCCCGAACCTTCCCGCCGGCGATTACACGCTGAACTACTCGATGCCGGGCTTCACGGCCGTCACGAAGACCGCGAAGGTCCCCGCCGGCCAGACTGTTCCCCTCAATGCCAGGATGGCGATCACAGCCGTTGCCGCCGAGGCAACCGTTGTCGCCCAGAGCGAGACGGTCTCCCAGACGACGCAGGCGTCGACGACCTACAGCTCCGAGGTGACCTCGAAGCTGCCGGTAACCCGTAACTACCTCTCGACGGTCGCGCTGGCCCCGGGAGTGAACTTCAACTTTTCCACCACGGCTCCCAGCATCAGCGGTTCGATGACGTACGACAACGTCATGACCGTCAACGGTGTCAACCTTCAGGATCCGATCCGCGGACAGCAGACCAACCTCTTCATCGAGGACTCCATCCAGGAAACCACGACGATGACCTCGGGCGTCTCGGCAGAGTATGGCCGATTCACGGGCGGTGTCATCAACGCCGTCACGAAGCAGGGGGGCAACAACTTCTCTGGTTCGTTCCGCGTCACCCTCAACAACAACGAATGGCAGGCACAGCCGCCGATCAAGAACACCCTGGCTGACAAAGTCATCCCAACGTACGAGGCGACTCTGGGCGGCCCCATCTGGAAAGATCGGATCTGGTTCTTTGGCGCGGGCCGCAAGGTCGAGAACAACGTTCCGATTACCATGACGGCGCCGACTCCCGGATCCTTCACGATGATCCAGGACGACCTGCGATACGAAGGGAAGCTGACGATTTCTCCGTTCCAGAACCACACTCTCACCGGTGCCTACACCAAGCAGGACCGCGAAGAGAGCAACTATGCGACCACGGCCATCCCTCGACTCGATGACCCGCGGACTCGCTATACCCGTCAGCTCCCGACGGACGTTCTCGCGATCAACTACAACGGCGTCGTCACGTCGAACTTCTTTGTCGAAGCGCAGTACTCCAAGAAGACGTTCGCCTTCGAGAACTCTGGCGGCACCAACAGGGACCTGATCGAGGGGACGCCTGTAGTCAGGAGCTATGACTACGCCAATTTCTGGGCGCCTTACTTCTGTGGAAACTGTGCGGGCATTGCTGAAGAGCGGAACAACGACGACATCCTCGCGAAGGGAACGGTCTTTCTCTCGACGAAGAGCCTCGGCTCGCACAACATCGCGTTTGGGTACCAGAACTTCGGAATCCAGCGCGGCGGCAATAACTGGCAGTCCCCGACGAACTTCGTCCTCGTGGCGAGCGAGGTACTCAACAACAATGGCACGCTCTATCCGATCATTGACAATGACGGGAGTTCTTGGCTCGCCTACTATCCAATCCCGCGGCTGTCGGAAGGGTCGGACGTCCGTACGTGGTCGATCTTCGTCAACGACACATGGAAGCTCAATAACAACCTCTCCTTCAACATCGGCGTTCGCTACGACAAGAACGACGCGACCGACTCTACTGGCGCCAAGACGGCGGACGACTCGTCCTTCAGCCCGCGCCTGTCGGCCACATACGATGTCAAGGGTGATGGCAGCCTGCGTTTGATGGCGAGTTACTCGCAGTACGTGGGCCAGATGCAGGAAACCCAGGCGGGCGCCGCCAGCTCCGCCGGAAACCCGGCCTACTACTACTACTATTGGGAAGGCAAGCAGTACAACACGGGCTCCGTCCTCACGCCGACGGCAACGGTTATGCGGGAGATGTTTGCGGCCTGGGGGATCACGAGGATTGACATGTTTCCGCCGACCGCCACGCCCGGTCTGGTTGGCGTCCCGGGCGTCAACATCCAGATCCGTGGGGGCCTGGAGTCTCCGTACGCGCAAGAGTATGTCCTCGGCGTGGGCGGCACCGTCGGTCAGAACCTCGTCTACCGCGTGGACGGCGTCCGGCGGGAGTTCAAGAACTTCTACTCCATCAGGCGGGATACGACCACCGGGCAGGTCGAGGACGAACTCGGCAACGCCTTCGACTTGGGAGTCGTCCAGAGCTCCGATATTCCGACACGTGAATACACGGGCCTCCACAGTTCGGTGTCGTACCGCATGGGTGCTCTCAACATTAGCGGCAACTGGACATGGTCGCACCTCATCGGCAACACAAATGGTGAAAGCACGGGCGGCGGTTCCTCGCAGACAGCTTTCGAGAACTACCCCGAGTATTTCGACATGAAGTGGTTTGGGCCCAGTGGCGACCTGGCCACCGACCAGCGTCACCGCGTCCGCCTGACCGCCACCTATGACTTCAAGCTGGGCCCCGTCACCATGACCCCCGGCCTCGTCCAGGCCTTCGATACCGGCACGCCCTACGGCGCGGTGGGTACCGGTGGAAGCGGCGCCCCCGTTTCTCCGTTCGTCACCAACCCCGGGTACGTGACGCCGCCCCCCCGGAGCACCTACTACTACACGTCACGCGACGCATACCGCACCGACGATGTCTGGCGGACGGATATCTCTTTGAACCTGTCCGGCAAGATCGGCCCGGTCGAGATCTTCGTCCAGCCGCAGGTTTGGAACCTCTTTAACTCCCAGAGCGTCATCGGCGTTGGTACATCCGTCACGACCGGACAGTCAGCGACAGCAAGTGCCACGACCGGTCTGAAGCGGTTCAACCCCTTCACCGAGACCCCGATCGAGTGCCCGCAGACGGCGAGCGCCGCCGAGTGCCGCACGCTGGGTGCGAACTGGAAGAAGAGCTCCACCTTCGGCAAGGCGACTTCTCCTGCGAGCTACCAGATCCCCCGTCAGTGGTACGTCACGATGGGCGTTCGCTTCTAGTTCTTTTCTCCGATTCCGTTTGACCTCCGCCCTGGCCTTCACCGGCCAGGGCCTTTTTCATGACCGCTCTGGTTCGTTCGAGATATCGAGCATGTGCGCCGGACGGCCGCTCTGCCCGTTCTCGGAACGGGGCGAGGTGCCGCATCGACGAGTAGACTTGCCCGGGACCCAGGTACGGTCCGTTGTCGGTCGTGGTTCGGACCTCGTCCTCGCTCATCTTCCGGGCCTCGGCGACTCCGGAGACCAGCTGCCGGTAGCGCGACTGCAGGATCCCGTCCATCGCCTCGCGGTGGGCGGGGGTCATGGCCTTCTCGGTGAAGGTGTTCATCGCGTTCTTGTATTCCTTGCGGTGGGCGCGGCAAGGCTTCCTGTTGCCCATCGGACTGGTTCTCTCTCTCCTCTTCTGGGCTATGATCCTGGTGACAAGGAGGGTGTCGTGCCTTCACACCAACCCGCATCCAGAATCCGGCAATCCGTCGCCCTCCCGCGAGATCTCGTGAATGAGGTCCGACGTCTCGCAGAACCCGGGCTGAGGGAGAACCTCAACGGGATCGTGGTCGTTGCCCTCCGGGAGTATGCCGCCCGTCGGCGCCGGGAGCTATTCGCGGCCGAAATGGCTCGGATGGCGGCCGACGAGGATGTCCTGCGCGAGTCGCGGCTGATCACGGAGGAGTTCCGGCTGGCGGAAGCGGATGCCTTGGGGGACCATGATTGAGCGCGGCGACATCTTCTTCGTGGATCTCGACCCCGCATTGGGACGTGAGCAACGAGGCCGGCGGCCCGTCTTGATCGTCTCGAGCGACGCGCTCAATTCCCAGCCTCTTGTGGTCGTCGTCGTGGCCGGTACGGACGCGGCGAATGTCCCGCGCGACTATCCCACGAATCTCAGAGTGACGGCGGCCGAGAGCGGGCTGCCGCGAGATACGGTCTTCCTGTGCTTCCAGGTCCGTGCCCTGGACTCCTGCCGGTTCTCGACCTCGGCGGGAGTCCCCCTGGCGCGGGCGGGGCGCCTTCCAGGCAGCCGTCTTCCGGAGCTGGAGAGAGCCCTGAAGCTGGTTTTCGACCTGACCTGAAGCGGCCGGCTTCAGGTTCGACCTCAGGCTGCCGGCTACGCGCCCGGAGAAGAGTGGTCGAACTCCACCCGGAATGATCATCGGGCGAGCCGGGCGCGAAGCTCCGTCCTCCTCCCCGGGAGGCCGTTCACCTTCTCAGAGGAACGCCGCTTGCTCGAGATCTGACCGCCAGCCTGTCAGGAGACCGGATTCAACCACTTGAGACCCGGAAACCGGCTGAAGTCCCGATCCGCGCTCACGAGCAGCGCTCCCTTCTCGATCGCCAGGGCGGCCAGGAAGGCGTCCGAGACGAGCGGACCCCGGACTTGAGCCTGCTCGAGGAGCTGCCGGAACAGGGCCCAAAAACGCTTTCCAGGCTCCAGCAAGACGACCTGACTGTGCCCGAGAAGACTCTCCACTG
Organism: Thermoanaerobaculia bacterium; assembly: GCA_022071945.1. Classification (GTDB taxonomy): domain Bacteria; phylum Acidobacteriota; class Thermoanaerobaculia; order UBA5066; family UBA5066; genus JAJVIN01. Next base: position 7,189 of record JAJVIN010000051.1, on the reverse strand, counting down.
CCTCGGCCGCCTCCTCGATGGACATCGGATCCGTGAAGACCCGTTTGTCCGTGGACAGGCGAAGAAACGCGGTCAGTACGGGCCAGGCAACCCCCCAGATCTCGTTCTTCTGAAGCCCGCCCTCGAGAAGATGCTTGCACGGAGCGTGATGCGGCGAGGCCTCGTCGAAGAGGTAGAGCAGAACGTTCGCGTCGAGGAGATACATCCCGTCCGTCAGCCTTCGCGTGGGGTGTCCAGGTCTTCCAGGAGACTCGCCACACAGTCGAGACGAACCCCCTTTCGAAGGCTCATGCGCTTCGTCCGGAAGGCCAGCGGCGTCGGTTCCGGCCGGGCAACGAGCCCCCGCCTCAGCGCCTGGTTCACAGCCTCCTTGAACGAGACGCCGGAATCCTGAACGAACTGCTCGAGGAGATTCGCAACATCGTCATCCAGGGTGAGGGTCGTTCGCACATCCTGATGCTAGTAGATGGGAATCACGATGTCAACTTTGAGGGCCGCGAAACATCAGGCGCGTCGGTGCTGGACGCATCAATGCCGGCCAGTCTTCTTCCGGACCGCGAGAGAGCCCTGAAACTCGTCTTCGGCTCGATCCCACCCACGGTGCCGTCGATCGGGGATGGTGAAGCGTCGCTGGGGTTTCCCCGCTCTCCGTGGTCGGTGGTCGAGGGATCGGCCTCTGTCGTCCATGGCGTGACGATCGCCTTGGCGGAAGCCCCAGAAAGGACGCCCCCGCCGCCCAGGCCCCGCCAGCCTAGAATGACTTTCGTGGAAAGGCCCCAACCCGAGACGTCCGGGGAGCGCTTGCGGATAGCGTTCGAGCTCTTCGAGCTCGCCGAGGCGATGGTGCGGCAGAACTGGCGGCGCAAGCACCCCGGGGCTTCGGAGGAGGAGCTGGACGCCGCCGTTGCCGACTGGCTGTCGCGCCGCCCAGGGGCCGAGCACGGTGACGCCGAGGGCCGCCCCATGCCGTGGCCCCGCCAGCCATGACGTCCCTCGAGCGCGCCCTGGCGCGGGCATCCGCCGCCATCACGGTCGCTTCGAAGTCCTCATCGCTGGCCACGAGCTCGCTCCCATTTACCTCCAGAAACAACTCCGCCGCCAGCGCCCCGACTCGCTTGTTCCCATCGATGAAGGGGTGGTTGCAGACGACCGAATGCAGGAGCGCCGCGGCCTTCTCCGGGAGCCCTGGATAGAGGTCCTCGCCGTCAAACGTCGCGAACGGGCGAGCGACAGCCGAAGCCAGGGCGGCCGGATCTCTTACTCCGGCTCCTCCCCCAAACTCCCGGCGGAGCCGCGCGTGGATCTCGAGGAGCTGCCCGGCCGATAAGCTGAACGTCACCGCGCGAGTCGTTCGTGAAGCCGGTCCCTGCGGCGAAGGAGATCCTCGACCCTCGATGTGAAAGCCCCGTTCACCTCCCCCTCCTCGAAGAACCGCACCCCGGGGCGCACGATGACGGCGCCCGTGACGGGATGAACCGAGACGTCCACTTCCTGCCCCTTCTTCAGGTTGAACTCCCGAACCACTTCGGCCGGAAGAGTGACGGCAAGAGAGCCCCCTGCCTGGACCAGCTTTCGCTTCATGTACTTACGTTATCACTACGCTCCGCGAGCTGCCGGACGGGGCGGGGGCGCGAGGGCGAACCACGCCGCGGGCGGCTCGGAGAGCGCCGGGGGATTGCCAGGAGGCCTCTGGCGGCGGAGGAGTCAGAATGGAGGAGGAGAAAGTGTCCGATAAAACGCCCGAGCAGCGCCCGGACGCCAGGCAACCCTCTCATCTTGCCGAACCGGCGCGAAGCCCGGGTAGCCCCCTCTTTTGTAAAGAGGGGGTGGGGGGAGTTAGAGTCCGCCCCGACGACCATGCCAGTGGAAGAAGTCCTCACCCCGACCCCTCCCGCAGACAATTCGACGAACCTCTCCTCCTGGCGTGGAGGGGGTGATGCTCCCGCGAGTCCCTCGAGGCTCGACTCCTTCGGGAAACAACGGCCGGACCTACCTGGGAAAGGCAGCCGGCCGCGGAGCGGAGGCGGCCGGGCAGCCCGGGTTGGAGCCACCCGTGCCTTCGAGGCGGCTCAGAGACAGGGGAGCGCTCTCACTCCCCCCACCCCCTCTTTACAAAAGAGGGGGAAAACGGGGGTCCGAGCGCAACAAGGACGCAGTGCCGGGCCCTCTCTTCAGAGGGCGCTGACCGGGGGCTCGTTCTTTCGAGGGTGGGAGCCATCGGCGTGGAAGCGATCAGTCTGGAGATCAGTGGCTGGGAGCCCATTGATGGGCGTCTTCCTGCTGGTCTTCGTCGCCGCGTGCGGGAAGACGACCGATGGAAACAGAGCCCCGCGATTCGAGAAGGCCCCCGTCGTCTTGATCTCCGTGGACACGCTGCGGTCGGACCGCCTCCCGATGTACGGCTACACGAAGGTCGAGACACCGGCGCTCGATGCCCTGCGGAAGGATTCGATCCTCTTCGAGAAGGCCTACGCCCACGTTCCCCTGACCCTCCCCTCTCACGTCTCCCTCTTCACGGGGCTCGAGCCCGGGCAGCACGGCGTCCTCGACAACTCGGGTTACCGGCTCGATCCGTCCATCCCCACGCTCGCGGAAATCCTGAAGAAGGCCGGGTACAGAACGGGCGCCGCAGTCTCCGCCGTCGTCCTCGGCTCGGCGAGCGGCGTGGCACGCGGATTCGACTTTTACGACGACCGCCTCGAGTCCGTGGGCGAGCACGGAATGCTCGAGTTCGTCCAGCGATCGGGAAAGGACTCCTCGGCGAGCCTGCTCGGTTGGATCAGCCAAGAGACCACCCAGCCCCTCTTCGCGTTCCTCCACACCTACGAGCCTCACTACCCCTACGAGGCCCCCGAGCCTTACCGCTCGAAATACTCTGATCCCTACGACGCGGAGGTCGCCGTCTCCGACGCCATCATCGGCGACTTCCTCTCGGAGCTGAAGAAGAGCGGCCTCTACGACAGGGCCGTCATCCTCTTCCTGTCGGACCACGGAGAGGGCCTGGGCGAACACGGCGAGCAGCAGCACGGCATCTTCCTCTACCGGGAGTCGATCCAGGTCCCGCTCCTCGTCAAGCTGCCCAAGTCCCACATGGCGAACACGAAGGTCGCGGCTCCCGTGCAGCTGACGGACGTCTTCACCACGCTCGGAGAGCTCCTCGGCCTCTCCGGCCTTCCCAAGAGACCAGGGACGGTCTCCCTCACGGCCCTCGCGGCGGGAGCGGCGCCTCCGGACCGGCGCGTATTCGCCGAGAACTTCAACCCCCGCATCCGGCTCGGCTGGAGCGAGCTTCGCTCCCTGATCTCCGATCGCCATCAGTACATCGAGGCCCCCCGACCCGAGTTCTATGACCTCGTCAAGGATTCCGCGCAGCTGACGAATCTCGCCAGTGAAAAACCTGCGGAGCTCCGATCCATGGTGGCGGAGATGGAGCGCCGGCGCACGTCGCTGCGTCCGCCACAGCCCGAGGACCCGGAGCAGGCGAAGAAGCTCCAGTCTCTCGGCTACCTGACCGGATCCTCGGAAGACCCGGGCGGGCCGCTGCCCGATCCCAAGGACGGCATCGCGAGCCTCTCGGAGCTGAGCCGGGCCGTTCACCTGCACGAATCCGGCAAGAGCGCCGAGGCGGTCACGGTCCTGACGGGAATCCTGAAGGCGAACCCGCGCCTCGTGGACGGCTGGGAGATCCTCTCGAGCGCATACGAACGGACCGGAAGGCCCGAGGACGCGCTCTCGGCGCTCAAGAAGACGGTACAGCTCTCGCCGCCAGGCCGCACGAACTACATCGTGGACGTGGCCAATCTGGCCCTGAGAACAGGGCACACGGACGAAGCCAAGCGGCACGCGGAGCTCGCGTGGGAAATGGGAGACGCGAGGGCGGCCGAAGTCATGGGGCGAGTGAAACTCCGGGAAAAGGACCTCGCTGGCGCCAGGACCTGGGCGGAGAGGGCTCTCGAGAAGAAGGTTGGAACGACGAGCGCCCTTCTGTCCCTGGGCCGGGTCGCGATGCTCGAGGGAAAGTTCCCCGAGGCTCTGGCGCGAGTGGACGAAGTCCTGGCGGCCTCCGGGACGGCCGTGCCTCCGGCTGGCGCTCACCTTCTCCGGGCCGAGATCCTCGGCCGGCAGAACCAGCTCGACCTCGCCGAGGCCGAATACAGAAAGGAATTGGCGGCGTACCCCCGCAGTATCGATGCCCTCGGAGGGCTCGCCATCATCTCAGCGGCCCAGGGGAACTCGAGCGAGACCGCTCGGCGCCTCGATGCCATGGTCCGGGACGTCCCCACGCCGGAGGCTTACGTGATGGCCATCAACAGCTGGCGCATCTTCGGCAACAAGACACGCGCGGAAGAGCTCGCTGCCGTGGCGAGGCAGCGATTCCCGGGTGATGGGCGGTTCGTGAAGTGAAGTCCATTTCGCGCTCTTCGGTCTTTTCAGGGAGCTCGTCCGGCCGAGCGAGGCGAGCGGGAAGGGGGAGCGCGGGCCTCATGGCTCTCTCCATCCTTCTCGCCCTGAACGCGGGCTGCTCGAAAACGAAAACCCAGGGCCGCGCTTACCCGAAGGCCCCGGTCATTCTCGTTTCCATTGACACCCTCCGGGCGGACCGCCTCCCCATCCACGGCTACACGAAGGTCGAAACGCCGGCGCTCGACGCCTTCGCGCGCGAGTCGTGGGTCTTCACGAATGCGTACTCGCCCGTTCCCCTGACGCTTCCGGCGCATGCCTCTCTTCTCTCTGGTTCGCTCCCGCCCGAGCACGGGGTCCGCAACAACGCCGGGTTCTTCTTCGATGGCAAGGTGGTCGGCAACATGCCGGCCCACCTGAAGAAGAACGGCTACGTGACGGGGGCCGCGGTTTCGTCTTACGTCCTCAGGTACGAGACGGGGCTCGGAGCTCTCTTCGACTTCTATGACGACTCCATCAGCACGACTCGCGGAGGGGAGAGCGCCCGCAACCAGCGGTCGGGACAGGAGACGGCCGCGCGGGCGGTTCAGTGGCTCTCCAAGGAGGCCGAGAAGCCGCTCTTCTTCCTCTTTCACATCTACGAGCCGCACGCGCCGTACGTACCTCCCGAGCCCTTCCTTTCCCGCTACGGCGCCACCTACGACGGCGAGGTCGCCGCGTCCGACGCGGTTGTCGGCGGCTTTCTTCATGAGTTGAAGAAGCTCGGGATCTACGACCGGGCGGTCGTCATCGTCCTGTCGGATCACGGGGAAGGCCTCGGGGACCACGGCGAGGATCAGCACGGGATCCTCCTTTACAGAGAGGCGATCCACGTGCCCCTTCTCGTGAAGCTGCCGAAAGGCGAGGGAGGGGGCCAGCGTGTCGAAACCCCCGTGGAGCTCCCCGACATCTTCCCGACAGTGGCGAAGCTTCTGGGACTTGCGGTCCCACAGGGCGTCAGCGGGCGGTCCCTCTTCGACCCGCCTTCAGCTGGCGAAGGGGAGCGGATGATCTTCGCGGAGACCCTCTACCCGAGGCTCCAGCTCGGATGGTCAGACCTCAAGAGCGTGACGAGCAGGCGGTATCAGTTCATCCATGGTCCGCGTCCGGAGCTCTACGACATCGTGGAGGACCCCCTTCAGAAGATGGACCTCATGCCGAAGAAGCACGAGGCGGCCGCGGACCTTGCCCGCGCGCTCCATCGATATCCGCATGGCAACGCCAAGCCCGCATCGGTGGACGAGGAGACGATGAAGCGCCTCGCCTCGCTCGGCTACATCGGTTCGATGAAGGACCCGTCCTCGGCGGCCGATCTCCCGAATCCCGTTGACAACGTCAAGTATCTGAAGCTCCTGGAGGAGGGGTGGCGGCTGGCGGCCAACCACGAGAACGCGAAGGCTGCAGCGACGTTCCGTGAGCTCGTGGCGCAGAACCCGGGGATGTTCGATGCCTGGGTTCAGCTGGGCGTTCTCTACGCCGAGATGGGACGCGACGACGATGCCGCCGCCGCGTATCGCCGGGCGCTCGCGGTCTCTCCGGTCTTTCTCCCGGACCTTGCGACCGAGCTCGGATTGATCGAAGTGAGGCGAAAGCAGTTCGACGAGGCGGAGAAGCTGGCTCGAAGGGCTCTCGATGGAGTCCCGGCGAAGGCCAGGGAACTCCTGGCCCGCATCGCGCTCGCCCGGGGGGATCTGTCCGCCGCCGAGAAAGAGGCCCGTGCCGCCGCGGAGTCGCGGAACCCTCAGCCTTCCACCGTCCTCGTCATGGCCGAGATCCAGTCAAAGGCCGGGCGTCTGGAGGACTCCCTGGCCTCGATTGCAGAGGCGCGCCGGCTGGCGGATGCCCTTCACCTCGGGGCCGTCTACCAGCTCGAGTTCCTGCGCGGCGACGCCCTCGCCCGGTTGAACCGTCTCGACGAGGCCGAGGCGGCGTTCCTTGAGGAAGTCAAGGGATTTCCCCTGCACGCGCAGGCACACGCGAGCCTCGCGGTCGTCCGGTTCCTGAAGGGCGACCGGGCCGGGGCCGAGCGCCGGCTCGAGGAGATGGTCCGGCTCAACCCCTCGCCGGCGGCCTACTCGATCGGGATCCAGACTCTCTCCTCGCTCGGGTTCCCCGAGAAGGCCGCGGCCTGGCGCAAGAAGGCGGGGACCTCGAGGAACGGCGGAAGCTGACGGATCTTCAGTTCGATGTGAAGCGCCGGCGTTCTCGCTCTCGTCGCCTCCCCTTGCGAAGGGGAGGCCGGGCCCTCAGGCCCGGGAGGGGTCAGCGCCCCCTCCTTCGATTGGCCCGCTCCTTCCGGCTGACCCCCGTGGACCCCTCCGGCGCTCACGCGCCACCTCCCCTTCGCAAGGGGAGGCCGGGCCCTCAGGCCCGGGAGGGGTCAGCGCCCCCTCCCTCGATCGGCCCGCTCCTTCGGGCTGACCCCCGTGGACCCCTCCGGCGCTCACGCGCCACCTCCCCTTCGCAAGGGGAGGCGTGGAGGGAGGCGCAGGCGCGGCCTTCACACAATCAGCTGCGCGCCCTCTCGGGGCACCTTCGAACAGAAGGACGACGTTTGGCCGCTACGCCGCTCCAGCCCATCACACGCGGCGGCGCCAGCCCGGTTCCCACTCCCGTTTCCTCAGCCGGCTCAGCAGGGCACCCCCCCGTCGCCTCCCCTTGCGAAGGGGAGGCCGGGCCCTCAGGCCCGGGAGGGGTCAGCGCCCCCTCCCTCGATCGGCCCGCTCCTTCGGGCTGACCCCCGTGGACC
>JAJVIN010000013.1 GCA_022071945.1 Thermoanaerobaculia bacterium | reverse complement strand
CACCGAATGCCAGGAAACGCCAGACTGACGGACCTGCCAGGCTCTCTCCCTTCAGAACCCATCCGGCCACGAGAAGCAACACCGCGACTCCACACGCTATTCCAAACATGGTAGCTGCCCATCCGAGGAGTGTCTGAAGCGAACGCTCGTTCTCCCAAAGCGACGAGGTAGCAGCACCGCCCACTACGGCCGACAGGCCGAATCCGAAGAAGCCCGCTACGGCCCTATCGCTCGGCAACCCGAACCATGTGTTGAGAGAAAGAGTGCCCAGTGTGCCGATCGCAAACGCGAGGGCCAGAAGGTACGTGAACCAGCCGAGGTGCGTTCGCATCGAATACCTCCAAGTGATCACCGCCTTGCCTGGGCAGGCAAGGTCGAATGCCACCACCAATCGGCGTTCCAACCCTTTGCGGTGTCTTCTGCGACGAGCCGTGCCTTCTCGGGTTCCCTCTCCAATCGCTCGCGTATGGCCGAAAGCCAGTCCTGCTTTTCATCCAAGGTCAGCGACATGTCAAGTTCCAACATGGACTCAACTTCGTCGCTCAGAGAAAAGAGCTTGTGCATTTCCTCGTACAGAAGCTCGCCTGGGTACCGTGCGAGACGCGCAGCATAGGCCACTTGGCGACTCGCCAGATTCATCAGCCCCGCCTGTTCCAGGATCCGAAGAAACTCCGAACGGAGTTCCCGAAGCTGCGCTTCCGTTATCTCACCGCTTCGACGTGCGGCTACCAATTGATAGGCGACAGCCCCCCCTTCCGCCGCGGTCCTAATGCCGCGTGAAAGGCGCTTCCTTAGTGCCTTAAGCGAATTCGTCTTCATTTCGTCACCGTGAAACCAGGCAAGTCGCGAAGCCGTGCCCACGTTTCGGAAAAGTGTGTCAGGATTTCAGGTCGCGCGCCCGTCTGCTTTGTCGCCGTAAACAGCCCAGTCGCTGGATCCCAGTACCCCACACGGGGCTCGTTCGTGGATCGGTCTCTGTAGCGGAACTCGCGGCCAACCTCAAGTGTCCGTCGGGCACTGACATCGTACTCCCTGGCGGTAGCTGCGCCAACATCTTCCCCGTGTTTCTCGAAGTGATCACGAACCCCGGGCCCTTTGACACCCTGACGCGCCTGTGCCCAGCGCGCACTGTTCGCTAGCGCGCTGCGCTGAGGAGAATCGACAGGTAGCGGCACCTGAATTCCGGGGGGGTCAGAAACTCGTTGTTGTTGTGCGGGCGCCACTGGCTGTCGCGTTGCCTGTGTTCCTGGAACCTTGTCCCGGCGCGCCGGCCGCGCCTTTACTACGCCTCGCTTACCTAACATCTTGCCGCCAGCAACGGCCCCGACCATGTTCTGATAGGTTTGACTGACCCCCTGCCATCCCTCTTCTGCCGTTTCCGCGAGCGGTGGAGGGTTTGGTCCCATGAAGCTCTCTTCAATGACGATGGGCTTCTGATCCGCAGCCCTCACGCAGGGAGAAGGACTCGGTGCACAAGGATTCTTCGGTGCAAGTCTGGCAACCAGCGGGTCTGGAGCCTCCGGCACGCCGAGATCCCTGTATGGGTTGTCCTCCGACATGGAGACGAGTCCCCAGGGGTCCCTCGCCTCGTGCGGCCGTCCGGCGACGTACCCGTAGACGTTGGGGGAGTCGATGTCGTCGAGGGGGTCCTCGGAGAGGAACTGAGCCGTTCTCGGGTCGTACCAGCGGGCACGGAGATTGATAAGGCCAGTCACGGGGTCCTGGAAGGCACCGTGGAAGAGGAACGGCTGCGCCCAGGGGAAGGCTCCGTTCGCCGTCTCGCTGGCCGCGAAGATCGACTCGTAGTCGAAGGGCCAGCGCTTCTCGAACACCGGAGCCGTTCCGGCCGCCGGAATCGGGATTTCGAGGCTGGGCGCGTTCGCAATCGATCGCCCGAAGCCGTCCTTCAGGGTCTGCGTGAGCCTGATCCGGTACGTGCTGTCCTTTGTCCAACCCGAGAGTGGCAGGATGATCACTTCGCCGGCTTCGGCGTTGCTCCTTCGCCCGAATGCCAGCTCGCTCGCCTGCAGCGCTCCCCACGTCCCGTCCGTCAGCCGCCTTTCGACGATCAGGCCGGCTCCAAGGGTTGTCGCGTCTGGCGCGAGAGTGAACTCCAGAAGGAACCCTCCCGCAACCGCTTGCGCCGGGTTCACCGTCTGCGCCGCCGTCGTCCCGTCGAACCTGGTCACCGAGGCCAATGAATTGTCAAAGAACGCCCGGAGAACCTCGGGTCCCGTTTCTGCCCTCACTTCTCCGTACGGCGTGTAATGGTATCTCACGACGAGCGGCGGCTTCGTTGGATCCGCACCCGTTCGCTCCTCCACAAGCCCCAGGTTCGTCCCCAACTCGTCCTTCAGATATGTGTAGAGCTTCTCCGGCTGCGGCGTTCCACTCACGTCGAATCTCTGAACTCGAAGCTGGACCGCGTCATCCAGGCCCGTCGCTCCCGGTACGAGCGACATCCGGTACGTCAGGCCACCATCAAAGGCCCGGCCCTCGATCGCCATCAGCGTTTGTCCATCCCAGACGAACTCCTGCTTGTCGATGAAGGGCCGGCTGCTCTCGTCCCCGGTGGTCGCCGGCTTGCCGAGATGCGTTCGCGAGTAGAGCCGCCCCACCGCATCCCGCGCGTACACGACCTTGTGACCCGCCGGCACCCTCGCGTCCGATGGGTCTTTGCCCGGCCACGCGTCCTTGGCGATCACGTGGTCAAGCTCGCCCCGCCAGTTCCAGATCAGCGTGAACCGGTCGTCCTCGATCCTCCTCCCGTCCGCGTCGTAGAGGACCGCCGCCCCGTTCACCTGCCTGACGTTGCCCTCGGCACCCGTCTGGTAGTCCGCTCGCTCCACGCCCCGGCCCGCCGACAGCAGTTCGTCCGACGCTCCATAGGCGTACGAAAAGCGTTCGATCCCAGCCGTGGACTCCGAAAGGCCCCGCATCGAGCCCTTTCCAGACGCCGCCGCCGTCAGTCGGAACTTCGTGTCCGTTCCCCACGCCCAGCCCTGGTTCGCCAGAACCGACGGCCCCGCGCTCTCCATCACCTCGCGGCCCAGCTTGTTCCCGCTCTCGCCCGTGTACCCGTATCCGAACGTCCCCCAGGCTGCAGCCGGAGGTCCCGTGACCGGCTCCGTCCCAGTCTGGGCACCCACCGTCAGGGTTCCGAGCTTCCACTTCGTCGCCGGCGTTCCCGTGCCGGACGGAACCTGAGCGCCGAGCCCCCCGATGTACCCGTACCGGTGCGCGGCGTGAAGAGGTCCCTTGCTCGTGATTCCATAGATCCGGCTCGCTCCGCCCCAGACCCACGTCGCACCGGCCTGTCCGCCCGCGCTCGTCCCGATCTCCGTGAGACGGTCCAGATCATCGAACACCCGGCTGTACGTCTCCCCGTGGGGCAGCGTGACCGATGTCTGGCGGGACCACGTGTCGTATCCCTTTCCGACCGGCGTTCGCGTCCCGACGACCTCCTGTAGAGGCCTTCCCCCCGTGTCGTAAACCGGATACCTGACCGGCGGCGCGCCCGTCTGCGGCCGCATCGACGAGAGGACTCGCGAGGCACGATCGTACGTGTAGTCATCGCCCAGATCGCTTAAGGGCTGAACTCCGGTCGAGCCTGCTTGCACGATCCGGCGGTTCATCAGCCGGTTCGCGCTGTCGTAGGCGTGCCCAACCTGGATTCCGCTCCGGAGCGTCTCCCGGTCCAGAGTGTCGTCCGGGTTGTACGTGTACGACTCCCGGCACGGACTACAGATGGAGTTCGGCGGCCGGGTCACCACCATCAACCGTCCGCTGCCGTCGTACTGGTACCGGGTCTCGGCGTGCGTCCCGCCAGCCGTCGCGACACGACGTCCCAGGATTCGTCCATCCAGATCGTACCCGTAGGTCTTCGACTCCGTGCCCGCCTTCTCCGTCCTGGTGACCTTCCCCGTCCCGTCGTAAGACGTGACCGTCCTCTTCCCGTTCCCCTCGTCGAGCACCCTCACGTTTCCCGCTTCATCCAGCGTGGTCTCAACCGTCCGCCCGTCGCTGCGGACCTCGCGCGTCACGCGCCCGAGTGCGTCGTGGGTGAGAGTGGATGTGACTGTCAGAACCGGCGGCTCCGCCGGATTCGTCTCTCGCCGCCGGATTTCCGTAGGCCAGGGTGACTCGTTGGGATAGACGTAGGCCGTCTCGTTGCCCACCGCGTCCTGCTCCAGGGTGACGCGGTTCCCCGAGTCGTACGCCATCTCCTTCTCCACCCGCTGAATCGCGTCCGTCGGACCGCTCGAGACCCGGATCACCCGGCCAGCGCTATCGAGCTTCTTCTTCGTCACCCGCCACGTCTCGGGCAGATTCGTCAGGAGTTCTCTCGTCTGGTCGATGTCGCCCGTGATCCGCTCCCGCGTCCGGATCTCAGACAGGCGCTCGACTCCGGGGCTGCCCGGGTCGCCCGACCAGAGAGTCTCCCGGATGAGTCCGTGAGCGGCGTCATGCTCCCGTTCCCTCACCCCTCCCGCCGGCAGATCATCGCGGTAGCGCCGGCCCCAGATGTCGTGGTAGCCGCGCCAGACTCCCTGGTCCCCATCCGTCAGGAAGACCATCCGGTGAAGAGGGTCGTATCCCCGCCGGCTCGGACCAGAGACGCCGCGCGTCTCCGTCGCGATCCGCCCCGCCGAGTCGTAGGTGTAGACCGTCTCGATTCCGGCCGGACTTCGCACCTTCCACAACCGCCCAAAGGCGTCGTACTCGAAAGCCGTCGTGGCGGAAGCCGTTGCATCGCCCGAGAGCGCGGCTCCCGCCACCGGGGTCGTCGTCTGGGAGATCAACTGCTCTCGCGAGTTGTACTGGTAGGTTGTCTCGACCCAGCCTCCGGTGACGCCGGTCTGCTTCCTCCTCTCCCGGATCAGGTGCCCGGTTTCGTCGTAGCCGAGTTCCGTCGTCGCATCGACACCGGGATACGTTCCCGTCCCTTTCCCCGACACGCCCCTGATCACTCGATCCCACTCGTCGTACTCAGCCGTTGCCGAAACGCCGTAGCTCGCGGCTCGGCTCGTGACGTTGCCGTGCTCGTCCCTCTCGAATCTCTCGGTCAGTGTCAGCGCCCCGCGCTGGGTCTTCACCTCCGTAAGGAAGCCGGCGCCCTCCTTCCCCAGTTCGTCCTTGCCGTACGTAAACCACTTCTCCGGCGCCCCGGACATGGAGGGGCCATCCTTCTGGTAGACCGGTCGCCCGTACCCGTCGAAGTCCTGTGTCGTCACGATCGCGGGCTGATCGCCCTCGGGCTCCAGCTTCTCCTGGATGTTCCTCCCGGAGCCCGGCACCGCGGGGCTTGCCGCCTGTGGGACCGCCGCCGTCCCCTTCCTGCCCAGCCCGTCCGTGAACTGGTACGGGATGTTGTCGCCCTGGTACTTCGCCTGGCTCGCCGTCTCCGAATACGTGACAGGCCCCCTCCTCCTCGTATCCACGACAGGCGTTTCCGCTCCATGCCTCTCCTCACTGACGTTCAGCCTCCCCAGCCGGTCATGGAGCGACGTCTCGTAGGAGTACATCGTCCTGCCGGTATCGGGACGAAGCTCCGTCTCGACCCGGCCATCCGCCAGGTAGGTGTACCTCGTCACGAGGTCCAGGGACGTGAGAGAGCCCCCGGGCGGAGGCGTCGCTCCGAAGACGTCCAGCGTCGGGACCCCAAGCTCGCGCCGCTCCATCGTCCGGCCGTTCACGTCCAGAACGGACTCGACCCTGTGCCCCCACGGCTGGGTCACCGTGGCCTTCGTCGTGAGTGCAGCTCCATCGTACTGGAGCGTCCAGCTCGGGCCCGGACCCGTCCCCGTGCTCGCCGGCACGCTCACCGAGGTCACGCGTCCGTCCGTGGCGTACTGGAACGTGACACGCTCGGCGCTGCTCCCCGGAAGTGTGTAGCCCGCCAGGAGGCTCCGGCCGTTTGGCCCGGCCACGTTCCGATAGCTGATCGCCGGGCTCGGATAGCTCCCCGTGAGAGTCGTCTTAGTGACCTTCGGCAGGGTCACGGAGAGAAGGCGCCGGGACTCGTCGAAGGCGTAGCGCACCGTCCGGCCCCAGTGGTCCTCGATCTCCTTCAAGAGGCCGTATCGCGGGCTCGCTGGATCCTCCTCGTACCGGAAGCGGTACGTCCGTCCCATGTCGTCCCGTGCCTGGATGAGGTCCCCGTGAACGTCGTGCGCGAGTTGCAGCGTGCTCCCCTGCTCTCCAATGGGCTTGTCTTGACGATGCCGGTCCGCGATCGCCTTCAATCGCCCGCTCGCATCGAAGTAGAGAATGTCGTGCTGCCTCGTGATGAGCTGCCACCCGGCGTCTCCGCTCATCTTCAGAAGCCGGCCGTAGAAACCCTTCGGGACGCAGTACGAGCCGTTCTGATCCACTTCCGGTTCCGTTCGAGCATCCGCAACCGTTTGAGCCGGGCACGAGTACGGATATCCCTTCATCGGGAGGAACGTCAGCACGTCTCCGGTCCCGGTGATGTACTCCACCGCGCCGGTCACCGGATTCGGCCTCAAGTGGGCAAAGAGACTCCCGCTCCAGCCCAGACTTCCCAGCGGCCCGAACCCCAGCACGCCCGACCTGTAGCCCCGCGAGAACGAAAAGCCCACCGCGCGGGCCTTCACCGAATGGTCGGTCTGCTCCAGAAGCGACTCTCCATCCAGGAGCGAGACCGAAGCCCCCGCCTCGAATCCCGCCACCGCCCTCCCGAGAACAGGCTCCGCCAGGGCGGTCTGGACAGGACTCCCAACCGAATCGGCCCACATCGCCGCTTCCGCCATCCCCGAAGGCGCCCGGTAGTTCTCTCCCATCCGGTTGAAGAGATCGAGCGCAGCCTGGGTCGCCTGCTGGACTGCCGGAGTCTGGGACGGGTGGACCGCCAGGTGGGCCCGGAGGTACGGACCCGAAACCAGCATCTCCTTGACCGGGGCGCTCCCAAGATAGGCGGGCTTGTCACATCTCCGGCACTGTCCGGCTTCGTCCGCAAGCTCGTTGGGGAGGTCACGCCTGACGTACCCCGCCTTCGCGCGCGGATCGGCGAGCAGCAGGACGTGCTCCTCCGATTCATAAAGGTTGTAGCCCTCAACGAATTTGTCCGATGACAGCCGCTTCAACGTGACGAACGTCGACGTCTCCGGCCATCCGGGTCCCCCTGGCAGGGCGATGTGCTTCTTCAGCTCCGAGTCCGGCCGGTTCCAGAGCCTCGGCTCGGGCGCGCTCCGAAGGCTCTGAAGCCTCACGCCAAGCCGCTCTCCCAGCGATCCCGGGAGGGCTATCCGCAGCCTGACGGCCGGCGTGTACAGCTTCTCCGCGGCTGCCTTCTTCGCTGGATCCTGATCGTCGGGCGCGTAGATGTGCGCGGCCGCCCCAAGGGGGAGGAACCGGAGGGTTGGCTCGACCTTCACGCCAGCATCAGCACGGTACGTCCCGAAGAACGCAAAGCGCGGATCTTCCACGGGGACGACGACGCCCGAAGGACCCGGCACGGCCGTCAGATTGTTGCTCCAGGTGAAAATCAGCCCCATTCCGCTCGGATCGAGCCCCAGGTGATTGGTCTCCCAGCCCATCGGAACCGAGTAGAGAAGGCGCGGATCGGACTCCCCGGACTCTCCGTGAGGCTTCCCGATGCTCCAGACATCGATGAAGGGCTTGCCGCAATCTCCATCCTCGCAGCCTCCCGCGTAGAGCCGCCCTCGAGCCACGTCCACCTGAAGCCGGTAGACGTGGTGCTTCGCCCGGAAGAACCGTCCGATCTTCAGGAACGCACGGTTCGTGACGTCGTGGACCTCGATTCCACCTGCCCCGAGCGATGTGAAGAGGAGGTCCAGTTCCTCGGTCCGGCTTCCCACCAGGACGGGAACTCCTGGCGCCAGCACGACGTCCCTGAGGAACGTCCCCGGGGAGTTGAGGGTCTGCTGTCCGGCGAACGTGAGATTGCCAGGTTCGCTCCAACTCGACGTCGTATGGATGAGCCCGTGACCCTTCAGGACGCTGTAGACGTGAATCTGATTCGCCCCCTTGTGTCCCACGGGGGGCTGCGCGGCAACGCCCGCCGTCGCGAACATCGTGGGGATACGGTCTTGCCCCTCGTAAGACCCAAGCCGTCTGCCGCATTGCGCACGCAGCTGCCACGGGCCCGCCGCTTGATCCGGCTGCGGCGCGTACGGGGTGCGATAGGACCGGTTGAGATCCACCACCGTGATCCCGCTTCCCGTGATCCCGACGTACCCGAACGTCCTGCGGTTGTAACGAATCCGGAGCTTGTCTCCCCGCCTCGCCGTGATCCCTTCCGCCTTCGCCAGAATCCCTGACTGCTGTGTCAGCGGCCACGGATTGTCGACATCGAACGACCAGCTCTCCCCTGTTGCCAGGTTGTCCACGGTCGCTCTCAGATACCGGTAGTACGGGCCCTCGGCCGGACAGAGGTCATCCAGCGGCTTGCCCTGCTCGTCGAACGCTCGCGAGGACGCGACACGACGACCGTTCACCGTGAAGTCGAGCTTCACAGGGAACACGTACCGGCCCTCCTCCGTCAGACGACTCTCGAGGGATCCGGCGTCCGTCGACGCATTCGCCAGGTAGAACTCGGCGAGCTCCAGCTCCTCCGTGATGTCGTCGTCGACGATCACATCCATGACAACGGGCGAACCCGAGGGGAGACTCCCCTGCAGGAGCAGGTACTCCGGCGCGGTGACGATGCCCGAGAGAGAGTGTGCGATCCGAACCGATCCCAATGTGGCCGGGAAGGGACGGGATGCGCAGGGCTCGGACACACACTTCAAGCTCCGTCGCACTTCGGCAACGTCGATCGTCTTGACGCCCCAGGTCCCGCCGTATTCCGCGCTGTAGAAGAGCCGGCCGTGCCCATCCGTGGCGAAGGCACGAACATCATTAGCAGGCGTGGACAGACGTCCTGCTTCTCTGGGCGCCTCGGGATTCGAGATGTCCATCGCCACGATGTTCCCGGTGGCCGATCCGGCGAGAAGGAGGTTTCCGAACTTCATGATGTCGCGGGCCGTCGTCGTGTCCCCCAGCCCTGGCGTCACTCCTACGGCGGCCTGCCCCTGGGCCTTGCGCGTCGCGAAGCTGAAGACAGCCGGAAGATCCTCGGCGTCTCCGAACGTGCTCGTCTCCAGTTTCAACTTGAACTGATGTCCGCGCGGGAGAGACTGCAAGGGGCGGATGCGCAACCCGGCGAGGTTCTCGGTCAGGACGAATTCCGCGGGGATCGCCGTGTTCGCGCAGCCGGACTGGCCGATCGGCCCGCAATCGCTCAGGCGGGCGACCTCGGGGGCTGAGAAGGGAACTCCGGACGGAGAGAGCTTCGGAAGCGGCCGGTCGAAGTCCACGCGGAACTCCTCGAACCGGTCCGGATCCAGATCTCCCGGAGTGACAACGACCCAGACCTCTTGTCCCGGGTCTGCGGGAAGCTCGAGCCGCTCGAAGCCGCCGCCCGCGTTCGCCGTCCTCTCCAGGCTCGCCTTCGTCTTCGGGTTGAACAGAAGGACCCGGCTTTCCGCCGCCAGCGGAGTTCCCGCCGCCTCCGCGGCGACCTTCCCGGGTGAGCTGCAGACATTCAGCTCCGGCCTCAGGCCGGCACACGAGGGAGAAGTCCCGAGAACGTTCTCCACCGTGTAGCGGGAGAAGGAGAACGGCGAAAGATCGACGTAGGCGCGCGGCCCGTGAAGTTGACCAGGGAAGTCGCTCTGTCCTTCGATCCGCACGATCCGTCCGCCCGCGGAAAGCGCGCTGAAGTCGCGCTGAGCAACGATCCACCCCGTGGCGAGACTCCTCCGGACGATCGTGAAGACCGTGCCAGGAGCGACCGGCAACACCCATTCCCCGTCCCAATCGAATCCCGGATCGAGATAGACGAAGAGATCCGCCACCGCGTTGTAGAGAAGCTCCTGCGGCTTGACGAGATCCAGGGAGATCCCGCCCGTGGCGACCGCGTAGTCTAGACCCTTCGAAGCGAGTATTACGGCCTTTCTCGCAAGCTTGATCTCGTCCAGCGTCCTCCTGATCGGATTCTCGTTCGCCAGTGGAGCGGGTCTTTGCCGGGTCTGCTGAACCGTTGGCAGGTCCGAATCGTGATTCGAGAGGTACTTCTGTCCTGCAGTCTCGACCACCGTGCCGACATCGATGAGATTCAGCCTCTCTCCCCACGGCGTTCCGACCAGCTCACCCGCGAACCAGAGCCGTCCGGCAGGCGCCGTCGTTTGAGCCGGGATCTTCAGAAGCAGCGTCTTGCCCGCTCGCCCCTCGAAGTCGACATCAACGTAGCTCGTCACCTCCATCCCGGCCGGTGGAGTGAGGTTGAGCCCCGAGGGATCCAGCGTCTTCACCGTCACCAGCTTCGCCTCACCAAAGGCCTCCGCCGGGACCGTGACCTCTATGCCTTCCGTCGTCGTGTAGGTGGTCTCCTCTCCCGCGCGGGCCACGAAGCCCTTCCCGTCGGGCGTCGTGAAGGGGCCGAGCTTGATCGTCGCCGCGAGAGTGCCCGTGGGGTCGAAGACCTTCAGCCAGACGATACTTGATAATGTCAATGGATTGGCCGGACAGCCGGCCACGACCGGTCCGAAGCCGCCCTGGGAATTGGCCGGAACCGTTTGGCCGCTGGAGCAGACCACACCGTCGAGGTCAGGGGATACCGACCACGGAGTGCCCTGAGTCGTGGGCAGCGCACCGGCATCGCCGACGATCTGGGACGTCCCGTTCACCGGAACCAGAATCCGGATCTTCGCCGGATTGATCTGTCCGCCCCACGGGTACACCGTCGATGTCGTGAAGCTCCACGTGTAGGGAACGGCTCCCGCGTAGAGCGTGCCGCCTGCGTCCCGGACTCCGCCCAGGAACGTACAGAGGATCCGGACTCCCGTGGGGAGAGGCCGCGATGGCGTGAAGACGAGCTGCGTGTTGCCTGATCCGGACGCCAGGGTTCCGAGGACCTGGACTCCTGTCGATGTCCCGTCCGCGTTCGCGATCTCGGCCCGGAACTGGCTCGAATGGATGCTCACCGGGTCGAGCGCCTCGCTGAACTGCATCGTGATCGGAGTCCCGATCGGCTGGTTCTGCGTATCAGGAAGGGGCTGCACCGAGAGAATCGTCGGTCCCTGCGGGCGGATCGTGATGTCTTGCTGGATCACCGCGTTCGGAGCCAGCGACAGGATCGTCACCGTTCCCGTCTCGTCCAGCACCGGATGCTTGGCACTCACCACCTTGTTCGTTCCAGCGGGAACCGGTATCGCGTATCGCCCGCCGGGACGCGAGAGGTCCGCGGTCCCGAGGCCGGCCGCCGTGGCTCGAGCATCCGCGTAGCCGATCCCGCTCTCCGCCTTCACGAACCCCGTCGCCCACCCAATCGCGGATTCCGCCCTCAGGATCAGGTAGACGCCTTCACTCGTGATGCCCGTGAGAGGGAGCGTCGAGGTGCTCGGCTCCGGTGCGAAGCGCAGCCTCTCCGGATTGCTGCCCGAGGCCGCGATCCGCTCGCCACGATTGATGATGTTGGCAAACGCTCCACGTCCGTCCGCGGGTTGGCCTTCCCACTTCGCCAGGACGATCCTCGGCTCGCCTTGCGGATCGGCAGGCGTGCCGGACGGCGTCTTCATCACCAGCGTCGCCGCCCGCGCGAATGACTGCCCGGCCGATTCGATTCGGACGCCGCTCAGGAGCTGGAATCCCAGAGGAGGCGTCAGCCCCTGCAGCTCCGCCGCTGTCAGGTACCGCGCCGTCAGGACCGTTTGACCCGCAAGCGTTCCCTCCGGAAGCGTCAGCTCGATCCCGTCCGTGTTCGTCACCGTCCCGCCCGAGGGTCCGAGGACGCTCCCGCGCTCGAGAGGCGCCGTGTACGGATAGAGCCGGATGTTGTCGTACCCCGTTTGCAGGATGACTTCGGCGGCCTTCGGGCTCGGAGAGACGATGAACTCGAGAACGCCGGAGGAGGACGAGGAGAGGAGTGTCTTCTCCCCCTCTTTTGCAAAGAAGGGGCTGGGGGGAGTTAGAGCTTGCCGCAGACTGGGAGTTTCGATTCCGGGGCCGAGAAGGCCCTCACCCGGCCTTCGGCCACCCTCTCCCGCTCCACGCGGGAGAGGGGATGCGAATGTGGCGGCGCCGGTGCCCACTGTGATCGGGAGAGGGGCATTCAAACCCTCGCCCGCACTTGCGGGAGAGGGTGGCGCGGAGCGCCGGGTGAGGGTCCCTCCCTCGCCCCGTGGCGACGGGGAGAGGGTGGCCGGCAGGCCAGGTGAGGGGCCCCCCGGGCCAGTCCGATTCGACAGGGGATCTCCACTGCTTCCAGAACCCGGGAGGAGGCCCCTCACCCCCCCTTCGGGGACCCTCTCCCCGCTCACGCGGGGCGAGGGGAAGGAAGAAGCCGAGCGGTAGAGCACCAGGTCCGTGCTGAAGGGCGATTCGTAAAGCTCCGACCCGTCCGAGAGGATCAGCTTCTCGTCCAGGTAGGCCTGCACCGCGAGGCCCGACGGCCAGGACGAGTGGTCCGTTGAATGGGCTTCCACCCGCGCCCGCGACTTGCCCGTGGGAGCCACCTGCGGCGGATCCAGAGTCAGCGTGCCGGTGAGCGTCGGGAGCGGGTTTGGAAGCGTTGAGCCTTGCAGGACCGAGGCCGGCTGCGAAGGAATCGGGGGACGAATCAGCAGGTCTTCATCCGGAATCACGACGGCGACGCTTCCAGGCCCGACGATGTCGAACCGCGCCCGCTCGATACCGTCCGCTCCCGTCGTGCGCGTGAGCGTTCCGAGCGTGATCCACGTTCCCGACGCGATGTCGTGCCGCACCGCGAAGAGGGTTCCCCCGGCTGGAGTGCCAGCCGGGAGAGGCAACGTCAACTGCACGCTGCCCTGAGCGAAAGGCGTGGCCAGGCCTTCCGCCAGCGCCTCGCCATTCGCCTCGATCCCGACGTGGGTCGCCACGAGAGGGCTCCAGCCGAGCGGCAGCAGTTCCGGAAGCCCCTGCCCCGAGAGCGGGGTGATTCGAGCCCCAACGGTCTGAGCCGGCGCTGGGATCCCGTTCGGAGACACTTCGAGCGTGATGAGACTGCCGGAAGGCCCGCTCACCGTCTCGCCCGATGCGATCGTCAACGTGCTGGAGGCCGAAAGCGGCGTCAGTCGCGCGTCGAACGGCACGAACCCCGTCGACGGCTCCAGCGCCATCCTCCGGATCGCCCGCGTGTAGCCGCTCTTCTCCAGCACCACCGCGTACCGTCCCGCCGTGACGTCTCCCGCCATCGCGTAGCGGCCCCGCCCGTCCGTCGTCTGCGTGGAGACAGGAGATGTCTGATTGCTTGCCGCAACGCTTCCCGGAAGGTTCGCCCCCGAGGCGAAGAGACGGGCCGAGGCTCCTTCCAGCGGACGCCCGCTCGCCTCGTCGTACACCTCTCCCGCGAGGAAGCTCCCCGTCAGGTCGCCCGGTCCGCCCCCGATGTAGAACACCGTCTCGTAGGCCGCCGCGATCGCGTTGCCGAGCGAGTCCGACGCCGGAGGACGCACCTCCAGCCTCACCGGCTTCGTCCGCCACCAGGCGTTCTGGGCCGTGGAGAGCTGAAGAGACGCCGTCGTTCGTTGGGAGTCGAGCATCACCGTCGCCGTCTGCGCCGTCCGCGTGCCGTCTTCCGCGTCGCTCAGCCTGAGTGCGTCGGTTGGGCCCCCAACCGTCAGCGTCGCCGCGTTCATCGGCTCGCTGAATGTCACCGTGATTGTCCCCGTCACCCTGTCGAACGAGGCCGACGTCACGGACGGCGCGCCGCAGTCGATCCGGACCAGCGCCCGCGCCTCGGGTCCCGCGTCTCCCTGCGCCGTCAAGGTGTGCACGCGGATCTCGTGGAACCCGTTCCCCGAGACTGGAATCTCGATCGCGAACCGTCCGTCTGCTCCCGCGTTCCCCGTCGACGAGAGGTTCCCGTCCACGACCCGGATCCGCGCGCCGGGTGCCGTGGCTCCCTTGATCTGAAGCGTCTGTGCGCAGATCACGGCCGGTATCGCGTCCAGTTGCGGTGCCGTAGCGAGCACGTCACTCGCCACCGTGAACGTCACTTCCTTCGGTTGCGTCAGGGTGTTGCCCGCGAAGTCCTGGAGCGTGTTCTTTGCGGAGAACCGGTACTGCTGCCCCGGCGTCAGCGCCACCGCCGGAACGAACGCCACCGCGTTCCCCGCCATCACGTACGTCCCGGCGATCGGGTCCGAGGTCCCCGTGCGCGTCAGTGTGAGTCCTGCCGTGAGAGTCCACTTCTTCACCGGCTCGCTGAAGAGAACCAGCGGGATCGTGTTCGCGTCCGCCTGAGTCGTCCCATCGGCCGGGACCATCTCCAGAACTGTGGGTCCGGAGGCGTCGAGGAAGAGAAGCCGCCGCTGGTTCGCGAAGGCGCCGTCGAGATCTTCCACTCGGGCCACGATCGTGAAGACGGACGGACTCGTGGAATCCGCCGACGAGGGCGAGGGCGACCCGGGTGCCCCCTCCCCAGCCCTCCCCCGCATCGCTGCGCTCGCAGGGGAGGGGACAAGAACCGCAGAGACCGCGGAGGGGAGAGGGACCGAAGCCGTGAAGGGAGACGATCTGCGGCCGTTCGCGTCCGGCGCGCCCCAGATCAGCGTCGCGGGGTCGATCTGCGTCCCGTTCACCGTGATCCGCGCGCCCTCTTTCCCCGTGGCCGTGCCGCTGACCATGACCGGCTGCGACTGCGTTGCCGTGTACCAGGTCAGATCCGGAGGTTGCGTCACCTCGAGCGCCGGACCTTGCGGGTCCACGTAGACGCTCACCTCGACCGTCGAGGCTTGCCCGAGGCTGTCGACCGCGCGCGCCTTGACGAGTTGCGTCGTGTTCGCTCCGGCTGTACCCGAGAGAAGTGCTTCTGCCGTGAAGGCGCCCGTATCCGGATTCACCGTCGCCGTCACCGTTCCGATAGGTGTCTCCACCGTCACGCTCGCGAGGTTCGGCTCGCTCTCGATCTCCACCTGCCCCGTCACCGTCACCGACGTCGCGCCGATCCGCTGGTTCGCCAGGGGGCTCGTGATCCGCACTCCCGGCGCCTGCGAGTCGCGTTCCACGA
Source organism: Thermoanaerobaculia bacterium (assembly GCA_022071945.1). GTDB lineage: Bacteria > Acidobacteriota > Thermoanaerobaculia > UBA5066 > UBA5066 > JAJVIN01. The sequence goes on along the minus strand of JAJVIN010000013.1, from coordinate 110,980 downwards.
CGCGGCGCTCCGTGCTCCGCCTCTTCGCCGCGTCGACCGCCTCGATGAAGATGACGTTCGGACCTTCCGCGATCGCGAGGCTCGTGCTGAAGGCGCCCGTCGATGGGTTGACGGCCACAATCGTTCCGTTCACCCGCACGCTCGCCGATGGGTCCGAGGCCGCCCCGGAGACCGTCACAGTTCCGCCCGTCTGCCTCGCGTTGTTCTGCGGGCTCGTCAGGGTGATCACGGGTCCCGGCCCCTCCGCGATCCGCGTGATCGGGTGCGCCTGTGGACGCTCTTGCCCCGAGCGGTCCACGCAGATCAACGTCAGGGTGTTCTCCCCGATCGCCTCGAGCGGCACGCCCGCGATCGCGAACGTCCCGTCCGCCAGCTGCGCCGGGTACGTCGCTCCCGAGGCCGTCCTCACCTTCACGGCCTGTGCGCTCCCGCTCTTGCCGTGGAGCGTCACGCTCGTCTCCGTCGTCGTGATTCCCGCCAGGGGCTCGATCTCCGAGAGGGTGCATGTGGAGAGGTCGATCACGAAGCTCCGCTCGACCCGCGTCTCGTTCCCCGCCGCGTCTTTCGCGGCGATGGACAGCACGTATCCGCCCGCCTGGGCGACCGGAACATCGGTGCTGGCGCCCGTCGCGGTCCGCACCGCTCCGTTCAGCCGGATCTCCGGTGCCGGGATGGAGGGGCTGTCGTCCGTCACCTCCACCCGCAGCGTCACCGCCTTGCCGAACACCTTCCCTTCCGGCACCGGCTGCTCCGATTCCTTGATGGCAATGCCCGGCGTCGTCTGATCCGACGTGATCAGAACCGTTGTGCTCCCCGTCCGGTTGTGCGCGTCCGTGCCCGTCACCGTCACCGTGTTCGTGCCAGAGACGAGGGGAACGTCCAGGGCGCGGAAGGCTCCCGTGGCGTCGAGGGTCACCGTCCGGGAGTTGCCTTGCTGTGGGATCAGGGACAGGGTCTCACCCGGGATGATGGCCTTGCCTCCCACCACGGCTCCCGCGATGTCGACCTTCTTCCGGTTCGTCGCGAAGCCCGTCAGTGGCTCCGTGATCACGATCCTCGGTCCGCTGCTCCTCACCATCACCGACCGGGCCGCCGAGGCCGTGCGGGAGCGTGAATCCTTGACAATGGCAACGATGTCGTTGATGGTGTCGGGTGTAAGAGGCAGGTTCGTGATGGTCCAGGTGGTGCCGGTGAGGGTGGCCAGCGTGCCGTTCACCATCACCGTGATTCCCGTTCCGCTCGCGGTGCCACTCACGGCCGTCGTGGGACCCGGGAGTTCCGCTCCGTCCGGAGGCGACGTGATCGCGATCGACGGTCCGCCGGAGAGGTCGATGGCAAACGTGACCGTCGCGGTCGCCGTCAGGCCCGGGAGCCCCGGCACCGTCGCCGTGGCGGAGATCGTGTGGCTCCCGGCGGTCGTGACCGGAGTACCGGACTGATACGGCTGTCCGTCGAGGGTCGCCGTCACCACCGCCTGCGGGTCGCTCGTCCGGATCTCGGGCGTGATCGCCCGGTAGTAGACGGCTCCCGGGGTGATCGAGACTCCCGACTCCACGAGTTCGATGGACGGCCGGATCGTCTTCACCCTGAAGTGCCGCTCGTACGCCGTCTCGTTCCCGGCCGTGTCCGTCAGCTCTATCGAGACCGTGTTCTCCCCTTCCTTGCTCGAGAACGGGCTCAGCGTGAACGACATCCCGCTGGGTGTGACGGCCGTTCCGTTGACCTTCACGGCCGACAGAGATGTGTCGGCCGTTCCCGAATAGGACGCCGGCGCCTCGGTGAGAGCCGCGCCTTCCGCCGGACTCGTCGTCACGAGGTTCGCTCCCGTCCGGTCGATTGTGAAGAGGGCCCAGGCCGTCCCTTCGTTCTGCGCGCAGTCCGTGGCGCGTGCCGTCAGGAGGTGCTGGCCCTCCGTCGTGACGGGTGTTCCCGCCGTGTAGGGCTGTCCGTCCAGCGTCAGGACCGGGCTCGGTGGCGCTTCGTCTCCGTCAGAGATCTGCGCCGTGAAGGAGAGGACGGAGTTGACGAGACGAGGAGAGGTTCCCTGAGGAGGAGTCAGCCCGGACCCGCTCACCGGGAAGGGCGTTCCCGAGGAGAGCAGGGTGATGACCGGCGGAGTCGTATCGATTCGCCACCCGGCCTGCGCCTTCGACGTCTGGTCGAGGGCGTCCTTTGCCGTCACCGTGACGGTCGCCGTTCCGTTCGTCGTCCCCAAGCTGACGTTCGCGAGCGTCCAGCGGCGGGTCGCCGGGTCGATGGCCGCCGTCTGAGTGAGGACCGTTCCGCCGGCCGGACGGATCTCCACCGACACGGCTGCCGTTGTTGCCGGATGGGTATCCGCATACACGCCGCCGAGCGTGACGGTTCCCGTGCTCCGGCATCCCGAGGCCGGCGTGTCGATCGTCACTCTCGGCGCCTGGGTGTCGAGTTCCACGTTCACGGTGTTCGAAGTCGCGGTTCGGTTCGCCGCGTCGCGAACCAGGGCCGTGAGGGAGTTCGGACCTTCCACGAGCGTGGCGGTCGCGGTCCAGGTGTTCGTTTGCGTGACCTGCGCCGGCTGGTTGCTCACCGTCACCGTCAGGGGGGGCGTCCCGGTCGCGGTGCCGCTCAACGTCACCTGCTGGGTCTTCACGAGCGTGGCCGCTGGTGGCGTGATCGTGACCGACGGCCCCGAGAGCGTCACCGTCACAGGGATCCCCGCGGAGGCAGTCGCGTTCCCCGCCTTGTCCGTGGCCGCGGCGACGAGTGTCACGGCGCCTTCCGTCACCGGCAGAGTGGCGGAGAAGCGGCCCGGGGACGGGAACGTCGCAATGGCTCCGTTGACGCTGACGGCTTGCAGATTGACGTCGGTGACCGGTCCCGTGACGGTCACGGGGCTCGACGTGATCGTGGCTCCCGGTGCCGGAGAGTCGATCGAGATCACGGGAGGAATCGTGTCGAGGGTGACCGTGTAGTTCTGCGTCGCGGACGGGCAGCCCGGGGCCGTGCCCACGACGGTGATCGTCTTCGTCCCGTCCCCTGCCGGCAGGGTGATGTTGGCCGAGTACGTTGTGTTCTGGCACGGCGTGCTGACGCCGTTCACCGTCACCGTGGATGCCGTCCCGCAGCCGCCGGTCACCGTGATCGCCGGGGTCTTGACGAACCCGTTCGGCACGGGAGACGTCATCGTGAGGACGGGGGGTTGCGTGCAGGTCTGAAGCGTCCGCGTCGCCACCGCGATCTGTCCCGCGAGGTCAACAGCCACGACCGTGATGACGGCGGGAGTCATTCCCGTCAGGTTCACCGTCGCCGTGTACGTCCCGTTCGGTTGCACCGTGACCGGGGTTCCGTTCACGAAGACCGTCGAGAGGTTCCCGTCGGCGTCTGTCACCGTTCCGTTCACCAGAACGGCCGAGAGGTCTGGTGGAGTCGTTCCCTCGGAAGGCTGTGTGATCGACACCACGGGCGCGGAGCCGTCGATGACGCGGTACACCTTCGCGTTGTTCTTGACCTCCACTTCCTTCGCGAAGATCCCGCCCCTGAGGTCCACCCCGTTGTCGATCGTCACCTTCGCGTCCGGAACGTACAGGAACCCCCTGACGAACACGTTGTTGTTCGCAAGCGCCGCTGCCTGTGCCGAGGTCATCCAGATCCGGAGGTTGTACGGGTTCCCGTTCCGGTTCACCTCCGCGTTGTTCCCCAGGCTCACGGGACCGTTCACCACGATCCTCGCCGCTCCCGCCAGCGTCAGCTTCGCGTTGTTCTCCAGCGTGAACTTCGTGAAGTAGTACGTGCCGGCCGGCATCGGGTACGTCTGGTTGTTCGTGAGCTTGAACTCCGTTCCGGTCAGGACCGACGCGGCGAGATCGATGTTGTTGTTCTGCGTCTGGTGGAGCGCGTTCACCGCGGCCGGATCGACGGGGCGCTGGTTCACGGCGATCGTCAGGTTCCCTCGAGTCCCTTCGATCCTCCCGTTGTTCTGGGTCGCCGGTGCCGGCTGTCCCAACCCGGCCCAGGCGTCGCCATCCACGACGCCGTTGTTCTTCACGGTGACCGTTGCGTTGGAGACCACGTGACCCTGCTTCGACTGGGTCACGCCAGACGCGTTCGCCGCCCGGATTTCGCCGTTGTTGTCGAGCACGAACGCCTGGTGCGAGAAGACCGCCTGCCCCGTCATCCACGGGCCCATCGCGAAGTAGTCGGGGTTTGCCGCGTAGAAGAGGACGAACCTATGCGTCGCGGCCTCGCAGGCCCCCTGGGCCACCACCGTGATCACCTTCGCCCCGTAGCCCGGGCCGAGGTTCACGCTCGTCGTGTACGTGCCGCCGCCGCAGGTTACGGGAGAACCATTGACCGTCAGAGTCGTCGCGTTCCCGCACGTGCCGGTGAGGGTCACAGTCTGCGTCGTGACCGTCGAACCGTGAGCCGGACTCGTGAGGGTCACGGGAGGCGGTCCGCACAGGGCCACCGTCTTCGTGTCCGTCTGTCCGTCGGCGTCAACCGCCGTCACCGTGATCCGCCGCTGGCTCGAGCCGCTCAGGTCGACCGTCTTCTCGAAGTTCCCGTTCGCCGCCGGTGTCACGACGGAGCCGTTCACCGTCACGCTCACGGTCCCAACGCCGTCCGGATCGCTCACGGTCCCCTTCACCAGGACCGCCGAGAGGTTCGTGGCCACGTCTCCGTCTCGTGGCTCCGTGATCGCGACCGATGGCCCTCCCAGGCCGATCGTCCCCAGCCAGCGCTTCACCGTCCCGTTGCTGTTGACCGTCACCTGCTTGGCGAAGATCCCGCCCGTCAGCGTCGCGTTCGAGTTGACCGCCACCGTGGCGTTCGGCGCGTAGACGTACCCCCTCATCTGCGCGTTGCTGTTGATGTTCACCGAGGAGGTCGACTTCACCCACACTCGGAGGTTCGGGGCCAGCCCTCCCGCGTTCGCGGTCGCGTTCAGGTTGAAACTCCCCGTCACCAGGATCTTCACCAGCCCCGAAACCGTCAGCGTCGCGCTGCTGTTGATGTTGACGTTGTTGAGATAGTACGTCCCCGGCTGCAGCGGCAGGCTCTGTCCGCTGTTCAGCGTCAGGTTCCGGTTCGGGATCAGCTTTGGGTCGATCTTCGAGTTGTCGTTCTGAGCCGCGACCTGAGTCTCCAGGGCCGCCAGATCGATGGGCGCGGGTGAGAGGCTCTCCAGCGACGGGATCGTGATTCCCGTGATGGTTCCAGAGGCCGATTTTCCTGGTCCCGGCCTCGCGTCTCCGTCGATCTTTCCACCGCTATTGACCGTGATGTTCCCATTCGAGCGCACGTGTCCCTGGGCCGTGCTCGTCCCGCCCGTCGACTCCACTCTCCCGCTCACCGTCACGTCCTGCGCAGAGAAGAACGCGTAGGGTGTCATGGGGCCGAGAGAGAAGGGGTCGATCTGAGAGAACGCAACCGAAGGAAGAAGACCGATGAGCAGCGCGACGGGGAGAAAGAGACGAAGACGGAGACTGCGGCTAGAAGGCTCGGACCGGCGGAACATCGTTGACTCTTACTTCCTGCCGCGGCTCTTCAGTTCGGCCTCTTCCTCGGCGAAGACGGCGACGGTCTCGAGAGGAGAAGGGATTCGCTTGTGATTCTCCGGGATTCGCAACTGCTCGACGGGGTCTTTCTCGAGCCGCTTCCAGTCGAGAACGATGTCCTCGCTCTTCCCGAGAGCCCGGCCTCCCCGGACCGAGAGGGGCTTCTCGAACCGGACCACGAAGGCGCCCTGGCCCGCCGAGCGGAGAGCCGAGATCAACTCGGCCGTTCGTGTGGGATCCGCTTTCGGCCCGCCGGTGAAGGCCGAATCGAGCGTCTCGAGGGCGGCGACGGCCTTCTCCCCGAAAGGGATCGAGTCGTCGTACGTCGCTTCTGCCCAGTTCGCGCCTCCGTCGATGGATGCGCGGAGACGCCGGGTTCCCGTCGTCTTCACATTCGGCTTTCCGGCGGCCGGGAGTTGGTCGATCTTCACATCGGGCCTCGAGGCGAGGGTTGCGCTCTTCTCCGGCTGCCCTTCAGGGTTCTCCGCCGCCCGGATCCGCTCCCGCAACTCGCCGAGGCGGCTGAACGTCAACGTCCAGTACGTCCCTCGCTTCAGATCGACTTCCGTGTACTCGCGTTTCTCGAAATCGATCAGCGCCTTCGTGCCATTCGCGCGGACGATCGCCAGGTGGTTCCCGAAGTAGTACTCCGTCGCGGGCGGCGTCTGAAAGGTCTCTCCTGATTCCGGGGCGATCTGCCGCACTTGCCGCTCCACGGCGAAGGGCTGCGGGAACGCGACCGGCTGAGCCGCAACGGGCGCGGTCAAGAATACTGCCAGGGACAAGACCTTCGGGATGCTCATCAGTTCGCCTCCGACCGGGAGCGATTCCTGGAATGTCGTCCTTTCGGGGGATTCGGGGAGGGCACGGGGACCGTCGTCAGCCTCGAGGGTGTCAAGGGAAAGCCCAAGGGGAGCGGGACAATCGTGACGGGATCGCCGCTCTGCAAGGTTGCGCCGCCTTCCTCGTTGACAGACCCGAAGAGATAGAGTCCGTTCCAGAGATCGCCCTCGACGATGCCGGGGTCTCCCGAAAGCGTCAGGTCTCTTCCATCGCCGCCGACGCTCGTAATGCGATGGCGCCCTTTTTCGGCACCGAGCGATGTCTTGATCTCGACCCAGTGCCCGAGGAAATAGGGCGGAACGGGCTCCGGCCTAGCGATTCGCAGGAGGGCTCCACCACTGCCTGCCAGCGCGGCTCCCGAGCCCAGCGATGGCAGGACGGTCGCACGGCCGCCCGTGATGCCAAAACCATGGACGAGGAGGTCTCCGTACGGCTGTCCCGTCTGGCGGATCAGAATCGTGCCGCCGCCGGCGAACTCCGAAGCGGCGCTCCCACCGGGGTGGGCCGTTACGCGCTGGAGCAGCGCAGATCCTTCAGCAAGGGCTGTGTACTCGACACTGATGACGCCTCCCGCACCGGAGGCGGACGCGGACTCGGCGCCGCGGGCCGCAATCCAGCCATCGCCCGAGAGTTCGCCGGCTGTGATCCAGATCGATCCGCCCGCGCCTCCCGGCCCCGAGCCGGGTGCTGCGTCGGCGTAGATTCCTGCTCCATCGGCGACGGAAAGGCTCCCGGCGGAGATCCGCACGGCACCTCCTCCCCGGGCATCCCCCGAGCCGGGGCCTCCACCCGCCTCGAGAGGCTGATGGACACTGCCGAAGGCGCTCCCTGCCGAGCCTCCACCCACGCCGCCGAGTCCCAGGTGGCTGCCTCCGGCATTTCCCTCCGAGGCTGTGGAGCCGGGGACCGAACCGCCGGCGCGATAGCCGAGCCCGATGGCATTGATGGACGACCAAGCCTCGAGATGAAGGCTCTCTTGAATATCGAGGTGAAGGACGGCCGGCTCGCCTGCCCCGGCCGTGTCTGGCGGGGAAAGCTGACCGTCTGTCCGCAGGAGAAGAGAGCGCGCCGAGATCGACGGGACGGTGACGCCGCCCCTGATCTCGACGGGCCCGCTCGTCACGACCGGAGATCGAATGCTGTTCGATTCGAGGATGACCGGGACATCGGGATGGAGGGGATCGGCCGATTCGAGGGAGCCCCCCCGTCTGAGTGTGACGCGATCGAAGAGGTAGATTCCTCGCCAGGAGTCGCCGGGCGAGACCGAGGCGCCGGCCAGAAGCTCCAGGCGGCCGCCGGGTCCGGTCGAGATGACGCGGTGCAGTCCTTTCGAAACGCCGCCCGGGTCCTTGACCTCGACCCAGTGATTGACGAAGAAGAATGGAATCTCGGGACGGCCCGTTTCCATGATCGCTCCGCCCGAGCCCGCCTGGGCGAGACCTCCGCCGAGCCCCGGGAGGACAGTCTTCTCGGCGGGCTGGAGGTCCCAGTTGTCGACGATGAGTTCGCCGTAGGTGGAAGCTGGGCCGAAGAGGAAGACTGTCCCGGCGCCCCCGAAGTGGCTCGAGACGCTGCCCCCGCCCGCTCTCGCATTGACTCGTTCCAGAATCCCATCGGCCTCACTCGAGTAGACGATGGAGATGGCGCCACCGGCACCCGAACCCGCCTCCGAATCCTGCCCGAGAGCGCCGACTTCACCGATTCCGGACAAGGCGCCCGTCCGGATCTGGATCGACCCACCCCCGCCCCCCGGAGCCCCTCCATGAGCCGTCATGGCACCATCGACTCTCAGTGAGCCGGTGCGCAAGTAGATGACGCCACCGCCGAAGCCTTCCATTCCGCCGTTTCCGGCTCCGGCCTCGAAAGGCGTGGTGACGCTCCCGAACGACGTCCCGGCGCCGGTGGAGTTTTGGCCCCCCAGACCGATGTGGCTACCCCCACTCCCGGGCTGAGAGGGTACGGCCGACGGATGTGACTTTCCGGGACCGTATCCAAAACCGTTGGCGTGAATGGAAGCGCCCTCCTCGACGACAGTGTTCCCCTCGACGATCAGAATGAGGGGCTGGGGGCTCGAACCGCCGGGATTCGCAGTCGAGAGGGGCCGGAGCTCCGAGCCATTCTTCACTGTGAGGGACCCGGCCTCGAGTCGAGTTGCGCCGATCGATCCCTCGACGACGACGGGACCGGGGAAGGCGACTGTATCGGGATAGTCACCACTGCTCAAGACGAGGTTCGTCAGATCGAGGCTGGCGGTACGATTGCGGCCGCCATCGTCCCACGTGAGCGTGACGGTCGTGGCCGCCTGGCCGCCGGTCGTGACCGGGAAGGCCGCGAAGACCTCCCCCTCAGGAACGATGAGCGGCCCCGTCAGCGACACGGCTGGATCCGAACTCGTGATGGAAAGCACCCGGCCGCCAGCGGGCGCGGGTTCATTTAACCGGACAGTTGCCTCGGCCGGCTGGCCGGCGGGAACCTGGCGCGGAAGGACGCTCAGAAGCGGCATCCGCTGGCCAAAGGTCACCCCGTCGACGAAGACCGTGAACCCCGCGTCCCACGTGTCGAACCAGATTTCGATCTCGTCCATGGAGGACAGGTCAGGGCTTCCGTCAGCGATCTCGCGAATCCAGCCTGCGTCGCCACCGAGGGGCACCTCGTGCAGCCTCCAGGCACCGTTTTCCAGCTGAAGCTGAGCAGGCGTGTAGCGGTAGGTCCCGGCCGGACCGCGGAGGTAAACGGCCATTCCCTGGAACCCGAACGGACTCGGGTTTTCCGCCCACGTGTAGAAGTAGAGACTCTGGATGCTCGAGAGGTCCCAGTTCGGCCGTGCTCCGGCCGCGAAGCGCAGCCCGGTTCCCCCGCCGCTTTCCGTAACGAACCGGATCGCGGAGGCGCCCGCTCGCATCCGGCTGGTCTCGAGCCCTGCCGACACAGGCTCGCCACCGTCCGCGAAAGGTGTCCACAGGCCGGCATTCCCCTCCGCCAAGTCTCCTTCCAGCTCGGTCATGAACTGGATTCCGTCGACGTAGATCGTGTAGCTCGCGACAGGGCCCGTGGCCCGATGCCGGATCTCGATTTCGCGAATCTCCGAGAGAGAGGGATCCCCATCTGTGGTCCTTGCGAAGACGCCGAGATCGGAGAGGGAGACCACGTACCGCCGCCAGCTCCCCGCCGACATCCGTGGCGCCGCGGGGTGGTAGAAGGACTCGCCCGTGACGCTTCTGAGGACGACAACGGGCTGAGGTCCGGTGAACTCTCTCTCGCCCCCGGCGAGTTCCCAGAACGAGAAGACCGTGGCCTGACTGAGATCCCACGAGCCTCCGGCGGGCACTGTGTACCGGATTCCGGCGACTTCCTGGCTCTCGGATGTGAACTTCAGGGACTGCTGGCCGCGCACTCGCTGTGTCGTCTCGTTGGCGACAGCGGCAGGGGCACCGTCTTGTGAGAAGGCCTGCCACCCGCTGGCGCTGCCCTCCGCCATGTCCTCGCCGGGCAGGAGCGGAGGGCCAACAACCGGGACGGTCAGATTCGGTGCGGAAGAAACTCCTCCCCGCGAATCCGTGGCTGTTACCGTGATCGAGATGTCGCCGGGAAATGTCCCGGCGGGAATAGGAATCGAGAACGTGCCCGATGCCGTGCTGCCGGACACCGCGCGCGACTGGCTCGAGGTCACGGCTCCGGAGGCCTCCAGCGCTACGGTCGTGAGGGCGATGTCGTCGGAGGCGGCGTAGGTCACTATGAGCGTCTGACCGGCTGTGACGGTAGGAGGTTCGGCGGAAGCCGTGACCGTCGGAGCCCCATCGGCCAGGACATCGAAGACTCGCAAGGCCGCCCAGGTCCGGTTCCCCGCGCTGTCGAGCACCCTGGCGACGATGGCCGTACGGCCGGGAGGCGTTCCCGGAGGGACCGGAATCGTGAACTGTTCCTGCCGGGTGGTGCCGCTGAGAGGGAGGGCTGTCTCCGGGGTCTCGAGCGCCCCCATCGTGCTCCAGACGGCACTCACGAGCCCAACGTCATCGGACGCCTGAAGAGTGACAATCAGCGACGAACCAGGGAAGACGGATACCGCCGAGGGCGTAAGGGCGACAACGGGCGGTGCATCCGGCGGCAACTGTTGGACATTGGCGGCCCGTACCGAGGAATCGGCGGAAACCGCGAGTCTGCCCTCGAGCTTGTCCGAGGTCTCCAGACTTGCCCGAGACCTGACATGAATGCTGTCGAAGACCTGGACACCCTGATACGCGTCGCCAGGCAGGATTTGCAGGAGGGCTTCGGGTTCGAGCGTCACTGTTTGAGTAGCCTCGTCCGCGCTCTCAACCCGGAACCGTCCGATGAAGTCGGGGCCGCGCGTGACATCGACGAAGCTGCCGGAAACGCCGGATTTCCAGTTGGTCTGCCCGCCGCGAATGGCCGTTCCCTCCACGGCCGAGATCGTTCCCGAGCCAATGGAGACGAGCGGAGTTTTCGCTCCACGGGTAGCTGCTCCATTGTCGACGACGAGGTGACCGAAGGGCTCGCGCGGATCTTTCATGAAGATCGTTCCCGCGCCTCCGTCGTCCCATGCCTGGGAGCTGCTCGATGCCGTCAGCCAGAGATTACGGTGGGTGGTTGCTCCAAGGAGCGCCATCCGCCCGCCGCCTCCCGTGCCGCCCGTACCGGACAGGCCCTGTGCGGCAGCGCCCCCGCGGCAAGATACGACCCCGCGGCCCTCGATGACGGGAGCATCCAGGAGCAGGGAGCCGCCGGAGCCGCCTCCGCCCCAGCCATCGTTGCCGTCGGCACCGAGACCTCCATCGTTGAGGATTCTGCCGGCGTGAACCCGAATCAACCCTCCCCCGGCACCTCCCGGGTTGCCATCGAGGGAGGCGCCTCCGCCGGACCCGGCGTTCACCGGGTTCCTGATCGAGCCGTACGCCGGCCCCGCAACGGGAGTTCCCGAGCCTCTTCCACCGAGGCCGGCGGCGCTGCCACCCGCCATCGGGTCGCTGCCGGCCTGTTGCCCCACAGTCCGGCCCTCCGGATGCGGGTTGCCCTCCTCGAGGCCACCGAGGTAGCCGAGACCTCTGACGTCGATCGCGGAATTCGGATCCACATACAGGAGGCCAGCGACGTGGAGACCAACCGGCGAGGGCTCTCCCACACCGGCCGCGTCGCTCGTCACACGCGCGCCCTCGAGCACGATCAGTTGCTGGAAGTGATGCTCGCCGCGAAGGGTCAGCGTCGCGTTCTTCACCGCGACGATCTGGTTCTCGAGAGAGAGGTCGCCGTCCTCGAGGCGGCGCGGTGCATCCACGACGACGGCACCGGAAACCAGCGCGAGTTCACGGGTGACCTCCGTGACGCCGGATGCGGAGTGAACCCTCGCCAGTAGAGTCACCGATGGGCCCGTGAGCCCCGCGGGAACGGCGAGCCGGACGTTGAACGGAGCCTCGAGGACCTCCGGCGTCACGGCGACACCGCCGATGAACCAGTCGATGGACGTCATCTCAGACGGTCCCGCGTTCATGACATATGCCTGGATGGAGCCTCCCGGGAGCACTGGCGCCCCGTTCGAGGGCCAGTGGAACCAGACGTGCGGGGACGATTGCGGCGAGACGACGACAGTTCTGGAGAGGGAGGTCAGGTTGCCGGCGTGGTCTCGAACATCCGCCCGGATCGTCACCGCGCCCTGTGGTAGTCCAGCGGGCAAGGTGACCGGGGCGACGAAGCGTGACAGCTCAGCACGGGATTCGACTCGCGACAATTCCTGTTCCCCGCCCGTCACGAGGACGAAGGCGACGCTGGCGACACCACCGGAATCCACGGCCTGCACAGCCAGTTCGAGATCTCGGCCGGCCGGAACCGGCCCGTCCGGATGGATGTCGAAGGACCACGCGACGGGAGCTTGCGAGTCGACGATCTGCACGAGGGCCGGCGAAGAGATCAGGTCACTCCCCGTGATGGGAACGGCAGTGACCGTGATGGAGACGGGACCAGAGAGGTTCCCTCTCGGAACGGAAATCCCGATCTCGCGCTCAGTCTCGGCGACTCCCGCCGCCGAAACGGTAACGAGCCGCTGGTAGGAGAACGCCCCGGTCACACCGACGCGCAGCTGCCGGACAAGGCCAGGGTGCCGCGCAATCACCGTCACGGCGATCACATCACCAGGGCCGTGGACCGCGGCCGATGTGGTGACGTTCACGAGAGCCGGACGCCTGACGGCGACCGTGATGGGTTGAGAGGAGCCGCGTCCGCCCGTTGTGTCGGTGGCGGAGACGACGATCCGGAGATCGCCGGGGACGGCATCCGCTGGTATGGGAATCGAGAAGGTCCCTGATGCGCTCGTCCCGGAAACCTGTCTGGATTCCGAGACCGTGACGACACCCGAGACCGAGAGTTCGATCGCCGTCAGTGCGAGATCATCGGTGGCCGAATAGCTGACCGTCACAGTCTGACCCGCGTCGGCGGATGGCGGCGTCGCGGAAGCCGTCACGACCGGGATCGGATCCGGCGCGATTGTGACCGCGATCTGCTGGACGGTCCGCTGGTTTCCGAGATCGACAGCCGCAACCTCGAGGGCGGCGGGAGTCGATACGGCCACGAACGGCGCGGTGAGGACGAGTGTTGCCTGCTGTCCCACGGCCGGGACCTGCACCGTCGCCGAGGCCGATCCGAGCCAGGCCTCCAGGCTCTTCAACCCCGAGTCGTCGCCGGGGATCGCAAGGACCGTCACCATCCGCCCGGACACGACTGTCGTTCCGGGACCAGGCGCGCTCACGCTGACAGTTGGAACCGCGTCCTTCAACAGATCCGCCGACTGAAGGCGGGCGCCGCTTCGGACGATTGTCTGGTCGAAGCGATAGGAGCCTCTCCACTGGTATGTCAGCCCGGAATCAAGGTTCGCGGCGGGTTCCAGCGTCAGCATTCCCCCCTCCACCGACTCGACCCGCCAGAGTCCGGCAGGAGCGCCGCCAGCTTCAAGCTCGAGCCAGTGACCCGCAAAGTAGGACGGTATCGACGCCATTCCCGTCGCCAGGATCCGTCCGGATGTCCCGGCCGCCGAGTTTCCTGAACCGAGGGCAGGCAGGACTGTCGGCTGCCCGGAGACGCCACCATTGTCAATAGTGAGTGTGCCGAAGGTCGAAGCGGGTCCCGCTATGAGAACCGTGCCTGCCCCGCCGTTTGACGGGCTCGTGCCCGAGCCTCCGCCGCCCGCCGAGAGCCTCGTCACATCGACGGAGCTGGCCGGATCGCTGTAGGAGACGGCGATGGCACCTCCGCCTCCAGCTGGTGCCGTGCCTGCACCCTTGGCTTCGATTGCACCCGTCCAGAACGGGGCATGGATCCGGCCCGCGTCGATCCAGATGGCTCCGCCGGCGCCGCCGGCGGACGCGCCCGTTCCGTTGGCCGCGATGCGGGCTTCCCCGTGAAGTGAGAGGTTGCCGGCGGTGACCTTGACGACACCGCCTCCGGAGCCATCACTCCCTCCGCCGGCCCCGGCCTCCCGGGGTCGAACGACGCTGCCGTAGGTTCTTCCAGACGTGCCGGTGATCCCGCCGCCGATGCCCAGATGGCTTCCGCCCTCGGAGGGACTGGCGGGCGTGAGCGTGGGGTAGGTCGCGCCCGGAGCGAACCCCTTCCCGGTCACATCGATCGCGGCGGAGCACTGGATCTCCACGAATCCGGAACCGGTGTCGATCCGGACCGCCTTGTCGGCGCCCTCCGGATGCGTGATCACAGCTCCATCGAGAAGGATCAGGTTCGCGAAACGGACGTCTTCAGTCAGGGACAGGACGCCCTCGGAGAGGTAGACGGTCTGGCTCGTCAGAGCGGGCCAGTCATTCGGGCCCGTTGCCGAGAGCGCGACAGCCGGAACGACGGTGAGTGTGGCGGATGCCGTCGCGACATTGCCCGAAGCGTCGTACGCCTTGACTGTGAACTCGAGAGGAGTCGCCTCGGAAACAGTGGGGAGCGCGGAGGGCTCCGACTTCGTCACGAAGCTCGCCAGTGTTCCTCCACCGGAGGGCATGCGGACGGTGAACGGCGCGGGCTCGTTGCCCTTGTAGAACTCGACCTTGTAGACGCCGAGGTCGTCCGAGGTGCTGGCTATGAGCTGGAAGGTGCCGAGACCTGAGGGGACGTGCGCGCCGGTCGATGGACAAAGGTTGACGGCCGGGGGGTTCGCGTTCGGGAGTGGGTTGACGGTGAGGGACCTGGACGTGCTGGAATGGTTCCCGGCCTGATCAAAAGCCTCGGCCGTCACCACGATCTGGGTGGGGGAGGAGACGGGTGGAGCCGTCCAGACGAGCGTCACGGGCGCGAAGGGAGGAGCCTTGAACTCCCTGACGTCGCTCCCGACGGTCATCACGACCCGGGCAACGGCGACGTTGTCGGTCGCGGAGACGGAGATCGTCACAGGCTGCCCGGCGGTGTAGGCGTCTCCGGCACGGGTGGGAGCGAGAGTGATCGAGCTGAGCTGGGGCGGGACGTTCTCCGGCAGGACGGTCCACTCCTTCACGCTCTCTCCCACGCGGCCCGCGAGGTCCCAGAGCTTCACCTTGTACTGTACGGTTCCCGGAGGCTGTGTCGCCGGGATCGGGAGTTGAACCGGTCCCCACGCGTACGTCCGTGGCGCCTCGTATTCCCGGTAGGACTCAGAGGAGGCGTATCCCGACTGCGACCAGAGTGTGTCTCTTCGGAGGATTCCGACGGGGTGGTCGAAACCGTACTGGAAGGAAATCGATCCCGGAGGCGCGATGCTGGCTTCGGGGTTCGCGACGAAGGTCGCGGTCGGAAGGTCGCTTCTGAGGAGGACGCTCGCATTCGCGCCGGTCGAGAAGGCGGCTCGATCGTTCGTGAAGCCGGGGTCAGGCCCGATCGTGACGTCATCTTCGAGAACGAGACGAGCGTTCCCCTTCACCTCGACGGAATCGAATCTCGACCGGACGCGGGCGTACACCGCTCCTGGCGGAGACTGGGAGAGCTGCTGAGCGATCGCTTCGAGCGCACCGGACGTCACGGTGCCGAGGCCGAGCCAGAACTGTGGAGGCGCGTCCGCTGTCGGCTCGACCGACGTGATGATCCCGGACCATTCCTCCGAGCTGGCGCTCGTTGAGAGGATGATGCGCTCCCCGTTCCAGTCTCCGGCCGCGGCCAGGGCGTTGACACGGATTCTCGTTCCGTTCAGATCCACCTCGGCGACCGTTGCCGGCCGTGCTTGTCCATCTCGCCAGCCCCAGAGAGCCGGAAGCGGCGTGAGGCCCGCAGGCTTCAAGGCGAGGCTGTCGACGATGAGCTTGCCGTTTCCAACCGGCTGGCTCTGGGAATCGAGCTGTTGAAGGAAGATGGTTCCAGCGCCCGCGAATATCAGGACCTCGCTTGCCGCGGTCGAGTCCGCTCCGCCCGAGGCCGCGAACTCGAGACCCAGATCACTGAGAAGAGGCTGCTGGAAGGACACCGAGATCCGGCCTCCTCCTCCAGCGCCCACCTGGTACTGGTTTCCTATGGCGGACCCTCCATTGGCGCGAATTCGACCTGCACCCTGGAGGCTCTTGGCTGCGATCCGGACCGTCCCTCCCGCACCTCCGGGATTCACGATGTAGTCGGGTTGCGGGGCCGCCCCGCTGACATCGATGTCGCCTTCCAGGCGGATCTCACCCGCGGGTGAGCGGAGAATGACGACTCCGCCGCCGGCCCCACCGTTCCAGCCCCAGGTGGAAGACCAACTCCGGCCTCCGGTTCCCGGAAGCGAAGGTTCGCGCACACTGTCGTAGATCGACCCCGGACTCGTTCGCGGTGAAGAGGCCTTCAGTCCCGTTCCGCCGAGACCGCCGTGAGAACCGCCAGCATTGATCTCCGGCGGCGTCACTCCCGGGAGCGTCACGGTCGTGGTTGATGTCGAGCCCATCAACCCGCGCGTCCTGAAGATCGATCCGGCTCCGAGACCGAGCTGTGTGCCGATCTCGAGTCTGAGCGGGTGGTAGAGGACCGGAGAGTTCACCGACGTGATCTCGGGCGTCGTCAGGACTGCAGGCCGAACACCGTTCTGGTCCGCGCCGGAATAGAGGTAGAGATTCTCGACGGAATGCGCGGCGCCGCCTTCCCTCGACGGGAGGCTCACCGTGGCCCCATCGAGCAGGAACACGGCCGGAGCACCTGGCCAAGTTTCGGTCGATGGCACAGCCGTCGTGGTGTTCTCGTAGACGAGCCGATTCGAGACCGCCGTCAGGACGATCGCTTTCGTCGACCTGTTCTGACCACTATCAGTTGCCTCGGCCTTGAACTCGATCGCGGCACCGGCGGGCATGCCGTCCGGCACGATCCACGACGCTTGCCAGACGTCCGTTCCCGTCACTCGCATCCCATCAATGGGCGTTGCGGAGAGCGCTCCTCCAGTTACCGGGCCCCAGAACTTGACACCGATGACCGTGCCCGGAATCAGATTCCCTTGCGCATCGCGGTCGGTGTCGGTGACTCGAACCCTCAGGAGCAGGGAAACTCCTCCCTGTCCGCGGACCGATGTGTAGGCTGCGGGCCACTGGCCGCCTTCTACCGGCGAAGTCCATTCGACCACCGGGGCCGTCGGATCGGACGTGGGCGAGATGTGGATCATGAGCGTGGAGGTCTTCGTATTCCCGCCCCAGTCCTCGACAGTGGCCGTCGCGATCACGTCGCGTCCGCCCTGCGGGATCGCCTCGGGCGGAATCGAGAGTTCGGCCGTTCTGTACTGGTCGCCGGTGACGAGCGTGGGCGTTACGGGCGAGGCGAACACGCCGTCGAAGCCGATCGAGACGGACTTCACCTGGGTCTCCGCATCGCTGGCGCGGAACTCGAAGAGCACGTTCTGACCCAGGAAGAACTGGCTCGAAGGCTCCGTCTGCCCAGCCGCTCTCGCCTGGAACTGCACGACCACCGGTGAGGCTGTGTCATCCGCGACGGGGGCCGTGGCGCTATCTCTCGTGGCGGAAACCCCGAGGGAATCCGTCGCGCGGACCCGAACAAGGATGGGCGTTCCCTCTGGCGTTCCGATCGGGAGTACCAGATCGAAGGTCTGTGGTGGAAGGTCCTGCCAGCCGCCCGCGGGCTTCGTGAGCCCGGTACCGGGAACGGAGGCCAAGAGATCCGCCGGGTTGTTCGGGTTCGACGGATTCTCGCGACGCAACTCGGCCGCGAGCGTCAGGGTGTTCCCGTCGGGGTCGGCGATCGAGGAAACCCTTGCCCTCACGGTCGACCCCGCATAGAAGGCGGCGCCCACCGGCGCGATCGTCACGCTCCCGATTGCGGGAGGTTGATTCGGCACCACCTCCATCGCGAGGCTGATGGTGTTGCTCCGGTTGAGGCTGGTATCGGTGGCCGTCACCCAGATGCTGTAGGGGCGAGGGGTCGTCCCATCACCCTGATAGCTCGGCGCGAATGTGAGGGTGAAGGGCGCGGAAGAGGCGACGAAGGCTGGGCTCGCCGAGGGTTGATTCGGGTCCGCGGCCGAGGCCGTGAAGTACTCGACGCGGGCGACGTCACCGAATGGTGGAGGTCCATTCAGGCTGGCCGGGGAGAACGCCGGCGTCAGGACGTACGCCGTTCCCGCGGAAAGGCGGCCGTCGAGGCTGCCTGATGGGAACCCGATCACGAGTTGAGGGCTCACGGCGTCGCGGACGCTGAACTCGCGGATGTAGGGAGCCGCCATCGCGTTGCCCGAGCTGTCTTTCAGGCGAGTGACGACCACCCTTCTGCGGCCGTTGTCGCCCGGCAAAGAGAGTCCACCGAGAGGCCGGAGCGCCAGGGAGTAGCCGTTCGACGTGAGGTACAGCTCCACCGGGATCCGCGACCATGTCACGGCGGGTTCTGTTCCTTGTCCGTAGTACAGCTCGCCGGCGTCATCCACGAGATTCCCGTCCAGCTCCGAGGGAAGAGCGGTGACCGGTTCATTGAAGTCGAATCGGATCGTGCCTTGCGGATCGACGGGCTGGTCGAGACCCGGAACCGTCCCGATGACGACCGGGCCGAGGGTGTCGGCGGTGGTGAAGTTCGAGCCGATGTCCTGGAAATCGGTCAGCCGGTTCCCCGCCCTGTCCCGCACGCCGTCGGGTCCGCCCTTGATCTGGATCGCGTACGTGGAGTTGCTCGCGAAAAGATCGGGAGCGGGTCCCGGCGTGAAGCGAACGAGCTGCCGGTTCACCGTGTCGACGAGGGTCGACCAGAGTCCCGTCGCGAGCGTGCCCGAAGGCAGGCGAACCGAGAAGTAGGAGGCCAGGGACGAGACGACAGCCGGGTGGAGCGGCTCCCAGAAGACCAGCTCGACCGTTGCGCTGCGGGAGACTCCGGTCGCTCCGGGCGGAGGCGCGATCGAGACGAGAAGCGGCCGCGAGCCGTCAAGAACGAGCGGTGGTGCCGCCACGATGCCTGCCTCGGGGGCCGGGACGGTGACAGAGGCCGAGGCCGAGACTCCATCGGTCCCCGTTGCCGTTACGGCGTACGTGCCGGCCGGGAGACCGTCGAAGCGGTAGCGCCCGTCCGCATCCGCCTGGACGGCCTGTTGAACGGGCCCCTGAATGGAGATGGCCGCACGAGGCTCGCCCGGCAGCGCGGCCGGATCGCTGTAGCTGCCGTTGGCCGGCTCTCGATGGACACGGCCCTCGACGGAGTGGGAGGGTGAAAGGTTGACGAGGACATTCTTGATGTCGTCATCGAATTCGATGGAGGTCGTGGCGCTGCCGCCGAGCCCCGAGAACGAGCCAGGCGCGACGGCGCTGACGTAGAGCGCCCCGCGCGGGACGGAGGTGATGTCCCTCTTCCCCTCGCTGTCAGCCGCGAATGCAGCGCTGTATGCAGGGCCATTGACGCGGATCTCCGCGTTAGCGACCGGCTGCCCGCCCGCATCCTTGACCTCGACGCGAAGCGTGCCTCTCGGTTCCAGAACCGCTCGATATGGGTCCGCGGACGTTCCACTACCGGCGAGGGTCGCCCCGAGAACCCGGCCCGTCCTCCGTTCTCCGGTCGCCTCCTGAACCTGGATCTCGAGCGGACGGGACGTCAGGATGGAGGGAAAGACGTAGAGGTGGTTCGGCGCGGGAGAGGATGGCGTCAGAACCGTGTAGTCGAAGGCGCAGGCCGTCGGTCCCGCTGTTCCCGGGGAGCAACCGGCCGGCTGGAGGAGCCTCACCGAGAAGAGCCCTAGCACCGGATTGATCTCTGAAAGCGGGTTCAGGCTGAGGGTCTCGAAGAGCCGGACGTGCACATCACCGATCGGCTCGAGAACGAGATCCACCGTCTGCTGGGTCGAAGTCGGCGTCAAGGCAGCCTGCCCCTGGGCCCGGCGGGAGGATCCCGCAACTCCGGCCGTGAGGGTGTAGGTCCCGATCGGGATCCCCTCGAAGGCGAATCCGCCGCGCGTGGCGGCCGCGCCGTCCGTGGTGGCGAGCGCAGAGAAGGTCGCGGGTCCGTTCTGCCCGTCCGTCCGCCCGGCAAGGGCGATCGTCGCGCCCCCAACCCCTCTCGTGCGGGCAGCGTCGTCAAAGAGTGTTCCGGAGATCTTCCCCCTCGCGCCGAGGGTGATCTGTCTCGCGACAAGGCCGTGCCCCGAGTCGATCAAGAGGCCATCCGCGTGTCCGCCCCTTCCCGTCGGAGCGTGAAAGACGTGCACGGAGTACGTCCCGTACGGGAGAGCCTCGAGAGTAGCGCGGCCCAGAGAGTCCGCGACGGTCGTCTCGCCGTTTGAGAGGTGGATCTGGCAATCGGCAACCCCGCTTCCGGTTTCGGGATCCGTCACTGTGATCTCGAGCGTCCCGGAAGGCTCAAAAAGGACGAGGGGCGGGACATCGACGATCTGGAAGTCCGCCGTGATCTGGACCTGCGCGCGAGCCATCACGGTCACGTTGCCGGGATCGCGAGCGATGACGGTGACGAGACCCGAGGAGACGCCAGCGACCTCGAACGCACCGGCAGAAGTCGCTCGCGACCAGGCGGATCCGGCGGGGAACCGCCGGTTGGGATGGCTGCTTTCCTGAACGTAGAACTCCGCGAACGGAATCGGGGCAGGCTCTTCCCCGGCGGACGCCTTCTTCTTGATCGAGCCGCGAACTGTTCCCTGCGCGCCCAGGACGACAGTGAGGTCGAGCGTCTGCCCCGGGGATGTCACCCAGCCATCCACCTTGCCGTGACGCGTGATGGTTCCGATCCGGACACTCGCCGAAAGAGAGATGGAGCCCGGAGGAACCAGCTCGTAGCGGAAGGCTCCGTCTGGGCCGGTGAGGAGTCGCTGCGGCAAGAGCCCGGAGGCCGACAGGAAGACCTCGGCCCCGTCGACAGGGGTCACTCCGTCGACGGCAAGGACGCGGCCCGTGACCGTCGCGGCGGAATCGAAGGTGAGGACGACGTTCTTGATCTGCCCGGGGAAGTCGATCCTTCCGCCCGAAGCCTTCGTTCCGTGGAACGGATGGCTGGCCCGGACACCGAAATTCCCGACGGGTACGGGGATCTCGAAGAACCCGGCCGGACTGGTCTCTGTTTCAAGGGTCTTGGTACCGATGGCCTTCGTCCCGTCGAGGAACGCCTCTCGAGAAATGGAGAGAGGCGAGAGGATGCCAGCGGATCCGCCCGGGCTCTTCGTTTCCACCCTGACAACTCCGGCGCCGCGCATCTGGATCGTGACTCGGGCCCGGTGGCCTCCGTAGACGACCTGGACGCCTTGCGTCAGACCGAAGTACCCGAGCCGTCCTGGCTCGAGACCGTCCCCGGAATGGGCCGTGACCGAATGGGAGCCCACCGGGACGCCTTCGAACACGAAGGTCCCGTCGGATGCCGTGCGGGTCTCCGCGAGGTGCCCGAGGACGACTCCAGCGTTGGCGATCGGTCTCCCGAGCGGGTCGAGAACGAGTCCCTCGAGCGCGCCCGCCATGGTCCGCAGGAGGATCCGGCCCAGGGCGATCGGCTCCGGCGCCGTTGCGCCGAAGCGCGCGAGCGAAACGGAGCCTTGCAGCTTCCGGCCCAGATCGATCGCGGTGACCAGATACGACTCACCGAGCCCGGGAGTGGGAACGTTCTCGATGCGGTAGGTTCCCGCCGAATCGGTGTAGGCGAAGTTCCCGGGACCCTCGACGAAGACGACGGCACCGGCAACCGGGACGTCCGTGTTGGTCGCGGGCTCATGGAAGAAGACCGACCCCGAGACCGTTCGGGTGACGGCCTCCGCGAGCGTCAAGGTGAGGTTCGCGGTTTGATCCGCGACGAGCATCAGATCCGAGACCACGGGTGACCGGGAGATGGAGAAGTCGGCGGCCTGTACCGTGACCTGGCCTTCCGGGACCCTCTCGAACCTGAAGTTGCCGGAGGCATCGGTGAGTCTCTCGCCGAAGGCGCCGCCGCTTGCGTAGAGGGCCACGCGTGCCCGCGCCACCGGCGACGTCTGCCCCGATCGCAGGACGACAACCGTTCCGGTCACTGTTCCGGTCCTCGGGGAGGAACGGTGCGGGATCCGGACGACGACGTCGCTCTTGACCTGTCCGCCGGTCTCGAGGCCGACTGTCACGTATCCGCTGTTTCCGGCCGCGTCCCTCCCCGTGACAGTGACCGGCCCGACCGGGATTCCCGATACCGTGAAGGCGGCATCAGAGCCCGTCACCGCCACGGTCTTCATCTCCGAGAAGAGCGTGTTCGCGACCGTCACCGAGCCGTTCACGACCGGAACGCCGTCTTCATAAACGAGCCGGCCCTGGACGGTTCCCCGGCCCAGGAACGCGACGTTCAGGCGGACGAGCTTGCCCTGCAGGCGGATTCGGGAACTGACTTCCTCTCTCTCCGGAGCGCTGCCCCCGGTCTCCGCGCGAACGAGGAACCCGGAAAGCACACCCCTGCCCTGGGCCGGTTCCTCGACGAAGTCGAAGTAGAAGGCGCCATCCGTTCCAGTCGTTTGCTGGGCCACGAGATCGAGAACGGGGCTTCCTGCTGCCGCCCCGAGTTCGTTGACCGGCTGTCGCCATCGCAGAAGGGAGACGCGGGCGCCCGAGATCGGGTTCGACAGGCCGTCCAGGACCTTTCCTTCAACAAGCCCGCCCGTATGGCCCGCCTCTAGGACGGGACTGGGCGCGGCAGTGGCAAGAGAGTTCCCGAAGGTGTCGGCCACTCCGGCGGCAACAGTGTGAACGTGAGTGACGAGGGGACGGCCCCCACCACCCGAGAGCGGGCTGATGGGTCCCGCGAATCGGACGTTGACGACGCGCTCGCTGTTCGGCTGCCAGAACGCCGCGGCGCCCATCTTCGTCGAGACCCGAACGGCCGTTTCGCCTCCCGCCGCTTCCTCGACATCGGACGTCGTCGCGATCTGGTAGAGAGCGGCGTTCTCGGCCGAGGCCTTCGCGGGCGGGCGATTGAAGAGATACGAAATCGCGGAACCGTACGGGTCGAGGTCGAAGTCCTGTACGGCGCCGGTGATTCGGAAAGGCGGGAGGGTCACCGGCTGGACGACGGCCTGGACGCCGGCGACGGGGAGCCCGGACCCGGCCCGCCGGACCTCGAAGGTCGCGGGCTCCGAGGAAGACGGCGGGACCACCAGGATTTCGAAGATGTCTCCCGCGCGCAGGTCGAGATTCGGGAACTCCACCCGAACGAATCCCACCCCGTCATGGTTGGGAGCGAGAACGATCAGGCGCCCGCGCGCGTCGGTTCCCGCGTTCGCCCAGAGTCTCAGGGCGTAGGCGGCGGTCCGGTCGAGCCTGCCGACCATCGCGAGCGGAACGAGAGCGCCTCCCGTCCCCGATTCGCTTACGGAGTAGATCTCGCCGTAGGGTACGTTTCTGAGACGAGCCTGGCCGCTCTCCTCCGCGGAGTAGGCGAGCGCGGCGAAACCCAGCGACGAGGTCTTCGTGACCTCGAGGACAGGCGCGGGGCGTCCGCCGGAGGGAACGAGGACGGCCGCAAGGAATGGGCGCGAGTACGAAGTCGTCGAGATGAAGTGATCGAAGAGACTCGCGGCATCGAGAACGGGGACGTGGCTTGCTTGCAGCGTCCGGAGTTCGGTACCGAGTGCCGCGGCGGCGGCGAGGCCCTTGTCGCTCTTTCGGCGCAGGGTGTCGAGTTCCTGAAGGTCGTGACGGTTGCCGAGCTGATCTAGGGCGAGCACCTCGAGAGATTCGAGAAGCGGCTCGTTCAGGAAGAGCCGCTGGCCCGCCTCGCCGAGGTCGGTGGCTCGGCGTTCGACATCCGAGCGAATGACGTGCGGGAGCCCCTGCGGGGCGGCCCCCGCGGGGGCCACGGCCAGGCTGTAGGCGAGGCCGAGGAAGCGCTGGTTCGCGGACAGGAGCGCGGGAGGGAGTCTTCTCGCGTGGCGCGGCAAGACGAGGGTTGCGGGCGAGAGGGGAATGCCGAGTTCGCCGACGCCTGTGCGGAGAGTGATGCTGCCGGTCAGACCCGCGCTCGCCGTCTGGAAGGTCGTCGCGAAGCACTTCCCCGTGGTTTCCGACAGCATCCGGAATTCCAGGGTCTCGGATCCTCCGGCGGGAAGAGTCGAGATGGCCTGCGACGGGGATCCGATCACGTGCGCCCCGCTGATCTGGCCGAACGCGACACTCACTTCGTTCATCGCGGCGCGGGAGAGGTTCGTGACGGTGACGAAGAGGCTGTAGGCCTCACCGTCGCGGACCGTGTCGGGATGGCTGAACGCGAGGTTGAAGCGCGCGTCGACGACCTCGACGGCGGCCTGCGACGATCCCGCCAGTTCGAGGGCGGGACGGCCCGGCCGGCGCAGGTCGGCCGCGATGTCCATGCGCAGGGCGTGCGTGCCGGTGACGAGGCCTTCCACGGTCCAGGCGGCGGAGCCCTGCTCGGTGGGGTCGAGGCTGTTGTCTCCACCCTGGCCGAGAACGGGAAGCCAGGTTCCAGCGCCGACTGGCGGATCGGTTCTGGCCAGCCGTACGGCGCCTCCCGAGGGAAGCCGGAGGGCGGCCCGGATGTTCCCGAGCTGGAGGCTCGATCCCGCATCGGCGCCGTTGGCGACGATCAACCGCGCCTCGAAGAACTGGTTGAGGAACGAGATGCTGCCCGGGATGACGATGGCGCCGAAGAGAGGCATCTCGGCGGGTGCCTCTTCGCCTTGCTCCTGAACGTCGAGCTGCGCCGAGGGCGGGAGGTCGAGCTTGAAGGGGACGATCCGCGGCGGCTCCCAGCGCCTGACGGACTGCGCCACATCGGGAGGGAGTCCGTCGAGGTTGACCGTCGGCTTCTCGAGTGGCTCGACACTGCCGGCTCCCTGATAGAGGACCGGCATCTCGAGAGTCACGGTCTGACTGCCGAAGGCGAATCCGATCGCGAAGCGGTAGGCCTGTGCGTTCTCCTGGTTCAGGCTGATTCCGCGGGCGCGCAGTTCCTCCAGGGTCAGGCGGGAGACTCGGGCTTCGGTGAGCAGGATCTTCCGGACGTGGACAACAGCGACCGGCGGAGAGGAGTGACCGAGGACTCGTCCGTTCTCCTCGAGGCGGATGTTCTCGAGGAAGTAGTCGCCTTCGACCTGGAATCCAGGCAGGAAGAACGTGCCGCCGGGAACCGTCTCGTAGGTGACGGGCTGGGACAGTTCGGGTCCACGGAGGTCTCCCCGGACGCGTAAACCCGGTGCCGTTGACTGACCGCACGGCCCGGAGCCGTAGCAGGTCCGAATCCGGACAGCCTCCCCCGCGTTGACCGTCTGTTCGGCGTCTGTGGTCTGGGAGTCATAGTAGAGGCCGAGACTGGATCCCTGGATCTGGAGCTGCCCGGAGGCAAGCGGATCCGCGGCATCGAGTCTGGCCGGCGCGAGCAGACCGGCGAGGAGGGCGACGAAGAGCGCCGCGCAAGCAGATGCCCGACAGTCGTCTCGAGAACTCCGGAACATGGTCACACTCCTAGCTTATTTTGGCCCAGTTCGAGAGGGACGCTCCATAGGGCATTTGATTCACCCGAATGAAGCATCGGTATCTGTCTCGAAAACCCGCGCTCCGAGCACTTATGTCTTTATGGGTTCCCTCCTTCGTCTCCTCAGTCCGCGACCATGGACAACCGCAATCCAGTTCATCAGTGGCGCACACCAACACAACACATCCACACAGGCAATCGCCCCATGACTGGCAACACCACTTGCGCGCGGCCTTCAGATCGGAGATACGAGATGCGTCCACGGCTCCGGCCTGTTGTTCCCAGCCGGACGACAGAGAGGCCAGAGAGGCGCGGATGATCGCTCCCACAAAGCTCCGCAGACGCAGCTTCCTGAATCGGGGCATGACCGTACTCCCTACTGACTCCCCGCTTGCCGGGCATTTCCGTTGGATGGGACTTGCTGGCGGCGGTTTTTATCAGCCTTTCGCTGGATTTCCAAATCCCGCGGCATTGCCACCCCGGCGATGCGGGAGGCGCGCCTGTTCGGTTGAAGCGTCCGTCTGGACGAGTCAGACTCTGGTCCCGCGGGGAGATGCAGATGAAGTTGCCGGCCTGGTTCACCGCTCACGGGAACCCGATGAACGCACTCGGGAAAACGCCCTTCTCCGAGTTCCTTTCCAGGTGGGGACGATCGGTTGCACAGCCCAGGGCGATCCTCGCGGTGTCTGCTCACTGGGAGAGCCTCGGGACCAAGGTGACGTCCTCGGCGCGGCCCGAGACGATCCACGACTTCTACGGTTTCCCACGAGAACTTTTCACTCTTCGCTATCCGGCGCCTGGAAGCCAAGTCCTGGCCACCCGGGTTGTCGAACTTCTTGCCGGAGCAGGTATCCCGGCGAGTGAAGATGCGCGTCGCGGGCTAGACCATGGGGCCTGGGCGCCTCTCCTCTTTCTCTTCCCCGACGCTGAGATTCCAGTCGTCCAGGTGAGTCTGACCCGGCCCTCGAATCTGATGGAGCACGTCGCGGTGGGCCGTGCGCTGTCGCCGCTTCGAGAGGAAGGTGTGTTGATCGTCGGGAGCGGGAATCTCGTGCACAACCTCGGCGAAGCCGATCTGCGAGACCGGGACCTGCCGGTCGATCGCTGGGCAGAGGAATTCGACGAGTGGGTTGCCAACCGGCTCGGAGCGTGGGACGTCGAGGCCCTCTGCCGGCCCTGGGACGGACCTCACGGGAGGCGGGCGCACCCGACACTCGAGCACTACGCCCCGCTCCTGGTCGTGGCCGGGGCGGCCGGATCCGAGAAGCCCGAGATCTCGTTCCCGTTTGCGACCTTCGAGCACGCGAACCTCAGCATGCGCTGCGTCGAGTTCGCGTAGAGATGGTCGTCGGGATGGGGAGCAACGGCGAAAAGCCGCCGCTCGCCTTCCACGGCATCCCATGCCCCGCTCCGGGCGTCCGGCTGATCAGCCCCGGATGACCGTGATCGTCCGGCCTCCAGGTGAGAGGGCCGTCTCCGTCGTCGTCCGCTGGCTGATGGGCGGGAGTCCCGGGCGGCGGTCGAAGATGACGAGCCAGCCGGTCGAGAGGGAGAGTCCGTCGAGGTATCCGTCAAGCTGAGCGAGTCCTTCGTTCAGCGGGTCGCCTTCGCCCTCTCGCCAGACCTTGAGTTCGATGCCGAGAACGGTCTCGCCATACCGCAGGCACAGGTCCATGCGTCCGCTGCCGATCGCGTACTCCCGGTCGAGAGTCCCTCCTCCGTTGACCACCCGGTGCAGGAACGCCATCAGAACGAGATGGGGAGCGATCTCGTGATACGGGGCCGCGCCGAGAAGCGGTTGCCCGTGCTGCCGCCAGAAGGCCAGGAACGCGGTGAGGAGCCTGTCTGCGTCCAGAGTTCCCTCGCGAGTCAGCCAGCTCGGCTGGATTTGCGGAAGCGAGTCCTGCGGTCCGGATGCGAGGACACGTGGGATCACTTCCCGATAGATCGGGTTGGAGACAACGAGGCCCCCCTCTGGATCGCGGCGCAGAAGACCCAGGTCCACTACGAACTGTCTGTCATCGGGAGGGATGTTGCCGATGGACCCGCCGGCCAGGATCGGCTCGATGACGCTCCGGACGCGCGGCTCGCGAAGACGCTCGGCCAGGCTGTCGAGATGTGTGTCTTGGCGGGCGATCAGGATCTCCTTGGCCGCGTCGACGTGCTCCCCGGTGACCGGGATCTTCGGGTCCCTTACGACCACCTCGACGATCTGCCGCGCAAGCGCATTCACGAGCCACGGCTGGCCCTGAGTGAGGAAGAAAGCGCGTGCGAGGGCCTCCGGAGTGAAGACCTGCCCCGTCTCCGCCGTGTGCTGGCCGTAGAGTTCGGCAACCTCTTCAGCCGTGAAGGAGCGAAGGGTCAAGGACTCGGTCTTGATGTTGAAAGGGCTCGACGTTCCGAGGTACGTGGACCCACCCGAGGCAACCTTGTAGTCCCGGACGTCCCGCAGACCGATCAGGGCGAGCGACCAGGGGAAACCTCGAGGACGCTCCGGATACCCCGAGCGAAGCTGTCGCAACGCGGAAATGAGAGCGGCATCTCGGAGCGCGTCGATCTCGTCGAGAAAGAGAACCAGGGGCCGCGAGATGTGCCGGCTCCAGGCCCCGAGGGCGGCACCGATTCTCCGGCCCGGCTCGGACTCCGGCCACCCGGGAGGGTGCAGCTCGGCGGGCAGCCGGAAAGCGATCCGTTCCCGCCACTCGTCCAGGATGGCGGCCTCGGCCTTGCCTGGGTCGTCTCCGAAAGGAGCCCCCACCTCCATGGAAAGAACGACGCTCACGAACTCCCCGGAGGCCGTTAGCTCGCGGGCCAGTTCCATCATCGCGGTGGTCTTTCCCGACTGGCGAGGCGCGTGAATGACAAAGTAAGCCTTTCGCCTCACGAGACCGACGACACCGGGAAGGCGGACCGCGACCGGCAACATGTAATGGTCGTCCTGCACGCAGGGCCCGGCCGTGTTGAAGAACCGCATCGCGGGTCCAGTGTAGACCCGAACGGAAGGGTTCTCCGGATCGTTCCGGGAGCGGAACGGGCGGAGGGAACCGGTGGAGTGGCCGTTCGACGGATGCGGCGACGTCAGTTCATCGCCGAAGAACGGAACGCATGTCATCCACGAACAAAGGGGGCGTTTCCGCCCCCTTCCGTTGATCCTGGTGGTTCCTGCTTGGTCCGCTAGACGCTGACGTCGACGAACGGACGGAGCTTCTTGGCTCGCGACGGGTGGCGCAGCTTGCGCAGGGCCTTGGACTCGATCTGCCTGATCCGCTCGCGGGTGACGTTGAAGCTCTTGCCCACCTCTTCGAGGGTGTGCTCGGAGCCGTCACCCACGCCGAAGCGCATCCTCAGAACCTGCTCCTCGCGGGGCGTGAGGGTCTTGAGCGTGCGGCGCGTCTGGTCCTTGAGGTTGGCGAGGATGACGGCGTCGATCGGGGAGACGACCTGGCGGTCCTCGATGAAGTCTCCGAGGTGGCTGTCTTCCTCCTCGCCGATGGGCGTCTCGAGGGAGATCGGCTCCTGGGCGATCTTCATGATCTTGCGGACCTTGGAGGCCGGCATGTCCATCTTCTTGGCGATCTCTTCCGCGGTCGGCTCGCGGCCGAGTTCCTGCACGAGAGAGCGCTGCGTCCGGGTCAGCTTGTTGATCGTCTCGATCATGTGGACCGGGATGCGGATGGTGCGGGCCTGGTCGGCGATGGCGCGCGTGATCGCCTGGCGGATCCACCACGTCGCGTACGTGGAGAACTTGTATCCGCGGCGGTACTCGAACTTCTCGACGGCCTTCATCAGGCCGATGTTGCCTTCCTGGATGAGGTCCAGGAACTGCAGACCGCGGTTGGTGTACTTCTTGGCGATGGAGACGACGAGCCGCAGGTTGGCGACGATGAGTTCTTGCTTGGCCTGATCGGCCTCGTCCTCACCTTCACGGATCTGCTTGAGCGTCTTCTTGATCTCCTCGTGGGTGACGCCGTACTTCTCCTCGAGTTCCGTCAGCGTCTGCTTGTAGCGCTTGACGCGGTTCTTGTAGAACTCGATCCGGACCTCGTTCTTCTCCTTTTTGAGGGCGGCGTGGTCCTGACGGATCTGAGCCTCGGGCATGGCGAACTGGCGGTCGATGTCCTTGAGGATGTTGACCATCCTCATCAGGGTCGCCGGCGTGAAATCGATCGCATGGATCAGCTTGGCGATCTCGGAGATGCGGCGATCCACGGCGGGATCCACCGTGGCGGCCGCCTTGGCGCCTTTCTTGGGCGCCTTCTTGACGGCCTTCTTCTTCTCCTGGATCTTTCGCAGCTCCGAGTCGAGCTTGGCGATCTTCTTGAAGTGGCCGAGGATGTCCTCGATCTTCTTGGCCGTCTTCGGATCGACTTCCTCGCTGTCCTCGAGAGCGGCCGCGGCGAACTCGAGGAAGCCGCGGGCCACGTTCTTGTCCTTCTTGGCCGCCTCGACGATCTTCAGGATCTCGGCCAGGACGACCCGGTTCGTCGACAACGCCCGGTAGATCTTGGCCTCACCGCGTTCGATCCTGCGGGCGATCTCGACCTCACCGTCCCGGTCGAGGAGCTTCACGGTCCCCATCTCGCGCAGGTACATCCGGACCGGATCGTTCGTCTTCTCGACGGCGCCGAGGTCCGGGATCAGGGTCTCTGTCGTCGCTGTCCCGTCCGGCTTTCTCAGGGCCGTCTTGTCGGGCGCATCGACAATCTCGATCCCCAGATCACTCAAACGGACGTAGACTTCTTCCAGTTCTTCCGGTGTGGTCGTTGCCTCTTCGGGCAAAACGGACAAGACCTCATCGTTGATGAGGTATCCGCGTTCCTTGCCGATCCCGATCAGTGCCCGCAGCTCCGGGTACCGTTCTTCTACCGTCACTAATTGATCTCCCATCATCCGCCTGCCGCCCTCGGACGGCGCAATTCTTGCTTTAGCTTGGTTATTTCCTGTGTGAGCCTTGATTTCTCGTTGAGGAGTTCATCCACGGAAGCGTCACCTTCACCCCTGGCGCGTTCCAGGACCGCCTGTAGCTCTTTACTCTTCTCCTCAAGTCTCTTGATCTGAAGGCTCAGCAGCGGTTTTCTCAACCTGCTGAAATCTGGTTCCCCGGGCTCTCCGTCACCAACCCCAGGTTTCGCAAAGACCAGCCCCATGACGAGGCGTTCGGCAACTTTCCCAAGATGGGTCGACCACTCCGAAAAATCAAGGGCTTCGGGGCTATCCGCTCGGAGTTTCAGTGCCTCGGCGATCTCCGAGGCCGCCGGATGAGAAAACAGGTCCGCCGGAAACCTCCTCACGATCGGGACCGTGGCTGGCCACCAGGACACGACCATCTGGAGGACACTCCGCTCGGATTCCGGAAGGCTCTCCTCGGGAGGCGCCGCCTCGGGAGCCGGCCTGGGAATTGCCGGACGGCCGCCGGCCGGACCGAGGCCAAGGACTCTGAGCGGCACTCCCGCCTGATTCGCGAAGCTCGACAGCAACTCGAATCGCAGGACGGGGCTTGCGGTCTTCCGCAAGATGTCCGTGACCTGTTGGATCCGCTCCGCCCGCTTCTCCGGATTGGATTCCGCGGCGGGGAGGTTCGCGGACAGCGTCTGGATCAACGAGCTGGCCTCTGCAACGGCGCTCACGAGGGCCGGCACCCCGAAGGTCGAGAGGTACGAGTCCGGATCGTGCTGGTCGGGAAGGACGAGGTGCCGGATGCGAAGGTCCTTCTCGAGCAGGAGGGCGAAGGCCTTCTCGGCGGCGGCGAGGCCGGCTGGATCGCCGTCATAGGCGACGACGACCTCGGCTCCGAACCGGGCCATCAGCTCGACCTGCGCCGGGGTGAGAGAGGTCCCCATGGAGGCGACGGCTTGATCGAGGCCCGCGCGCGCAAACGCGATCCGGTCGAAGTAACCCTCGACGAGGAGGATCTGCCCCGACTTTCGGATCGCCTCCCGGGCGAGGTCGAGGCCGTACAGCAGCTTGCCCTTCGAAAACCGCGGGGTCTCGGGAGAGTTGAGGTACTTCGGCTGCTCGTCGCCGAAGGCCCGAGCGCCGAAGCCCAGGACCTCTCCCCTCGGATCCCTGATCTCGATGGTCAATCGGTTTCGGAACCTGTCGTAGACGCGGCCGGACTCCGGGTGGTGCTGCAGGAGCCCGGCCTCGATCAGGGTCGCCTCCGGAAAGCGGCGGGAGAGCTGCCCGCGCAGAGCGTCCCAGCTGTCCGGGGCATACCCGAACCCGAATCGCTCTCCCTCCGCCAGAGAGAGCCCTCTCTTCTTCAGAAGCTCGAGAGCGGCGCTCGACCGCTCGAGTTCCTGTCGAAAAAACTGGGCCGCGGCCGAAAGGGCCTCCGGGACTCCGGCTTCCTTCGCCCGGTCCGTCCGGGTCCCCGACCTGCGAACGGGCAGAGAGACACCGGAGCGCCGCGCCAGGTAGACCACAGCCTCGACGAAGTCGAGACGCTCGGTCTCGCGCACGAAGCTGATGGCGTCTCCCTTGGCTCCGCACCCGAAGCAGTAGTAGAAGCCCTTCTCGGGATGGACGTGGAACGAGCCCGTCTTCTCGGTGTGGAACGGACACCGTCCCTTCCACGAGGCGCCGGCCTTCTTCAGCTCGGTGACGGCGCCGATGAGGGCGACGAGATCGGTCGCCGCGAGGACCTGACGTTTGACATCCTCGTTGATGTCGTAGCGAGGTTCCACGCCGCCCCTACACGTCGAAGAACGCGACGGTGACGGCGGAACCACCCTCCGGGCCGTCTCCCGGCCGGAAGGACGAAACGCCCGGATGCTCGGAGAGGAAGTCCTTCACGCCCGCGGCCAGACGGCCCGTTCCATGGCCATGGACGATCCGGAGTCCCCCCTTTCCCGAGAGAAGGGCCGAGTTGATGGCCCTCTCGATCTCGGCGACCGCGTCATCCACGCGGTACCCGACCAGGACGACCTCGGGAAACGCCAGGGCGGGCCGTTTCGCCGGCGCCTCGCCCGCGCTCGGCCCGGTCTCCCGAGGCACGCGATCCCTGGTGGCGGGCTTCGGCCGGGCGAGCGGCCGGAGCGAGCTGACGGGAACAATGAGCCTCTTGCCCGAGGCCTCGACCTCCGCCTGCCCCCGGGAGTCCACGGAAAGGACGACCCCCGTCATCCGGTAGGGCTCGATCTTGACCTGTGCGCCCGGTTCGACCGGGCCGGACTCCGCGCCCTCATCTTCGTCGTCGAGCTCGGAGCGCGCCGCGGCTTCTGCCTCGTGGAGAATCGTCGTGAGGGCCCCTTTCGAAACCGACCGTCCGGTCTTCACGGCCTCGCGGATCTGGTCGAGCTCACGCCGGGCCCTTTCCCGCAGGGCCTCGATCGCCTTGTCCAGGGCCGCCTTCGATTTCTCTTTCAGCTTGGCCTTTTCCGCGTGGACTCGGGCGAGCTCGGATTCGAGGCGCTCCTCCCGCTCCTTCAGCTCGACGAAAAGGCCGTGGGCCTTCTCTTTTTCCTGCCGGGCCTCGCGCGTCTCTCTCTCGAGCCTCTCGAGGGCGTCCTCGGCGGCCCGCCACACCGATCCGAGGCGGCCCCGGGCCGACTCGAGCACGTCAAACGGGATGCCCGCCTTCTTGGCCACGGGGAGAGCACGGGAACGTCCGACCGCTCCGGGCTTGATTTGGAACGTGGGGCGTCCGGCGGCCTCGTCGAACTCCATGGCGGCGGCCAGGACATCCGGCCGGCCATGAGCCCACTCCTTCACCGCCGAGAGGTGGGTGGTGGCGACGGTCAGTCCCCCCCGCGCCAAGTCCTTCTCGAGGATCGAGATCGCCAGGGCGGCCCCCTCGTCGGGGTCGGTTCCGCTGCCCAGTTCGTCAAAGAGGACCAGGGATGACGCCGTCGACTTCGAGAGGACCTGAGCCGTTCTCGTCATCGACGCCGCGAAGGAGGAGAGGTCGGCCAGAACGTCCTGGGCATCGCCGGCGACGACGAGAACCTGGTCGAAGATCGGCAGCGTGGTTCCCGGGGCGGCGGGCAGGGCGAAGCCGGACTGGGCCATCAGGGCGCAGAGGCCGGCCGTCTTCATGGCGACCGTCTTCCCCCCGGCATTTGGTCCGGAAAGGAGGAGGAGGCGTCGATCCGGGGGAAGCTCGATGTCGAGCGGCACGGCATCGGCGCCCCGTTCCTCGGGCCTCTCGCCGAAGACCTTCTCCCTCAATCCCCCAAGGCGCCTGTCGAGAAGCGGGTGGCGGACCTGGCGCAGGGAGAGGGCCGGGGAAAACTCGGGGAAGGTCCCCTCGAACATCTTGCAGAACTCGGCCCGGGCCTGGTAGCCGTCGAGCTCGGTGAGGACGTCGAGGGCGAACTGGAGCTCGGCGCGGTGGGCGGAGAAGCGTGTCGTGAGGGCGGTGAGGATCCGCCGGATTTCGGCCTTCTCCTCCTCGAGGGCCTCGGCCAGGGCGTTGTTTCCCTCGACGACGGCGAGAGGCTCCACGAAGAACGTCTGACCCGATCCGGACTTTTCGTGAACGATGCCGGCGACGGCGTCCCGGCGGTCGGAACGGACGGGCAGGCAGTAGCGGCCCCCCTTCTCCGTCACGTAGACGTCCGCAAAGGCATCCTCGCGGCTCCTCACGAGTTCCTCGAGCCGCTTCACGAGCTCGCGGCGCAGGCGCACGATCGAGCTCCGGATGGTAGCCAGGCGCGAGCTTGCCGTGTCCTTGATCCGGCCGTCCGGCTCGAAGATGACCTCGCGCTCCAGGAGCAGGTCTTCGAACGAAGGCAGAGGCCGCAGCAGCCTGGTCAGCTCGGGCAGCTCGACTCCCTCGACCGGGACGGCGCAGCGGGCGGCCTCCGAACGCTCGAGGAGAAAGAACAGATCGAGCAGCTCCTCGGCGGGGAGGGCGATCCCGGCCGGTCCGAGGTGAGCGAGGGGGGCCGAAGCCTCGTCGATCCCATCCAGCAACACGGGCACTGCGTGCTCGGCACGGGTCATCAGGTCGCGAGTCAGCCGGGCGCGGTCGCGGACCTCGACCGGGTCGATCGAGGGCAGAGTCCTCTCGATCGAGCGGCGGCCCCTCTCCGAGGCGCAAAAACGCCCGGCGAGCGCGAGCACGCCGGGCCAGTCGAGTTCCTTGTGTGCTGACACTTCAGTATTTGGTGGTGGCGGGCCGTCGGCCCCAAGAGGCGCTTACATTCCGGCGCGGCGTTCTTCCGCAAGCTTTCGGAGCATCTTCTTGCGGGCGGCGATCAGCTTGCGTTTCCGCTTCGCGGAGGGCTTCTCGTAGTGCTGGCGCTTCTTCAGCTCGGAAAGGACTCCCGACTTCTCGCACTTGCGCTTGAAGCGGCGCAGCGCGTTCTCGAAAGACTCATCTTCCTTGACGTGTACCAGAGGCACTTCGGTTCTCCCTCCTTTCTGGCCACGGATTGCCCGGCAGACACCTCCGCCAAGCGCAGGCTTGGACCCTGAATATAGATCCAGGAGCGAAACGGGTCAACGTGGCGCCGGGGGTTACGGGTCAGACGGCGGCTTGCTTATAATGCGAGGTCTCATCGAAGCGGATTGAGAAGGGGCTGTCTATGTCCGTGGATCCCATCGCGTCGCGCCGGTTCGCCGAAGGTCTCTCGACACACCTCGAGGATTACCTCGCGGCCTGGAAGTCTTCCATCGCGGATGCCCGCCGGGAAATCGACCAGATCCTCACGGGAATCGGCGAGAAGATTCCCGCGCAAGCCAAGCCTCTGTTCCCCGAGGACATCGTCAGCCTCCTCCTCGAGGACGTCATGCCTCCCCCCACCCCGCCCCAGAAGATCATCGAGAAGGTGGTGGAGAAGGTCGTCGAGCGGGTGGAGGTTCCCGTCCCGACCGGCGGGGCCGACTGGTCCCTGATCCGCGGCGCCCTCTGCACGATCGAGTCCGCGCGCACGCAGGTTGACATCCTCAGCCGGTTTCTTTCCGAGGCCAATAGCCACGCCTCGCGCGTCGCCCTCCTCGTCCTGAGGAACGACCGCCTGACGGGCTGGAAGGGCGTTGGATTCGACGGCTCGGGAGGCCGGGACGACGCGATCAAGGCCGTTGACCTCGGCACGAACGACGATCCGTTCGTGGCCGAAGTGCTCAAGCGAGAGAGAACCATGTTCGCCTCGCCGCCCCCCGAGGGACCGCTCCGCCGGGCCCTGGGGGGAAAGGCCCCCGCCAAGACGGTCCTCATCCCGATGGTCATCAGGGACAGACTGGCCGGCCTGCTCGTCGCCGACGAGCTCCCGGGTGAGGACGGACGCGTCAACGAAGCCGCCCTCGAAATCCTGACGTTCGTCACGGGCCTGACGGTCGACCTGCTCGCCGCCCGAAAGAAGATCCCCTCGCCGACCCTCACCCCGACGGGAGAGGCGATTTTGCGGTTCGGTCCTCCGCCCGCGGCTCCCGCTCCCGCCATGACGCCGGCGATGCCGTTCGACATCCCGGCGGCCAAGCCCGCCCCGCTGTCGACGGCGACCGACCCGGCCTTCATGACCGTCGCCGCCCCGTCGATCAAGCTGCCGCCCCCCGAACCCAAGAAGACGGTTGCTGCGCCACCATCGCCGCCGGTCGACACCAAGCGGAAGATGACGGACACGTCGGAGGCGCTCCGGGCTCTGGAGGAGTCGGCCGCGGGTCGAAAGCGGAGCGAGATCTCGGACTTCGAGGTCCCGAAGTTCGTCCGGCCCGAACCCGCTCCGCCGGTCGAGGCACCGAAACCGAGAATCGTTTCCGCCCCTCCGCCGGTTTCGGCTCCGGCTCCCGCGCCGGCCCCGGCAGCTCCGATCATTCCCCCGCTTCAGGGAGGCGAGGTCACCCTGGCGTTCGAGTCCCTCAGGGGTTCGCCGGGCCACCCCCCCGCGGCACCCATGCGGCCTCCGGCGCCGCCGACACCCGCCGTCGCGGCGCCCCCGGCCCCGGCTCCCGCGCCCCCGGCCGTCCGGCCACCCGTGGCTCCTCCCG
The DNA here is from genome assembly GCA_022071945.1 of Thermoanaerobaculia bacterium. Classification (GTDB taxonomy): domain Bacteria; phylum Acidobacteriota; class Thermoanaerobaculia; order UBA5066; family UBA5066; genus JAJVIN01. Next base: position 74,816 of record JAJVIN010000013.1, on the reverse strand, counting down.
AGCCCCCAAGGCCAGCGGTCGTGGCTCCTCCGGCCGCTGCCGCCGCCCCCTCGGCCCTTCCGGCCGCCGACGCCCTCGGGGGCGCCGGTGTCGCCCCCATGGCCCCTCCGGCTGGGTTCGTTCCCCGCAGCCGTCTCGGCGGCCGACAGGATGACCCGCGCCGCGCCGCGGAAGACGCTCGCCGCCTGGCTCGCCTCCTGATCTCGGAGATCAAGCTCTACAACGAGAAGAAGGTCCAGGAGGGGAAGGCCTCCGGCGACATCTACGAGCGGCTGAAAGACGACATCGAGAGGAGCCGGCAGGTGTTCAACGAGCGCGTTCCGGAGGCCGTCCGCCGCGAGGCCGACTACTTCCACGAAGAGCTCGTCCGCATCCTCGCCGACGGCAAGCCCGACGCGCTCGGACCGATCAACTGAGGTCACCGGAACCCTCCGGATCACAGGGCCTCGACACGCGTTTCTTTGGAGTAGGGCCATGCCGCTGCGGCGTCCTGTGAGTCTTTTTCTCTGCCTCGCTCTCCTCGAGGGACCGGCCCGGGCCGCATCGGCTCAACCGGCCCCCCAGGAAACCCCGAAGGCCCAGCGGCCGCTGACCGATCCGCGAGATGCGGAGAGTGAGTCGAGGCTGGCCTTCGCCCGCCAGACCGCCCGGGATCTCGCCTTCGACGCCTCGGGGCGTTTCCTTGACGACCCCTTCACCGAGGTCGAGAAGGCAGGCGGACTCTGGACCACGCGCGTGCGGCTGGCCCGGGCCTCTGAGGCCGCCCGGCGGCGGGATCCGGTCGGCGTCCGTCAGAGTCTCTCGGGGATCGACGCCTCCCGCGTCGGCCTGACCGGACTCGACTCATGGCTGAGCCTTCTGGCCAGCCTCCCGGCGGGAACGTCCTCCCGCCTCGTACCCACGACAGCCCTGACCGGGTTTGCGGGCCAGGCCCCCTCCGTTCCCCTTCTCGCCGAATCCCTCTGGCACGCTTCCCTCTTCGCCCGATCCGCCCCGGACCGCGAAGCCCTTCTCCCACTTGTTTCCAGGCTCCCCGCGATCTCGTCCGACAGGCCGCGCCTCTCCACCCGCCGGGCCCTCATCGCGGCCCGCCTGGCCGGCCGGGAGGCGGACCGCGTCGCCATCTTCGGCGAGCTCCTCGCCGCCCTGCCGGACGCCCCCGAACGATTTCCGGACCATTTCGACGCAAACGACCTCGCGTCGTTTTCCCGCGCGGCACGATCGGCCCCGCTCGGTCTCAGGATCGCCAGGGCCCGGACCCTGATCCCGCGAAAGACGGACGAGGGGATCGGCCTTCTCATGCCCTTCCGTGACGGCACACCCGCCGAGCAGTTCGCGGCCGCCGAGACCCTCCTCCTCGGAGGGCGTCTCGTCGACTCCCGGAAGGAATTCCAGCGCCTGCAGGCCGAGGGTCAGCTTTCACCCGACCTTGCTCAGAGGGTTCCCCCGCTTCTCCTGTCTCTCGAGATGCGCATCACCCTCCTGCGTGTGTCGCCCCGGCCCGCGTCGGCCCCCTCCGCCGGATCGAAGAAGAGAGGCGGCAAGAAGCGCCGGTCCCGAGGCCGAAAGGCCGAGCCGCAAAAGCCCGTCGCGGCGCCCCCTCCTGTCGTCCTCGCTCCGGCGGTCGCTCTTCTCGAGCAGGCGGAGGCCACACTCAAAGGTGCGCTCGACCCCCTGGACCGGCGCCGCCTCCTTTCGGATGCCGTGCGGCTGGCCACCGCCACCGCCAGCACGCCGGTGGCTCGCCGCCTGTTGACGGACCTCGTGAGCCTCGATCCGTCGACGAGCGCGGGAGCCGAGGACCTGTTCCGGACAGCCTTTCACTCGTACCGCACCGGCCAGGGGACCACGGTCTCCGACGCGGCCAGGGACCTCGAATTCCAGGCGGAGACCTACAAGGACAACGCTGTCAGGAGGCGAGCCCTCTACTGGGCCGGACGGGCCCGGGCCAAGTCCGGGGAGCGGGAGGCCGCGCGACAGCACTTTTCGTCGCTCCTCGGCGGCCCGGCTGCCGACCTCTACGGACGCTGGGCGGCGGCCGCCCTGGGCGTCCCCTATCCCGCTCCGGCCCTTTCTCAGGCCGTCGAGGCCGCTCCCGTCCTGACGGCAAACGCGGCGGGACCCGCCGAACGTGAGTTTCTGGCGGCGGGCCTTCCCGATCTGGCCGAAGAGGCGGCCGAGACCTCGGGCCGGACCTCGCCCCTCCTCTCCGCGCTCGCGGCGTGGGACCGCCGGGAATTCCGCAGGGCCGTGGTGCTCTTGAAAAACCGCTTCCCGGAGCTCGGGACGCAGAAGGAGCAAGACGTCCCGCTGACGATCCGGCGGCTCTACTACCCGTCGGTTCACACGTCCGTGATCGAGGCTGCCGCGGCAGACCGGAACCTTCCGCTCCCGCTCGTCCTGGGGTTGATTCGCCAGGAGAGCATCTTCGAGGCTGATGCCCGTTCCTGGGCCGGGGCCCTCGGATTGATGCAGGTGATGCCCGCGACGGGGCGGCAGCTCTACCGGCAGGAGCGGGGCCGCGGGAAGCCGAACCTCCTCGATCCCGCCGTGAACGTGAGGCTCGGGACCCGCTACATCGCGGACATGCTCCGCATGTTCGGCGGGGACGTCGTCGCGGCCCTGGCGGCCTACAACGCCGGGCCGGGCCGGGTTCAGCGCTGGAGGCGCGAAATGGGCCATCTCGACATGGACGAATTCGTCGAGTCGATACCCCTCTCCGAACCGCGGGACTACGTCAAGAAGGTCCTCTATTTCAAATCGGCCTACTCCACCCTCTACGGCCTGCCCGCCCTCACGGAAGTGGAGCAGGCGGGCGCGAAGCGGCTCCAGGTTCGTCTGGCGAATCCGTAGCCAGGATCTCGAGACGCGAAGTGGCTAGCCTCCTGACTCACCCGGCTGCCGTCCTGGCCTTCGGCCCCGCGTGTCTGCGTAAAGGGGCTGGCTGGAAGGTCTGGGGCCTCGGCGCGCTCTGCACGGTCGTACCCGACCTGGATGCGCTCGGGCTGGACATCGGCATCCCGTACGGCCACACGCTGGGACATCGCGGGTTCAGCCATTCGATCGCCTTCGCGCTGCTTTTGGCCGCCGTGCTGACGGCCTGGACCTCCGCCAGGCTCCTCTCGAGGCGGTTCGATACCGGGCTCTTCTGGTTTCTCTTTCTCTCGACGGCCTCGCACGGGGTCTTCGATGCCATGACGAGCGGCGGACTCGGAATCGCGTTCTTCTCACCCATGAGCAATCACCGTTACTTCCTGCCCTACCGTCCCATCCAGGTCTCGCCGATCGGCGTCCTGGAGTTCTTCACGCCGCACGCCTGGCGGGTGCTCAGGAGCGAGTTCCTCTGGGTCGTCCTCCCGTCTTGCGCCCTCGGCGCGTTCGCGGTCTTGTCGCGACGGCTCGGCTCTTCTTCGCGGTAATCTCGGCCAGATGTCAACCGTCGCCGTTCTCGGGTACGGCCGCTTCGGGACCGAGTTCTGCCGGCTCCTCCTCGCCGCGGGTCACGATGTCCGCGTGTTCGATCCGAAGGCCGATGTCCCGCCCGGACTCTTCCGCCCGACTCTGGCCTCTGCCCTCGAAGGGTCTGCCTTCGTCCTCGCGGGAATGCCCGTCACCTCGATTCGCGAGGCGCTTCGCGAGCTCCGGCCGCTCCTCTTCAAGGACCAGACGGTCTTCGACGTCGGAAGCGTCAAGGTGAAGCCCGTCGAGGCGCTCCGAGACGTTCTCGGAAAAGAGATTCCGTGGGTGGCGACCCACCCTCTTTTCGGACCCGTCAGCCTGTCTCGCGGCGAGAGGCCGCTCCGCGTCGTCGTCTGCCCGAACCCGGACCACCCGGATGCCGTACTGAGGGTGAGGGAGCTTTACGAGATGCTCGGGTGCGAGGTCATCCTGCAAGACGCGGAAACGCATGACCGCGTGATGGCGGAGACGCACGCCCTGGCCTTCTTCATCGCCCGCGGAATCCTCTCGGCCGGAACCGGGGTGGAGGTGCCCTTCGCCCCGCCCTCGTTCCAGGCGATCCGGCGGCTCGTGGACGCCGTCCAGTCCGACGCCGGACACCTCTTCGACGCCATCGAACGGGAGAACCCCTTCGCGAAGGAGGCGAGACGCAGGTTCCTGGAGGCCCTGGAGAAGGTCGACCGGAGCCTCGACTCGCACCCGAAAGGGGACCCCAAATGAAACGCGCCCTGCCGGCAGGACTCGCTCTTTTCGTTTTCTTCGGAAGCGGCTGCACCACCATCGCCCGCCTGACGAATCTCGAGGACCCCCTGTGCCGCGAGACGTTCCAGCGGCAGCTCGCGCGGATTCTCACGGAAGAAGGCGAGACCCAGGAGGCGGCCGGCAGGCTGGCGACTCAGTTTCCGGCCAGCCACCTCTACCAGCAGTACGGACCGCGCCCGTTCTTGATCCAGGCTCCGTCGGGCACGGACTACACCCTGTTCGTCGAGAAGAAGAAGAGCGGCTGCCTTCTGCGTCTCGTCGAGAAGCAGAAGGGCTTCACCCGCTACACCAACAACCTGACCTACATCAACACCCAGCCGCTCCCCTCCTGCTTCTGCGAGGAGTAGGCGCGGTCAGTCGCCGAAGCAGATCCCGAGGTCCCGGGCGGTCTTGATGGCGTCCGAATCGAGCGGGACGACCTTCATGCGGTTTGTCGCTTCCATCAGGGGCACGTAATTCACGGTGGGGGGAGCGAGCGCGACCATGATGCCGCTCTGCCCCTCGTCGAGGGCGCGCACGGCGGCGGCCCCGAACCTGAGGGCGAGAAGGCGATCGAAGGCGGTCGGCGAGCCTCCCCTGAGGAGGTGACCGAGGACGACAGTCCGGATCTCGCGTCCCGTCAGCTCCTCGAGCTCGCGAGTCACACGCTCCCCCGCGCCTCCGAGACGTTCGGCGCGGCCTGCCTCTTTCGGCTTCACGACCGAGATGGTGCCTTCCTTGGGCTTGGCTCCCTCCGCCACGACGATGATCCCGTAGCGCTTGCCCCGGTTCTCCAGCTCCTTGATCTTCTCGGCGACCTTGGCGAGGTCGTACGGGATCTCGGGGATGAGAATGACGTCGGCGGAGGCGGGCATGCCCGCATTGAGCGCGATCCAGCCGGCGTAGCGCCCCATCAGCTCGACGACCATGACGCGCTGGTGCGACTCCGCGGTCGAGTGGAGCCGGTCGATCGCCTCGGTCGCGTAGGAAACCGCCGTGTCGAAACCGAAGGTGATGACCGTCTTGTCGAGGTCGTTGTCGATCGTCTTCGGCACGCCGATGACCCGGAGACCCTTTTTCGCCAGGACGTTGGCGATCGTGAGAGACCCGTCTCCTCCGATGGAGATGAGGGCGTCGATCTCGTGCAGGCAGAAGAGACGGATCAACTCATCCGTCCGGTCGACCTCCTCGATCGTCCCGTCCGGTCTGCGGACGGGGAAGCTCATCGGGTTTCCCTTGTTGGTGGTCCCGAGGATGGTCCCGCCGAGCGAGGTGATCCCGCGGACCGCGTCCCGAGTGAGGGGGATCAACCCGCCGCTGACGTAGTTCTCGGGGAACATGAGACCGTTGTAACCGTCCCGTATCCCGAGGACCTTCCACCCGCGGTTGATGGCCGACAGGACGGCCGCATGAATGACGGCATTCAAACCGGGGGCATCGCCCCCGCCCGTGCAGATCGCGATCTTCTTGATCTTTCCGGAATTCGAGCTCATCGGACTCTTCCTTTTGGGGAAATCGTACCGCAGAGCACCCGCGCGGGAGCTCACTCCGGAAAGAGAAGCTCCTGGGGGCGAAGGACCGGAAGAAGAGCCTCGAGGGCGTCCTTTCCCCACCCGTCCCGGCGAGCGGGATCGAGCACCGAAAACGGGATCTTCCAGCTTGCCAGAAGTTCCTCGAGAAGCTCCTCGATCTCGCGCTGGAAGAGCCGGTCGGTGTCCCTGACGCCATCGAAGCTCGGATCACCGACGATCGGGACGTGAAAGAGGAAGTCGTACGTGAGGGTCCAGGCCCGGACCATGCTCTCGAGAACCGGGTCGACACCCGAGGTCGCCGTGGCCCTCTTCAGATAGCAGAAGTTGTCGAGGACGGCGCGGTCACAGACCACGACTTCGGCCTTGGCCTCGGCCTGAAGCTCCCAGGCGATCTGGCTGTGCAGGATCCAGGACTGAGCCTTGAGGGTGGTCTCGCGGTTGATCGGCAGCGGGCACTCGCGGGCGACTTCGCGCACGAGCTCGACGGTGAGGTCCCGTCGCTTCAAGTTCGCGGCGAGGTCGTAGCACAGCGTCGTCTTGCCGACGCCGTGGGTCCCGATGAACGCAATCTTCATGGCGCCGGGATCCTCTCACGCTCTTTCGGGAGACGGAACACCCTCGAAGTCCCCTCGCGGTCCCCTGGAGCAAGACGAAGCGAGTCCTCCCCACGGAAGCCGCCCTCCGGCCGCGTTCTGACTGCCTGTTCGGACTCTCGCCCGCTCCCTCACCACGCCAGGGCCGTTCGCTTGACGACCACGACCGTCGTGTCGTCGGCCAGGCCCGTCTGGTCCGCATGCAGCTCGAGGTCGGCCAGGAGAGCCTCGAGGATCCCCTCGGCGGGCCGCCGCCAGAGCCCGACGGTCTCGAGAACCGCCTGCGCCCGCGAGTAGCCGTACGGGGCGCCCTCCCGGTTCCCCGCCTCGAAAAGCCCATCCGACGCCAGAACGAGAGAGGCCCCCTCTTCCAGCTGAAACGGAACATCCCGATACGAGCGCGGCGGCCCCTGCCCGAGAGGAAGGCCGGGGATCGCGATCTCCTGGCATTTCCCCTCGAGGATCATCAACGGGTACGGGTGGCCGGCATTGGCGATCAAACCGGCCCCGGACGCGGGATCGAGCCTCAGAAGGACGAGCGACGTGAAGAGCCGGCTCTTCCTGACCATCCCGAGGACCCGGTGGATCTCGTCGAGCACCTCGGAAGGTTTCCGGCCTGCCTTCACGAGGCTCAGGAGCGACGCCTTCACCATGGCCTGCTGGATCCCGCACGAGTACCCGTGGCCCGCGACATCTCCGGCCGCGATCCAGAGAAAGCCGCCGGCGTCCGGAATGAAGTCGTAGAGGTCCCCTCCGGCTTCGTTGGCGATCCGGGACCGGGCCGCCAGATCGAGGCCCTTCACCTGTGGCGGCCGCTCGGGGAGCAAGGCGAGCTGCATCCGGGACAGAAGGCCCATTTCGTACGTGACGCGGCGCTCTTTCTCGAGGCGCCTGACGTAATCCGGACCGTCGAGCTTCCCTTCCTCCACCGAGCTCGCCCTCCCCATGCCGACGAAACCGGTGCCCGCGATCACCGCGAGACAGACTCCCGAGATCACGAACGGCAGGATCTGATTCGGCATGTAGACGAAGCTCGCGGGCAAGTCACGGAAGAGGCAGGCCGAAATCGCGGTCACGAGGAGCCCGGTCAGGCCATACCGGCGGAAGGCGTAGAGAAGGAGGATGCCCTCGATGAGAAACAGGATGAGGGACGCGCCCCAGGGCATGATGGGGATCGCCGCCGACTTGGCCAGGGCCAGCCCGGCGATGGCGATCGGGTCGGCCTTCTCCTTCGAAAGGAGTCTCCGCAGAGCCGCCGCGAACAGAACGAAGATCGCCGCGGCGTACCCTCCCTCGGTGAACGGGTTGCCCATGAAGGAGTAGAACGGGTAATTGAAGGACGCGGCCACGGGAAAGACCCCTGTCGCGGGCACGGTCCCCGCGAAGGCGTGGAGGAGGAGACGAAGGCCGGCCGTGGCGGCCCCGAGGCCGAGTCCACCGAGGAGGGCCCGCGCCGAACGCGGTCCGATCCGGCCCCCGAAGAGCGCGTCCAGGCTCGTCGTGAACCCCGGAACCGAGTCCCGAAGGAGCGACTCGGCAACGGCCCACAGGGCGACCAGGAACGCCGAGGTCGCCAGACCACCCGAGAAGAACAGGAGGGCCAGGACACCCCCGTTTCTCATCATCGAGTCGAGGGCCGTTCCCGACAGGATCGCCGTGGCCAGGACGAGGCCCCCGAGCCAGATCGCGATCCGGAAGCTCAGACGCCTCTTGAAGAGCAGGACCCCGAGTGTCACGAGCACGGAAACGACGAGGAGCCCCGAGAGTCCCGCGATCGTGAGCGCGCGGCCGACATAGCCCTGCCCAGCCCCGCGGGAAGCCCCCGTGCTGGCGAGCTCCCGGCCGACGGCGATCACGTTTCCCCCCGCCACGAGCTCCGTCACCCACTCACCGGGCTGGCCGGGCGTCTCGGCAAGCCGCCAGACCCGATTGACCGCGTTTCCCCCCGCCTCGAGGACGGTCGATTCCGCGCCTCTCTTCTCGCCGCCGGCGAGGAGGTCGACGAGCCGGGCCGCCAGTGCGTCCCTGGCCTTTCGGTCGTCCTCCCGCGTCTCCTTCATGAGGAGCAGGAGTCCCGCCGGTCGCCAGTCGAGCCTCCGGATTTGTCCTTTCGAGTCGAACGACAGACTGGCGAGCCCGGGAGCACCCTTCCCAATGGAGAGATCCGCCGAGAGGGTCCAGGCGCAGAATCCTCCCCTTTCGGCGAGGTACTCCCGGGCGTTCGGGCCCAGCTGCCGGAACGCTCTCTCATAGAGGTGGGGATACAGGGAGGATCGCCTCAGGCGAAGGCTCGATTCCCCGAGCCTCGCCCCGGCGGCCTCGAGAGTTCCCACGGCCGCCCGAACGCTGTCTCTTGCGGGCCGCTTCGGGACCGACCACTCCGGCAGGGTTTTCTGGGCGGCCCAGAGCCCGAGAGCGAGGAGGACAGCGCCCGCGGCCAGGGAGCCGAGAGGAAACGACCGCGTGGCGCGCTCTCGATCCGGGTTCACGGCCGCGTCACGACCGGCCGAGAGCGGGGGCGAGGGTCTGGCCGGCCGTCATCTCGAGCATCCGGTCGATCGGCTTTTTCGCCCGGAGCCGGATGGCCTCGGGGACCTCGACGGCCGGAGCGAGATTCAAGAGGGCGAGGTAGACCTTCTCCATCGTGTTTCGCTTCATGTGAGGGCACGTGTTGCACGAGCACGCCTCGTCGGGAGGAGCGGGAATCAGCTCTTTCCCCGGAGCCGCCTTTCGCATCTGGTGGAGGATCCCCTCTTCCGTGGCGACGATGAAGGAGGACGAGGAGGACTCCGTGACGTACCTCAGGAGTGCCGTCGTCGAGCCGATGTAGTTCGCCAGGGCGAGAATCCGGTCCTCGCATTCGGGGTGGGCGATCACCTCGGCCTCGGGGTGCCGGGTCATCAGCTCGACGAGCTTCTTTTCCGAGAAGGTCTCGTGCACGACACACGTGCCCGGCCAGACGGCGAACTTGCGGGAGAGCCGCCTCTCCACCCATGCCGCGAGGTTGCGGTCGGGAGCGAAGACGACCGGGCCGGGGATCTGCCTCAGGATCACCTCGGCCGAGCTCGACGTGACGATCACGTCCGAGAGGGCCTTCACCGCGGCTGAACAATTGATGTAGCTGACGACCGTGTGTCCGGGGTATTTCTTCAGCCACTCGGCAAAGAGCGGGGCCGGGCAACCGTCCGCCAGGGAACACCCGGCTTCCAGATCGGGCACGATGACGCGTTTCTCGGGGTTCAGGATCTTCGCGGTCTCGGCCATGAAGTGGACGCCGCAGAACAGGATCACCGGCTCCTCGACCCGGGTCGCCTTTCTCGAGAGCTCCAGGGAGTCCCCGATGAAGTCGGCCAAGTCCTGGATCTCGGACTCCTGGTAATAGTGAGCGAGGATGACGGCCCGCCTCTCCTTCTTCAGGGCAAGGATGGCGTCTTCGAGGTTCCGTGGGATCTCCACGGCCGGGGTCGAGATCTCGGGTGTGGGCATCCGCGGCATTCTACGACGCGTCAGGGCAGGCACCGGCCTTGCTAAACTTTCGTGTCCGCCCTTCGGATAGGACTCCCGATGACCTCGAGACCGGCCGGCACCTTGTTGATTTCGCGCGTGAAAAGCGAGGTCGCCCGAGAGTGAGGGTAGAACGCCCCTCCCGGGTCTGGACGGCATTCTGGGCGCGCCTTCTAGCAATTGCCGTGGTCCTGGCGCTCTCGAAGGGAGAAGCTCTCGCTTCCGGCAGGGGGGGCACGGCGACGGCCGCCCACCGCGGGTCTTCTGCCCGGGCCTCTCAGAACCGGCCTCACTCGGTGACGGTCGCGAAGAAGTCTTCCAAGACCTCGAAAAAGACCAAGAAGAAGCCCGCCAAGAAGGGAAAGGGGACGTCAAAGCCCGCTCCTCCCGTGGCGCCCCGGCCCGTCGACCCGAACCGGGTCACGTTCGAGACTCCGGATGGAGTGGAGCTCGCGGGTTCCTGGATGCCGGTCGCCGGGCAGCCCGACGCCCCCGCGGTTCTCCTCGTTCACGCGTTCTCGAGGGATCGAAGGGAATGGGACCCCTTCGTTCCGGCCTTTCGAGAAAAGGGCCTCGCCGTCTTGACCCTCGACCTGAGAGGCCACGGCGAATCGACGAGGAAGAAGTCGGGACGGATCCAGGTCACGCCCAGACTCCTGAAGGACCCACGGGCGTTCCCGCGTGACGTCGAGACGGCGTGCCAGTGGCTTCTTGCGCGAACCCGAAAGGCCGGCGTGGCGGGCTGGCAGGTCGGGGCGAATCTCGCTGTCCTGGCAACGGCCAACGGCTGGGCCCAGGCGGGGGTAGCGATCTCGCCTTCGACCACGAACCTCGCGGAGCTTTCCGGCTCGCGCGCCACCAAACCGCGCTCCACTCTCGTGATCGCATCGGTGGGAGACCCGGGCCGTGAGGCTTCCGCCCGCTCGCTCGTCGCCGACGGGGAGGGAGCGAAGAAACTCATCGTCTACCCCGGAGCCGAACACGCCCGGACCCTTCTCGAGAAGCACCAGGAGGCCGCCGCCGAGACCGTCGCGTGGCTCGCCCGGGAGCTCGGAGCGATCCCGCCCCCCGCGCCGGCCGTTCCGATCCTGAGGGTCCCGGCGGTGTCGACGCTCGCCCCCGTCCCGGCCGGAACGCCCGCCCCCCAGTCCCCTCCGGTGCCGTAGTGGCAACGGTCGTCTTCGACATCGAGACCGCAGCCTTGCCATGGCTCGACCTCGAACCCGGCGTTCGCGAGTGGTTGACCCGGGGAGCGCGGGGCGAGGAGTACAGAAAGAAGAAGGAGTGGAGGTCGCTGTCTCCCTACGCCTCCCGCGTCATCGCGATCGGAATGCTGAACCCCGATTCGGGCATGGGGAGGGTCTTTTACGAGAGGGATGGAGGACGGCAGGAACACAAGACGGAAGACGGATCCTTCGAGATGGTCGGGACGTCCGAGAAGGAGATGCTGGAGAGTTTCTGGCGGGATCTGAAGCGGTACCAGCGGGTCGTGACGTTCAACGGCCGCTCTTTCGATGGCCCGTTTCTCGCGATCAGGAGCGCGGTCCTCGGCCTTCGCCCCTCGCGTAACCTGAGCGGATACCGCTACCGGGTCGAGGACCACGTCGATCTCCTCGAGGTGCTCACGTTCTTCGGGGCGACCCTTCAGAGGCCCAGCCTCCACGTGGCGTGCGAGGCTTTCGGCGTCCCGTCGCCGAAGAGCCAGGAGATGCACGGCTACACGGTGGGAAAGGCGTACCGGGAGGGGCGGATCCTGGAGATCGCCGCGTACTGCCGGCGCGACATCGAGGCCACGGCGGAGCTCTACCGCAGGCTCGAGCCGACCCTTCTTCCGGTCTTCCAGAGCTCTCGAAACGATCCCTCGTGAAGAGCGGCCCCCGAAGGAGAAAGGCAGGTTTCGAGGCTCTTCTACGCGGCTTTTGCGCGAATGCGGCGTGTAGAATCCCGCTCCGGATGCCCGTCGCCCCACAGTCCTCGTTCCATCCTGATCACGGCAAGAGAGGAACCCCGTGAATGAGTGAGAAACCGTTTCAGCCCTTCGTGCCGGCAAGCTCGACGATGAGCGAGTTCACGCTGCGCGCCTTGATCCTCGGCCTGCTGATGAGCGTCATTCTCGGGGCCGCCAACGCCTATCTCGGCCTGAAGGCCGGGATGACGATCGCGGCGACGTACCCCGCCGCCGTCATCGGCATGGCCGTCCTCAGAATCGTCAAGGGCTCGCTGCTCGAGGAGAACTTCGCTCGAACGGTCGGCTCCATCGGCGAGTCGGTCGCGGCCGGAGCGATCTTCACGATCCCGGCGTTCGTGATCCTCGACATGTGGAAGTTCGGCAAACCCTTCGACATGAAGGAATACGCCACGGCCACGGCGCTGATGATCCTCGGGGGACTCCTCGGAATCCTCTTCGTGACGATCCTGAGGCGCGTCATGGTCGAGGACAAGGGTCTGCCGTTCCCCGAGTCGGTCGCGGCGGCCGAGATCCACAAGGCCGGCCAGCGCGGCGCGGACGCCGCCATCCAGCTCTTCAAGGCGATGGGAGTGGGCGCCCTCATCAAGCTCCTGGGCGATGCGGGGATCTTCCGCGCCTCCAACGACTTCCCGCTCAACGTCGGCAAGTGGAAGGAGAGCTTCGTGAGGCTCGGCCTGACGAAGGACGCCAATCAGGTCGCCGCCGGCGGCATCACGACCATGTCCGCCCCCGCGGCCACGCCGGCTTACCTGGGTGTCGGGTACATCATCGGTCCCGAGCTCGGCGCGCTGAACTTCGCGGGTGGACTCCTCGCCTGGGGCCTCTTCGTCCCCCTGCTCGTCTTCTTCCTCGGTCCGGTCATGATCGACAAGTACACGAGCGCGGACGGTGTCCAGAACTGGGCGGGGCTGGCCGGACACCTCTACCGCTACATCGTCCGGCCGATCGCCGTCGGCGGCATGCTCGTCGGCGCCTGCTTCACGCTCTGGAAGATGAGGAAGAACTTGATCGGCGGCATCAAGCGCGGCATTGCCGACGTGAAGAAGTCGGCGGCAGCCGCCGAGGCAACCGAGAGGACGGAGAAGGACCTCTCCTTCAAGGTCGTCCTCCTCGGCATCGCCGCGGTGTTCGTCCTGATGATCGCGCTCTACTTCTACTTCACGAACGTCATCGGGGGCGCGATCCTGGCCGCCATCGTGATGCTCGTGACCGGGTTTTTCTTCGCGGCGGTCTCGGGAAATCTCGTCGGCCTCATCGGGTCGTCGAACAACCCGATCTCCGGCCTGACGCTCGCGACGACGATCGTGGCGGCCCTGACGATGGTGATCGTGGGGGTCAAGGGCGCGGAGGGTGTCGCGGCCGTCCTCGGCGTCGCGGCGGTCGTCTGCGTCTCCTCCGCCGTTGCCGGCGAGATGCTGCAGGATCTGAAGGTCGGACACATCCTGGGCGGAACCCCCTGGAAGATGCAGATCGGCGACGTCCTCGGAGTCATCGTCGCCGGCCTCGTGATGTTCTTCCCGCTCTACCTTCTGCACACGTCCGACCTCGCCTCCAACCCTGGAGTCGGGGGCTTCGGCGGGAAGAACCTTCCGGCGCCGCAGGCGGGCCTGATGGCGGCTCTTTCCCAGGGAATCGTGGGTGGCGAGATGGCGTGGCCCCTCGTCGTCGTCGGGATCGCGATGGGGATCTCGCTGATTCTCATCAAGGTCAAGAGTCCGATGCTCTTCTCGGTCGGCATGTACCTCCCGCTGGAGACGACGTTCGCGATCTTCATCGGCGGGCTGGTCCGCGGCATCGTCGACAAGCTGGCGGCCAAGCGCGACTACAACGCGGCGCAGAAGGCGCGAGTGGAGAACGCGGGGGTCCTGGCGGCCTCCGGGCTGATCGCGGGCGAGGCGCTCGTGGGACTCGTCGTCGCCGGCGTGGTGGCCTTCCGCTCCGACAACAAGTTCCCGCAGCTGGACTTCTTCGGCGACCTCGCTCCCTGGCTCGCGATCCCGGTCGTCGTTCTCCTGGCGATCTACCTGATCTTCGTCCCGCTCGGGAAGGCGGGCGCGGCGGACGAGCCCGCCCCGCCGACCGCCGTCATGTAACGAGACGATCCCCCTTTTCGACAGGGCGGGCGCCGCGAGAAATCGCGGCGCCTTTCTCTTCTGACAATCGGCCGTGGATTCGAGGCGCTGGGAGTTCGAGGGGCGTATACTCCATGGGACCGGCTCATTCCTGTGCACGGTGTCCCTTCAGATGGGGAGTGATTCATGAAAAAGACTGTCCTCGTTCTCGTCGACGACCTGTTCTGGAGGTCAAAGATCGATTTCGCGGTGAAAACCGCCGAGGCGCAGGCTGTCTTCGCCTCCGATCCGGAGCAGCTCAACGGCGTCGCGCCTGATCCGGCTCTGTGCCTGGTCATCGCCGATCTCTCGCTCCGCAAGCCGCCGTTCGCCTGGATCGCCGCCTTCAAGAAGAGCCAGGCCGCAATCCCCATCATCGGGTTCTTCGAGCACGTCCGGAAGGACCTGAAGGAAAAGGCGCTGCAGTCCGGGTGCGATCAGATCCTCCCCCGCTCGGCCTTTGCCGAGGAGTTGACCGATCTCGTCATGGCTCACGCGATGCCGGGGGCCGTCCGAACCGTTCCGGAGGAGGAACACGAGCTCCCGGACGAGTAGGCGGGCCGCGGCTTCTCGTCCATGATGAAAAAAGGCCGGGGACGTCCCCGGCCTTCTCTTTTCGGTCCCGGCAGGCTCCGGTCCGACTACTTCTTGCGAAGCTCCATGAGAACCTGCTTGGCAACGGCCTTGAGTGTGTCGAACACGCCCACGCCCTGCGGGGCGCAAGCCTCGAACGTCGGCTCACCCTTGTAGTTGAGCTGGCGGTACATCTCCTCGGCGGCGACGGCCGTCGGGAGGTCACGTTTGTTCAACTGGAGCACATACGGGATGGTGGCCAGATCGAATCCGTGTTCCTGGAGGTTGCGTTCGAGGTTCTGGAGCGACTCGACGTTGGCGTCCATGCGCGCCTCCTGCGAGTCCGCCACGAAGACGACCCCGTCGACGCCCTTGAGGATCAGCTTCCGGCTCGCGTCGTAGAAGACCTGGCCCGGGACCGTGTAGAGGTGGAACCGGGTCTTGAAGCCCCTGACGGTTCCGAGATCGAGCGGCAGGAAGTCGAAAAAGAGAGTCCGGTCCGTCTCGGTCGCCAGCGAGATCAGCTTCCCCTTGGCGGAAGGGTTCGTGCGGTCATAGATGTACTGCAGGTTGGTCGTCTTCCCGCAGAGGCCGGGGCCGTAGTAGACGATCTTGCAGTTGATCTCGCGCGCGGCGTAGTTGATGAACGTCATCGCGTCGGCACCCTCAGGTCATTCCATCCCGAAAAGAACTCACTTCCCACCCGTCCCCCCGAGGTCACGCGCCCTCTTCCTCACTCGCGAAAGAGGCTGTCGATGTCGTCATCCGTGATCTCGGCGAACGGTGAATCGAAGTCGCCTTTTTCCTTCTCCGCTTCCACCTTCTTCTGGATCGCCTGGAAGATCCGCTCGAGATCCTGCGTGGCCTTTCGCACCCTGAGCCTCACGAGACCGAGGGACGAACGCTCGTCGAAGATCACGACCAGGATGACCCGCTGGTCGACGATGGAGATGTAGACGTTGTCTCGCTGGCCCTCATGGAAGAGGACCGGAAACTCTTTCTCGCCAATCAGTTTGGCGAGGCCGTCCGTGGCAGCCACGTTACCGGCCGTCAGAGAGGCGAGCGAGGTCGTATCCAGCGCTTCCAGATCTCCCTGAGCTGCAATCTGCTGCCCGTTCTTATCGACGATGAAAACGACCTTCGCCTGAGAGTCGGTCCTCAGGCGGCCGATGACTTCCTTGATCTGATGAAACTCTTCGTCGAACAGCAGGAAATTACTCATAGCTCTTTAGGGCCAGCGTAGTCTAACCGAACCTTTCGCATTTTCCTCAAATCTCTCGCCTTCCAGCGAGAGACCGTGCCAGGGTGATGTCGTCAGCGTACTCCAGAGCGGCCCCCACAGGAAGACCAAAGGCCAGGCGAGTGACCCGAACGCCCCTTTCCTTCAGCTTCTTGGCCAGGTAGAGGGCCGTGGCTTCTCCCTCGACGTTCGGATTCGTGGCGATCACGACCTCGGTGACCACCGGAGCATCTCGGAGCCTTTCCAGAAGACTCCCGACCGAGAGGTCGTCCGGGCCGATTCCGCGCAGGGGCGCCAGAGCGCCGCCGAGCACGTGGTAGCGGCCTCTGAATTCCCGGGTTCTTTCCAGGACCTCGACGTCCGGCGGGTTTTCGACGACGGCGATCAGATGTTCGTCCCGGGCCGGGTCCGTGCAGATCTCGCACGGATCGGTCTCGGTCATCGCGTGGCACACCGAGCAAAACGAAAGGTTTGCGCGGGCGGACTGAAGGGCCGAGACCAGGCGCTCCGATTCCTCCGCGGAGACCGCGAGCAGGTGATGAGCGATCCGCCGGGCGCTCTTCGGGCCGATTCCGGGCAGGCGCTCGAGCTCCACGAGGAGCCTTGCGAACGAAGCTGGCGGCATCACTTCTGCTCGGGCTTGGGAAGGTCGCGGCGGACCTCGAGGATCTCGCCGTCGAACAGGTCGAGGATCTTCTGGACTCGCTCGTCCTTCTCGGCGAGGCGGCGGAGGTGCTCCTTCTCGAGCGAGGCCGGATCGGAATTCTTCGCCTCGGATTTCAGATCGCCGGCCGCGGGCTCCGCGCTCTCCACCTGAATCCGGAACCCCTTGCCCAGGATCGCCAGGGCCGCATCGTCCAGGACCTTGCGCATCGCCGGCTCCAGGAGCCGCCGCTCGAGGACGGGATTCGGCGGATCGAGGAACAGGCGGAGGTTCTTCCCCTCCACGCGGATCGAGACTTCCTCCAGCGCCGCCGCCAGGTGAGCGTGGCGCTTCTCGATCTCGGCCCGGTAGCTGGCCGCTGGATCCGCGGGCGGAACGGGTTCGAGCTCGAGCGGGGCCAGCCCCGTGAAGGCCTGGACCGGTCCGGCCGGACTGGCGTTCGTGTCCTTATCGGCTGGAAGGGCCAGGGACGAGGTCCCGGCGCTGGCGACGGGTGCCGGCAAGGCGGCCCGTCCCGACAGGAGATCCTCGATCGCCGTCAGCCGCGGCAACTCGGCGAGCTTCAGCAGCGTCAGCTCGAAGGCGAGCGCTGGATTATCCGAACGGCGCAGGAAGGGCTCCGCTTCCGACAGAAGCGTCAGGAGCCTCAGCAGCGAGGGATAGGAAGTCTGGCGGGCGAGCCGCTCGAGCTCGACTCTCGCGGAATCGGAGACGAGGGCCCGGCCCGGCGCGGGAAGGCCCGCGGCGATACGGAGGAGCGTCCGGGCCAGGCCGACGAGGTCCCGAAGGGCGGCCCGCGGATCGATGCCGGTGCTCTCGAGCTCGGCCAGGCGAAGGAGAAGACGGGCCCGATCCCCCGCCAGGAGCAGGGAAACGAGCGCCGCCAACGCGCTCAGATCCGGGGTCCCGAGGAGGGCGGCGACGTCGGGGGCGGTCACTTCTCCTTCCCCGCGCACCGCCACCTGGTCGAGGAGGGAAAGCCCATCGCGCAAGCTTCCCGTGGCGGCGGCCGCGAGGGCCTCGATGGCGGGCTTCTCGATCCAGGGCTCGCCGGGCCGCTTCTCGTCTTCTCCCTCGATCCGGAATCCCTCCCGGCGCGCGATGTCAATGAGACGCGCCGCCACCTCGGAGTCGGTCAGGCGCCTGAAGTCGAACCGCTGACACCGAGAGAGGATCGTCGCCGGGATCTTGTGCCGCTCGGTCGTCGCGAGGATGAAGACCGCGTGGGGGGGAGGCTCCTCGAGGGTTTTCAGGAGCGCCTGGAAGGCCGCCGACGAGATCGCGTGGACCTCGTCGATGATGATGATGCGCTTGCGGTCCCGGGCGGGGGCGAAGGCCACCATCTCGATGAGGTCCCGGGCCTGGTCGACCTTGCCGTGCGTCGCCCCGTCGATTTCCAGCGCGTCCATCGACCGCCCCTCGAAGACCTCCTGGCACGACGCACAGACGCCGCACGGGTTCGAGACGGGCCGGCCGGCCGAGTGGCAGTTGATCGCGGCCGCGAGCAGTCGGGCCGACGTCGTCTTCCCCACGCCGCGAGGTCCGGCGAAAAGGTAGGCAGCGGCCAGCCGGTTCGACTCGATGCCGCTCGTGAGAGCCCGGACGATCTCCTCTTGCCCGACGACGTCGCCGAACGAGTGAGGGCGCCACTTGCGGGCCAGCGGGATGTAGGCGGAAATGCTCATCTAGAAAACGTCGGGCTCCCCGAGGAGTCCGGGCGACCCGCGGCACACGGCCTGACCCTCTGAGTGCTGCTTCCTTCCGGACCTGACACGGTTCGAGGAGGAACGTCGCGCGGAGCCCGGACTCCTCCGGGAGCCCGTGATCAGCCCCTGTCTTTGAGTTTCAGGATCCCGGGGACTTCTCCCCGCTGACCCTGGATAACCTGGCGGTGAGGGTGGGATTCGAACCCACGGTACCCTTTCGGGTACACCGGTTTTCGAGACCGGCCTGATCAACCACTCCAGCACCTCACCGGACTTCCGACAATCCCGCCTCCCTGACTCCGGGGCGTTCTAGGCGGAGCGCAGGAGTATAGCGCGGGGCCTTCTCCACGGGAAGCGGTGTCAGTTCAGGAAGGTCGCCAGAATCTTGACCCTCGCCACTTTCGGCCAGTCGAGCGTCCTCACGTGGAGCGGAAAGCTGATCGTGTCTTCCTGTTTGCGGGCATCCATGCTCGACCTCCGCCCCCCCTCGGCGATCACGGCCCCGTTCTCGTCCAGCGCCACCGCCTGGAGATTCACCTTGTAGGAGACGTAGTCATCGTTTCGGTAGGTGAACCTCAGGAGCATCCACTTCTTGTCCGTGGGGTCTTTCTCCTTCGCCCGGGCAACGTCCTTGGCGTTCGGCTCGTAGTGGGACTCGAGCCAGAGAATGCTCCCCTTCCGGTGATCGATCCCGACGGGGACCTTCGTTTCGCGCGGCGGGTCCACGCTCTTCTCGTAAAACGCCCCGGTTCCGGCCCCTTCTCCCGCAAGACCGATAGAGAAGGCAGCCGCCACGAGGGATCCCATCAGGAAGGTGAGTCTCGCCGGTGTCATGTCGACCTCCATCGCCGGGAAGTGAGCGAAGACGCGCTTTTCCAACCAAGCAAACATCGGGCCAGAACCCCCAACTCGAATTCGCGCTTGACGAACGGACGTTCCTTCGGCAGTCTTACGCGGCTCCGGACAGGTGTCCGAGTGGTTTAAGGAGCACGGTTGGAAGCCGTGTGTAGTCGAAAGGCTACCGTGGGTTCGAATCCCACCCTGTCCGCCACTCTCTCAGCGCTTGGCGCGCTTTTCACGGAAGAACGCCCTCAGGATCTCTCCGCAGGCGTCCGAGAGGACGCCGGAGGTGATCCTGGCGCGGTGATTCAAACGGGGGTCCCGGCAGAGATCGCCGAGCGACCCCGCGAACCCCGCCTTGGGGTCGGCCGCCCCGAACACGACCCGGGGAACCCTCGCCAGGACGATCGTCCCGGCACACTGGGCGCAAGGCTCGAGAGTCACGTAGAGCGTGCAGCCCTCGAGCCTCCAGGACCCGAGCTTCCTGGCCGCCCTCCGGATGGCGATCAGCTCGGCGTGGGCGGCCGGGTCCTGATCGGCCTCGCGCCTGTTGTGGGCCCGCGCCAGGACGGCCCCCTCCCGGACGATGACGGCCCCGACGGGAACATCGTCATGCCGGGGCGCCCGTCTTGCCGCCCTGAGGGCCTCCCGCATCCAGAACTCGTCGCTCGCGGGCTCGCTCGCCCTCATCGCGCGGACCCCGCGACGGCCCGGCCCCCGGCGTTCAGAGCGCCGCTTCCGTCCGGAATCGCTCCGTCTCCTCGACGAGGGCGCTGGCGACGATCGGCTCTCCCGCCGAGTGCCCGGCGGGAGAGACCATCCGGAACCGGGCCTCGGGCCACGCCTCGTGGAGCTCCCAGGCGGACGTCATCGGGCAGACCAAGTCGTACCGTGCCTGAATGATCACGCCGGGTATCTTCCGGAGCCTGTCGACATCCCGGAGGAGCTGGTCATCCGTCGCGAGAAACGCCGAGTTGGAGAAGTAGTGGCACTCGATCCGCGCCAGAGCGACCTCGGCCTCCAGTTCTTCATCGGTGTAGGAGTCGGGATCGGGGGGCGGAAGAAGATACGAGCCCAGGTCTTCCCAGCGATTCCAGTGGAGCGCGGCCTCCACGACGGTCGCCCGGTCGGTCGAGAGGAGGCGCCGGCGGTAGCTTCCGAGGACGTCCTTTCTTTCCTCTTCCGAGAGGATCGAGATGAACTTCCTGAAGCCGTCGGGCAGGATCCGCTCGGCCCCGCCCCCCATCGTCCAGAGGACCTCGCTCCGCCGTCCGAGGAAGATCCCGCGAAGGATGAGGCCGGTGACCCGCTCGGGGTGCTTCTCGGCGTAGGCAATGGCGAGCGTCGACCCCCACGAACCACCGAAGACGAGCCATTTCTCGATGCCGAGGTGTTCCCGGATCCGCTCCATGTCCTCTATGAGGTAACCCGTCTCGTTCTCGAAGAGCTCTCCGAGCGGGGTGCTCTTGCCCGACCCGCGCTGATCGAAAAGGACGACACGCCAGTGGCCCGGATCGAAGAAGCGCCGGTGAAGGGGGGCGATACCGGCGCCGGGCCCCCCGTGCAACAGGACCGCCGGGACACCTTGCGGGTTGCCGCTCTCTTCCACGTGGAGCTCGTGAACGGGAGAAACCTTCAGGCGGAAAGAGCGAAACGGTTCGATGGGGGGAAAGAGCTCAGCCACGGGCGAAGTTTACGGATTTGCAGACCGTTGTGTTACCCGGTCTTTCCGAAATCAGCCGGACAGGAGGTCTCTTGAGTTAAATCTCGACTTTCCATCCAAAAGCCGGAACGGATGAGGCGTTCCTTTCGTACACTTCGCGGTCGATGTCCAAACAACACAAGAAGTCCGCCAAGGCCTCCAAGCGCCTTCCCGAGAAGTACGCGGGAGCCGAAGAACTCTACGGAATCGAGAACTGGGGCAAGGGATACTTCTCGATCTCCGACGAGGGAACCCTCCTCGTCCACCCGACCCGCGAGGCGCACCGGGCGATCGAGCTCAAGGCGGTCGTGGACGACGTCGCCCAGCGAGGAATCGGCACGCCTCTCGTCATCCGATTCCCGCAGATCCTGCACTCCTCGGTCCGCGAGCTGAACGAGGCCTTCATCAAGGCCATCAAGGAGTTCGAGTACGACGGGGCCTATCGCGGCGTCTTCCCGATCAAGGTCAACCAGAAGAAGGTGGTCGTCAAGGAGGTCTACGAGACCGGGCGGCGATACGGTTACGGGCTCGAGGCGGGCAGCAAGCCCGAGCTGATCGCGGCGCTCAGCTCCGAGCTCGGCCCCGATTGCCTCGTGACGGTCAATGGTTACAAGGACGAAGCCCTGATCCGCCTCGCCTTCAACGGGATGCGGATGGGCAAGAGGGTCATTCTCATCCTCGAGAAGATCTCGGAGCTCGAGCGGATCCTGGATGTCGCGAAGAAGAAGGGAGTCAAGCCCCTCATCGGCACCCGCTGCAAGCTCTACGCGCGGGGATCGGGCAAGTGGGCCAAGTCGGGCGGCGAGGCGGCCAAGTTCGGGCTGACGACGACTGAGATCCTCGAGACGGTCGAGATCCTGCGTTCGCGCAAGATGCTCGACTCCCTCGTCATGCTCCACTTCCACATCGGCTCTCAGATCACGGACATCCGGAAGATCAAGGACGCCATCAAGGAGGCCGGACGGGTCTACGCCAAGCTCTACCGCTCGGGTGTCGAGATCCAGTACCTGAATCTCGGCGGCGGCCTCGGCGTCGACTACGACGGCAGCAAGACGGCCTTCGACTCGTCGATGAACTACACGGTTCAGGAGTACGCCAACGACGTCGTCTACAACATCAAGACGATCTGCGAGGAGGAGGAGGTGCAGGTCCCCACGCTCGTGACCGAGTCGGGACGCGCCGTGACGGCCTTCCACTCCGTCCTCGTCACCAACGTGGTCGACGTTGCCGACCGGCTCGAGCAAGACAAGACCGTCCATCTCTCGGGAGACGAGAACACCGTCGTCCGCGAGCTCTACGACGTCTTCAAGGGGATCACCGCCAAGAACGTCCGCGAGAGCTACCACGACGCCCTGCAGTACAAGGAAGAGCTCTTCACGCTCTTCAACCTCGGCTACGTCTCGCTCGAGGACCGCTCGACCGGCGAGATCCTGTTCTGGAACATCTGCGACCGGATCCGGCGGCATCTGAAGAGCCTGAAGGAGGTCCCGGAAGAGTTCGAGGACCTCGAGGCCATGCTCTCGGACAAGTACGTCCTGAACTTCTCGGTCTTCCAGTCGATTCCCGACTCCTGGGCCATCGACCAGCTCTTCCCGACGCTCCCGATTCACAGGTTGAGGGAACAGCCGCGCGAGTTCGGGACCCTCGCCGACATCACCTGCGACTCGGACGGCAAGATCGAGAAGTTCATCGACCTCAGAGACATCAAGGAGTGGCTGCCCCTTCACAACTTCAAGAGGAACCAGCCCTACTATCTCGCCTTCTGCCTGGTCGGGGCCTACCAGGATGTCCTGGGCGACCTGCACAACCTCTTCGGAGAAGCCAACGAGGTCCTCGCCGTCGTCGACGAGAATGGCCGGACGCGCATCCAGGACATCCTTCCCGGCGAGACGTGCGAGCGGGTCCTGACCTACATGAACTACGAGAAGTCCGAGATCATGGAGGGCGTCTGGCGCCAGCTCAGGAAGAACCTCGAGAAGGACACCATGAAGGACGCGGAAGCCAAGGCGATCGCCAAGGACTTCGAGGTCCTCTTGGCCCACTACACCTACCTCGACGTCTGAGGGCTACGACAGCCACAGGATCCCGAAGGCCATCGTCAGGAGCGTGACCGGCAAGCCCACCTTCAGGTACTGGGCGAAGGTGATGAAAAACCCGCGCCGGCGCGCTCCCTCGAGGACGATGAGGTTCGCGATCGACCCGAGAAGCGTCAGATTCCCCGCGAGCGTCGAGGACATCGCCAGGGCGAGCCAGCTCGATTTCGGATCCGGCATGTGCGGCACCGTCTTGGCGAAGAGCATCACGGCCGGAACGTTGCTGATCAGGTTCGAGAGCAAGGCCGAAGTCGCGCTCATCCCCCAGACCGTCTCGATCCCCAGCGGCCTGAGGAGCTCAAAGAACCAGGTGTTCAGCCCCGAGGCCTCGACGCCCGCGGTGACGATGAAGAGCCCCGCGAAGAGCATCAGGAGATCCCAGTCGATCTCACGCCAGACCTTCTCCGGGTTGACGGTGCGGGTCACGAGCAAGGCCGCGGCCCCCGCCGCCGAAACGAGGGCGGGCTCGAGCCCCATGAGAAACCCGCCCAGAACGAGAAGGGCCACCGTCAATCCCTTCACCATCATCATCCGGTGCACCGAGCGCGGCACGGGCTCCGCGAGGTCCGAGGGCCCGGGGTGGAGCTCCTTGCGAAAGAGAAACCAGATCAGAGCGGCGTCGATCGTCAGCCCCACGAAGGCAACCGGACCGAGATGAGAGAGAAAGTCGAGGTAGCTGATCCGCGACAGGCTCCCGATCAGCATGTTCTGCGGGTTCCCCGTGATCGTGGCGACGGAACCGATGTTCGACGCGGTGGCGAGCGCCAGAAGGTAGGGGAGCGGGTCGTGAGACCTCCGGCGGGCCATCTCGATGAGAACGGGCGTCAGCAGGAGGCATATGGTGTCGTTGACAAAGAGCGCTGACAGGATTCCGCTGACGTAGACGATCGCCGCGAGCAGGACGCCGGGATGGTGGATCTTGCTGATCACCCAACGGACCAGGCTCCGGAAGAAACGGGCCATCCGGAGGTGGGCGATCAAGACCATCATCCCGAACAGCAAGATGATGGTCCGGTAGTCGATCGCTTGATACGCGGCGTCGAGCGACACGACGCCGAGCTCCACCATCAGGATCGCCCCGATGATGGCCGCGCCCGGGCGGTCGATCCTCAGGCCCGGGAACCCTCCGATCGCCAGGACGACGTACGTTCCCAAGAAGACCAGGAACGCCGGAAGAACATGGGTCGAGAGTCCGAAAGGCACGGCCCTGCCGCTTCCTTAACCCTTCTCCCCCCCGGGAGCCGGGAACACGTGAAACCGCCCCCGACCTCTCAGCCGAGGACCTCGAACTCCTTGCCCACGGCGATGAAGGCGTCGACGGCCCCGTGCAGGTCCTCGTCGCTGTGGACCGCCGAGATCTGACACCTCAGGCGGGCGTGTCCCTGCGGAACCACCGGGAAGCCGAACCCGGAGACGTAGACCCCCTTCTCGAACAGGGCAGCCGACATCGCTAGCGCCTTCGCCGTGTCGCCAACGATCACCGGGACGACGGGGTGGACCCCCGGCAAGATATTGAACCCCGCCTCCGTCATCAACCGGCGGAAGAGGAGCGTGTTGTGACGGAGCTTCTGCACCGGCGCCGGGTCCTCCAGGAGCATCCGGAATGCCTCCAGCGAGGAGGCCGCGACGGCGGGGGGGAGCGCGTTGGAAAAGAGGCTCGTCCGCGACCTCTGCCGCAGGAGGTCGATGACGGGCTTCGGGCCCGTCGTGAACCCGCCCGCCGCCGAACCCATGGCCTTGCCCAGCGTGCTCGTGAAGATCGGGATCTTGCCCCAGACACCTGTCTCCTCGGCCGAACCGCGGCCGGTTGCGCCGAGAACTCCCGTGGCATGGGAGTCGTCGACGACGAGGGTCGTGTCGTGGCGGGCGCAGAGGTCGACGAGCTCCGGGAGCGGGGCGACCTCGCCCTCCATCGAGAAGACCCCGTCGCTGATCATCAGCCGCCGCCGGCAGGCCTGCGCCTCTTTCAGGGCTTTCTCGATCGCCGCCAGGTCGTTGTGAGGCGTGATGAAGCGCTTCGCCTTGCAGAGCCTGACCCCGTCGATGATCGACGCGTGATTCAAACCATCGGTCAGGAGGGCATCTTCCTCCTGCAGAAGAGGCTGGAAGAGCCCCTCGTTCGCGTTCCAGCAGGACATGTAGAGGATCGTGTCCTCGGTCTCGAAGAACTTCGAGATCGCGGCCTCGAGCTCCTTGTGGAGCTCCTGTGTCCCGCAGATGAAGCGGACGGAGCCGAGCCCGTTCCCCCAGCGGTCGAGCGCCTTCTTGGCGGCCGCGACGACGCGCGGGTGGTTGGCGAAACCGAGGTAGTTGTTGGACGTGAGCATCAGGATGTCCCGGCCGTCCACTCTCACGCGGGCGCCGGTGGGTCCCTCGAGCACACGCTCCAGCTTGAAGGTCCGGGAGGCGTGAAGCGCCTCGACTTCGGACCGGCAATAGTCGATCAGGCTGGTCGTCATGAGAAGAGGTTAGCAGGAGTCACGGCGCGCCGGCTCGCGCGGCTGGCTCTCTCCTGACGGGACCCGGCCCCTCCGGCCCGAGCACGCTCCGCGACGAGCGGCCACCCCCGGCTGCCCCGAAGCGCCCGACGACCCGGCCGTTCAGTTGTTCCCGGATTCCCCGGAAGGGGGCGAGCTCTGGGCTTCGTTGGGTCTGGCGGGCTTCGCTTTCGGCTTGGGCTGGGCCTTCTTCTTGGCCTTTTCCTTCGCGGCGGCCTTCTTCAACACGGCGGCTTTCTTCAGCGCCTCCGCCTTCTTTCTTGCCGCCTCCTTCTCCTTGAGGGCCTTCTGCCGCTCGCGCTCCTTGGCTTGCCGTTCCTTTTCCTTGGCCAGGCGCGCCCGTTCCCGCTCGCGTTCGGCCTTTACGCGAGCCGCCTCGCGCTCCTTCTGGACCCTCAGCCGCTCGCGCTCCTTCGCCTTCTTCTCGGCCTCTTTCGCCAGGAGGGCCCGCGCCCGTTCCCGCTCGCGCTTCTTCCTCTCGGCTTCCCGCTCCTTCTGAATCCTCAGCCGCTCGCGCTCCTTCTCCCTCTTCTCAGCCTCTTTCGCCTTCGCGGAAGACACCGCGCTCTTGCGCCGGGAAGGAGCCGACCGCTCGGACTCGAGCCGCTCGCGAACGAGGTCTTCCACCCGAGACATCGGGACCCACTCCTCGTCGGGATGCAGCTCGGAGGGCTGGAAGACGATGACCCTGTAGCCGTCCGGGTCGAGAATCTCGGCCGAACGGCCGGTGAACTCCTCGACCGGTGCCCGCGCGACGGTCACTCCCCTCTCTTTCAGGCTCGAGAGGGTCCTGTCGAGCGTCATCGTGGAAAGAACGATCGCCACGTGATTCCGGGATGCCACTTCTCCGGGCCGCATCGGGACGACCTTCAGCCGGACAGGGCCGAGAGAGAACTCCACCCAGTCCTTCTCGAAACCGCCAGTCTCGGGGAGACCGAGAGTCTCGCCATAAAACCGGCGAGAACGCGAAAAGTCGCTGGCGGCGATCTGAACCCGCCGCATGGCCTGAAACATCCGATCCTCCACGGCCCGTCCGCCGGTCTTCCCAAAACGCACCCGAAACCGGGGCCGCCGGGGCCGCGGCGAAGCGGACCGGCAGGGGGCCTTCGTGGTCTGAAAAAGAACTCTTCCCGAGCGCACCAAGGGCGCCCCTGGCGAACGCCAAACCAAAAACTAGAAAACGAATGCTACCAGAAAACTGTTGACTTTTCAACGACTTTCCGTCTTTGATGATCCGGCGGCACCGCCGCCCTTTACATCACCAATCCTCGAACCGGAGGCTTCATGCCGACCTCCCCCACAAGGCTCTCGGGAAGCAAAGCCCTCGTCACCGGGGCCGCCCGTGGAATCGGACGGGCGATCGCATCGCGGCTGGCGGCAGACGGAGCCCACGTCGTCTGCGCCGTTCGCAGGGAAGCAGACGCCGATGGAGTCCGCGCCGAGATCGAGGCAGCCGGGGGGCACGCGACGGTCGTCGTTCTCGACGTCACGGATCCCGCATCCGTGGCGACCGCGGTGGAACGCGCCGCCCGGCCCCAGCGCAGAATCGACATCCTCGTCAACAACGCCGGAATCGGCGGCCTGACTCCCCTCGATGGAGACCCCAGCTCCGACGACGTCTGGCACCAGATCATCGAGGTCAACCTCACCGGAGTCTGGCGCACCTGCCGGGCCGTCCTCCCCTTCCTGCCCGATTCCGGCCGGATCATCAACATCTCGTCCGTCGTCGGCCGCTTCGGCGTCGCCTCGCAAAGCGCCTATTCGGCGAGCAAGCACGCTCTCATCGGCCTCACACGATCCCTGGCCCTCGAACTGGCACCGCGCAAGATCACGGTCAACTCGGTGTGTCCGGGATGGGTCGATACAGACCTCGCCCGGACCGGCATCCGCCGTATGGCGGCGGCCACCGGGGTCTCGGAGGACGAGGCCTTCTCCCAGGCCGGGAACATGGCGCCGCTCGGGGCCGTCCTGGATCCGAGGGAGGTGGCCGCCCTCGTTGCCTACATCGCCTCCGATGAGGCGCGGAACCTCACCGGCCAAGCCATCGTCATCGACGGCGGCCAAGTCATGCCCTGAGCCCATGCCGATCAAGGCCATCTTCTTCGACGCCGGCAACACCCTTTTGTCCTGCGACCCTCCCGTGGAAGAGGTCTACGCAGCCGCCTTTGCCTCCCATGGGGTCTCCGCCACTCCGGCCGCCGTCCGTTCGGCCCTGCGGGAGACCTGGAGAGACGTCCGCAACAGGCGGCGGCAAGGGCAGGACACCTGGAACGGCTTCGGGGGTGAAAAGGAGTTCTGGCGCTGGTTCGTCTCTTCGGCCTTCTCCCGACTCGGCGGAGGGGAGATGCCGGACGAAATGTTCGACGGCCTCGTTTCGCACTTTCAGAAACCGCAGCACTGGTCGGTCTTCCCGGAGGTCCCGGAGGTGCTGGAGACGCTCCGGGCCCGGGGCTACATGCTCCTCGTCGTCAGCAACTGGGACTCGAACCTCCCCGCTCTTCTCGCCCGCCTCGACCTCTCGCGGCATTTCGACCACGTCGTCGTGTCGTCCCTGATCGGCTCCTCCAAGCCCTCGCCGAAGATCTTCGAGGCCGCTCTCACCCGGGCCGCGGTGGCGCCAGAGGAGGCGCTCCACGTGGGGGACTCCCTGGAGGAGGACTACGAAGGAGCCCGGCTGGCTGGCCTGGCCGCGTTCCTTCTCGACCGCCACGAGGTCAACGGCGACCTTCCCGATTCGATCACCTCTCTTTCCGAGATCCCGGCGAGACTGACCGCGTCAGCCTGAGGCCAGCCATGAGTCTCTTCCGCCGCAAGTCCATTCAAGAGGTCCTCGCCGAGGGCGCAAGCGAGGAGCATTCCCTCAAGAAGACCCTGACCGTCTACGACCTCGTCGCCCTCGGGATCGGGGCCATCATCGGAGCCGGGATCTTCGCGACTCTCGGCAGCGCCACGTCGGGCGCCAGCGGCGCGCCCGCCGGCCCAGGGGTCGTCGTTTCCATCCTGATCACCGGAATCGCCTGCGGCTTCTGCGCTCTCTGTTATGCGGAGTTCGCCAGCATGGTGCCCGTCGCTGGTTCCGCCTACACCTACACGTACGCGACTCTCGGGGAGCTGCCGGCCTAGATCATCGGCTGGGACCTCATCCTCGAGTATGCGGTCGGCAACATCGCCGTCGCGATTTCCTGGGCCGCCTACTTCCGCCAGCTGCTCCTCGGATTCGGGGTCGATATCCCGGCCTGGATGGCGACCGACTACCGCTCGGCGCTCCTGGCGGCCAAGACCGTGGCCGAGGGGGGGGCGACCCTCTCCCCCGAGGCTCAGGTCGCGTATCAGGCCTACCTGCATCACCCGGTCGTTCTCGGACTCCCCGTCGTGTTCAACCTCCTGGCGTTTCTGATCACCGCCGTCGTGACCTGGCTTCTCGTCATCGGCATCAAGGAGTCCGCCCGCACAAACGACGCCATGGTGATCCTGAAGGTCGTGACGCTCCTCTTCTTCATCGCGGTCGGCGCCGCCTTCGTCAAGCCCGCCCACTGGCAGCCCTTCTTCCCGGGCGGACTCAAGGGTGTCTGGACGGGGGCCTCGCTCATCTTCTTCGCCTACATCGGCTTCGATGCCGTCTCGACCGTCGCCGAGGAGTGCGAGAACCCCGGCCGCGACATGCCGAGAGGAATTCTGGGTTCGCTTCTCGTCTGCACCGTGCTCTACATGGCGGCCGGTCTCGTCCTGACCGGAATGATCCCGTACGGGAAGCTGGCGGGAGTCGCCGACCCGCTCGCCGAGGCGCTCTCGTTCGTCAAGCAAGACTGGGCGGCCGGACTCCTCTCCTTCGGAGCCGTCATCGCTATGACGTCCGTCCTCCTCGTCTTCCAGCTCGGTCAGCCCCGCATCTTGATGTCCATGTCCCGAGACGGCCTCCTCGGCCCCTGGTTCTCCGCGATCCACCCGCGGTACCGGACGCCCCACAGAACGACGATCCTCACCGGGCTCTTCGTCGGCGTCATCTCGGCCGTCGCCAACATCGACGTCGTCATCGAGCTGACGAACATCGGGACGCTCTTCGCCTTCGTCCTCGTCTGTTCCGGAATCCTCGTCTCCCGTTACCTCGAGCCGGACCGGCCGCGCGGCTTCCGGGTGCCCTTCGTGCCCGTCGTCCCGCTCCTGGGTATCGGCATGTGCGTCTTCCTCATGGCGGGCCTTCCCATCCACACGTGGGAACGCTTCTTCATCTGGCTCGCCCTCGGCCTCGTCATCTACTTCGCCTACAGCAGGAAGAGGAGCCGCCTGGCAGGCGCGAGCGCTCGATGAGGAGGCGGCGGCTCGACGATCTCCCTCATTTCTTCTCCCCTCCCGCGCCGCTGAGGATCCCGAGCGCTCCCTTTCCCGCATACCCCGTCATCTCGACATAGGCCTTTCCCAGGACAACGGCCCTCTGCCCGGAGGACTTCACCTCGCAGGCGCCTTCCCAGTAGGTCACGAAGGTCGACCGGTTCGTGATCAGCTCCTGATCCGGCAGGACGGGCGTCACCACCATCTCGAGCCCGGCGCCCGGAACCTCGACGCGCCACTTCGACGGGTAGATGGCACCGCTCTTTTCGCTCTTCCACCTGTCGAGCACGGTCACGGTGAAATCGTCCGCCAAAAGAGGCTGCGTCCGGCCGTCCTTTTCCACGAGGGTCCCCGACGTGAATCTCGTCGGAGCGCCCTCCTTCCCGCGGATCTGGTAGAGCATGACCTCTCGTCCGTCATCGAGCTGGATCGAGAACCAGTCCCAGCCGGCGCTCTCGCGCCCGATCGATCCAGAGCCCCACTCGTGGTCCATCCACGAGCTCCCGGTGACCGCGAACACGCCCCGGGCTGTCCGCAGCCAGCCGGTCGTCCGCATGCGCGTGAAGCTCACGTACTTGCTCACGGCATCGGGCTCGGGACCCTTTCGCGACAACCCCTTCTCGCCGTGCAAGACCGGCGGCTTCTCGGGCTCGAGGAGAAGGGAGAGCTCATCGGCCCCATCTCGGGCCAGGAGGACGAAGCGGCCTCCCAGCTCGAGGAGCCTCCAGGCGCCATTGGCCACGTCGAGCGTCTCCCCTCGGGCGAAAGCCGCTTCCGGTCCGCTCCGCTGACTTCTCTCCGCGTAGCGGAACTCCTTCTTCGCAAGATCGGTCCGCGCGAAATGGGCGAGGTGAAGGTCGCGGGCGGCCCAGCGGGAGGACCGGGACCCAGCGGGTTCATCCAGAAGGCCGGCCCGGAAGAACGTCAGTTGATACCCGAACTGGTCTCCCGAGGGGGAGGAGAGATGCCCCGTGACGTACCACCACTCGATCCTGGCGTCATCGTGAGCGCCGTGGTCTTTTGGGAAGCGGATCGGCTCCTTCGGGTCCAGGGGACGGAAGCGAGACGCCGCCTCGGATACAGACGTGATCGCCGTCAGGAGCAGGAGAGAAACGAAGGAAAGGCACCGCGCTCTCTCCTCCAATCGGCCGGGACGGCGTCGCCCCGGCGCGGGGAGAGCGCTGGTCTCCCATGGTTTCTGAGTCATGTCATTCCTCTCGGAGGGCACTCGCGGGCTCGACGCCGGCGGCCAGCCGGGCCGGGTGCCACGAGGCCAGGAGTGTCGTCACGAAGACGACGAGGGTCGCGGCGGTCAGGAAGAGCCACGGGACGTGGGTCGCAATCGTCCAGCCGAAGGACTGCTTGTTGATGACGTGAATCAGGACGAACGACATGACGGCGCCCGTGGCGGCGCCCATTCCGGCACCGAGGGCGCCGATAACGCCCGCCTCGAAGACGACGGCCTCCTTCACGCGCCGCTCCGAGGCGCCGAGCACCCGCAGAAGCGCGATCTCGCGCCGCCGCTCGATGACGAGGGCGAGGAGCGTGTTGAACACGCCGAGCACCGCGACCGTGATCGCCACGAGCTCGAGGGCGTACGTCACGGCGAAGGTCCTGTCGAAGAGGCGGAGAGCGTCCGCGCGCAGCGCCGAGTTCGTCCGGATCCTGACAGCGAAGTGCTCTCCGAAGGCCTCGCGGAGTTTCCGGATCCCCTCCTCCGGGGTCAGCCCCGGCTTCAGCAGAATCGCCACCGACACCGCTCCGTCGAGCTCGAAGAGCTCGCAGAACATCTCCCGGTCGAAGAGGACGGTCCCCCGGTCGTTCGAATAGTCGACGTAGACGCCTCCGACACGGACCGTGACGTCCCCGCGGGGGCCCGGAACCGCGATCACATCGCCTGTTTTCACGCCGAACTTCACCGCGTAGGGCTCGGAAACGAGGACCTCTCGCTTCTGGCGAACCGTCGTCGCGAGGGTCCGGGGATCCCCGCCCGAAACGAGCGGGAGATTCCCTTGCGAGGCGATGAAATCGAGCCGTCCCGAGCCGACCGTGAAGGGGACTCCGTCACGGGTCGCCGAAAAGCCGAGAAACGCGTCCCAGCCGGCCACGGAAGGGAGCGACGCGACACGGTCCACGAACTCCTGCGGGAGCTTTCCGAACGAGACGTTCGACCGGCCCGAAGCCGGGGTCACGAAGAGATCGGCCGCGAGCGTCTGGTCGATCCAGAGAATCACGGTGTCACGAAACGACCCGACCATGACGGCGACCGAGACGAGCATCCCGATTCCCATCGCCAGGGCCGCGACGGCGACGGACGTTCGTGACAGGCTTCCCGACAGGTTCGCCCGGGCGATTCTCGCGACGGGACCGAGAACTCTCCTGGCGACGGCCTCGAGAAGACGGGCAGCCGTGGTGACGGCCGCCGGGGCGAGAAGCGAGGACCCCGCGACCGAGAGAAACACGGACAGAAAGCCGAAGACCGGGAGCCCGTTGACCGGCCCCGGCAGGGTCGCGAGAAAAGCCAGCACGAAGCTCGCGGCCCCCGCGAGCCCCAGCGGGACCGTTCCCTTCCGGCGGAGCGCCTCTACGGACCCGTGGCGCATCGCGGCCGCCGGCGGCACGGCAGCCGCCTCGAGCGCCGGGGCCAGGGACGAGAACACGGATGCCGCGACTCCCGTCAGGAAGGCAAAGCCGAGGATCGAGGGGTCGATGGTCAGTTCGGTCCGGGCCGCCGGCGAGTAGAAGTCGGTCACGGTACCGCCGACCATGGCGAGGGCGAGACGAGCCAGGGCGACTCCCAGAACGATTCCCAGGGCCCCTCCCGTGACCCCGAGAAAGGCGCCCTCGGCGAGAAAGGTCAAGAAGACCTGACCGCGAGATGCCCCGAGGGCGCGGAAGGTGCCGATATCTGTCCGGCGCCTGAGGACCGAGATCGAAAGCGTGTTGTAGACGAAGGAAACGCCGACGAGGAGCGCGATGAGGCCGAGGGCCGTGAGGTTGACCCGAAAGGCGCGCACCATCCGGTCCACCGTCTCGGTGCGGCGCTCGGGCCTGCCGGCGGAGATCCCGGCCGGGAGGGAGCTCGCAATCTCTTCCTGAAGCCTCGTGAGGTCCGCAAGGGACGTTCCCTCGGGCGTCACGATGTCGATCCGGTCGATCCGCCCGGTCTTGCCGAACGCCTCCTGGACCGTCGCGATGTCGGCGAAGACGATCGCGCCCGACGCCGCGCGGGCGGGTCCCGAGGGCTCGAGGACACCGGCGACGCGGAAGGAACGCTCCTGGCCCTGGGCGACGAGCCGGACCGTGTCGCCGGGGCCGGCCTTCAGGCGGGCCGAAAGCGGCGCAGGCAAGAGAAGGGTGTCCTTCTGGAAGAGCGAGAAGAGTGTGGCGAGGGTCTCCTCGCCCGAAACCCCGGGGCCGTGCCCCTCCTCGACCCTTTCGAGCACGTACGGCCGCACGGCGGCATCCGACATCGGGTCGATCCCGAGAACTTCCACGACCTCGCCCGCCGGCCCCGCCACGGCCGCCATCTCCGACACGGCCGGAGCGGTGGCCGCCCCGATCCTCTCGAGCCAGGCGATCCGCCCCAGGACATCCTCCGGGATTCCCGGGCCGTCCGCCAGAATCGTCAGCGTCGCCCTGCCCGCAACCAAGTCCACGGTGCTGGAGAACGAGGAGAGGACGGAGGCATTGGCGAGCCGGATGGCGGCCACGGTTGCCACGCCGATCGCGATGCCGGCGATGGTCAGAAGGAACCGGAGACGGTCTCGCCGGGCGGGCCGGATGACGAGCCCCGAAAAGAGCGCCCAATAAAGGGTCAAGAAGCCGCCACGAGCCGGCCGTCGAGCAGGTGGAGGACTCTCGTTGCTCTGGCCGCCGCCGCCTCCGAGTGCGTGGCCATGACGACCGTCAAGCCTCGGGCGGAGACGAGTTCCTCGATGAGATCGAGCACCTGGTTCCCGGTCCGGGAGTCGAGATTCCCGGTCGGCTCGTCGGCAAGAAGCAGGGCCGGATTCACGACGAGGGCACGGGCGATGGCGACGCGCTGCATCTGCCCGCCCGAGAGCTGGTACGGGAACGCCGTGAGCTTCTCGTCGAGTCCGACCTCCGTGAGAGTCTGCCGGGCCGCATCATCGGCGCGGCGAGGAGGAACTCCATCCAGGAGGAGCGGCAGCGAGACGTTCTCGACGACCGTCATCGTCGAGAGCAGGTTGAAGAACTGGAAGATCGTCGCGGCCGTCCGTCTCCGGTAGGTGTCCCGCTCCGGTTCGCTCCTCGAGACGATGTCCAGGCCGTCCACGAGAATCCTGCCAGAGGTCGGTTTGTCGAGCGCCCCGACGAGGTTGAGCAGGGTGGATTTCCCGCAGCCGGAAGGTCCGAGGAGAGCGGTGAAGGAGCCGGGAAGAAGCTCGAAGGAAACCTCGTGAAGAGCCTCGGTCCGGGGAGTGGACGGATCCCCCCCGTAACGCTTCGAAACTCCTTCGACGAGAACTCGCGCCCCCATGGCGCACTTCCTACGTATGATCGTTCGCCCAGGATGGAGTCTTGATGCTTCGAAACCTCGCTGACCTCTACCGCCACCGGGCCCTCGTGGGCGTTCTGACCACGCGGGAGCTGAAGGCGCGGTACCGCGGCAGCGTTCTCGGTTACTTCTGGTCGCTTCTCAACCCGCTCCTGATGCTGATCGTCTACTCGGTCGTCTTCCAGCTCCTCTTGCCGAACCGCTCCGAGACGACCAGCCCGTACGCGCTCTTTCTGTTCTGTGGCCTCTTGCCCTGGAACTGGCTGTCGGCCTCGCTGACCGACTCGGCGTCGTCGCTCTTGACCCATGGCGCCCTGCTCAGGAAGGTGCTCTTCCCGGCGGAAGTCCTGCCCTTCGTGGCCGTCTTCTCGCAGACGGCTCACTTCCTCCTGGCCTTGCCGGTTCTCTTCGGCGGGCTCCTGGCTGCCGCTCTCGGGCTCTTCGGCCCGGCCCGGCCGCTCTCGTGGGCGATCGTCCAGACCGTGCCGCTCGCCATCCTCGAGGGGATCTTCCTCCTCGGTCTGGGGCTTTTTCTGGCCGGTCTGACGGCCCACTTCCGGGATGTGAGGGACCTCCTCGCGACAGCCCTGTCGCTCCTCTTTTTCGCGACACCGATTCTCTACACGCTCGGCGACCTGAAGAATCACCCGGTCGCCGTTCTTCTCTCGCTCAACCCGCTGGCGAAGCTCTTCACCTCCTGGCAGGAGGCGCTCTTTTTCGGGCGGTGGATCTCGCCCGGCGACTGGCTGCGCCTGACGGCCCTGTGCCTTGTGACGTTCGTCATCGGATACGGGTTCTTCGACCGGATCCGGGACAGCTTCGCGGAGGCTGTCTGATGGCGGCTGCCGCTGTCGAAGCCCGATCGCTCTCGAAACACTACAGGCGCTGGAATCAAACCCGGACCTTCGGGACCCTGAAGTCGGCCTTCCTGGGGCTCGGTTTTTCTCGCGCGCTCTCGCCGGGCGAGGTGGTCGCCGCGC
The DNA here is from genome assembly GCA_022071945.1 of Thermoanaerobaculia bacterium. GTDB lineage: Bacteria > Acidobacteriota > Thermoanaerobaculia > UBA5066 > UBA5066 > JAJVIN01. The sequence continues at coordinate 39,760 of JAJVIN010000013.1, read as the reverse complement.
TCGAGGACGTCTCGTTTTCGGTCGAGCCCGGCGAGACGTTCGGGGTGGTCGGAGCCAACGGCTCCGGCAAGTCGACGCTTCTGAAGCTCGTCGCGGGCATCCTGAAGCCCAACTCGGGCTCTCTCGCGGTCAACGGGAAGGTCTCGGCCCTCATCGAGCTCGGCGCGGGCTTCCACCCCGAGATCTCCGGGCGGGAGAACGTCGTCATCAACGGGATCATGCTCGGGCTGACGCGCAAGGAGATCGAGAAGAAGCTGCCGTCGATCATCGAGTTCTCCGGCCTCTCCGAGTTCATCGATCAGCCCGTCAAGACGTACTCGTCCGGGATGTACGTGAGGCTCGGGTTCGCGGTCGCGATCCACACGGACCCCTCGATCCTCGTCGTCGACGAGGTCTTGGCCGTCGGGGACGAGGCGTTCGCCCACCGGTGCCTCGACACGATCCGGGAGTTCTCCGCGCGTGGGAAGACGATCTTCTTCGTCACCCACTCGCTCGCCCTCGTCGAGGAGCTCTGCGACCGGGTCCTCTACCTCGAAAAGGGAAAAGTGAAGGGGATCGGCGACGCCCGCGAGATCCTCTCGAGCTACCGCCTCGACGTCTCCGCGCAGGAGGGCGAGCGGCTCGCGGCGGTCCAGGCCGTCAACCAGGAAGAGCTGCGCCAGGCCTCGGCGGCCCCGGTGGAGATCCCGTCCGAAGCCTCCTCCCCAGCCGCTCCGGAAACCCCCACGGCCGAGGAAAAGCCGCGCCGCTGGGGCGATCGCTCGGCCATCATCACCGCGTGCCGGGTCCTCGACCGGACGGGAGCCGAACGGTATGCCTTCCAGACCGGCGAGACCCTGACGATCGAAATCGAGGGCTCACCCCAGCGGCCTCTCGATGATTTCGTTTTCGGGATCGGACTCTTCACGACCGAGGACTTCTGCATCCACGGCACCAACACCGACATCGACGGATTCATGCCCGAGCGCTTCGACGGTCCGGCGAAGGTGCACATCACGCTTCCCGCGTGTACGCTCGGTGCGGGCACCTACCTCGTCGACGTCGCGATCCACTCTCGCCGGGGGACGCCCTACGATTACTGGCGGGGCGCCTGCCGCTTCCGGATGGACTCACCGAGGCAAGACGCGGGCGTCTACTGTCCCGACCGAAACTGGAACTTTCTTGGAGCCGTTCGATGGAAGTGAAGCGCCCGAGCCGGGAGGACCGGCTCTCGGGAACCCTGGAGGCCGCCCCTCCGAGATCGTGGGTCATCCTCTTCGTCCTCTCTCTCCTGCTCATCCTCGTCGAGCCGGGGCGGATCCCTCTGTTCGAACCGGACGAAGGGCGCTACTCGGAGATTCCCAGGGAGATGCTCGCGACGGGCGACTTCATCACGCCCCGGCTGAACGGGCTCCTCTACTTCGAGAAGCCGCCGCTCCACTACTGGTCCGTGGCACTCTCCTTCAAGGTCTTCGGCCAGAGTGAGTTCGCCTCCCGCGTTCCATCGAAGCTGTCCGTCATCGGGATGGCGCTCATGGCCTTTGTCTTCGCGCGGCGCCGTTGGGGAGCGAGAGTGGGGCTTCTTGCCGGGCTGATCGCCGCCACGTCGATCCTGGCCTTTGCGATGGCCCGGATCACCGTCATCGACCCGCTCGTTTCCCTCGCTCTTTCGGCGGCCGGATTCGCCTTCGCCGCCTTCGCGGAGGCCGAACCATCGGGAGACAAGCGGAAGGCAAGGCTGGCCCTTTACGGACTCCACATCGCCTGCGCGGCCGCGGTGATGTCCAAGGGCCTGATCGGCATCGTTCTGCCGGGCGGGGCGATCCTCGTCTGGGTCGTCATCACGGGACGGTACCGGATCTTGCCAAAGCTCTTCTCGCCAGGGCCACTGTTCGTTTTCCTCGCGCTCACGGTCCCGTGGCACGTGCTCCTTGCGATGAAGGAGAAGGACTTCCTCGACTTCTACTTCGTCAACGAGCACTTCAACCGGTTCTTCAAGAGCGAGCACCGGCGGGGAGGCCACCCGCTCTATTTCGTCGCGGTCCTCATCGGGGGGCTTCTGCCCTGGACGCCCTTTCTTTTTCGTCTCACCCATTCGTGGCCGGGCCGCACGCTCCGGGCGTGGCGTGATCAGGCCACGGAGGGCTTTCTCTGGGTCTTCTTCCTCCTGATCTTCATGTTCTTCTCGGCCTCGAAGTCGAAGCTGATCCCGTACATCCTGCCGGTGTGGCCGGCGGTCGCGATCCTCCTCGCGCTCGGGATCGAGCGCGCGAGGCGGGCGGGCGCCTCCTTCAAGACGGAGCGGTGGCTTCTCGGGATGACGTTTGGTGCCCTTTCGTCCGGAGCTCTCGTCTACGGTTTCGCGGCGGGCTACGTCGATCAGTTCGGACTTCTGAAACCCGGCATCCTCATCCTGGCCGCGCTGACCGCCGGCGCGCTCTGGAGCTTCACCGCCTCGCTCCGGCCGGCACGCAGGGGTGAGGTCGCCCTCGCCGTGATCGTGCCCTGGCTCGCCTTCCTCTGCGGAGCGCTCTGGAGCTTTCCCCGGGTCGCCCAGGCCATCACTCCCTGGCCCCTGGTCACGACACTTCAGAAGGAGCTCTCACCGGGCGACATCCTGATGCAGAAGGGCCACTACGTTCAGGCGATCCCGTTCTACTTGAAGCGCCCCACGCCGGTCGTGGGCCTCGAGTGGCACGAACTCAACTTCGGCCAAGCGAGAACGAAGGACCCCTCACTCGTCCCCACTCCCGCGGCCTTCGCGGGGATGTGGAACGGAGAAAGCCGGGTCTTCGTCATCGTTCACAAGGCCCACATCCCGAGCTTCGGCAAGCCGCCTCTGTCAGAAACCCCGATCCACCTGCTCGCCCGGACGCTGAACGGGAAGCACTACCTCTTGTCGAACCGGGCACCTGGCGGGGTGGTCAGATGACTTCCTGAAGCCGCCGGAGGCAGCGACCGGTCCTCCATGCCGCTGATTCCCGACCCAGAGGAGTTGGCGGCGGTCTCGTCTCGCCGGGTTGTCAGGAGCCTCTCGCGGCTCTGATTGCGATTCCCGGCACCGCCTGTCGTCTCGACTCCTCACCGTTATCGGAATCGCTCCATGAGCGGGCAGGCTCCAAGGGAGAGGCTCTCTGCCCACTCCGTCGTTAGCTGCGCAACCTTGTCAAGAGAGCGGCTAGCCCTGATGATCACCCCGTGCCGCCCGCAGGATCGTCGCCAGGAGAACCGGCCGGACCACAAGGCGCCGGGGACAGCAGGCTCGTCATGCCTGTTCTGGGAGCGGTCTTTCTCGGGACGGGTGCGAGCGGCCTGCTGTGCGAGCAGATCTTCGAGAAGCTGCTGGGAACATTGCTGGGCGCCAGTACCCCCGCCGCCGCAGTCGTCCTGAGTGTCTACTTCGCCGGCTTGACCGCGGGCTCGGCCGCGTACAAACCCATCATCCGCATGCGACGCGCCTCCCCGCTGCTCGTTTACGCCGTCGCAGAGGTGGCCGTGGCCGTGTGGGCGGCACTGCTCTGGCTTTTCTTTGATGACTTGCCCGGACTGTTCTCGCCGCTCCTATCGGCAGGCTGGGGATCCTTCTGGGCGCTGCAGGCACTTCGGGGCCTTGTAGCCGTCATCTGGCTCTTTCCCCCCACTTTCGCGATGGGAGTGTCCTTCCCGGCAATCGTGGGCACCCTGGAAAGGACGAAGCTGCCCGAGACGGCGAGGCGGATGTCGGTCTTCTACACTCTCAATCTCGCCGGCGCCTTCCTGGCGGCAGTCGTCGGCCCCTACGTTCTCTTCCCTCGTGTTGGTGTTCACGCGACGCTGCTCGGCGTCATTCTCCTCGACGCACTGGCCGCAGGGCTCGGGATCTGGCTCCTCCGGCGGTCACGGGTTCGAGTGCCAGTCGAGGGAGAAGCGGCGAGAGTCCCGCTGGGGACGGCGCCGAACGACGAAACGCCCGACATCCCCGTCCTCCTCATCGCCGTCTGCTGGCTGTCTGGCTTCCTCCTGTTCAGCCTCGAAGTGATCTGGACGCACCTCCTCACAGCCGTCATCGGCAACAGCGTCTACTCATTCGCGACGATGCTCGCAACCGTGCTTCTCGGGCTTGCTCTAGGGGGGACATTCGCTTCCGGCTTTCGGAAGAAGGCAGAGTCCCTGGATCCTGCATGGGTTGCGATCTTCTTTCTCGCAGCTTCGATCGCGCTCTCCCTCTCTCATTCGCGGTGGCCGCATATCCCGGGATCCTTCAGCAAGATCGGGCCCTGGATCGACACTTTCTGGAAAGCCGAAGCCGCTCGCTGGGTGCAAGCGGCGATTCAGATTCTGCCCGCCGGCATCATTCTGGGAATCGTCTACCCAATGTTGTTCCGCCTGAGCATCTTTCCACGCCGGCAGCCCGATCGAGTGGCGGGATTTCTGGGCGCCGTCAATGCCGTCGGGTGCATTCTCGGAGCCCTCTCGACCGCTTACTTCCTTATTCCGGCCGCCGGGACCGAACTCCTCCTCGTGCTCGTCACCCTCGCCTATGCTCTCGCGGGGTGCGCGGTCGGCATGCGGAGCCAGAATCGCAGAGTACGCTTCGCGACCGGAGCGATCGCAGCCGCAGCCGTCGTCATTGGAGCAGGACACCGGCCCTGGGATCTCCGCGCCCTGACTTCAGGCGAGCACGTCTACTTCCGGCCCCAGCACGTGTCCGTTCAGACAAAGCTCGTCTTCTTCCACGAGGACAGCTATGGCGGAATCACAACCGTTGTCTCAGACACTGACGCCTCCGGAGAACGCCGAACCCTCTTGACCAATGGCAAGTTCCAGGGCAACAACACCGGAGAAATGGCGGCTCAGACGGGTATCACAATCGTTCCCGCGCTCTTCTGTTCAAACTTCGACCGCGCCCTCGTCGTCGGCCTGGGTACGGGGCGGTCGGCCTATGTGGCGGAAGCGCTCGAGTTTGTGAATGTCGATGTCGCCGAAATCGCGCCCGGAATCGTCCATGCCGCTCGACAGTGGTTCGGTGAGATCAACGGCAACGTCCTCTCCAGGCCTGGCGTGCACCTCTATGTCGAAGATGGACGGAACTTGCTCTTTCTCTCCCCTCTCTCCTATGACTTGATCACGGTAGAGATCTCGTCGATCTGGTTTTCCGGTGCAACGAACCTCTACAGCCGCCAGTTCTACGAACAGGCCCAGAGGCGGTTGAGGCCGGGCGGGGTCCTCCAGCAATGGGTACAACTTCATCACATCTCCCCCCGGAGCCTTCTCTCCGTCATCGGAACGGTTCGTTCCGTGTTTCCGTACGTGAGTCTCTGGTTCATCGGAAGCCAGGGGGTCGTGGTCGCGTCACAGCAGCCCCAGGCGGCCACTCGAGAGGGGCTCGGCCGCATCGTGAGCGCCTCCGCGGCACTTGGATTCGCGCCAGTTGCGCCAGGTGCCGTTCCCGCCGAGCTTCTCCGAGTGAGGCAGACCCGTCTGCTCAGCCCCGAGGAGGTCGACCGGGTTCTTTCCCGTGAGAGCTTCGTCCTCAACACGGATGAGAATCGCTACTTGGAGTACGCCACGCCACCACAAAACGCGCAGAGAACCGACACCGTTCCCATCAACATCAAGTTCCTGAGAGAGGCGGCCAGACCCACCCCCGTCGCGCCTTGATCCAGGCCACGGAAACCCGCGCGCGTTCGTTCCATCGACAGAAGAGTCTCGGACGCAATCAGCGTCAGCCGAGCCCGATTCCGCTCCCGCTGGACGCGAACTCGCTCCGCTCAGCCGTCCGAGGCCCGAGGCCGAGCCTCTTTTCGGTCTCCAGGAGCCAGGACGCGATGACGACGGCCAGGAGTGCGGTCAGGTAGCCCGCGACCAAGTCGATGAAGTAGTGATACCGAAGATAGAGCGTGGCGACCCAGTTTCCCAGTACGAGTGGGAAGAACGTCCAAAACAAGAGTCTGCGATGCTTGCCCGCGTACCAGAGGACGATTGCGGAGATCGCCACGTGGAGACTCGGGAAGACATCCCTGGGAGCACGGGCCGCATCCATCATCCCTATCAGCGGGTCATGGAGCGTGCCTTCGAGCCGGTCTCGAAACAGCTGTGGAAAAGCGACGCCCGGCCCGACCGCGGGAACGAGGGCGTAGCCTGCCGCACCCAGGACTCCACAAACGAGTACGGAGAGCAGGAAACGCCGAAAGATCGTCTTGTTTGTTCGATACAGCAGCCCAGCCAGGATGGGTGGCAGGATGAGATGCAGGAAATAGCAGACCGCCAGAACGTCCGTCAGGACCGGGTCTAGAAACCGCTGAAGCAAGACGGCCGGTGTCTCGGGAAAGAGCGTTCGGTCGATCTCGAGAAGCAGGGAGTCCTTGTCTGGACCCAACACAGATGACCACAGAGTCTGACGGAAGGCGGAGTAGATGAGAAGAAAGAGCAGGAACGGGAGCCAGTCCCGGAGCACCCTGAAGACCTCTCCCGCGCCGCCTCGCGTGCCGTCGGCCTTTCTGCCGAAGGAGTAGCGAACAGAGGCGACGAAGGTCAGAACCGCGGCCGGAGCGAGGATGAAGGAGAGCTCCCACATTTGGTCTTCCGACAATGTGAGTTTCGAAATGAAGGCCCCGCCGCCGGCGATCATGGCAAGTCCGGCGGCTGCCACGAATGCCAGGACATCCTCCGCCCGAACCTCAATCCTCGTGAACGACATAGAACTCCATGGGCGGCAGCGGACGGCCAAGTTCGATTGCGTTCACCAGATTCTGTGCGGCCTCCGAGGATGCTCCATTGCGGTTCACGAAGGGCGCCAGCTGCCCGGCGTCCCGTACACGGCCATGGAGCAGAATCTGGAGCCTCGCGGCCTGATATGCCGACGGGAAGAAATTGGGATTGTGCCTCAGGCTCGACTCGTATAGCGGCAGGGCAGATGCGAGACCACGAGTCTCCGCGATTCGGCCCAGGAAGTACTCACGCATCGATCTCGTCCGCGAGTCAGCCAGCATTCCGAGCGTCGACTCGGCTGAATCCAGCTTGCCCCTGTAATAACGACAGATGCCCAAAACCAGCACGATCTCCGGCGCGACTCTGGAGGTTCCCCCGGCAGACCGGCTGATCGAAGACAGCATGACCGTCTCCGCGTCTTGCCAGCGGCGGAGATTCATGAGCGAGTATGCCCATTGCCGCGTGGCTCTTGGAGAAGGTGATCCTCGCAGCGTGGCGAACTCACCATAGCGCCTCTGTGCCTGGTCCCAGCGGTGGTTCTCGAACGCGTACTCCGCCAGCAGGAGATGCCATGAACCCATCAAGAAGGGAACAGAGAGGAGGACTCCGGCAACCAAGACGGCCGCGAAGACCATTCGGGCGAAAAGCGGGCGTCGCGGGAAAAGGAAATCGTGCAGAAACCGCGCCGCGACCATGCACATCGAGGCGCCGAACAGAATCGGTACCGCTCTTGAAAGGACCAAGCAGAAGAGAGCCATCGACACGGTGAGCTGCACCAACCCGGCATTTTCAGTGTACCCGAGTTCCGCCCGAGCGAGTCCGTCCCGGGATCTTCCGGATGTCACGGACAAACCCCGCCGCGGGTCATGGACCTCCCGGCGGAGCGACGGACGGGAGTTCCGCGCGGGGCTCGTGGTTTCCGCCATCGCCCGGTTTTCTCCACTCGGAGCGCCCAAAGGCACCGTTTCTCGACCCGCCTGTAGAATTCTGTCCGTGACGAGCGCCGCCATCGTCCCGCGCAAGGTCTCGATCGTCATCCCCGTTTTCAACGAGGAAGGGAACCTCCCCACCCTGCTCCCGAGGCTTTTGCCCGTCCTGGACGGTCTCGACCGGCCCTACGAGGTGGTCTTCGCCGATGACGGCTCGCGCGACCGGTCCCTCCTCATCCTGCGGGAAGACGCGCGCAAGTATCCGGGCAAGGTGAAGGTCGTCGAGCTGATGCGCAACGCGGGCCAGCACATGGCGATCATGGCCGCCTTCACGGTGATCGACGGCGAGTACGTCATCACCCTCGACGCCGACCTGCAGAACCCCCCGGAAGAGATCCCCAAGCTCGTCGCCAAGCTCGACGAGGGCCACGACGTCGTCGGGACGATCCGGGCCAAGCGTCAGGACAACATTTTCCGGAAGGCCGCCTCGCGTCTCGTCAACCGGACCACGGCCCTCATCACCGGGATGAAGCTCAACGACTACGGGTGCATGCTCCGCGGCTATCACCGCGATGTCGTCGACGTGATGTCGGCCTCCGACGAGGTCTCGACCTTCATCCCCGCGCTCGCCCAGATGTATGCGCGGCGCCCCGTCGAGATCAGCGTCGCCCACGAGGAACGACACGAGGGACGCTCGAAGTACTCGCTTTACAAGCTGATCCGGCTGAACTTCGATCTGATGACGGGGTTCTCGATCGTGCCGCTGCAACTCTTCACGCTCCTGGGGTTCGTCACCGCGGCGGGCGGGTTTGGCTTCGGCATCTACCTCCTCCTGCGCCGGTTCGTCTTTCTGAGACAGTCGGAGGCCGAGGGCGTCTTCACGCTCTTCGCCCTGGCCTTCGCGGTCCTGGGTGTCGTGATGGCGGGAATCGGCGTCGTCGGGGAGTACGTCGGACGGATTTATCAGCAGGTCAGGGGGAGGCCCAGGTTCCTCATCCGGCAGGTCTACGGGAACGAAGGGAGTGCTCGATGAGCGGCATTGTGGTGGCCGGATACAGTGACGTCGGATTCCGCTGCACGAAGTGGCTCCTGGACGCGGGCGAGCCGGTCCGTCTCATCTACACCCACGCCGACAGCCCGAACGAGGTCCGATGGTGGGAGTCTCTCGCTGACCTGGCCCGCGCGCGGGGCGTGCCCTGTCTTCTCGTCGAGTCGCTGGACGACCCCCTCGAGACGGAGCGGATGAAGGCCGCAGCCCCAGATTTCTTCTTCTCGTTCTACTTTCGAAAGATGATCCCGATGCGTCTCCTTTCCCAGGCGACGCGGGGCGCCCTCAACATGCACGGCTCGCTCTTGCCCCACTACCGCGGCCGTTCTCCCATCAACTGGGCGATCCTGAAAGGCGAGAAGCAGACGGGGGCGACGCTCCACTACATGGCCGAGAAGCCCGACGCCGGCGACGTCGTCGATCAGGTCGCGGTCCCGATCGGACCCGACGACGACGCCCTCACCGTCTCGAGGAGAGTGGGCGAGGCGGCCGTCGCCGTCCTCTCGCGGGCCTGGCCGTACCTGAAGGCCGGAACCGCTCCGCGCCGCCCGCTCGACATCTCGAAGGGGAGCTACTTCGGAGGCCGCAAGCCGGAGGACGGGCTCATCGACTGGTCCCAGAAGGCCCAGGACGTTCACAACCTCGTCCGGGCCGTCGCACCGCCCTGGCCGGGCGCCTTCACGGACCTCTTTGGATCCAAGGTCATCATCATCAAGACCCGTCTCGGGGCCTACGGGGGGCACGATACGTTCCCCGGCAAGGTCGAACCGACGGAGGGCTCCGTCATCGTCTACTGCGGCGATGACCGCCCCGTCGAGATCCTCGCGGCCCAGCCGCAGGGGTATCCGCCCATGAACGCGGCCCAGTTCCGCGCATGGGTTGCCCAGCAGGGGCGGGAATAGAAAGGCACATCCATGCGCGTCCTCATCCTGGGCGTCAACGGCTTCATCGGGAATGCCCTGACCCGCCGCATCCTCACCACGACCGGCTGGGAAGTCTTCGGCCTCGACGTCGGCAGTGACCGGATCGAGGAGTTCCTGCCGGATCAGCGGTTCCGCTTCCTCGAGGGCGACATCGCCATCAACAAGGAGTGGATCGAGTACCACGTCAAGAAATGTGACGTCGTCCTGCCGCTCGTGGCGATCGCGACGCCCGCCACCTACGTGAAGAACCCCCTCTCGGTCTTCGAGCTCGACTTCGAGGAGAACCTCCGCATCGTGAAGATGGCGGCCAAGTACGGCAAGCGCGTCGTCTTCCCCTCGACCTCCGAGGTCTACGGCATGTGCCCGGACAGGGAGTTCGACGAGGACACCTCACCCCTCGTCTACGGACCGATCCAGAAGCAGCGCTGGATCTATTCGGCTTCCAAGCAATTGCTCGACCGGGTGATCTTCGCGATGGGAGCGTCCGCGGGCCTGAGGTTCACCCTGTTTCGCCCCTTCAACTGGTACGGCCCGCACCTCGACAACATCGACGCCCCTAAAGAGGGATCGAGCCGCGTCCTGACCCAGTTCCTCCACAACATCCTCTACGGCGTGCCCATCAAGCTCGTCGACGGCGGAAGCCAGCGGCGCTGCTTCACCTACATCGAGGACGGAATCGACGGCCTGATGAAGATCCTCGAGAACGAGAAGGGATGCGCCGATTCCCAGATCTTCAACATCGGCAACCCCGGCGCGGACCTCTCGATCAAGGAGCTGGCCCAGAACCTGATCGAGGCCGTCGGGACCTACCCGAAGTTCGCCCCGCTGGCCAAGAACGCGGAGATCATCGAGGTCTCCGCCGACGAGTACTACGGCGCCGGCTACCAGGACATCACGACCCGGGTTCCTTCCATCAAGAAAGCCCAGAGGTGCCTCGGGTGGAGCCCGAAGACCGATTTCAAGACCGGGCTGAAGAAGACCCTGGACTACTACCTGAAGAAACGCAAGGTCGCGGAGGTCTAGTCGTCCCCGTTGGCTCAGCAACTCGTCCTGAAGGTCGACGTCGACACTTATCAGGGGACGCTCGACGGCGTCCCCCGCCTCCTCGATCTCTTCGCTCGCCACGGAATCGTCACGACCTTCTTCTTCTCGCTCGGACCCGACAACACGGGCAAGGCGGTCAAGCGCGTCTTCCGGAAGGGCTTCGTCAAGAAGGTCCTCCGGGCCAGCCCCGCCGCCTCCTACGGCATCAAGACGATGCTCTACGGAACACTCTTGCCCGCTCCCGACATCGGGACGAAGCCCGAGGCGGTCGCCCGGATGCGTGAGGCCCACGCCGCCGGACACGAATGCGGCATCCACGCCTGGGACCACGTCGACTGGCACGACCGCCTCCCCCGGATGGAGCGCGACGAGATCTCGCGGACCGTGCGGAGAACGCACGAACGGTTCGCCGAGATCTTCGGCTTTCGCGCCACCGTCTCCGCCGCCCCCGGCTGGACAGCCACGGCAGCCAGCATGGAGATCGAGGAAGAAAACGGGATCCGGGTCACCTCTCACACCCGCGGCGGGTCCCCCTTTCGGCCCATGCGGAGAGACGGGAGCCCCTCGTCCATCATCGAGCTCCCGTCCACTCTTCCGACTCTGGACGAAGCCGCCGGCTGGGACGAGTTCGCCGGCGCCAACCGGCCGAAGACGACCGGGTTTTTTCGCGACCTCGTCCTCGGGCCCCCCCAGCTCCACGTCCACTCGATCCACACCGAGATCGAGGGGGGCAAGGCCCTCGGGCCGCTCTTTTTCGAACACGTTGCCGCCTGGAAGGCGGCAGGAGTCGAGTTCCTGACCCTGGGACAGGCCGCCGCCGGTTTGCCGGCCGCGTCGCTCCCCTGCCGCGAGCTCACCTTCACGACGATTCGCGGCCGGGCGACGCCGGTGGCCGCCGGGCGATAGATCCAGCTCAGGCCGTCAGGAGGCTCTCCCTGGGCGACAGAAACCAGGATTCCACGCGGTTTCTCATGGGGTCATCTCCGGAGACGTGCCGGAACTCGTTCGTCTGGGGGTCGTGGCGGTAGTCGCGGCTCCACTCGGCAGCGTGCGCCTGCACCTGTCTGACCGCATCGATGGCGAACTCGACTTCGTCATCGAGCATCGTCGGGTGGACCGACAGGCGGACCCATCCCGGTTTGTGCGAGAGGTTTCCGGCGTCGATCTCGTCCGTGATTCGCTTCGACTGGTACTGGTCGACGTGCAGGAGGTAGTGGCCGTAGGTTCCCGCGCACGAGCAGCCGCCCCGGACCTGGATCCCGAACCGGTCGTTGAGGAGCTTCACCGCCAGGTTGTAGTGAACCCCATCGAGGTAGAACGAGAAGATCCCGAGCCGATCCTCGATGCCTTCCGCCAGGATGTGGAGATTCGGGATGCTCCTGAGCCCCGCGAAGAGGCGGGACACGAGTCTTTCCTCGCGCTTGCGGATCTCATCGAGCCCCATCTGTTCCTTGAGCTGAACCGCCAGCGCGGCCTTGATGGCCTGCAGAAACGCGGGCGTGCCGCCATCCTCGCGGGCCTCGACGTCCGGGATGAAGGCGTACTTCCCCCACGGATTCGTCCAGAGGACCGTGCCGCCGCCTGGCTGGTCCGGCGACTTCAGCGTGTAGAGGCTGGAATCGAAGATGAGGACGCCTGGACTTCCGGGCCCGCCCAGGAACTTGTGGGGAGAGAACGTGATCGCGTCGAGCCTCTCCTCGCGGTCCGCCGGATGCATGTCGATCGCGACATAGGGAGCCGACGCCGCGAAGTCGACGAAGCAGAGGCCTCCGTGGGCGTGCATCAGCCGCGCCATGGAACGGTACGGGGTCGGGATGCCGGTCACGTTCGAGCACGCCGTGAACGACCCGATCTTCACGGGGCGGTGCCGGTTCCTTTCCAGGAGGTCCGACAGGTCGTCGAGATCCACGCGACCGCTCCTCGTCGGCTTGATGACGTGGACATCGGCGATCGTCTCGTACCACGTCGTCTGGTTGGAGTGGTGCTCCATGTGGGTGACGAAGACGACCGGACGGACCTCGTCGGGAATGCGCAGGTAGGGACGCAGCTGCTCCGGCACCCTGAGCCCCAGGATCCGCTGGAGCTTGTTGATGGCCGACGTCATCCCGGCGCCGACGAAGAGCAGGGCGTCGTTGGGCCCCGCGTTCACGTGTCTCTTGATGAGCTGGTGGGCGAGATGGTAGGCCCGCGTCATCGAGGTCCCGGTGACACTCGACTCGGAGTGGGTGTTGCCGACGAAAGGCCCGAGGTCCCGGTGGATCTTCTCCTCGATCGGCGAGTAGAGCCGGCCGCTCGCCGTCCAGTCCGCGTAAACCAGCCGCTTCTCGCCGTACGCCGACGCGAACGTCTGATCGATCCCGGCGATGTTTGCGCGGAACGGTTTGAAATGCTCTTCGAGAGGATCCATCGAGTGTGCCTCCGGCGGTTCTGTGAGGATCGAGCGAGCAGCTGAGCGTCGCCTGCCCCGAATCCCGCTCACTCAGAATCATCCCATGGGCACACCCGCGATCGCTCCGAAGAAGGCGACCTAGCAATCCGGACGACCGCCTTCGTCGTAGGCGCGCGCGGCGACGCCGACCGTGGTCGCGTGGATTCGGGCCACCGTTTCCACACTCCGGCCGTAGCCGCCCCCCATCGCGACGACCATGGGCGTTTTCGGCGCGAACTCTCGCATGACGCGCTCGTCGCGCCTTCTCAGGCCCGAGAGCGTGAGCTTCATCCGTCCGAAGCGATCGTCCTCGTGCGGGTCGGCGCCCGCGAGATAGAGGACGATGCCGGGCTCGCCGAAACGCTCCCGGACCTCACGAAGGACGCGCTCCAGCGCATCGAGGTACTCGCCGTCGCCCGCTCCCGCCGGGAGCGCCACATCGAGACAGCTGACCGCCTTCCTGAACGGGAAGTTGTCCTTGCCGTGAATCGACGCCGTGAAGACGGCCGGTTCGGACGCGAGGAGGAGGGCCGTCCCGTCCCCCTGGTGGACATCGAGGTCGAGGATCAGGATCTTCTCTGAGAGGCCCCGGGCCAGGAGGCTTCGCGCCGTCACGGCAAAATCGTTGAACACGCAGTACCCCGACCCATAGTCGCGGCCGGCGTGATGCGTTCCGCCGGCCAGGTTGACGCCGAGTCCCTCAAAAAGGGCCGTCTGGGCCGCGGCGACCGAGGCACCGACCGACGCCCGGGCCCGAGTGGCGAGCTCCACGGACCACGGGAATCCCAGCCTCCGGAGCTCCCGGTCGCTCAACCCGCCTTTCTCCACGCGTTCGACGTAGGCCGGGTCGTGGACGCGGCACAGGTCTTCCCGCTCCACCAGCGGGGCCTCGATCATGTCGCCGCTCTGGACGATCCCATCCTCGAGCAAGACCTCCCGAAGCCGCGAGTACTTCCGCATCGGGAACCGGTGGTCCGGCGGCAGGTTGAGCGGGAAGAGCGGGGAGTAGAAGGCCTTCACCGGGTGAAGGCCTTCACGGGACGAAGGAGATCACGGCCGTCGACGTTCCCGCTGGGACGACGACGCCCGTGAGGTGGAGGTTGGTCAGCCTGACCTCCGCCGGTTGACCGTTCACCGTCGCGTTCACCGACGGGGTATACGTCCGGGCGATGTGAAGGAGTCCCGGGCGGCTCCCGGCCGTCTTCACGATCATCGAGTCGGGCCTCTCCTCCACGATCGCGGCCGACGCCTCCGGATCCTTCCCGAGACCGGGCACCGCCGCCGGTGGCGTGCCCGAGACCACGGCCATGAACTCCGGGTCGAAGTCCTCCGACTCGAAGATCCGGACAGCCTCCGTGACCGAGCCGCTCCCGAAAACGGCCGGCACGCGGCGGACTCCAGGCAGCCACCCCTCCACTCTGTAGAGAGCCGTCGGGATGCCCACGCGATCCTCCCGGATGACGAGCTCGAGCCCCGGCAGACCCTCCGGAACATCGTGGGCGATGATGCCGCTCACCCCTGCCGACCGGAGCCACTTGAGCCTCTGATCCCACCTCCTGGACAGAAGCATGTCGCGAGCCATCCGGTCGAGAAGCGAGTAGCTTCCATCGGGATCCTGATCGTAGGCGTAGAGGATCCCGTGAGGCGCGCCCGACTGCGCCCAGCCCTGGAGGATCTGGGCGAGCGTCACCGAGGCAATGCTGTCAGCCGGCGCCTTTCCGAAGACACCCCGTCTCACGGCGTCGATGTCCTTCGCGGTCCGCTCGAATGTCCGCCCTCCCAGCGACGCCGCTCTTTGAACAAGCGGCGACGGCGTGGCGTACCACTCCGCGGGGACTCTCGGGATGATGCGGAACGTCGCGATTGAGAGCTCGAGACCGGCCAGAACCAAGAGGGCGACGCGCGACGGGGCATTTGCGGGAGAGTGACGGAGCGACCAGCTGAGGAAGAGGAGGAGGCCGGCCACGAGCGCGGCCTGCGCGGGAAACCTCTGGACGACAGGGTCGAGAACGACCGAAGGCCGAGACACCCAGCTGTCGTCCCACGAGAGCCTCAGGATCCTCGAAACACCTTCCGGCCGAAGCCGCGCCCAGACAGCCAAAAGGGCAAAGCAGAGCGCCAGAAACGCGAGACTCCAGGAAGCCCTCTTGCGGAAGCGGTACAGGGTGTCCTGCATGAGGAGCCGGTCGGCTCCGAAGGCCGAAAGGACGGCCAGGCAGAACGTCACGACGAGCATGGCCTTGATCGGGTAGCGGAGCGAGTGGAGGAACGGGAACGCCCCGTAGACCGTGCTCGCGCCGGGGATCCAGGGAGTCAGGGACGCCACGAAGGCAGCGGCGGCCATCCCGATCCAGACCTTCGCCTCGGCGCGGCGCGGGGAGATCACGAAGACGGCGGCCAACACCAGGGCGAGGACGCCAAAATGGAGCGACGTCAGGTACGGCGGGTTCCCCTGCGTGACACTGAATCCCCAGAATCCGCCCGAGACGAGACGAGACGGATCGCCGAAAAGAAAGGGAAAGGGCGTTTCGAGAAGACGTCCCGGGTGGAACCCAGCCGCCGCGAACTCGGTCCAGGAGAAGCCGCGTAGCCTCCGTGAGGAATAGGTGGTCGACCGCAGGACGGCCAGGAGCCAGGGCGCGGTCAGAAGCGCCGCGAGCAATCCCCCCCCGAAGAAGACGGCGAGCCGGTTCCTCACCCGTTCCGGGTCGAGAAAGAGCGCGGAGATGAAGGCGATCCCGAGTCCCAGGACGCCGAGCGCCGGCTCGCCCGCCGTGACAAGGAGCGCGATTGTGACCGCGGTTCCTCCCAGCGACAGAACCCACTGTCTCAGGCCAGCGGCCTCGGGCGCGGCCAGGACGGCAAGCACCACCCACGGGATCCACGCCACCGTGGTGATCGCATTGACGAAGGCCGTGCACGAGAAGACGTACCCGGAGAAGGCCCACGCCGCCCCTCCGAAGACAGCGGCCTCGGCATTCCGCACGAACCGGAGGAGAACGAGCGTCATTCCGGCCAAGGCGATGGCAACGTGCAAGACCAGGTGCGCGCCGAGGAACCGGGGACTCTTCGGAAACGGATAGGCAAGAACGAAATTCGGGTTCCCGAGATAGGGCTGGCCGAAGGAGAGGTGGGGGCTGATGGACGACGAACCGAGTTTCTCGAAGAGCTCCCGGGCCGGCCGCTGCGTCGTCCCGATGTCCCTGTAGAAGGGGACGTTCGATCCCGTCAGGAGATCCGCGTGCAGGGTCCCGAGGACGGCCAGAAGCGCCACGAGAAGCCCCAGGGCGAGCGGCGTCTTCAGAAGCGACGGAGTCGGCGTTCTGAGGGATGCAGGCGTCAGATTGGTTTCGGGCACGGCCGGGGCGAGTTTAAGGGGCGCCAGGCCCGGTCACACGCCAGATTCTGTAGGCGGGGACCAGCCGGCCGTTCCTGAGGCGGTAGGCCGTCCGGGAATCGAGGGCGAGCTCGAGGAAGGGCACGGGCGTCCTCGATTCTGACTCGTGTATCCGGATCGCGAACATCTCCTCGGGCCGCAGGGACTCGTCTCTCCCGGCGGCACGCGCGTACTCGGGGAGGATCGGGCGGAGGTTCATCGTGACGAGATACCGGACCTTCGTGGACATCAGGATCTGCCGTGCCTCCTCATCGGTCGGAGACGAGTAGAGGCGGCACTGGCGCCGCCACCCGTAGGTGTTCGGATCCGCCGCCGCCGGACGCTGGGCCAGGGCCGTGACGAAGTGCCCCATCGACCACGGGCAGAAGACCCCGGGCACCTCACCGGGCCGGGGCCTTGGCTCTTTCCAGGGCACCCGTCCAGGTGGATCGAGCTTCTGGAGAGCCTCGATGGTCCAGAAGAGGTCGCGGCCCGGCACCTCGGAGTACGTAGAGACCCTCCGGAGCGACCCCCAGCCCACCCCCACGACCAGCCCCGCGGCACACAGAGCCCCGGCCACCCGACCGAATCGAGGGACGCGAACCTCGAGGCGCGCGGTTGCCTCGGCGAGCGCGATCGCCGTGAAGATCGCGAGGTAATAGACGTTTCTTCGCTGCCCGAAGGCCATGAGAAGAAGCGCCAGCCCGAAGATCACCAAGACCCATCTCCCTCGAATCCGAGGGGCCCGTTGCCTCACGCCCGGGAGCGCCCAGAGGACGAGAGCCACGGGAAGGAAGAGGAGTCCCGGGTTCAACTCGGAAAGGGCTCTCTTGGCGCTCGTTTCGATCGGCGTGTCGAGGAGCGGCTTGGCCTCGGCAACCGTCGCCAGGAAGTCGGAAGGGTAGGAAAGGTAGCCGCCGTCCGCGAAGTCGTCACCCCCGGACCCGACCTGTGAGGCCGCCAGGAACGCTCCGCCCCGAAGCACGGCGCCGAACAGCCGTTCGACGTTGGGCGCCAGGATCGTCACGAGAAGAGCCGCCGCGGCCAGCGACAGGACCCGTGGCGTGCCCGGGGGACCCTTCCATGCGGACCAGAGACAGAGAGCCGCCGCGGCCCCGGCGACCACGAGTGGCTGGAACCACCCGAAGGAAATGAAGGAGAACGGCACCGTTTCTCCGCCGAGGGCGAGCCAGGTTCCAGCGCCCGCGAAACCGGCCGCCGCGACCCCGAAGACGGCGGCCCTTTCGGGCGGCATGAAGAGCGCGGAGGGAACCGCGAGCGCCACCACGAAGACCGCGCCCTGCCAGGTCATGAGAGTCCCGGCCAGAAGAGCCGCCGCGACGACCGCCCAGAAGAGCGCCCGGCGGCCGCTGGCCAGAACAGCCCTGACGAAGGCCGCGAGAAAGGCCAGAAGGCTCAGCACCTCGGCCACGTGGTGATCCGCGTGGCCAAAGCAGCTCCAGATCACCGCGACCGGAGTCAGGGCGTAAAGAAGCGCGGCCAGGATCGCCCGCCTCCGGCCGAGAAGGGGCAAGACGGCCAGAAACAGGAGGACGGGGTGAAAAGCTCCCAGGAAAGGCGGCACGGCCGCGATCGTCGCCAGGGTGCCGGAAAGACCGGGGTCTGGACCGAAGAGGAGGCGTGCGGCCCCTCCCGACACGAGGTCGAAGAACGGCGGCCAGATGAAGACCGCGCCGTCCGGGTGATTCAGGTACGGATCGAAGAAGGGCACCTTGGGGAAGTTCTCGGCCACATAGGCCGAGCGCCTCAGGTGGCCGTAGCAGTCCGGCGAAAGGAGCCGGATACCCCCTTCCATCGCCTTCGGAGCCGAAAGGAGCCTCAGGGACAGAGCGAGGACGAAGACCGCCCCGATGGCCAGGGGCGTTCTCAGCCGGGACCGGATCGTGGCGGGCTCCAAGAGCAAGACCCCGCAAGTACACTCACGCCAATGGGTTTTGTCAAAGAACGGATGTTCTGGCCGGCCGTCATCCTTATTGCGGCCCTCGGGACGTTTCTCGTTTACGACCACTCCCGTCTCGACAGCGCGACGATGGACGAGCCATTTCACGCCCTGGCGGCCGCCGAGTACGCGATCTCGGGGACGTACTGGGCCAACCTCGAGCACCCGCCGCTCATGAAGCTCCTCGCGGGCGTCTCGATGGAAAAGGCCGGAGCGAGGGCCCCGAGGCTCCCCGAGCCCTTCTCCTTCAAGACGGCCGAGATGCCGCGGGCGTTCTCGTACGAGAACTCGATTCCCCCCGAAGCTCTCTTCGCGGCCGCGCGGAG
Source organism: Thermoanaerobaculia bacterium (assembly GCA_022071945.1). Classification (GTDB taxonomy): domain Bacteria; phylum Acidobacteriota; class Thermoanaerobaculia; order UBA5066; family UBA5066; genus JAJVIN01. The sequence goes on along the minus strand of JAJVIN010000013.1, from coordinate 21,057 downwards.
GCCCTTTCCGTTCCTTCTCTTTCTGCTCGTGGCCGCCGGAGCCGTCGTGGTCCGTCACTTTGCCGGTCCCCTGGCTGGCGTCGCGGCCGCTCTCTTTCTCGCCTTCGAGCCCAACCTCGTGGCTCACGCCGGAGTCCTTCACACCGACGCCGCCGCGACGCTCGGGTACTTCGTCACCATCACCCTCGCGCTCTTCGCTTTGAAGCGCCGCTCCTGGCTCCTGTGGGCCGCGACGGGGATTTCGATGGGTCTCTCACTCGCGGCGAAATTCTCGGCCGTGCTCCTGGCGCCCCTGACCCTCGCGCTCGTCCTTCTGTTCATCCTGAAAGAGCGGCGGGACGCCCGGGATGAACCGGATCTGCCCCCTTCAAAGCCGCTCCGCCACCTCGGAGGTCTGATCCTCGCCGGTACCGTGGCCGGGATCGTGCTCCTGGCCGCGTACCACGTCTGCATGCGAAACATGGACGCGGAGAAGGCTGCCCGCGCCGCCGAGCTCTTCCTGAAGTCCCGGGGGACTCCCGCGGCGGAGACCGAGACCGTCGTGAGGATCTCGAGGCTCCTCCCCGAGGCCGGGCACTACCTGGCGGGGCTGAAGGGGATCGCCGTTCAGAACCGGCTCGGCGGCAACGTCAACTACCTCCGGGGAGAGACCTCCGTCGACGGATTCTGGGACTACTTCTTCGTGGCGTTCGCCGTGAAGAGCTCCGCGGCGTTCCTGGTGCTTCTCGTCTCCGCCCTTCTCCTCTCGCTCATCAGGAGGACGAACCCGGCGTTTTTCGAGGTGGGACTTCTTTTTCCTGCGGCCTTCCTCTACCTGTCGGGCATCGGAGCGTCTTACAACATCGGGATCCGGCACATGCTCCCGGCGACTCCCCTTCTCCTGGTGAGCGCGGTGATCCTGATCTGGCGGAACCTCACCCGGGAGAAGGCGGCGGCCCTCTGCTTCGCTCTCGGTGCCCTGCAGGCCGTCGAGACGTTCGCGATTCACCCCCACGAGTTCTCGTTCTTCAACGTCCTCTCGGGAGGCCCCGGCCAGGGCGAGTACTGGCTGAACGACTCGAACCTCGACTGGGGGCAGGACCTCCTGCGCCTGCGGCCCGAGCTCACGAGGCTCGGAATCCGCGAGGAAGAGGTCACGATTGCCTACTTCGGCGGCGGGCTCGTCCCCTCGGCCTTTCCGAAGAGCCAGGACTTCGCCCCCGAGATCGCCCGGGAGATTCCCCCCGGGATCTACGCGGTCTCTTCGTTCATCGAGCGAGTCGCGCCGGAGTTCATGGTGTTCAACCAGAAGTTCGAGGCGGCCCGGGGATACGCGCTCCTGCGCGCCGTGATCAGGCAGCGGGGCGAGGCCGTGGGCCGCGTGGGATACTCGATCCGGATCTACCGGATCCCTCGATGAACCAAAGAAAGCGCCTCACATCATGAAACTGTCGATCGTGATGCCCGCCTACAACGAAGAGAAGACGCTGCGGCAGATCGTGGCGAAGGTTCTGGCGGTCAACCTCGGTCCCATCGAAAAAGAGCTCATCGTCGTCGACGACGGCTCGAAGGACAGAACCCGCGAGATCCTGCGCGAAATGGACGGCACGAGCGGGGTCAGGGCCATCTTCCAGCCTCGCAACATGGGGAAGGGGGCCGCCGTCTGGACGGGGATGAGGGCCGCATCCGGGGACCTCGTCATCATCCAGGACGCCGACCTCGAGTACGACCCCGACGAGTACCCGATTCTCCTCAAGCCGATCCTCGATGGGCACGCGGATGTGGTCTACGGCTCTCGCTTCCTCGGGACGCCCGGCGGGCACAGGGTCCTCTACTTCTGGCACACGGTCGGGAACCAGATGTTGACCCTCATGTCCAACGTCTTCACCAACCTCAACCTGACGGACATGGAGACCTGCTACAAGGTGATGACGCGCGAGGTCGCCCATCGCCTCGATCTCGAGTCGAAACGGTTCGGAATCGAGCCCGAGATCACGTGCAAGGTTTCGCGGATGCGCGCCCGCATCTACGAGGTCCCGATCTCGTACCATGGCCGCACCTACGAGGAAGGCAAGAAGATCGGCCTGAAGGACGCCTTCCAGGCAGTCTGGGTCATCCTGAAGTACTTCCGCTGGGAGGCCCCGAAGGACGACGTCGGCGCCATCACGCTCCGGCGCCTCTCGAAGCTCGCGCCGTACAACGCCTGGCTGCACAGCCAGATCGAGCGCTTCATCGGCAAGAGAATCCTGGAGGTCGGCTCCGGCGTCGGCAACCAGACCAAGTTCTTCCTGGGGGCCGAGAAGGTCGTCGCTTCCGACATCGAACCTCACTACTTGAGAGAGCTGAAGACCAAGTTCGAGAACAAGGAGAACGTCCGGATCGCCTCGTACAAGTTCCCGATCACCGACGCCGAAAGGAAGGCGCTGCAAGACGAGGGGATCGACACGATCGTCTCGATGAACGTCCTCGAGCACATCGAGGACGATGCGGGCACACTGAAGGACTTCGCCAGCATCCTGCCCGAAGGGGGCCGTGTCGCTCTGATCGTGCCTGCTCTCCCAGGGATCTACGGGACCCTGGACATCTATCTGAGGCACTACCGGCGCTACTCGATGGAGACCCTGAGGAAGATCGTGGAAGGGGCCGGGTTTCTCGTCGACGAGATCCGGTACATCAACCGTCCCGGCGTGTTCGGGTGGTGGTTGAACTCGAAGCTCCTGAGGCGCAAGGTCTTGCCGAAGGGACAGCTCGGGCTCTTCAAGCTCATCATGCCTTTCCTGCGTCAGGAGGCCGGGAAGAAGCTCTCCTTCGGACTCTCGCTGGTGGTCCTGGCCCGCAAGGTCTGAGCGGCGGAAGGCGGCCGTGCGGCTCTCGAAGACCACAGCCCTCTGCCTGGCCGCTCTCTTCCTTCTCTCCGCCCTGAAGTACTCCTCGTTCCTTCTGGGCGGGATCTTCGTCTTTCGCGACGCGGGGTACTTCTTCTTGCCGCTCCGAGAGATCTCGTCCGGGCTCCTCAGAAGTGGCGAGTTCCCCTTCTGGAACGACTTCGCCTCCAACGGCCGGGCGCTGGCCGCCAACCCCAACGCGGGGGCCTTCTGGCCCCTCTCGTTTCTCCTCGCCGTCCTCACCCCGTCGCAACTCGTTCTGCTGCACATCGCACTCCTGCTGCTTTCCGTCTTCCTCTCCCTGCGCTGGCTTCGCCTGTCGAGCACGGCCTGTCTGTGGGGGTCGATGGCGTTCCTTTTCTCGGGCGTCTTTCAGACGCTTCCCATCCTGTTCACGACGCTCGCCTCCACCATTCCGCTGCCCCTGGCCCTCGCCGCGGCGGCGGTACCGCCCGGATGCGGCCGGCGGACCGTCCTCGGACGCTTCCTTCTCTCGGGAGTCCTCATCGGCCTCTCGTTCCTCGGCGGGGAACCCGTCATCGCGGCCACCGGCGCGGGAGGCGTCACGCTCGTCGTCCTTCTCACTCTCTGGAGGGACCGTCGAGACACCCTCCACCGCGCGGCCTCGTGGGGGCTTCTGGCGGTCTGCGCGGCGGGAACCGGAATGGTGCAGCTCTTGCCGGCGGTCTCGGAGCTTTCGCGCTCCGCCCGGCAGGAGAGCATGCGTCCCGAAGAGGGCGCGCTCTACTGGTCCGTGAGGCCCGCGCGCATCCTGACCCTCCTCGAGCCACGCTTGACGGGTGATCCATTCGCCGAGACGGACGAGGAGTACTGGGGGGCCGGGACGTTCGATGCGAAGAACCCCTATTTCTACGATCTCGCCCCGGGGCTTCTTCCCCTCCTGTGTCTCGGAGCGGCCTGGCGATCCGGCGCCGGGAAATCGGCCCTCCTTCTTGCGGGAGCGACCGCTCTCTTCTCCTTCGGGAGGTTCGTTCCGGGCTACGCGAGCGCGGCCGAGTTCGTGAGAGTGATCCGGTACCCGGAGAAGTGGTGGATCACGGCGACGCTCTTCCTCTCCGCGGCCACGGCGATCGGGTTCGACCAGTTCCGCGAGGATCTCCAGGCGGCCATCAAAGCCACTCGTCCCGTCTTCCTCGCGACGGGAGGGTTCTTTTTCCTCCTCACCGCCTCGCTTCTGGCCGTTCCCGGGGTGCTGGGACGGGCTCTTGCGGCAGCGGGACTCGCGGCGGAACCCGTGGGGAGCCCTTCCCTGCGATCCGTCCTCTTCCTTCCCCTTCTCCTGGCGCTCTTGACGCTGATCCTCTGCTGGGTACTGTCGCGGATGTGGAGGACGGGCGACGTCCGGCAGGAGGTGGCGGTGCTGGTTTTGGCGGCGGTCTTTCTGATCGACGGGGTGAGGCGGACCCACGATTCGTGTCCGGCCGCTCCGGCTGATCTGTTCCGCAAGGTCCCCTCTCACGTCCAGGCCGTCGTCGAAGAGATGGGTCGAGGCCGCTTTTACGACGAGGCGGCCAATGTCGCGGAGGTGGCGGTGAGACGAGCCCGGGAGTCAGCGGGCTTCGATCCGCTGCGCCCCATCACCGGGGCGGTCTTCGGGGTCCGCTACGCGGGCGAGAACGACATCGACCGGATGACGCCCGCCGCCTCCGTGGCCTTCGCCCGCTACCTGGCGAGAACGCCTTGGTCCGAGTCCAAGGTCCGGCTTCTCGAGCGGGCCAACGTGAGCGCCGCCCGGGTTCCCCTCACGGAGCCCCTCCTTCCCGGGACGCGCGAGGTGGCGCGCTTCGGAGGGGATCGCATCGTGCGGCTGTCGGGGACGCGCCCCGAGTTCTCGCTGGCGAGATCCTCCCGGTTCGTTCAAGGTTTTACGGCTTCGGACTTCGGATCTCTCGCGGGCGAGGAGGCAGATGCCGTGATCGAGGGGAAGGGAACTCCGGAACTCGCCAGCCGGCCCGGGGAGCCGGGGGGCATCCGGATCCTGAAGCGAACGGCGAGCCGTCAGCAGCTCACCGTCTCGACGGGTCACGCCGGAGCGATTCTGAAGATCGCCCGGACCCACGACCCGAGCTGGAAGGTCACGTGGGGGGGCAAGCCGCTGCCGCTTCTGAGGGCCGACGGTTTCCTCAGCGCGGTCGAGCTGCCGCCCGGAACGGGAGCCGTGACGATCGAGTACGTCAACCCCTCGATTCTCCGCGGGACCGCCGTGTCGATCGTCACGGCCGCCGGCGCTCTGCTCGCGGCCCTCTTCCTCACTCTTCGAACAGGGGAGGGAACGGCGTGAACGAGAAGCCCGCGGCCGGCTGGGAGGAACGGCGCCTCTGGGTTTTCGCGAGTCTTCTCGTCCTTCTGGCCGTCTACCAGCCCCTCTTCTCGTCCTCTCTCGTCCCGTCGGCCCGGGACATGATTCACTACTTCCTCCCGCTGAAGAAGGCCTTCGTGGAAGCCGTCTCGGCCGGTCAGGTTCCCTGGATCGACCGATACCGCTGGGGAGGCGTCCCCCTCTTCGCCGCGCCCGGCGCGGGGAGCTTCTATCCCGGCATTGCCTTGTTTCTGGCTCTCCCGCTCGCAGCGGCCACGCGCGCCTGGTTTCTCCTCCATCTCGTCATCGCCGTGACCGGAGCCTACCGGCTCGGGCGTTCGTTCGAGTTGTCCCGGCAGCAAGCCTCTGCCGGGGCCGTGCTCTGGGCCCTGTCAGGGGTGACGATCTCGATGGTTGGATTCCTGAGCTCGTATTCGGCCGCGGCCCTTCTCCCGTGGCTGGCTTTCGTCACGCACTCCCTGCTGCTCGAACCGGCGCGCCCCCGGCGGCTGGCGGCGGCGGCGGGCGTGGGCGCTCTTCTCTTGCTGACGGCGCTCCCGGAGTGGGCGCTCTACGGCGTCGTGATCGGGTTCTGCATCGGCCTCCAGCACATCCTTTTCCGCCTGAAGGGGGAAGGGCCATCAATCCGGCCGATGGCATCGCTCCTGGCTCTCGCCGGCGCGGGGATTCTCGCGGCGATGATCGCGGCTCCGGTTCTCGTCGGGAGCTACGAGACCGCCCGGGAGAGCGTCCGGGGTCCGGGAGGCGGCACGAACACCACTTTCGCATCCAAGGCAGCACTCCCGAAGGTCCGGTGGACGGAGTTGTTCGGAGACGGGCTGGTCACCGACTGGACGAACTCCTTGTCCGACAAGGTCGAGGATTACCCCTATTTCCCCTCCCTGACTCCCGGAATCGCTGGATGGGCCCTCGTTCTCGTGGGCCTCCTCCTCGGCCGCGCGCGCGCCGTCATACCGGTTCTCCTCGTGGCCGTGGGCTTCCTCCTCGCCATTGGCTCCGCCACTCCGTTCTTCGGTCTTGCCTGCGCTGTTTTTCCGCCCCTCAAGGCGATGCGTTTTGCGGAGAAGCACTTCGTCCTGGCGAGTTTCGGCCTCTTCTGGCTCGCCCTCATGGGGCTCGGGTTGCTGGCCCGGCGGGTTTCCGCTCGGACCCGGACCCTCATAGCCGCCAGCGTGGTGGCGGCGACGGTCCTGGAAAAGGGCGGTTTTGCCCGCGGCCTTCTCGGCATGGCTCCAGCGAGTGTCTTGACCATCGAGCCTCCCGTGCTCGCCTCGGTCCCGCGAGCCGAGGGAGACAGCCTCCGGCCGAGGATCTACCACCATGATGCTCATGCTCCGCTCCCCATCTTCGACATTCAGAACCTCGAGAAGTCGGCCTGGTGGGGCCGGGCGACGGTTCAGCCGGCTTTCGCCTCCCTTTTCGGCCGCGGATACATCTTCGAGCTCGACTACGACCTGACTCTTCCCGCGCCGGTCTTCGAGTGGACGCGGCTCTTGCAGAAGGCCGTCCCCGCCCAGGACCCGATCGCCGGCCGGTTGGTCCGGCTCGTGGGCGCCACGGCGGTTTGCAGGACGGTCGAGAGGGCGCCTGGCCTCTTCCGGCCCACGATGACGCCCGTGGAATCAGCTCTGCCGCCGTTCCGGTTTGCGTCCCAGGTGGATCGGGACCCGGATGGAATGGCCCTCTTTCAGCGGTTCCTGAATGACGGCGTAAACCCCCTGACGGCGTACGTGGAAGGCAGCCCCAGAGGCCCCGTCGCGGTGAGCGAGGGACGCGTCCTGAATCTCGAGGACAGGGCGGACGGCCTCTTCCTCGAGGTCGAGGTGAAGGGCCCCGAGCCCGCCTACCTCATGCTCTTCAGGCTGCGCCCGGCCGTCGAGGAGGCCTTCCTGGACGGGGGTGAGCTCGAGGTTTCAGGGATGGACTTCGGGTTCGCGGGCGCCTTCGTCCCGCCGGGGAAACACCGGCTGCTGTTCCGGCCCTCCACCTCGGGCATCAAGGCCGCCTTGGTTCTCGGATTGGCCGGCCTGGTCCTCGCCGGCTTGCTCGCGACCGGACGCCCCCGGTTCTCTGGGTCTGCTGGGGTAAAGTAGCGGCGATGGTGAGGGGTCGAATCCCGGCCGCGTCGGGCCGCTGTCTGGGCACGGTCTTCCCATCGCGCTCGATCCGAGCTGGAGTTCATGCTTCCCCGTGCTGAGCCGTAACACAAAGCGCCGCCTCGCCCTCTACGGCACGGCCACCGTCCTGGCCGCGCTCGTTCTCAGCGGGCCCCTCCTGGTTCAGCGGCTGGCCCCGAAGATCTTCATCCGCAAGCTTGACATCAAGGCCGCCGAGTCGCACGAGGCAACGGCTCTCCTCACCGAGTACCTCCGCATCGACACGAGCAATCCTCCGGGTCATACGAGAAAGGCCGTCGAGTTCCTGGCACGGCTTTTCGACTGCGAGGGGATCCCTTACGAGATCACGGGCCCCGACCCCGAGCGCCCCATCCTCGTCGCGAGGCTCTCCGGACGATCGCGGCAGGACTCCCTTCTCCTGCTCCACCACACGGACGTGGTCCCGGCGGGGCCTCGTACGGACTGGGCCTACGAACCCTTCGGCGGCGAGCGAGGCAGGCGACAGGACACCTTCTACCTCTATGGCCGCGGGGCCATCGACATCAAGAGCCTCGGGATCGCGCAGTTTTACGCGATGGTCTCGCTGAAGAGAGCCGGGCTCGTCCCGCTGCGAGACGTCGTCTACGTCGCCGAACCGGCGGAGGAGACGTTCAACCACGAGATCGGCCTGGAGTGGATCGTCAAGAACCGGCCCGACCTTCTCGACGGGGTCACGGACGCCTACAACGAGGGAGGCGTGAACGAGGTCCTCACCTCCGACGTCGAGCGATTCGGCATCGAGATTCTCCAGAAGGGCTACGCGAGCTACGACATCTTCGCGAAAGAGGAGCAGCCGCTGAGGGATTTCGCTGCGTTTCTCGATGAACAGGACAAGGGGCTCCCGAGACGAGTCGTCCCCGAGATCCAGGAGTTCCTGAACTTCATCAGCTCGGGCCGGAGCTACCTCTTCAGCGCGGTGGCCCGCGACCCGAACCGCTTTCTCATGAACGATCCTCTGACGCAGAACCTGCCGTCCATCCTGCAGTCGTTTCTGAGGGACGCGCTCTACCACACGGCCCCGAAGCAGGGCGCGACGGGTTCTTGGGAGATGCGGGCGGTCTGGGCAACTCTGCCCGGCAGTTCGATTGCGGCCGCCGATGACACGCTCCGCGGCTGGCTGGACGAAAGGGAACTCGTCCACGAGAGGAGGCTCTTGACCAGGGACAGCAAGGCCTCACCGACGACGGGCCGCGGCTTCCAGACGCTTCTGCGAGTCCTCGAGCAAGACCACGAGGCGGCCCCAGTCGGTACGTACGTTCTCACCGGGGCGTACACCAGTTCGGCTTTCCTGCGTGATCACGGGTACAGGGCGTACGGTTTCTCCCCCTTCAACATCAACTACTACGACGCCACGCGGGTCCACAATCCGAACGAGCGGATCAACCTCGTTTACTTCATCGAGGGTGTTGAGAGAATGGACCGGGTCCTCAGGGAGTACGTCACCTCTCCCTAGACGGACCCGGATGCGGGCGGCGCCAGAGCCGGCCCGGCGAGGAGGGCCCCATGGCCAAGGCGGACTTCTACTACTACCGCGTGGGGTGAACGAGCTGCGAACGCACCCGTGCGGTGCTCACGGATCTCGAGGTCACTCCCAAGGAATCCCGCGCGTCCCGCTCACAGCCCATCACGGACGAGGACGCCAAGGCGCTCCTCGCCTCGGTGTCGAGGGTGATCGTGGCCAAGGGAAAAAAGACGGTCGAACTGAAGGCCGCGGAGGCCTCGCCCGGCGATCTGCGCGGCCCGACCGGAAATTTCAGGGCGCCGATGGTCAGGAACGGCAAGACCCTCCTCGTCGGGTTCAACGAGGAAGCACTGCGAGCCCTTCTCGGAGAGAAGTAGATCCGGTAAAGGCGGACCCCGCCGGCGACTTCCCGGCTCCAGAGTGACCGGCCGCTAGAATCCGGGAATGGAAACTGTCCGGATCGAGGGCGTCGAGATCACTCTGGCGCACCCCGACGATCTCCCGATGGAATGGACCGGCCGCGAAGAGCTCGTCCGTCAGCTCCTGGCGGCCTGGCTCGTGGTCGAGCCGCGAGACCTCCCGCTCAACCCACGACTGATCGGGAAGCCCGGAGTCGGCAAGACGACACTCGCCTACGCCGCCGCGAAACGGCTCGGCCGGCCGGTCTACATCTTCCAGGCGACTCTCGACACGAGGCCAGAGGACCTGATCATCACGCCGGTCCTGGCGGGCGAAGGGAGGATCCGGTACGTGGCGTCGAGCATCGTGACGGCGATGTTGAAGGGCGGCGTCGCCGTCCTCGACGAGGGGAACAGGATGAGCGAGAAATCCTGGGCCTCTCTGGCTCCGCTCCTCGATGCCCGCCGCACGGTCGAGTCGATCGTTGCGGGCATCAAGGTTCGAGCGCATCCGGAGTTTCGCTTCGTCACGACGATGAACGACGACGCCTCGACATTCGAGCTGCCGGACTACATCCACTCGCGGCTGACGCCGCAGATCCTGGTGGACTTCCCAGACGAGGACGAGGAGTTCGAGATCCTCTCCAACAACCTCCCGTTCGCACCGGAGGAGCTCCTGAGGTTCGTCGTGAGGTTCCTGGCGCGCGCCCACGCGGCCGACGAGGTCTACACAGTCAGGGATGGAATCAACATCGCCCGCTACGCGCTCAAGCGCCTCTCCCTGGACGACCCCTCCCGCAAGGAGTTCCCCTCCGCGTCTCTTCAGGCGCGGCTCACGGAGGCGGTGAAGTCCGTCCTGGGCGAGGACGCGATGAGCTACCTCGCGAGGGAGGAGCCGCCGCCGGGACCGACCCGGTTCCGGCCGGTTCCCTGACCGTGTTCCCGCCCTACCCGCCCCCGGACACCGAGCTCGGCATCGTGAAAGCCCGCGAGCGGGTGTTTCTGCTTCCGACGTTCCACCAGACCCTGGAGTTCGCGGTCCTCGTCCGCAAGGCGTTCTTTGCGCTCCGGCCCGACTCGGTCGTTCTCGAGCTGCCCCGCACGATCGAGGCTGCGTTCCGTCAGGCCCTCGTCCGGCTGCCACGGCTCTCGGTGATCCTCTACCCGGAGGGCGGCCACACGGTCTACCTCCTCGTCGAGCCGCACGAGGCGATGGTCGAGGCGGGACGGCTGGCGCTCGAGAACGGCAAGGAGCTCGTCTTTTCGGACCGCGACGATGGCTCTTACCCGCTCCGGGGAGACTCTGTCCCCGACGCGTGGGCCTTGACTCGGCTCTCCGCCAGCAGCTTTCTGGATGCGGTGCTCCGGGCGTTTCCTCCGTCGGAAGAGGAGCGAGACATCCTGCGCGAGAGGGCGATGGCCTATCACCTCGACCGCCTCGACACGGAAGGCAAAAGCGTCCTGTGGGTGGGCGGGGCCTCGCACGTGCGCGGGATCCTCGCCGCGCTGGAGGAACCGCTCGCGGAGCCCTTCACGAGGGTCAGACGCGAGGGGGTGACTCTGGCGGCGATCAGCGAAGAGTCGGCGCGCGAGGTGATGAGCGAGATCGCCTTCGTCTCCGCCTCGTTCGAGCGGGCCCGCCAGGCCGGCCGGGCGATGACATTCGATGAAGAGACCGACAGCCAGAGAGTCCTCGATGGGCTCCTGCGCAGGGCCGCCGAGCGCTACGAGGAGGAGCAGCGGACCGAGGTGACCCGGCGTCAGCTCGAGGTCATGAGGGTGTACTCGCGAAACCTGGCGCTGATGGAAAACGTCCTGACGCCCGCCTTCTACGAGCTGATCGTGGCAGCTCGCGGCGCCGTGGATGACGACTTCGCGTGGTACGTCTGGGATCTGGGCTCCGAGTGGCCCTGGCCCGACCGGTCGCACTCGCTTCCCCTCATCACTCTCTCTCGCGACGAGATGCTGCTGAATGGCAAGACCGTTCACTTCCGCCGCCGCTTCCCGGGCAAGGAAGAAAGGCTGAGGCGGCTTCCGATCCGGAGACGGCCAAAGGAGAAGCGGAAGGGAGAGTGGGACCGTTTCAAGTTCGGCGACTCCATCTGCAGCCACCCGCCCGAGGACATCAAGGTCGAGTCGTTCGGAAACAAGCTCCGCTTCCAGGCCCTCAACCGCCTGTCGGAGGAATCACGCCGGGTCTTCCCGATGACCGTCAGCCTCCTCGATGGAATCGACATCCGCGAGACGTTCCGCAAGCTCCACGAAAACAGGCTCTACGTCTTCGAGGAGCGGCGCGTGCACGGCGGGCTTTCCTCCGTCGTCGTCATCTTCGACGAGGAGGAAAGCCGGTATCCGTGGCGCGTGACGTGGATGGGAGAGCACGGACAGGAATCGGACATGGCGTTCTACGCGACGCCGATGGACGCGGAGAAGGTGGGACCCGGCATCAGCCGCTGCCAGTACGGCGGGTTCCTGATGACGATGCCGCCCGGAAGGCTCTACGACGTCTGGCACGACCCGGACTACGACGGGCTCGACTCAGCGCCCGACGTTCTCCTCGCGGCCGCGCTCGACTACGCACCCGAGCCTCGCGTCGTCTACATGGCGCGCCGCCCGCCGCCCCGCTACATGCGGAGGTTCGCGTCACGGCTCGGCAAGCAGATCGTCTACCTGCCGATCGGCCTCATCCCCAGGGAGAGGGTCCAGAAGCTCCGCCGGTTCCACGTCCTGGCGAACAAGCTCGTGCGGAGCTACGCGGGCGAGTTCATTCCGGAGTGAGAGAAGAACCCGGGCGGCTCTCACCGTCCGACGGGACTCCCCGCCGGGTGAATGTCGTCAGTGTGGATCCGACAGGGGGACGGGCGCTCCATTCAACCGGAATTCGCCGAGTGAGATGGGCACGGCGACCTTGAGCATCAGGGTGAAGAGCAGGAAGCCCGTGGCGAAGATGCCTGCCGCCACGCGGAGTTCGATCATCGTCGGGTAGTACTGGTAGATCTCGCCCAGCGAGTCGGGCGTGAGGCCCGGGATGATCAAGCCCATCCCCTTCTCGATGTAGACGCCCGCGTAGGTGGCCAGGCACCCCAGATTGAGGGTGACCGGGTTGCGCCGCGCCGCCGGCACGATGAAGAGCGCGAACGAGACGAGGTTCAGGATCACCGCCGTCCACGCGAACGGGACGAGGGTCCGGTGCTCGCCGAGTCCCTGGTACCAGTAGCGCGTGTAGAGCAGGTGCTCGGTGCCCGAGTAGTACTCCTTGAACGCCTCCGCCCCGTGCAAGAAGAGGTTCAGGAACATGGCATAGGCCATCAGCTCGGCGATCTTCCAGATCGCCTCGTCGGGAATCTCGAAGCGGGTGAAGTGCCTCAGGAGCTGGAGGAGAAACAGCAGAATCGCGGGACCGGAACAGAAGGCCGAGGCCAGGAACTGGGGTGCCAGGATCGAGGCGTTCCAGTACGGGCGGGCGGCCAGTCCGTTGTAGAGAAACGCCGTCACGGTGTGAATGCCGACAGCCATCGGGATGGAGAAGAGAACCAGGGGGATGACCAGGCGTTTTTCGTACGCGCGGCCCGTGAACGCCCTGTAGAGGATGTGGGTGACGACGAGGAAGTTCACGAGGAAGTAGATGTTGAGAACGAGGACGTCCCAGGCGAGGATCGAATCGGGGAAGTTCAGATATCCGACTGGCGGCAGGAGGTGCCAGAACCGGTCGGGCCGGCCGATGTCGACGAGGACGAACAGGAGGCACATGACGATGGCGCTGACGGCCAGAAGCTCCCCGTAGACGACGATGTGCCGGATCGGTTTCCAGTCGTACACGTAGGCCGGTATCACGAGGATGACGGCCGCGGCCGCGACCCCGACGAGAAACGTGAAGTTGCCGATGTAGAAGGCCCAGCTCACCTGGTCCCGCATGGCCGTCACGACGAGACCACCCCGGACCTGCTCCGCGAAGGCGAAGAGGCCCCACACGATCAGGGCCAGGAGGAAGACGATCCAGGTCCAGTAGAGGCGGTTTCCGCGCGTCACGAGCCGGACGCTTCCCCATGTGAAGCGGGAGAAGAGGTGGATGAAACTCACGGAAGCCTCACGTCGCGTAGAAGTAGAAGAACTTGGGGAGCGTGTTGAGATCTTCTTTCAGAACGAGGACGCGCTTGTGCTCGATGATGTACCGGATCTCGCTGCCAGGATCGAGGAGGTTCCCGAACTTCCTGGCTCCCGCGGGGCAGACCTCCACACACGCGGGATAGCGGCCGTTGCGCGTCCGCTGGATGCAGAACGTGCACTTCTCGACGACGCCTGACGGGCGCGGCCGGTTGCCGATGTAGTGGGTGTTCTTGTTGATCTCGGCGGTGGGAAGACCCGGCGTCGTCCAGTTGAAGTGCCGCGCCCCGTAGGGGCACGCCGCCATGCAGTAGCGGCATCCGATGCACCAGTCGTAGTCGATGACGACGATCCCGTCGCGCTCGGTCCACGTGGCCCCCGTCGGGCAGACCTTCGTGCAGGGAGCATTGCGGCACTGCTGGCACGCGACGGGCACGTAGAAGTGCCCGTCCTCGGGAACTTCCTTCGGGTCGTAGTAGGCGCCGGCGTGGGCGAAGTCGACGCCCTTCTCCTTTTCCATCGAGAGGACCTTGATCCAGTGGATCTGGGGGTCCCGCGACTGGTTGTTCTCCTCGACGCAGGCATAGACGCAGCGCCGGCAGCCCACACACCGTGAGATGTCGAGCGCATAGGCGAACTCCACGCCCGGCAGGGCCGGCTCGGTTCCGACCTTGATATCGGCTCCGAGTTTCTCCTTGTACGTCTTCTCCATCTCCGCCACGAGTGAGAGGAGGCGGTCCTTCGGGACTTCGTGGAGACTCTTGGGACCGCAGGACGTCAGGATCATTGCGGCCGCGGCACCGGCCGCCCCCGCCATGACCTGCCGGCGGGAGAGTCCGTCCGCCTGTTCCGGACCCTGGTTCATCGCGAACCTCCCTTCGTCGATCCTGGGCGTTGTGGCGGCCTGGGCGGCGGCTTCGGCGCCAGCGGACGGAACCGAGGCTGATGAGGGTTGTGACAGTGGGCGCACAGGAGGTACGTCTTGTGGCCGTTCCAGTCGCCGGACCGGCGCCCGTGCACGCCCGCCTTCCAGTCCCTGAACTTCTCGCCGTGGCACTGTCCGCACAGCCGGTACGACTCCGAGAACGGGATCAGCTCCCCGCTGGCCGAGTGGAGAGAGTCCCGGTCCTTGGCGTCGTGGCAGTCGAGACACCACCGGTGCTCCTCGTCGTGTCTCAACACGATGTCGTCGTGGAACTCCGTAAGAGCGCGGCGCTTCGGGTTCACCTCCATCGTGGCGTGGCACCCCGAGCACGGGAAGATGCCGTCCGTGAAGGGAGGGGGAGGCACCTCGGGCCGTTCCTCCGCCTTCTTCGCGGAAGGTGACGCGGCGGAAAGCGGGAGGAGCGCCACCGGCAAGAACAGGACGAGGAAGGCGATTCTCATCTCGCTTGCACCGGCGTTCAGGCGTGGCGGGTCTCGACCATCCTCTGGACCTCACGAAGCCACATGGCCTGGAAGATCTGGAGGCGGTGCCCGATGACGGCCGCGACATTGCGGGTGACGGCGTGGCCGATAGCGGGCTCGGCCGCGAAGAGTTCCTCGAGCTTCTTCCTGGGAAAGGCCAGGAGTTCCGTGTCGACCGGAGCGGTGGCCTTGAGGGTGAAGCGGTGAGGGGGCACGAGACCCGACCACCCGAGGGTCTCACCGGGGCGCTTCTCCTCGAGCAGGACGTCCTCGTCGCGGTCGCGGATCCGGATCGGGATCAACAGATCGATCTGGCCGCGAACGACGAGGTAGAGCCGCTCGGCCTCGCCGCCGAGCTGGAAGAGGACGGCGCCGGTCGCAAGCGACACCGGCTCCGCCGTCGCCATCACGAGCGCCGCCTCGTTCTCGGAGAGCCCCTGCAGCAAGTCAGATTGGGGAGATCTCATCGGGCCGCCCCGCGCTCAGTTCGCCAGGGGAGAGGCCGTGCGGGAACGGAGCGATTCGGCGTTGGGCCCCTGGACGAACGACTCCGCCGCTGCCTTCTCCAGCCGCACGTGCCTCTGAATCTGGCTGAGAAGGACCTCGACGGGAACGTCCTGGCTCGGGGCGGGACCGGCGGATTCGCTGGCGAAAAACCGGGACGCCGGACTCGCGGTCCTCGCTTCCGCGGCGTTTCCCTTCTGATTCTCGGGAGAGATTCCGAAGAGCACCAGGACCATGAATGCCACCGCGGCGAGACTGATGAAAACGATCGTCAAGAGCATCAACATGGGGGGTCTCCTTCTGCTTCGTAGTTGAAATCTGCTCTCCCTGGAGCAGCTCCCGTGCCAGGTGAACGGCGTGGCGGCAAGACGCCTGTAAAGAGTGGTTTACGCGGCCTTACGCGGGGCCGGCGGAAGACGGGCGGGCCTGGCAGCCTGTCAGAATCTCCTGACAAATTGTCAGGAGCATTGACCCCGGAGGGAGCTTGCAGCAGGATCCGCGGCAGGCATCCCGTGATCGAGTTTCGACTGACCAGCATGACAGCTGGGCTCGCCGTTGGCGTTTCGGTCGCCGTGGCAGCCGCGTGCGCCGCGGGGGCCTACATCTACTCGCACCACCACTTCGAATCCCTTATCGCGACGGCGAGAGAGACTGCCCTCTCGCAGGGGGAGCTGATCAGGACGGCCCTGGAGCACCAGATGATGGAGAACGACCGGAGCCTGATCTCGCGGATGATCGAGGGCTTCGGGAAGCAGGCCGGAGTCGACAACGTGCTCCTTCTCGACAGGAGCGGGCGCGTCCAGTACTCGAGCAGGCCGGAGTCCGTCGGATCGCGGATGGCGATCTCCTCCCCCACCTGTCAGTCCTGCCACGGTCAGCCCCGCGAGAAGAGGAGCTCGAGCCGCGTGCTGGAGACCCGCGAGGGGGCGTTGCTCCGCACGGTGATCCCGATTCGGAACAGGGAAGCCTGTCATCGCTGTCACGAGGCGCGTCACTCGATCAACGGCGTCCTGATCGTGGATGTGGACGCCGGCAGCATCCGGACGGCGATGAACCGCGACATCAGCTGGATGCTGGCGGGAACGGGGCTCCTGGCGCTGGTTCTGACGGGCACGATCGGAGGCGTCGTCCGGCTGGTCGTCATCGGGCGGCTCAAGAGATTCGAGACGACGGCGAGGCTGATCGCCGCGGGGGATTTCGAGCGCCGTGTACCCGCGGCCGGTTTCGACACGATCGACTGGCTCGCGCGGGAGTTCAACTCGATGGCGGATTCCCTCGGCAACCTCGTCAGTGAAGTCCGGCAGCAGGGCGAGAGGCTCGAGACAGTGATCAACTCGATCGACGACGGAATCGTCGTGCTCGACGCGGAGAGGAAGGTCATCGCGGCCAATGAAGCCTTCCTGCAGCGGACCGGGCGGTACCGATCCGCCGTGCTCGGCGTCTCGTGCCTCAACTCCACGGCCGGGATGTGCAACACGACCGACTGCCCGGCCCTCTCGTGCCTCCAGTCCGGGGCGAGACAGGTGAGGATCCACGAACGCCGGACGGTGCGGGGCGAAGTGGCGTGGGAGGAAGTCCACGCGTCGCCCATCCGCGGCGCGAGCGGCTCGGTTCAGTACGTCGTGGAGGTCTGGCGCGACATCTCGGCCCGCCGGGCCGCGGAGGCCCAGCTGGCGGAGTCTCACCGGCTGGCCTCTCTCGGTTTCCTCGCCGCTGGCTTCTCTCACGAGCTGAACACACCGCTCGCGACGACGCTGGCGTGCGTGGAGGGCATCCTGAGGGATGCACAGCCCGCCCGGCGGGACACGGCCGGCTGGGACAGGGTTTCCGAGAGCGCCGCGATCGCCCGGGACCAGCTTCTCCGATGCCGCGGCGTGACGCAGAACTTCCTGAGGCTCTCGAGCGGCAAGGGCTCACCCGGAAACATGGTGGACGTCGAGCCGGCCTTGGCGGCAGTGGCGCGCCTCGTCGAGCCGACGGCGCGAGCCCAGGGAGTGACGGTTACGGTCGAGCCCGTGGAGGTCAACGTCCGCGTCCGGGTCAACGAGGCCGGGCTCCAGCACGTTCTGCTCAATCTCCTCCTGAATGCGATCCAGGCAAGCAGTCGAGGAAGCGGGATCTCGATCTCCGTGGAGGACGGGGACCCGGTCGCGATCCGCGTGACGGACAGTGGGTGCGGGATCCCGCCCGAGATCAAGGAGAAGCTCTTCGAGCCCTTCTGCAGCTCACGAGAAGGGGGAACGGGACTCGGCTTGTTCCTCTCGCTGAACTTCATTCGCCGCTGGGGCGGTGACATCAAGGTGCAAGGCCGTCCGGAGGGCGGGTCCGTCTTCGAGGTCCTGCTGCCTTCCGTCACGGGGACTCTTCCGGAGGTGGCGCCATCCTGAAACCCGCTGCCACGGTCCTCCTCGTCGACGACGATGAGGTTTTCCGCCGTGTCCTGACGATGGAGTTGTCGCGCTCCGGCTTCGAGGTGACGCCGGCGGGAACGGGACAGGAGGCGATCCGGAGCGCGGCCCGGCTCGATCCCGCCGTCGTCCTGCTCGATCTCCGCCTCCCGGACGTGGACGGGCTCGAGGTCCTGAAGGTGCTCAGGGAACAGAACCCCGCGAGCGAAGTGATCATGCTGAGCGGCCACGGCACGATCGACACCGCGATCGAGTCCGTGCGCAAGGGAGCCTTCGACTTCATCGCGATGCCCTGCCCCCTGGACGAGCTGGAGGTGAGGATCCAGCGAGCGCTCGAGCGTCAGTCCCTGCGTCAGCACGCGAGACTCATGGAGCGCGGGCTCACGATTCCGGATCTCGGGTACTGCTTCGTGGGAGACAGCCCCGCTTTCCGGAAGGTCCTTCACCTGATCGAGCGGGCGGCACCCAGCCACTCGGCCGTCCTGATCTCGGGGGAGACGGGAACGGGCAAGGAGATGGTCGCGAAGCTCCTGCACGCGCGGAGTCCGCGCCACGGCAAGCCTTTCGTGACCGTCGAGTGCGCCGCCCTGCAGGAAAGCCTCCTTCAGAGCGAACTCTTCGGCCACGAGCGTGGGGCGTTCACCGGGGCGGAGAGGGCAAAGCCCGGTCTCTTCGAGGTCGCGAACGGGGGCACCATCTTCCTGGACGAGATCGGCGAGGTCAGCCAGGCGACGCAGGTCAAGCTCCTGCGCGTTCTCGATACGTCCACCTTCCGGCACGTCGGCGGCACGTCCGAGATCCGCGTGGACGTTCGCTTCATCGCCGCGACAAACCGCGACCTCTCGAGCATGGTGCGGCAGGGACTCTTCCGGGAGGATCTCTTCTACCGCCTGCGGACAATCGAGATCCTCCTGCCGCCGCTCCGGGAGAGGCGGCAGGACGTCGATCTCCTCGCCGGACACTTTCTCGCGAGGATGGGGGAACGGCTGGGCGCCGAACGACGGGTCTCCCCGGCGGCCGCGGAGATCCTCCGGAGCCACGCGTGGCCCGGCAATGTGCGCGAACTCCAGCACGTCATCGAGGCCGCCATGGTCCTCTGCGAGGGCGGAGAGATCCTGCCCGAGCACCTTCCGGCCAGCCTTCGTGTCTCCGCCACCGCGCCCCAGCGACCGGATGCCCCCTTACGCCTCCAGACCCTGGAAGAAGTGGAACGAGAGCACATCCAGAGGACCCTCGAGGCCGCCGGGGGGCACCGGGGAAATGCCGCGCGGATCCTGGGAATCAGCGAGCGCAACCTCTACCGGAAGCTCAACGATTACAAGCTCCTGCCGTGAGACCGCAGGTCTCGGGGCACGGGGTTCGATCGGGAAGAGCCAGGCCGGGCGAGCCGGTCCTTCACTCGTCCGGACTGTGGACGTGCCCGACGTACCGGATGAACCGCCCGTCCTGATAGACGATGTCGAGACCGTCGTCATTCGTCGGCCCCTCCGGATAGCCCCAGACTCCCGGCTGCTCGAACTTGCCGTCCTTGCCGGCGGAAACGAGGACGTAGGACTTCTGGTCGTCACTCGTCTCGTAACGGAAGTCGCGCCCCCAGCCGTCACGCGGCGGGATCTGCTTGATGTAGAGGGGCGAGAGCGAGGAAGACAGTTCCGTAATCGAGCGGGCCTTCGGATAGACGTCGTAGTCGACCCCGTACGCCTCGATCGCCGTGGCGATCGAACGCATGTCCGACATCGTGCGTTTGCTCCGGCTCGCGGAGACGGCCCCCATCGTGTTCACCACGACGAGGAAACAGATGAAGAGGACGATCTCGGCCTGCCAGAGACCCCAAAAGACCGCGATCTTCTTCCCCGGCGACTGTCCAGTCGCGGGCTCTCCGGTGGCGGCGGCCCTTCGATCCGCGCGAAGGGCGGCGAGTGTCAGGATGGAAGAAACCGTGCCGAACGGGACCCGCACGAGTCCGACCCAGGCGAAGAGCGAGAGGAGACGCTTTCCGCTCGGACGGCCGGTGTAGAGGCCTCGAGCCGCGAGGGCATGTCCCACCGTGAACGCGGCCGGGATCAGGACGACGAGCGTCGTGAAGAGGAGCTGCAGCAGATCCGGGCCGGAGCCGAAGTCGGTCTCCATCAGCGTGCCGATCAGGACGAGACCGGCCAGAGAGAGGAGCAGGGCCCAGACCACGCCGTCCACGACTTGAAGGTGAGCAAGGGTCCGGGCCGGAAAGGTGCCGTGCGGGGAAGCGGGAGAGCCCGCGCTCTCGGACATTGCGCTCTCTAGTCTATTCCTCCCTCCTGCCCCGCCACCTGCCGGTCTACCGCGGCGGGGGAAAACACGCGACCGAGGCAGGTCAGACCTCGGGCTAGCCGGGGGACCAGGCACGAGAACGAGGCAGCGCGTGACCCGCGTCACCACCGTTGGATGCATTCACTCCCGGCTGAGGTAAATTAATGACCAGTCAAATGAGTACCACTTCGGCTTCTGATTTCCGCAAACTCCGCGCTCTCGCCGTTCCTCTCCTGTTTCTCACCTTGGTTGGGCTCTCTCTCGCCTCGTCGCGGCTGGAAGGCAGTGGTGGCGGGTCGGGCGAAACAAGCATTCACGGGACGGTTGAAGCCCGGCCCTCCGGGATTGCGGGCGAATGGCGTGTCAGCGGCAGGACCGTCCACGCCACGGGGTCGACTGTCCTGAAGGAGGAGATCGGGGCCGCGAGCGTGGGCGCCTACGTCGAGGTTCGCGGGACGTCCCGCCAGGACGGCTCCTTCGACGCCACTCGGATCGAGGTCCAGTCCCCGGCCACAGGGGGCGGAGGCACCGGTGGCGGTGGCGGGCCGACCAGCTTTCTCGGCGTCATCACCACGATCCCTTCCGGCACCTTCATAGGGGACTGGGTCGTCGGCGGCAAGACCGTCCACGTCACCGCCGCGACCGTGGTTGAGCAAGAACTCGGGCCGGCCGTCGCGGGAGCCTCGGTCGAGGTGACGGGAACCGAGCGGTCGGACGGCACCGTGGACGCCACGATCATCGAGGTAAAGACGCCCGCGTCGGGCGGCGGTGGCGGGACGGGTGGCGGTGGTGGATCAGGCGGTGGTAGCGGTTCTGGCGGTGGTGGCGGAACAGGCGGAGGCGCCGGCGGCGGGGGCACGGACCCGAGCTACACGGGCATCGTCTCCGCGCTCCCCGCGAGCGGACTCGTCGGGGACTGGGTCGTCTCGGGAAGAACCGTTCACGTCACCGCGTCCACCGTCATCGATCAGGAGAACGGACCAGTCGCCGTCGGCGCGACGGTCGAGGTGAAGGGTCCGTCCCGGCCGGACGGTTCAATCGACGCCACCACCATCGAGGTGAAGTCAGGAGCCTCCGGTGGAGGCGGCACGGGTGGAGGCGGCACGGGTGGCGGTGGCGGCACGGGC
>JAJVIN010000034.1 GCA_022071945.1 Thermoanaerobaculia bacterium | reverse complement strand
CTGATAGAAGGGATCGGCGGACTCGGTCTGGATTCCCGCGAGTCTCGGCTTCTTGTCGATGACGCCGAGCGACAGCCACTCCCTGAGCCCCTTGCCGATGGCGGAGAGGTTTCCGGCGTTTCCGACCGGAACCACGAACCAGTCCGGGACTTCCCACCCCAGGTCGTGGATGGCCTCCCACCCGATCGTCTTCTGACCCTCGATGCGCACGGAGTTCTTCGAATTCAGAAGATAGAGAGGGTAGCGGGCCGCCACGTCCGTGACGATGCGCATGCACCCGTCGAAGTCCGTCGCCAGGGCGAGTGTCTTGGCACCGTAGTGGAGAGCCTGAGACATCTGCTCGTCCGTGATCTTCGCGTCGGGCAGCAAGACGACGCCCTGCATCCCCGGCACCTCGGCGGCGTACGCCGCGAGCGCGGCGGACGTGTCGCCGGTCGAAGCGCAGACGACGTTCTTGATGCCGAGGTGGCGCGCCCACGAGACGCCCGCCGTCATCCCCCGGTCCTTGAAGGAGAGGGTCGGGTTCTCGCCCTCGTGCTTGACGAAAAGCCTCGGCAGGTCGAGAGCCTCGGCGATCGCCCGGCCTGGATACAGGCGCGTGTTCCCCTCGGGCTTGCTGACGATGTGGTCTTCGGGCAGGTCGGGGAGCACGTGCTCGCGGTAGCGCCAGACGCCACTCTGCGCAAAGGCCTTCTGGCCCTCATTCGGCAGAGCCTGCCGTCTTTTGTCGAAGAGGTCTCGCCAGGCGGCCCCGGAGCGGCCGAACGCCCGAAGGTCGGACTCGACGTCGAGAAGCGCGGAGCAGCGCGGGCAGGCGGTCAAAGGCTCCGTGAGGGGGAAAGCCTCGTTGCAGGAGAGGCAGCGGAAGTTCGATAGGGCTCTCGTCACGGTGTCAAGTCTACGGAATGAGCCGCGCTCCCTCGCGGTCGATCGTGTGGATGGATGCGGTGCTCTCGATTCCGGCGTTCTTCCATGCGGAAACGGCGGCCTCCGCGATCGACCGCGGGTTCTGGCTCGCCCTCGAGATCGCCATGAGTGAAGGTCCGGCTCCCGCCAGACAGATTCCCAGAGCGCCTGCCTCCCGCATGGCGCCCGTGACCGCGGCGTAGCCCGGCACGAGGGGAGCCCTGGCGGGCTCGATGATCCGGTCGGAGAGAACGAACTTCCCCGCGAGCTCGAGGTCGCCGGAATGGAGAGCCGCCACGAGGCCCGCGAACGCGGCTCCCTGCTGGACCTGGTCACCGAGCGAGACGGTCTTCGGGAGGGCCCTTCTCGACTCCGCCGTCGCGAGCTCGAGCTCGGGGTGAACGAGGACGAGCCGGAGATCGTGCGGGACCGGGATCGAAAAGGCCTCGAGGGCCGAGTCCGGATCCGACGAGGGGACGAGGACGATCCCTCCCAGAAGGCAGGCAAAGGCGTTGTCGCCATGCCAGGAGCCATCCGCGACGTTCTCGGCGATGAGGACCGCCCTCAGAAGGCGCCTCTTGTCCTCGATGCCGAGGAGGGCCGCGGCCGCGAGAGCCCCGGCGACGCCCGACGCCGCGGAAGACCCGAGCCCGCTCGAAAGGGGGAGTCCCTTTTTCAGGTCGATCTCGATACCAGGAACGGCGTGATGCGCCGGCTCCAGGGACGCCAAGACGGCCGCCGCGCCGGCCGTTGCCGTGTTTCGCTCCGGTTCCCGCGGCAGCCGGCCGGCATCCCCCTCGATCACCCCGAGGTGAACTCCCGGGCGGTCCGAGAGGCGAGCCGTGACGATGTCTCCCGGTCCGTCGATGGCGCAGCCCAGAGCGTCGAATCCGACGCCCCAGTTGGCCACCGAGGCGGGAGCGAAGACCCTGACCTCCTTGCGCGTCATGCGGCCGTCACCACGGCGTGAAGGGCGCGGACGGCAGCCGGAGCGTCCTTCTCGTCGATGCCGAAGGAGATGTTGCACTCAGACGAGCCCTGGGCAATGACTTCGACGTTGACACCGGCCGCGGCGACGGCTTCGAAGACGCGGGCCGCGATGCCGGGCGTTCCTCGCATACCCTCTCCCACCGCGGCGATCACGCCGATGTTCGGACGGGCCAGAACGCCGTCGATCATGCCCGTCATCCTCTCGAGCCGGAATTCCTGCGTCAGCGCCTCGACCGTCGCGTCCCTGTCCCGAGCGGGCACGACGAGCGCGATGTTCTGCTCGGAAGAAGCCTGCGAGAACATCATCACCGAGACGCCCGACCGGGCGATCGCCGAGAAGACGCGGGCCGCGATCCCGGGTACGCCCATCATGCCGCGCCCGTCCAGGGAGATCAGGCAGAGCCCGGACATCGAGCTGATGGCGCGGATTCCCTTGCCCGGGAGCGACTCGGAAGAGATCGTCGTTCCCGCAACCTCGGGCCGGAACGAGTTCTTGATGATGAGGGGAATCGACTCGGCGATGGCGGGGAGCACGGCGGGGAAGTGCAGGACCTTCGCCCCGAAATACGTCATCTCCGCCGCCTCCCGGTACGAGAGCTGCGGCAACAGGCGCGCCTCGGGCACGATTCTCGGGTCGGCAGTGAGGACACCGTCCACGTCGGTCCAGATGACGACGGCCGAGGCTCCGATCGCCGCTCCCAAAAGGGCGGCGGTCGTGTCCGACCCGGACCGGCCGAGCGTGGTCGTTTCCCCCTTGGGGCTGCGGCCAATGAACCCGGTCACGACGGGCACCATGCCCTTCCCGAGGACGCCGAGGAGGCTCCTCCGGATCTTCGGATCGCTCTTCTTTCGGTCGCACTTGGCGCTGCCGTGATTGTCGTCGGTGACCATGAAGGCCCGCGCGTCCAGGGCCCTCGCGGGGCAGCCCATCGCCGAGAGCGTGGCCGCCAGAAGAGGCGCGGACAGCCGTTCACCAAAAGAGGAGATCAGGTCCGCGACCCGAGGGGTCCGTTCCCTCAGGAGGGCGACGCCCGAGAGGGCGGTCTCGAGCTCGGCGAGGATCGACCCATCGAACGTCACCGCGCCGCCAGCGAGGCGGGTGATCTCGGCGGCGGTCTCGACGTGACGCTGCCTCAGCTCGGCCACGACCCGGGCGGAGGCGGCCTGGTGGCCTCTCTCGGCCTGCACGGCCGCGGCGATCAGACGGTCCGTGACGCCGCTCATCGCCGAGGCGACGACGGCCACCGGGCCTTCCGCCGCTGCCTTCTGGACCAGTCTCGCGGCATTGACGAACCTCTCGGCGCTGCCGAGCGAGGTTCCTCCGAATTTGTGGACGGCAACCTTTTCAGCCATAGGACGCGAATGCTAACCGACTCCGCGGGGAATGCCCCCTCGGGCGCCTCCCCGGTTACGATTCGCGCCAGCATGGCTGCGTCACGAATCCGCGCGGGGCTCTTGAGAGTTGCGCTAATCTGTTCGTCGTTGAGCTCGCCTTCCGTCGTCGCAGAGGGCACGTCCACCGAGCCTCTGGTCTATCCGCTGGCCCACCGGGCGGAGACCTTCGACGACTATCACGGGACGCGCATCGCCGATCCCTACCGGTACCTCGAGTCCAGCGCGAACCCCCTCACGAAGGCCTGGGTCGAGCAGCAGAACACCCTGACGGAGAAGTACCTCTCCCAGATCAGCTCGAGGGAACCGATCCGCAACCGGCTCACCGAGCTGTGGAACTTCGAGAGGGTCTCGCCCCCGGTGAAGGAAGGGGGAAAGTACTTCTTCACGAAAAACGACGGGCTTCAGAACCAGCCGGTTCTCTTCGTCCTCGATGCGCTCGGCAAGACGCCCCGGCCTCTTCTCGATCCCAATTCCCTCGCCAAGGACGGCACCCTCGCCCTGACGGAGTTCTCGGTGTCTCCGGATGGCCGTCTCCTCGCCTACGCCACGGCCAATGGAGGGTCCGACTGGACCGAGTGGGCCATCAGGAGCGTCGAGACGGGCCGCGACTTGCCCGACAGAATCAAGTGGGTCAAGTTTTCCGAAGTCGCCTGGACAAAGGACGGCAAGGGGTTCTTCTACGCCCGCTTCGACGAGCCGGCCAGGGGCAGGGAACTCGAGTCGGTCAACAAAAACCAGAAGCTCTACTTTCACCGGGTCGGGGATCACCAAGACAAGGACCAGCTGATCTACCAGCGACCGGAGGATCCCGAGCTGGGGTTCTCCCCGAAGGTGACCGAGGATGGCCGGTACCTCGTCATCTTCATCTGGAAGGGAACGGACAGACGGAACCTCCTCGCTGTCAAAGACCTCTCGGTCCCGGACGCGCCGGTCAGGCCTCTTTTCGAGGAGTTCGAGTCGGAATACCTCTTCGTCGACAACACGGGCCCGGTCTTCACGCTGAAGACGACGAAGGGGGCGCCGCGAGGGCGGCTCGTATCCGTGGACATCTCGGCCAAGCCGCTCAGGTTGAAGACCGTCATTCGCCAGTCGAAGGACACGATCGAATCGGTCTCCTCCGTCGGATCACGCTACGTCGTGAGGGTCATGCGCGACGCGTCCGATCGCGTCCTGATCTACACCCGTGCCGGTAAGCTCGAGAAAGAGATTCGCCTGCCCGCGCTCGGGACGACGGCCGGATTCACGGGCAAGAAGGGTGACACCGAGACCTTCTTTTCCTTCACGTCCTTCACCTACCCGGCGCGCGTCTACCGCCATGACTTTCGAACGGGCAAGACGGAGCTCTTTCACGAACCCCGGCTGAACGGCTTCGATCCCTCGGCCTTCGTGACGGAACAGGTCTTCGTCTCGAGCAAGGACGGAACGAAAGTGCCCGTCTTTCTGGTCTACAAGAAAGGGCTTGCGCGGGACGGCTCGGCACCGGCCTACCTTTACGGGTACGGCGGGTTCAACGTCTCGATGACGCCCATGTTCTCGGTCAAGCACCTCGTCTTCGTCGAGCGCGGCGGCATCTATGCGCAGGCCTCTACCCGCGGCGGAGGCGAGTACGGCGAGGACTGGCACAGCGCGGGGATGAAAGAGAAAAAGCAGAACGTCTTTGACGACTTCATCGCCTCGGCACAATGGCTGATCACGAACAACTTCACGTCCCGAAAGAAGCTTGCGATCGGAGGCGGGAGCAACGGAGGGCTTCTTGTCGGGGCCGTGCTCAATCAGAGGCCGGAGCTCTTCGGGGCGGCGGTTCCGGCCGTGGGCGTCATGGATATGCTGCGCTTCCACAAGTTCACGATCGGATGGGCGTGGGTCTCGGAGTACGGCTCGTCGGACGATCCCGCGCAGTTCCGCCTCCTCTTGTCGTACTCCCCCCTCCACAACATCAGAACCGATGTCCCGTATCCAGCCGTCCTCGTCACCACCGCTGATACGGATGACCGCGTCGTCCCCGCTCACTCCTACAAGTACGCGGCGGCACTCCAGCAAGCCCAGACGGGCAGAGCTCCCGTCCTGATCCGGATCGAGACGAAGGCCGGCCACGGAGCCGGCAAGCCCACGAACAAGCAGATCGAAGAAGCTGCCGATGTCCTGGCCTTTCTCGACGTGAACCTGCGGGAGTAGCCGACAGGGGAGGCGCGACCGCCGGCCTGAGACTCTTTGGTGGGAGCCAGTTCGATATCGAGGGAGCCGGGGGCAGCGCTACGCTGGCCCCCGGCTCATCTCCGATGTCCCGTATCGAGCCGTCCTCATCACCACCGCCGAAACGGATGACCGCGCCGTCCCCGCTCACTCCCACAAGTACGCGGCGGCACTCCAGCAAGCCCAGGCGGTCGGCCTGAGACTGTTTGGTGTGGGCCGACTCGATATCGGGGGAGCCGGGGGCAGCGCTACGCTGGCCCCCGGCTAATCTCCTTAGGCCCCGTTCGGGGCGGCAGACATTAGCCGGGGACAAGCTTCGCGCTGTCCCCGGCTCCCCCGAGGGGTCCGCCTGACTACAAAGCGCCCCGTGGGAACCGCCTGTCCCCGGCTCCCCCGAGGGGTCCGCCTGACTACAGAGCGCCCCGAGGGGTCCGCCTGACCACGAAGCTCCGATGCCAGACTCCAAGACGAAATCTCGGCGCACGCCCCCTCCGAGCTCCCGCTACAGAACCCCAAGGCGGCACTCCACGCAAAGCTCAGCACGGGAACTCAGCGCCGCCTCCGGCGTCACCTCGTCAAGCGCGGGGGGCAGACCTCTTAGGCCGCGGCGGTGCCTTCCGCCGCCGGCGTTTGACGGGAGGTCGGGGTTTCGGCTCCTCCGGGCTTGGCGGTGTGAGCTCGTCCCGGCTCGAAAGCAGCCCGCGAAGCTGTCCGAGCTCTCCCCGGAGCACCGAGAGGTCGGCGTGGAGCTCGCTCCGGACGGCCTCGGTTCTCTTCCCCGAGGCACGCCACTCGGTCTTCAGCTCGCCCCGCACGGCTTCCAGCTTGTCGATGACCCGGTCGAGGCGGAGGTTGACCGCCTTCAACTCTTGCAACATGAGACGCAGGAGCTCGCTCGAATCCTCAGCCACGGAACCGAATACTACTGTCGAGGCCTCTCGGGCTGCGCGGGGGATCGCCCGGGGAGGTCTTTTCGCCTCAAGACCGCGGCCGTCACGACGGCCTCCGCCACGACGGCCCCCGTCCTTCCCGCCGCGGAGAAACGCCTCTCCACCACGTACTCTCGCGAGAGGAACTCCGCGCAGCGCCGGCCGTAGTCACGTCCGAACCGCTGGCCGCCGAACTCCGGAGTGGCGCGCTCGAGCCACGCGACCCGTTCCGGCCTCGCGTGCTCGAGCTCGGCGAGCAGGGCCGCGTCCGCCCGATCGTCGAGGAGCCCGGGCAGCGCCTGCTCGAGCCGGAGGGGACTCCGTGCCCCGAGAACGAAGTTGAGGGCGCTGGCCTCGGGGAGAACCACGAGAGACCGATCTTTGACGCCCACCTCCAGCAGGTGTGAAAGAACCTGTGCCTGGACTTCGCCAGAGTCAGCCGGAACGTACCAGAGAGCGCGCTCGGTCCGGATCTCAACTCTCGGACCTCTGTAGAAGTCGACGAGCCTGGGAAACATGACCACAGGGGCCAGGACGACCGGCAGCCAGGCCAGGAGCCCGCCCGGCGAGATCCTCCGCAAGAGATAAGCCGCCGCGGGAACGGCCGAGATCGCCGCGAGAGGGGCGTAGGGATACGACGGCACGACCCACAAGATGGTCCGCCAGAGGAACGCGAGGCCGGTCAGACAGATGACGACGGCGAGCCGCGTCGCAATCGGCAAGTCAAGACGCCGCCGCGACGGCAATCGGAGACCGGCGAGGGCCACCGCGGCTCCGGCGGCCGTCAGGGCCGGAAGCCCCCGCACCACGGTCGTCAGCAGCGGTTCCGGCCAGCGCAGGATCCACAGAATGGCGCCAGCTCCGAGCAGGATCCCGCCTCCCCAGAACGGGAGCCGGCTGCTGGCCTCTGCGGCCGAGGTATCGATGAGGGCCGGTCTTTCGGCGAACGTGCGGCGACGCCAGGCCTCTGCGAGAACGAACCAGCCCAGGATGAGCGAGGCGCCAGCGAGAACTCCCAGGATGGCTCCCCACCGCATGGAGGCGTGAAGGCCGCTGATTCTGAGGTAGAGCTCCCGGAATTCCTCGGGCATGACTGCGTGTCTGAGGGGTCCGAAGGTCACGAGATCGGGCACGGCGAGGCCTCGCACGGCCCAGCCGTACCCCGCGATCGCGATCGCCCCGGCGAGTCCACCCGTTCGGAGCACGAGACGAGGCGGCAACAGCAGCAGGACGAGAACGCAGACGGGCGCTGCCTCGACCTTGGCGAGAAGGGCGAATCCCATGAGAACCCCGGCCAGGGTCTCTCGTTGCCGGTAGGCGGCGCCAATCGCACCCCATGAGAGGGTCATCGCGGCGACGGCCGAAAGGGAGTAGGGGGCAATCAGGGCGCCGTTGTGGGGGGCGAAAGCAAAGACCCCGGTGATCACGCTGGCCGAGGCGATCCGGCTCCAGGGGGTCAGGAGAGGCCGGGAGACGACCAAGACCAGCGTGATCAAGCCCATCCCCAAGGCGAGACCGAATCCCAGGGCCGTCCCCGTCCGGGACCCGAAGAGGGCGTAGGCGGCCCCCTCCGTCCACGGCACGAGCGGCCCGTAGTAGTAGGCGACATCCTTGTAGAGCCGCTCTCCCGCCGCGATCCGGGCGGGGGTCGTCCACTCGCGGTTCAAATCGCCCTCGAACGATGCCCATCGCCTCCACGAAAGGGCCGTCAGGGCCGCGAAGAGGACCGCCGCGATGACGAATTCCGGGAACTCCGAATGGAGCCTTCTGAGAGTCGCGGTCACGGACCTTCCTCCCGGGGCCTCCGTCTTCGGAAGCCCGGTGGCATGGGCCGGGAAGGAAGGGCCGGTCTCTGTTCTGGGGCTCTCCACGGCGAATCCGGAGGAGTCTAAAGCCGGATCGGGAAAGCTCTCGTACACTTCCGGCCGTGCCGAAACGTTCCGACCTGAAGACCATCCTCGTTCTCGGTTCCGGTCCCATCGTCATCGGTCAGGCCTGTGAGTTCGACTACTCGGGAACTCAGGCGTGCCGGGTGCTTCGCCGCGAGGGCTACCGGGTCGTTCTCGTCAACTCGAATCCGGCCACGATCATGACGGACCCGGAGTTCGCGGACGCCACGTACGTCGAGCCTCTCGAGTTGGAGACCGTCTCGCGCGTCATCGAGCGCGAGCGTCCGGACGCCCTCCTGCCGACGGTGGGGGGCCAGACGGCGCTCAACCTGGCCATCGCTCTCGAGGAGGCCGGGATCTTGAAGAGGCTCGGGGTGGAGCTTCTGGGGGCGTCGGCCGCCTCGGTCCGGCTGGGAGAGGACCGGCTTCTCTTCAAGGAAGCGATGGTGAAGGCGGGTCTTTCGGTCTTGCGGTCGGGCCTGGCCCGCTCGCTGGAAGACGCCCGCCGGATCGCCCAGCCGTTCGGGTTCCCGGTGATCGTCCGGCCGTCCTTCACGCTCGGCGGGACGGGCGGCGGCATTGCCTTCAATGCAGAGGATTTCGAGGGGATCGTCAAGCGCGGGCGGGAGCTCAGCCCGGTCCACGAAGTCCTCGTCGAGGAATCCGCTCTCGGCTGGAAGGAGTTCGAGCTCGAGGTCATGCGCGACGCGGCCGACACGTGCGTGATCGTCTGTTCGATCGAGAACGTCGATCCGATGGGGGTGCACACGGGGGACTCGATCACCGTCGCTCCCCAGATGACGCTGTCGGATGTCGAGTACCAGGCCATGCGGGACGACGCCAAGACGGTGATTCGAACCGTCGGAGTGGCGACCGGAGGCTCGAACATCCAGTTCGCTGTCCATCCCGGGACCGGACGCCGGGTCGTCATCGAGATGAACCCGCGTGTCTCGCGCTCGAGCGCCCTCGCCTCGAAGGCAACGGGGTTCCCGATCGCCAAGATCGCGGCCCTCCTCGCGATCGGGTACCGGCTGGACGAGCTGCCCAACGACATCACGAAGAAGACGCCGGCATCCTTCGAGCCGTCGCTCGACTACGTCGTGGTGAAGATCCCGCGATTCAACTTCGAGAAGTTCCCGAGCGCGACGAGCGTGCTCGGAGTCCAGATGAAATCGGTCGGGGAGGTGATGGCGCTCGGGCGTACGTTCCACGAAGCGTTCGGCAAGGCGCTCCGGTCCCTGGAAAACGGCCAGACCGGATGGCTGCCTCAGCCGGCGCTCGTCCCGGCATGGCCCTCGGTGCCGATGCCCCGGGCCGAGCTTCTTCGGGTGCCCCGGCCGGACCGGATCTTTCACGTCATGAACGCTCTGCGGGCGGGCGCCACGCCCGAGGACGTCCACGACATCAGCGCAATCGACCGGTGGTTCCTCGACCGGTTCGCCGAGGTCGTCGAGATGGAGAGAACGCTCCGGGATCTCGCCAAGGCGGGTCTCGGGGCCGAGCCGTCGCCGTCAGAGACCGCGACCGTCAGGCGCGCCAAGCGCCTCGGCTTTTCCGACGCCGACCTCTCGCGTCTCCTCAACGAACCGGAGGAAGTCGTCAGGCAGAGACGGCAGGAAGCCGGAGTCGATCCGGTCTTCTCCCAGGTCGATACCTGCGCGGCCGAGTTTCCGTCCTCGACCCCGTACCTCTACTCATGCTTCGAAACCGAGGACGACGCACCGCCCTCCGGGAAAGAGACCATCATCGTCCTCGGTTCGGGACCGAACCGGATCGGCCAGGGACTCGAGTTCGACTACTGCTGCGTGCACGCGGCCAAGGCCCTTTCCGAGGCCGGCTACGAGTCGATCATGGTGAACTGCAACCCCGAGACGGTCTCGACCGACTACGACACGTCCGACCGGCTCTACTTCGAGCCGCTGACGTTCGAGGACGTTCTCGCGGTCGTGAGAAAGGAGAAGCCTCACGGGGTCCTGGTCCAGTTCGGCGGGCAGACACCATTGAAGCTCGCCCACCCGCTGCAGCGCGCGGGCGTGAGGATCCTCGGAACGCCGCCCGAGGCGATCGACACCGCCGAGGACCGCGAGCGTTTCGGAGCCCTCCTGAGGAAGCTCGACCTGGCCGCCCCGCCCTGGTCGACGGCGCGGGACGTGTCCGAAGGGGTGAAGGAGGCGCGGCGGATCGGGTTCCCGCTTCTCGTGCGTCCGAGCTACGTGCTCGGCGGGCGCGCGATGAGGATCGTCTACGAGGAATCGGAGCTCGAGAAGGTGCTCGCCGAGGCCCTGGAGGCCTTTCCCGGCCGTCCCGTCCTGATCGATCAGTTCCTCGAGGACGCCTTCGAGCTCGACGTGGATGCTCTCGGAGACGGGACCTCGATCGTCATCGCCGGGATCATGCAGCACATCGAGGAGGCGGGCATCCACTCGGGAGACTCCTACGCTGTCATCCCGCCGTACCGCAAGGTCCCGCGCGAGGCCCTGGGAGCCGTCAGAGCGGCCACGAAGAAGCTCGGAGAGGCCCTCGGCGTGACGGGATTGATGAACGTCCAGTTCGCCATCCGGGACGGCAACGTCTTCGTCCTGGAGGTCAATCCGCGAGCGTCGCGAACGGTCCCGTTCGTCTCGAAGGCGACCGGAGTTCCCCTCGCCCGGCTCGCCGCCCGGCTGTGCCTCGGGGAGTCCCTCGAGTCGATTGGATTGACGGGCGAGCCGGTGGCGAGCGGTTTCTCGATCAAGGCGCCGGTCTTTCCGTTCCGCAAGTTCGAGGGGACCGATACCTTGCTCGGGCCCGAGATGCGCTCCACGGGAGAGGTCATGGGCCGGGACCGCAGTTTCGGGGCGGCTTTTCAGAAGGCGGCACTCGGCGCCGGAATCCGGTTGCCTCTGACTGGAACGGCCTTTCTCTCGGTTCATGACGGCGACAAGCCGGCGCTCGTGCCCGTGGCGCGGGAGCTCTCGCATCTGGGTTTCGCGCTGACCGCCTCGCTGGGAACCGCGCGGTCGCTGAAGGCCGCGGGACTCCCCGTCGACGTCACGTTCAAGGTCAACGAGGGCCGGCCCAATGTCGTGGACCGGATGATCAATGGTGAGATCCAGCTCGTCGTCAACACCCCATTGGGGCGCGATTCGTTCTTCGACGAGCTGGCAATCCGGAGAACCGCGCTGGAGCGCGATATCCCGTGTCTGACGACACTTTCGGCGGCGGCGGCGGCCGTGGAGGCCATCAAGGAGAGCGCGTCGGCCTCGGGGCCGTCCGTCCACCCGCTTCAGGAAGCTCTGCCCTGAAAGCCAAGGTGCTCGGGGGACTGGCCTTTTCCGCGGGGCTCCTCGCTTCGATCGCGTTGATCCTGCTGGCCGCCCCCGCCGCGAGTTCCAGATCGGTCGCGCTCGCGGTGGGCGCCGCCGTTCTCGGACTTGCGGCACCCCTCATCCGTCCGAGACTGGCCTTTTCTGTCCTCATCATCTCGGCGGGCTTCTTGCCGGGCCTCCCGCGGCTCTGGCGCGACTTTTCAGCCCCCCACGCCTTTCTCGTTCTGGCCGCGGCCTCGGCGGGCGCCCATCTCGCCGGGACCCTCTGGAAAGGGGAGCCCCTCGCTCTGGACGGGCGCGCATGGAAGTGGGGCGGAGGGTTCCTCGCCGTCGCCTTTGCCTCGGCGCTCTCTTCCGGCATCAGGGGGAGCTCCCTCTTCTTCTTGCTTCGAGGCGGCGTGGACCCCCTCATCGTCAACAGTCTCGGGATGCTCGCCAGGGACAGGTGGATCGAGGCGGCCGAACTCTTCATTGTCCTGGCCTGCCTTCTGCCCCTGGCGGATGCCGGGCTGCGTCTCTACGGTTCCGAGCCGGCCGCGCTCCAGAAGATCGCGCTTTCTTCCGTCCTCGTCGCCAGTCTCGGGGGCATGCTGGGCAAGTTCGTTCCACAAGAGGCAGGGTCCTACTGGGTGACCGCGGAGCGGGTTTCCGGCCTCATGACCGATCCCAACGCGCTCGGGATCGGGCTCGCGCTCCTGCTTCCACTGGCCGTGCCCGGGCTCTTTTCGGGGACGGCGCTGCTGCGCGGGGTGACGGTTGTCTGTCTCCTGGTCGCCGCATGGGCGCTCGAGGTTTCCGGCTCGCGATCCGGCTTGATGCTTCTCCTCGTTGCGGCCATGGCCGGGGGAGTGGCCGCCTATCGCCGGGGCGGGCGGGCGCGAACAGTGGTGCTGGTCTCGGGATCGGCCCTCCTGGTCTTTGGGGCGGCCGCCCTGGTCTTTCTTCCGCGGAGCGAGAGGATCGCGGCTGGGGGGCTCGTGTCGAGGCTGGGAGCGGCCCTGAATCAGGGGTCGCTGGCGGAGATTTCCAACAGCCGCTCGATGTACTGGGCCGCCGCATGGGACAGCATTCGAAGAGAGCCGCTGTCGGGCTGCGGCCTGGCCGGGTTCCCCTACGAGTTCCCGTTCTGGTTCGAAAGGCGCTTCGGCCCCGCTCGGTTCACGGACAACACGACGAACGGGTTCCTGGACGTGGTGGCGGAGTGTGGTCTGCCTGCCCTTTTCCTCGCGGCTTTTGCCGTCTGGCCAGTCCTCACCGCGGCCCGCCGGTCGATTGGGTACCCGGCCAGCGCGCCTGCCGTCGCGGCGGGTGGCGCCCTTCTCGGGTTCCTCGTGATCCTTCTCTGGGGCTCGCACATCCGGAATCCGGAGGTGGCGATCTGGATGATCGTTCCCGTCGTCGTTCTGTCTCCCAGGAGTTCGGAGACTCCGCCCGGAGCCGGGGTCGCCGGGTCTCGGCGGATCTATTCTGTCCTCGTGGGGGCGGGAATCCTCGGGTCCCTTCTCGCCACGGCGCAGACACGGGACGCGGCGTGGGCCTTTCGCGTCCAGCCGTGGGCCGGACTTCACGGGGGCGGACAGGAGGCCCTCATGGATGGGGTCCCGCGCTGGACCGGACGCTCGCTCTTCAGGCGGGTCGGGCCGGGTGAGAAGTCTGTCCGGCTGGGATTCAAGAATCAGCGTCCCGACGGCCGGAGCGTTCTCGGCCGGATCGACGTCGACGGCGTCGAGGCTGGTGCGGTGGCGCTGTCCGCCGGCGAGGAGCGGTGGTTTCGGGTGGAGCCGTTGCCGGATGGGGCGGAAGTGGTCCGGGTGCGGTTCTCGCCGACGTTTGTTCCGAGAGAACTGACCGGCAGCCCCGACAGCCGGGAGCTCGGAGTCGTCGCGCTCCCTCCCGGTGAGAGGAGGGGGAGATGACTAATCCGCTCGGTTCGGTGCTGGCGGCGCTGGGATGGATTGGGTTCGCGGCGGTGCTGACTCCCGTCTTGCTGCCGCCCTCTCCTCTCTACCGGACTCTGGTGGCGGGCCTGGCGGCGATTCTGTTCTTCGTGGCGCTTGCCTTCAGGCGTGCGTCTTTCATCGCGGCCCTCACCACCGTGTCGGCGATCGGCGCGGCGGCGCTGGCGCTGGGAGGGGCCGAACCCGCGCAGTCCGGAGCGATCGTGGCCGCCGGCTACCTCGCCGGGTCCGCGCTGAGATCCGCCTACGAGTCGAAGCCGAGGAATGGCGGTCTCCTGACCGTCTGGAGATCCCTGGCGGCGGTCGCCACCCTCTCGGCGGGGGCCGCTCTCGTCAAGCTCGTGACGTCCTATCTCCTCGTCCGGGGGATTCTGGGGCCGCGTGTCGTGAACTCTCTGGGCGAGGACGTTTCGCACGCGGCGGCGGGAACGCTCGCGGTTCTGGCGGCTCTCGTGATCGGGTGCGGCTTCTACCGCGCCGCGAGCGCCCTGGAGCAGGATGAGAAGGGCCGCCGGGCGATCGACGCGGCCCTGGTGGTCGTCGCTCTGTCTGCTGGCTTCGTCAATTTGCTCCAGAAGGCGGGGGCCTTGCCCTATTTCAGGGCGATCCGCTGGGAGCAGTGGGGCCGGGCGCAGTCGATCTTCGTCGACCCGTCGGCCGCGGGAGTCGCGGCGGCGATTCTGCTCCCGCCCCTCCTGGCGCTCATTCCGGCGGAAGGGTCTTTCCGGCGAGTGGTCTCGGCGACCGGCGCCATCCTGCTCTTCGTCTTGATCGGAGATGCCGGTTCTCGCGCCGGCTTCATCGGCGTGGCCCTTGCCGGGATCTTCTTCATCGCCGCGGTGCTCGCGAGAATCGCAAGCGGCGAGCACGCCGAGAAGAGAAAGAAGCTCGCGCGGGTCTTCGGGGTCATGATCATCCTCTTCGGGGCGGGGCTCTCCATCGCCCTCGCAGTGCCGGCTTCCGGCCAGAAGCGGTCGATCCTTCTGTCCCGCCTCGAGCAGTCCTTCTCGTCGGATGCTCCGCCCGAGGTCGTTTCGCGGCGCCTGCTTCTCTACGAGGCCGCGTTTCACCTCTTCCAGCGAAATCCGGTGGCCGGGGGAGGTCTGGGGTCATTCCGTTTCGAGTTTCCCGACGTCGCCCGGGACGAGCTCGCAAAGCCGGTCTCGTCGAGTGACAACCCTCCGTCCCTATATCTCGGCATCCTGGCCGAGATGGGTCTCGCGGGCGGCATCATGATGGGCCTTCTCCTCCTCGGGGTGGGACGTGGCATCGGAGGCGGCCTCGCCTTCGACGGGTACCGGCCCGGTGAAGCCATGAGCGCGGCCGCGGCCGCGGCCTCGCTCCTGGCCCTGATCGTGATCTTCCTCTTCGGCTCTCACCTCCTGTACGCGGAGGTCGCCGCCGTCACGGGCGTCCTCGCGGCCCGCCTGACGATCCCGGAGGACGGACGAACTCACCGGTTCCTCCACGCCGTCACTCCGGTGGCCCTCGCCGGAACGCTCGTGCTCCTTGCCGGGGGAGTCCTGTCTCGGGCGGCCGAAACATCGGGGCCGGAGTCGGCGTTCCGCCACTCGGCCGACGCCGGGGTCTACCCTCCCGAAGCGGAGCCCGACGGCCGGGTGTTCCGCTGGACGTCGTACGGATGCGCCTTCCAGGTACGAGACAACGGGGGGGACGCGGTGTTTCGCTTGCAGGTCCGCAACGCGCGCCCGGATGGTCAGACGGTCGAGCTCACTCTTTTCTGGAACGATGCTCCCGCGGGAGTCGTGGTCCTGCCGCCCGGGCCCTGGCAGGTTCTGGAGTGCCCGATCCGCGGGAGCGGCGTTCTCAGGGTTCGGCTTTCCGACGTGTTCCGGCCTGCCGACCGCCGCGACAGAAGACTCCTCGGAATCGAGGTCGGCGAGAAGTTCGAGATCGTGAAGCGACCCGGGCGATGACCGAACTGCGTGTGTTCGCGGGACGGGCCGGTTCGCCGGCCCTGAACATGAGGATCGAGGGCTGGCTCGGGCTGGTCGTGGCCGGGGTCCTGCTCGCGGCTGGAACCTCGGTGGTTTCGGGGCTCCTGAGCGCACCACAGCTCGTCGACGACCTTTCGAGGTCCGCCGACCGGCTCGCCCTTCGGCAGTCTGTCCTGCGGGGCCAGGAGGCTCTGGAGTCCGTTCGAAGGCGGCAGGAGCGGCTTGCTCAGCAGCTCGAACACGACGAGCTCTTCATCGCACGTCTCTGTCTCGTCGCGGGGTTGGAGGTTCCCGACGGGTTCTTCCCCGCGGCCCAGGCGGGAGAGGTCACCTCTCCGTTCCAGCTCGACCTGAGGATTCTGAGGCTCGAGCGGCGGATGAGGAATCTCGAGAACGTTCGCCGACGCCTCGCGGCCCTGCCTTCAAGAGACTGGGAGACCGTCCCGTCACGCTCGCCGGTGGAACCCTCCTCCGCGGTGCCGGTCACGGTCTTCGGGAAGCGGATCTCGCCCCTTACACACCGTCCCGAGTTCTATCCGGGGCTTCTGCTGGCGGTGCCGAAAGGGGCCGTGGTCTTCGCCCCGGCCGCGGGAACGATCGTCTATTCGGGGCCGGCTCCATCGGACGAGGGCCCGCGCTGGAGGCAGCTTGGCTACGTGATCGCGATCGACCACGGCGGCGGGGTGAGAACCGTGATCGGCTCGCTCGCCCGGCCGGGACTGAAGCGAAAGCAGAAGGTCATCCGGGGTCAGGCGATTGGAACAGCGGTGGCTCCCGAGATCGAGCCCGGGACGCGGGTCTACTACGAGGTGCATGTCACCCGCGGTGGAAGGCTCGTTCCGGTGGATCCGAGGATCTCCATCTTCGACGCCCTCTGGATCAGTCCTCAGGAGCTTCGGAACCGTCCCTCGCCACCGCCCGACGCGGCTCTTCCACCGGTTCTGAGATAGCGAGAGAGCGGCGACCAAGCGCCGGCCGGATTCACACGAGCCGGCGCAGCTCGAAAAGGACGCGCTCCGCCTCTTCCCTGTCATTTCCGAAGTGCGGAGACAGGCGCAGGAAGCCCTCCCGGGCCGAGACGGCGATACGCTGAGATTCGAGGCCCGATGAGAAGTGCCGGGCGTCGTGTCCCGAGGGCGGCCGCGCCGCCAGGATCCCCGCGTGCGGCCGCTCGCCGAAGAGAATGGGCGCAAAGCCGATCCGTTCCAGTCCGGTACTCAGGTGGGCGAGAACGTCCGAAACGCGCCTCTGAACCGTCTCGATGCCGGTCTCCAGGAGAAGGCGGATCGATTCCGTCAGGGCGTAGATGCCGGCGGTCGGAGGGGCTCCTGGCTCGAACCTCTTCCCGTCCATCCGGAAGCCTGGCACCTCGTCGACCCCGAGCGAGCCGAAGCCCCGCGCCACGTTTGTCCAGCCCGGAGGGGCGGACAGGCGCTCCCTGAGGAGGGGCGCCGTGTACAGGATGCCGCATCCTTCCGGCCCCAGGAGCCACTTGTGGCCGTCCGCGGAGAGGAAGCCGGCGTTCCAGTCCTCGACATCGACCGGCACGATTCCGAGGCCCTGGATCCCATCCAGGCCGAAGACGATCCCGCGGTCCTTGCAGAACCGGCCGAGCTCCTCGACGGGGGCGCGGAACCCGGTGTGGAAGGAAACGAGCGAGACGCAGACGAGGCGGGTTCTCGGGCCTGTGAGGCGCTCGACGTCGTCGAGAGTGAAGGCTCCGTCGCGGGTGACGACCCGGCGAACGGTCACCCCGCGCGCAGAGAGGGAGAGCCAGGGAGTCAGGTTCGCCGGGAACTCCGAGTGGGTCGTGATCACCTCGTCGCCGGGTTCCCACGGGAATCCAGAAGCCACGTACGTCAGGCCGGTCGTGGTGTTGGGAACGATCGAGATCGAGTCCGCGCCACTGCTCGCCTCGCGGCTGCCGAGAATCGCGGCGGCGAGCTCCTTCAGTTCACTGGCCTTGCGGCCCCAGTCCAGCCAGTCGAGCGAGCCCGTCTCGGAAAGCCGGGTCGCGTAGGCCGACAGGGCCTCCGCCGCCCGCCGCGGAAGAGGGCAAACCGCCGCGTGATTGAACTGAATCCCGTGGCGCCGGGACGGGAACTCGTGATCGAGGACTTCCTTCGTGAACTCCATCGTCGCGACTCAATAGGCTCGCTGGGCGGCCATGAAGGCCTGGTAGTTCTCCGCGACCTCCTCGAGCGAATCCCCGCCTGTCTTGGCGAGGAAGGCATCAGCCAGGATGAGGGCGAGCATCGCCTCGCCGATGACGCCGCACGCGGGGACCGCCGTCACGTCCGACCGTTCGTACTGGGCGCGGACCGGTTCCTTCGTCTCGATGTCGACGGAAGGAAGACCGTTTCTGAGCGTGGAGATCGGCTTCTGGAACAGCGTCACAAGGATGTCCTGGCCGTTGGTGATGCCGCCCTCGAGTCCTCCGGCGCGATTTGTCGGCCTCGTGAATCCGTGGCGCGGGTCGAATTCGATCGCGTCGTGGGCCTCGGACCCGAACCGGAAGGCGTTTTCGATCCCGTCTCCGAGAGAGACCGCCTTCACGGACGGGATGGAGAGCATCGCCTGGGCGATCCGGCCGTCGAGCTTCTCGTCCCAGGCGACGTGAGATCCGAGACCGGGGGGGACGCCCCTGGCCCCGACGAGAATGGAGCCTCCGAGCGTGTCCCCTTCCTTGAAGCCGAGGTCGATCAGCCGGATGGCGTCCGCCTCCACTGTTCGGTCAACGAGCCGCAGGGGCGAGGACTCGTCCACGTCCGAAAGGAGCGAGAACGAGACGCCGCCCTTCGGGAGCGGGCAACGGACGGAACCGATCGAGAGCACGCCGCTTCGGATCTGGATTCCGAAGTGAAGGAGGAGCATCCGGCAGAGCGAGCCTGCCGCGACGCGCGCGGCCGATTCCCTCGCGCTGGCCCGCTCCAGGATGTCGCGGAGATCCCTCCGCCGGTATTTCAGGCCTCCGGCCAGGTCGGCGTGACCGGGCCTCGGGGAGGTCAGCGCCCGCTTTCTGGCGGCGTCCGGGTCGATCCGGACCGGGCTCATGACCGGTTCCCAGACCGCGAAGTCGCGGTTCTGGACCTCCAGGCTGATGGGGCCGCCGAGCGTTTCGCCTCCCCGGATCCCTCCCGTCAGAACCGCGGCATCCCTCTCGATCTTCATCCGGCCGCCACGGCCGTAGCCGTGCTGGCGGCGGGCGAGATCGTCGTTGAGAAGCTCGGTCTGGACCTTCAGTCCTGCCGGCAGACCGCTGAGGATGACGGTGAGATTCGGGCCGTGAGACTCCCCGGCCGTGGTGAAAGAGAGCCGACGCATCGGCCGGAGTCTACCGTCCCGGCGGGAGAACGCCTGGCTGCCGGGTCGAAGGCGCGATCCCCGGCCCTCCCGTCCTCTCCGCCAGGCCGATGAATCGAAGGGGGCAGGGGGCTCTTCCCCGCGCGGATGCAGGTCAGGCGGTGGGAACCCGGAAGGCCGCGTTGAGGAGCTGCTTGAGATTGGCGAACTTCCGGTCGTAGTCGAGCTGGCTCTTCCGGATGACCTCGTACGATTCCTCTCTCGAGTAGATGTGCGTGATCTCGACCTTCGGGTGAAGGGCGTCCGGTGCCTGCTTGTAGGTCAGAAAGTAGTGTTTGAGCCGCTCGACCAGGGCGTGGGGGAGCTGGTAGACCTCACGGAGGGCGCCGTACACGGCGTCCCCCTCGAGGATCGCGATGATCTTGTCGTCCGCCTCGTGCCCGTCGATCATTCTGAGCCCGCCGATCGGGATGGCCCGGAGCAGGATGTCGCCGTGGCTGATCGGCTTTTCGGACAGGACGCAGATGTCGAGCGGATCGCCGTCCCCCATGATCCCCGTCCGCCCGGTCCTCTGAGCACAAAAAGCCCCGTTCTCCTCTCCGCAGTAGGTCCTCGGGATGAACCCGTAGAGGGTCGGGTAGACGTTCGAGAACTTCTGGGGACGGTCGACCTTCAGGTATCCGCTCGTCTTGTCGAGCTCGTACTTGACGGTGTCGGTCGGGACGATTTCGATGAAGACATTGACCTTCTCGGGGGCCTCGTCTCCGATCGAGATTCCATGCCACGGGTGAGGCCGGTACATCAGGTTCAGGAGCTCCAGGATGGCTTCGGGAGTCTCGGACGTCATGCCGCTACGCTAGCAGAAACCGGTCACGATGATCAGCCGTCCTTGCGCCGGGGCGGCACTCTCGCTATTGTCAATTCCCACGGAGGCTCGTTTGAGAGTTCTCATCGTCGAACCGCTGGAGTCTGCCCGGACCAGTCTGGCGGCTGCCCTTCCCGCTCCCCCCTTCGAACCCGTGCCTCACGCTGAAGTGGCCGAAATCTCCTTCCAGGGCAGCATGTGCTCGGCGGTCGTGTTCGGTCCCTCGATTCCGCTCACCGACGCTCGGTGGGCGCTCCAGAAGCTGCGGGATCGGAGTCCAGGAACGGGAGCGGTGAAGACCCTTTCCGCCAGCTTGTGGAAGGACGCCTCCGAGTGGATCAAGGCCGGGATTGGTGAGATCGCTTTCTTCCCGGTCGAGGATGGGCAGCTCGGGAGCCGCATCGACGTCGCCATCGCGCGGCAAGCGGCAGGCCTTTCCGACCTGACGGTACGCGCGCTCGAGCGGCGCTTCCGGGCGAGAAAGCTCACGAGCCTCCGTTCTATGGCGGGTGTCGTCGCCCACGACTTCAACAACATCCTGCAGGGAATCCTCGGGAACGCCGATCTCGCCTCGATGTCGCTCCCTCCCCGCTCTCCCGTCAGAGAGACGCTTCGCCACATCGAGAAGGCGGCCGACCAGGGCGTGGAACTGACGAGGCAGCTTCTCGGCTTCGCGGGCCGCAAGCGCCTGAACCTGGAGCCTCTGGACCTGTCGCGGGTGGTGTCTTCGGCCGTGTCCATGGCCGGACCCCTCCTCTCGCGGCGCATCTCGCTCTCGACCGACCTTGCGGACACCCTGCCGAGAATGCGGGGCGACGCCCCGGAGATCCGGCAGCTTCTCCTGCACCTGCTGACGAACGCGGCCAGTGCCGCACCGCCGGCTGGCGGAAAGGTGAGGGTCGAGACGGGCCTCATCGAGTCGACCTCGGAGCTGAAGGGCGAGCTCTTCCTGGAGGACGCGCTGCCCGAGAAGGCGTATGTCTACCTGAGCGTCTGGGACAACGGCGGAGCTATCACTCCCGATATCGAGGAGCGGCTCTTCGAGCCGTTCTTCTCCACGCGAGAGGGCTCGCGGGGGCTGGGTCTCGCGGCCGTTCTGGGCGCCGTGAGGGGACATGGGGCGTTCGTTCAGGTGCAGTCCCGGCCGGGCGAGGGGACCCGCTTCTCGGTCTTCTTCCCGGCGCTCTCCGTCCCCGTGGAGGAGGCCGGGACACAGGAGGGAGTCCGTCCCGCCGCTTCCGAGCGCGAGGGCAAGGGCTCGCTCGTCCTCGTGGTCGACGACCAGGTACCGGTGCGGAACGTCCTCTCGGGGATGCTCACCTCTCTCGGGTACCGCGTCCTGGCTGCCGGGGACGGACGCGAGGCGCTCGATCTGCTCTCGTTGAACGCCGAGACACGACTGGTGATCCTCGACTTCACGATGCCACAGATGGGGGGGCTGGAGACGCTCCGGGAGATTCGCGGGCGGTGGCCGAAGCTGCCCGTCGTCCTGACGAGCGGCTACGGCGAGGACGAGATCGGCGAGGAGTCCGCCGGGCTGTCCCCGAACGGCTTCCTGCAGAAACCATTCAGCGTCCGCGACCTCGAGGCGACACTGGCGAAAGTCTGGTAGGCAGGACGAAGGGGAGCCTCCGCGGACGGCCGGGGAGGCTCCCGGGGCATGGGAACGGCGGGCTCAGCTCCGGCCGACGCCGGTGTAGTTCCAGCCGAGGCGGCGCATCTCGCGCGGCTCGTAGAGGTTCCTCAGGTCGACGAAGTTCTTCGCCTTCATCGTTCTTTCCAGACGGTCGAAATCGAGCTTGCGGAACTGGTTCCAGTCGGTGGCCAGAACGACCGCGTCCGCGCCTTTGACGGCCGACTCCACGTCCTCGGTGAAATCGACGCCCGTCAGGACCGCGCGGGCGTTGTCCATGGCGACGGGGTCGAAGGCCGTCACGGTCGCTCCCCGGGCCTGCAGGTCAGCGATGAGCTTGAGCGAGGAGCTCTCGCGGATGTCATCGGTCTCAGGCTTGAAGGAGAGGCCGAGAACGGCGATTCGCTTGCCCTCGAGCTTGCCGACGACACGCTCGACCTTGTCGACCATCCGGGCCTTGACCGCATCGTTGACGTCGAGGACCGACTCCATGATCTGGAACGTATAGCCGTGGCGCCGGGCGACGTCCACGACGCCGGAGACGTCCTTGGGGAAGCAAGAACCTCCGTAACCGGGACCCGGCTGCAAGAAGTGGGGCGAGATCCGCTTGTCGAGCCCCATTCCCCGCGCCACGTCCTTCACGTCGGCTCCCATCCGCTCGCAGAGGGTGGCGATCTCGTTGATGAACGAGATCTTCAGCGCGAGAAAACCGTTCGAGGCGTACTTGATGAGCTCGGCGGACTCGACATCCGTGATGACGAACGGAACGCCGGAAGTGCCCAGGGGCGAATAGACGTCCTTCACGATTGCGACCGCTTCCTCGTCTCGTGAGCCGATGACGACCCGGTCGGGGCGCATGAAGTCCTCGATGGCCGAACCCTCCCTGAGGAACTCGGGGTTGGAGACGATCGAGAATTTGTGGTGGCCGGAGTTCGCCTTGAGGATCTCCTCGATCTGCTTTCCCGTTCCGGTCGGGACCGTCGACTTCGTCACCACGACCTTGTATCCGTTCATGAACTCGGCGATCGACTTGGCGACCTCGAAGATGAACGAGAGGTCGGGGGAGCCGTCCTCTTTCGGAGGGGTTCCGACTGCGATGAAGATCACCAGGGCCCGCTCGATGGCCTCCTGGATGTTCGTCGTGAAGTCCAGGCGCTTGGCCTTCACGTTCTTGTGGATCATCTCCTCGAGGCCAGGCTCGTAGATGGGCGTCTGTCCGGCCCGGAGCATTTCGATCTTTCGCTCGTCCTTGTCGACGCAGGTTACCGACATGCCGAAATCGGCGAGACACACGCCCGTCACGAGGCCGACGTAGCCCGTGCCCACCATGCAGATATTCACGCGTGATTCCTCCTGGGAAAGAGTGCAGGTTCCAAAGGAACCGGGCGGGGTGCAGTCTAAACCGAAACGCCCGTTCTCACCGGTTCCCCGGGCGTCTGAGGAAGCTGAAGAGCTCGCGCCGAGACAGCCGGATCGGCTCTCCCTCGTCTGGCGCCGGCGACACGGGTTCCGCCCGGGCGGGCCGGGTGGACACACTCTCCGTCTGGCGGGCCTCCCGGGCTCCGACGATGGACGAGACCTGTTCCTCGATCGAGAGGGAGGGGTGGAAACCGAGGTCGCGGCGCGCCGCCTCGAGGCTGGCCGCCACCGGCGGCTTGAAGTCACCGCCGAAATTGACCTTCAGGACCGCGTCGCGTCCGATCGCGGCGGCCAGGATCCGGATGATGGCTCCCTGGGTCCGCGCGGCGCCGGTGCCGATCTCGAACGTCGCCGTGCTGGGGCCTTTCCGGATCGCCAGGAGAGTGGCGGCCGCCGCGTCCTTCGGGGAGATGTAGTCCCGGGCCGGGCCGTGCTCGACCTCGATCGGCCGGCCCGCGTGGATGTCCTCGAGGCACCGGGCCGGGAACCGGTTTCCCGAAAGCCCCTCGCCGCAGGGCTCGGCGAGCCGCAGGATCGTGAACGGGAGCCCGCTCCGCTCGATCTCTTGCTCGACACCGATCCAGGGGTTCCCCGCCTCCCGGGCTCTGATGCACGAGATCTGGATGAAGTGCGCGCACGTCTTCCGCGACGCGGAGAGAAGGGGAGCCAGGGGCACGCCGCCGAGGCCCAGCGGAGTCAGGTTGACGACGATCGATGGGTTCGTCCGCAAGAAGAGGTCCTCGACCGCGGGCCCGACGGAGAGGTCGAGTTCCTCGATCCGCGCCAGGTTGCGAACCAGGAGATTGCTGGCGGAGAGTCTCCTGACCGCCGTGGGGTCGCCGGGCGCGTCGAACACGTCCGCTCCGAAGACGTCGAACTCGGAGGCGGGCAGGGACTCGATGAGGGCGGAGGCAACGAATCCGGCCCCCCCGGCAATCAGGATGGATTTCTTTCTCTCGGTCAATC
Organism: Thermoanaerobaculia bacterium; assembly: GCA_022071945.1. Taxonomy (GTDB): domain Bacteria; phylum Acidobacteriota; class Thermoanaerobaculia; order UBA5066; family UBA5066; genus JAJVIN01. The sequence goes on along the minus strand of JAJVIN010000034.1, from coordinate 120,721 downwards.
GCCTGGCCTCAGTTGTGGGCGCTGGTGGGCGGTGCTGATGCCGCCGCCGGCGTGGGTTCGGCTTTGGCCTTTGCCCTTTCCTCGTCGTAGCGCTTCTGGATGCCGGATTTCTGGCGGTCGCGAATCAGCCAGCGGAGCATCTTCGACTCGTTGACGCCGACGAGGATGTCGTTGATGGCATCGTGAACCGCCGGATCGCCGATGAGCTTCCCGGCCGTGCCGTCTCCGCTGTCGAGCTTCTCCGAGACGCTCGCCAGATGTGAGGAGATCTTCCTGAGGTCGCCCAGGAACTCCTTTGCGAAGTCCTCGTCGCGAATGAGGGAGGGGAGAACCCCGTCTTCCTCGTTGAGACCCTTCGAGAAGGCGGCCAGACCGTCCGCGGTGAGCTTGAGGGAATCGACGAGGGCGTAGATCTTCTTCTTGCCTTCGGGATCGCCGAGGAGAGCGGGGATCGCGCCGTCCCCCTCTCCGACTCCCTTCTCAACGGAAGCGAGGATCTTGTGGAGCGACCGGGCGGAACCCTCGAGTTCGGCGGAGATGGAATCGGCCAGCTTCTCGTCGTGGATGAGGCGCCCGAGAAGGCCTCGGCCCTCCCTGACGTCGTCGAGGAGGTGGTTGGTGGTCTCGAGTGTCTTCCTCAGGGACTTCGAAAGCTCCTTCCCCGAAGCCGACTCCGAGGTCAGCTCGCCGAGGAAGCCCTTCCCTTCCTCGGTCCGTCCGAGGATCGTCTTCAGCGACCTGGAGATCGCCACGACGTTCTCCATGAGGTCGCCTCCGCCCGCGAGGATCTTGTCGAGTTCCGTTCCGCGGTAGGCCGTGATCTCGGAGCCTTCCGGCAGGTCCTTGGCGTTCGGAGAGCCAGGTGTCAGCTCGAGGTACTTGTCACCCAGAAGCCCGATCGTCTTGATCTCGACCTTGCTGTCGGTCTTGATGAGGTGCGCGTACCTCTTCTCGATGTCGAAGGCGATGAAGAGGTCCTGTCCGGGCTTTCGCGGAACCTTGACGTCGCGGACGGCACCGACGGTGACTCCGGCGAGCCTCACCTGGTTCCCCTCGACGAGGCCCTGGGAGTTCGGAAAGTAAGTGTGATACGAGACGCGAGCGAGAAAGAAGCCCGTCTTGCCGCCGACGATGACAATGGCGACGGCGAACAGGAGCATCGAGGCGAACACGATGATCCCGACGCGTGATTTCGTCCTGCTGTCTGCTTTCACGTTCGCTCCTGGGGAATAAGGGTGGGCGCGACCGCTTCTTCCTCGCCGTCCGAGGCTTCGAGAAACGCCCTCAACTCCGAGACGGATGAGGTCTTGGCCTCAGCGGGCGTCCCGGTGAAGACGAACTGGCCGTGCTTGAGAAAGGCGATCCTGTCGGCCACGTAGAGGGCCGACGTGATGTCGTGGGTCACGACGATCGAGGTCGTCGAAAGGCGCGTGTTCAGATCCACGATCAGGCGGTTGATCGTCATCGAGGTGACCGGGTCCAGACCCGTCGTCGGCTCGTCGTACATCAGGACCTCGGGCTGCAGGGCGATGGTCCGCGCCAGGGAGACTCTCTTCTTCATTCCTCCCGAAAGCGAGGAGGGGAGAAGGGTCTCGACCTCGGCCCCGAGGTTGACGAATCCGAGGACCTCGCGTACGCGGCGGGCGATCTCGGGTTCGGACATCTGGGTGTGCTCTCTCAGTGCGAAGGCGACGTTCTCGAAGACGGTCATGGAATCGAAAAGTGCCCCGCTCTGAAAGAGCATCCCGACGCGCCGGCGCACTCGCCAGAGTTCGGTCTCGGAGAGCTTCGTGATGTCCTCGCCGTCCAAGAGAACCTCGCCGCGATCCGGATGGTCGAGCCCGTTCATCTGACGCAGCGTCACGGACTTCCCGGTGCCCGACCCCCCGAGGATGACGAGGACCTCGCCGCGGTGGATCGCGAGGTTGATCCCGGCGAGGACGGTTTTTTTCCCGAACGATCTCCAGACGTTGCGGAATTCGAGGATCGGCTGCGAGGGTTCGGGGATCGCTGGCATGACGTCGGGTCTAGCCGATGGGGAGCGAGATGAAGAGCTTCGAGAGGAAGAAATCGGTGATGAGGACCGTGATGGATGAGAGGACGACGGCGACCGTGGTCGCTCGCCCGACGCCATCGGCTCCGCCAGAAGCGTTGAGCCCGTTGTAGCAGCCGATGAGGGCGATCTCGGCACCGAAGAAGGGTGTCTTGCAGAGTCCGTGGAGGAGGTCGTTGTACTGGAGGGCCTGCAGGGTCGTCGAGATGTAGAAGCTCGCGCCGATCTTCAGCTCGAAGATGGCGATGACGAGTCCGCCGAAGATCCCGTGAAAGACGGCGATCAGGGTGAGGACGGGGAGCATGGCCGTGACCGCGAGGACGCGGGGCAGGACGAGCTTTCTGATGGGCGAGGCACCGAGGGCTCTGAGGGCATCGACCTGTTCGGTGACGGCCATCGTGCCGAGCTCGGCGGTGATGCCGGCGCCGACCCGGGCGGCGACCATCAGGGCGGTGAGGGTCGGCCCCAGCTCGCGGGCGAGGGAGAGGACCACGACACGGCCCACGAAGAGCTTTCCGCCGAACTGTGAGAGGGCGTAGGCGGTCTGCAGGGCCAAGACCATCCCCGTGAAGAGCGCGGTGAGGTTCGTGACCGAGATCGACTGGACGCCGAGGGCGTCCATCTGCCGGAGGATCTCACCGGTCTCCCAGCGCGAGCGGGCGGCAAGTATCGTGTCCCGGGTCATGAGCCCGATTCCCCCGAGGTGGTGGAACGCTCTCGCGAACCATGCCCGTGTGCGAGGCAGCTTGTACCAGGGAGTCCTCTCTATCCGGAGGTACTGGGAGGAGAAGGCCACCGGCGGATTCTACGTGGCGGGCCATCGAAGGCGGAGAGAGTTCCCGTGGTGCCGGTTCCCTCGCGTGGCCCGTGTCGCTGTCCCGCTGCGAGAGTCGCTGCCCGCAGGGAGAGAAGAGGCACGCCGCCGGCGCGGGGTGATCCGCGGAGAAGAAGAGGGCCCGAAGAGGTCCTCACCCGCTCTGCGAGCGGTCTCTGCCGTGCGCTCCGCGGGCGAGCGCTCTCGCCGGTTGCCCCTCCTCCCGCGCACCCGGGAGAAGGGGCCGGACGATGAGGGCCTCACGGCATCGGCACGAGGCCCAGTGTCCTCGCCAGGAACTCGCCGATCTGCGCCCGGTTCACAAAATCACTCGGACAGAACTTCAGGGCGTTTCCAGGTGATCCAGAGCATCCCGACGTGATCCGGTCCTGGAACGCCAGGTTCGCCTCACGACGCGGCCACCCCGGGACGTCCATCACTCCTTCGGCATCCGTCCAACCCTTGCAGGCAGGGTAAGCGACCGCGCACCCAGGATCCGTCTCTCCCACCGTCGACAGAAGCGTGTTCAGCACCCCCGTCTGGCGCAGACGCTCGACGAACGTCACCATCTCCGCGCGGGTCACGTTGTTGTCAGGGTTGAAGCACAGCCCCTGAGCACACGGCGACCCCTGTGTGACGCCCCACACCTTTATCCAGTGAATCGCCAGCCAGTTCGGGTGGCTGCACGCCACGTCCGGGAACGTCGTCGATCCCCCTCCACTCGGCGTGCACGTCGCCGCTGGCAGCGCCGTCGTCCGGTACCGCCAGTACAGGTGGCTCTTCACAAGGTACTCCGCCATCAACGCCCGGCTCACTTTCGTCGCCGGCGAGAACTGCGGCCCCGGTGTCCCGCTCGCAAAGTCAGACTCCATGATCCCCGCGTCCGCCATCCGCGCCGACGACAGGTAGTAGAAGTCGTTCTCTGTCACGTCCGTGAACGCACGGAGCGCCATCGCCTGCAAGAGCCTTCCCTCCTCGATCCCCGAGAGGGTCACGCCAACGTCGTAGAGCCCCACCGGTGCCGCCGGGTTCCCGATCAGCGTCGCCTGCAGCTGTGACGGGTTCGAGAGCGCGTTCGTGAAGATCGCGGGAACGACCGTCCCCGCATTCGCCCCATGGAGGTCCGTGAACAGATGCATCCCGGCCGTGAACCCACTGCCAGACAGCGTCACCGTGCCCGTCTCCCACCGGTTGAAGATGCTCGGGGCAAAAGCCGTCGCCCCGAATGCGCTCCCCGATGCCGTGAAGGTACTCGTCGATGACGACGACGACGTCGCCGAGCCGCAGATGGGCACCGCGACCACCTTCCAGTGATACGTCACCCCGGGTGAAACCGGAACGAAGACCGAGGTTTCCGGTGCCTGCGCCACGTCGTACCGCGTGAGGTTCTCGGGGTTCGTCCCGACGTACACGTCGTAGTGCGCCGCTCCGGGCACTGGCGTCCATGTGAGGGCCGCCGTCGCGGCCACTCCCGCCGCGCCATTCACGGGGCTCGTCAGAACCGGCGCCGTGCCCGTCCACGGGCAGTTCCCGGCGGTGAACGACCGGAGCGGAGAGGCACTGGAACCGCACGCGTTTCTGGCAACGACCTTCCAGGAGTAGGTCACCCCACTCACCCACGACGGGATGAACGCCTCCAAGTTGTTCGTCTGCCCGCTGAAGATCAGCTTCTCCGGCGGGTTCACGGTGTCGAGGTAGACGTCGTAAGAGGAGCCGCCCGCATGAGTCCAGGAAACGAAAGAGCCGCTGTAGGTGCTCCCGTCCGCCGGGATCGATGGAGTGGGGACCGCAGGCGGCATCTGGATGGGGATCGTCTTCGTCCCGACGCTCGGGCATCCGGCCCTCGTCACCGTCACGGTGAGGATGACGGAGCCGGAGGCGATCTCCTGGTAACGGGAGGACGCAGGGCCGTGCGGGGCGCCGAGACCGCCGATGCCCGCGGAGCCAGCGGCGAAGGTGACGCTGCTCGCGTTGGAGGGGGAGGTGAGGGTGCCGCCGGAGATGGTCCAGGCATACGTCACTCCGGGCCCGCCATCCGGAACGGAGGCCGTGTTCCCGGCCGAGGATTCGCAGACCCCGCTGGGGGCCGTGATGGCGGCGGATGGGACAGGCTCGACCACGAACGCCGCCGCTCCCGTGGCCGTTCCGCCCGTGCAGTTCGCGTCGGACAGCGAGAGGACGGAGAAGCTCTGGTTGAAGGTGGGGCTCACGAGGCGAGCCGCCGGGCTCGCTGCCGCGATCTGGACCATGCCGTCGCTCCACGTGATCGTCCACGGAGCCGTTCCGGTCAGCGCTACGGCGACCGTCGACACCGTTCCCGCGCAGATGGTCCCTCCGCCGGTCACCGCTGCTGTCGGACGCGGGTTCACGGTCACCAAGGCTGAACCCGTCGCCGTCCCGGCGCACCCGTTGGCGCCAGACACCGCCGTGATCGTGTAGGTCGTCGTTACCGCCGGGGTGACCACGCGGGTCGCCGGCGAGGTCGTGATGCCGCTCTGGACGAAGCCGTCGGACCATGTGAGGCTCCACGGGCCAGTCCCGGTCAGCGCCACCGAGAGCGTCGTGGTCTCACCCGCGCAGAGGGTCGCGCCGCCCGTCAGGGTTGCCCCCGCCGCGGCGTCCGTCGTGTTGAGTGTGAACGAGCCTGCGGCCGGAGCGGCGATGCCGTCCGTCACCTGCAGGTTCACCGGGCCCATCGCCGCGGCGTTGCACGCCGCGATGATGTCTGCCGTCACGTTGTAGTGGCCGGGTGTCGTTGGCGTCAGGACGAAGTTCGCCACCGTGATCCCGGCCGGAGCTCCCGTCGCAGTCACGAAGAGCCCCGGGGGAACCGTGTCTGGGTCCGTCACGGTGGCGACCAGGACGTTCGTCGTGGCTCCACGGGGCACGGTCACCATCGCGAATGGTGTGATCGTGGGGGCCTGGTTGAAAGTGAGCTTCGCTACGAACACCGATCCATCCCCCGAAGGTGTGGAGTCCTGGAACGCTCCCGGACTGGCCGGGAAGTCCGAGCTATCGGTAAGTCCCGTCACGTAGGCGCTCCCGAGAGCATCCAGTGCAATTGCGTATCCAAGATCATTGTCTGAACCACCAAGGAACGTGGAGAAGAGGAGCCCGGTCCCGGTCGTGTTCACCTTCGCGACGAAGGCATCGGAGTTCCCGTTGTGGCTCGTGTCGAAAGCATCGGCTGTCGCCGGGAAGTCCGTGCTGCGCGTGTACCCCGTCACGAAAGCGGTCCCCATTGCGTCGACCGCGATCCCGAATCCAGCATCGCTGTCCGAACCTCCGAGGAAAGTAGAGAAGACGAGCCCGGTCCCGGTCGTGTTCACCTTCGCGACGAAGGCATCGTAGTTCCCGTTGTGGCTCGTGTCGAACGCTCCGCCTGTTGTCGGGAAGTCTGCGCTCCATGTGTACCCGGTGACGAAGGCGATCCCCGATGCATCCAGCGTGATCGCGGTCGCGTCGTCCTTGCTCGAACCTCCAAGGAATGTAGAAAAGAGGAGCCCGGTCCCGGTCGTGTTCACCTTCGCGACGAAGGCGTCGTCGTTCCCGTTGTGGCTTGTGTCGTAGGCTCCGGCTGTTGCCGGAAAATCCGCGCTCGAGGTGCTACCCGTCACGAGAGCGGTCCCAGAGTTGTCCAGCGCGATCGCGTATCCGGCGTCACCGTTCGAACCTCCGAGGAGAGTTGAATAGACGAGCCCCGTGCCCGTCGCGTTGAGCTTCGTCACGAAGGCATCCTCGCCCCCATTGAAGGTGGTGTCGTAAGTACCGGCTGTCGTCGGGAAACCAGTGCTGTCCGTATGCCCCGTGACATAGGCACTCCCGGAAGTATCCAGCGCGATTCCACGTCCGCGGTCCCACCCCGAACCCCCGAGGAAGGTCGAATAGATGAGCCCCGTGCCCGTCGCGTTCAGCTTCGTCACAAAGACATCGAAGCCCCCGTTGTGGCTCGTGTCGTACGCACCGGCGGTTGTGGGGAAGTTCGAGCTTAAGGTGTATCCGGAAACATAGGTGTTCCCGGAGGCGTCAGAAGCGATCCCGTTTCCCCAGTCGCCGCCTGATCCCCCGAGGAACGTGGAGTAGACGAGGCTGGTACCTGCCGCGTTCAGCTTCGTCACGAAAGCATCGTCCCCCCCGTTGTGGGCGGTGTCGTATGAACCGGCGCCCGTGGGGAAACTCGAGGAATAGGTGCGGCCTGTCACATATACCGATCCGGAGCTGTCTGTTGTGAGGGATTGACTCCAGCCCGAGCCGCTGAAGGAGCCGGCGCCACCCAGGAATGTGGAATAGGAAAGCGAATCGCCTCCAATCGAGAGCTTCGTGACGAAGGAATCGTGATCCCCGGCCATCGCCGGGCCGTAGGCCCCAGTCGTCACGGGAAAACTCGAGCTTCTGGTTTCGCCCGTCACATGGGCGCTCCCCGTGGCATCCACTGCTATCGCGTTCCCGAGGTCGTCGTCCGGGCCACCCAGGAACGTGGAATAGAGGAGTGTCGTGCCAGCCGGATTCAGTTTCGCCACGGAGGCGTCCCTGGAACCATTGAAGCTGGTGTCGTACGCTCCGATCGTTGTCGGGAAACCCACGCTGTCAGTCGTCATCGTCACGTAGGCGCTCCCGAGGGCATCCAGTGCGATCCCGCTTGCGGTATCCGCCGCCGGGCCGCCGAGGAACGTCGAGTAGACGAGGCTGGCGCCAGCGGAGTTCAGCTTCGTCACAAAGACATCGAAGCCCCCGTTGTGGCTGTTGTCGTACGAGCTGCCGGTGACCGGGAAATCAGGGCTGGAGGTATACCCCGTCACATAGACGCCTCCGAGCGCGTCCACTGCGATCCCGGCACCATAGTCACTATACATCCCACCGAGGAACGCCGAGTAGGCGAGCCCCGTGCCCGTCGCGTTCAGTTTCGTGACAAATACGTCTTCGTACCCGTTGTGGTTGCCGTCGTACGCACCAGCAGTCACCGGGAAATCCGGGCTCCAGGTATGTCCGGTCACGTAGGCGCTTCCGAGGGTATCGACCGCGATCCCATGCGCAAGATCGTTGGTGTAACCGCCGAGGAACGTGGAATAGACGATGCCCGTACCCGTCGAGTTCACCTTGGTCACGAATACGTCGTTGCTTCCGTTCTGGCTTGTGTCGTGCGCCCCGGCACTGACCGGGTAGTTTGTGCTCGTGGTGTATCCCGTTACATAGGCGTTCTCGGAGGAATCCAGAGCGACACCTTTCCCGTAGTCCTGGTCCGAACCACCCAGGAATGTCGAGAAGATCAGGTCCGTACCCATCGCGTTCAGCCTCGTCAAGAATGCGTCGGCGCCGCCGTTCTGGCTTGTGTCGTACGCCCCGGTGGTCGCGGGGAAGCCCGGGCTGGAGGTTGACCCAGTGATCAAGGCCCTCCCGGAGGAATCCACTGCGATTCCCGCTGGGTCATCGTCGCCCGCCCCGCCGAGGAGGGTGGAGTAGACAAGCCCCGAACCCGCCGAGTCCAGCTTCGTCACGAAGACGTCATAGCCTCCACTGTAAGTCGTGTCATAGGCGCCGGCGGTGACCGGGAAGACGGGATTCGATACTCGTCCCGTCACGTATGCGTTACCCGAGCCGTCGACGGCTATTGCCCGCGCTTGCTCGGGGCCGTAGCCGCCCAGGAACGTCGACCACGCCAGCGTCGGGTCGATGACGAGCTTTTCCCTCCGGTTCCAGGCTTGTACGTCGAAGCCGATCCGGCCGTCGGATGTCAGCGAGAAGCTCGCACCGGCAATGTCGTCTGCTCCCTGGGAAACCCGGAGATTCGTCTGCTCGAGCCGTCCGCCCTTGAAGTGGTGGATGAGCCGTTCATCCGAAAGCTCGGTCTTCTCGGGCCCCTGGAGCCTCAGCTGTATCCTCCCCGGGTCGGCTCCAGGCCTCACCTCGAAGTCGTATCGGAGGTTCGATCCACTCGGCCTCAGCACCATGTCGATTCCGGGGTAGACATCCCCGACGCGAACCGCCGCGAAGTGAGGGATGTGAGTTCGCCACCGCGACGGATCGTTCCCCGTCAGATAGTTGCTGATCCCCTCTAGCCTCTCCTCCGGGATCAGTCGTGACTTCTTCGATCGACCCTCCACCCGCAGTGTCGCCATTTCCGTCCTGCACGGCGTCTCCGGCAGCCCCGCATCCATGCCCTCGGTTTCTGCCTCGCGGCCCATTGGCCCCTTTCGTTCCTTGCCGCCACAGGTGCCGGAGCGCAGGTGCAAGGTGACCCCGTCGGGTGTAACCAGGGCCATGTAGTTCTCGCCACGCGCCAGGAACTCGACGCCCTGCGGCGCCTGGCCCAGGTTCGGTTCGAAGTAGAGGGGTATCTTCGAGACCTGGGCGGACGGCCCCGCGATCAACGGCGAGGCACTGCCGGCGAGGAGCAGGATTCCCGTGGCCAGCACGGATCGGCGCGGGGTCAGGCGATTCGTCGTCATCTGATGGCTCCTTTCGGGGTCGAGTGGCTGGTTCAGGCACCCGGGGCACGAGAGAGGGCCCGGCCCGGGAGGACCCCCGGGCCGGGCGGAGGAATCACTGAGCCCGCTCGCTCACGAGGAAGGCTCCGTCGCCGGTTCGATCTCCGGCGCTGGCGCCGTCGTTGATCACGCCGTAGGCGATGAAGGGATTGGTTCCCGAGACGCGCGTGACCTTCACATAGCCGTTCTGGGCGCCGCCCGCGTCCGTGGCCAGGACCCGCAGCTGGTTCGAGAGCACTTTCGCCGCGACCGTGACGGTTCGTTCACCGGTCTTCGTGCCGTTTTCGCCGTTATAGAACTCGAGCTTCAGATCCATCGGGGAGGCGTCCTTTTCCCCCGTGTTGACGAGGGCGATGTTGGAGCGGTCCTCGCCGTCCTGCTGGAGGCCGGAGACCCAGACCGCCGTGTTGCTGGATCCGTACGGAACACCCTGGTAGTAGAGCCCGAGGAACCCGGAGCCGGACGGACTAGGATTCGTGGTCTTCGCGCTGATGGCAAGGCCCTGAACGGCGGCGGTCGGGCCGTCAAGCCCGTCGACAGTGATGAAGACGGGCCCCACGAAGCCGGGGCCGGCGGGTCCCACTCCCTGCGCGCCCGAGGTCCTGAGGAACGAGACGAAGTCGGGAATCAGCCGCTGTGATCCGGCGGGCAGGGTCAGTTTGATCCACGTCTGGCCGTTTGCCACGGCGGTGGCCGCGTAAGTGATCGTCACTTCCCTCGACGACGTGGTGAAGTTGTTGAGGATCACCTCCGTCGCGTACGGCGCCGCCTCGAGGGCCACGGGAAGAGTCAGCCCCCAGAGTTCGCCCGCGGAAGGGACGTAGGGCGTGACGAAGGATCCGTCGGATGTCGGGTTGTCGTTGATCGTGCCGTAGGCGTAGTAGGGAGCCGTTCCGGCCGTCCTTTCCACCTTCGCAAAGAACCCCTGATTCGATGTCGCGCCGGCCGCCAGCGCGTCGACGGCGAGCTGACCGAAGCCGCCAGGCGTCAGGGTGAGTTCCTGCGTGCCCGCGGGCGTGCCGTTGCCGTCCCCGGCGAAGAGACTGACGCGAACGGTGATGTCCCCATCCGTCTCGCCCCCCGCGTTCTGGACGGCGATGTTCGAGCGTTCCCTGTCGCTGAATCGAAGACCCGAGAGATAGACCGGGGACGTGAGGAGTCTCGTGGGGGCGAGCCCCGAGTAGGCGAGGCCCGCGCGGCCGAGGACGGCGTTCGTTCCGGGGCGGCCTTCCGACGTCGAGACGGCGGTCGTCGTCCGCGCCGTGACGGAGGCCTCGGTCTGCTTGACGCCGTCGAGGTGGACCCAGAGGGTTCCGACCCGGCCGCCGGAGTCACTGATCTCGAGACCGTGGGCACGGAGGAACTCTATGACGTCAGGAACGATGAGCTGTTTGCCAGGGCCGAGCTTGACGGAGTCCGTGAAGGCACCGGAGCCGCCGCCCGAGGCTGCTGTGTAGGAGTATCGAACCGTCGCCTCGGATGTGCCGCGGTTCGTCGCGGTCAACTCGGTCGTGAAGTAGGAGAAGTTCTTCCCGCTGGCCGAGAGAACGACCGGGACGAAGAAACTGGCAGTGGATGGGGGGACGGGCGAGCCGGAGAGGGTGGCGTAGCGGAACAGATTGTTCCCGGGGTCGGCGACCATGAACCGGCCGTTCCCGAGGTGGGCGATGCCGGCCGGCGCGTTGAGCCGTGCCTCGTCTCCGGTTCCATCGGCCCAGGCAGACACTCCCTCTTTTCCCGCGACAGTGGAGATCTCCCTGGTTGCAAGGTCGATGACGCGGATCGTGTGCCGCTGGGCGTCGGTGAAGGTGAGCTTCGAGCCCGTCAGGGCCATTCCCACGACGGCGCTCGGCAGTTCGGTCTGCGAGTAGGCGACGGTGGAGACCTGCCCCGTCGCCAGATCGAGTTTGCGTATCGCGTAGGATTCCCCGATGTACAGTGAGCCCTGCCCGTCGTGGAGGATCGAGCTCGGGTAAGTGAACTGCGCCTCGGAAGCGGGTCCGTCCGTTCTTCCGCTCGTCGAGGTCTTGCCCGCCACCGTCGTGACCTGTCGAGTGCCGATGACGAGCTTTCTGACTGTGTGGGCGTTCATGTCGGCGATGTAGAGGTTGCCTTGCCCGTCCGAGGCGAGGTCCTGTGGTTTCGAGAAGCCGGCGTCGCTGCCGGTTCCGTCCACGGCACCCGTCTTACCGCCCGCCAGGATCATGACGGCGCCCGATGACAGATCGACCCTCTGGATGTACTTCGAATTGTCGGCGATATAGGCGTAGTTGCCCTCGAGCGAAAGACCGCCAAGCTGGGGATAGTCCACGATGGTCGTCATCGTTCCTTCGACCGGGTCGATTCGGACGAGACCCGTATAGGAGATCAAGGAGTAGATCGTCCCCTGTGGTCCGGGCACCATCTTCGACGGCGAAAAGACCGGTCGCAACTGGCGGCCCGCGAGGATCTCCGGGTTCCTGGTGCCGACCGGGTGGGCGCGCCGGTTGATCAGGTTCTCACTGTGGCGGGCGGAGAAGACGTAAGGGAGAGCGCTCGGATTGTCGGAGTGAATCGCAATGCCCGTTCCGACTCCGAATGTGGTCGATGTCTTGACTTCGGCGTTGAACTTCACGAAGCGAAGCCGGCTCACATCAACGACGTAGATGCCCTCCAGGGCCGCTCCGCCCGCGAGGTCGGAGGGATCACCGAATCTCGCCACCGCGCCCGTTCCGTCGGTCGAACCCGCGGTGGCGCCTCCGGCGAATGTCGTGACGGCCCCCGTTTCCAGCACGATCTTGCGAATGCGATAGTTCTTGCGGTCGCCGACATAGAGGTTCCCGGCTCCATCGGTGGCGAGCCCGCACGGAGAGTTGAAGCGCGCGGCCGCTCCCGTGGCGTCCGCGAATCCGGGCGTGTTTCCCGCACCCGCGAGAGTCGACACGCCTGCTCCGTCGAAGACACGCACGGTGTGAGCCTCGCTGTCTGTGATGTAGAGCTTCTGCGCGGACCCGGAGCCGATGACGAGGATGCCGTCGGGCTTGCGAAAACGGGCCGACGCCCCGCTCCCGTCCGCATCACCTTTCTCGCCGGCCCTCCCCGCGACCGTGACGACTTCTCCCGTCGTCAGATCGAGGCGGCGGATCGTGGCATTCCCCGAGTCGGCGATATGGAGGAAGTTGCCGCTGGCCGTGATTCCGAGCGGTGAGTTGAACCGGGCCGCGGTTCCCACTCCGTCGGCGCTTCCCGCGATGCGAGGCGAGCCCGCGAGTGTCGTGACCTCTCCGGTCGCGACCTGGATCTTCCGGATCATGTGGTTGGCGGTGTCGCTGACGTAGACGAAGGTACCGTCCGTGCAGAGCCTTTCGGGGCGAAAGAAGCGGGCGGCCGTTCCGGTGCCGTCGGTGCCCGTGGCACCGAACGTCTCGGTCGTCACGGTCAGCGGAGGCTCCGCGGCGATAACGGGCAAGACGAATCCCGGCAAGTGTGCCGCGGTCAGTAGGGCGAGGGCGTACCGAAGTCCAGACTTCATCGAATCCTCCTCATGCGGCGGCACCACGGCCCGCGACGGGTCTCCGGCCCGTGTGGATGGTTCCGAATGGGTCCGTGTTTGCCTTCGCGTGTTCTCGGGGAGGAAATGTGTGACCGCGATGCCAGTCCCGTCGTCCCCCAAATGGGGTATGCGGGCGACTGTCTCCAGAGTTCGAGGACGAAGGGCTATCTCGCGGGATCGGTTCCCGCGAGGTTCGCCAGAGATCTCAAGAGTCTCCTGGAAAGGTCGGACTGCCGGCTCGTGTCGGTCTTGGCGAAGATCCTCTTCAGGTGGGTCCGGGCCGTCTGAATGCTGATCTCGAGCTGGTCCGAGATTTCGGGGAGGGTGGAGCCGGCCGCCAGCATCCGGGCGACGCGGATCTCGCCTCCGGTCAGACGGAACCTCTGTTTCAACCATGTCTCGGGAACGGGCCGGCTCAGATCCGGGTCATGGATGAAGACGATGACCGAGGCCGAAATGCCAAGCAGCATCGTCTCGGAAAGAAGGGGGAATGCCGTGACTTCCAGGGGAAGCGGCGAACGCAGACGCGGAATCTCCACGACTCCGTTGACGGGGCTCTCGGTCTCGGCCGAGAGGCTCGTGCCGCACCGCAAGAGCCTCTCGAGAGCCCCCTCGGTGGCCGGCGACGTCGTCCGGAGCTGGTCGCGGCTGAGCCGGAGCCCATCCTGCTTTCCGAGCGTCTCCCTCGCGGCGGCGTTGATGGAGACGACACGCCCGATTCCATCGATGAGGACGACACCGTATCCGAGGCGATCGAGGGCATGGGAGAACGAGTCTCTGACGGCCTCCAGGGCGCTCAGCCGCGCCCGGAGCCGGAAGACATTCTGCAGATGGGGGAGCACGCTGGTGAGGTACCGGATCTCTTCCTGGGTGTAGGGTCCGGCGTCCGGTCCGCGCAGGAACGCCATGGTGTGGCTCGTCCCGTTCTCGATCGCGAGGACCGCTCCCATGGAGTGGAGGAGCCGTGCCGGGCGGAGCCAGTCCGCGTAGAACTCGGTTCTATAGAGCTCGCTCTCGCCGCAGAGCTCGTCACTGACGATGGGCCGTCCGGGTTGAAGGGTGGCGCGCGCGCGTGGCATCCAGGGGTTGCGGGCGCCGTAGTAGGCGTTGTAGGCGTGCATCGTCGAGTGGTGATCGCCGAAAAGGCAGCATCCAGAGCCGCGCTTTTCCACGAACGAATAGGCTTGCTGCCCAATGAAAGGCAACCTCAGGGACGCCGCTGTTCGAGCCAGCCATTCGGTCCACGCCTCGGGGCGGTCCACCCCAGCGTAGAGGATGGCGAGATCGCCTGCCAAGGCTTGCCCGGGATTCACGGTCCCTCTCCATTCCCGGGAAAGACCGCGCCGAGCCACCCCCTCAAGGCGTCCAGGAAGGCGGCGGGCTGCTCGAGAAAGGGAAAGTGTCCGGCGTCTGGAATGCGAACGCGGCGCACATCGGGAATCAGGTGTTCGAACACCTCGCCCGCATATCGGGTTGGAATAAACCGATCGTGCTCGGCCTCGATCACGAGGACGGGCATGGTCATGGCGGAGAGCCAGGGGCGGCTGTCGAAGGAAGAAAGAACCTCCGAACGGAACCCGTTCGAGGCTTCGTGCCTGTAGATCGTGCGGTTCCGAAAGCACTCCGAGTGCTCGGGAAGGAGCCGGTGAAAGTAGAGCGGCAGGATTTCGAGGTGCGCCGCCTTCAGCTCTCCGGCATTCGCTGGGCCCGTGGCAAAGAGGGTCAGGAGAGCGGCCTGCTGCCTTTCGTCCGCTTCCGCCAGGAGTCTCGGGAAGAGCTCAGCTCCGAAGTCGAAACAGGGAACCGTCGCGCACAGGACGAGGCCTCGTGTCCGCTCCGGATGCCGGTGTGCGTACTCCAATGCGATGAGGCCGCCCGCGGAATGCCCGAGGACGATCCAGCTGTCCAGGCCGAGCGCGTTTCGGAGAACCTCCAGGTCCTGCACCCAGAGATCGATGCGCCATGCCGGATCAGGGGCCGGAAGTGGGGACCGGCCCTGACCTCTCAGATCTGTGTAGACGATTCGATGACCGGCGGCGAGGGTGTCCATTCCAGGGCGGAAATGCTGGTGATCCAGCCCCATCCCGCCATGCAGGAAGAGAACAGGCAAGCCCCTGCCGAGCGACACCGCGTAGAGGTGGATGCCCATGATGTCGGGGGAGGATACTGCACGCCCTCTTCCTTGGCATGATCTGCGTCATACCTTGGCCTCGATTCCCTCGTGGCTCGCGCAGTCACCGGCTCTCTTCCGGCTGCTCCCAGGTTCGCTGGCGGAAGCCGGCCATCTCGAGGCCCAGGTGATCGATGTTTCTCTGGGTGCCGTCCTGGGCCTCTTACAGGTTCTCGAGGTCCTGGCGAAGCTGCTTGAAACCTTCCCGGTTCTCCTGGATGCAGGCTTCGAGAGCCCCCTCCAGCGAGGTGACCCGCCACTCGAGCAGATTCGCTCTCATCATTGTCAAGTCTTTCAGCGGGAAGCAGCCCCGATCGCTCCCCCGCGGCGCCCCGGTGGCGGCGCCGGGCCAAACCGGGCTTAAACTCCGCGCCGTGTTTTTCTTCGGTGCATGGACGTGGCTTGTCGCCCTGACGCTGACGGCGGTCTATTCCATCGCGGCCCTCCTGACGCTGTGGCTGCCGTCGGGCCCCCGCATCTACCAGAAGCTCGCCCGGTCGTGGTCACGGTCGATCTTCCGGTTCAGCGGCCTGAAGATAGACGTCGAGGCGCATCCGGAGGCGCGGTCGGTCCCGCAGGCCGTCTTCATGGCAAACCACACCTCCGCCGTCGACATCATCTCGATCTTTGTGGCGATCCCGCAGCACCTCTGCTTCATCGCCAAGGACATCCTGTTCAAGATCCCGCTTCTGGGATGGTCGATGTCCCTTGCCGGATTCGTCTCCGTCGAGAGGGGGAACTCGCACAGCGGCCGGGAAGCCGTCGGAAAGCTGGAACAGCGGCTCCGGGAAGGCTGGTCGGTCTCCATTTTCCCGGAGGGGACTCGCTCCAGGAGCGGAGAACTTCTCCCGTTCAAGAAGTCCGGGTTCCTTCTCGGGCTTCGAACCGGCATTCCGATCGTGCCCATCGGGATCAGCGGGGCTCGCGAGATCATCGGCAAGGAGGGAATCCGGATCCGTCCGGGCCGCGTGAAGGTGCGGGTCGGCCGGCCGATCCAGACGACTGGTCTGGCGTTCGAGGACCGGAACACCCTGGCCGACGAAGTCCGGCGGGAAATCCTCAGACTCTCCGCGGCCGAATAGAATCCCGGCCCGGAGGTCGTTCTTGTCTCAAACCACCCTCACGCAAGAAACCGCGCTCGAAGCGCTCAAGAAGGTCAAGTACCCGGGTCTGTCCCGCGACATCGTGTCGTTTGGGTTCGTACAGGATCTAAACGTGGGCGGGGGCAACGTTTCGTTCCGCCTCTCGCTCACTTCGGGCACGCCCGGCGTCGCCGAACAGCTCCAGGCCGAGTGCGAAGCGGCGCTCCGGGCCCTGCCCGGCGTCAGCTCGGTCACGATCAAGGTCGAGGTGAAGGGCCCCCAGCCGGTCACCGCCGCGGCCCCGCCTCAGAAGGACCTCCTGAACGGCACCCGTTTCATCGTGGCCGTCGCCTCGGGCAAGGGAGGCGTCGGGAAGTCCACTGTCGCCGCCAACCTGGCTCTCTCCCTGACGCGTCTCGGCTACCGGGTTGGCCTGATGGATTCCGACATCTACGGCCCTTCCCAGCAGATGATGATGGGAATCCAGGAAAAGCCCTTCCTCAACGAGGACGAGAAGATCATGCCGATTGCGCGTTTCGGCGTGAACGTGATGTCGATCGGGTTCTTGATGGACGTCGACACCCCCGTCATCTGGCGGGGGCCCATGGTCTACAAGGCAGTCGAGCAGCTCCTGGGCGACGTTGCCTGGGGCCAGCAGGACTTTCTCATCGTCGACCTGCCGCCGGGAACAGGCGACGCCCAGCTGACGCTGACCCAAAAAGTGCAGCTCTCCGGCGCCGTCATCGTGACGACGCCGCAGGACGTGGCCCTCATCGATGCCCGCAAGGGGCTCGCGATGTTCCGGCAGGTGAACGTCCCCGTCCTCGGGATCATCGAGAACATGAGCTTCTACGAGTGTCCGAAGTGCCACCACAAGGAGCACATCTTCAAGAGCGGAGGTGGACAGAAGACCGCGGATCTCCTCGGGGTTCCGTTCCTGGGCGGGATTCCGATCGATCCCCAGGTCGCCTTGAGCGGTGACGCGGGGATGCCCATCGTCGCGGCGAACCCGAGCTCGGTCGTGACCGAAGCCTTCATGAACCTGGCCCGCGGGGTCGCCAAGACGGTCGGGGCCTGAGCCGGCGAGGACCGGGGGCTTGCCCGAAAGGTGAGCCCCGGTTGTCTCCCGCCCAGAGACTCCCGAGCTAGACCCGGCTTTTTTCCTGGCGCTTTTCGCGGATGCGGTGCCGCATCCGGCCGAGGCTGATGTTGAGAGGGTTGTCGCGGTGGAGGAAGGGGATCACGGGCCGCCGCCGGACTCCGATTTCCTCCCGGAGCTTTCTGAGGGCCTTGTTTCCCGGGTCGATCTGCAGGCCCCTCTCGATGGCGTCGACGGCTTTTCGCCTCGCCCGCCCCTGGATCCAGACCTTTGCCATGTTGCCGTAGTGCTCGGGGTTGTAGAACTCGCGTTCGATGGCGAGCTGGCAGAACTCGGCGGCTTCCTTGATCCGTCCCTTGTGCTTGGCCAGGCACAGTCCATAGCTCGACAGGGCGACGGGGGAAAACTTGGCGGCGTCTCCCTGCAAGAGCCGGTAGGCCTCGGAAAGGAAGATCAAGCCCCGCTCGAACCCTCCTGACCGGGCGGCGGAGACCCCCATCTGGATGAGCTCGGCGGGCTCTCCCGAGCCTGCTGTCGAGAGAAGTTCGGCGGCGTCGAGAGTGTCTTCAACCATCAAGGAAAGAGTCTCCCCAGCCGCCGATGCGAAGTCAAGACCGATGCCTACGGGCTACCGAGTTCGGACCGTAGCCGCATGGCGTGACCTTCGGAAATCGTCCGGATACGAGACACCGACTCCGAGAGAGGGCGCAGTCTCCCGAGTGTCTCTTCCACCCGGGCGGCGGCCTCGGAGAGACCGGTGTGCTGGCCCCGGGCCTGAGCGAATGTCCTCTCGCACGAGGCTGTCAGCCGCGTGAACTCGGATCCCACCGCGTTCCCTGTCTCCCGCACACCGTCAAGGGACTGGGCCAGAAGCTCGCTCAGGGTCGCGATTCTCTCGAGCTCGTCCTTTGCGTGCCGGGAGCGCTCGACCGTCTTGTCAGCGGCGAGCGTGACTTCCTGCCCTGCCTCGGCGGCCCGGTTCGTGGCGTTTCCGGCCTTCAAACAGATCGAGGAGAAGTCACGTGAGAGACGCCGGGCGCTCTCGAAAAGACCCCGGAGCTCCTCTCCGGATTGCTCGAACGGGGATCCGGCCTCGCCGGCGCGCGACGCGAGCAAGGCCAGGTTCAGCGCCAAGAGGTTCATCCGGTCCGAAAGCCCGGAGAGAGCCGCGAGAAGTGGCGCCAGGCTCTGGATGTTCCGCTCGGACTCGATCGTCAACGCGCGCATGTTCCGCGAGGATTCGAGGAGCCTGCCCGCCGCCGAGGCGACTGCCATCACGGTGCCTCTCAGCTTCGACAGGGCATCCCGGAGGGCCTCGTGGGCGTCGGCCGCGCGGTCCAGGGAGGGACCGAGGGGCGGCAGGACGATCTCGGATTTCTGGGGAACGCTGCCCAGCTGTCCCGTCAGCCTCCGGGCCTCGGTCTCGATCCGCTCGAGGCGTTCCGAGAGCTGCAGCTCGAGCCCCGCCACGTGGCTGAGGATCTCGTTTGCCGAGGGCTCGAGCTTCTGGAGGAGAACGGCCTGCGCCTCGGCATCCGTCCTCGAAACCTCGGACGCCGCGAGGCTGTCCACGGGGCTCGGAGAGGGCTGGCTCTCTTCCTCGGGCGCGAGCGGGCTCTTGAAGAGTTCCGCGCTCTGGATGGAGCTCGTGGCCGAATCACGCGAGGAAACGGCCAGCCGCAGGGAGGAGAGTTCGTCGAGGAGGCGCTTCTCCCTCGCGGCGGCCCTCGCCAGGGCCGCCCAGGACCACGCCGCAACGCCTATCCCACCTGCCGCGAGAAGACCCAGCAACATTTCCATTGCTCCCGAACTCTACACCGTGATCCGCCCCGCCGGCGCCCCGGGCGGCGCGCCTCTACAATGGACGGATGAGCGAGGCTCCGCCGACACTCAGACTCAGGCCTGGCCGCGAGGAGTCCGTGCGCCGCTGCCATCCGTGGGTCTTTGCGGGGAGTCTCGAGTCCACCCCGCCTCCGGCCTCACCCCGTGGACCGCTTCCCGTCACCGCCGGCCGTGGCGAGGTGCTCGGATGGGCTTTCACCTCTCCCCGCTCCCCGCTCGCTGCCCGCCTCTGGTCCTTCCTCCCGGACGCTCCGGATCCCGGTTTCGTGAAGGAGCTGATCCGGAGCGCTCTCGCGCTGCGCCAGCGTGTCGTTCCCGAGGACACGGACGGCTACCGGGCGATCCACGCCGAGGGCGACTTCTTGCCCGGTCTCGTCGTCGACCGGTACGGTCCCGTGCTCGCCGTCCAGGCGACCACCGAGGGGACGGAGATGGCCCGGCCCTACTGGCTGCCACCCCTCCAGGAGTTCTTTCCTGGTTCCGTGATCGTCCAGAAAAACGACCTCTCATCCCGGGAAGGAGAGGGGCTCGCGCTCGAGGATGAACTGCTGTGGGGAGAGCACGTCCCCGAACGCGTGGAATTTCGGGAACGAGGAATGCGATTCCTGGCCGACATCTTCTCGGGTCAGAAGACCGGTTTCTTCCTGGATCAGCGCGAGAACAGGAACTTGATCCGGCAGCACGCCGGCGGCAGGAAGGTCCTCAACCTCTTCTCCTACTCCGGCGCCTTCGGCGTGGCCGCAATCGCGGGAGGAAGCCCGTGGGTCGAACAGGTCGACAGCGCGGCTCCCGCCCTGGAACTCGCCCGCCTCAACCATCGCCTGAACGGTCAGGATCCAGAAGGTCCGGACCGGAAGGTCGACTTCATCCTGGCCGATGTCTTCGATGACCTGCGCGTGAGGTACACGCTGGCACAGAAGTGGGATCTCGTCATCACCGATCCACCGGCGTTCGCGAAGAAGCGAGGGGACGTGGAGCGCGCCTGCCGGGGCTACAAGGACATCAACCGTCTCGCGATCAAGCTCCTGCCCCCGGGAGGGCTGCTCCTCGCCTGTTCCTGCTCGGGCCCCGTCTCCGCCGAGCTCTTTCAGAAGGTCCTCTTCGCGGCCGCCCTGGATGCGGGAGCGCGGATCCAGATTCTCGAGGAGCGCGGGGCCGGGCCCGACCACCCGGTCTCCGTCTACTGTCCGGAAGGGAGCTACCTGAAGGCGTTCCTTCTCCGGCGTGTATGAACCGCCGCGTCTTCCTTCTCGGGCCCTTGCCCCCTTTTCGAAGTGGAATCGCGGATCAGACGTACCGCCTCGCCCGGGAGCTTTCACGGATGGGGGCCGACGTGAGGATCGCGACGTTCGAGAGGCTCTATCCGGCAGTCCTGTATCCGGGAGAGTCCCAGGCCGCCGAAGGCGACTGGCCGGCCGATTGCGGACGGATCGACGCCTTTCTGGACGGTCTGAACCCGCTCACGTTCGTCGCGGCCGCTGATGATGCGGCTCGATGGGATCCGGCCTTTCTCGTGGTTCCGTGGTGGACGGCCTTCTTCGCGCTCCACACCCTCCTCTTTTTCAACGGCTTGCCCGCGAGCCTGGGCCAGAGAACGATCCTCTACTGCCACAACCTCTACGACCACGAATCCGCGGCCTGGAAGCGCTGGCTGTCTTCTCTTCCCCTCGAACGCTACCGGCGCTTCGTCGTCCAGAACCGGCGGCTCGAAAAAGAGCTGATCGGGCTTCGGCCCGATGCCGATGTTCTTTTCCTCCCGCATCCAGTCGAGCCGCCTCGATTCTCCTTCGAGAAGAGCGAGGCGCGGCGTCGTCTGGGAGTCCCGCCGGAGGCCCAGCTGCTGCTCTTCTCGGGACTGCTTCGGTCCTACAAGGGCTGGGACCTTCTCCTCTCGGCCTTCTTGCGCATCTCGCCCCGGCACCCCCGCGCGCTCCTCGTGTTTGCGGGAGAACCGTGGGGAGACGCGAGGAGGCTCGAGACGGCCCGGGCCGATCCGCAAATCCGTCTCGAGCTCCGATACCTGACGGAGGAGGAGAGGGGGCTCTGGTTCTCTGCGGCGGATGCCGTCGTCTGTCCGTACCGGGCGGCCACGGGTTCTGGCATCGCGGCCGACGCCATCGCGTTTGGCCGGGCGATTCTCGGGAGCCGGGTGGACGGCCTGACCGAGGTGGTGAGGGAGGGTGAGTCGGGCCTCCTGGCGGACCCGGGAGACGAGACCGGGCTCGCGGGGATCCTCGAGCGATTCCTGTCCGAGAGCCTGACCGAGACTCTTTCTGCCGGCGCCCTCAGGCAAAGAGGAGAGTTCTCGCCGGGAGGGCACGCCCAGTCCGTCATTCGGTTCGGAGGGCTCTCGCTTTGAGGCGGCTTCGCCTCGTCGCCGGGACGACTCTCGCACAGCTCGACCAAGTGTCGCTGTCGGGCGAGGCCTTCGAGCTCGATCTCGCGGGAGCGCCTCGGGCCGTTACCCGGCTCGATCTCCTGCTGAACCTGGCGCGAGCCGCGGCTCCCTTCGTCGCGCGTTTCTCCGGGACCCTGAAGACGCCCCTCGTCGAGGTGGCCGCGCTCGCATCAGGAGCGGAGTGGACCCCGGGAGCGGTGCTCGATCTGCGTCGCGCCCTTTTGGCCCCTCTCCTCTGGTCCGCCGGAGAACGGGAGCTCAGAGCGGCCGTTCTCGTTCATGGGAGCCGTGTGCCGGCAGATGCCCTCCTGAGACGGCGTGTTGGCACCACCCACTCGGCCCGGGCCCTTCACGTCCTCCTCGATCTCCTGGATGCTGGCCGGGGCGGCGCGGCAGAATCCGCGTTCGCCCGGGAGCTCGCCGCCTTCCGGTTCGTCATGACGCTGCCGGATCGAGAGGAAGGGGTCCGGGCCTTTCTCGAGAAGAGACAGGCGCGGTTCGATTGGTAGACTCGAGGAGCTGATGGCGATTTACGAAGGACGCAAAGAGGCCGGACCCACAACCAAGATATTCAGAGACCGGGTCGTTTCGCTGGAGCAGACCTTCGAGCTCGGCGAGAAGTACCTGGACGTCCTGACGGAGCTCGCGGAGGAGGCCTTTCCGGGCTTTACATACAAGGAGCACGACCTGGAGCACGAACAGGATCTCTTCATCCTCGTGCTCAAGGACCCGGAGGGCGCAACGAAGCGGGTCTTCTTCTCCCGGATGGTCCTCTCCGACTCGACCTGTCTGCCGTCCCTGGTGCGCGAGAAGCATGCCCCTGCCCGGGACCGGATCATCGCGGCGCTGTCGGCGCAGGCGGCGGAAACCAGCGTCATGCTGCGGTTCCGGCAAGTGATGAACGAGGATGACCAGGCCCTCGCGGACGAGCTCGACGGAGAGTGGCGAAAGCGTCAAGAGGCCCTGGCCGCGCAGAGGAAGGCAGAGGAGCGCCGCCGGCAGAAGCAGAAGGAAAAGCAGCGGGGACAGAAGCAGAGGCCACGGGGACCGGCGCAGCCCCAGAAGGGCGGCGAGAAGTCCGAGAGACCGCAGGCATCTCGACCCCCGCAGGCCAGCCCAGCCAGTCCCGCGCCACAGCCTTCTGGTCAGCTTCAGGGGGCTCAGGGCTCCCAGTCCGGGCCCTCGCCGGAACAGAGCAAGGGGCGGGGCCGGAGGCGGAGAGGGAGAGGAGGCCAGCAGGGGCAGAGGCCGCCCGGGCAGCCCGGCCAGGAGCCCTCGGCCTCGATGGGCGGAGCGCAGCCCGAACAGCGGCCGCAGCCTGAACAGCGGCCGCAGCCCGAACAGAGGCCGTCCGCGGAACGGGGAGAAGAGCGCGCGCGCCCGGGTCGCTCCGAGGGACGTCCCCGCAATCACCGAGGGGGGCGCCCGGAACACGGGGGGCAGAAGCCAGGAACTGAAGGGACCGCTGGTGATGCGAGGACGCCGAAACGCTCAGAGGCGGCCGGGCCCACTCAGGAACGTCCGCAGTCCGAGGGAGGCCGCGACCGGGATCGGGGCCGCTCTCGCCGCCGGGGCCGTGGGCGAGGCCGGCCCGCAGGGGGGGGACGCGGTCCGGACGGGGGCGGAGGCGACGCACCGCCCCCAGCCAGCGAGCTCTGAGCCCAGCAGAACGATCGCGGCGGAAGAAAACGAAGGCCCCGGCGCTCGTCACCGGGGCCTGTCGATTCAAGGGAGGGGGAGGAGGACCAGGAAGGGGGCGCTCAGAAGCGGTAGATGAGGGAACCGATGAGGCGGGTGTTCCGGACTTCCTGTTGCGAGGTCCTCGTCCTGAGGAAGTAGACCGAACACTGCTGCTGGGCGTTCGTGTAGCAGCGGAAGTAGTTCTGTTCGTTGTAGGAGCTGTCCGCCTCCTCGAGCGTGGCCGCGAAGTCCAGAAGGAGACTCTTCTGGTTCCCCATGTCGAAGGCGATGCCCAGGCCAGCGGTGTAGCCGCGGAAGTCGGCCTCGGGATCGGAGTCGAACTGCCGGTCGTCAAAAAGGGGAGCGAGAGACGTGATGCGGTAGTAGCCCGCCCGGACGGGTACGAGAATCCGGCCCGGACGAAAGACGTATTCCGCTCCGAACCTCAGGGAGTCCTGATCGTTCTGGAACTTCTCGCCGTGCTGGTCGACGGGTCCGCCGGACGGGAAGGCAACGTCGACGTTGTTGAACTGCGCGGTGCAGTGACCCGCCTCGTCACAGAACCAGAAGGGCCCCTGGGGATTCGTCGTGCCCTTCGACCAGTTCGTCACCGAGTAGTCGGCCGACAGGGTGAGGGCGGGCATGGGTCGGATGGCCATTCCGACGCCCCAGGAGTCCGGCCAGTCGATCGTCGAGTCTGTCGTGGCCGTCCCCTGCCACCGGCGATACCCTCCCGAAACGGCGCCGATCTCGTAGTAGGAGGCGTTCAGATCGTTGGTGCCACTCCATTTCGTCCGGTAGACGGCGCCCAGGGAGAGCCAGGGATACGGCTTCGCCAGGACCCCGAAGTTGAAGGAATAGGCCTGGATCTTCCGCTCGACCGAATTGGAGAAGCGCCGGTCTTCCGAGGGGATGTGGACGCCGAGATCTCTGTCGAACGTGAAGCTTCGGATGGCCACCTCGTTGGTCGAACCCACGGTCCCGCGCCACAGCTCGCCGCTGGCTCCGACGAAGAGCCACTCGCTGAACGAGGTGCCCACGCCGAAGGTGAAAGAGTCGATTCCGCCCGAACCCGACGACGTGATCTCGTAGTCCGTCGTGGAGTAGAGCGCCTCGGTGCCGTTCCCCACGACATAGTAGTTGTCGGAGTTCTGCAGGTTGAGGCTCTGGCTCGAGGTGGCTGCGCGTCCGCGGCGGGCGTAGGAGAGCTGGAGCGAGAGGATCTGCTTGCCCGTGTCGAAGGGCTGCACGAAGCTGAGGAAGTCGATGCCCGTCGGGTCCTGCTTCACGATCTGATCCGAGAAGGTGTAGAAGTCCTTGTTCCCGTTCGGCACTCCGGCCGCGTTCGTGTAGCTGTCGGTCGTCTGGTCGCCCGAGACTCTGGTCTCGTTGGAATTGGTGCTGGCGACGATCGTCAGCTCGGGTCGAATGAGCTGCCCGATACCGGCCGGGTTCCAGCTCGCGGCGGACGCATCGTCCGCGATGGCAATGAAGGCGCCTCCCATGCCCAGCGCGCGAGCTCCAAAGCCGAAGCCCGAATTGCTCTGGGTTGTGACCCGGCCGACGCCCCCCTTCTGGGCGAGGATGGGTGAGCTGATGAGAAACGCGGTCAGGACCGCGGCGATACCGAGTGCGTGTCGTTTCATCTCAAGTCCTCCGAATCAGCGTGGATTCACGAGCGTCCATTCACGAGCGTAGATTCACGAGCGTGGTTTCACGGGTCAGTGCGGGTGCGAGGCCGGTTCCAGGACCCGGGCGACATCCCGGGCGTGCTGGGCGCATTCCGGCTGGTTGAGCGAGTCATGGATTCGCGCCAGCATCGAATAGGGCAAGTAGTCCAGAAACCAGAGTCCGTAGACTCTCTCTCCCTTCGCGGGCCGAGGCCTTTTCCGGAGAGCACGGTTGAGCTGGCCAAGGGCTTGCGTGGCTTCGCCTCGCTCGAGCAGCTTCCCGGCCAGGACGTAGGAATAGAACCAGGGAAGCCTCGATTCCGGCACGTCCGGACGGATTCCACAGGCCCGGGCCGTCTCTCGCTCGAGCTGGGCGATTTCTTCTGGCGTCAACGGGGCGGGCTTCTCGTTCTTCGTCTGCGCCAGGACCTCGTCAGCCGCCAGCAGGAGCGCGAGAAGGAGAGCCGCCCACGCCGCGGCGCGATCCACCCTCATCGAAGAGGGCTCTCAGGATGGGAAGACGCGTCGAGGAGTTCCAGGATTCTCGGGGAGACGAATCCTTGAGAGTCCACGCGGGCGCCCTCGGCCTTTGCAGATGTATAGAACTGCCTCGCTTCTGAAAGCTCGCGCTCGTCGGGCTTCTCGGCCAGGAGGGCCTTTCCCGCGATCGAGAACGACAGCAGGAGACGGGCCACCGGACTCCCGCCGGCATGGGGTCTAAGGACTTCGATGGCCGCATCGAACTTGTTCCGGAAGAATTGCTCGGCGCCGAACCTGACGGCTCCCATTTCGGCCGAAGCGGCGGGACCGACCGGCGTGGCGGGGGGCGCGGGCCGCCCGACCACGATTCGCTCGACGGTCGGTGCCGGGGGGACCGTGGGCCGCGATGAGGTTCCGGCGGAGGCCACGGCCGCCGTCCTGACGGCCGCCGTCGGGACGGCCGCCGTGGCAACCGCGATCCGGACCGTCGGTGCCGCCACGACCGGGACGGCAGTCGGACTGGGCGGAGGCGGCTGTGTCGGGACGAGCTCCGCCGCTCTGATCCTGAGCGTTGCGAGGGCTGCCTGCAGCCGGCTCCGGTAGTCGTTTCGCTCCAGGAGAGCCCCTTGACGCTCCGACTCCTCGAGAGCCGCCAGCGCCTCCTTGTTCTGCCCTGTCCTCTCCAGCGAAAGTCCCAGATAGAAGAAGGGGAGGTAGTCGTCGAAGCTCACACCCGTGCCGCGGATCTTCTGCAGCCCCTCCTTGCGGTCCTCTGCGATGGCGGCCCTAAACGAAGCGGCGGCGGCGGCGAAGTTCTCTTGCTTGAACGACTGCAGGCCCTTCCGGTACTCGCGGGAGGCGTCGGCCAGAACGGGTCCGCTGAGGAACGCGAGAGTCAGGAGCCCGGCCAGGACCCCTCTTGAAGAAGAGACGGGCCTACGGGACATAGCTCCGCACGGCGAGCGCGACGTCGAATCCGGGTACCTCGGCCTCGACGTTCTTGACTTCTCCGGCCCGGATCTCGAACGGCACCTCGAAGGACGTTCCCTTGTACGAGAGCTTCGCCCTGTACTTTCCGGCCGGCAGGAAAAGCCGGACCGGCGTGTCGGCCGGGGGCACATCGGCCGCCGTCCCGGCTGGATCGGTGACGATGGCCTCGAGCCTGGCCCAGGGAGTAATCGCCAGCCGGAGGGTTCCTTGCGGAGCCGTGGCGATGGGCGTGGGACGAACGGGCTCGGGCCCCTTGACCGTCTCCCGGCCGCGGAAGAAGAGGATCCCCGCAATCGAAAGGACGACGGCGGCGGCCCCGATCCCGGCCCACAGGGCGATCGGAGGCTTCTGCCGTGGCTGTGATGTGATGAAGGTGGGTGGGGCGGGCTCGTGCGGCAAGCTCACCGGGGACGCGGGTGTCGCCCCTCGCCCGGGCAGGAGGTTCGTTGCCTGTGTGCCAGAAGCGACCGTCCGGCTGGTCGAGCTGGCCTGGGCCGCGACGCTCGTGGCCTGCGTGCCGCCGGTGGTCGTGTGCTTGCCGGGCGCCGGCGAGACGGGGAAGACCTCCTGGAGTTGCTTCTCCACCGAGGAGACACCCGTCTGACGCTCTCGGGTGCCGCCCGTTGGGTGGACGGGGGCGATCACGAACGCCTCCTCCACCAGGCTCGAAGCAACGGCGGTTCCGAGTTGGCACCGTCGCAGTTCCTCGGCGAACTCCTCGGCCGTCGCGAACCGTTCGTTCCGGCTCTTCCGCAGAGACCTCATGATCGCGGATCGCACCGGCTCCGGCACGAGGCCCTCGGGGTCCGTGTCGTCGAAGGACCGGGGGGGCTTGAGGATGTGAGCCATCAGGAACTGTTCGATGCCCTCGGCCACGTAGGCGTGGCGTCCCGTCATCGTCCGGTAGAGGACGCATCCGAACGAGTAGATGTCGCTTCGTCCGTCGATCTTCTCTCCGGCCTCGAGCTTGCCCATCTGCTCCGGAGAGGCGTACTGGAGCTTGCCGACGAACATCCCCGAGACCTGCGTGACGCCCTGCCCCTCGATCCTCTTGGCGACGCCGAGGTCGATCAGCTTGACCTGCAGGCGGCCTTCCGAGTCCTCGGTGAGCATGAGGTTGTCGGGCGAGATGTCTCTGTGGACGATCCCGTTCCTGTGGAGAAACCCGAGCGCCCGCAACGTCTGGATGCCGATCTCGAGCGAGACTTGAACGGGCGGGATCCCTTCCTGCGCCAGATACTCCGACAGGTTGATCCCGTCGATGTACTCCATCACCATGTAGAAGGTGTTCTTGTCGTCGATGGCGAAGTCGAGCACCGAGGCGATGTTCGGGTGCTTGAGGGACGTCGCCATTCTGGCTTCCTGCAGGAACCTCTTGCGGGCGTCGTCATCCCCCTCGATCTGGGGTTTCATGACCTTGATGACCCGCACCTCGTCCAGGAGGAGATGGCGCACCTTGTAGATGGCGCCCATTCCGCCTTCCTTGATCTTGCCGAGGACCTCGTATTTCCCTTCTATCAACGTGCTCATCTGGCTCTTCTTGCTGACGTGAAGGCGTAGAGTACCGCACGCGGGAGCCTCGAGTTCATCGCGGCTCTGGCTCGAAGTCTGCCTGGGTGCCCTCGCGGGCTCGATTGCTCAGAAGACCGGCTCGCCGCAGATGGGGCAGAAGACGTCGGTCGTGGCCATCGGGTGGGTGCACTTCTGGGTACCCGGAGGCGCGGGCTGGGGAGCTTCCGCCGCCGGAGCGGGGGCCGCACTGCGCATGGAAGCGACCGCGGCGGAGACGACAGCCTCGTTCCCGTCGCTGGCGGAAGGCGGCGCCGCCGACTCGACCACCACTTCCTCGCGGAACTGAACCCTCATCCCCTCCGGACCGGATTCCGTACGCTCGACGATCAGCCGCGTCCCGTCCTCGAGCTGGATGTTGAACGAGTGGGACGTCTCCTGGTCAGCTTGCTTGAGGCGGTAGCGAAACCACGAGAGCACGGCCTTGGCCACCTCGGGCTGCAGGCGCCGCGCAAAGGGAGGCCTGCCGAAGTGGTGCGTCTTGGAGTAGCCGCCCTTCCGGTCGAGCCCCACCTCGAACCCGTGCGCCCCTCCCCGAAGGGCGTCCGCGATCAAGAGCCGAGCCGCCTTGTCCACGGCCTCATCGGGAGGTGGATCTTCCTGGACCTTGCGTCTCGCCAGTTCCGCGGCCTTCTCCGCTTCAACCTTCTCCCAGTGCTCCAGGAGGTCCTCGAGGACAGGGCCGGCCGCGGCGAAGAGACGGACTTCGCTCCCCGTGGCGGCCTCGAGGCCGGTGACGAGGACGGGGTTGTCGGGATCCGCCACGGCAACGAAGAGGACCCCGTCGCGTTTCTCGAACGGAATCGCCCGCAGGCGGCGCCGCGATTCCGCCGCCAGGCAGACGACAGCCCAGTAGTCGGCATCCATGAGCCGGTCTCTGAGCACCCCCTCGAGACCCGAGGCATTGCCCAGGGCAACGGTCAGCGCTTCCTCCGTCAGGGCTCCGCTCGCCAGCAGAGCGCGTTCGATCGTGCCGCCGTGAGTCTTTTGGTAGTCGGCAGCACGCCGCAGGCCATCGAGCGTGAGCGCTCCGGAGCGGGACAGGATTTCACCGAGGGCCGGCCTCATGGTCAAAGTCGGGATTTTATCGGACTTCAGGACCAGTTCTTCAGATCGGGTCCGTATTCTCCAAAGCGCCGGTCCACGGTCCTCACCGTCTCCGGGTCCGGCTCGACCGTTCCTGGCATCCACGGCTTCATCCGGGCGTCGATGACGATCGGCGGATGGAACGCCAGGTGATTCCTGACGATCTCCCTGCCCGCCGGGTAGAGGTCGGCCGCGGGCTCGAACCTCGTGAAGACGTGCCACAGAAACGACCGGTCGTCGCAAGCGGCCTTTTCCGCCTCGTCCGAAAGGACGACGAGAGGCCAGCCGGAGATCTCCCTCGCACAGGCGAGAGTCGAGGGAAAGCCGGGATCCTCCGCGTAGGAGGGACCCGAGACCGTGAGGACTCCGGGCGCGTAGACCGAGATTTCTCTCACCCCGGCCGGCGGCTCTCCCGTGAACGACCGGGGAAGCTCGCGGATGGCCGGGCCGAGCCCCGCGAGGACCGCCTTCGAGCCCTCGTTGACCTGCGGGCCCGTGTAGTCGAGGGTGTCCATCGAGACGTTGGCGAAGACGAAGAGGTCGGTCCGGAAGTCGCACCGAGAGAGGACATGAGTCAAGACCGTCCGGAAGTCTCTCAGGTCGAGCCGCGCGTCCGTCACCAGGAGCACCTTCGTCAGGCTCAACTGCCCTTCACCCAGGATCCGGAAGGCCGACCCGAGCGCCTCCCGTGTGTAGCGGTCCTTGACGACCGCCGCCGCAAGCGAGTGAAAACCCGTGTCGCCATAGCTCCAGAGGTCGACGACGGACGGCATGACCAGCGGGAAGAGCGGGGAGAGCAGCTCCTGAAGGTAATCCCCGATGAAGAAATCTTCCTGCCGCGGCTTTCCGACGACCGTCGCGGGAAAGATGGCGTCACGGCGCCGGTACAGGGCCTCGACGTAGAGGACGGGGTACTCGTGCGCGAGCGAGTAGTAGCCGTAGTGATCCCCAAACGGTCCCTCCAGTCTCCTGATCCGGGGCGGAACCGTCCCCACGAGGGCAAACTCGGCTTCGGCCACGAGGCCATGCGGATGGCCCGGCACGCGGGTTCTCGGAAGGCGCTCCCCCAGGAGGAGGGACGCGAGGAGGAGCTCGGGAACCCCTTCGGGCAACGGTGCGATCGCCGAGAGAGTCAGGGCGGGAGGCCCCCCGAGAAAGACCGTGACGGGCAAGGGGCGCCCGAGCTTTTCGGCGACGTGGTAGTGAAAGCCGCCTCCCTTCCCGATCTGCCAGTGAATCCCCGTCTGGCGGGGCTCGTGGATCTGGATCCGGTACATGCCGAGGTTGTGCTCGTGCCGTTCGGGATGCTCCGTGTAGACGAGCGGCAAAGTCAGGAACGGGCCTCCGTCCTCGGGCCACTGGGTGAGAGCGGGGAGCCGGGTCAGGTCGGGCGGAGACTCGCGGACCTCGGTGACCGGCCCCGATCGAACATCCTTCATCCCGATCTTCAGGCCTTGCGCGGCCAGGCCGCGAAAGCTCCAGAGCTTCCGGGGGGTCGGGGGCATCAGCTCCGTCGCCGCGCGCACGGCGGTCTTGACGAAATCCAGGGGTCGGGAGCCAAAGGCGAGGTCGATACGGCGGGCCGTGCCGAAGAGGTTCGTCACGACCGGGAAGGGCGAGCCCTTCGGGTGCCGGAAGAGAAGGGCGGGTCCGCCCTTCTCGATCACCCTCCGGTGAATCTCCGGTATCTCGAAGCGAGGATCGACCTCCACCTCGATCTCGGCGAGATCCCCTTCTCTTCTCAGGGCATCGAGAAACTGCCGGAGGTTCCTCACCGGGACCTCACGGCTCTCCGGACGAGCTGGCGAGGTCCGCGAGCGTCCGCGAGGAGAGCGTGGTCAGAAGCGCCTGGCGATGGGGTTCGAGAAGCTCTCCCGCCGGTCCTTCGCTTTTCGGGAAGACAGAATCGAGCCCGTCTCCGCCCTCGATTGCGACGACGACGTCCGCGAGGCTGATGAGGGCGGCCGGACGACCCAGGACGAATCCTCCCTCGCGACCCCTTCTCGACCGGAGAACGCCCTGGCGGGCGAGTCTCTGGAGGACTTTCGCGAGAAAGGGTCCCGGAAGACGGGTCAGATGGGCGAGGGGACGGATCCGCAGCCCCTGTCCGCCGGGTCCCGAGGGGTCGAAATGGACGAGCGCGACCAGGGCGATCTCCGAGGCTCTGGAGAGCAGGGCCATCAGCCGCGCCTCATCTCCACGGTCCGCCCCGGCACGTAAAACACGGTCATCCGACCTGCCTCAAGGCCTCAGTGATCTTCGTGAAGGCAGCCCGGCCTGCCGGGAAGAGGCCTCCGAAGAAGCCCATGAAGATGGAGAAGATGATGCCGCTGCCCAGAAGCTCAGGGGAGAGACGGAAGGCAAAGACGACTTCCGAGAAGGTCGCGAAGTTGGTCGTACCGGTCACGCCCGAGAGAGCGAGCTTGACGATCGCCAGGCCGAGAACGCACCCGACGAGGCCCCCGAGCAGGGCGAGCAGGATCGACTCGAGGACGAACGAGGCCAGAACCGAGAGCCGCGAGAAGCCCAGCGCCCTCAGTGTGGCGATCTCGCGGGTGCGGGCGGAGACCGCCGCGTACATGGTGTTCATCGCCCCGAAGCAAGCCCCGACTGCCATCACGATGCCGACGAAGAAACCAAGGAATCGGATCGGCGCGGCCGTGGAGGTCTGCTCGTCGTAGTAGGCCCGTTCGCTCTTGCCTTCCAGGGCGAGCCTGGGGTCCGCCGAGAGAGCGGCCAGGAGTTGGTCCTTGCCCGCGCGGTCCGTCGTGCGGGCGAGCATCGAAGAGAAGCCCCCGCGGCGGAAGGTGTTCATCATGCCCTCGACGTCCGTCCAGATCTCGCTGTCCGGAGCCGTCCCGCCTCCCTCGAAGTGACCGACGACCTTCCAGCTGTAGGCCCCGAATTTGATGATCTCGCCCGACTTCGTCCCCTTGAAGCGCTTGGTGACGCTCTCGGAGATGATGACCTCGCCCTGTCCGGGCACGAACATGCGGCCCTCGGTCATCTTCAACTGTGGTCTGAGGGCGAATCCCTTCTCCTGAACGCCCCGCAGCGTCACGTTCGAGCTGCCGCCGTCGCGCTTGTCGAGGTTGAGCACGACGACGAGCTCGGCGGAGGCCAGGGGCTTGCCGTCCGCGTCCTTCTGGATGCCGGGCAGGTTCCCGACGAGCTGCATCTGCTCCCGGGAAATCCCCGATTGCAGCTCCGACTGCGAGTTCTGCCTGAGGATGAGGACGTTTCTCTCCGAGCCGGACGCGGTGAAGACCCGTGTGAGGCCCTCCGCGAGGGCCATGACGGCGAGAAAGACCGCCACGACGAGCCCGATTCCCAGGACGGTCAGCGTGGTCGTGATCTTCCTGACGAAGAGGTTGCGGATGTTGTACTTGATGGGAATCGTCATCGCGCGCCGCCTCTCACGCCACCTGCCGAAGGCCGTCGGTGATCTCCCTTTGCGCGGACCGAAACGCCGGAACCAGTCCGGCGGCCAGGCCGATGGCCAGGGTGATCAGGAACCCGACGATCAAGACCTCGGGGAAGAGCTTCATCCCGGCCGCGAACCCTCCCATCGGGCTCTCGAGGAGACCTTGCCGAAACCCCGGAAACATCAGGGAGAAGAAGGCGAGACCGAGACCTCCGCCGATCAAGGCGAGGATGAGGCTCTCCGCCAAGACCATCGTCAGGATGTCGGATTTCGGAAAGCCCAGGGTACGGAGCACCGCGATTTCCGTGACCCTTTCGCGGGCTGTCATCGCCATGGTGTTGGCCGCGATCAGGAGGATCACGAGCCCGATCGCCAGGCTGATGGCGTTGAGAACGAGCTTGACGTTTCCGAGCATCGAGATGAATCCGTTCTGGAATTCCTTCTCCGTTTCGGTCTTCGTCGGGTAGGGAGTGTTCTCGAAGCGCTCGTCGATCATCCGGGTCAAGCGAGCGACCGCGTCGGGGGAGTCGGCCTTGATCCAGAGCGTTCCCACGAGGCCCTTCGCCCAGGGAACCGATTCCTCGACGTACGTCCGGTTGAAGTAGACGGACGTCTCGTCCGGGGCCTTGAAGATGGCTCGCACCGTCAGCTCGAGGTTGACCGGGAAGATGTCGCCCTTCAGGACGAACTGGTCGCCGATCTTCCAGCCGTATCGCTTGGCCAGGAGGCTTCCGACGAGAACGCCCCGGCGGTCGCTCGTCCAGTCTTGCGCGGTGCCCTCGACGATCGTGATCTCGTCGGCGACGGCGAGAAACGACTCGGGTTCGACGGCGAACCTCTGGAACATGTTCCGGGGCTGGTTGTCGATGTACTGGCCGCCGAACCAGTTCAGGATCGTGATGGCGGCCACCCCGGGCATCTGCTTGACGGGTTCGCGATACGCCTCGGGGAAGAAGTTCGCAAGCGAGACCTTGTGCCTGACGATCAGGCGGAACATCCCCTTTCCGCCGGTCGGGTCGGCCTCGAGCGTGCGAATCATCGTCCCGAGGATGCAGATCACGAAGAGCGGAAGGACGATCGACGCCATCGTCAGGATCGACCGGGTCTTCTTTCTCAGGATGTTCTTGAAGGCGAGCGGGATCAGCTTCACGGGAACTCTCGCCCCTAGCTCACGACCGCGCTGCGGGCGGCCTCGAGGCCGACCTCGCGGCCCTCGGCGCGGATGTCTTCCTTCAGGACCCCCTTGTCGAGGTGGACCAGGCGGTGGGCGCGCGAGGCCGCCCTCGGGTCGTGGGTCACCATGACGATGGTCTTCTTGAATTCGTCGTTCAGCCGCTCGAGCAGGATGAGGATCTCCTCGCCGCTCTTGGCATCGAGATCGCCGGTCGGCTCGTCCGCGACGAGGACCTTCGGGTCGGTCGCGATGGCGCGCGCGATGGCCACCCGCTGCTCCTGGCCCCCCGAGAGCTGCCTCGGGTAGTGGTCCATCCGGTCGGCAAGACCGACGATCGAGAGTGCGAGTTCGACCTGTTTTCGCCTCTGGGCCCGGCTCATTTTCGTCAAGAGGAGCGGGAGCTCGACGTTCTCGAAGGCGGTCAAGACCGGCACGAGGTTGTAGAGCTGGAAGATGAAGCCGATGTTCTCGCTTCGGTAGCGGGCGAGCGCGGCCTCGCTCATCGACGACACCTCGCTCTTGCCGACGGCGATGCGGCCCGACGTCGGTTTGTCGATGCCCGCGATGAGGTTCAGAAGGGTGGTCTTGCCCGAGCCAGAGGGCCCCATGAGCGCGACGAAGTCCCCCTCCTCGACCGAGAGCGAGAGCCCGTCGAGAACGGTCAGAACCTGGGTGTCGCGGACGTATTGCTTGACGATCGACTCGATCCTTATGAACGGTTCTGCCATGGGTGCTCCTCAGTCTTTCTTGATTCGAACTTTTTGTTCAGCGCGCCAGCGGAAATCGGCACGGGCAGCGTCTGCCACGATCTCTTCGCCGCCAGCGGCCCCCGAGAGGACCTCCACCTGCGATCCGGCCTCCGGTCCGAGCGAGAGCTCCTTGAAGACGGCCTTCTCGTCCTGGATGAGGAGAACGCCCTTCTTCCCGTCGATCTCCACGACGCTGGCCGAGGGCACCATCACCTTGACGGGGGTCGACGAGTCGATCTTGGCCTCGGGGTTGAGGAAGACGACCCGGCACGACATCTCGGGCAGGATCCGCTCATCCCTTTCGATGATCTCGATCTTCACCTTGACGGACCCCTTCTGGCGGTCGGCCGTGGGGACGATCTGCCGCAAGCGGGCCTTGTAGGGGCGGTCGGGGTAGGCGTCCAGCGTGACCTCGGCGGGCTGTCCCCTCGAGATCTTGGCCAGGTTCTGCTCGTTGATGTCCGCCTCCATCTCGAGCGACGACATGTCGACGATCACGGCGAACGTCGCGCCAGCCGATCCGGCGCCCCCGAAGCCCTGAGGGGCGACCGTCTCGCCCACAAAGGCCTTCTTCACGGTCACGGTCCCGTTGATCGGAGCGTAGATCTCGGCGTTCTTGATCAACTCGTCGAAGTAGCGGATCTGAGCGCCGGCCGCCTGGATCTGCGCTTCGAGCGCGCGGGCGGCGGAATCGGTCGCATCGAACGCTTGCTCCGTCCCGATCTTCTGGGCAAAGAGGGCCTTTGCGCGCTCCCTCTCGCGGCGGGCGTTGTCGAGCTGGGCGCTGAGCTGGAGCTTCTGGGCCTCGACTTGCTTTCGCTGCGCCTCGAGCTCCTGCGATTCCAGGCGCGCGACGAGCTCTCCCTTCTTCACCGTCTGTCCCTCCTCGAGATTCAGCCACGAGACGCGGCCGACCGACTTCGGAGAGATCTCGGCCTTCGACCTGGCGACGATGTAGCCGGAGGCGGTCAAGACCGTGGAGGCCTGAGAGGGAGTGACCTTCACGATGCGCGTCGTCCCGACCTGGGGGGTCCGGATGGCGATGGCGCCAGAGGACCGGGCGTAGAAGAAGGCGCCGGCCAGGGCGGCGACGATGGCGGTTGCGATGGCCGGAAAGACGAACCGGCCCCCCCCGGCCGTGCGTGTTTCGCGGTCGATCTTCAGGGCGGAAAGGTCCGCGTTTCTGTTCGAGGTCTCCATGGTCACAGTGCTCCTTGGGCGAGAACAGAGAGCGGACGCAAGGCGGCCCCTTGGCCAGTTCTCGAACCTTGCCGGCGGTGCGGCCCGCCTGCTGCCTCCCGCAGATCTACGAGGACCGCACTGTCCTAGTTTCTGGACTCACCCGGCGGACGATTCGGAGATTCTGCCTCGATCGCCTCGCGCAGGGAATCCCCAAAGGCCGCGACGTCCTCGGGCGTCGTCCGGATGTTGCCGATCGCGGCCCGCAGGACGTACTGCCCCCTGAGGACGGCGTGAGAAATGAAGAACCGGCCGTCCGAGTTGATTCGCTCGAGAATCCGCCGGTTGACGGCATCGGTTTCTTCTGACGAAAGCCCCTCGGGAGCGTGGCGGAACACCACGACCGAGAAGAGGGTCGGGGCGAGGATCTGAATGTCAGGAACGCCCTCGAGCCGGCGGCGAAGCTGAGCCGCCATCTCGAGATGAAGGGCGAGCCGCTCCCTCATCCCCGAGGCTCCGAACGACCGGAGCGTCATCCAGAGCTTCAGGGCCCTGAAGCGCCGGCCCAGCTGGATTCCGTAGTCCATGTACTCGCGGACTCCAGCCGCCCCCTCGGGTGTCTCGAGGTAGTGCGGCACGATCGAGAAGGCCCGTCTGACCCTCTCCATCCTCCTGAAGAGAAGAGCCGTGCACTCGAGCGGGACGAAGAGCCACTTGTGGGGATTGAAGACGATCGAATCCGCGCGTTCCCAGCCTTTCAAGAGAGGCCGGACCTCGGGGAGGAGCGCCGCGCAGCCGGCATAGGCGGCGTCGACGTGCATCCAGATCCCCTCGCGTTCGCAGACGTCCGCGATCTCGGGGAGAGGGTCGATCGAGGTGACGGCCGTCGTGCCGGCCGTCGCCACGACGGCCACGGGCTCCTTTCCTTCGGCCCTGTCCTGTGCGATGGCTCGCTCGAGGAGGCTCACGCGCATCCGGAAGGCGTCGTCGGCCGGGATCTTCCTCAGTCCCTCGACCCCGAATCCGAGGACCACCGCGGCTTTGTCTATGGATGAGTGAGCGAGTTCCGAGCAGTAGACGACCCCGGGCTTCTTCCCGGAAAGACCCGTCTTTCTCACGTCCGGGAATCGCTCTTCCCGGGCGGCGGCGAGCGCGATGAGGGAAGCCGTGGAGGCCGTGTCGGCCAGCTGCCCGTCAAAGCCGGCGGGCAGTCCGGTCAGGTTCGTCAGCCACTTGACCATCGCCTGCTCGAGCTCGGTCGAAACCGGCGACGTGCGCCAGAGGATGCCGATCTGGTTGTACCCGGCGGCCAGGGCATCGCCGAGGATGCCGGGAGTGCTGGCGCTCGTGGCGAAGTAGGCGAGATACCCGGGCGACTGCCAGTTCGTCAGGTTGGGCTCGACGAGGGTCTCGAGGTCCCTTTCGATGGCCTCCCAGGGCTCGGGCTCCTCGGGCGCCCGCTCGGGAAGAGCGGACAGGACCTCCCCAGGCTTCGTCCGCGCGAGGACCGGCCGGTCTCTGAGGCTCGAGAGGTAGCGGTAGAGGCGCTCGATGACGGCGTGTCCCTGATCTCTGAAGGTTTCGGGGGAGAGATCGCTCATGGGCGAAGTTTAGGGGAGGCAGAGCCCGAGGGATCTGTGTCCCGCGTCATTGCGCTTCGCCAGGGCGGCGGTGAGAATTGGCGCATGCCAAGGACACGGTTGAACCCCTATGACGAGTTCCCGTACGAGAGTCTCTCTTTTGCGGCCACCCACCCGGAGGTCCTCGCGGTCACGTCGATCTTGCGCGGCGTGGAGCCGAGGGACGTCGAGACCTGCCGGGTTCTCGAACTCGGTTGCGCTCTGGGCGGAAATCTCATTCCGATGGCCTTCAGCCTCCCGCGCGCGACCTTCCTCGGGGTGGACCTCTCCGAGCGTCAGATCTCGGTCGGAAACTCCCGGATCGAGGAACTCGGGCTGAAGAACATCAAGCTCCAGCAGAAGAACATCCTCGACATCGGGCCCGAGCTGGGTGAGTTCGACTTCATCCTGTGCCATGGCGTTTTCTCGTGGGTTCCCCCCGTGGTCCAGCAGGGGATCCTCAGGGTCATCTCCCAGAACCTGGCCCCCCACGGGATCGCCTACGTCAGCTACAACGTCTTTCCGGGCTGGCTGTACAAGTCCCTCATCCGCGAGATGATGTTCTTCCACCTCGAGGGTGTGGAGGGGGCCGTCGAGAAGGCGAAAAAAACGCGGGAGCTTCTCGATGCTCTCAGCAAGGCCATGGAGAACGGCCAGACGCTCTACTCCTCGATGATCCGGCTCATCGTCGAGTCGATCAAGCCGTATCCGGACTTCTATCTCCTGCACGAGTACCTCGAAGAAGAGAACCGGCCTCTCTACTTTCACCATTTCGCGAAGATGGCCGCGAGCCACGGCCTCCAGTACGTCGGGGAGGAGCGGGACCTGACCTTCGAGGGCCTCATCTCCGATGAGGCGTGGAAGAAGATCGACGAGTTCGCCAGGGACCGGGTGCGGAGGGAGCAGTACGTCGACTTCTTCCTCAACGGGACGTTCCGTCGGAGTCTCCTCTGCCGGGAGGGTGTCGAGCTTCACCGGTCGCCCGAAAACGAGACCCTCAAACGCTTCCTCTTTTCGACGAAGGCCAAGCCGAAGGACGAGGTGCCCGACTTTTCCGACGGTCACGTCGCCAAGTTCTTCCTCAAGAGCGGCCAGGTCGTCACGACGAACGATCCCGGAGTGAAGGCCGTCATCACCGAGCTCTTCCGGGTCTGGCCGAAGACCCTCTCGTTCTCCGATCTTTTTCGCGAGGTCTCTTCCCGTTATCCGGAAATGGCGAGCCGCGAAAGCCTCTCCGAGCTTCTTCTCGACGCGCTCCGGCGGTGCCAGGGAGCGCGCATGGTCCACTTGCACTTGCGAGAGCCAGGGTACGTTCCGTCCGTTTCGCAAAGGCCCGTGGGCAGCCCGGTCGCCCGGTTTCAGGCCAATTTCAATGACACGGTGACGAACCTGTTGCACGAGGCGGTGTCTCTCAATGCCTTCGACCGCGAGATCCTGAAGGTGCTCGATGGAGCCCACGATCAGGAAAGCATCGTCGACATCCTCGTCGAAGACATGAAGACCGGCGCGGTGGAGGTCGAGGAGTGGCCGGCGGACAAGACGAGTCCCGAGGACGTCCGACAGGAAATGACCGTGGCGTTGACGTCGAGCCTCAAGCGGCTCGCCTCGCTTGCTCTACTCGTGGGATGACAAGGAGGATGGCGTCATGACGGAGGTGATCTCCGGGTCCGTGACCTCGGCTCCCGCCCTCCTCCTGATCGGCCTCTTCGCGGGCCTGATGGCCGGCCTCTTCGGTGTGGGGGGAGGGCTGATCATTGTTCCGGCCCTGATCTACATAGCCGGCTTTTCCGCCCAGAAGGCGACCGGGACGAGCCTCGCGGTCCTCCTGCCTCCCGTCGGCCTGGCCGCCGTGATCGAGTACTACAAGAACGGCAATATCGACTTCCGGGCCGCCTTCCTCGTCGCCATCGCCCTGTTTCTCGGGGCGTGGGCCGGCGCCTATCTCGCCAACTCGCTCGACCACGTGAAGATGAAGCTCCTCTTCGGAGGCTTCGTCGTCCTCGTCGGCCTCTACACGATCTTCGAGGCCCTCATCGAGAAGGGGACCATCCATCGCTGACTCGCGTCGCGACGTCGCTGACTCGCGTCGCGACGTCGCCGACTCGCATCGCGACGTCGCCGACTCGCGTCGCGACGTCGCCGACTCGCATCGCGACGTCGCATAATCCCGGCAAGACCGTGGCGCCTGACCTGATGCATGACCTGACCCTCCTCTCTTCGGGGAGGCCCCTCGTCCTCCTGCCGTTCGAGGACGACTGGTTCGATTCGGAGGACGGTCCCGACGTCGTCGTCCTCCTGGTGTCGGGGTGTGCGCTGCTGCGAGTCCTGACGAAGTTCGGTCCCCACTCGATCCAGGTCCTGCACGCGCCCGTCTTTCTGAACCTCCACAGGGTCTTTGCCGGAACGGTGGACGTCTGTTCGTTCTCTCCCGAGCCTGACAGCGATGCCATCGTCTTCACGAGGTCCGAGGTCCAGGAACTGGTCTTCGACCGGGGCCCCGAGGGCCAGGCGTTCCGGCGTCTCGCCCTCACGAGCGTGGCGTCGATGGTCCGCTTCACGAATATGTCGCTGAACCGGATCTTCGCGAAGGTGACGCCCTCGGCGGGAAGCCAGGCGCACCCCGCGAAGCGCTCCCGCGGCGAGAGCCAGAGGCAGGCCGTCGACTTCGACGAGAGGGAGGCCTACATCCTCCTCGATGCCGCCGGGATCGACACGTCGACCCTGCCCGACCTGGGGCTGACGGCGTTCGAGGTCCCGGAGGAGAGCCCATTGATCACGGCGGGGAGCCAGGGGGACGACGCCTTTCTCATCGGGGAGGGCCGCTTCCGGGTCGAGATCCCCGTCGAGGGGATGGAGGCCGAGGCCGTGGCGATTCTCGGACCGGGCGAGATCGTCGGGGAGATGTCCCTGATCGACGATTCGCCCCGTTCCGCCAGCGTCGTCGCGCACGGAGGACCTGGAGTGGTCTTTCGCCTCTCCCGGGAGGTCTTTCGCCGGCTCCTGGAGTCCGGTTCGCCAGACGGGGCGCCGCTCCTGGCCGGGATCACCCTCGCTCTCACCAAGCGCGTCGATGAGGCTCTGCGGAGGGCCGTGACCTTCCGGATGCTGGCCGGACCGGGCTGAGAGAGAGATCCCGGACGTGCCCAGAGACTCCGCTCCAAGCGCCATCCGGCTTCGGCAGGAGGAGCGAATCCCGAATCCCGTTCCGCCGGCTCGCCTTCTCGTCCACTATCACGCCGCCCTGATGGAAGGGTGGGAGGGGATCGTGGCGGAGCAGTTCGACCTCCTCCGGTTCTGCGGGCTCTCGACTCTCAACGCCTGCTGCCTCGGCGCGGAGCGTGCCGTCGAGCGCTTCTCGTCGATGGCGGCCGGGCGGGGTCTCCAGCTGACGATCGACACCGTCTCGTCGAACCTCTCCGAGTTCGAGCACCCCTCGCTGTGCCAGATCTGGAAGCGCGCACGGGAGAATCAGGACGCGGCCTTCCTCTACTTCCACACGAAGGGTGTTTCGAGTCCGACGGACGCCATGAAGACGAAGTGGCGCCGGGCGATGCAGAAGTTCGTCCTTGCGCGCTGGCGGGAGAACCTGGAACTCCTCGGTGTCTATGACGCCGTCGGGGCGAACTGGCAAGAACTGCCGCGGTTCTCGCACTTCTCCGGCAACTTCTGGATGGCGCGCGCCGGCTGGCTCGCTCTTCTCGAGGACCCCGAGACCTACCGGGCCTCCGGGCAGCAGGTCCAGCTGGTGTCCCGGCCCTGGGACCAGATGCACGCCGAAACCTGGATCGGGAGCCGGCCCGGCGGACTCGTCCGGTCCTGGGCGGGGATCAACATGGACTGGTGGCGGACGGGCGCGGACTTGGCTCGCGTCAACGTCGAGATCGAGGGGTTCTCGTACGAGCCCTACGACCGCGAGGTGAGAGAGAGAGCCGGCTGATCCGGACAGAGTGCCGCGGACTTCTCGAAAGTTGAGAGTCCGGAAACGGACGGTCAGGCCCGAGTCCGGGGCCTATTCAGTTCACCTCCACCGTCAGCATCCGGGAAGAGGCCCGTCCGCCCGCGTCTCAGGACGCGAGACAGCGTGCCTGATAGACCTCTTCGTATATGCCCTGCATGCTGCGGGAGAGGAGCGGGGTGTTGCAGGCCATGGAGCCTGCGACCCTTTCTCTGGCGGACATTCGCCGGTCGCTGAACTCCTCTGTCCTAGCCTCCGCCGCCATCCGGCAGGCGAGGTCGATGAAGCCATCGATGTCCGGTGCCACGTGCTCGGCAAGTCCGGCTGCCAGGATCAGGGTCGTGCTTTGCCTCTCGATGAGACGGCGGCCGCGGTACGTCAGGAGCGGCACGCCCTGCCAGAGCGCTTCCATCGTGGTTGTGCCGCCGTTGTAGGGGAAGGTGTCGAGGGCGATGTCGATCTGGTTGTAGGTCTCGAGGAAGGCGAAGTGCTCGGCGCCGCCGAGAAGCAGAAGCCGCTCGGATGAGATGCCGAGACCCTCAAAGGACTTCTGGACCCGGGCGCGGTTCCCGGCCAGGTCGAATCCACGGTTTCTCAACAGGAGCCGGCTTTCGGGCGTTCTCTTCAGGATCTCGGCGAAGGCTCGCAGGGTGATCGGATGAAGCTTGTACAGTGGCCCGAGACATCCGAACGTGACCCGTCCGGAATCCCGTGACGGGGCCGGGGCGATCGGGGGAACCGGGTACCGGACATCGAAGGCGAGGTGGGTTCCCGGCAACCTCCGGATCGGCTCCGAATAGAACCTCTCCTCTCCCTCGGGCACCACGACTCCATCCGTCATCAAGGCGTCGAAGGAGTCCTGCCCGCTCGTGGCGTACATGCCCGCCCACGCGAACTGGACGGGCGCGGCCCGCAGCGGGTAGAGCCCAAGTCTCGGCACGCAGCTGTATCCGTTGAGGTCGACGAGTATGTCGATCTTCTCCCTGCGGATGCACTCGGCCAGCGCGCGGTTGTCCAGACCCTTCACGATGTGGACGACATCGCCCGGACCCGGTTCGTAACCCGGCGGCGGTTCCTTCAGTTGAGAATCGGAAAAGAGGTGGATCTGGAACCTCTTCCGGTCGTGGTTGTTGATCGCTCCCCACATCGGCTTCATCCAGTTCCGGTCCGGGAAGAAGGCCGAGACGTATCCGATCCGCAGGCGCCCGGCAGGGTCAGGCTCCACCTCGCGGGGGCGCATCGGACGGGCAAGTGGAGGCAGCCTCTCGGCGGAGTACCTGCGGCGGGTCTGGAGCAGTCCCTCCTCGGTCAGCTCGTGGCATCCAGGGGCGATGACGGCCTGCATGGTGAGAGCGTCCGGACCGTGCCCGAGCTGCTCGGCCTTCTGGAAAAGCGCGAACGAGCGGTCGGTGTCCCCGAGCGAGAAGAGCGCCTGGGCGCAATTGAAGGCCGTGCCGGGATCCTTGGGCAGGCGCGCCGAGGCTGCCTCGAATTGGGAGAGGGCCAGCGCGAATTCCCGCTGGGCCGCCAGGGCCGCACCGAGGTCCTTCGCGATCTCCGGAGACTCTGGCAGGAGCCTGCGCGCCCGCTCGTAGTGGACACGGGCGGGCCCGAGCTGCCCCTTGGCGTGCAGGACGTTCGCGAGCTGATGCGCGAGGGGACCGTCGTCCGGACAAAGGGCGGAGGCTCTCTGGTAGGCCGCCAGCGCGTCGTCCAGCTGGCCCAGGCTCCGGTACTCGTTTCCCAGCGCGTGAAGCGCCGCCGCGAACGGGATCGCGAGGAGGTCCGAAAGCTCGTTGAAGGCCTCGACCGCGATCTCGTGCTCGCCCTTCTGACTGAAGAAGGTCCCCAGGATCTGGAGGCACTCGGGCGAGTGGTCACCCGCCGCGTACGCCTTTTTCGCCAGCTCTCCGGCGTTCTCGAGGTCTCCGGAACTGAAGGCGGCGACGGCGGCGGAAACGAGGGATTCTGTCGACGAGGCACCGGCATGCGCGGCGCCCGGGCGCGGTTTCTTTGTCACGATGGTTCGATTATGCCGCTCGGCTCCCACCCTGCCGAGGCCGACCCTCCACGGGTTTGAAACAACCTGTTTCCCCTGAAACCAACTGTTTCGCGATGGTGGGGGGTGGTTCGGATGTAAATCACTGATAAGGAATGGTTTCTCTTTGTCGTGTCGTTGGCCCGGATCTTGTTTAGGTGTTTCGTCGACCCGTGGTTTCTGAACGGGTTTCTCGGAGGGAACAAGATGGCAACGACTCGGCGAGAGTTCATCCGGATCGGGGGAATGGGAGCCGGTGCAATCGGGCTGGGATCGGGTCTCTTCACCAAGTGGTGGGGACTCGATTCCGACCCTGTCCACGATCCGGGAACGGACGGCGACACCGTGATCCCGACCTTTTGTGAACTCTGCT
Organism: Thermoanaerobaculia bacterium; assembly: GCA_022071945.1. Taxonomy (GTDB): domain Bacteria; phylum Acidobacteriota; class Thermoanaerobaculia; order UBA5066; family UBA5066; genus JAJVIN01. The sequence goes on along the minus strand of JAJVIN010000034.1, from coordinate 77,260 downwards.
TCTGGAAGTGCGGTGTCCTCGCCCACGTCAAGAACGGGAAGGTCACGAAGATCGTCGGGAACCCCGAGCACCCGCTGTCGCGAGGCAAGCTCTGCCCGCGCGGGACAGGCGGAATGGGACTTCTCTACGACCCGGACCGTCTCAAGAAGCCGCTTCTGAGGAAGCACGGGAAGCGCGGGGAGCAGACGTTCGAGGAGGTCTCCTGGGAGACCGCCCTCGACTTCACCGCCGGGAAGCTGGAGAAGATCCGGAAGGAACATGGCCCCGAAGCGGTCGCTCTCTTCTCGCACGGCTACGGGGGCTCGTTCTTCAAGACGCTGATGGCGGCGTACGGATCGGCCAACATCACGGCTCCTTCCTATGCCCAGTGCCGCGGCGCCCGCGATGTCGGGTTCAACCTGACCTTCGGTGCTCCGGTCGGCTCTCCGGAGCAGATCGACCTCTCGAACTCGAGGGTCATCACCCTCATCGGCTCGCACCTCGGCGAGAACATGCACAACACCCAGGTGCAGGACATGGCGCTGGCGATCTCGAAGGGCGCCGAACTCGTCGTGGTCGATCCCCGCTACTCGACAGCGGCGGGAAAGGCCAAGCACTGGCTGCCGATCAAGCCGGGAACCGACCTCGCCCTGCTCCTGGCGTGGATGCACGTCATCATCAACGAGGGTCTCTATGACCGCGAGTACATCGAGAAGTACGCGACGGGACTGGACAAGCTGAAGGAACATGTCGCGGACAAGACACCCGAGTGGGCCTTCACAGAGACCTCGATTGCGCCCGAGAAGATCGTGGCGACGGCGCGGTTCATAGCGGGCGCGCACCCCGCGTCGATCGTGCACCCGGGGCGTCACGTCGCCTGGTACGGGGATGACGTCCAGAGATCCAGGGCGATCGCGATCCTCAACGCCCTTCTCGGGAGCTACGGGCGCCGCGGCGGCTTCTACGTTCCGACGCAGATGAGTGTTCCGAAGCTGGCGATTCCAGCGATCGCGGCCAAGCCCCCCAAGGCTCCCGACACGCCGAAGGGAAAGCCCTTTCCATTTGCTGACGAGGTCATCTCGCAGGGGATCCGGGATGCCTGTTTCCCTGGGCACGCCGACTACGACATCAAGGGATGGATCGTCTACGGGACAAACCTGATCCAGGCACTCCCCGAACCGGACAAGACTGTCCAGGCAATCCAGAACTTGGACTTGCTGGTCGCCGTGGATGTCCTTCCGGCGGAGATCGTCGGGTACGCCGACGTCGTCCTGCCCGAGGCGACCTACCTGGAGCGCTGGGACGACATTGGCGGGACTCCCTATCTCGAGCAGTTCCTGGCGGTCCGGCAGGAAGTCGTGCCGCCGATGTTCGAGAGCAAGCCGGGCTGGTGGATCGCGAAGGAACTCGGGAAGCGTCTCGGGCACGCCGACTTCTTCCCGTTCGAGACGGGAGAGCAGCTGGTCTCCGAGAGGCTGAAGAAGGGCGGCTACGACGTTGCCGAGATCAAGAAGAGGGGGGTTCTGAAGGGCAAGCCCGCGGCGGTGACGACCGAGGATGGTCTGGAACTCAGCTTCGGCACTCCCAGCGGAAAGATCGAGCTGTTCTCCGAGCAGATGGCCGGCGCGGGCCTGGATCCGATCCCGAACTACACGCGGCATCCACAGCCCGGGCCGGGCGAGTTCCGCCTTCTCTACGGGAGGGCTCCGTCGCACACCTTCGGCCGCACCACCAACAACAGATTCCTGTCCGAGGTCTACAGCGAGAACGAGGTCTGGCTCAGCGCCAAGACGGCCCGCGAGAAGGGGCTCAACGACGGGGAGAAGGTCGTCCTCGTCAACAGCTCGGGCGTGAAGTCCGAGCCGGTTCGATTGAAAGCGACGCAACGGATTCGTCACGACTGCGTCTACGTCGTCCACGGATACGGACACGACCATCCGGGTCTCAAATTCGCCCGCGGTCGCGGCATGAGCGACTCGAAGTTGATGGATCGGGCCGCCACTGACCCCATCTCTGGAACCCAGGGAATGAACGTCGTCTTCGTGACGGTCGAGAGGGCGTGACCATGGCCAGAAACAGCAAGAAACGCTACGCAATGACTGTCGACACCCGGCAGTGCGTGGGCTGCAAGGCCTGCGTGCTCGCCTGCAAGTCGGAGAACGACGTTCCGGACGGCTACTGCCGCGACTGGATCGTGGAGGAGGTCCGGGGCGAGTTCCCGAGCCTCTCGGCCGAGATCCGGTCCGAGCGGTGCAACCACTGTTCCGATTCCCCCTGCGTGACGGCCTGCCCGACGGGTGCCAGCCATGTCCAGGAAGGCGGGGTCGTCATGGTCAACCACGGCAAGTGCACGGGCTGCAAGGCCTGCATCGGGGCCTGCCCGTATGACGCCCGCTTCGTCCACCCGAAGGGCTACGTCGACAAGTGCACCTTCTGCCTCCACCGCGTCAACAGGGGACTCGAGCCTGCCTGTGTCGGCGTCTGTCCGACCGGGACACTGGCGTTCGGGGACCTGAGGGACCCGGATTCTCACGTCTCGAGTCTCCTCAGGACCCGCAAGTCGAAGGTCAACCATCCCGAGTCCGGCGCCGAGCCGAACGTCTACTTCCTGGTGTGAGGCCGTCATGACAAGGGAATTCATCGAGACCGTCACGACTCGCAGCAACCCCCACATCGATCCCTCGCTTCACATCTGGGGCTGGGAGATCACCGTCTACCTGTTCCTCGGGGGGCTCGTCGCGGGGATCCTGATCCTCGTCTCGCTCTTGCAGTTGAAGAGCGGAGAGATCCCTCGCTCTAGAGCCATCCGGCACATGCCGCTCGTGGGCCTCGGCCTCCTCTCGCTCGGCATGGGAGCCCTCTTCCTCGACCTCGAACACAAGGCCTTCGTCTGGCGCTTCTACCTGGCCATCAAGGCGGGCTCGCCGATGTCGTGGGGTTCCTGGATCCTCCTCGTCATCTACCCCGCGGGCCTGCTCCTCTGGGGACTCTCGATGGCCGCAAACGAGAGAGCCTGGATCCTGCGGGAGGTCCCGGACCGGCTCTTTCAGCCCCTGCAGAAGCTCTTCGAGTTCATCGAGGAGAAGCGGCGGCCCATCCTCATCGGCAACATCGTCTCGGGCGTCGCCCTCGGGATCTACACGGGGCTCCTGCTCGGGACGATGTCCGCACGGCTCCAGTGGAACACGGCCGTCCTCGGTCCGCTGTTTCTCGCCTCGGGTATCTCGACCGGGGCGGCGTTCCTGCTGCTCTTCCGTCCCGACGAGGAAGAGCGAGCGACTCTCATCCGGTGGGACCTCTGGGCCATCGGGTTCGAGGGACTCTTCATCGTCTTGATGCTCCTCGGTTTCGCGACGTCGGGCGAGCCGGGGCAGTTCGCGGCGCACAACCTCCTGGGAGGTCCGTACACCGCGGCGTTCTGGTCCCTGGTCGTGGTGATGGGGCTCGTCGTGCCGGTCCTGATGGAACTCCTGGAGATGAGGCGGCACCTGCCTGTCACTCTCCTGGTCCCCGTTTTCATCCTGGCGGGCGGGCTTGCCCTGCGCGCCATCCTGCTCCTCGCGGGGCAGGAGTCGAACTTCCGGCTGTTGCCGTGACGAGGAACGAAGTGATGCAAGAGAACCTCGTGATTGAGCGCCCCTACTGGAACCCCTATGTCGCGGGCGTGGTTCTGGGGCTCGTCCTCCTGGGATCCTTTCTCGTCATGGGATGGGGTCTCGGCTCCTCGAGCGTCCTGATGCGGCTCGGAATCGGTACCGCTCACGTCCTCGCTCCGGCCGAGATCGAGAAGAACGCCTACTTCGGGCAGTACGTGGGCCCCGGGAAGAACGTCCTGGATGACTGGCTCGTCTTCGAGGTCCTCGGCGTCTTTCTCGGCGGAGCCGTTGCCGCCTACTCGGCCGGCCGCCTGAAGGTGGGCGTCGACAAGGGAGACGGAATCACCCGGATGAAGAGGATCGGAATGGCCGTCCTGGGCGGCGTTCTCATGGGTTTCGCCGCCCGGCTCGCCCGCGGCTGCACCTCCGGACAGGCCTTGACCGGCGGAGCGGTCCTGTCGCTCGGATCCTGGATCTTCATGATGTGCGTCTTCGCGGGTGGCTACATGCTGGCACCGTTCCTGAGAAAGCAGTGGAGGTAGTCATGCCGTTCTACGCCAACGATGCCTTCACCCATGCGACGGGGCTCTTTCTCGGCACTCTGATCGGGTTCGGATTCGGCTTCATCCTGGAGCGGGCGGGGTTCGGCAGGGCCAGGAACCTCGTCGCCCAGTTCTTCCTCAACGACATGCGTGTCCTGAAGGTGATGTTCAGCGCGATCGTCACCGCGCTCCTGGGGCTGACGGTCCTGGGCGGGTTCGGCGTCGTCGATCTGGCGAAGGTGACGGTCCCGGAGACCTTCATCGGACCGCACATCGTGGGCGGGCTCCTTCTTGGCGCCGGTTTCATCATCTCCGGATACTGTCCGGGCACCGGCGTCGTCGCGGCCGCATCGGGAAACCTCGACGGTCTCTTCAGCCTGGTCGGCGTGATCGTCGGCTCGATGATCTTCGGCTTCGCCTACGACCCGCTCGAGAAGTTCTACCTCTCCGGCGCGATGGGGTCCATCACGCTTCACCAGTTCTTCGGGATCCCGATGTCGGTCGTGACGATCGGCGTGGTGGTGATGGCGGTGGGCGCCTTCATCGGCGCCGAGAAGGTGGAGGAGATCGTCAACGGAAAGGCCGGGACGCCTCTTCCGGACGGGTCCGTGGCCATCCGGAACAAGGTCTTCGCCGGCTTTGGCGTGGCTGGTCTCCTCGGCCTTGCCCTCCTGCCCCTGGCCAAGCCCACGGCGGTCGCCGCCGTCAGGGCGCCCGGTCAGATCGAGCCGCTCGAGCTGGCCCGCCTCCTGTTCGCGAGTCCCGGGGACCTCTACATCCTCGATCTGAGGAAGCCTGGAGGGAAGGGGACGATTCCGGGGGCGCAGGCCCTCCCCGCGGACGATCCGGCCGCGGCGTTCGTGGCCGAACTTCCGCCGACGCGCCGGCTCGTCGTCTTCGGTTCCGGGAGCCAGGCTCCGGAGCTTCCACCGGGTGTCGCGCGCTTCCCGGGCGAGGTGCTCGTCCTGAAGGGCGGGTACGAGGCCTTCGAGCAGTCGGTCCTGACCGCGCCGGCCGCCCCCGAGAATCCGGCTCCCGCTCTCGTTGCCGAGTTCAGGCTCAAGAACGCTTACTACAGCCACTTCTCGGGAGCAGCCGCGGCTCCGGCCCCGGTTTCGGCTCCTCGTCCCGTTCCCGCACCCGTCCGTGCCGCTTCGAAGAAGGGCGGCGGGTGTTGACCTGACCCGGTAAGGAACCTCCTCTCTTCTTTCTCGCCCTTTTTCGCCGAAAGCTCGCCTGACTTCGCTCCGGCACGGATGCGCGGGACCAAACCCGGCCATCAGCGCAGAGCGCGGCCTCTTGCATCAATTTGTCCAGTCGAAAAGGAGTTCTCGTGCGCCTCTCCCGTCTCCTTCTTCTCACAGTGGCCGTCTCCGCCTTCTCTCTCGAGGCAACCAACGGCTATTTCTCCGCCGGATACGGCACCCCGTACAAGAGCATGGCCGGCGCGGGCACGGCGCTCGGACTGAGCACGCTCGCGCCCGCGACGAATCCCGCCGCGAATGCCTTTGTCGGCAAGGGCTACGACATCGGGATTGCCTACTTCAATCCGAATCGCGAGTTCACTGTCACGGGCAATCCGTCCGGCTATCCCGGGACCTTCGGCCTCGCGCCCGGGACAGTCGAGAGTCATTCCACGGGCTTCGTTCTGCCGAGCCTGGGCGCCAACTGGCAACTGAACGACAAGATGACTCTCGGGGTGATGTTCTACGGCAATGGCGGTATGAACACCGACTATCACGCCCGTGTCTTCGGGTTCGATCCGACGGGCGTGAATCTCGAGCAGATGTTCCTGGCCCCGACCTTCACGTACAAGGTCCATCCGAACCACGCATTCGGATTGACGGTGGTGGGCGCCTTCCAGCGCTTCCAGGCCGAAGGGTTGCAGGCGTTCGCGCCGTTCTCTCAGAGTCCCGCAAACCTCACCAACAACGGGTACGCCACGTCCTTCGGCTGGTCGGTCCGCCTCGGCTACATGGGGCAGATCTCCAAGGTGCTGTCTGTCGGACTCTCCTACCAGACGGAGATCGCGATGAGCAAGCTCGACGAGTATTCCGGTCTCTTCGCCGAGGGCGGCTACTTCGACGTTCCGCCGACCTGGAGCGCCGGAATTGCCCTGAAGCCGGTCGAGGCGTTGACGATCGCCCTGGACGTGCAGTGGATCGGTTACAGCACGATCCCCTCGATCGCAAACCCGATGCTGCCGAACCTGATGATGGCGCCTCTCGGCAGCAACGGCGGGGCGGGCTTCGGGTGGGAGGACATGACGATCTACAAGCTCGGTCTCCAGTTCGAAGCCGGGTCCGGCTGGACGCTCAGGGCCGGCTACTCGTATGGCGAGCAACCGATTCCCGAATCCGAGGTGCTCTTCAATATTCTGGCGCCCGCCGTCATCGAACAGCACATCACCCTGGGCGTCAGCAAGACGCTGGGGAAGGGCAAAGCCCTGCATCTTTCCCTGATGCACGCGCTCGAGAACACGGTCACCGGGCCGAACCCTCTGGAGGCGCCCGGTCAGCAGAAGATCGAGCTGAAGATGAACGAGTACGAGGCCGAGATCGGGTTTTCGTTCGGGTTCTGAGGTTGTCGCGGACGGCGCGATTGCGGGGGACGGAATCCCCGGTTCCGTCCGCTGTGGGGACGGTCCCAGACCGAAGGAACGCTCTCGTCGCACCAGCGACAGAATGATGATCGCCGGGGGGCACCCCCCCGGCGATCTGTCGCTTCAGACCAGCCGATCTCGATCAGGTGAGGTCGAAGCGGTCCAGGTTCATGACCTTGTTCCAGGCCGCGACGAAGTCATGAACGAACTTGTCCTTCGCATCGTCTTGCGCATAGACCTCGGCCAGCGCGCGCAACTGAGAGTTCGAGCCGAAGACCAGATCCACGCGTGTGCCGGTCCACCTGAGTTCGCCTGACGTGCGGTCACGCCCTTCGAACGTGTCCCTGGCGTCGGAGGCGGGTTTCCACACGGTGCCCATGTCGAGCAGGTTGACAAAGAAGTCGTTGGTCAAGGTCCCTGCGCGTGACGTGAAGACGCCGTGTGTCGATCGGCCCACGTTGGCGCCCAGCACGCGCAGGCCCCCGACGAGCACCGTCATCTCTGGCGCGCTCAGGGTCAACAGCTGGGCCCTGTCCACCAGCATCTCCTCGGCTGACACCGTGAAGGCCTTCTTCAGGTAATTGCGGAAACCGTCGGCCTGGGGTTCCAGTACGGCGAACGACTCCACGTCGGTCTGGTCCTGCGAGGAGTCGGTGCGGCCCGGAGTGAAGGGCACCTCGACTGCGTGCCCGGCAGCCCTGGCCGCCGCTTCGACGGCAGCGCAGCCGGCCAGGACGATGAGGTCCGCCATGGAGACCTTCTTGCCGTCGGTCTGGGCACCGTCGAAGGTCTTCTGGATTCCGTCGAGCACACCCAGCACCCTGGCCAGTTGCGCCGGCTCGTTGGCTTCCCAGTCCTTCTGCGGGGCCAGACGGATCCGCGCCCCATTGGCGCCACCCCGCTTGTCCGAGCCGCGGAAGGTCGAGGCCGAGGCCCACGCTGTTGCAACGAGTTCCGCCACCGGCAGGCCAGAGGCCAGAACTTGGGCCTTGAGGCCGGCGATGTCCCCGGAGTCGACCAGCGGATGATCGACAGCGGGGACGGGATCTTGCCAGATCAGATCCTCGGCCGGAACTTCAGGACCGAGGTAACGGGCCTTGGGCCCCATGTCGCGGTGGGTCAGCTTGAACCAGGCGCGGGCGAACGCGTCGGCGAAGGCCTGGGGATCCTTGTGGAAGCGGCGCGAGATCGGCTCGTAGACCGGATCGAAGCGCAGGGACAGATCTGCCGTTGTCATCATGGGCCGGTGCTTTATCGACGGTTCGTGGGCGTCCGGAATCATGTGCTCTTCCTTGACGTCCCTCGCCAGCCACTGCCAGGCGCCCGCGGGGCTCTTGACGAGTTCCCACTCGTAGCCGAAGAGCATGTCGAAGTAGCCCATGTCCCACCGGGTGGGGTTAGGTTTCCACGCGCCCTCGATCCCGCTCGTGGTCGTGTGGATGCCCTTGCCGGTACCGAACCGGTTGATCCAGCCCAGACCCTGCTCCTCGATGGGAGCAGCCTCGGGTTCCGGTCCCACCAGCGCCGGGTCGCCCGCTCCGTGCGCCTTGCCGAAGGTGTGGCCTCCGGCGACGAGGGCCACGGTCTCCTCGTCGTTCATCGCCATGCGGGCAAAGGTCTCGCGTACGTCGCGGCCCGAGGACCAGGGGTCGGGTCTGCCGTTGGGGCCTTCGGGGTTCACGTAGATCAGGCCCATCTGCACGGCGGCGAGCGGGTTCTCCAAGTCGCGGTCGCCGGTGTAGCGCTTGTCGCCCAGCCAGGTCGTTTCCTTGCCCCAGTAGATGTCTTCTTCGGGCTGCCAGATGTCCGCGCGGCCGCCGCCGAAGCCCAGAGTCCTGAAACCCATCGACTCCAGCGCGCAGTTGCCGGCCAGGATCATCAGGTCAGCCCACGAGATCCGGTTGCCGTACTTCTGCTTGATGGGCCAGAGCAGGCGGCGCGCCTTGTCCAGGTTGCCGTTGTCGGGCCAGCTGTTGACCGGCGCAAAACGCTGGTTTCCGGTTCCGCCGCCGCCGCGTCCGTCGGCGGTGCGGTAGGTGCCAGCACTGTGCCAGGCCATGCGGATGAACAGGCCGCCGTAATGGCCCCAGTCGGCGGGCCACCACTCCTGCGAGTCGGTCATCAGCGCGTACAGGTCCTTCTTCAGGGCGGCCAGATCGAGCTTCTTGAACTCCTCGGCGTAGTTGAAACCTGGGCCCAGAGGGTTCCCGGCCAGGCCGTGCTGGTGAAGGATGCCCAGATTCAGCTGATTGGGCCACCAGTCGCGGTTGGATGTGCCAGTGCCGGCACTGGTTCTGTCAGACCTTCCCGTGATCGGGCACTTGCCGCTATCTGTCATTTCGAACTCCCTCTGTTTGACGTTTCCCTTGTCTCATTCCCGGTCCGTGCTCTGCGCGACGCGGTCCTGGCCTGAAGGGGACTGGTGCAGAGCACAGCTTTCACAAATCCCGCGCACTTCGACGTGTGTCGCCACGACCGTTCCAAAAGACCTGACCCCATGAGGGACAGGCAGGGTGTTCAACTCGTCACTCTCGAAATCCCGCACGAGTCCGCACCTGACACACACGTAATGGTGGTGGCTCGTCGTGTTCGCATCGAAGCGGACACTCTCTCGGCGCGGGCCGAGCGTCCTGATGAGGCCCAGGTCGTTCAGCATCCAGAGCGTGCGGTAAACGGTGTCCAGGGAGACCGTCGGCATTCGGATCGCCACGGCCCGGTAGACGGTCTCGGCATCGGGATGCTCCAGGCTCGAGGCCACCTCGCGAAAGATCTCGAGCCGCTGGTGAGTGATCTTGATTCCGGCAGCGCGCGCGGTTTCGATGAACCGCTCGACCCGCCGTTCTACTTCTCGAGTCTCAGCCTTCTCCATGTATTCCTACTCACGAACGATTCGTAAATAAGAATCTAATAGCATTCACGGGTGAGTCAAGCGAAAAGAGCCCATGCGGCCGCTGGAAACGATCCGGCTTGGCGGTCTCACCGGTGAGGCGGCGGCCTCGCTCGGACGAGTCACGGTCGCGGCCGGCGGGCACGCTCGCCGGGATGACGCCTTTGTCAGCGGAACGCTCGTCCCCGCCGTGAGGCGAGGCGCCTGGCTCGTATGTCTTCGAATTCGTGCGGGCTCACGGTCAGAAACAGCGGCACGATCACGATGTCGGTGAATCCCTCCACGTGGCCTCGATGGTGATGTACCGGCTATCGAACGCCGTGTTCTCGAGGCGTCCTTCGGCACTCGAATAGGCAAGGTTGCCGGACATTTCGGAGGGGACGTGCCGGTCTCCGGGCTCGCTTCTGATCGCCGAGACGGTGTAGTCGAAGGGGCTGAGAGTTCCGGAGGCGCCCACCGCCGAGTCGTGGCCTCGGGTCGCGGAGTGGAACGAGGATCCGGCCCCCTGCCCTCAGTGGCAACTACGGCAGAGCTGGCCCCGGTCGTTGCGCGTCACGAGGTAGTAGGTCCGGTTCTCCTTGGACCGCCGAAGAGTCCTGTCGAAGAAGCTCTGCGACACCCACGCCGAACTCTCGAAGCGGGGACGCGTGACGTCGTGGCAGGTGACGCAGGCGTTCGTTCCTTTTCTCGTCAGGCGAAGCTGGCCGGGCACGGGACCTGGAATCGTCACCCCAACTGGGTGGTGCGTTTCCCGGAACTCGTGACACGTGGAGCAGAGATTGCTGCATGGGCGAGTCAACTTTGCCGACAACTCCGCGGTCTCTTCGGGCCTGTGGCACTTCACGCACGACTCGGTCGTGAAGGTGACGTGATCGGGTTGACCAGTTGCGGGTGTGGCGCCGAACAGGCTCAAGACCAACAACACCGGAGCGATACGATTTCTCACAATCATCCTCCTCAGAAAGCGACGACGACCTGGGAGAACCAGGAGTCCCGGCCGAACCCCTCCTGCGCCCGCGTTTCGACCGGTGCGGCGAGGATCCGTTGGTACTCGAATTTCAGCGTCACGATGCGAAAGAGCGTCGCATTGAGGCCGGCCGTGAGACGTTCTGTCCTTGCCTCGACGCTGGCGGAACCCCCCACGCCTTCCGCGCCGAGTGATTCGGTCTCACCCGGCCCGCCCAGAACCGCGTCGTACCGGACATAGGGAACCAACGGAAAACCGGCGATCTCGCCGGCTTCCAGTGCCGCCGTGACGTGCCAACCGGATCGAATCACCTGCTCCGCTTGTTCCGTGGGACGGGCATCTCTTCGCAGGTACTCGGCCCGAACGCGGAAAGGGCCGATCCGGGCCTCCGAATCGATGGCGAAGGATGTCTCCTCCGTTTCGCCGTCTCGGCCCAGGTCATACATGAGCGAAACTCCGGCTTCGAAAACGCGGGTGCGAGGCTTGAGCCGGTACGGCTCATCGAGAGGCGTAATCCCGAGACGTCCTCCGAGGAGGTTCCCCGGACCGTTGCCGCGCAATCCGAATAGGGAATAGTTGAAGCTGCCGGTATTTCCGAAAACTCTGAGGCCGACGTCGTTGTATCCGCCGTCCATGACCTCTTCGGTCGTCAGCGGCGCGCTGTATTCGATCCGGTCCTTGCTGGCGAAGTACTGCCAGTCATTCCCGAAGGGCACGTCGAATCGGCCCAGCTGGACGTGGAAGCCCTTCTCGACGGGGAGCCGTCCTCTCGGAGCGATGAGTCCGCCAAAGAGGTGGAAGTCGACGAATCCGACCGCTAGCTGCGCCCCTTCGGCGTCGAGGACGACCGCGGCGGCGACCTGGACGCTCTTCCCGATCTCCCTGGCGAGGTCGATCTCGAAATCTCCCATCGAAACGACATTCGGGTCGTTCCGCCGGTTCGTCGCCTGAACGTCGAAGAAACCCGAAATCGCCACGCCCCCCGAAAGCTCCTCGAGCGATGCCTTGACCTTTTCGATTTCATCGCGCACGTCCGTGGGTTGTGGAGCCTCCGCGGGGGCTGCGGGCCCAGCTGGAGGGACCTCGGGCGCCGGCTGAGCAAAGCAAGGGCCCGGCGACAGCAGGACGGTGAGAGCGAACGAGATGATCACGGCGAGCGGAAGGAGGAGTGAGACGCGGAGACGATCGATCCTCGAGATGTGCATCTCACCTGCACCCGGCGGTCCGGGCTGGGAGAGGTGTGCCTCCGCCGAACTCGCTTCGATTCGAGGTGACCACCGGGAGGTCACCGCGGGCCGCCGTTTCGGGACGACTCTGCCGGGTGCTCGAAGGGCAGCCGGCACAGCCAGACCCACAGGAAGCCGAACGCTTCCGCCCGTATCGGCTCACGAGACGCCAGACGCCCCAGAGCCCCGCGCAGGCGACGATAGACAGTGTGATCAGCGTATCCATGGCTTCCTCCTCAGACGACGAGCCGGCCAAGCTGATAGACGCCGAGGGAGGTCAGATAGGCGATCACCGTGAGACCGAAGAGCTGCAGGAGCGCCCATCGCCACCGGCCCGACTCCCGGCGGGTCACCGCGATCGTGGCCATGCACGGCGCCGATATGAGAAGGAAGAGCATCAGGCTGAGGCCCACGAGCGGCGAGTAGTCGCGGGCAAGGAGAGCCCGGAGTCCTTCCGCGCCGGCATCGGCATCGCCGATCGAGTAGACGATCCCCATCTGCGCAACGAACACCTCCTTGGCGGCGAGGGCGCCGATCATCGCCGTGACGATCTTCCAGTCGAAGCCAAGAGGGGAGAACACCGGCGCCAGAAGGTGCCCGATGCGGCCCGCGGCCGAAAACTCGAGGTCCTCGGTCGCGCGCCTGGCGGCAACATCCGCGGCCGAGAGGGTCACATGGCCCCCGTTCGAGGCCGCGGCTCCCGGCACTGCGACGACGACCTCGCCGGCTGCGATGCGGGCGTCGATCTGGTGGGAAGCGGGCTTCGGGAACGACATCGCCGCCCAGAGGAGGATGGAGATCGCGAGAATGGTGGTTCCCGCCTTGCGCAGGTAAAGGCCCGCGCGGCCGATCATCTTGATGAGGACGCTCCGCAAGGTGGGAAGCCGGTAGGGCGGAAGCTCCATCACGAACGGGGCGTCTTCACCGCGAAGGAGGGTCCGGCGCAGCAGGAGTGCCAGGGCGAGCGCGAGTCCGATGCCGGTCGCGTAAACCAGCCAGAGGACCGGGGCCCGCCAGGAGGGTGGGAAGAAGGCCGGGATCAGCAGCATCCAGATCGGTAGCCGGGCCCCGCACGACATCAGCGGAAGAACGAGCATGGTGGCGAGCCGGTCCTTCTCGTTTTCGAGCGTTCGAGTCGCCATGATCCCCGGCACCGTGCATCCGAATCCGGTCATCATCGGGATGAAGCTCTTGCCATGGAGGCCAAATCGGTGCATGAGCCGGTCGGTCAGAAACGCCGCCCGAGCCATATAGCCCGTGTCTTCCAGGAACGCGAGACCGAGAAAGAGCAACAGGATGTTCGGGAGGAAGACGAGAACTCCGCCAACCCCGGCGATGACGCCATCGACCAAGAGGGATCGGAGAAGCGAGTCCGATCCTGCCGGCCAGAGCGAGGAAACCGACTGACCGATCCAGCCGGCTCCCGACTCGATCCATCCCATCGGGGCTTCGCCCAGCGTGAAGGTCAGCCAGAAGATCGCGTAGAGAACCGCTCCGAAGATCGGAAGCCCCAAGATCGGGTGGGCCACCACGTCATCGAGTCGGTCCGAGAGGGCTCGGGCGTCGATTCGAGGTGGCGGGGTGCGGGTCTCGCGGAGCAAGCCGTCCACGAAGCCAAAAGTCCGCTCGGCAACGAAAACCGGGATCTCGAGGCCGGTCACGGCCTCCAGGCGGGCGCGCTGGCGCTGGGCCTCGTAGACGGCTTCGCCCCCTGCCGGCATCTCCGCGACCCTTCTCGACAGTTCGACATCGCCGAGCAGGAGCCGCACCGCCGTCCACTCACCACTCAGCATCAGGGCCCCATCCTCGGGAAGGTGTTCGCTGACGGCAGCGATGGCCCCTTCCAGGTCCTCGCCCAAGACCACCCTGTGCCGTGCGATCGGCGCGAGCGAGGCGCGCCGGATGGCGGCGAGAAGTTCCGCAACGCCGCGCCCCGTGTTGGCTTCCGTCTCCACCACGGGGAGGCCCAGGAGCCGTTCCATCATGGCGACATCCAGCCTCTGGCCGGCCGCGCGCGCCTCGTCGGCCATGTTGAGACACAGGACCGGGTTCGCGCCGGTCTGGAGAATCTGGACGAGAAGGACGAGATTCCGCTGCAATTGCATGGAATCGGCCACGACGACAACGACGTCGGGCCGGCTGGCCAGTTCCCGCTCTGCGACACGCTCCTCAGGCGAGTACGAGTTGAGGCTGTACGTTCCGGGGAGGTCGACGATTTCCGCCGGGCTGCCTCCGATCTCACACTGTCCCGTTCGCTTCTCGACGGTGACCCCAGGGTAGTTGGCGACGTGTTGCCGGGCGCCCGTGAGGGCGTTGAAGAGCGATGTCTTCCCGCAATTCGGGTTTCCGGCGAGGGCGACGCGAAATCGGCGCGGCGATTCGGGGAGAGGTGTTTTGGTCGTAGGAGCTACCGCTGTTAGGGTCATCTACTTTTCCGGGCAAAAAAAGGGGTGAAGTCAGGATGCCTGGCGAACACGGATGCAATCCGCTTCGGCGCGGCGAAGGGCCAGCTGCGCGCCCTGGCAACGGATCCAGAGAGGGTGGCCTCCAGGTCCGGACCGCTCCACGTCGATGGTCGTTTCGGGGAGGATTCCCATGTCGAGAAGGCGCTGGCGGAGAGGGCCGGTGGCCGTAATTTGCGTGACGACGGCGCGCTGGCCGGGTTTCAACCTGGAAACACTCATGGATGCCTCCTTGTGATTCAGGGCGCATTTCGCACAGGTTTCGGAGCCGGCACCGCAAGGCGCCTCGTCGCCCGGCCTGACGCCCATCGGGCACTGACCGAACGCCTGGACGACAGAAGGGCATGTTCCGAGAAACTCGAAGAACCGGACCATCCGGTCCATCGCCTCGTCCGTGAGACTGTGCTCCATGGCGCACGCCTGCTGGCCTGCCGCGTGCGGGGACATCCCGAGCACTTCCTGGAAAAACCGTGTCAGGAGGCGGTGCCGCGTCAGGATTCTCCGCGCCGCCTCCTCTCCCTTCTCCGTCAGCCCGATGTACTCACGGCGCACGTAGTTCACGAGGCCCGCTTCAGAGAGCTTCCGAAGTGAGATCGAGACCGTGGCGGCCCTCACGTCGCGGGCCTTGGCGATGTCCCGGACCCGGGCGAATCCGTGTTCCTGAACGAGGAGGTAGATCGTCTCCAGGTAGTCCTCGAGCGGCTCACTCATGGAAGCCGGGACCGTATTCGCGGCTGGGAACATCGTTAGAGAACTCTAACAAAATGAGACGCCGTGTCAAGGGCTCATCCGGAGAGCCACGGTCAAGGCCGGCGCAAAGGCAGGTGAACCTCGGCATGTCCTGCGTTTTCCACGGGAACGGAGCTGGTGATGCAGCACCGGTTTGACGCCGGACTCGCAAGACCTCCCGGCGACCACTCACCCTGGACCGGCCGGGGCCCTCCCCACGGCCGCGGCGATCGCCTTGGCGATCAGGAGGAGCCACGGAACGCCGTGAAACAAGAGGTCGAACCAGTCGATCGGCTTGACGAGCTGCCCGCGAAAGAGCATCTGGAGCTTCTCCCAGATGTGAGGGGGCGAGAACGGGGCCAGGCCGAGTGTGAGACAGAGGATCACCACGATCGACCAGGGGACCTTGTCGAGAAGGGACATCTGGGACCTCTTTCCGAGCTGGCGTTTGGCGGCCGAGGCAGCTGAGGGGGGCTACTCCCTCGCGAGCACGCCCGCCTCGACCTGTGCGAAGGCGTGCTGAAGGTCGGCGCGGATGTCCTCCACGTCCTCACAACCGACGGCGAGGCGAACGAGACCCGGAGTGATCCCCTGCTTCTTCTGTTCCTCGACGGAGACGCCCTTGTGCGTCATCGAGGCCGGGTGCTCGATGAGGGATTCAACCCCGCCGAGGGAGACCGCGAGAGTAATGAGCTTCACCTCGTCCATGAGCCGGCTGCCCGCCTCCACACCGCCCTTCAATTCGAACGAGATCACTGAGCCGGGGCCCTTCATCTGCTTCAGGGCGAGGGCGTACTGCGGGTGCGACGGCAGCCCCGGGTACCTCACCCAGGCGACTTCGGGGTGGGTCTCGAGCCACTCGGCGAGGATCATGGCGTTGGCCTGAGCCCTCTCGACTCTCATGCCGAGGGTGCGAATGCCCCGCAGGACGAGCCAGGCCTGGTGCGGGTCCATGGTGAGGCCGAAGGTCTTGGCGACCTCGCGGCACTCGGCGAGAGCCCTGGGCTCGCGGGCGACGACGACTCCGGCGACGACGTCGGCGTGGCCGTTGAGCGACTTCGTCATCGAGTGGAGAACGATGTCGGCACCCAGCTCGATCGGGCGCTGGAGTCTCGGCCCGGCGAAGGTGTTGTCGACGGCGAGCGGGATCCCCGCCGCGTGCGCGGCGATGGCCGCGGCCTCGATGTCGACCATGTCCAGGGTCGGGTTGGCGGGGGACTCGACGTAGACGAGGCGGGTTTCGGGCCGGATCGCCGCCGCGAGCGCCTCGTGGTCGGCCGCCGGAACGAAGGTCGAGAGGACACCGAGGCGCGACAGGTACTTGTCGACGATCCCGCGGGAGGGCCCGTAGAGCGGGTGTGTTCCAACGAGGTGATCACCCGCCCGCAGGTGAGAGAAGAGAACGGCGGTCACGGCGCCCATGCCGGTGGCCGTTCCGATCGCTCCACAACCGCCCTCCAGCTCGGCGACGCATCGCTCGAGGGCCTGGACGGTGGGGTTGCCGAGCCGCGTGTAGATCGGTCCGTCGGAGACGCCCGCGAATCGAGCGGCACCTTCGTCCACCGAGGGGAAGGCGAAGGTGGAACTCTGGTAGATCGGGATCGAAACAGCGCCCTTGTGATCGGCCGGGTCGAAGCCCTCGTGAATCGTCTTGCTGTTGAATCCCTTCGCGTTCGTCGCCATGGTTTCCTCCGCGCGCACTGTAGCAGCCCCGAAGCCGCGTTTCCACAGTCGAGCCGACGCCTGGCGACTGAAGACCGGCGGTGCCGTCCCACCGGCGCGTAAATGAGAAGCGGTCTCACAGTGACGCGTCCTCGGGTTCGGCTGCCGGGGCCGGGTTCCCGTATCATTTGGCCGCGTTGATGAGCGAGGCGGTTCTCTCCGTGAGTCCTGGCTGGTCGAACCTCGAGACGGTTTTCGAATCGCTCGGCCGCGTTCTGATCGTCCTCGATGCCAGCTTTCAGATCATCCGGGCGAGCCGGAGCCTCGATCACCTCGTGGAGCCTGGAGCCTCGGTCGACGTGATCGGACGGCCGGTCGAGGATCTGATCGGCGCCCGGCTCTTCGGCCCGACGGGGACCCTGCGGGAAGCCCTGATGGCGCGCAGGCGGGAGGAAGGGAGGCGGGGCGTCCTTCTCTGCGGGAACGATTCGGCGCGGCTCGTCTCGATCACGGCCGCGCCGGTCGCGGAGGGGGCGTTCAATCACTGCGATCCGCGAGCCCGCTACCTCGTTGTCATCCGGCCCGCCGAAGAGGACGACCACTTGCTGCAGAGCGCGATCGTCACCCACGGCCTCGTCACGCGTTCCCCCGCGATGCGGAGAATCGTCCACCTGGTCGAGACGCTCCACCACAGTGACGCGACAGTCCTGATCACGGGGGAGAGCGGTGTCGGCAAGGAGGTCATCGCGCGGGCGCTCCACGCACAGTCGCCCCACAGTGGAGGCGCCTTCGTGGCCGTCAACTGCGCGGCCCTTCCGGCGCAGCTCCTCGAGAGCGAGCTGTTCGGGCACGTCAGAGGCGCGTTCACGGGCGCGGTGAAGGACCGCATCGGCCGGTTCGATCTGGCCAGGGGCGGAACCCTCTTCCTCGACGAGGTGGGAGACATTCCCCCTGAGATCCAGGTGAAGCTCCTCAGGGTCCTGCAGGAGAAGGTCTTCGAGAGGCTGGGGGAGAGCACGCACCGCCGTCTGGAGGCACGCCTGATCGCGGCGACCAACGTCGACCTCAAGGAGGCGATCCGGGGCGGGCGTTTTCGCGAGGACCTCTACTATCGCTTGAGGGTGGTACCCATTCACATCCCGCCCCTGCGCGAACGCACGGAGGACATCGGACTGATCGCGCAGCACCTCCTGGCCCACATCGGCGGGCGGGAGGGGCGAGCCCTGCGGCTCTCACCCGATACCCTCCACGTCTTGGAGCGCTACCCGTGGCCGGGCAACGTCCGGGAACTCGAAAACGCCCTGGAGTACGCGGTGGCGCTCTGCCGGGGGCAGAACATCCAGCTCGAGGACCTGCCGGTGGAGATCCGGGAGTTCGAGGGGCCGATTCGAAGGCCAGAACACCCCGTTCCGGCACGGGTTCCAGCGGCAGAAGTCGAGCCGGAGGGAAACGAGGCCGTCCGGATCCTCGGTGTTCTGGAGCGCGCCCGCTGGAATCACAGCAAGGCGGCGCGTGACCTCGGGATGAGCCGCACGACGCTCTGGCGCCGGATGAAAGAGCTGGGGATCGGGCAGGAGTAGCGGGCGGGGCTCGCCCGGCGGTCTCCCCAGACCGGTGGCGTGGGCCGGTGGCGCTTTGGTGGCGCCTGCGACCACTCCTGGTGCGGTCCGTTCGCTCGAGGAGGGCTCCCGGTGAGATGGATACGGGGCATGAACCATATGGCTCATACGGGGTGAAACATCTGAGTCATTCAAAACGTGCAAGTCCTCCGGCAAGCTACGGGGTGCCGAAGGAGGGCGTACCCCGATGCCAGGTTCGCACGCCGTCAACCTCGAACTCTTCCTGACCCCCGCCGAAGTGGCTTCAGCTCTTGGGGTTTCCCCGAATACCGTGACCCGCTGGGCCCGCGAGGGCCGGGTTCCGTTTCAGATGACTCTCGGAGGCCACAGGCGTTTCGAGGCTCAGGTCGTTGAGGCCCTTCGTCAGCGGCTGCAGGAAAAGGCCACCCAGGCCACCCCCCTGCCGGCGGGAGCCGCAGCCTCCAGGAGTTGAGACCAGGCCCAAGTCCCCCTTTCGGGCGACGCACCTGGTCCCGCACCCTCACCTTCCTCTCCTCCTCTCCTCAGGTTCCCATGCGCTCAGAAAGGGAGTGACTTCATGCCAGAACGAAGACTCGTCACCCTCGATGGAAACGAAGCGGCGGCCTCCGTCGCCTTCCGGACCAGCGAGGTCATCGCGATTTACCCGATCACCCCGTCCTCACCGATGGGTGAGTTCTCGGACGACTGGGCTGCCCACGGCGAAAAGAATGTCTGGGGCGTGGTTCCCGACGTGGTCGAGATGCAGTCCGAGGCCGGAGCGGCCGGTGCCGTCCACGGCGCCCTGCAGGCCGGATCGCTGACCACCACATTCACGGCATCCCAGGGCCTCCTCCTGATGATCCCAAACATGTACAAGATCGCGGGGGAGCTGACCTCGTACTGCATGCACGTGGCTGCCCGGACCGTGGCGACTCACGCGCTCTCGATCTTCGGCGATCACTCTGATGTCATGGCGTGCCGCCAGATCGGTTTCGCCATGGTGGCCTCTGGTTGTGCACAGGAAGCTCACGATTTCGCCGCCATCTCCACCGCGGCCACGCTCCGCTCCCGGATCCCCTTCCTTCATTTCTTCGATGGCTTCCGGACCTCTTCCGAGGTCGTCAAGATCGAGGAACTCACGGATGACGATCTCCGGACGATGGTGCCCGAGGACCTGGTCCGGGCGCACCGCTCCCGAGCCCTCACGCCCGACAAGCCGGTCCTGCGGGGCACCGCCCAGAATCCGGACGTCTTCTTCCAGGCTCGTGAGGCGTGCAACGGCTACTACACCGCTTGCCCGCCGATCGTGCAGGAGGAGATGGACCGCTTCGCCAAGCTGACCGGCCGCTCCTACCACCTCTTCGACTACTTCGGTGATCCCGAGGCCGAGAAGGTCATCATCCTGATGGGCTCCGGCGCGCAGGCGGCCGAGGAGACGGTCAACTACCTCACCGCGCGCGGTGAGAAGGTTGGCATCCTCAAGGTCCGCCTCTACCGGCCCTTCGACATGAAGGCCTTCGTTGCCGCCCTGCCGAAGACGGTCAAGTCGATTGCCATCCTCGACCGGACGAAGGAGCCCGGCGCCATCGGCGACCCGCTCTACCTCGACGTCGTCACCGCGCTGCGCGAGATGAAGGACCTCGGGAACTGGCCGTTCCTAAACGAGCCGCGTCTCCTGGCGGGCCGCTACGGGCTCTCCTCCAAGGAGTTCACGCCGTCGATGGTCAAGGCCGTCTTCGACGAACTCGGCAAGGAGAACCCGAAGAACCACTTCACCGTCGGGATCATGGACGACGTCACCCACACGTCGCTCGCCTATGACCCCACGTGGGACATCGAGCCGGACGACGTCCGCCGCGGGCTCTTCTACGGCCTCGGCGCCGACGGCACCGTCGGCGCGAACAAGAACTCCATCAAGATCATCGGCGAGGAAACCAGCAACTACGCGCAGGGCTACTTCGTCTACGACTCCAAGAAGTCCGGCGCGACCACCGTTTCTCACCTCCGCTTCGGGCCCAAGCCCATCCTCTCCACCTACCTCATCTCGAGGGCGAACTTCGTCGCCTGCCACCAGTTCGAGTTCGTCAACAAGTTCGACATGCTCGACGCGGCCGTTCCCGGCGCGGTGTTCCTCTTGAATTCGCCCTACGACAAGAACGAGGTCTGGGACGAACTCCCGAGGGAGATGCAGGAACAGATCCTCGAGAAGAAGCTGAAGTTCTACGTGATCGACGCGATCAAGGTCGCCCGGGACACCGGCATGGGCGGACGCATCAACACGATCATGCAGACCTGCTTCTTCGCGATCTCGGGCGTCCTTCCGCGCGAGGAAGCCATCTCGCAGATCAAGTACTCGATCGACAAGACCTACGGCAAGAAGGGCGCCGAGGTGGCGCGCCGGAACAAGGAAGCCGTCGACCGGACCCTCGAGAACCTCTTCGAGGTCGAGGTCCCCGCCGCGGTCACCTCGACCCGCCAGCGGCCGCCCATCGTCTCCGACGAGGCGCCGGACTTCGTCAAGAAGGTCACGGCCCTCATGCTCGCTGGCAAGGGCGACCTCCTGCCCGTCAGCGCCTTCCCGCCCGACGGCACCTGGGACACGGCAACCACCAAGTGGGAGAAGCGCAACATCGCCCTGGAGATCCCCGTTTGGGATCCGAAGATCTGCATCCAGTGCAACAAGTGCGCCCTCGTCTGCCCGCATGCGGCGATCCGCGCCAAGGTCTACGACCCCAAGCACCTCGAAGGGGCTCCCGCCACGTTCAAGTCGATGCCCTACAAGGCGCCCGAGTACAAGGGGTGGAACTACACGATCCAGACCGCGCCGGAAGACTGCACCGGCTGCAACCTCTGCGTCATGGTGTGCCCGGCCAAGGACAAGTCGAATCCGCGCCACAAGGCGATCGACATGGCCGAACAGCGCCCGATCCGCGAGAGCGAGCGCGAGAACTACACGTTCTTCCTCGATCTGCCCGAGGTCGACCGGACCACGGCGAAGGTTGGCGACGTCAAGGGTTCGCAGTTCCTCGAGCCTCTCTTCGAGTACTCCGGAGCCTGCTCGGGCTGCGGCGAGACGCCCTACGTCAAGCTGATGACCCAGCTCTTCGGTGATCGCTCCCTCATCGCCAACGCCACCGGCTGCTCCTCGATCTACGGCGGCAACCTGCCGACCACCCCTTACTCCACGAACAAGGAAGGGCGCGGCCCGGCCTGGAACAACTCGCTCTTCGAGGACAACGCGGAGTTCGGTCTGGGCTACAGACTGGGCCTCAACTCCCACGCCCGTTACGCGGAGTTCCTGCTCCGGGGCGTGGCCAGTGAGGTCGGCGAGAGCCTCGTCTCCGAGATGCTGGGCGCGGACCAGTCGGGTGAGGCCGGCATCGCCGCGCAGCGCGCCCGTGTCGCCATCCTGAAGGAGAAGCTCCTCTCATCCGCGAATCCCCAGGCCAAGAACCTCCTGGCCGTCGCGGACTACCTCGTCAAGAAGAACGTCTGGATTGTCGGCGGAGACGGCTGGGCCTACGACATCGGTTACGGCGGCCTCGACCACGTCATCTCGCTCGACCGCGACGTGAACATCCTCGTCCTCGACACCGAGGTCTACTCCAACACTGGCGGACAGCAGTCCAAGGCGACCCCGATCGGCGCCGCGGCCAAGTTCGCCTCCGCGGGCAAGGCGATCGCCAAGAAGGACCTGGGTCTCATGGCGATGAGCTACGGAAACGTCTACGTCGCCCGCATCGCGTTCGGGGCCAAGGACGCCCAGACGGTCAAGGCCTTCATCGAGGCCGAGTCCTACCCGGGCCCGTCCCTCATCATTGCCTACAGCCACTGCATCGCGCACGGGTACGACATGGCGTACGGCGCCGAGCAGCAGAAGCTCGCGGTCAACTCCGGGATCTGGCCGCTCTTCCGCTTCGACCCGCGCCGGGTCGCCAAGGGCGAGCCGCCCCTGCAGCTCGACTCGGGCCAGCCGACGGCCTCCGTCGCCCAGTACATGCGCGGCGAGACCCGCTTCCGGATGGTCGAGAAGCAGGATCCCGAGCGCTTCAAGATGCTTCAGGCCGCCGCGCGGAAGAGCGCCTTCCAGCGCGTGGCCGTCTACCAGCAGCTCTCGGCCCTGACCGTTCCGAAGTCGGCTCCCGAGGAGACGAAGGCAGAGACGGTTGCCGCCGCCGGAAGCGAGGAGTGAGGAGAGCATCATGGATCTGAAAACCACCTATCTCGGCCTCGAGCTCCAGCATCCCCTGATGCCGGGCGCCTCCCCGATGGTCCTGGACTTCGACCGGCTTCGCCGCCTCGAGGACGCGGGGGCCGCCGCGGTCGTGATGAACTCGCTCTTCGAGGAGCAGATCATCGGCGAGGAGGTCGCCACCTACCACACCATGGAGATGCACGAGGGGGCCTCGGGCGAGGCCTCTTCTTACCTGCCCGAACCGCCCGACTTCCAGCTCGGCCCCGACGAGTACCTCGAGCATGTCCGCAAGGTGAAGGCGGCCGTCAAGGTTCCCGTGATCGGCTCTTTGAACGGAACGACGCGGGGCGGATGGCTCGAGTATGCCCGCCTCATCCAGGAGGCTGGCGCTGACGCGCTCGAGCTCAACGTCTACGAGCTCCAGACCGACTTCAACGAGAGCGGGGAGCGCGTGGAGGACCGGGCCATCGACGTCATCCGCGCCATCAAGCAGGCGGTGACCATTCCGGTCTCGGTCAAGCTGTCGCCGTTCTACTCGTCGCTCTCGAACTTCGCCCGGCAGCTCGATCACACGGGAGTCGACGGACTCGTCCTCTTCAACCGGTTCTATCAGCCCGACATCAACGTCGAGGAGCTCGAGGTCGAGCGGACGCTCCACCTCTCGAATTCCTCCGAGCTCCCGCTCCGGCTGCGCTGGCTCGCCATCCTGTCCGGCCGGGTGCGTCCGTCGCTCGCCGTCAGCGGCGGCGTCCACACGCCTCTCGACGTGGTCAAGTCCATCATGGCGGGCGCCCACGCCGTCCAGGTCGTCTCGGCCCTTCTGCAGCGCGGCCCCGAATACATCCGTGTCCTGAGGGGCGAGCTCGCCCGCTTCCTCGAGGAGCACGAGTACGAGTCGCTCAAGCAGATGCGCGGGAACATGGACCTGATGGCGTGCCCCGACCCGAAGGCCTACGAGAGGGCGAATTACATGCACCTCCTTCAGAGCTGGAAGTTCTGAAGGGTCTCGACTCTTCGATCCGAATCAACCCAGAGAGCCCGGCGGGGACCGCCGGGCTCTCTTGATGAAACACCACCGGTCTTTTCGTGAACGGGGAGCCGTCTCATGAGTCGTAACCTTGCCATCCGCGGAGCTGCTCTCCTGGCGGAGGCCTACGAGGCGTACAAGGCCCAGTACGAGGAGATCACCCGCCGGGCGGCGCGACGGTTCTGCGGGGCCGAGTGGCACGCCATGCAGCGGGATTCCGTCGAGCGGCTCGGCCTGTACCGGAAGGTTCTGGACAAGGCGATCGCCGAGCTCGGAGCGATTCTGGGGGAGGCGACCCGCGACCACTCCGTCTGGAGCCTCATGAAGGACGTCTACTCGCGCATCCTGCGCGGGACGACGGACGTCGAGCTGGCCGAGACCTTCTTCAACTCCGCCACCCGCCGGATCTACCACACCGTCGGCGTCGATCCCGGCATCGAGTTCGTCTCGCTCGATCCCTCGCTCGATTCGAGCGGAAAGGCCCGTTTCCTCGTCGTCTGGGAGTACCCGCGGGGCACCGGCAGCGAGGCGATGGTGCGCCAGATCCTCGAGGACCATCCCTTTTCGATCGGCTACGAAGACCTGGAACGCGACGCGGCACTGGCCGCCCGCATCATCGACGAGCGGCTCGCCCAGATCTGCGGAACCCCATCGTGGGATTTCGCCGAGGTCCTCAGGCCCGTCTTCTTCCGGAACAAGGGCGCCTACCTCGTCGGGAGGATCGTCTCGAGCGGCCACATCGTGCCTCTGGCGATCTCGCTCGTGAACCCCGCGGGCGCCGTCGTGGTCGACGCCGTCATGGTCGAGGAAGACGACGTTTCGATCGTCTTCAGCTTCACCCGCTCGTACTTCCACGTCGACATCGAGGTCCCGCGCGAGCTCGTGGCGTTTCTGAAGTCGATCATGCCGAGAAAGCCGGTGGCCGAGCTCTACACGGCGATCGGGCAGAACAAGCACGGAAAGACCGAGCTCTACAGGGACTTCCTGGCCCACATGTCGCGAACGGATGACAGGTTCGTGTTCGCTCCCGGCGAACGCGGGATGGTCATGCTCGTCTTCACCCTTCCGTCCTACGACGTGGTCTTCAAGATCATCCGGGACTCGTTTGCCTACCCGAAGACGACGTCGAGAAAGGACGTCATGCAGAAGTACCAGCTCGTCTTCTCTCACACCCGGGCCGGCCGGCTCGTGGACGTGCAGGAGTTCGAGCACCTGGAGTTCGACCGCGGCCGCTTCGACGAGGCGCTCCTGGAGGCCCTTCTGAGGGAAGCGGCCAGCACCGTTCGCCTGGAGGGAGATCAGGTCATCATCAAGCACCTCTACACCGAGAGGCGCGTGACCCCCCTCAACATCTACCTTCAGGAGGCCGGCGAGGAACGGGCCCGCGAGGCCATCCTCGATTTCGGCGAGGGACTGAAGGAACTGGCCGCCAACAACGTCTTCCCCGGCGACCTCCTCCTGAAGAACTTCGGCGTGACCCGGCATGGCCGGATCGTCTTCTACGACTACGACGAGCTCACGTTCGTCACGGAATGCAACTTCCGCGAGATGCCACAGGCCGAGGACGACGAGGAGTACGGCTACTCCGAGCCCTCGTTCTACGTGGGTGAGAACGACATCTTCCCGGAGGAGTTCATGACGTTCCTGGGACTGAGAGGAGAGCTCCGGGAAGCATTCCTGAAGGAACACGGAGACCTCTTGACCCCGGCGTTCTGGAACGGGATCAAGAAACGGCACAAGGCAGGCGAGGTTCTGGACGTCTTTCCGTACCGTCCGGCGCTGCGCCTGCACGCACAGAAGAGTGGATTCGAGGGGGCCCTCGGCTAGAAAGCCAGATCCGGCCCCTCTGGTGGCATCATTCAGCGCGAAGGAGGAAACACGAAATGCCCGAAGCAAAGCCCATCGTCCCGGAAGGGGGAGAGAAGATCACCCTCTCGGGCGGCATCCTGACCGTCCCGGATCACCCCATCGTCCCGTTCATCGAGGGAGACGGGACCGGCCCCGATATCTGGAGAGCGTCCGTCAGGGTCCTGGATGCCGCGGTCGAAAAGGCCTACGGTGGAAAGAAGAAGATCGCCTGGACGGAGGTTTACGCGGGCCAGAAGTCGTTCGACAACTTCAAGAGCTGGCTCCCCGACGAGACGATCGAGGCGTTCCGTGAGTACCTGGTCGGGATCAAGGGCCCTCTCACGACGCCCATCGGCGGCGGAATCCGGTCTCTCAACGTCGCTCTTCGTCAACTCCTCGATCTGTACGTCTGCCTGCGTCCCGTCCGCTGGTTCAAGGGAGTCCCGTCTCCCGTGAAGCACCCGGAGAAGGTCGACATGGTGATCTTCCGCGAGAACACCGAGGACATCTACGCCGGCATCGAGTTTCAGTCGGGTTCCGAGGATGCCCAGAAGGTGCTCGAGTTCCTCAAGGAAAGCTTTCCGGCCCAGTTCAAGAAGGTCCGCTTCCCGGCGTCGACCGGCGTGGGATTCAAGCCGGTCTCTCAGGAGGGGAGCGAGCGCCTCGTCCGGGCTGCCATCCAGTACACGCTGAAGAACAAGCGAAAGAGCGTGACCTTCGTCCACAAGGGCAACATCATGAAGTTCACCGAGGGAGCCTTCCGGAACTGGGGCTACGCCCTGGCGGAGAAGGAGTTCGGCGACGCCTGCTACACGTGGGAGCAGTGGGAGCGGACCAAGAGGGACTCGGGAGAAAAAGAGGCCAACGCCGAGCAGAAGGCGGCCCTTGCCTCCGGGAAGATCCTCGTCAAGGACGCCATCGCCGACATCACGCTCCAGCAGGTCCTGACGCGTCCCGACGAGTTCGACGTCATCGCGACCCTCAACCTGAACGGCGACTACCTCTCCGACGCCCTGGCCGCGCAGGTCGGCGGGATCGGCATCGCGCCGGGAGGCAACATCAACTACACCACCGGCCACGCCGTCTTCGAGGCCACTCACGGCACCGCGCCGAAGTACGCGAACCTCGACAAGGTCAACCCCGGCTCGGTGATCCTGTCGGGCGAGATGATGCTGAGGTACATGGGCTGGACCGAGGCCGCCGACCTGGTCGTCAAGGGAATGGATGGCGCCATCAATGCCCGGACCGTCACGTACGACTTCGCCCGCCTCATGGAAGGCGCGACCGAGGTGAAGTGCAGCGAGTTCGGCGACGCCATCATCCGGCACATGGCCGACTGATCCGGTGCCTGGCCTTTCGCGAGACACAGAATTTGAAGGGGCGCCCGGGTTCGGGCGCCCCTTTTTTCTTCCCATCGCTAAGATACGCCCTGCCGCGCCCATGGATCGGACGCGACCTTCTGGAGGTACCTTGTCCCAAGCCCTTTCTCGCACCCTCACCAGACTGGTGGTCGTGACCTCCCTTGCCGCGGTGTCCCTGACGGCCGCGGCCAGTGATCTGTGGCGCGACATTTCTGAACAGGCGATCCCGAACGTGACCGGCCGGACGCTCTCACCCAGGGCGTACCGCACTCTCGCGCTCGACCAGGCCGCGCTCTTTCGGCAGCTCGCCTCTGCTCCCGCCGAGGAGCTCTACCGTTCGGGAACAGCGGGAACCGTCCTGGCGCTCCCGATGCCCGACGGGACTTACCAGCGGTTCGCCGTCTTCGAGATCTCGATGATGGAGCCGGGACTCGCCTCGAAGTTCCCGGAGCTCAGGACGTACCGCGGGCAAGGCCTCGACGAGCCCGGAACCCTGGCCGTCCTGGATACGACCCCCGAGGGCTTCCACGGGATGATCCTCCGGTCCGGCGGGACCGTCTTCATCGACCCCTACCAGCGGAAGGACTCCCGCCACTACATCAGCTACTTCCGCAACGACTATCAGCGGCCCCTCGGCTCGACGCCTTTCCGGTGTGACTTCGAGGCCGTGAATCCGGGAACGCTCCGGCTCGACGAGTCAACGGAGCCGAGACCGAGCAGGGCTTCGATGCCCGTCCCGTCAACACCCTCGGGCGCGACGCTGCGCACCTACCGGCTCGCTCTCGCGGGCACGGGTGAATACACGACCGCGGTCTGCGGCGGCTCGCCGGCCGTGGCTTGCGGACTCGCCGCCATGGTCACGTCGGTCAACCGCGTCACCGGTGTCTATGAGAAGGACGTGGCGAT
This sequence comes from Thermoanaerobaculia bacterium, assembly GCA_022071945.1. GTDB lineage: Bacteria > Acidobacteriota > Thermoanaerobaculia > UBA5066 > UBA5066 > JAJVIN01. The sequence continues at coordinate 49,691 of JAJVIN010000034.1, read as the reverse complement.
CCGGATGGTCCTGATCGCCAACAACGACCTCCTCGTCTACACGAACGGCGCGGCGGACCCCTACACCAACAACGACGGCTTCGCGATGCTCTCCCAGAACCAGACCAACGTCGACAACGTGATCGGATCGGCGAACTACGACTTCGGGCACGTCTTCTCGACGGGCGGCGGCGGCGTGGCCTCCCTCGGAGTCCCCTGCGTCGGAGGGTCGAAGGCTCGCGGGGTCACGGGCTCACCGAATCCGACCGGCGACGCCTTCGACATCGACTACGTGGCTCACGAGATGGGGCACCAGTTCGGCGCTTACCACACGTTCAACGGAACGACCGGATCTTGTGGCGGCGGCAACCGGTCCTCCAGTGCCGCGTACGAGCCCGGAAGCGGCACGACGATCATGGCCTACGCCGGGATCTGCGGCGCCGAGAACATCCAGAACAACAGCGACGCCTACTTCCATGTCAAGAGCCTCGACCAGATCCTCCAGTACTCGACCGGGGGGTCCGGGAACACCTGCCCCACGCAGAGCGCGACGGGCAACGGCGCTCCCACGGTCAACGCGGGAGGCTCCTTCACGATCCCGATGCAGACGCCCTTCACCATGACGGGTTCCGCCACGGATCCGAACGGCGATCCGCTCGTCTACTGCTGGGAGGAATACGACCTCGGAACGGCGGCGCCGCCGAATGACGACGTGGGCGCCGAGCGGCCGATCTTCCGGTCCTATACGCCCGTCTCGGGTACGTCCCGGACCTTCCCCAAGCTCGCGGACATCCTCAACAACACGAGCACCCTTGGCGAAGCCCTTCCCGCCCGGACCCGCACGATGACCTTCCGTCTCACCGCCCGCGACAACAAGGCGGGGGGCGGCGGGCTCGACTGGGCCAGCACCACCGTCAACGTCACCTCGACCGCGGGGCCGTTCCGCGTGACCACCCCCACGACGGGTACGACCTGGCCGGGTGGGACGCTCGTCTCCGTGGGCTGGAACGTCGCCAACACCAGCTCCTCTCCCGTCAGCTGCGCGAACGTGAAGATCTCGTTCTCTTCCGACGGCGGCAACACGTTCCCGACGACGCTCTCGGCCAGCACGGCCAACGACGGCGCCGAGCAAGTCACCGCCCCGAACCTCAACACCACGACCGCCCGGATCAAGGTGGAGTGCGTGGGGAACATCTTCTTCCACATCTCCAGCGGCTTCTCGGTGACGGCGGGAGGCGGGAACAACCCGCCCACCATTACCCCGCAGCCCGGCGGAGTCAGCGTTCAGCGCGGCGCGGCCGCCTCGAACCTCCAGATCGCCACGGTCTCCGACCTCGAGACGCCCGCCGGCTCGCTGGCGGTCACGGTCGTTTCGGCTCCGGCAGGGATCGGTGTCACGAACATCACGAACACGAGCGGGACGATCCGCGCGGACGTCTCGGCGATCTGCCCGGCACCGGTCGGATCGAACACGGTCACGCTTCGTGTGAATGACGGGACGTACAACGTCGACGCGGCGCTCACCGTCAATGTGACGGCCGATGCCGTCGTGCCCATCACCGCGCCCTCGTCCGTCTGTGCGAATTCGACCGGCAATGCCGCCTCCGTCACTCCGGTCAGCGGAGCGACCTACACGTGGGGGATCACGAACGGGACCATCACGGGCGGGACCGGAACGAACGCCATCACGTTCACGGCCGGCGCCTCCGGCTCCGTCGGGTTGACGATCGCGATCACGAGCCCCGGTTGCAGCACGAACGGATCCAAGTCGGTCACGATCGCGCCTCCCGACCCGGGACCGTCCGCGGCCGTTCCCGCCAACGGGGCGACGGGCTACACGGGGAGCACGCTGAGCTGGACGTTCAGCGGCGCGGGCCCCTACCAGGTTCTCTACGACACGCAGAACCCGCCCGAGAAGCGGCTTGCCGCGACGAACTCGACGAGCGTCTCCCTGCCGATCTGGTTCCCGAGCACGACCTACTACTGGAGGGTCTCGGGTACGGCAGCCTGCGGGACAGCGCAGTCCGCCGTCTACAGCTTCACGACGGGAGCGTGCCCCTTCACGGGAGCGGCCCCGGCCCTGACGGCTCCTTCCAATGGCGCGGGTGCCGTCGCGACGTCGACGACACTCACCTGGACGACTGTTGCGGGCACGGCCCACTACGACGTCTACCTCGGGACCACGAACCCGCCCACACAGCGCTTCCGCTCCGTGGGCTCGACCACGTCTTCCCTGAGCGTGAAGCTCAACCCGGCGACCACGTACTACTGGAAGGTTCTGGCCCACCCCGTCTGCGGGGCCACCGGCGCCGCCTCGTCTTCGGTCTCGTCTTTCACGACCCAGACGTCCTCGAGCCGGATCGCTTCCGTGACACCGGCCTTCGTGAACAAATGGACGGGCGGAGCTCTCGAGATCTCGGGTACGAACCTCTCTCCGGGAACCGTCTTCTGCGAGAGGGAAGGTCAGTCCGCCGGGACCTTCAGTCTCTCGAGCGCGACCCCGACCCTGTTCTCGGGAACCCTGAACGGTCTCGAGAACCAGCGGGCCGGGCGGTACGACATCGGGATCTCCAACTTCGGTGTCGAGCGAGGCCGGCTCGTCTCGGGTCTTGCGGTTCGCTCCTTCTCCGACGTCGTCGAGAACGACTACTACTACGAGTCCTCCGACCGTGTCGTCAACGCCGGGATCATGGAAGCTGATTTCGATGGCGTGACGGCCGGACCGCAGTTCGCCCCGCTCACGCCGGTGTCACGCGCGGAAATGGCCGAGTACCTGGCGAAGGCCTACCAGTGGTGGAGAACCGGCTCGACGTCCCTTCCAGCCGCCACGTGTGTTCCGAGCGGAGCCGGATCGACCGACTTCCCGGACGTTTCCTGTAGCCATCCGCGCTGGCTCTACATCCACTGGATCAAGTTCTGGGGCGTCACGATCGGGTCTCCGTGCGCGGAGGGCCTCTGCTTCTTGCCCGCCAACACCCTCAGCCGCGCGGAAATGGTGACGTTCCTCGACCGGCTGAAACAGGGAACTCTTTTGTCCACTCTGCTCTCGACAGTGGGCGAGATCGACCCGGGATGCGCCCAACCCTGGCCCACGTGCTCCGGCTGGACGGACCCTGTCATGCAGACGGCGGGCTACCCGCGGCGTGAGAGCAACGTGGCCTTCGCGGACCGCCTCACCGTCGGCTGCGCGGGCGCTCCCGGAGCGGGCTTGACGATGTGTGCCACCAACAACGTCATCCGCGCCGAGATCGCCGAGTTCCTGGCACGCGCGATCGGGCTCGTGCCCAACCCCTGAGTCTTCCCGTCCTGACACGGCGGGTTTTCAACCTGGGCCCTTTCGGAGGCGACAAAGCCTCCGAAGGGGCCCTTACCCCATCAGGCCCAGATCCGCGTCCCGGGGTGCCTGACCCGCTCGCGCCGGAGAAAGAGAGGGGGGAACGCCGAAGGGCCGGGCTTCTCCTCACCTTGATTCTGGCTGGTACCTTCGGAATCCTCGTTCACAACCTCGATCACACCGCCCTCTGGAGATGGGACGAATCGTTCCACGCGGTCGTGGCCCAGAACGTCCTCGAGAACCCGCTCAGGCCTGCCCTGATCGCGGATCCCTACCTGCCCTACGACTACCGGGTCTGGTGGCTCAACAGTGTCTGGCTGCACAAGCCGATCCTCACGTTCTGGCAGATCGCGCTCTCGTTCGGGCTTCTCGGGGTCAGCACCTTCGCCCTTCGTCTTCCGTCTGCCCTGATGGCCACGGGCGCGGTCTTTTTCACGTACGCGATCGGCAAGAGGCTCTTCGACCGAAAAACGGCTCTCCTCGCGGCCGCGCTGCAGGCGGTGAATCCCTTCGTCGTCGCGGTCGTGCAGGGCTATCAGTTCGTCGACCACGTCGACGCCGCGCTCCTGTTCTGGGTGGAGGCAGGGCTCTACTTCCTGATCCGGTCCCTCGACACAGGTTCACGGCTCGGCGTCGTCGTGGCCGGAGTCTGCCAGGGCCTCGCGTTTCTCGCCAAGAGCGCGCTTTCCGCCATCATCTTCGGTGTCGCCCTGGCTGCATGGTTCCTTCCGATATTGGGGCTTTGTGAGCGCTCGACTTGCCGTCTCACTTGGCGGCGCGTCCTCGCCCTTCCGGTCATCAGCTTCGCCGTCTCGGCGCCCTGGCTTTTGTACTGCTGGCTCCACTACCCGGCCGAATTCGCCTGGGAGAACTGGCACGTCTGGCTCCACGTGCACTCCAGCATCGAAAACTGGGGCGCGCCTTGGGACAGGTTGATCTTCGACTACTTGATCGCGATCCACGGCCACCTGTACACGCCCGCGATCGTCGCGATGGTGGTCCTTGCCGGCAAAGCCGTCGCGAGCCGGCATCGCGGACTGTGGCTGGGTTTCTCCTGGGCGCTCGGTGTGATCGTGCCGCTCACGTTCGCCGTCACGAAGACTCCGTCGGCAACTCTCATCGCGCTCCCGCCCGTCCTCCTGCTCCTCTCTCACTTCGTCCTTCAGGCGTTGCGGAACAGGGGCTGGCTTCTCGCATCTCTTTCTGGCGTTCTCGTGATGAGCCTTCTCGTCCCCGCCGTGATTCGGCGGACGGGACAGGGACCGTCACGGCCGCCCGTCTTCGGCGGAGTCATGCGCGAGGCGATGTGGGTTCCCGCCCACGTCGCCGGAGCGGCCGTCCTTTCGCTCTTCTTTTGCGCCCTGTGGCTCTTTCTCACAAGGCGTGGGAGGGAAAACGGGGCCGTCTCTTCCCGCGGGCTGGAGACGGCCGGCATCGCCGTCTCGGGGCTTCTGCTCGCCACGCTGGGATCGAGGCAGCTTCTCGATTCGTGGCGCGTGACCGAGAGGAACCTCGAGGATCCGGTCAGCCTGGAGCTCGGCCTCTACGCGCGGGAAAAGCTCCCGAAAAACGCCGTACTTCTCTGCGAGGTGCGCTCGGAGTACGAGCACATGCCGATCCTCTTCTACTCAAACCGGACCTCGTATGCGATGGAATGGAGAAGCGTGGAGAGGCTGGCGGAGCGTGTGAGGAGGGCGGGGGGGATTCCCTTCATCGTCTCGCCCCGGGACCTCCTGCTGCCGGCGGTTTTCAGGTATCGAGGGAAGGGGACCGCGATCTACCGGCTGGATCCCGAACCCGGCACCCGTTGAGGGTCTTGGGGGCGGGCGTCTGGTTCCGGATATCATCCGCCGTCTGAAGCCGTGGAAGATCGGATCGACTCACCCGGGGCGGGCACGCTCGTGCTGCGCGGCCTGTCGAGAGGAGCTCTCGCCGGAGCCGGACTGGCCGTTTCTTACACGAGTCTGGCCACGACCGCCTTCCTCCTGGTTGTCGCGACGGGTGGCCGCGATCTCGGGAACCCGGGAGCCTTCGTGGTGGGCTCGGGGGTGGCGGCGTTCGCCTGGATCTTCGCGGTCTTTCTCGGGATCATCCCCGCTGCCATCCTGGGCGGCGTGGCCGGGCTCGCGATCGGGGCGGTCTCGGCGGTGTTCGGCCGGCGTCTGACGCCCCGGATCTCGGGCTGGATCGGCTTCCTGGCGGGTGCCGTGGTGGTTTGCCTGTTGCATCTGACGCTCGGCATCAGCCTTTTGAAGAGCGGGGGGCCGGGCACCCCTCTCTTGCCGTGGTTTTTCTGGGTAGGCGGACCGAGTCCCTTTCTCCTGGCCGGAACCACGTGGATGGGCTGGTCCCTTCTCCGCCCCCTCGGTTCGGCGGTCTGGCCCTGGAGGCAGCGTCGGAAGACTGGCTGAGCGGGCCTGTTTTTCGTGCGCCGGGCTCCTCCAGGCCTCAGCTCCGTGCTGAGGCCTCAGCTCCGTGCTGAGGCCTCGGCACGGGACTGAGGCCTCAGCCCTGTTCGGAGGCCGGGAGCTCGAACCAGAAGATGCTTCCACCGCCGGCGCGATCGTAAACCCCGATCTTCCCGCCGTGGGCTTCGATGGCCATCTTGCAGAAAGTCAGTCCGAGGCCAGTGGAGTAGCGGGCGCGTGCCCCTCCATTGGTGACCTGGGCGAACTTGTCGAAGATGCCGTCTTTTAGGGCGGCGGGGATGCCGTGTCCATTGTCCCGGACCTCGGCACGCACGACGCCGGCCGTCGAGGTGACGCAGACCTCGATGGATCCCGAGTCCCGCCGGGTGTGCTTGACGGCGTTTTGCAGGAGGTTGAGAAAGACGCGGAGGAGGAGGTCGCGGTCGCCCGCGACAGACGGCCCGGGCTCGGGCAGCTCGGCCGAGAAGTGCCTTTCGCGTGACTGGGCCTGGACCTCGGAAAAGGCCTCCCTGGCGATTTCGGAGAGGTCGCTCTGCGTCCTTGAGACCGGCATCGCGTTCTCTTCCATCCGGCTCACGTCGAGAATCGAGCTCGCCATTTCGACGAGCTTCATCACCGACCGCTCGGCCAGCGTGAGGAGCTCGAGAGAGGCGTGTCCGAGATGGGCTCCTTCCTGCAGGCGCAAGAGCTCGAGGCCGCCCCTGATTCCGAGAAGGGGGGACCTCATGTCGTGAACGATCATGTGCGTCAGGTCATCTCTCAACCTCTCGAGCTTCCGGAGTTCCCGGTGGCTCTCCTCGAGGGCCTGGTTTCGTTCCAGAAGCTGCGTCTGAAGCCTCCTGATCCGGAGGTGAGTGTCGATGCGGGCGAGGACTTCCTCGCGCTCGAAGGGCTTGGAAACGTAGTCCGCCGCACCGGTCTTGAGGCCTCTGACCTTGTGGGCGAGGTCATCCAGCGCGCTGATGAAGATCACGGGAATGGCCGAGAGGCGCGGGGTGTCGCGCAGGCGCGCGAGCACCTCGAAGCCGTCCATCTCGGGCATCATGATGTCGAGGAGGATGAGATCCGGGGGCTCCTTCTCGGCCGCCTGCAGGGCGAGCCTGCCGCCGGGAACGGGGCGGACCCGGTAGCCCTCGGCCTTGAGCATCTCGGAGAGGACGTACAGGTTGGCGGGGGTGTCATCGACGACGAGGATGTCTGCGAGAGGCGCGAGAGTCATTCGTCACCCTTCACCGTTTCTGCGCCAGGATGCCGAGCAGGACGTCGTACTGAAAGCTCGTCGCGAGCTCGCGGAGTCGCGCGGCGGACTCGGGATGGGCGGGCGCGGCCGCATCGAGAATCGTCAGGACGCGATCCAGGTCTCCGGCGAGGGTGGCGTCCCGGACGTTCTCGACGACCTGGGAGGGCAGCCCGGCCGCGGAGATCCCGTTGATGGCGGGAGGCATCTCGTGAGCGACCCGTTCGTAGGTGACGCCGAGGAGCCGGCCCACCTTGCCGAGGAGGTCGGCTTCGCGATAGGGCTTTGCCAAGAAGTCGTTCGCCCCGGCGGCGAGCGCCCGGGTGCGATCGTCGTCGAAGGCGCTGGCGCTGACGGCGATGATCGGGACTTTCTCTCCCTGGGATGTGGCCCGGACGAGGCTGATGGCGTCCCACCCCGACAGGACGGGCATCCGGAGGTCCATCAAGATCAGATGGGGTTGCCACGCCTCGAACTCGGCGACGGCGTCCTCGCCGTTGATCGTGAGATGGACGTCATACCCGGCTGAATCGAGGGTCTCGAGCATGACGATGCGATTCGCCTCTCTGTCGTCGGCGACGAGGATCCGGAAGGGACCCTGCCCGGGAGCGAGCCTCAGGATGCCGGCGGGCAGGGGCGCCGCCTCCTCCGCCGGGTCCAGGGCCTGGCCGAGGTCGGCCGTGAGGGTGAAACAGCTCCCCATTCCCGGGGTGCTCCTGACGGTGATCTCGCCCCCCATGAGCCGTGCGAACTCGCGGCTGATCGCCAGGCCGAGTCCCGTTCCCTCGCCGGATTGGATCCCGGGGGAAGCTTGCTCGAAGTACGCAAAGAGGCGTCCGTGGTCTTCACTTGCGATGCCGACTCCCGTGTCTTCGACGTCGACCACGAGCCGCAGCCGGCCCGGCTCTGGCCGTGTCGCGCTCACGAACAGGGAGATTCCCCCTTCCTCGGTGAACTTGACCGCGTTTCCCAGAAGATTCATGAGGATCTGGCGGAGCTTGCCGGCATCACCCACGGCATCTCTGGGCACCTCCGGACCCCGCTCGACGGTGAGGAGAAGCCCTTTCGATTGGGCGCGGACCCTGAAGAGGCTCTCGATCTCGGACAGGAGGAGATGCAGATTGAAGGGAGCGTCGTTCAGCCGGGCCCGCCCGGCCTCGATGCGCGAGACCTCGAGGATGTCGTTGATGAGGGTCAGGAGGTGCTCGCCGCTCCTGTTGATCGTCTCCAGGCGCATGCGCTGTTCCGGTGAGAGGGCCGGGTCGCGCTGCATGATCTGCGAGAACCCGAGGATGGCGTGGAGGGGCGTCCGGATCTCGTGGCTCATGTTGGCGAGAAAGGCGCTCTTTGCCCGGTTGGCCGCGTCCGCTGCCTCCTTGGCCCGAACCAGCTCCTCCTCGCCATGCTTTCGGTCGGTGTGGTCCCGAATGATCTCGATGGCGCCCACGACGTTCCCGGCCTCGTCTCGGAGTTGGGCCGCTCGCCCGACGAGGAAGGCCGGCCGGCCTCGAAGTGGAAGGTACGTTTCGCCGAAGAGGACCGGACCCTCGCGTCTCACCCGGGAATAGCGCTTCTCGACCTCTTCCTCTGGCCGCAAGACCAGGTCGATGAGGATCGGGCGCCTCTCGCCGTAGAAGGGGAGGGCGTATTCGTAGTTGCCTTCGCCCAGCATCTGGGAGGCCGGCACGCCCGTCATCAACTCGATGGCCCTGTTCCAGGCCACCACGCGGCCGTTGATGTCGATGACGAGCGTTGCGTCGGGCAGGAAGTCGATGATGTCGGCGAGCCGCCTCTGGGAGCTCAGAAGGGCCCTCTCGGCGCCCCGCCGCGACGTGATGTCGCGGACAAAGGCCCAGAGCCCGACGAAGGCACCCGCGCCATCGCGAAGCACGTAGGTGCTCAACTCGACGGGAAAGACCGTCCCATCCTTCCGGATGTACTCCTTCTCGTAGATACCCGAGTAGCCGCGAGTCAGAACATGCTCGCGGATGATCCTCTCCTCCATGTCGTGCCACCGCGCGGGCGTGATCGACCGAAAGTCGAGCGAGCCGAGTTCCTCGGGCGTGTACCCGAGCATCGACGCAAAGGCCCTGTTTCCCTCGACGATCCGGCCGTTCGTGTCGACGGCGGCAGCCCCGTCACGCAGGTTCTCGTAGAGCTCTCGGAATTTCCGCTCGGAAGCCTCCAGGGCAGCCTCTGTCCGGTGACGGCTCCGGTCTCGCTCGACGCTGCCCGCCTGCCAGGCAAGCCGGGATGCACGCGCTCCGGCGTGTGACCGCGTGACCCTCCGTTTCCTCCCGCGCCCAATCACTCCCTTCTCCTCCCCAGGCGTCCCGATCGGTCCGTGTCTGTTCAGAGCTGCAATTCCTGTTCAAGGATAGAAAGTCCGGTCTGTTCCGGCAAGAGAAAGTTCTCCGATTCTGCCTGGATCAGCAACGGGATGACCGATTTCGGCTGACTCGGTCTTCTGGGTGGTCCGGGGGCCCGGAGCGGGCTATTCCTTGTCGTTCGGTCTGGCTCTTCTCTTCAGGTCCCGGATGGTCTCGCGCACGAATCGAGCCAGCGGATCCTGGCTCGATTCGACCGAGTCCTTGTAGCTCTCGGCGGTTCTCTTCAGCTGCTCGACGAGGGTCTCGGCCTCATCGGTCCGGTGGGGGTAGTGGCCGGAGAGGATCTCTTCGTAGGCCCCCGACTCGGCCCACTTCTTGAGCTCCGCGAGCCTTATGACGGGGAACGGGTGTGTCTGACCCGTGAGCTGGATGAGCTTCATCAGGGAGTCGAGCATCGTTCCGCCCTCTTCGTATTCCCGGGTCTGCTCGAGGAACTCGACGACGCTCATTTCGGACGTGCGGCCGCCCCCGGCGAGCTTCATCTGGACCTGCATGGCAAGGTCGAGGTCCTGGACAGCCAACAGGCCCGCTCGATCGGCGCTCAGCTCGCTCTTGCGGTCCCATTCGAGGAGGGCGAACGAGATGGCGGCCAGGGCCGCGCCTCCGAGCGGAACCGAAACCATTGCCGAGGAGAGCCGGAGGAGGATCCTCAACATCGTCTTGTAGAGGACGTGGCCCGACAGGACGTGCCCGAGCTCGTGGCCGAGGATGAAGGCCATTTCCTTTTCGGTCAGGAGCTCGAGCATCCCGGACTTGACCACGATGAAGGGCTGGGCGAGGCCGATCGTTCCCGCGTTGACGAGGGGCGTCTGCGCGACGAAGAGCTCCGGGAGCGGCCGGATGTCGAGAACCTCCGCCGTGGCGCGGTAGAGGGCGTGGAGCTTGGGGAACTGGTGAGGGGTGACCCTCACCGACGAAGCCAGAAAGGCGAGCCTGAGCGAACGGTCTCCGACGAGGCCGAAGAGCTTCCGGAGAACCAGGTCGAAACCCGGGACCTTCTTCAGGGCCGCGAGGGCCGCGGCGTCAGCGGGGTGCTCGTACGCCGATGCCGCGATTCCCTCGAGGCGGACGAGACGGCGGGCGCGGCTCCTCTTCGGTCTTTCTTCACGAGGCGGGAGCAGTTTTTCTGGGACGGCCTTTCTTGGCGGCATGTTTCACCTCGCACCAGCCGGGCTTCTCTTCGGGTTTCGGGATGACCCGTCAGAGCGGAGGCTACCTCAGGTCTCCTCGATCTCCTCGCCATCCCTCCTCAGACCGTATTTCCTGAGCTTGTTGTAGAGAGTGACGCGGTCGATGTCCAGGATTCTCGCGGCCTGGCTGATGTTGCCCCCGGTCTGCGAGATCACCATGGCGATGTGCTCCTTCTCGACCTCCGCCAGGGAAGCGGGGTGAGCGGGCCGGACCTCCTTGGCGGGTGAGAGGGTGAGCCCGAGATCCGCGGCCTGGATGAGGGGGCCCTTGGAGACCACGAGACCGCGTTCGAGGACGTTCCTGAGCTCACGGACGTTCCCCGGCCAGCTGTGCGTCACCAGGAGCGCCATGGCCTCGCTCGAGAGGCCATCGACTTCCTTGTGCATTTCCACGCTCAGGCGTTCCAGGATGGTCTCGGCGAGAAGGGGGATGTCCTCCTTGCGCTCCCGCAGGGAGGGGATGTGGATCGTGATGACGTTCAGCCTGTAGAAGAGATCCTGGCGGAACCGGTCTTCGTGCACGGCCTTCGGAAGATCCCTGTTCGTGGCGGCGACGATCCTCACGTCGACCGGCAGGGATTCGGTGCCGCCGACGCGTGTCACGCGCCGCTCTTCCAGGACGCGCAGGAGGTCCATCTGGAGCTTGGGGCTGATGTCGCCGATCTCGTCCAGGAAGAGGGTCCCTCGATTCGCGGCTTCGAACTTGCCCTCTCGGCGCGTCATTGCGCCGGTGAAGGCTCCCTTCTCGTAGCCGAAGAGCTCGGACTCGAGGAGGGTTTCCGTGAGGGCGGCGCACGACACGGCGACGAACGGAGCGGCGTGCCTCGGGCTCTCGGCGTGGATCGCCCGGGCCATCAGCTCCTTGCCGGTCCCGCTCTCGCCGAGGACGAGGACGGTGGAGCTGCTTCGCGCGGCCGTCTTGGCGAGCTCGAACAGCTGCTGCATCGAGGAGTTCTTCGAGACCATGTCGCGGAAGCGGTAGTCGCGTTTGAGGGCCTTCCTCAGGATCACGTTTTCCCGGAGGAGGGCCTGCTGCGCGACGATCTTCTGGATCATGATCGACAGCTCTTCCGGATCGAACGGCTTGACGAGGTAGTCGTAGGCCCCGAGCTTCATCGCCTTGACCGCGGTATCGACCGTGGCATAGGCGGTCATGATCACGACCGCGGCCTCGGGCTGCGCCTTCTTGACCCGGTCGAGAACCTCCAGACCATCCATTCCTGGCATCTTGAGGTCGCAGAGGAGGATCGACCATGAAGCCGAATCGAGCTTTCCGAGGGCGGTCGGGCCGTCCTCGGCCGTATCCATGGTGTAGCCGTCCTTCTCGAGCCAGCTCACCAGGGATTCGCGGACGATTTCTTCGTCATCGACGACCAGGATGCGGGTGGTGCGTTTACTCATCTGAGGGTTCCTTACCGATTCCGGTTTCAGCGTAGCGGGCGGTGCAGTCGGAACAGAGCGCCGGCTCCTTCATGTCGACGTCCTTCAGGCTCGCCGAACGGGCCATGACACAGCGGTAGCTCTTGCAGTGCAGCAGACCGAAGGTGTGGCCGAGCTCGTGAACGGCCTCCTTGGCGAGGCGGCGGGCTGCTCTGTCCCTGGGGATCAGCGCGCCATCCTGCACGAGAAGCCGGGCAAACGACACGATGGCGGTCTTGCCGTTGAGCTCGGCCTCCCCGAAGACGAAGGTCAGGATGGGGATGAAGAGGTCGTAGTCCGTCACGGCCAGAAGGCGGGTGGCGCCCTTCGGGTAGTGGTGGGAGAGCCAGTTGAGGATCCGGGTCGAGGAGTGCTGATTGCGTCTGGGGTCGAAGGCCCCATCTGGACGGGCGTTGACGGTCTCGAGCCTCACGGGCAGCTTGTACACCGAGCCGATGGCCGTCACGGCCGGCGAGAGGAAGGAGGTGTCGGCCGCGCCGCCCGCCATCCACCACAGTCGCACGCCGCTCATGCTCCGGCGGGCTTCTCCGTCGACCGCGGGAGCGCGAAGATCATCCGGGTCCCCTTGCCCGGCTCACTCTCGGCCCTCATCGTGCCGCCGTGTTTTTCCATCACTCCGTAGACGACCGACAGACCGAGTCCCGTTCCCTTCTCCTTCGTCGTGAAGAAGGGGTCGAAGATCTTCGAGAGGATCTCGGGAGGAATCCCCGGACCGCTGTCGGCGATGACGATCTCGATTCCCGATTTCGTTGGGCGGGACGAGATCTCGAGGACCCCACCCTTCGGCATGACGTCGCACGCGTTGAGCAGGACGTTCAGGAACGCCTGCCGGAGCTGGCCGAAGTCCGCGTTGACGGAAAACGGCGGGCCCAGGTTCTTCCTCAGCTCTATCCCCTGGAGACTGATCTTGTTGGTGCAGAGCGAAAGGGCCTCTTCCAGGGGGCCATGGACATCGAGGTCCTTCAGGTCAAGCGGACGCTGGCGCGCGAAGTCCAGGAGGTTCCGGACGATGGCCGTGCAGCGCTCCGTCTCGCGCTGGATGAGCTTGATGTGCTTGGAACAGGTCGCCTGGACCTTCTCGGAGAGCGGGCCTTCGTCGAGTGTCCGTATCAGCGTCTTTGAGAACGTCAGGATCCCGGCGAGGGGATTGTTGATCTCGTGGGCGATGGATGCGGCGAGCTTGCCGAGCGAGGCGAGCTTTTCCGTCTGCACGAGCTGCGCCTGGGCCTTCCTGAGCTCGGCGGTTCGTTCCTCGACTTGACGTTCGAGACCCTCGAGGATCTTGAGCTTCTCCTTGCGGATGGCGTAGAGCGAGGCCGCCATGTCGTTGACCGAGTTCGCCAAGAGGCCGAGCTCGTCTTTCGAGTGGACGACGGCGCGCGCCTTCAAGTCGCCGCTCCCCATGCGGGCCGTTGCCTCCATCATGGCGGCGACCGGTTTGAGAACGAAGGAACGTGTGGCCATGCGCACACAGGTGCCGACGAGAAGGACGGCCAGGAAAGAGATTCCGAGGATGTTGGCGGTCAGATTGCGAACCGATGCGTCCGCCTCGGCGAGCGAGATCGACACGTCGACGACGCCCAGAACGCGCATGCTCGCCGGGTGAGCGTGACAGTCCGCCTCCGAACAGCCGGGTTCGTTGTAGATGGGCGTGACCATCCCGAGGACCCGGTGACCGTCCTGTGCCCGGTAGATGCGGGCGCGGGAGGGTATGGCGAGCCTGACGATCGGCTTGCCCGCGGCATGGCAGGCGTAGCAGGACTCCGCCTTCTTGTTGACAGCCGTTCCCTTCTCGGCGGGATTCGTCGAGTAGGTGACGGTGCCTTCCTTGTTGAACATCCTGACTTTTTCGATCTTCTCCTGCTTGCCGATGAGGGACATGACGCGATAGGCGCCTGCCTTCGTCCCCTTCAACATCTCGTCGTGGGTGCTCGATTTGATCGCGTCGGAAAACAGGGCGGCCCCCCGGATCGCCTCCTCGACGAGCTGCTCCCTGTAGAGGCGCACGGTCAGAGTTGTGAAAACGGTGATGCCGAGGAGGCTCGTTGCCACGATCGCAACCGACAGCCTCAGGCTGAGCCGGTGGTGCCAGGCGAGCGCGGGCCGCGGCGAACCGACCGGTTCGGTGTCTACGCCGTTGTTGGGATCTGGCATCCGTGGCCTCCTGGGCTGGCGGACTTCTGTGACAGGTCCCGGCCCCCTCCACCTCTTGCAATTCGCGAGACAGGAATGAACTGGCCCCCTGGGTTGGTCTTGCCGTCCCCCGTCCCCCTTGCCCTCGCCCCGCGGCAGCGGGGAGAGGGTGCCCGAAGGGCGGGTGAGGGGTCTCGTGGTCTGGTTACTTCTCGAAGACGGAATCGATGGGGGTGATCTTCACGTTCTCGGGCTTGATCCCGAGTTTCAGGGCGCCGATGACCTTGTCTTCCGCCAGGAGCTCCGCCGGTTTTTCGGCGTCGTACTTGATGGGAGAGAACTCGTCCGAAAGAAGGGCCTTCTTCAGCCCTTCCGCGTCCTTGGTGATGATGACGATCGAGAGGTTCTTGGCCGAGAAGTGCTTCTTGATGGCCTTATTGACGTCCTCGCGGGTGAGCTTCGCGAGCTTCTCCCTCATGTACTTCGTGTACTCGGGGATGCCATACCACTTCGAGTCGAGCTCGTACCCGAGCTGGTGATTCTGGGTGGCTGTCAGCAGGAAGACGTTCTTCATCAGGTAGTCGCGGGTCGTCTCGAAGTCTCCCTGTGAGATGCCGTTCTCGATGAGCTTGTCGAGCTCGTAAAGGGCGATCCTGAGGGCCATGTGCGCGTTCTGCGGAACGACGGGCCGGATCCACACCTCGAAGATCTGGGAGCGCCGGGCGATGTTGGCGTCGGGGAAGAACTGGTACATCCCGCGCGGGAAGGCCTCGATGTAGGCGTAGTCGCCGTAGTTCATACCGCGGACCTCGCGGATCCGCTGGTAGAGATGGGAGCTCGACGAGCGGTGCTCTCCGAGCCAGCTGCGGGCAATCGAGAGGGCCGCGAAGTCCGCGTGGGCCCGGTTCACCTCGATCGGATGGCCGAAGGAGATCGCCGTGGCGCGTGTTTCCTTCTGGAGGATCTCCACCTCGAGTCCCACGGGTTTTCTCGGGGCGGGCGTCACGGACGGCGCGGCCGCTCCGGCCGGGAGCTTCGCCAGGGTGGCCTTCAGGTACGCTTCGGCGTCGGCCGGGACGTCTCCCGACAGCCCGATCGTCAAGTTCTTCTGGGTGTAGAACGCCGCCGCGAACTTCTTGACGTCGTCCAGAGTGATCGAGTCGATCCCGGCGACCGTTCCGAGGACGGGGTGGCGATAGGTCGAGCCCGCGAAGATGTTCTCGACGAGCCGTTCCTTGCCGAGTTCCTCCTCGTTATTGGTCCGCAAGTCCTGGATGAGGGCATTCTTCTGCAGGTCCTTGTTCCGCCTGAAGTCGTCCTCGCGGAAGCCGGGCGAAAGGATCTGGGGCAGGACCGTGTCGAGGAAGGTCTTCCAGTTGTCCTTGTGGATCGAAAGGGTGAAGGTCGTCATCTCCTTGTCGGTCTGGGCGCGGAAAAGGCCCGCCATCGGAAAGAGAATCCGGTCGATCTCGTCGATCGACTTCTCGCTCGATCCGCCCCGCGTGAGGGACTGGGCGGTCAGGGAGGCGAGGCCTTCCTTGCCGGCCGGGTCGTGGGCCGATCCGCTCGAGAAGAGGAGCTTGACCATCAGCTGGGGCAGAGGGCTCTCTTGCTTGACGACCGAGGATGAGACGGCGGCCACCTGAGCCTTCGTCTCCGAGACGGCGAGGTTCGCCTTGACGCTCTCGGGCATCGGCTCTCTCGAGAGCGTGCAGACGGCCAGGCGGCTGGTCGTGAAGTACTTCTTGGCGGCCGCGGAGAGATCGGGCGAGGAGAGCGAGCTCTGCAGGTCGACGAAGTTGTTGAGCGTGTCGAACGAGCGGTGGTGGCGGACGTACCGGGCCAGGATCGAAGCGATGCGGTCGGTGTTGTCCAGGGATCGGGCCAGCGAGTACCGGGCGTTGGACTGCGCATCCGCCAGCTTCCTTGCGTCGATCATCTCGGACTTCGCCTTTGCGAACGTCTCGAGGATCGCGTCCCTCACGTATGTCGTGTCCTCGATCTTCTTGACCCGGGCGTAGACGCCGAAAAGACCCGGGTCCGCCGTCGGGGACGTGTCGTACAGGAGCTGGTCGACCTTCTGCTCGTCCTGCACGAGACGCTTGAAGAGAGCCGACGTCTCTCCGAAGTACAGCTCGAAGAGAAGGTCGATGGCGGCGAAGTCCTTCTCTTTTTCCGAGAAGGCCGGGCCGTGGAAGGCGACCGTCAGCCACGGGAGGGTCGGAGCGTTCCAGGCGACGTGGGTGTAGAAGGGACCCTTGGTGTCGGGCTCTTTCGGGATCTCGACCTTGTAGCTGCCGCGCTTCCAGGACCCGAAGTACTTCTCGACGAGCGGGATGACCTTGCCCGCATCCACGTCGCCCGCGACGATGATGGCCGCGTATTCCGGACGGTACCAGCGATCGAAGAACGTCTTCGAGTACTGGAACTGGTTGGGCATGTCCTCGATGTCCTTCAGGAAGCCCATCGTCGTGTGCTTGTAGGTGTGAGTCGTGTAGGCGGCCTCGCGGATGGCTTCCTCGAGCTTGGCCAGCGGCTGGGCGCTGTTCTTGTTGTACTCGCCCAGGACGGCGCGGGCCTCGGTCTTGAAGTCCTCTTCCTTGTAGGCGAGGTTCTGGAACCGGTCCGCCTCGATCTTCAGCATCGTCTCCAGGTCGTCCTTGGAGAACGTGATGTGGTAGTTCGTGTAGTCGTCGGTCGTATAGGCGTTCTGCCGGGCCCCCGCCTTGGTGATGATCTCGTTGTACTTGTCGGGCGGGTAGAGCTTCGTCCCCCTGAACATCATGTGCTCGAAGAAGTGGGCGAATCCCGATTTTCCGGGCTCGATCTCGTTTCTCGACCCCGTCTGGACGGGGATCTGCAGGGACACGATGTTCGGGAATCCGGTGGGGACGACGATCACCTTCAGGCCGTTGGCGAGGGTCTTCTCTGTCACCTTGAAGGGAAGGAGTTTTGCCTTCGCCGGGGCGGCCTTGGCGGCGGCGGGCGCCTTCGCCGCCGGCTTGGCCGGGGCCTTTTCCGCTTGCGCGTTTGCGGTCATGGCAGCGATTCCGAGACAGAGGACTGGCAGGAGCCAGCCACGGGCGGCAGGACGCATGGGATCACCTCTTGGATGTGAGCTTCTGGAGCGTGGAGAAAGGGAGCGGTCATGAGGGAATCTGGGCCGGGAGCAAGAGCGGCTCTCCCGGGGCGCTAACTATAGGCTGCATCCGGCTTTCCTGTAACTGAAACAAATGATTCAGCCCGGCCGAAACGGGCCCTTTCCCTGCGAGAATTGCGCCCTGAGACAGGAGCCAGCATGGAAGCGTCGTCCAAGAAGTCCCTTCCCGAGAATGCCTACCGAACCCTCAACCCTGGCGAGGAGTACGCCCCGATCGTCCCCGCCTCTTCGACGATCGCGGAGTTCACCGGCCGCTCCCTCGCTCTCGGCCTGGTGATGGCGGCCGTCTTTTCCGCGGCCGCCGCCTTCCTGGGGCTGAAGGTCGGGCAGGTCTTCGAGGCCGCGATCCCGATTTCGATTCTCGCCGTGGGTCTCGGTTACGCGTTCCGGCGCCGCTCGACCATCCTCGAGAACGTCATCGTCCAGTCCGTGGGCGCGGCGTCCGGTCTGGTCGTGGCGGGCTCGATCTTCACGCTTCCGGCCCTCTTCATCCTCGGCCTCGACGTCAACCTCGTGAAGTTGTCGCTCGTGGCCCTTCTGGGAGGCATCCTTGGGATCCTCTTCTTGATACCGCTCAGGCGCTACTTCGTCAGGGAGATGCACGGGGAGTTTCCGTTCCCCGAGGCGACCGCCACGACGGAGGTCCTGGTGGCGGGCGAGGCGGGAGGCAAGCAGGCCAAGGTCCTCGCCCTGGCGGCGGCCGTCGGCGGCATCTTCGACTTCCTGATCATCCACATGGAGGCCTTCGCCGAGGTCTTCACGACGCGGTCGGTCAAGATGCTCGACGTCCTCGCCGAGAAGTCGAAGGTCGTCTTCAAGCTCGACGTCCTCTCCTCCGTGATGGGTCTCGGCTACATCATCGGTCTGAAGTACTCGGCCATCATCTGCGCCGGGTCGTTCCTCTCCTGGTTCCTCCTGGTTCCGATGGTGGGGCACTTCGGGGCCCAGCTGACCGTCGCGATTCCCCCGGCCGCCGACGGCACCCTGATCGGCGCGATGTCGGCCGAGCAGATCTTCCGCACGTACGTGAGGCACATCGGAATTGGCGGGATCGCCGCGGCCGGCATCCTCGGGATCCTGAGGAGCTGGCGCATCATCGCCAAGGCCTTCAGCCTCGGCTTCAAGGAACTCCTCGGCGGCAAGGCAGCCGCGGCCGCTGACGGCCGGGAGCGGACCGATCGGGACTTCCAGATGAAGAACGTGCTGATCGGTCTCATCATCACCGCGATCGCGCTCTGGGTGTTCTTCCGTTTCGGCGTCGTCGGTCACCTCGATTCGCCCCTGAAGCTCTCGCTGATCGCCCTCGGGATCGTCGTCATCATCTCGTTCCTCTTCACGACGGTCGCGGCCCGCGCGATCGCGGTCGTGGGCACGAACCCCGTTTCTGGCATGACCTTGATGACCCTCATCCTGACCTCGGTCTTCCTCGCGCAGGCTGGACTGACGGGCCGGGATGGGATGCTCGCCGCGCTCCTGATGGGAGGAGTCGTCTGCACCGCCCTGTCGATGGCGGGCGGCGCGATCACGGACTTCAAGGTCGGGTACTGGATCGGGGCGACTCCCGCGATCCAGCAGCGGTCGAAGATCCTCGGGACGCTCGTCGCCTCCTTCACCGTGGGATCGGTCATCCTGCTCCTGAACCAGGCGTACGGTTTCGTGCCGTCCGCCGAGCACTCGGCGAGTGAGGTTCTCGTGGCGCCCCAGGCCAACGCGATGGCGGCCGTCATCAAGACCCTGATGTCCAACGAGCCGGTTCCCTGGCTGCTCTACGGCATCGGCGCCCTCATCGCGCTGACGATGCAGATGATCGGAGTACCGGCCCTGGCCTTCGCCCTCGGCATGTACATCCCGATGGAGCTCAACACGCCCCTCGTCGTCGGAGGCCTCGTGGCCGAGTGGGTCCAGAAATCGGCCGGAAAGGACGAGAAGCTGAGGTCCGCGCGATCGTCCCGCGGGATGCTCATCGCCTCGGGCTTCATAGCCGGGGGCGCCATCATGGGTGTCGTCGCGGCCCTCTTGAAATTCCTGAAGATGAAAATGAACCTCGGACCGCTCGGATTCTCCTTCGGCAACGCCGAGGGGACGGGGGCCGAGCTTCTGGCGCTCGTCCTGTACGCCGGTCTCGCGGCCTACATGTTCTGGGATTCGTGCCGGGCCAAGGCCGAGGAGGAGTGAGGATCATGGAAGGGAACGGATCGCTGACACAAGACCTCGCGACGGCCATTCTGGGAATCGACACGATGTGGGGCGGCGACGTCATGAACCCCTCGGGAATGGGCCGCTTCATCGCGGATTCCTGGTTCTCGGATGAACCGCTGCCTGCCGCCTATCACCACGCGGCCGCCGCCCGGCTTCGAGTCCTGGGCGGAGTCTCGAAATCCGCCGAGGCGGGCGCGGCCCTCGATGAGTATCTGGCGGAGATCGACGTGAAAGGAGCGATCGATCGCGTCCGCGGCTCCGGGGAGGCGCTCGGGGGGCTCAGGGGCCGGTACCTTTCAGGGCTCGGCCTCTGCTTTGGGGTGATGTGGGACCTCGCTCTGGAGGTTGCGGACCGTGGCCAGCCGGTGGCGTTTCAGACGTGCGTCACCGCCGTGACGGGGAGCGGCCCCGTTCCCTCCTCGCCCCGGGAGAAGGTCGAGCAGGTGGCGGATCTCCTCGAGGCCCGGCACGAACGGTTGAAGGGAGAGAGCCTCCTGTCGGCCATCGACTCCTGGAGGGCGGCGCGCCTCGTGCCGAGAAGATCGATCCCGGCTCTGGGTGAGGCCTTCATCGCCCAGCTCGATGCGCTGACCGTCAAGAATGTCCTCCCCTACATCCCGAAAGAGATGCATGCGGTCCCGAGGGCGAACGTCGCGTTCCTTCCGATCGAGAACGCCTGGTTTTCGGGTTCGATGAACTACCTGGGCCGCGCGCGCAAGGCCGACGGGTCCCCCGAGTACGAGGCGAGCTACGAGCTCAACGCCGCCCTGGAGATCTCGGTTCCGGAGTTCCAGCAGCTCGTCAGCCACGAGGTCGTGCCCGGGCACGTCACGACGTTTGCGTACTTGCAGAATCTCTTCTTCAGGGGCGAAGCGGGTTTCGAGGCGAGCGTCCTGACGATGAACACGAGGGCGGCAGCTCTCTTCGAGGGGATCGCCAACAACGGGGTGCTGATGGCTCACGGCGTGACGGCCATCGAGGACCTCCCGGACGTGGACCTGAGGATCGGGCTCCTCTTGGCACTCTTGCAAGATGACGCGAAGAACCAGTCGGCCTACCTGACGTGGAAGGAAGGCTTGCCGAAAGACGAGGTCGCAAGGGTCCTGCGCAACGAGTTTCTCGTCTCGGAGGAGCGAGCCGATAAGCTCTCCGGCGCCTGGGGGCAGCATCCGCTGCTGGGCCGGATGTACCTTCCCGCGTACCGGTTCGGAACGGAGAAGGTGGCGGCGCTGCGCCGGGAACACCCGCCGGAGGAGATCCTCCCGATCCTCTACGGGTGCCGGGGTGTCGTCGATGTGGTGACGATCGACGAGATGCTCGCGGCGTAGGGATGACGAAGAAGGCCGCCTCCGAGAACGTCCTGGCGGTCTGGGTCGAGCGGGACCTGACGGCAGCGGTCCGGAGTGGTGAAGTCGGAACGGCGTTCGAGATGGAGGATCCCCTCGCTCAGGCGACGGAGATCCTCCACTCGGGCCGTGGACTGATCCTGACGGGTGAACCCGGGGTCGGGAAGACGGCCCTCATCGGCGAGATCGTGCGGCGGCTCGAGGACGGCAAGGGTCCCGCGGCCCTGCTCGGAAAGACCGTCCTGCAGTTCTCGATCCTGGGACGGATCGCGAGCCTGAAGGACGCCAACCAGATCCGGCCCGAGTTCCAGAAACTCATCGAGCTTCTTTCGGAAAGGAAGGACCTCGTCCCGTTCTTCAGGGACGTCCACGTCGCCGACATCTACGGGATGTCGAACCTCCTGCAGCAGCTGGGCGTCAGGCGCCCCGGGGAGGTCCTGGGCGAGGGCGATTCCACGGCTGTCGCTTCGATGTTCGAGGACTGGCCGGAGCTCGAGAAGCACTTCGTTCCGCTCTTTGTGGAGGAGCCCGGAATGGAGCAGACCCTGCGCATTCTCGCGGGGTGGTCGGCGGAGACCTCCGCGCGGAACGGGAAGCGGTTCACGGCCGAGGCACTCGAGGAGGCCGTCCACCTGACCCACCGCTTCCTGGCGCGAAGCCACCAGCCCAGGAAGGCAATCGACCTTCTCGGCCAGGTTGCGAGCCTCACCCCAGCCGGGGGGACGGTCACGGGAGGTGCGGTTATCGACCGGTTCTCGGTCACCCATCGCGTCCCGCGGAATCTCGTCGACCCCGACCTGCCCCTGGACCTTTCCGAGATCGAGCAGCGCTTCGTGGAGAAGGTCCTTGGCCAGGAAGAGGCCGTCGAGGCGGTTGTGAGGATGATCGGACGGATCAAGTCCGGCCTGACCGACCTCAGACGCCCCTTTGGCGTCTTCCTCTTCGCCGGACCGACGGGGGTGGGGAAGACCCACGTCGCGCAGCTTCTGGCGGAGTACCTGTTCGGGAGCAAGGACCGGATGGTCCGGCTCAACATGGCGGATCACCAGGGAGACACCGCGGCCGAAGTGTTGTTTGGCGACCCCAACGACAGCCGGCCGCATCAGAAGCGGGGCGTCTTGACCCTACGGGTTTCGGGACAGCCTTTTGCCGTCCTTCTTCTCGACGAGTTCGAGAAGGCCCACGCGAAGGTGCACGACCGCTTCCTGCAACTCTTCGACGAGGGGCGATTCATCAACGGAGCCGGGGAGACCGTCTCGTGCCGGTCCATGATCGTCATCGCCACGACGAACGCGGGTGCCGACGTCTTTCAGGCAAAGCCCCTGGGGTTTTGGCCCGACTCGAGCATGGAGGCGCTCGCCCGAGAGGCCGAGAGGCGTCTGGCGGGGGTCTTTCGAGTCGAGTTCCTCAACCGGTTCGATCAGGTCGTGGTGTTTCGTCCTCTCGGAAGGGATCACGTCCGGACGATCGCGCGCCGGCAGCTGTCCGAGCTCTCGATGAGAAGCGGTCTGAAGAGAAAGAACCTGAGGCTCGAGGTCGATGAGAGCGTCATCGACTGGCTGGCCGTGAACGGCTACGACCCGCATTTCGGGGCGCGCTTCTTGAAACGCGTCCTCGAGCGGGAAGTGACGGGGGCCGTCGCGGATCTGGTCGTTCGTTCGACCCCGGCACCGGGCTCGGTCATAGAACTCGGTGTCAGGAAGAACCGCGTCCACGCCTCGGCACTTTCTCCGGCGACCCTTCAAGAAAAGCCGGAGCGTGCGGTGGTTCCCTACGGGTCGACGCGTCTGGCGATCTCGATCGGCGACCTCGAGGACTTGCGGAGCCGGACCGCGGAGCTTCTAGAGCGCGCCGGACCTCACCTCGCCGCTCTCGAGGACAGAAGGGCCGAGGCACGGCACCTCCTGGAGGAAATGAACCGGGCTGGTTTCTGGGACGGCGGTTCTCGCACGCAGGAGGCGCTGGATCGCTACCGGGAGCTCGACGTCGCGATCCAGGGGGGCGGCCGCCTGGCCTCGGCCCTGGAGAACCTCTCGAGATTCCTGGAGTCCGCAAGCCGTCCGGGTGCGCTTTCGGCCGGAGTGCGCTTGTACGAGCAGGCCGCGGACGCTCTCAGACACTGGGACGAGAGAGTCGCCGGCGAGGGACCAGGAAGCGTGTGGCTTCTCCTGGAGTCCCAGGATGGCGGGAGTGGCGACCGCTTTCTGGAGGATCTCGTGAAGATGGAGGAGGCCTGGTGCGCGCGATGCGGACTGACCTCCTCGGTCCTGGCCTATGAAGAGGCCGACGGCAGGCCGGTCCGCGTGGTACTCGACGTGGAGGGATCCGGAGCGGCGCGCCTCCTCTCGATGGAGGTTGGAGTTCACCGCCTCTACCGGCGCGAGGGTCACGACTCCCGGGTCCGCATCGAGCTTTTCGAACAGGAGACGGCCTCGAGGCCGTCCTCGCCGCGTGTGGAAGCGCGCAAGGCACGGAAAGGGCTCCTCGGAGTCGAGGTCCGGGCATTCGGCCGGATCGACGTGCCCGAAACCGGCCTCACGGCCGAGTTCCACGGGTCCCATGCCGAGACTCTCGAGTGGTTCCTGTCGGCCTTCCGCAAGAGCCGCTCCGTGGTGTCACCCGAATCGCCGCG
This sequence comes from Thermoanaerobaculia bacterium, assembly GCA_022071945.1. GTDB lineage: Bacteria > Acidobacteriota > Thermoanaerobaculia > UBA5066 > UBA5066 > JAJVIN01. Next base: position 26,222 of record JAJVIN010000034.1, on the reverse strand, counting down.
AGTCGTGCGGCTCTATGGCCACTCGGGAACGGGCGGCCGGGATCCCAGAACGGAAGCCGTTGTGCCGAGATTGAAAGACGTGTTGCGCGGAGAGCTCGATCCGTTTCTCGAGGGGTGGCGGCGTCTTTCCGGCGGAGGGTTGAAGAGTGAAGGACGAGACGAACGGTAGGGAAATCGAGCTGGCCGCGCGAGCGGTGAGGCGCGCCAACGCGGTGGTGATCACGGCGGGCGCCGGCATGGGCGTCGACTCGGGGCTTCCGGATTTTCGGGGGCCGGAGGGGTTCTGGCGGGCGTATCCGGCTTACCGGGAGCTCGGCCTCGTCTTCGAGGAGATGGCCAATCCGTACTGGTTCGAGAGGGATCCGGAGTTGGCGTGGGGGTTCTACGGGCACCGGCTTGGTCTCTACCGGAAGACCGAGCCGCACGAAGGCTTCTCGATCCTGAAGAGGTGGGCCGATTCGAAGCCCGGAGGAGGCTTTGTCCTGACATCGAACGTCGATGGGCAGTTCCAGAAGGCAGGTTTCGATCCCCTCCGAATCGTGGAGATCCACGGGAGTATTCACCTCGTCCAGTGCCTCGGGCGCTGCGATCGCGAGCCGTTCCCCGCGGACGGAATCGTTGTGGAAGTTGATGAGACGACGTTTCGGGCGCGTCCGCCTCTCCCGAAGTGCCCCCGCTGCAGGGGAGGGCTCAGACCCAACATCCTGATGTTCGGCGACGGCGGGTGGCAGGACGTTCCCTCCCGGCGTCAGCGGGCGCGTCTGGAGGCCTGGCGCCGCGGGCAGATGACGCCGGGTCCCTTCGTCGTCATCGAGTGCGGGGCGGGGACGGCGATCCCGTCCGTGAGATGGTTCTCGGAAACCCAGATGCGAGAAAAGGACTCGGTACTCGTGAGGATCAACCCGCGTGAAGCCCAGGGCCCCGCGGAGTTCCCGTGGCGCGAAGGGAATCTCCCGGGCTTTGTCGGAATCGGGATGGGAGCGCTGGCGGCGCTGCGGGCCATCGACGCCGCGCTCTGAGGCCGGCCGCTACTCGTCGAGGGACATCCCGAGGGCCTTCAGGCGCGCGGAGAGCCGGTCCGCGCGCTCGCGTTCCGCCTCGGCCTTTTGCCGTTCGATCTCGGCCCTCTCGGCTCCTGTCGGGATGACGACCAAGGCGGCGTCACGCCACCTCAGCCACTCCGCATCGAGGCGACTATAGTCCGGCCGGCCGGGGGGACCAGAACGCGGGGGCGCGGCGAGGCCCCGGACCGGTTGAAGGGAGACGTTGGAAATGGGTCCCAAGGCGATCGTCATGGCTCTCTGGCTCCTCGCGTTACCGCTGGTATCGGTTGCGGATGCAAATCCTCCGGAAATCGACAAGCAGCTTGCGGAACTGGCGCGGGCTGCGGGAGGCACGGTGGGAGTCAAGGCAGTGCACCTCGAGTCCGGTCGGAGTGTTGGTTGGAATGCAAACGAGAGGTTTCCGATGCAGAGCGTCTTCAAGCTGCCGCTCTCGGTCGCCATCTTCAAGAGCGTGGAGGAAGGGAAGCTCCTGCTCTCGGAGGAGATCACGGTCGAAAAGGACGACCTGCGTCCCGTGGGCTCGGTCGAGGCAACCTGGAAACCCGGCGTGACGTTCACGATCGAAGACCTGATGAAGCGAATGATCATCGAGAGCGACAACTCCGCGGCGGACATCCTGTTGAGGAGGATGGGTGGTCCGAAAGCGGTCGAGGCCAAGCTCGTCTCGATGGGACTGGCGGGCATCGACATCAGCATCTCGGAGCTTCGACTGATGGCCGAGCCGCGGGGCGTCAAGAATCTGCCGGCGGATGAGAAGTGCTCGCCGGAATGCCTGAAACGGCTGACCGAGGCCGTGCCGGCGGCGGAGCGAAAGACGGCACTGGAAGCCTTCCGCGCCGACACCAGGAACTCCGCCTCGCCCGAGGCGCTTGCCGGGATGCTGACGAGGCTCCAGAAGGGCGAACTCCTGAAAGCGGAGTCGTGGAAGAAGCTCGAGGGCTGGATGATCGAGTCTCCGACCGGCCAGAGACGGATCCGGGCTCTTCTGCCGAAGGGTCACGTCACCGCCGCAAAGACCGGGACGGGCTACGGCTGTGTGAACGACGCGGGGGTCGTGACGCTGCCGGAGAAGAAGGGGCACGTGGCGATCGTCGTCTTCGTGAAGCACTCGAGCCATCCAACCGAGAAGGTCGAGTCCGCCATCGCCCAGATCGCTCGCGGCGTGGTCGCCGCACTTCGCTGAAGGGGCTCCTGAAAGCAGGGCGGGGTGGCGCCGTGACGCCACCCCGCTTCCAGATCGTCGTCTAGCCTGGCTTACAGGAAGAGCGGAGCCAGGACGAGAGTGATGGTGGAGAGGAGCTTGATGAGGACGTGGAGGGACGGACCCGCCGTGTCCTTGAACGGATCGCCGACCGTGTCACCGACGACGGCGGCCTTGTGCGGCTCGGATCGCTTGCCCACCACCCGGCCGTCGACCTTGAACTCGCCGGACTCGATGTACTTCTTGGCGTTGTCCCAGGCGCCGCCCCCGTTGTTGAGGAACGTGGCCATCAGGATGCCGGCGATGGTGCCCACCATCAGGAGCGCGGCGACGGCCTCGGCGGCGATGGTCTTGTCCGTCGGGATGATGAAGAGGCGGAAGACGAGGCCCACGGCGATCGGGGTGCCGACGGCGACGATTCCGGGGAGCACCATCTGGCGGAGCGCGCCGCGGGTAACGATGTCGACGCAGCGGGCGTAGTCGGGCTTGTCGGTCCCTTCCATGATCCCGGGCTTTTCCTTGAACTGGGCCCTCACGTCGGCGATGACCGACTGGGCGGCGCGCCCGACGGCCTTGATGGCCAGGGCCGAGAAGAAGAAGACGAGCATCGCCCCGAGGAGACCGCCGACGAAGATCTCGGGCTTGGCGATGTCGACGGAGCGGAAGGCCTTCTCGTCGCCCAGATAAAGCCGGACCTCGTCCATGTAGGCGGAGAAGAGGAGGAAGGCGGCCAGAGCGGCGGAGCCGATGGCGTAGCCCTTGGTCAGTGCCTTGGTCGTGTTGCCGACCGAGTCGAGGCGGTCGGTCTTCTTGCGAACGTTCTCGGGCTGGCCGGACATCTCGACGATGCCGCCCGCGTTGTCGGTGATCGGGCCGAACGTATCCATAGCCAGGACGTAGGCGGCGGTGCCCAGCATTCCCATCGTGGCGACCGCGGTCCCGAAGAGTCCGCCGTGAACGACGGCGGCTTCACCGATCTTGTAGGAGGAGAGGATGGCGACGGAGATCGTGATGACCGGGAGCATCGTGCATTCCATGCCGATGGCCAGTCCCGAGATGATGTTGGTGGCGGGGCCGGTGACGGAGGCCTCGGCGATTTCGCGGACGGGGCGGTAGCGGTACTCCGTGTAGTACTGGGTGATCCAGACGAACGCCCAGGAGGTCAGGACGCCGATGATGCCGCAGATGAAGAACATCCACCACGCGTTCGGGCGGGCGGTGTTCTGCAGGAGCCAGTAGGTGGTCAATCCGAATGCGGCGATGGCCAGGATCGCGGTCCAGGCGTATCCGCGGTTGAGGGCCTTCATCGGGTCCTCGTCTTCGTTCGTGAGCTTGACGGCGAAGATGCCGACGATGGCGGCGATGATGCCGAGGGCGCGGGCGACGAGGGGGAAGAGCATGACGCCGACGACTCCGGCGGAGAAAGCCATCCCGGCCTTCTCGGCGGTCATGGCGAGCGCGGCTCCGAGGATCATGGCCCCGATGTTCTCGGCGGCGGTGGATTCGAAGAGGTCCGCGCCACGTCCGGCGCAGTCCCCGACGTTGTCTCCGACGAGGTCCGCGATGACGGCGGGGTTACGGGGATCGTCCTCGGGGATACCGGCCTCGACCTTGCCGACGAGGTCGGCGCCAACGTCAGCGGCCTTCGTGTAGATGCCGCCCCCGAGCTGGGCGAAGAGCGCCACGAACGACGCGCCGAAGCCGTAGCCCACGATCAGGAGGGGAATCTTGTCCTCCTTCACGTTGGTCATCAGGTCGACGATGGCGTAAAGACCGCCGACGCCGAGGAGAGACATCGCGACGACGAAGAGCCCGGAGACCGCTCCTCCGCGAAGAGCGATCCTCAGGGCATCGTTCAGCGACGAGCGCGCGGCGGAGGCGGTCCGGATGTTCGTCCGGATGGAGACCCACATCCCGATGTAGCCCGCGATGACGGAGCAGATCGCTCCGAAGGCGAAGGAGAGGGTGATCCAGAACGCCATTGCCATCGTCGAGTCGACCGGGTCGAACTCGTGGTGGCTTCGCACGAAGGCGTAGAGGGCGAAGATGACCACGGCCAGGACGACCGCGAGCAGGGAGATCGTCCTGTTCTGACGGCTCAGGAAGGCCTCGGCGCCCTCCTTGATGGCGTCGGAGATCTTCCTCATCTCGGGGGTCCCGGTTTCCTTGGCGAGGACCCACTTCGTCAGGTAGACGGCGACGCCGAGAGCGAGGGCGGAAATGCCGAGGATCAAGGGGAGCAGGACTTGGGCAGAAGGCGGCATGCGGAAACGGATCCTTTCCCTGGTAGTGCGTGTGAATTCGGGGGAGAGAAACTCCCCCCGCGATTGCGGATGTACACAACCCCGTAATGGAAAAATCCCCGGCTGGGGTCAGCCGGGGATTTTAGAACGCCGCTGGAAAAACGGCGATGCTGGATCGAAGGTTTCTTACTGCGGGGCCGCCGAGGGAGCCGTCGGATCGACGTACTCCATGACGATCCCGATGTTTTTCGCGCCGTTGTTCCTGACGATGTCCATCAACTGCATCGCGTCGCCGTATCCGGCCTCATCCGCTGCCGAGAAGAACACGACCTTGTTCCCGCGGTTCCGGAGAACCTCCTGGAGGCGAATGGCGAGGCTCGACTGCTCGACCTTCTCCTTGTTGAGGTAGATCTCCTTGGACCCGGTCAAGGTGATGACGATCTGATCCTGCTGCGTTGGCGGAGGCGTGGGGGACGACACGTTCGGCGGAACGTTGACGTCGTACCCCATCTGCAGGAGCGGCTGCAAGACCATGAAGATGATCAGAAGAACGAGGGTGACGTCGACGAGCGGCGTGACGTTGATCTCCGACCGCGGTCCGCTTCCCCCCCCCATGTCCATGCCCATAGTGCTTTTCTCCCTCTCTCGTCTTCCGGCCCGCTACTTGGCTTCGCGCTTCTCGGTGATCAGGCCGACCTTCTCGAATCCGCCGTCCTTGAGGTAGCGCATGACGCGGCGCACATCCCCGTAGTTGAGGCGCTGATCGGCCTTGATGATGATTTCCCTGTTCGGATTGCGCTCCCCGATTTCCTTGATCTTGGCCTGGAAATCCTTGTCAGGGAACCACTTCGTGTCGATGAAGATGTTCTTGTCGGCTTCGACCGAGATGAGGAGCTCGTTGGGCGTCTCCGGCTTCTTCTCGGGCCTGTCCGTCTTCGGCAGGATGACGGGCTTGCCCTTTTGAAGCATCGGGGTGACGACCATGAAGATGATGAGAAGGACGAGACAGACATCGACGAGAGGCGTGACGTTGATGTCACTCTTCAGGCTCTGCCGTCCCCCGTAAGATTCCATACCCATAGGCGTCTCTCCCTGCTACGTCGTTACTTCTCGCCCGGTCCCTCGCGCATGACGCGCAAGGGGCATCTCAGGCGCGAGAGCCCTGGCGCTTGAGGAAGTAGTCGATGAGTTCCGACGACGAGTTGGACATCTCGACCTGGAAGCGCTCGATCTTGTTCAGGAAGTAGTTGTAGAGCCAGACGGCCGGGATGGCGACGAAGAGGCCGATGGCGGTGCCGACGAGAGCCTCGGCGATACCGGCCGAGACGGCTCCGAGGCCGCCCGCGCCCGAGGCAGCCATGCCGCGGAAGGCGTTGATGATGCCGATGACGGTGGCGAGAAGGCCGATGAAGGGCGAGGTCGTCGCGATCGTCGCGAGGCCGCCCAGGCCGCGCTTCATCTCGGCCGTGGTCATCATGGTGGCGCGCTCGATGGCCCGCTCGGCGGCCGCGACGGTGTCATGGCCGGAAACGGAGCCGCCGTGAGCCTCGTACGCGAACTCGAGGAGTCCGGCCGAGAGGACCTTCCCGACGTGGCTGAACTTGTACTTCTTCGAGAGGTCGATCGCCTCCTTCAGTTTCTCCTGCTTCAGAAGGGGAGCGATCTCGAGGGCGAACCGCACGGACTGCTTCTTCGCCTTGTTGAAGTTCCACCAGCGCTCGATCGACAGGCCAAGGGAGTAGACGGACATGATGCACAGCAGGATGGTGATCCCCTTGACCAGTGGCGTCATGGTCGCCCAGATCGCGCTAAATGTGAATTCCATGGTTCCTCCTTATCTCCGTTTCTTTTTTCTCTACAGGTCTCCGGCCGCGGCCGGTTCCGTACTTGATTCGATACCGTCTACTGCAGCTTGAAGGTCACCGTGACGGTCAGATAGACGGGCACGGGACGTCCGTTGAACGTCGCCGGCTTGTACTTCCACTGCTGCACGGCCCTCATCGCGCTCTGGTCGAGGAGCGGGTTGATGCCGCGCAGGACGCGGACGGATTCGACGTTCCCGTCCTTCGTGATGATGGCCTCGAGGATCACGATCCCCTGCAGCCGGGCCTTGCGGGCGGCCTCGGGATAAGTCGGCTGGACGCGCGAGATCTCGACGGGTTCCTTGACCTCGCCGCCGACGCGCATCGGCTCCTCGACTTCTCCGCCTCCGCCAAGGACGCCTCCCTTGACTCCGCCGAGGACGCCTCCCATCACGCCGCCCTCGACGCCGCCCTCGACGCCACCCTCGACACCCCCTTCGGCGCCGGAGGACGTCGTTTCTGGCGCCGAAGGCGCGACAGGCACCACGTCAGGCACGATGACGGGCTGGCTCACCTCCACCGGCTTCACCGGCTCGACCTTGGGGGCCGCCTTCGGAGCCGCGGCCGCCTTGGGAGGAGGCGGGGGTGGGGGAGGGGGCGGAGCCGCCGCCGAGTAGAACTGCACGGGAATCGGTGGCTCCGGGATTTCCTCGATGTACCACATCGAAACCGCCAGGCTGGAGCCCAATACGATCACGTGCAGGAGAACCGATATCGGCACCGAAAGCCAGCGCTTCGTGTTGGTTTTCTGCTTCTGGGACTCGATCAGAGATTGCTCGAACATGGGCCCCTCTTCAGTCCTCGTTCCTCACATCGCTTCCAGGGGGTTTTTCTTCGCGGCTTCTTCGCGGTCCTTCTTGATCGACCGCTCGCGGGCCTCCAGCGCCTTCTTGCGCCACTCTTCGGCGCTCGCGATGAGCTCCGCCTTCTTCGCCTCGTCGTTCTCGAGCTTGGCGAGCTCGCGATACATGAGGTTCACGTAGAGCATCGCCTCGAAGTAGTCGGTCTTCAGCTGGTGCGCCTTCTGGAGCTGGGCCATGCCGAAGTCCACGATCTCCTTCCGCTTCTCGCCGTCCAGCTGGTCGGGAGGCGTGTGGAACGATTTCTCCCAGCAGGTCACGCCCATCGTGTAGAAGATCTCGGCGTTGTCCGGCTCGAGCTGGGCGCGCTTTTTCTGCCAGTTCATCGACTGGTCGAACTCACCCTTCTTCGCGTAGAGCATCGCCAGCGTCTGGACGGCCTGGGCGTCGGTGGGGTGCTTCGTGAACCATTCCTTGAAGTAGTTGATCGCGTCGTCGTACCGCGCCGCGTTCATGTAGGTGGTCACGAGATACTTCGAGGCCTTCTCGTCGTCTGGCTTGGCCGCCAGATACTCCTTGAAGTACTTGATCGCCTTGTCCAGGGCTTCCTGGTCCTTCGCGTGGGTCGACCCTGGGTTGTAGAGGGCCATGTGAGCCATCGCGAGGAACTTCACGAGCCGGACCTCGTTGGGGTCCAACTTGTACGCTTCCTCGTACTTCCGGAGCGCGTCCTCGTACATCTGCTCCTTGAAGTAGGCGTTCCCCTGACGAGCCAGCTGGCGCGACTTGAATTTGTCACACCCCCCCGCCGTGAAGGAAAGGACGAGGATCGCTGCGATCGCAGCCCACCGGCGGCGTCCAGGACCGCGCCGGTAAGACTGCCCGGCTTTGATCGTCTCCGCCATGTACCTTACTCCTTTCGGACTCATCCTCGCTTCCCAGGTTAGATCCGTCAACGACGCAGTTGGTTCCCGGATCGGGAGCGCGAGGGTGAGAAAATTGACTCAGAGATGAATGAGCCGCCCCGGTCCGGGCGGTTCTGGGTCGCGCGAGGGCTTCGAGCCAGCGTCAAGCCCACCTCGAGTGGGAATCCGGGAAATGAAGGGGCGGCAAACGGTCCCTTCCCCTCGTCAGGACAGGTATGGAACGCCCGCGAAGCAGGTTCTGTCCACCTCGCGCCCTGGCATCCGCCGCAGGCTGGCGGCACAGGATCGACCGCAGGTGCTCCCACGTGGTCCCGATTCTGATGCTGTGACAGGGACTGTGACCCCAGGAGCCTGTTAACACGCCTCGCCGACCTTCTATCGCCGGAGGATTTTCCGGGACTCCCCTGAAAACTTCAAGAAGTTTCTTCCCCCGGGGCCACGGGCAACGGACCTTCGGAGCTCCTGCCCCAGCAGGACACGCGGACCCCCCGGGCCGGAGAGCGGCGCGGGCGTCGCAAGGACATCCTGGCAAGGACATCCTGGCAAGGACATTCTGGCAAGGACATCCTCGCAAGGACATCCTGGCAAGGACATCCTCGCAAGGACATCCTCCCCTCTCTCCCCGCGGTCTGGAATCCATCGGCCCCCTTCTACGTACAATCGGGTCATCATGAGGACTCCTCTTCGGGCGGGTCTCGCCCTCTGGCTTTCCCTTTTTCTGGTCACCCCTTCCGCCTTCTCCCAGAAGGCCCCCCCCGAGAAACCACGCGGAGACGTCGGACCTGTCGTGAAAAACGTCGACGTTTCGGTCACGAACCTCGACGTCGTCGTCACTGACTCGAAGGGCAACCGGATCCGGGGCTTGACCAAGGATGACTTCGAGGTCGTCGAGGATGGCCTCAAGCAGAACCTCACGAACTTCTTTGCGGTCGAGGGGGGGCAGGTCACGATGTTCGGAGACGAGGTCATCACTCCGCCGCCCGCTCCCACGGCCGCGGCTGCGCCGGTGCCCGTCCCCACGGCGGTGCCCGATCCGGCCGTTGCGCCCTTGCCCATCCCGAAGACCCGGATCGTGATCTTCGTCGACAACCTCAGCCTGTCGCCGTTCAACAGAAACCGGGTTCTCAGAAGTGTCGAAGCCTGGGCCCGGGAGTCGATCAAGGGCAATGTCGAAGCGATGGTCGTGACGTGGGACCGCTCCCTGAAGGTCCGAAAGAAGTTCACGAACGACGGCCGCGACATCTCGGACGTGCTCAAGCAGGTCGAGGAAGTCTCCGCGCTCGGCGTCCAGAAGGCGGCCGAGAGGCGAGACGTCCTGAAATCGATCGACGAGGCGGAATCCGAGGCCACGGCCGTGCAGCGAGCCCGCTCCCACGTCCTCTCTCTGCAGAACGATCTGCAGTTCACCATCAACGCCCTCAAGACGACGATCAACCAGCTCGCCGGCCTGGATGGCCGCAAGATCCTTCTGCACGTCTCCGACGGCTTGCCCCAGTCTCCCGGAGCGGAGCTCTGGACGTACATCCAGGACAGGTTCAGGAGCCAGGGCGTCGGAACCTACCAGTTCGAGTTCGACGCCACGAGCCAGTACCTCGGGATCATCAAGGAAGCCAACGCGGCCGGCGTCACGATCTACGCCGTCGATGCCATGGGGCTGGCCGATGACTCGAATGTCTCGGCCGAGCACGCCACGACCAAGGCCCGGATCAACACGTTCATCGAACGGCAGAACCTCCAGTCCATGCTCACCCTGATGTCGGAGGAGACAGGCGGCGCCGCCTTCCTGAACCGAAATGACATCTCGATTCCCCTCAAGGAGATCGAGCGGGACTACACCTCCTACTACTCGCTCGGCTACCGCAGCCTGAGGTCCGGCGGAGACCGCCCGCATTCGGTCGAGGTCAAGGTCAAGAAGAAGGGGCTGCGGGTGAGGGCCCGCCGGACCTATCAGGAAAAGAGCTTCGACACCCGGATCGCGGAAGCCGTCGTCTCGGGTCTCTTTTTCCAGCGCGATGACAACCCGCTCGGGATCGCCCTCGAGACGGGGCAGCCCGTCCCGTACCGCGAGAACTACCACGTCCCCGTCCAGATCCGGGTGCCCTACTCGCGCATCACCCTTCTTCCGGACGGCGAGAAGTACAAGGGCCGGCTCCTCTTCTACTTCGTCGTGGTCGACGCCAACGACAAGCAGTCGGACCTCGTCCAGATGCCCCTGGCCGTTCAGATCGACGCGAAGAAGTTCAATCTCGTCTCTCGGACCGACTTCATCTACGAGACGAAACTGGAGATGCTCCCCGGACCGCACCGGCTCTCGCTGGCAGTCCGGGACGAGATCACGAACTCGGTGAGCTACATCCAGCAGTCGATCTTCGTCTCCGTCCTCCCTTCGGCCAAGCCGGGGACCTCCGGCCGCTGAAGCGTGCCGGCCCGGGTCGTTCTCTTTGCACGCGAGCCCGAGGCGGGACGAGTCAAGTCCCGTCTCGCGGCCGCGCTCGGACCGGACGAGGCCGCCTCACTTTACCGGGCCTTCCTCGAGGACCTGTCCGCGGAACTGGGCCTGCTCAGACTTTCGCTCGAGGTGAGATACACGCCGGACCTGCCCCCTCGCTTGCTCCCGCGGATCTTCCCGCCCCCCTGGCGTTTCGTTCCGCAGGGGAGAGATGATCTCGGAAGCCGGCTAGCGCGCGCGGCGGAGAACGCCCTCGCGGAGGGGGGCCCGGTCGTGATCTGTGGCACGGATGCCCCTCTGCTGCAGACGCGCCACATCGAGGAGGCTCTCCGCGCACTCGTCACTCATGCCGTCGTCTTGTCCCCGGCGCGGGATGGCGGGTTCTCCCTTGTCGGGTTGCGGCGGCCGGCCCGTCCCGGGGCCCTCTTCGATGGAATTCCGTGGTCGACGGCCCATACCCGCCGGCGGCTCGAGGAGCGGAGCTCGGAACTCTCCTTACCCTGCCGCAGCCTCGAGCCCCTGGACGATGTGGACGAGCTCGCGGATCTCGACCACCTCGCCCGCTGTCTCGAATCCGCCCCCAGCTCGGCCGCTCCGAGGACGAGAATGTGGCTCGCGTCACGGAGGTCGCCATGAGAGTTCTCACTTCGCATCAAGCACGGCTCCTGGACGAGGAAACGATCGCATCGGGGACTTCGGGGCTCACTCTGATGGAGCGCGCGGCGGCCGCCGTGCAGAGAGAGATCCTCGAGCTCGTTTCCGCCCGGGCGTCTCTCGCGAGCCGCATCGTCGTCGTGGCCGGGACCGGCAACAACGGAGGAGATGGTTTCGAGGTGGCCCGTCTGCTCTCCATCGCCCTCGGAGCCGGCCGCGTGGAGACTCTCCTGGTTGGCGACAAGACGAGGGTACGAGGCGATGCGGAAGCGACTCTGGCGCGGCTCTCGAAGTCCTTCGGACCCCCTCGGGACGTGGTCTCGGCCACGGATCTATCGCCCGTGCGCCAGGCCTCGCTCATCGTCGACGCGGTCTTCGGGACGGGACTTTCCCGGGGCGTCGATGCCTCCTCTCTCGCCGGCCAGGCGATTCTCGCGATCCGGGACGCCCCGGCGTTCGTCGTCGCGGTCGATCTCCCGTCCGGTCTCGACGCCGCTTCGGGCGAGATCCCGGGCCCCCACACGCGGGCCGGCCTGACCGTCACCTTCGGCTATCCGAAAGTCGCTCACGTCGAGCTGCCCGCGGCCGGGGCCTGCGGACGCGTCGTGGTGGCTGGAATTGGCCTTTCGGCCCTTCCCCCTCCCGGTCCCGAGGCCGTCACGGCCGGGGACCTCGTGAGCGTGTTCCCGCCCCGGGACCCGGAAAGCCACAAGGGCTCGTTCGGGACCGTGGGGATCGCCGGGGGAGCGAGGGGAATGGCGGGCGCGGCCGGACTCGCCGCCCGAGCGGCGCACCGCGCGGGAGCCGGGAAAGTAACGGCCGTCGTCGAGGAGGAGTCCCGCGTGGCGGTTCACTCCCTTTCGGCGGAGTCGACCGTCCGGGCGTGGGGAGACGGGCTCGCGGGGTTCGACGCCATCGTCGCGGGACCGGGCCTTGGGCAGAGCCGTGACGCGCTCGCGGTCCTGGAGGAGGCCCTGGCGTTTTCCGGCCCCGTCCTCCTTGACGCCGATGCCCTGAATCTCATCGCGAAAGAACCCCTCGTGCTGAAAGGGCGGCGCTGCCGGCTCTTGCTGACGCCTCATCTCGGCGAGGCGGCCCGGCTCCTCGGGAAAGAGACCGCCTGGATCAGGCAGAACCGGACGGAGGCGGCGCGGGAGCTCTCGTGCCGGTTCGACGCCGCGGTCGTTCTGAAGGGTTTTCGTTCGCTGTGCGCAAGTCCGGTCAACCTGCCGCTTCCGGTTCTGGCCGGGAACCCGGGGATGGCGACGGGCGGGATGGGGGATGCGCTTTCTGGAGTGTGCGGGGCGCTTCTCGCGCGAGGGTTGAGCCCCTTTTCGACCGCGGTGGCGGGAGCCTGGCTCCATGGAACGGCCGGAGACCTGGCCCTGGAGCGAAGGGGCGGGCAGAGCGTGGTGGCTTCGGAAGTGATCGAGATGCTGCCCGCGGCCCTCGAGGAGGTTTCGCGATGTCGAGTTCCTTAGGAGAAGACCTTTCCGGAAAGGCCGGTCGTTACGAGGTGCTGTCCCACAGCGAGGCCGAGACCGCGGCCGCGGGGCGGGCGCTTTCGTCCCGGCTCGCTCCCGGAGCCCTCGTCCTTCTCATGGGCGGACTCGGTGCGGGGAAGACCTGCTTTGTCCGGGGGCTTGCCGAGGGCCTCGGAGCGGACCCTCTCGAGGTCGCCTCCCCGACGTTTGCCCTCGTTCACGAGTACGGACCGGATCCGGGCCGCCCGGTCCTGGCTCACGCCGACTTCTACCGTCTCGGCGAGGAAGAGAGCCGCAAGACGCTTCCCGAGCTGGGTCTCGAAGACCTCATCGCGGGGGGAGCCGTCGTGGCCATCGAATGGCCTTCGGGCCCCTTCGTCTCCTGGCCGGGCTGGAAGGTGGTGGTCACCGTCGTGGACGAAAACACGAGGGCCATCCGGATCTCTCCGCCCGATGCCGAGGGGGCTCGGGCGCCCGTCTGAAAGACACGATCGAAGAAGCGGGGGGCTCCCGGGGAAGGCCGGCGGGGGCCGGTCTCCCCGGAACCCATTCGATCTCGGGCTAGAAGGCGAAGGTGAGACCGCCCGTGACCTCGCCCGACCAGTACCAGTGGTTGTCGTCGTTGTCGTCCCAGTAGTCGCCGTGGCAGTCGTCGTAGTAGGAGCCGCAGCTATTGTCGACGAGAGTCGAGCGTCCGCGAGCGTCGAACCGGAACCCGAACTGGGGCGTGAAGAAGGCCTTCAGACCCGCGCCGAGGACTCCGGAAAAGCGCGTGTCGGAGGTCGAGGGGATGCCGGGCACCGAAGCCTTCAGGTAGGTCGCGCCCGCTCCCAGGGTGATGTAGGGCACCACCCGGCCGCTGCCGAAGTTGAACATCGCGGCGAGCTCGTAGTTCCTCACATCCATCTCGCCCAGCTTTCGATCGGGGCTGAAGAGCTCGGAGTTCGGTGTCGTGATGTCGGCCGTGGCCATCGAGAAGCTGCCCTCGAGCCCGAAGTTGCGGTTGAAGTTCCCCGCGATCCTGATCCCCCAGACGGGCGCGGTGTCGACCTCGACATCCCGGTTGAACAGGGCGTTCGAGCCCGCGTAGAGGGTGCCGCCGAAATACGCGCCGCCGAACGGGGTGATCTCGACGCTACCGGCCCGGTTCTGGGCGGCGGCTGGCAGGGCGAGGGCGGTTGCTAGGAGGAGAGCCAGAGTCAAGATACGTCGTGTCACGTGAACCTCCGTCGGATTCTGAATGTCCCCAAAAGTGCCCGCACATTCTCGCCGGTTCGGGGACCTGATTAATATAAGCAACGTTCATTCCCGCCTCGGTGCCGTGGCCCTGGCGGGTAAGCTAGGGGACGATGTCGCTTTCTGATTCTTCTGGCCGTCCGGCCGCTGCCCTGGCGTTCGTCTTGCGCGGCGAGCACGTGGAATCCTCTCATTCCGGGTCGATCGCGGTCGTCTCCGAAGATGGAACGCTTCTGTGGCAGGCGGGCGACCCCGAGCGCCTCACGTACCTCCGTTCGGCGGCCAAACCCTTTCAGCTCAACCCTTTCGTTTCCCGGGGTGGCGCTTTGCGCTACGGGTTCTCGCCCGCCGACCTCGCCCTGGCCGCCGCGTCGCATGGAGGGGAACCTTCCCACACCTCGCGGGCTCTGTCGATGCTGCAGAAGGGAGGGTTTTCGGAATCGGATCTCCACTGCGGAGCCCATCCGCCCCTTTTCGAGGCGGCCGCTGCCGACCTCATCCGGCGGGGAGAGGCCCCGACTCAACTCCACAACAACTGTTCGGGCAAGCACGCCGCCATGCTGCTCGGATGCCAGATGCTGGGGTTCCCGGCCACGGGCTATCACGAGCCGGACCATCCGTACCAGAGGATCGTGATCGATTTCGTGTCGCGGGCGACCGGAACGGAGTCCTCGAGGTTGAGTCTGGCGGTGGACGGCTGCTCGGTTCCCGTCTTCAGGATGCCGCTGCGAAATCTGGCCCTGGGCTACGGGCGTCTCTTTGGATCGGGAACGCCCCGCGAGACCGAATCCGAGGCCCTCGCCCGTGCGAAGATCGCGGCGGCGATGGCGGCGCATCCGGAAATGGTCGCGGGCACGAGCCGGTTCACGACCCGCATCATGCAAGCGTTCGAAGGGAAGCTCCTCGCCAAGGAGGGGGCCGACGGGGTGTACGGGGTTTCCGTGGCGCCCGAGCTGGCGGGCCACATGACGAACGGGAAGGCCCTCGGGATTGCCCTGAAGATCGAGGATGGCGGCGAGCGGTGCCGGGATCTGATCGTCGTTTCGCTTCTGCGTCTTCTTGGCCTGGTCCCCGAGCGGCTCATCTCGCGGGTCGAAGAGCTGGCACCTCGAGATGTGAGGAACGTGCGCGGCGACAGGGTCGGTGAGATGCGGCCGGCGATCGCCTTGCAAGGCCCGGTTCCGATGGCCGCCAGGCAGTCGCCGGCCTGAAGGCCGCCATTCTGGGAGCAGACGTGCGGACCGTCCGGATACGAAAGCCAGCACAGCTGATCCTCCTCCTTTCCTGCACGGCGATGATCCTCCTGGTCACGCTGGTCTTCGAGGGACGGCCGGCCGGGGTCCGGACGAATCTGTTGCCGTTCGAGAGCCTGGGGAGAATCGTGGTCCGTGTTCAGGGGGGCGAGTACTTCTCCTCGCGGGTCCTCCTGGCGGTCCTGGGCATCGCGGGCAATCTCCTCCTCTTTGCGCCGTGGGCGTTCTTCGCGTTCAAGTATTTGCGGGAGAAGGACAGGACGGCATTCCGGACGCATCTGGACGTCTTCCTGTTCGGGCTTCTTCTCAGCCTGGGAGTGGAGGCGATCCAGCTTTTCCTGCCGACCCGAGCGGCGGATGTCGACGACGTCCTGTGGAACATCCTGGGCACGATGACGGGGGCATTCCTCGCCCGGCTGGAGGAGGAAATTCGCGTCGTCTGGGACTGACGGGATGAATCCGGGTACAATGACCGGAAAACGCCGGAGTGGCGGAATGGTAGACGCAGGGGACTCAAAATCCCCCGGCCCTCTGAGGCCGTGAGGGTTCGATTCCCTCCTCCGGCACCAGTCTTCTAGGTGGAACCGGGCACCGGAGCCCGGGCGGAAGGGGAGAACCTCGTGGCTTTCAGCGTCGGCGAGCGGGTGGTTTATCCCAATCACGGAGTGGGAATCGTCGAGCGGGTCGTCGAATCCGATCTCGAGGGTCAGTCTCACCCCTGCTACGAGCTGCGGCTCCTGGCGACGAACTCGAGAGTCATGGTCCCCGTCGACAACTCCGAGAGGGTGGGGTTGCGGCCCCTGGCGCAGCCGGATACGGTGAATGCCGTCCTGTCCCAGCTTGCCGAGACCTACCAGTCCTCATCCGTGGACTGGAAGGACCGCTACAAGCAGAACTTGGACAAGATGAAGACCGGCCGGCTCGACGAGATCGCGGAAGTCCTGAGGATCCTGGCCTTCGTGCAGCGAAAGAAGGCCTTGAGCTTCAGGGAAAAGAAGATGTTCGACCGCGCCCGTCACATGCTGGTCTCCGAGATCGCCCAGGTGAACTCCTCGCCCGAGGCGGAGGTCGAAACCGCGATCGAAAGAGCCCTGGAGAAGGGGCTCGGCAAGCCCCCCGTGAAGCCCCGGCAGTCGTAGCGGCAAGCGAAAGCGCGCGAACTCTCGTATATTCGAAGTGTGAGAGGCGCAGCCTTCCTCCTTCTGGTCGCGGCTCTGAGTTCCGGACCCGGTGCCGCAGCACCTCCCCGTTCATCTGGTCCGTCGGTCGAACTCCTCCTGCTGAACCTGGACCTGGAGAAAAAGGGCCGGCTCGAGGACCAGAAGGCCCTTCAGGCGTTGACGCGCGATCTGGAGCGCGCCGAGAGCCTCGTCGCGGGGCACCGAAGCCGCCTGATGCGTCTCGTCGAGCGTCCCGACGCCGACGCTGTGGCGCTCGACACGGCGGAAGACGATCTGGCGGACGCCGAGGGGCGCCTTCGCACCCTGCAAGACCAGCGGCGCACCGCGTCTTCCCGGCTCCTCGAGCGGCTTCGCCGCATCGCGATGCTGTCGGAGGAACTCCGAAAAAAGAGGAGCAGTGGCGCCCCGTACGCCGATCCGGTTACCGGACGCTGGACGCTCCTCATCAATCCCGGCCCGAGAAAGGGCGAGATGCGGATCGTCCTCGACGGCACGCTCGTGAGCGGAGACTATGTCCTCGATGGCGGCTTCCGCGGCTCTCTCCGCGGTACCTTCATCGGGGACAAGCTCAGCTTGCAGAGGGTCGATTCGGAGCAGGGGATCGACGCCAACTTTTACGGGCGGGTCAACTCTCAGCAGAAAAGGATTGCAGGGACCTGGGAGGCCACGGCCTTGGCGCCGGCCACGGGTCCGTCAGGCGGGACGTGGACCGGATCCATCGTTCCCGAGACCGAGGATGACGATTCCAGCGGTAGAGAAGAGCAGAAATGAGCAACGAGACAGCGAACGATGACCATCTCCCTCCGCCGGCGGCGCCGGCGGAGAAGTCCGGAAAGCCGTCGAGAGACGCCCACCCCGTCCCGTCCGGGACCGGCCCCAGGTGGGGAGAAAGGGTCCTCTTCCTGGCTGCGGGGATCCTGGCGGGATTCACGGCCGCCTACCTCTATCTGGACAAGTTCCCCGGGCCTGCCGCTCACGTGCACGATCAGGCGGAGGCCGACCCGCACGCCGGCATCCCGGGCTTCGGCCAGGGGGGAATGCCGGGTGATCAAGCCGCCATGCCGCCGCCAAACATGGCACTGGAGAAGAGGATCGCGGATCTGAGGGCCGAGCTCGAGAAGAAGCCGGGCGATTACGCACTCCTCGTCCAGCTGGGCAACACCGCCTTCGACGTCGAGAATTGGCCCCTCGCCGTGGAGAGCTACGAAAAGGCGCTCTCCCTGAAGCGGACGGACGTCAACGTCCTGACCGACCTCGGCGTCAGCTATCGGAATCAGGGTAAGGCTGACAAGGCCTTGGCTCTTTTCGATGAGTCTCTGGCGGTGGAGCCCGGTCACTGGCAGGCCCTCTTCAACAAGGTCATCGTGATCGGGATCGATCAGGGGAATCCCGGCAAGGCCCGGGAGATCCTCTCGGAGCTGAAGAAGCTGAGGGAGAAGAACCCCGAGATTCCGCCGCTCGAGCGGCTGGAAGAGGCGCTCGGGAGCTCCGCGAAGAAGTGATTCCGGAGAATCGGGGACTCTTCGAGGAAGAGCCGGAGCCTGCCGCTCCGGCTCTTTCCACTTCCATTCGCTCCCCCCTGGCGGAGAGGATGCGTCCCCGCTCGCTCGACGAGTTCGAGGCCCCTCCCGGCCTGACGGGGAGAGACTCGCTTCTGGGAAGGGCCGCGGCCACCGGCAGTCCGCCCTCGATCGTCTTCTGGGGCCCGCCCGGATCGGGCAAGACGACCCTCGCGCGGATCCTCGCCGCCACCGCCAACGCCCTTTTCGTCGAGATGTCCGCCGTCACAAGTGGGGTCAAGGAAACCCGGGCACAGCTCGAAAACGCCCGCAAGCTCAGGCGGCGAGGTCAGCGGTCGATCGTCTTCCTGGATGAAATCCACCGTTTCAACCGGGCCCAGCAAGACGTCTTCCTGCCGTTCGTCGAGGCAGGAGACGTGATCCTCTTCGGGGCGACGACCGAGAACCCGTCCTTCGAGCTGAACGGCGCGCTTCTGTCGCGCCTGAGGGTCGTCATCCTCCCGCCGCTCGCGGAGGAGAGTGTCGAGCGCCTCATCGAACGGGCCCTCGCGGACCCGGAACGCGGACTCGGCGGGTCGGTGGCCCTCACGCGGGAAGCCTGCTCGTGGCTGGTCCGGTTCTCCGACGGGGACGCTCGCCGGGCCCTCAACGCTCTCGAAATCGCCGCCCAGAATTCGGACCCCGGCGGCCAGGTCACGGTCGAGTTCCTCGAGGGGCTCCTCCAGAAGAAGGTCCTCCTCTACGACCGGGCCGGGGAAGGGCACTTCAACCTGATTTCGGCGCTCCACAAGTCCCTGCGTGACTCCGACGTCGACGCCGGGCTCTACTGGCTCGCCAGGATGCTCGAAGCTGGCGAGGACCCGCTCTACGTCGCCAGACGCCTGATCCGGTTCGCCTCCGAGGATGTCGGGCTCGCCGATCCCACGGCCCTGACGCTCGCCGTGGCCGCCAAGGACGCCGTCCATTTCATTGGCCTTCCAGAAGGGGCCCTGGCTCTGGCGGAGCTCGTCGTCCATCTTGCCCTGGCGCCCAAATCCAACGCGATCTACGTGGCGTACTCCTCCGCCGTCGCAGACGTCCAGAACTTCCCGAATGAGGGCCCGCCCCTGGCCATCCGCAACGCGGTCACGGCTCTGATGAAGGGCGCGGGATACGGCGCGGGATACGTCTATGCTCACGACACGGAAGAAGGAACGGCCGGGCTTTCCTGCCTGCCCGATTCGCTGGCCGGGCGCCGGTACTACGAGCCCGCGGGCCGGGGTCACGAGGCCGCCATCAAGGAGCGCCTCGGAGCCATCCGGAGACTCCGGGAAGAGCTGTCGCGAAGGGCTCCTGGGAGCTAGGCGCTCCGCTTTCCTTCTTTCGCTTTATTCTCGTTTCGAAAGGCTAAGTCATGGAATTCGGCATCCTGGGACTCGAACTCTCCGGAAAGACCACCATCTTCTCGCTCCTCACCGGACAGAAGGGCGGACCCGCCACCCACAAGCGCGAGGCCCACGTCGGCATCGCCCATGTCCCGGACCCTCGACTCGACAAGCTGACGGCCCTTTTCAAGCCGAAGAAGCACACGCCCGCCACGGTCAAGTTCACGGACGTTCCGGGCGTCGTGAAGGGCGGTTCGGCAAGCCTCAACCTCCCCGAGCTCAGAAACATGGACGGCCTCGCCGTCGTCGTGAGGGCCTTCAAGTCCGACGCGATCCCGCACCCGGAAGGGGACGTCAATCCCTCGCGGGACCTCGATCTCCTCGAGACGGAGTTCCTCCTCGCCGACCACACCCTCGTCAGCGGACGCCTGGACCGGGTCATCAAGGAGATCCCGAAGAGGAAATCGCCTGAGCTTTTGGCCGAAAAGGAACTCCTCGAACGCTGTCTGAAGGCCCTCGACGCGGGAACCCCGCTTCGCCAGATCCCGATCAGCGCGGAAGAGGCCAAGACCCTCAGGGGATTCGCGCTCCTGACGCTCAAGCCCCTCCTCGTCATCCTGAACTGCGGCGAGGAGAGCACCTCGGACCTTGCGGGCGAGCTCGACCGGGCCGGTTTCGACAAGTGGAAGGGGCAGCCCAAGGTGGCTTTCAGCGCCGTCTGCGCCACCCTCGAGGAGGAGATCTCGGAGCTCCCCGCCGAAGAGCAGGCCGAGTTTCTGAAGGGGATGGGACTTCCGGACCGCGCGCTCGACCGGCTCCTGCGCGCCGCCTACCACCTTCTCGGTCTCATGTCGTTCCTCACGGCGGGAGAAGACGAGTGCCGGGCCTGGTCGATCGCCGTCGGAACCCACGCCGTGAAGGCGGCGGGTGTCATCCACTCCGACATCGAGCAGGGCTTCATCCGGGCCGAGGTGGTTCCCTGGAACGTCCTCGTGGAGGCGGGCTCGATCGCCGCGTGCCGGACGCACGGATCCTTGCGGCTCGAGGGCCGCGACTACGTGGTCAAGGATGGCGACGTCATCAACTTCCGCTTCAACGTGTGAGGCGGTTGTCCCTGTGAACGGCAGGGGGAGGAACGGATGACGAAGAAGGCTCGCAGAGACGTCCTTCTCCTCGGGGCGACGGGCCTCGTCGGAGGCGAGTGCCTGTCGCTCCTTCTCGCGGACGGGTCCTTTCACCGTGTCGTCACGTTGACGAGACGGGCCTTGACGCCGGCCGGCGCGCAGATCGCGCCCGGCACCGTTTTCGAGAACCACGTCATTGACTTCTCGGCGCTCTCTCTCAACGCGGGTCTCTTCGAGGTCAACCTGGTGATCTCGTGCCTCGGAACGACCATCAAGAAGGCTGGCTCGGAGCAGAACTTCCGCAGAGTCGACTTCGACTTCCCCCTCGAGGCGGCGAGGCTCGCACGAGACGGGGGAGCCAGCCAGTTCCTGCTCGTGAGCTCTCTCGGGGCGGACCCCGGCTCGAGGATCTTCTACAACCGGGTGAAGGGTGAGCTCGAGGACGCTCTGATCGGGCTCGGGTTCCGGCAACTGACCATTCTCAGACCATCGCTTTTGGCCGGAGAAAGACGGGAGTTCCGCCTGGGAGAAGAGATCGGCAAGCGCCTGGGTTTTCTCTTTCCGGCGCGGTTCCGGCCCGTTGAGGCGCGGGCCGTGGCCGCCTGTCTTCTCGACCGGGCCCGCCGCCCGAGAAGTGGGCTCGAGACGATCGAGTCCGCATCGATCGCCGCTTTCGAGAAGTCAGTCCCGGGGGTGTCACGGCGCGAGTGCCCGCGCTAGCCGGGAAGGGGCGCCCCGATCCTCTGGCCGATGGCCAGCAGTCGACGGGCCTCGGCGACGTGAAGGGACTCCACGAGGCGGCCATCGACGACGGCGACCCCCTTCCCATCGCGAACGGCGGCTTCGTGGGCTTCGATGACACGGCGCGAAAAGAGGAGCTCCTCGCTGGACGGCGAAAAGACGCGGTTGGCCACCGCGATCGTGCGAGGGTGGATCAACGTCTTGCCGTCGAAGCCGAGGTCTCTCCCCTGAAGACAAGCGGCCTCGAATCCCGCCTCGTCGCTCAAGTCCAGATGGACGCCGTCCAGCGCCGCGATCCCCAGGGCCCGGGCGGCCAGAACGCAGAGCGAGAGACTGGTCAGAACTGAGGATCGGTCCGCCGTGTGCCGGGCCCTGAGGTCCTTCACGAGGTCGGATGTTCCCATCACGAGACCCGAGACCCGGTGGCTTGTCTCGCCGAGGGAGAGGGCACCCAGAACGGCCCTTGGGCTCTCGATCATCAGCCAGAGTCTGGACTCGACCCGTGCTTCGTCGAGGAGCGCGGTACAAGACCGGACTTCCTCGACGGTTTCGACCTTCGGCAGAAGGATGGCATCCGGAGCCGATTCGATGGCGGCGGCGAGGTCGTCTCTGCCCCACTCGGTCACCGGGGAGTTGACGCGTAGAGCGATCTCGTGGCGGCCGCCGGCGTTCTTCCTGATGAAGGCCACGGCGGAATCGCGCGCGGCGGCCTTCATCTGCGGGGCCACGGAGTCCTCGAGGTCGACGATCAGGACGTCGGCGTCCAGAGAAGTCGCCTTCCCCAAGGCGCGCTCGTTTGCAGCCGGGACGTAAAGCGCGCTCCGCCGGGGGCGCGCGGCCAATTCAGGAGGCGGGAGGATGCCGGCCAACGGGTCAGTAGGCGAAAGAGCGGGTGTCGATGATGAGAGATCCGCTTCCTGGCGGGCTGTGGTACTCCTTCGACTGTCCGGTCTTGGTGTCGGTGACGAAGACCCAGAACTGGATGTCCGTCAGGGATGAGATCGCCACCCAGGTCTTCCCGTTGTTGGTCCCGTCAGCCGGGGTCAGGAGCCTGACGAAGACCTCGGTCTTGTCGGGGTCGAAGTACCAGAAGGCGGCCGTGGTCGTGGCGAGCGCGTATCCCTTGAGCCACCCCTCGATCTTCGAGTCGAACTGGCTCTTCCAGCGGCACGAGACCTGGTAACGGCCGTTCTGCAGGCTCGTCTCGGTCGCCGAAACCAGGTCGAGGACAGCGAACCTGAAGAGAACGGGCTTGACTGTCCTGGAGTCGGGAAACTGGGGCTCGACGCTGAGGGTGTAGAGGCCTTCGGGGAACGACCCGGCCGGGAGGATGAGACTCCAGTTGGTGAGGGCGTCCTTGCAGACCTGACCGCTCGCCGCAACCGTCACGTGAATGACGGAACCTTCCCGCGTCACGTGTCCATGAGTGGGGATACACGAGTCTGGCCAGATGCCCCCGAGTGTCACGCTCACGGCATCCCGGGGGGAGGGGGCGGCGGGGGAAACCTGGACGATGGCGGTCGGGAGGTCCTCGCCGGTCGAGGCGGGACGGACCTCGAACGACTTGAGGGGGAAGGCCTGCGGGGGGGCGCTGGCATCGTCGAGCTCCGTGACGAGCTGGACCCCGTACGTCCCCGCGGAGAGAGTCCCGAGAAAGACCTTGTAGTCGATGGGCCTCATCACGGCGGGGCACGGAGTATTCGGCACGACGAACCGGATCGAGATGACCCCGTCCGGCCGGAAGACCGAGGGTCCGCCCGGGAGGCAGCCGCTGGGCCAGTAGCCCGTGAGCCGCATCCAGACCGGCTCGCCGGCAACGGGATCCACGGGGTAGAGGACCGGCTCGATGCCCGGGAAGGAGGCCGCTGGTCCGGCCGCTTTCAGGTTCCCGGCAGAGAGCCAGACCAGGAGAAGCGCAATGCTGAAGGGAGCGAGCCGTACCGCGGTCTTCGTCAAAGTCTTGTCGCGCACCACACCCACCTCGAGACCTATTCCAGGAGGGAGTGTCGAGAAGGCCCCCTAGCTTTTGCTCTGGACTCCTCGTCTTGGTTCAGGCCTCATTCCGGGTCCCGGTGGACCGTCATCGGGGAGAAGGCGGGCAGGCAGACCGCGACATACTCGGCGCCGCGGGGATCCGGAGTGCTGTACTGCACCCACTCCCAGGCCGGGACGATGACCGCCTGGCCGGCCTCGATGTCCAGAACTCCAAATCGCGACGTCACCCGGAGGCTGCCCGCGAGGACCACGGTGTACTCATCGAACTCCGGTGTCTGTCCTGGCTCGACCCAGCCAGGAGGGCTCGTCATCTTCGCGACCGACAGGGCGCTCGTCCGGGAATTCACTCGACCGATGAATTCCTCGATCCGTTTTGGCTTGTTTCCGGCGGCCTGGATGACGGTCGGCGCTTCTATCTTTATCGGCATGCTGTCGAGCCTAGCAAAACGGGCTGGGTGGACTCATGTTTGGGGGACGCTGATAGGGTTCGGCTCATCCGCCGATCAATCCGGGAGGGAAGCCTGGCATGACGCCCGTGAATTTCGATCTGAACAGCAGCAAGCTGGAGTTCAACCGCGCCGCGATGGGGATGAAGAACCCGAGGGTGGTCGTTCTGTCCCAGGGCGAAGTCCTCTACCGGTTTTGCAGTTCCAGGGACGGCAGGACGGGCAAGGCGGTCGACCCCTCGAAGCTGGTCCAGGGAGCATGGTGGATCGACCAGGCCGCCTTCGAGAGGATCTACGAGACCTACCGGGCCAACAGCCTCAATCTCGGTACGATCGCCCGCAGCGCCGCCGCCGTCCAGTGGACCTGGAGTGACATGGATCTCCTGCTGATGGCCAAGCTGACGAGTGATGTCCAGGCGTACAGGGGGCAGGGCTCGGCCCAGTACCGGGACGTCCTTCCCAACGGCATGACGGTCACGCTGAAGGGGTGGCCCGAGATCGAGCAGATCTACGTCCCGAACATGCGCGGGGACGCGGCCCTGGCGTTCAAGGTCCTGCGGACCGTGGCGATCGGGAGCACGGACAAGTTCGGGAACGCGGTGGGGGGCGTCTTCGGCAGCAAGTGACCCGGCTTCGGGGATTCTGGCGGATCGTTTTCGGGCGGGCCGAGTTCCCCGGCCGGCGCGGGGAACGCAGACGGGTTCGACGGCCGGAACGGAGAAACGGCGAATCTGCCGCCGGTCCTGAACCCATTCCGGGCCAGGCCGTGTATGGGTTGGGGAGAGCGAGATGGACGACACCTCCGAGCGAATAGACTGCGCGAGACGATCGCCGTGAGTTTCGATGCGCTTGTTTCGATGGTCTTGGGGCTCGATGTGAAGGAGGGTCCGGATTCGGACCTGGTCCTCAGGGTCCTGGAGTCCGATCCCGAGGCGACCGCGACGCTCGTCCGGCGGTTCAGCGGCCGGATCTTCGGGCTTGCGTACCGCTTGACGGGAAACGCCGCAGAGGCGGAAGACCTCTGTCAGGAAGTCCTGATGCGCGTCCTGGACGGGCTTCCGCGATTCGACCGGCTCCGGCCGCTCGAACCGTGGGTCCGCAGAATCGCGGTGCGGCACGTCCTGAACCGTCTGGAGAGAGGACCGCGCCGGCGGGAAGCGCCGCTGGAGACGACGGAGGCAGCCCTTCGGGTGAAGGATCCCCGGCCGGATCCGGCAGTGGCGTTCGAGACGACCGAGCGGGACCGGCTGCTGAATGAAGCGCTTGCGCGCTTGCCGGAGAGGCAGCGGCTGGCCGTTGCCCTGAAGTACCAGGAGGACCTGACGAGCGAGGAGATCTCGGAGTTGATGGGGGTTCCGAGGAACACGGTGAAGACCTGGATTCTCAGGGCCCGCGAGATTCTGAGAAAGGAGCTGTCCGGTGCGCTGTGACGAGGTCCGCCCGCTGCTTGCGGAGAAGGCGCTGGGTGAGCTGGATCCGTGCTGGTCGGCAGACCTGGAGCGTCATCTCGAAGGATGCTCCGCCTGCCGGGAAGTGGCGGGGCGAGAGGATGGAACCGACGCGGCTCTCCGCCGGGCCTTCGTGACATCGAAACCCTCGGGGATCGATTCCCGGCTGGTCCTTGCCATCGAGAGGCGGCGGTCCTCCGCCCCGTTCACGGGGGCAGAGAGGGCGATTCTGATAGTGGGCGTGGTGGTGCTGCTTCTGGCCGGTGTGGTCGGGTCCCAGGAGTGGGCTGGCCTGGTGGAGCGGTGGGCTGTCCCGGCGCTCTCGCTGGAGGTTCCGCGACTCTCGTTCGATGTGGAGTGGGGGTCGCCAGAGATCCCGCGGCTCGGCTGGCTGGTCGTGGCTCTTCTGGGGATCCAGGTCGCGGGTGTGACGCTTCTGCTCGGGAGACGCAGGGGGGCCGCGTGAGCAGTGGCCAGCTCATCCTTGCGGGCGTCCTGGCGCTCTTCGTCCTGGCCGGGACAGTGGCGGCGGCATTGATCCTGCGGGCGCTGATGCCCGCAACCGCCGCGAGGCTGGACGACGTCGTGGAGCAGCACGGCGACGGGCGCCGGTTCCTGATGGGGCTCTTCAACGGTCCGGCGCTGCTTCTGGTCTCGATCCTGTTGTTGAAAAGCGAGCCCGGAAAGCTCCCTGGGTTCTTGCTGCTTCTGGGGCTGATGTTCCTGATCGTGCTGGGGCTGGTGGCGGAGCTGCCCGCGGTGGCGGGCGGCCTTCCAGGAGCCGGAGAGATGGGGCCCGTTGGCCGGACGCTCTGGGCCGGCGCGCTCCTATCGGTGGTGAACCTGCTTCCGTTCCTCGGTCAGGCGATCGCGCTCTTCCTTCTGCTCCGGGCGCTGGGGACCGGGGTGTTCTTTCTGTTTACGCGGCCGCGACCGGCGCGGCCGGAGTGAGGGATGATTTCCTCGCTCCGCGCCGCGTGAGCGGGATATCCCCGAACCCCCTTCCCTCGCCCCACGTCAGCCGCGTGAGTGGGGGTCTGGCGAGACGAGAGGCCCCCCGCTCCTCCCCTCGCCCCGCGCGAGCGGGGAGAGGGTGCCGGCAGGCGGGTGTACGCCCAGCATGGGCATCAGCTAGCGGGTGAAAGACCCGTAGGAAGGAGATCACACCGACCAGAGCGAAGCGCAAGGGCGGAAGCGCGAGCGACCGTCTGAAGGAAGCGTGGAGCGAGAC
>JAJVIN010000014.1 GCA_022071945.1 Thermoanaerobaculia bacterium | reverse complement strand
CGCCCCATTCGCCTTCCTTCGCCTCTCGATGCCCTCACCCATTGGGTGATCCTCCTTCGCTCCGTACCCCGTTCTTCTTCAACACTTTACCGTGTTTTCCCCGTCAGCTCTGCGGTTTCTAGGATCACTCCTCGTCAGTGGGATCGCAAAAGCCGCCGTCCTGGTCGACGACGGGCGTGAAGTCGCGCTCGAATGCCAGATCGGCGGCGCTCTTTGTGGGCATTGGGGCGGGATCGTCGCCGGGCTCGGGTCCGTGGCGACGGGCGCGTGCGTTGGCGGAAAGGTCCACGGGCGCGAGCCTCACGAGGCGGCCCTTGGAGAGCACGCGGATCGATCCGTCGAGGACCTGGCGATGGACGGTGACCTTCGAGCCGGCCAGGCCGCGGGGCTTCGTAGTCGGTCCCCTCGACGGACAGGACGTGGTCGGCCGAGACCCGCCTGTCGAGGTGGACGACGAAGCGCTCCCTCAAGGCGTCGAGACTCTCGGGAAAACGGAGAGGCCGCTCGTCGGTACTGAAGCGCTGCCAGGGGGTCAGTCCCCCGAGACCCTCGTGCGGGGTGTGGTTGTATGTCTGGTGGAGCCAGTGCCTCAGGCGCAGCTCGAGCGCCCGCAGTCTGGGTCGACGCCGGGCCGCCCGTCGAGGTGTCTGAGCACGGCCTCGATCGCCGTCTGGTGGAACTTCTCCACCTTGCCGTGTCCCTCTGGATAAGCCGTCTCGCCGTGGATCAGCAGCGCGGGCAGCTGCTGGATGACCGTCACGGTGTCCTGGGCGATGAAGCCGCTCCCATGGTCGAGGTAGATGGCGGTTGCCAGGCCGCTGCGCTGGATCGTCTGGTAAAGCCCGCGCAGGAACAGATCCTTGCTCTCGGAGGGACCGACGACGACGTCGTGACCATACCGGGTGGCGTCGTCGAGAAAGAACATCGCCACGCGCTTGGCGCGGGAGGACCCGGCCCGGAAGTGCTTGCCGTCGCTGAGCAGCATGTCCATCCGGTGTGGGTAGGCGAAGCGGCGCGAGTCGCGGACCTTGGCTCCCTTGCGACGCTCCACCGGGATTCCCATCCGCCGGCACGCACGGTAGAGCGTGGTGCGGTCCAAGGGTTCCTTCTCGCCGAGGATCCCGACAGCGCGGGCGCGCCTCACCAGCTCTGGAAGGGAAGCGCACACATCCTCTCGCTTCTGTGCGGCCACGAAGGCGAGCAGGTCTTCACCCAGAACGGCCGAGGGCTTCGTGAGGGCCCGCGAGCGGCGCTCGAGGCCGGCGATCTGGTCCTTCTCGAACGCCGAGAGCCATCGGGAGATCGTGCGTGGCCCCGCGCGGTGGGACCGGCCCGAGAAGCCCGGAGGGAGTTGGCGAGCTACCGCGGTCACGGCTTGCGCGCGGGACTCGCCGCGCATTTCCCGAACCAGCACGTCCGAGACCACCCGGAAGCGGAAGAGGGCCTCGTCCGAGGGGCGCCCGGTGGGCCTGACGGATCCTTTCGACATCGTCTGTGAACGCTACCGGGGCCGGGCTGTCGGGACCATGTTCTGAAATCGTTGGGAGAGGAAGAAGACTCGCGGGCTACCGGGGAGCAGCCGCTCGCGGACCGGGAAATGACCAGCTTCGGAGCCGGGCGCACGACCCGTCCCACCACAGAGGCGATCCCCACAGCCCGGCTCTGTGGCCGGCCGCCATCAGCCGCGACAGCGTGCAGGGGGGGCCGGCGAGCCGGCCCAGCACGGCCTCCACGGCCTGACCACGGCGGCGGTAGCCCGGGCCCGCGGCGACCGCACGAGCCTGCTCACGCAGGAGCAGCAACGCCACCCCGGCCGCCGCCGCCATCACCTCGCGCTCGGCCTCGGAGAGCCCAGGCACCAGCCCGCAGATCCGCAGGGCCACCGCCAAGCGCCGCCACTGCGTCCCCCACCACCGCTCGCTCCCTCCCGCACTCTCGCGGTCCCATGCTTTCCCTCGCGAGGCGCAAAGAGCCGCTTCGAAGATCGTCCCCTCGAACGCCTCGGCGCCACGCGGTCCCTCCTCGATCGCCCGGCCATCCGGGGCAACCGGTGCCACCCGAACGCGCCCGTAAGGCACGTGCCCCGGCGGGTACAGCGTGAAGCCCATTCCATGCGTCGCGACACACCTGAGCACCGTCAGCGGAAAGCACGGCCCCGTCTTGCGCTCGCGCACGTGATGCACCCCCAGCACGCACGCCACCTGGTCGCGGGTAAAGCACACCCCTCCTCGGGCACCGCCGGCTCGAGCACCCCGGACTCGCCCGCCCAGTACGGCGTAATGACGAAGGCGCGACGTGCGGCCGCACCCGATTCGTGGCATCCTGGCATCGCATCCTGCTTCTGCCGGACAGGCGTCGAAACCAGGCCGGCGCGGGAGACCTCGCCCACGACCCTGCACAGGTCGTGGGCATCTCTATTCTTACCCGCCCCCGCCTCCTACAGCCATCCAAGAGAGCCCGCCTCAGCTCACTCAGCGATGAGCGAACGCCTCCGGCCTGCCGCGCCCAAGGGCGCGGGATGACTCTGCCTCAGACAAGAACGGTGCAACGGGAACGATCTCGCCAGGACACTGGGCACGCAACGTAACAGGGGTCCCCTCAGTCTGCTATTGCGCGCGGCACTGTTCCGGATGGGGGAGCCCCTAGACCCTCGTGGCGGCACCCGGGAACCTCGCAAGCAGATGACCCTAGAAACGGCAGTTGAAGAGTCCGAGATGCAGGGAGTGTCGTTTCGCCCTTCCTTCCAACTGCTCCGCATTCCCCCCTTTCTTGACGGGAACGCGTTGACGCACAGGACGTTGCTGTTCCCTCCCACGCGGGGGCGGGGGAGGGTTAGGCCCTTTCCTGACCCTGGTAGACGCGTCTACTACGCCATCGCCGCGCTTCCTTCCCGTCACTGAGGTAGGAACAGAAGACATGCTCGTTCTCGAAGTTCTCTGGCGAGTAGGGGAAATCTCTGCGCTCGTGTAACCAGTTCTATGTAAGACGAGTCTCGTTTCAGTCACAGCAGCGCCTTCGTGAGCTGCTTTTCATCATGAACAATCACCGTTCTGAGATTCCCACGCTTCACGAACGAGCGCATGTTCTCGTAGAGTACCTCGTCCTGCGTTACGAAGACGTCGAACCGCAGCGCGGCCAGCGCGTGATGCACGTCCAGAGTAAGACTCGGCCGCGGCAGGCGGCCCTGGTTCAGACAGACTTCCATCTCACGTAGCACCGTATAGTACCCGGCGTACGCAATTGCCAATTCCGCTGTCGCTGCTGCCCGGATGCAGCCGTGCAGTACCGCGCGGGCGGTGGGTAGGTCCGTTGCCAGCATGACGGGGTCCGCTGTCGCGACCTCCTTTGGTAGGCCAAGGCAGCCGGTCGTTTCCATCACCTTCGACCAGCCGGCTACGACATCGGGTATGGCGAAAGTGAGGTGCAGCGCGCAGGGCCAGCTCAGGATGGAAAGAACGGCATTCCCGATGTCCGCGGACCCGTAAGCAGAGGCGATCGCGATTCGTTCCTTCTGGAGGAGTGCGAGTGTCGCTTGAGTAGGCTTCCTCGCTACTGCCGCGAGTTCCTGGGCTTCTCGTTGCATGTCCTCGAGACTCATGCCGCCGGTGCCAAGCAGGTCGCGCGTCGTGGTGCTGAACGCCTTCACTGCGGCGACTAGACTTGTGACGTAGGCATCGGGGTTAGCGGCGATGCGCGCATGAATGAGGTGCGTCTCAGCCTTCGCGCGACGAATCGTTTCGACGCCGCAACCGAGGAGCACGTCCTGCGTCGCGGCAAGCAGTCCGAGGTTTCCCAGCGCCAGGCGCTCACTCAATCGACGAGACCTCTCGAAGAAGGGCTTCGGATTGAAGGCCTCTGGGATGAGCGAGTTCAGCCAGTTGCCGAACGACTCCAAAATGAAGAAGTCGAAGCCTGACCACATCCGCCTTGCGGCGATCATCTCCAGCATGACCTGCGCCTGTTTCTGCCGCGCCTCGACGAGGGACATCAGGCTGAGTTCCATTACGTGTGTAGGAGACAGCCACACCTGCGCCGAGCCGGTTCGCTGCGCTTCCAGGAGCCGTGCAGCAATCGGGTGTTGCCGCCAGTCGGCACCGGAGTTGAGGAAGTGTCCGATCAGATTCTGGTCGAGGTAGACGGTTCGCGAGTTCACGGCACTTCTCATTCCTGCTCAAATCCATGACTCGTAAACCTCAACGTCCTGCTGTTCTCGGTAACCGTACGCACCACGTTCTCCGGCGTGCCGCCAGGTACCTCTGCCTCGATCTCAAGTGTGACCTTCACTCTCGCGCCCACCAAACCAGTGAGATGCGCGATGACCTCGTCAACCACGCGGCTGGCGTCTCGTCCGGCTCGCTCGGCATCGAGAGTGACCGTGCCGTGGAAGCGCCTGGGCGGTGTGAAAGTGGGCTTCGGGTCGGGAGGGGGTGTGACCTTCGTACCTGTACCCGGCTTCGGTTGTTCTCTGCCGTCACCATCACGGTCCTTGGGCTCGGGTACGGGGTTCGGTTTCACGATCTCGGCATCCAGCTGGCCTCGGGCGATGTCCGGCTTGACGATGAGGCCGGGAGAGCTGGCATCCATCACGTGAACCTGCTGCCCGGCACGTAGTCCACGGTAGCGGCCAGCACTCTCGTCGTAGGTGTCGGCATAGGCGAACGCATCTTGCTCCCAGGTCAGGAGCCCGAACCCGTCTCGGATCGCTGCCAGAAGCACGGAGGAATCCTTCAACCGCGGCAGGTAGACGTACCGAGCAAAGTACTCGGCGAGTTGTCTGATCGAAACGTGGTTGGTCTGCCAGAGCGGAACGTCGTCGAGGTGCTTCCTCAGGATGGTAGGGCCGAGTGCCATGATGAGAAGTTCATCGCTCCTCAGCTTCTTGCTGGCTCGAACCGCGAGTGCATCCGGACCCGAAAGCCGCATCGCCTGCCATCCAACCGGAACCAGCGGTGAGGCTTGTACTGGAGAGAGAAGCCACTGATAGGTCTCAGGCAGGCGCGCGATGACCGCACCCTCTGCCGCGTCCCTCTGCGTCTCGGCCTGCTTCACTTGATGTGGCGAAAGGTCGAGCGTCTCTTTCTCCGCGAGGATCGATTGCCAGGCGAGGAGGCGCCGTGCCGCCTCGTCGAGGTCCTGCAGCCGTGTCTTGTCCGCTGCCAAGAACACGAGCGTGTTTTGGTAGAGCCGGGGAATAGATCCACGCGTCGCAAGGATGGCCTTCGCTGCAATCTCGGCTGCGCTTCCACCTTCCTTGCTGTAGGGCTGGTTGATCCCGAGCACGACGAGCCTGGCGTCGAAATCGTCGGGGACGTCTTGGCCAGAATGCGGCATCGGGTGAATGCCACTGAAGTCGCCCGGCTTTCGCAGGTCGGCTCGAACGCGTTTCTCGATCTCCATCGCGACCTTGTCGGGGTCGCGTTTGAGCTGTTCGGCCCGGTCTTCCGCGAGTTTTGTGACGGTCGGCTGGGTCGAAAACCAGTAGCGAGGACCATCCTGGTAGAGGTACGTAGCGGCTCCCGCGAGGCGCCGAAGCGCGTCTCCAATGACAGCAGGCGATTCCCCGGGCATGACGCAGCCCAGCTTCACCTGCCTATCCTCGAGACCCCGGTGAGCGGCCGCGGCCGTCGGGGCGGAACCAAGATAGATGGTTCGAGCGGCCCGTCTGCATGCGGACAGCTTGCCCAGGTTTGGCACCTCTCCGTCGAGACGCAGAGGTAGCGAATTGGGACCGTCCACGTCTTTCTCGATGACCGGGACCCAGTTGTCCGAGAGGTAGCGCGTCAGCTCGAACTGGACCCTCGGATCGTCGATCGCGATGTTTGCCGGCAGGATGAGTGGGTTCTTATCGCCCTTCTCCCACAGGCTGTGAATCACGGCAGCCATCAACCGCAGAACTCCGCGGGTGCGCTGGAACTTCACGAGGGTCGACCAGTCGTTATAGAGGCGGTCGAAGATCTCCGGGTGAATCGGGTAGGCCGCCTTGATCCGCTTCTCGTAGTCGGCATCGCGGCAGTCGGGCGGGAACTCCTGCTGCTGAGAGCGGTAGAAGTCCGCGAAGGTGCGGGCCACCACGTCGCGATCCTTGAACTGAGCGGGATCAGTCATGGGCTCGAACAGCCGCCGGCGAACGATCTCGAAGCTCTCTTCAGCACTTGCGGGCCGCCAAGATGACTCGATACGTCCCACGACGTTACGTAGCCGGTCGAGGGCCTCGCGCCCGCGCTGACCGCCCACCTCGGTATCGTCAGCATGGGTGTGAGGTGAGGCCGCAGTGTCAGAAGCGGGAAGGCTGATGACCAGGAGACAGGTCTTTGCGAGCTTGGCTGACTCGGTCAGAGCCTGGGCGAACGTGAACTGAGTCTCGAAGCTCCCGGCCGGAAGGTCGCTTTGGTCATGGAGCTGCCGGGCGTAGGCGACCCACTCGTCGATCAGGATCAGACACGGCCCGTACTCTTTGAACAGCTCCCGCAACACGTCACCGGGACTCGTAGCTTTCTCGTCATCGGCGGCGATGCGAGAGAGAGCCTTCTTTCCACCGAGTTGCCAGGCCATCTCGCCCCAGAGCGTTCGAACGACGGTGCCGTCGGACTTCTTGGCCGGATTTCCCGGCGAGATCTTGTTACCAACGAGAACGACCCGCCGCACATTCGGAACCACCTTGACTCCGGCCTCTTGCATGACGGTCTCGATGCCGGCCAGTTCTCCCGGTGGAGTGCCAGAAAAAAGGTGAAAAAGCGCCAGCATAGAGTGAGTCTTGCCGCCGCCGAAGTTGGTCTGGAGCTGGATGACCGGGTCTCCGCCCGCGCCAGAAAGCCGCTGAACCGCCCCGCTGAGAAGGCGCTTCAGGCTTTCGGTGAGATAGGTCCGGCGGAAGAACTCGACCGGGTTACGGTATTCGTCCGTTCCTTCACCGAGATGCACCTGCCAGAGGTCCGCGGCGAACTCGGCTTGCTGGTAGCGGCCGCTCGCAACGTCCCTGTGGGGCGTCACCACATCGCGCCATGGTTTGATGTTGCCGGCTGCAGCGCTCTCGATGGCCGTGCCCGCGGTCTTGCGTTTCTCGGTCCGGACCTGCTCGTCGAAACGGAGCCGGAGAAGCTCCATCTTCAGCTTTTCGATCTCGTCCGATTGCGGCGCTGAGACGGCGGTGAGAAGCCTCCCAGTTGAATCGAGAGCCCGGTAGGCGTCATCTCCCGAGAAGGTTTCCTGGTGGGCCCACTTGTTGCGATGGTCGCGGAGTTCGGAGACGAGGCTGCGCTCGCTGAACCCGAGTGTCTTACGGAAGACCTCGTTCCATGCCTCCCACATGAGCTTCAGGAGGGCGGCGACATCCCAATCAGCGACAGCCTTGTTGGCGAGGAGCCGGTCGTCCGCGGAGAGCCTCGTGAGAATGGCGCGGGCATCGGGGACGGAAAGCGTCTTGAACTCGCGTTCGATGAAGGGGGCGAGACCGCTTTTGAGAAGGTCCATCGCCCGGCCGACGCGCTCGTGATTGGTGATGGCCATGTCGTTGTCTCCCGCCTGCCAAGATCAACGCGGCCTGTTCAGGAGCCGCAGAATGAATCGTTCACCGTCTTCAATGAGATCCGGTTCCGTGTCGTTGTGATCGCGCATCCCTTTGATGATTTTGCGGGGAATTCCCATTCCCATGTGCTCCAGGTAGCCGTAGTCACGCATGACGTCTTTCAGCAGCTGGTTTCGGGCGGCACGGCAACCAACTTTCATCCGTTCGGGTGTGATGCCGTTCGGTAACCGGCCAGGAGACGTGACTTCCAGGCGATCCTCAAAGATCGAGAGTTCAATGTCCGTACTAGAGAGCAAGTAGTCCCGGTGGACCAGGGCGTTCACCAGAGCCTCGCGAAGAACCTCTCTGGGGTATGCGGGGCGGTCGATCCGGCGCCCCCCGGCGGCAAGCGTGGTCGTGGATTTCATGTTCCTGTTGACGAACTCGAGTGTTTGTTCGACCAGACCATTCTCGACGATGTGTTCGTTGCTGATGAGAGGGGTCATTGGGCCTCGAATAGAAGCCCGTTCAATTGCTGAATAGTCCTTCTCTCTACCGGTATAAGCCGCTGCATCGACGCCCGCATGGGGCAAGAACCGATTCACGTTTGTCCCAAACAACAAGAGTCCTGCGATCGTCGCCACGGGCCGGCCGCTTCCTGAATCAAGAAGCTCCGTATTGGCGAGCAGGGACACCCACTCTTCTTCTTGGTCGTCTAGCGGCACGGATTGCTGGCGCACGCGTTGGAAGTAATCACGCAGACGGCGCAGGTCGAGATCACGGAGACTGGCCCCGGAAACGGGCCGAAGCTCGGCGCGAACGGATCCACGCTGCTGAAAGAGCCGTTCGAGTTCCTCCGGGCTCGCTTCCCGGCTGGTAGACCCCACGCGGATGTAATAGGTTCTGTGGTTGTCATGCCAGACGTGGTGAACGGACCATCCGCGCTCTACTGTCACGACCGCTACGTCCTTGCCTTCTTCCATGTCCCGTATGACCTCGTAGACAGGGATGATCTCGGGGCGAATCTTGTCGCGGCATGTGGTCATGACCCATTCCTCGAGCTTTGGTCTCGTGACCCCGGCGACCGTACCCCCCTCGTCGATTCCGAGCAGAACGGCCCCCCCGGCGAGGTTGGCAAAGGCAACAAGTTCCTTGGCAAGAGCACGGTTTTCGATGGCGTCTCGCTTGAACTCGACCTTCGAGTTTTCGCCATTTCGAATCAGGTCGAGGAGTTCCGTTCTCGTCATCGCGTTCCCTCCCCGTCAGAACCCGTATTTCCGGCGACGTAACTCGAAGGCCTCACGTCCTCCCTCGAGGAGTTCCCCAACGGCTTCTCGAATCTCGGGCTTGTCGATCGAGCCCATTCTGCTCTCTGGGAGAAGTCCCCTCACCCCGGTTTCGTCTGAAGTTGTTGAGATGCACGTGATCAGCTCGGCATCGCCCAGCACCGGGATATTGGCGTTATGGGTCGCAAAGATGAACTGCCGTCGGCGTTTCTCTTCTCTCATCTTCGGAACGATCCCGTCGGTGATGAAGCGGTTGTCGAGATCGTCTTCTGGCTGGTCGACGACGAGCGGCGCGTCCGATGTGAGCAGAAGCAGCAGGAGCACCGCTGTTGCCTTCTGGCCTGTGGACAGGGCTTCAAGAGACCGCCACTCCTCACCCGCTCCGGTAGCAGCTATGTTCAACTCAATCGACGTTCCAGCCGTCAGGTCGAGTTCCTCGATCTTCATGATGGTTTCGTCCGGCGCGCTGGCAAGCTTTTCTGCCTGGGTTCGAGAAATTCTGTAGCGAGCTGCTAACGAATCTGACCCCTCCCGGCACTTTGCTACGAACTCGGTGAGCGAGAGACTAGCTTCGTTCTCCAGCTGCTCGAGAGCTTGCAACAACCGGCCGCCTATTTGTTCACGCAGAAGCGAGACCAGGGGGTCGCGATGCTTGGCGTAAGTCACAACCACGCGGACACGCTTTTTCATGGCTCTCGTGACTTTCTTGGCAGCTTTTTCGAGGCTTTGAAATTCCTGTCTCTTGAGTTCTTCCCACTCAACCAACAAATTCCGGCGATTGTCTTGGTGGGCCTTCATCGTTCGGAACAGAACCTCGCGCCTCTCGGCAAGTGGTCTGAGGTCCTCAGCTTGTTGCCGGAGGCGGATGAACTCCTGACCGTCGATCCGGCTGCGCTGTAGTTCGCGTAAGATCTTCTCGTACTGAGTTTGGGCCTCTTCCTTGCGGCCGATCCATCGGCTTCGGATCGTTGCCATCGAGGTTTCCGCCGTTACGACCGCCTGCCGAAACACGTCTCGAGCCTTCAGGCCTTCCAAACGAAGCGCCTCGAGAACAGGTTCTAGTTCCCGCAAAAGTTCGCTCGAAGGTAACCCGCCAAGTGCCTTCTCGGAGAGGAATGCCAGATCGATCTCGACGGCGTCTTTGATCATTTCCGCAAGTGCTTTGACGGGCTGGATCCGCTCGGCTGCTGTCTTGAAAACCCGCTCCTCGCCGACGAACAGACTCTGCTGCTTCAGGCGATCTTCGACGCCGGCTTGCTGGAACTTCTTCAACGTCTCTTCCACCCCCGGCAAGCTCGCGAGGCGGTCTTCGACCTGTTTCAATTCCTTGGAGGTCTCGAGAATTCGGGTTCGTGACTTCTCCAGCTGATGAAGGACCTCGCGCTTGCGCTGAGGGAGAGAAGGATCCTGTTCGGCAAAGCGGTCGAGAAGCCGGGTGAGCTTCTCCGGCCTTTTGGTCAACTCGGAGATCTCGTGCTGACCGTAGATCTCGACGCCGGGAAACACATCGGAAGGCCGGAGATTCAAGAGGTTACCTTCCTGATCTCTGACGACGGGCGGATTCGGAACCGTTCGCTCGATCCGGTACGCCCGGCAAGCTGGGCTATAGGAACGGAGGCAGACGGAAATCTTGGTGCCGTTCCCCAGGACCTTCGCCACGAAACCTTCGTGTTGCTTTTTGGCATCCTCACCGAGTGGGTCGAGCCCGAGAACATACCGGATGCTCTCGATCACCGTGGATTTTCCCGTGCCTCGTCCACCAGCCAGTATGTTGAGGTTTTCGTTGAAGTGAATGGCTCCTCCATTCAGGAAGCCTCCCTCCCAGGCGATGGTCAGAAGTTCAGCGTGGCGTTCCCACTCCCCGTCGCTCGCAAGGCGAATACGAGACGAGGGATCTAGAAACGCCTGCCGAAGCCCCTCGATGGAAATCTCCGACATCTTGATCCAGCACGATGCCGCAGGCTTCTCTAAATCCTCCGGGCGGGACACGTCAGCGCCATTGATCACCGCAACGGCCAAATCGTCATCGGCGGCGGGAGATCTACGATGCTCAGGGTTTTTGTTGGTGAGGATGGATCGATATTCGACCGGCGTTTCGTCGACTCGGCCAGGGATTTGAACGGCCGTCAGATTCGGGTCTTTCCAGGCCAGCATGCGAGGCTGACCCTTCAATACGGCAAGCAGCCCACCAGTTTCACTCGTGACATGTGCGGCGATACAGATGCCTTTTTGGTCCGGTACATCCGCGAAGATCTCCGCGAGTCGGCATCGAGACGGCTTTGGCGAGGGGTCCAGTTCCTGAATCCCGAAATGACCGAGATATCGGTTGAGCTGTTCTCGAGACGTCTCAGGAGAATAGAGACAGAGAACGTGGACTCCTTCTGATGACGTCAGCTCGAATCCGGGGAAGACCTTGACCCCGCACTGCCCACCTTTGATGCGGAAGAGATCCACGGAGTTCGCGTTGTTGTGATCGGTGATGCCGATAACTCTGATTTTGAGTTCGCTGCACTTTGAAAGGATCGCGTCGACATAGGCCGCTTCATCCGTTTCGTTCGGCTGACCTCGGAAGCTGCCCGAGTAATGGTGTGGATTGACCTGCAAGGCGCAGCGATAGAACAAAGCCCCATTTGGCAGCGTGAGGGCTCGATCGATCGAATCAGAACGCATCTCGGCAACTCCTCGCGCCTAGCTGCATCGCCATTGGCTACTCCCCAATTTCCTCGAAAAGTTCCGCCTGAGACTTCTTGGGTCTTCCGCTCTCCTGAGCCAACCTCATGATCTCGGGCCAGCTCTGCACAAGGGCGTTGTAACAAAGGGCCTCGGCCGCGCGTTTCTTGCGTTCGCAGAGTGTGTAGAGGCGGTAGGCGAGTTCACGAGCGGTCTCGGCCTTGCTGCCGAGCTTTGCAGCCAGGTCTGCCGCTGCGCTCTCGCCGCCCTTCTCGAGGACTCGAATCAGGTGGTGAACCGCTTCCCAGACCGTGAGTCTTGAGTCGGTCGCGGGGTCCCACGAGGCGGGAAGTTCCTCGGGCTTCAAAATGCGAACCTTACCGCCCTTCGAGGCGACTACACCCGCCTCGACCATCCCCGAGACGCTGGTGTTCTTGGCCTTGGAGAGCGTCTCGGCAACGCCGTACTCGCCCTCGGCGAAACCGGCGTGCTCGAACCAGGCGAGAGCCCATCGGGTGTCAGCATCGAAGTCGCCCTCCTGCTCTGCCAGCGCTTCGTCGAGGGTCTGGTTGATGAGCGTAAGCGCTTCGCGCACGGAGAGTGGCTTGCCTTGGGCGTCGAGCACCTTGGCGTAGCGTGTGTAGACCGCCATGCCCGGGCCGATGGCCGCCTGGGCGAGGTCTACCGGGGCGATGTTCCCGCGCTGAAGGTGCGTCAATGCACCGGGGAGTTCGACTTTGAGGGCCGTCAGGAACTCTCGTCGAGTGGCGGTAGGGGCGTTGCTGAGGCGCGGGCGGCAGACGAGGACGATGGAGGAGGCGAGGGCATTGGTACCAATGCCGATTGACCGACCTCCGCGCTCCGTGCGCATGGGCCAGGTACCGGTGATGGCAAAGCCGGCCCGGATCACCGCCTCCAGAAAGGTGTCCCATCCGGTGCTGGCAGTCCCTTCCTCGTCGTCGTTCTCGGACTGTTTGAAGGCGTAGTAGATGGTGACCGGAAAGGCCGGATGCCCCTGCTCTGCAAGGCAGTGCATCGCCTGTGTCATCCCGTCAAGGAAAAACGTCTCGGCGCTCTCTCTGCTGCCATGACGGTACGGGGTTGCGATCAGTTCGTCGGCCTTCGGGACGGCAACCGTTGCGAAGAGGTCGGGAAAGACGGACCCTAGCGAGCGGCGCAGCCAGACGTAGAAGTAGTCCGAGAGGTCGGCGTAGCCGATGTTGTCGTAGTAAGGCGGGTCGGTAGATACCAGTTTGCAGGAGGCTATCTCTTGCCTCATCGCATCGGCCTGCCTGGCGGAACCGAAGGTTGCCCCGTAGCCAGCTGCAACGCCTTGGATGCTCTCAGCGGTCCAGGCGATCGACTCGGAGAGCGAACGGGTGCAGTCGGCCAGAAGATTGACCTCAGCAAAATCCCAGGTCATCGGGAGGGCTTGTCGGCTGAACGTGCTAAACAACGAGTCGCGCTGAACCATCCATCGGCAAATCGTCGAACTCCCATCCACGGACTTGCTGAGGGCGAACGCAAGGTATGTTGCCACGGCATCGGCGTAGGCCGTCGCACCCGCGCCGCCGTCGTCGAGGCCGAGTTCGTCGTCAGGCAGCCGAGCGGCAATGGCGTCGCGCTTCACCTGCTCGCGCGCCTCTTGCACCAGGTCGACGAAGGTGGTCAGCGCTACGAGCTGGCGGGGGGTGAAGAGGTCGCCGAATGTCGTGAGGCCGTAATCCGGCGGCGAGAACCACCGTGGGTTGTTTGGCATCGCCACTTCCGGCTTCCATTCCGGCTTTGCCGTCTGCGCGATAGCCTGGTGTTCCAGCGTTGGAGCGAGATACACCCGCCTTCGATCACCCTCGGCGACGATCGCCATCAGGCGTGCACCCATGCGACCTGCGTTGGCCTCGGAATAGATGTGATCCGACGCAATGGGAGTCCCCGACATCACGCATTGGAAATTTGCCCCGCGCGCCAGCTTCGTCCCGTTCTTCGTGGCCTCAGTATCCTTCGGCTTCCCCACCTTCACCGTGAACAGGTAGGCCCCGTTCTCGATCACCGGCTCGACGTAGGCTTCTTTGCCCTCCTTCGTGGAAAGCATAAACGTCGAGGCCAGCGGCACATCCACACTCGCGAACGCCGGGTTCGGGCTCTTCACCGTGCGTGCCCAGAGCCAGGCGATCACCGTGAGCTTCTGGCCGACGAGCGGCTTCAAATCGGGCCGCTTTTTCGCCATTTCCTCCGTGATCTCGATCTTCGGGTAGAGGTGCCCGATGCGCTTCTCGGCCTCGTCGCGCATCCATTTTCCGTAGTACCGGACGTCCTCGGCCAGACCCTCCGCGCCCTTCCACTGCTTGCCGTGGTCGAGCAGCTTTCGGGACTCCGGGTTCACCGGTGGCTTTCCGGCGAACTTGGGTGGAATCTCGATCATCGCCTTGTTGATCAGTACCGCCACGGGGTTCAGGTCGCTCGCGTAGGCTTCGAGCCCAAGTCGCTGCGCCTCGAGCGGCAGCGACCCGCCACCGGCAAACGGATCGTGAAACGCCGGGAGCTTGTACCGGTCGAAAAGTTCCTTGGCGCGCGGGTGATCGGCGTTCTCGGCGCACGTGTAGCGCCAGCTCTGCCAAATCTCGTCACGCGCCTGCTGGAGAACTTCCTCGTTCGTCGTGTTCTCCCACTGCACGAGGTCTTCGATGATCTTGAAGAGTCGCTGCCGTTCCTTCTCCTGCGCCTTCTCGGTCCGAAAGATGTCCGGATGGCTCGACGGGTCGTCCACCATCTGCGCGAAGATCACGGCCCTCGCCGCCGCCAGTGGGCGGCGAGCCCACCAGAGGTGAAGGGTAGAAGGGTGCCCGTGGCGGATGGACTTCTCTCGGGCGGAGGCCTTGTTGATGGCGTCGAGGGGAAGGGCGACCTCGATGAGTTTCTTGAGAGGTTTCACGGGAAGAACAGCCTCCTGAGCCAGGTGACCAGAACGTCAGCTTCGGGAACGGAGGTGTCGAGATATCGAAATGTAATAGCCGTTCCGAGGGGCTTCCCAGGGTCTTCCTGCCAGGCAAGCCATGTGTGAATGACAGCCTTCGGTTTGTCTTTCTCGGCGAATCTACGTTCCTCCTGTGGAATCCCATTAACCGACTCTTCGACGCGCTCAAAAAGGGGTGTCCCGGCTGGAACAAGAAACCGTAGGAAGTCCTCAAGGATTCCCAGAGTCTTGTTATCTGGCATCAGCCACACACCCACTCGCGGCAGGAGCGTGTCATGAGGGGGCAAAATGACCGTCCCGCCCGCCTCTGGCTCAACTGGCACATTGAAGTAGCCAGAGTCCTGGAGGCCATTTCGAACCGCTTTCCACGTACCCTGAAGGTCAGTGTCAGCGTCAAGTACGACTCCGAGTGAAGCAACATCGCTTTCTTTGAGCGCTACAGGAAGAATACTGAGGAGGGCGTGTTTCCCATTCTTTCCCCTAAATTCGTCTAGTTTCCCTAGCTGGCGACGGCCCATCAAGTGTTTGAAAACGTGCTCGTCGTCCTGACCCTCAACAAGGAGAATGCGCTTGCCTGCCATTACCGCACTTCGATGAGTTCTTGGGTGGCGATTCGGAGTTCATCCTCGCGGAACAGCGTCGAATGGACCGCCTCACCGCGAGCCGTCAGCCGGACGAGGACACCCTCATCTGGCGCCTCTTGGGCCGCAGCCTGGAACGCCTTGATGCAGTCCCAGCTGTGTGTCGTCGCGAAGACCTGAACACCGAGGTCCCGGGCCGTGCGGAAAATGACCTTCCACACGTCAGGCAGAACGGAGTAGTGGAGACCGTTCTCGACCTCATCGATCAGCAAGACACCCGATCGAGCACTTACCAAGGTGAGGACGATTCCGAATAGGCGATTCAATCCGTCTCCGAAGCTTCTGAGAGGAACCGGCTGCGGAAACTTTTTAGTGCGAACGATCGCCATTCGCGATCGGCGAAGCTGCTCAGTCCCAATCACTGAAACCGCTTCGATCTCAGGTGCGATGATGCGGAGAGCTTCAACGACGTCTTTCTCAGCCTCCGTTAGGGCAACTGCATCCCATAGCTTCGAGAGCCGGTCCGTAGATCTCGATGTAAAGGGGTCCACCATCAAACAAGGGACGAGATAGCGATAGGGGTTCTCGACTCGCCAGCTGAGACGATCCAGACGGTCGGGGCGGATGATGCGTCGCCGACCGCTCGAAGGAAGAACCTCGACCAAGGGAATCCGGTTGCTAACAGCTGAGACGTCAGTTCCGCTCTCAGCCGGGACAAGTCGGCTTCGCCCCTCTTCATTCTCTTCCTCCAAGAACCAACCAACACGAACAGAGACGGTCTTCTCCTCCCCTGGGGAGCTTCGGTTCGAAATTTGAAACGGCCTTTCAGATTCGCCGAATCGCGGGAGGCCCGTGAAGAGGCTGCAGAATGCTGCTGCGTTGCTTAGGGGATCGGTCGTACCGCTTTCACGTTCACCCCCCTTCTGAGACGATTCTTCCCGGTAGTCCAGAATCTCGAAAAAGGTCGAAGGCGAGCCTTCCGTGACGAAGATTCGAATTGCCTCAAGAAGCGAAGACTTTCCGGAGTTGTTCTTTCCAGTAATGAGGTTCACTCGACCAAAAGGCCCGACCTTTAGATCGCGGAGAGACCGGAATCCGGTGATTGAAAGAGTACCGATCGGCAATTCCATGGTGTCCATTCTCATATTCCCTGGGGTGGTCATGCTGGAA
This sequence comes from Thermoanaerobaculia bacterium, assembly GCA_022071945.1. Taxonomy (GTDB): domain Bacteria; phylum Acidobacteriota; class Thermoanaerobaculia; order UBA5066; family UBA5066; genus JAJVIN01. The sequence continues at coordinate 132,237 of JAJVIN010000014.1, read as the reverse complement.
CCTCCGCCTTGGCGAGTAACTCCGCGAAGTTGTAGTTCACGCTCGTCACTCCGAAGTCCGGCTCTCGCTGGAACGGCTGGCGAAGGTAGTGAACGTGGTGCGTCTCGTCATCCAGGAACTCGACGATCGCCAGGATGTAGTCGTCGGGTTTGTTGAGCGAGTAGAGGATCTCGTTCTTCGTGACCGTGATGGTCGCGGCACCCGATACCCTTCCCTTCACCTCGATGAAGCGGAGCTTGCCCGTTTTCTGGTCGACGCTCTCGATGTCGTATCCGAGCTTCTCCTCCTCGCGGTCGGCCGGCTCGAAGCCGAGACGTAGCTCGACTTCCATGACGGCGGCTCGGGCTCTGGCGGCGGACGCTTGCGTCTCGATGGGTCTGGCCGAAGCCGGAACCGGTCGGCCCGTGATGCTCGAGAGCAGTCCCGTCGGCACGATGAGAAGACCCCCCAGAACCACGGGAGGAATCGCTGAAATCTGAGCCTCGAGGCTGAGCTGCTCCATCCTTTTCTGAAGCCGCGCCTGGAGGTCGTCAGCCTTCCGTCGCGCCTCCTGAGAGTTCAGCTTTGCGTTCGGTTTGCCGGCTTGTTCCTGGAGTTTCAGGTCTTCGGCGCGGTGGTCCCAGTAGCCGATCTCCTTCGTCAGCCGGTCCTTCACCGCGGCGCGGGCTTTCTCGATCCACGCCAGCCGTCGATTTCGCACTTCCGCAAGATGCTCGGGAACCAGATTCGAGATCGCGTGCGCCTGCGCCTTCTTCTCGAGATCCCGCGCGATCCATGAACATTCCTGCCGGGCCAGGAGCGCTGAAACCTGAGGCTCGTCCTCTTTGAGAGGCCGGTAGTCCAGATAGGGGGCGTAGTGAAGATGCCGCATCTGGCCCGAGGCATCCATCTCGACGTAGAGCATCTGCTTCGAGATCGTTCGCCGCTCGCCGGTTCTGGTGATGCTCGCGTCCTGGATGGCATGCTCGAGATAGAAGAGAACGCGAGGCGTCATGCTCGAGTCGCGTTCGTCGACGAGAACCGTTCCTCTCCGGAGGAGATCGCGATGGCGTTCGATGGTGAGATCGATCGCCGAGTCGAGAAGCGGATGACCCGGGCAGACGAAGGCTGCCAGGGGCTGCCCCAGGGGCGCGATGAGTGTCTTGTCGAAGGCGATGCGCTCGTAGCGGGCCAGGACGGGCTCGCCGACACCGATCATGCGGTCGCGATTTCGTACTGGTGCCGGGACGTGGGTGATCTCGTACCGGCGGGGCTCACGCTTGCGAACCGCCCCGCCGAGACGCTCGAAGGCTTCGAGGAAGAATGACTCGATGTAGTGGGGCTGGAGGCGGCGGGCCTCGGCCCGCTCCATTTCCTCACGGATGGCGTGAACCCGGCTGACATCCATCGTGTCGTGAGCCAGGGCCCGTTCATCCATGAGTTCCTGGAGCTGCTGGCGGTCGACGGCATTCGCAATGGTCCTCGTGAGCCGCGCGCGAACGTCGGGCCGTTCGCCGTACCGGATGGCCTCGATCAGAAGTTCGCGCAACGGCTTCCCCTCGAACAGGAGCTTTCCAAGAACGTCGAAGACCTGGCCACCGAGGGCCTTGCGTGCCTCCTCGAGCTTATCCAGAAGGGTCCGGTAGACGTCTCCCTCCCGAGTCTCGTCAGCGACGAGATTCCAGAGGTGGCAAACCTCTGTCTGACCGATGCGGTGGATCCGGCCGAAACGTTGCTCGATGCGGTTCGGGTTCCAGGGCAAGTCGTAGTTCACCATGAGGTGCGCGCGTTGAAGGTTGATACCTTCCCCGGCGGCATCGGTCGCCACGAGAACTTGTACTTCCGGGTCGTGCTTGAAGGCCTCCTGGGTTTTCAGGCGTTCCTCACGGCCCATGCCGCCATGGATCACGACGATAGCGCCTTGGCGTCCGAGAACGGTTCCGATACGGCTCTCGAGATAGCTCAGGGTGTCACGATGCTCCGTGAAGATGACGAGTTTCTGCCGGGGAGAGGGAGTCAGCCTGGGGGGTTCTTTATCGTCGGGTGCCTTTGCTACGGTGAAGATCTCCCCGAGGAGGTTTGCCAGCTCTCGCCACTTTCTATCCTCGCTGTTGCGGCGAACGGACTGGGCCAGGGATTCCAGACGCTTGAGCGTCTCGATTTCGGCTTTTAGCTCGTTGATCGTGCGCGCCGCGGTTGCCTGATCGAGGATCTGTTGCTCGACCGCCTCGACTTCGACATCGGGAGCCTCCTCGAGGTCCTCGACGTCTTCATCATCCAGGTCCGGCGTGGTGAGGGCCGCTGCGATGGCTCCCCGCTGTAACACCTCGAGTTCACGCAGGCGTTTCTCGAGCCGTTCCTTGCGCCGTCTCAGGGACTGGTAAATGGCCTCGGGCGAAGAGGCCAACCGGCGCTGCAGGATGGTGAGCGCAAACCCGACCGTGCCGGCGCGTTTGTCGTTCTGCAGCGACTCGGCGCGGTTGAACTGCTCCCGGACGTAATCGGTGACCTCCTTGTAGAGATGCGCTTCCGGTTCTGACAGCTTGTATGGAACCGTGTAGGCGATGCGCTCTGGAAAGAGGGGCGTGCCATCGAACTTGAGCAGGTTCTCCTTCACCATCCGGCGCATGAGATCGGAGACATCGGCCGTGTGCACTCCATCGCGGAACCGGCCCTCGAAGCGGTCCCCATCGATGAGCGCCATGAAGAGCTGGAAGTCCTCTTCCTTCCCGTTGTGCGGCGTTGCGGTCAATAGAAGGAAATGACGCGTAAGGCCGGCCAGGAGCTGGCCGAGGACGTAGCGCTTCGTCCGCTTGATCTCGCCACCGAAAAATGTGGCTGAGAGCTTGTGGGCTTCATCGCAAACGACGAGGTCCCAGCGGCAGTCCGGAACCTCGAGCTTCCGTTGCACATCCTCGTTCCGAGCGAGCTTGTCCAGCCGGGCGATGACGAGGTTGTTCTCTAGGAACCAGTTGCCCGTGCGGGCTGCCTCGAGTTTGTCGTTCGTGAGGATCTCGAACGGCAGGTGGAACCGGCGATACAGCTCGTCCTGCCACTGCTCGGCCAGGCTGCCAGGACAAACCACAAGGCATCGCTGGAGGTCCCCGCGAACGATGAGTTCCTTCATGAGGAGCCCGGCCATGATGGTCTTACCCGCACCAGGGTCGTCCGCAAGAAGGAAGCGGAGAGGCTGGCGCGGCAGCATCGTCTCGTAAACCGCCGTGATCTGGTGCGGCAACGGGTCGACGAGTGAAGTGTGAACGGCGAGGACCGGGTCGAAAAGATGGGCGAGGCGAATGCGGTGAGCCTCCGAAACGAGCCGGAACAGGGCGCCGTCGCCGTCGAAGCTCCAGGGTCTGCCCTTCTCGAGAAGGCCGAGGCGGGGTTCGTCGTGCCGGTATAAAAGCTGGTTGGCCACCCGGCCAACGGGGTCCTTGTAGGTCAGCTCGAGGGCTTCTGACCCGAACCACTGAACGTTGACAACGGTGACAGCGCAGTCCGGAAGGATGCCGCTGATCGCTGCTTGGGGCTGGATGTCCTCGAGACGGGTCATTCCGGTCTTCCTATCGAACCCTTGTCCTCCGGAGGTTGATGGCGCTCGTTCGTGCGTTTCGCCACCGTTGGTCATGCGTGAGATCTCTTTGCCTTGCTGTACCTCCGACATGATCGGGCGAACGGGAGGGCAGGGCAACCCCCTTGAAAACAAACGATCATTCCGTTCGCAGCTCCTCTCACCGGTGAAGCACGCGGCGACTGTACGCGCGCAAGGAGGAAGAAGCGAGCAGTTGAACGGCACCGCTGTGGCGGGGGCGTTCCGTATGCGAACGACCGACGACGAAGCGCCGCGGGAAGGCGCTGCAGGCTTCGGTCGAGGCCCATGAAAGTGAGATACCGCCGTCAAGGCTTACGCGAGGAATCTGGTGATGCCGTGAAGGGCCAATAGCCTTTGAATGACTTAGCCCTGGAAAAGACATCCGCGTTCGTGCGCCGCGCGGGCGAGCCTGACGCCCTTCACATCTACCTGGGAACAAGAAAACCCGGAAAACTCGACGAACGCGTGAGACGGATCTGGTATCTCTTCGGGAGGAGAGAGTATCGGGTCCGGATAGACCAGGAGGTCTTGCTGGCTGCACTCCTCGACGCTGACGGCCCAGGTACCAGCCGAAGGGAAGCCCAGCCTCACGGTGTGATGGGCGAACGCATCCTGAGGCGTCGTTATGGAGCTTCTCGAGACAGAGAGCTTCCCCTGATCCTTCCGGGTCGGCTTGAATGCCTGGCTGCTGGGACGTCCGTCCCGCAAGAATCCTGGATGAACCTGACGAAAGAGCAGTTCCTTCGGATCGGTCAACCCGCCCTCAGTAGACATTCGATTCACTCCGCCGAAACGTGACGGGCAATGAAGCTTCCCAGGCGGCTCTCCGCCCCGGGCTTCTTGAACGAGACGGCAAGTTCAGAAAACTCATCCGAATCGAGGTGAACCACCATCGCGTCTGCAGAGGACGCCATGAGATCAAACGTCACCACGATTTCCTGATGAGCCCCCGGCCATTCGATTCGCACTCGCCCCTCTGGCGTCGGATACACGTATGGGACGGGCAGGTTGAACCCATCTAGCAACCCCTCGAGGAGCTTCTCGAGCCACCCGAGGTTTTCTGTTTCGTACGCGGGGCTTTCGGAGTCGTACCATCCCGGCTGGAGTGCTCCGAGGGCCTCGATCTGCTGGAGCACGGGGATTCCACATCCACCCTTTGTGGTGACCTCGTCTCCTTCTTCGGCGGAACTGACATCCGTTGCCGAAGTTACTCGAAGGAGCGTGCCATCAGCGTCGAAGACCCCCGTTCCCCGGACACGGACCAGAGCGGATTCCTGAAGAGATTTCAGCGCCACTGGGAAGAAGAGTGGCAAAGCCTTCACCTGAACTCGAGCCCCCCCGGCTACTCGCAAGAAGAACCCTTCCGTGTCTTTGTCAGCTGCGCGAACCTCACCGACTAGGTGAACCTCATCTTCATAGGTGGCCTGGGCCGCAAGGAGAAGCTTCTTGCGGACGGCACGGTTGTAGATCGCACCCTCTCTCAGCCCTGGCTGAGCAATCGTGAGGGAGTCCTGCTCGGACAGATACATGCCGAAGGTCCCGAAACGAGCCAGAACACCCCTGCGGAACTCGTCGGGGAGGGATGAGCCTTCGGGGCCGTGGCGAACGAATCGTTCGACTTCCTCTTTAGCGGCGGAAAAGTAATCGACGGCCTGCGCGTCGAACGGGAAGCCCCCCTCCTGGAACTCTCTCGAGATGATCGGGACAGCACTTCCAGCCTCTACTCTCTCGAGAACGAGCTTGAAGCTCGCTTCGAATCCCTTTGGAAGCCGCTGACGTGCGGGATTCCCGACCTGGAAAAGAGCACGCGCCGCCGCGAGGATCAACTCGCGATACGCGACCAACTCCGGAAGAGCTTCCAGAGGAAAACTGCCGTCGCGGAATCTGGGGCCGCTGAAGACCAGGGAAACGAAGGGCGTTCTCATCCTGCCTTCTGAACTCTACAGCGTCGCGACAGCTGACGACAGGCACCGCTTCCGTCCAGCTGCTCCGATTTCCCCGTTTTCTTGATGGGAGCGCGTTGACGCACAGGCCGATGCCATTCCCTCCCCTGCGAGGGCGGGGGCGGGGAGGGTGGGGGCGCCCCCTCGCAGAAGGGGCCTAACCCTCCCCCGCGCCGCGTGGGAGGGAATCACTTTTTCGGTCACGCTGCGCCGTCGTGTAAGTCCCTACGGGAGGAGAGTAGCCACGTGGTTCTGTTGCTCAACTGCTGTTTCTAGGATGACGGACCCGGAGCGAAATATCTGGTCGTGCCTTCGCGATCGGAGGAACAGGGCAGGAGGTCCGCCGCCAACACCCCGTGGCCCCGTTCTTCTTCGACTTCTCCTACCTCGAGGCTCGTCTGGCCATCGAACTCGACGGCGACCAGCACGCCGAAGATGCGCGACGGCGTCATGATCAGAAGCGGCCGGCATTCCGCTCCCGGCAGATGAACAAGGCGCCGCGGTTCTGGACCCAGGACGTTCTTCTGAGTCCCAACGGGTTCCTCGAGGCGATCTTGACCGCCATCGAGGGACAGGATGGCCAGTCGCCCGTACTCCCGCCGGCGAAGCTGGCGAAGGGGGAGGGACCCCTCACCCGCCTGCCGGCACCCTCTCCCCGCTGCCGCGGGGCGAGGGAATGAGAGGGGGCACCCTCCGTGCCAATAATCCGTGAGACAGAAATGCAGCCGAAATTAGGGAAGAGGGCGGGGAGGAACGATGATGCCAATGCCATCGAGGACACGAGGAGCAACGAGCCCCGCGGATCAGCCTGAGTCGGGAAACGCTGAGGTGACAAGACGTGGACAGAGGAGGCGGTTCAGCGCCGCTTTCAAGCTGCGGATTGTCCGTGAAGCAGAGAGTTGCACGGAAAGCGGTGAGATCGGGGCTCTGCTGCGGCGAGAGGGACTTTACTCGTCGCACCTTGGGAAGTGGCGGGAAGCCCTGGCCAGGCACGGCGAGGAGGGGATGCTGACGCAGAGGACCGTTGGACGGCCCAAGAGCGAAGGTCCAAGCCGGAAGGAGTTCGAGAAGCTGGTTCGGGAGAAAGCGCGGCTTCAGAAGCGGCTTGCGCAGGCCGAGCTGATCATCGACGTCCAAAAAAAACTCTGCACGATCCTGGGCCTGCCGACGGCGGAGGAGACCCTGGACGACGAGAGCGGCTCATGACGGCCATCACTTCCCTCGAGGCCGGAGGCATCTCAACGGGGATGTCGTGCATCGCCATGGGGATGCCCCGGGCAACCGTTTACAGAAGGCGACAACCAGCTGCCAGGGCGGCGGTCGCCCAACGAAAGAGATCGTCCGCCCGGGCGCTGGGTGACGAGGAGCGGACCGAGATCCTCAGGGTCCTGAACTCGCCGGAGTTCGCCGACCAGCCTCCTGCGGAGATCCATGCCCAGTTGCTCGACCAGGGCATCCGTCTCTGCTCCGTTCGCACGATGTACCGGCTGCTTTCGGAATCTGGCGAGACCCGTGAACGGCGCGACGTCGTCAGACATCCGAAAGCCCATCCCCCGGTGGCCTTTGCAACCGCTCCGAATGAGGTCTGGGCGTGGGACATCACCAAGCTGAAGTCCTCGGTGAAGTGGGTCTACTACCACCTCTACCTGATCCTCGACATCTTCAGCCGCTACGTCGTCGGATGGCTTGTCGCTGAACGCGAGGACGCCAAGCTTGCCAAACGCTTCATCGCGGAAGCCTGTGATCGCCATGGCGTCTCTGCCGGCACCCTGGTTCTCCACTCCGATCGCGGCTCCTCGATGACCTCCAAGGAGGTCTCCCAGCTCCTGGCCGACCTCGGTGTCTCCAAGAGCCTCTCCCGTCCCAACGTCTCCGACGACAACGCCTTTGCCGAGGCGCACTTCAAGACCCTCAAGTACCAGCCCGAGTTCCCGGACACGTTCCTCAGCCTCGATGACGCTCGCCTCTTCGTCGGACGCTTCATCTCCTGGTACAACACGCGCCACGCTCACAGTGGCATCCGCTTCTTGACACCGGAGGTCGTTCACTCCGGACGCGCCGAGCAGATCCTGCAGAAACGCCAGGCCGTCCTCGACGAAGCCTTCCGCTGTCATCCAGAACGCTACCCAAACGGAAGACCCGCCCTTCGGCCTCTTCCTGATCGGGTCTATCTCGCTCGGCCTTCTTCTTCTACCCCGGAGTCCGGAGCCTTGGTCGCCCCCGTCCGCCCATCGCCTACTCCTAACGGCGGGCCGAGCGCGCAGCCGGAGTCAAGGCCCAGCCCTTCGCCTCCGCCTACCACTTCGCCTCGCCTTGACGCCGGCGAGCACTCGGCCACTCTTCAGTAGGAGATGGGCGGTTCCCTTCCCCCGTTCTCCTCTGTTTTCCGTCAACCAACTGTCTCATTCTTGTTGACACGCTCCGGCACCCCGTCCGTGGCCCTTCCTTGCCTCGGGTCGGAGGGAGTCACCTTTCCAGTGACGCTGCTTCTTCGCATGAGTTCCTGCAGGAGACGGTTTGCCACGCGGTTCTGTTGTTCAGCTGCCTCTTCTAGGATCATGTGTGCGTGAAGATCACCCTTTCCATCGATGAGCGGTTGGTCGAGGAAGCCCGCGCTCTGGCGGCCGGGCGCGGCAAGAGCCTCAATCAGCTCATCACGGACCTCCTCGAGAGCGAGACGGCCCAGAGGGCCGGAGAGGAGCGGGTTCGCGCAATCGAAGAGCTCTGGGCGGCATCCTCGGGCCACTCGGGAGGTCACTGGTTTCGCCGGGAAGAGACGTACGCCGAGAGGACCCGGTGAACTCCTTCGTCGACACGAACATCCTGCAGTACGCGAACGATGGCCGCCGTTACGGGGACGTGCGCGTCGTGAATCCGTTCCTCTGAGGGCCCCCGGCTCTGTCCCTACTTCTTCGCGGGTGAATGATGCGGGCGTTCCGCCGGCTCGGCTTCTCTCGCGATCGGGATCGACTTCCTCTGCTCGAGGATCTCCACGGCGGACGCACGCCTCGACGAGACGAACTCCCGGGGAAACACCCCGCCGAGGATGACGAGGAGGGCGAGAGCGACAAAACCAGTCAGTTCTCGCCTTCTCAAAGACTGAGACGGCGGAGTGCGGTCCTTGGCGCCGCAGAACAGGGACAGGTACATCGCCAGAATGCTGATCCCGTTCACGGCCGTCGCGAGCAGCGTCACGAATCCGACCCGCGGGTACTGCGTGACCGCCCCTTCGATCAGGAGTTCCTCACCCAGAAACCCCAGGGTCCCGGGAAACCCGATGCTCGCCAGCCCCAGAAGAAGAAAGCTCGAGGCCAGCAGCGGCATCCGGTCGTACCCGCCGTGGAAGGTGTCGAGCCTCAAGAATCCGCGTCTGGCTTCCAGCACCCAGAGGGCCATTCCGAACCCCGCGAGCGAAAGCCCGCAGGAGACCCAGAGGCAGAGCCCTCCCGTGAGTCCCTCGATGGAGGTCGACTCCAGGCCCGCCATCACCAGGGCCGACTGGCTCATGAAGATGTAGGCGAACGCCCTCCGCGCATTCTTCTGCCCCAGGGCGAGGCACGCCCCGTACACCGCCGTGAAGAGGGCCGAGTAGCCGATCACCTTCAGGACCGCTTCCGGCGCGTACGGAACGACGAAGCGCGCCGCCGCGTAGGCCCCGACCTGAGGGGCGGCAAAGACAATCGCGACACCCAGCGGCACGCGCTCGAAGAAGTCGGGCATCCAGGAGTGGAACGGGAAGATCCCCTTGCGGATCAGGACCGCCCCGAGCATCAGCCACGTTCCCCACGGCCGGGCCTCGGCCCCGAGGATCCCCTCGATCCGCAGGGCCACGCCTCCGGCGAAGAAGAGGGCCGTGGAGAGTCCCATGTAGATCGAGAAGATCCGGACCGAGGAGCGGTACTCCGGCCCCTGCCGGCGAAGCTCGCCGATCGCGGGGACCATCCCGGCCGCCATGAGCACCGCCAGGGCGATCGCATCCGGCACCAGGAAGGCGGACTGCGTCAGCGAGGCCGCGACGAGCATCCGGCGCAGCGTGCCCGGGTCTTTCCCACCCCGGGGCGCAACGAGGAGCGCAGCCACGCAGATCAGCGCCGCGAAGGGAAGGAGAAAGACGCCGAGTTCGTCGAGAACGAACAGCGGCTCTCCCAGGACCCGGAGAAGGGGATCGAATGGGTCCACCAGCCTCGGCTTCCCCGCCCCCCGGAACTCCACGAACGCCGCGACGGTCAGGAGGAGGTTCAGGAGCGCGGCGGCAATCGCCAGCCGTCTCTTCCGGTCATAGGTTCCAGAGCCGAAGAGAAGAAGGGCCCCCAGGAGCGGCGTCACCACCAGGACGAGAAGCCACGAGAAACTCATCGCGGTCATGACGAAGCCTCGCTCTCTGCGCGGGCCCTCTTCTTCGCGCCACCCAGGAGACGGCACCACCGCTCCTCGAATCCGTCCAGAGTCCTGACCGCGCGGACAAACGGGACGACGACGAACCGGTCAAGGATGGAGTCGATATAGCCCTTCTCCAGGGCGAAGCGGTAGAGCCGCCACTTCGCCCGCTCCGGGAACATCCTCTCCAGGTGCATCCCGGTGTGCGCGAGATGCCCCCCGACCGCCGCCTCGGCGTCGTGGAAATCGTGCAGGAGCGAGGGCGAGCGGAGGAGCTGGAGGGAACGGAGCGAGGCGTGTCCCACCATGTGCAAGAGCGCAAGCCAACGGAACCCGAGCCCGATCTCGGCAATGATGATTCCAACCTGGGTCATCGACGCGTAGGCCAGCGCGGTCTTGACATCCGACTGCACCCGGCCGACGAGAGTGGCGAAGATCGCGGTCAGCATTCCGGTGAGGACGACGGCCGAAGACGCCAGGGGAGACCGGTCGAAGAGCGGGGACATTCGCAGCAGCAGGTACGCTCCGGCGTGGACGGAGAGCGCCCCGTAGAAGATCGCGCTCGACGGGGTCGGCCCTTCCATCGCACGCGGCAACCAGCCCGAGAACGGCAAGAGGGCGCACTTCCCCATCGCCGAGGACAGCAGAAAGAAACAGGCCCCGGTCGCCTGGGCACCCGTCAGGCTCGTCACGCCACCCGGCCATGCCGTGCCCAGGAAGTCGTCGAAGAGCCCGCTGCCCGCGCTGTGGTGGATCAGGACGGCCGCGCCGAGCATCCCGATGTCGGTCACCCGGTAGACGATGAAGGTCCAGAGCCCATTCCTCGCGGGCGTCGGCCGGTCGTGGAAGAACGCGATGAGGAGGGCGGAGCTGACGCCGACGAACTCCCAGCCCGCGAAGAGGACCTCGAGGCTGCCCGCGAGGATGATGAACATCATCCCGGCGGAGAACGTGGCGAGCAGGAGGAAGAACCGGTTGTAGCCGTTCTCGCGGTGCAGGTACCGGTGCGCGAAGGCGGCGACGACGCCACAGAGAGTCTCCGCGAAGATCGCGAAGGTAACGGACAGGGGATCGACGAGGAGCCTGAGTTGAAACTCCTGCTCGCCCACTGCCAGGAGCTTGCCCAGCGCCAAGGTCTCCCTCTCGATGCCCTGCGAATACATCAAGGCGCCCGCCATGCCCAGGGACCCCAGGCAGAGGAAGAACGAGACCGGCGCCAGGATGCCGGTGACCCGCTCTGGCAGGGGCCGGCCCAGAAGGGAACTCGCCCCGAGCAGGGCGAGCAAACCCAGCGGGGCCGCCGTGGCGACGAGGATCAGCACCTGGATCGCCGAGAGTCCGGTCATGCCCGGGCCTCCGTGGCCGGGACGATGCGGGCGCACGGGAGGTGCGCGCGCCGGCCGCGGTACCACTCCATCGAGGAGCGGACGACCGCCAGGTCGTCTGACTCCGGCTCGTACCGCCTGAGTTCCCCGTTCGAGAGGACCCGGATCTCATCCGTGTCGGGATCCAGGAGGGCGAGCCGGACCCATCCGTTGCGGACGAGCTTCCCGAAGCCGGGATTCCGGGCGGCGGCCCGCAGGAGGACCTCCGGCCGGGTCTCGAGGATCATCAGCAAACGGACGGGCTCGTGGATCTCGACCATCTGCCACGGCAGTCCCGTGCGCAGGTCGCTCTGAAAGCCGTCCATGACGCCGATGAGGCCGGTGAGGTTGTGCGGGAGCTTCGACCCGCACCCGTACCCCTGCGAGTCGACGTACGAGAAGTAGTACTCGAGGCTGATCCCGGCTCCGACGGGCGCGACGGCGGCCAGGAGCCTGCCGAGAATGCTGCCGGCCTCGTCATCCTGCGACGGGTCGTACGAGACGAGGAAGGCCCGGCGGTCGAGAAAGAGCCCCCGCGTCCGGGAGCGGCGGCCGACGATGGCGACGGCATTCGTGGCGTGGCCGCACTCGGGGCGAGGCTGGGCGAGGTCGTGCGACCGCCTTTCGACGTGTGCCATGGCCATCGCCTCGTTGATCCAGGGAGGGGCGGATTCGAACCGGCGGCAGCGCTCGTGCGCGTTTCTCTGGCAGGCTTCGGAGAGTGCCGAGGACGCCCGGTCGAAGAGGCCCCGGACGTCCTCGGGAACGTCCTCGGCCTCGAAGTATCGAATCGTGTCGTCACAGGTGTTGTGGAAAGCACCCGCGAACCGGGTCGACGGCGGGATCACGAATCCGGACTCGGCCAGAAGCGCCCGGACCTCCGGATCGTTCGCCATGAGGGTGAAGGCGCGGGCGGAGGGACCGCCGGCGCCGCCGCCGCAGGCCCCGCAGTCGTAGGCGGACTCGTGCGGGTTGTTCAGGCTCGACGAGCCGTGACCCACGAGGAGGACGAGAGGAGCGAAATCCCGCGTCAGTCCGATGTCCTCGAGTTGCGTTCTCACGATCGCCGCCATCTCCTGCTTCGAGAAGCCCGCGTGCTGGCCCAGCGACGGGGACCGGTCCGCATCGCGCGTAACCGCGAGGGACGTGTCCCTCGGCGGCGCGATCAGGCGTCGCGTGTGCTTTCGGACCCGGCCCGCCACGCGCGGAAGGAGGACTCGCACGATCAGAGGAATCGCCGCGAGCGACCCGAGCACCGCCGTCAGGATCGTCCCCCGGGCGAAGCTCCGGCTGCTGATGGTGATCCCTCGCAGAAGCCGGCCGAAGAATCGGCGGGACCGGGCCCTGAGTTCGGCCTCCGCCCGCCGCTCGGGATCCACGATCTCGACGACCTCGTTGACGGGCCTTATGGCGACCGGACAGAGAGGCCTGGAATGAGCGTCGCCGGCTCCCCGGTAGTACATCGCCACCCCGAAGAAGCCGGCTATGCCGAAAGTCGCAACGCCAGGGTCGGCCTCCTCCAGATGGCGGCGGAGCGACTCCTCCCGGTCGTCGATGCAGAAGATCGCCTGGAAGGCGGGGGTGCCCTTTCGTTCCTCCACGGAGCGGGCGTGGACGCCGATCGCATCCAGGACCTCGGATGCGTGCCGGCGCTCGTAGGCCTGGTGGAGAAGCTTGCGCCGGTCGTCCGAAGGGAACGCCGCAAGTTCTCGCAGGAGAGCCGCGGTGGAAGACGGCGACAGGCGCCGGATCTCGGCGGGGCCTCGCCCGAGGAGCTGGGCCAGGTTGAAGAGCAGAAAGGCCCGCTCGGGAACCGACGGGGGATCGGGAGCCGGAAGACGGCTCTGAAGCGCCTGCCGGAGTTCTGTCAGCGGCCCCGAATAGGCGAGTGACCGGCGCGCCGTCTCTTCCAGGGCGGCGCGCTCGAGCAGGAGACGGACTGCCAGGAATCCGAGGAGCGAGACCTTCGGCGGGTGGACGGGGACGCGGTCTGGCCGGATCTCCATCTGCCTCACCATTCCGGCCCAACCCCGCAAGGCGAGGAGCGTGGCGGTCAGGAAGGGCTCCCACTGGTCTTGGCCGACACCTAAGGCCTCGAGGCTTTCCTCGACGGTTTCGACCTCGGAGAGTCCGGTGCGTTGTGCCCGGGACGCGAGGTCCCTGAAGCGGGCCAACCACGGATCTGGCGGTCCGCCCGGCTGCGCGTAGAGGGCGAGGATCGCCTGAAAGAAACCGAGATCCCTGCCGGGCATGGGCCAGTAGGCGACACCCTGGTCGAGGAACGCCCCGCACATCCGGATCAGGACCGGGTGGACGAGATCGTCCGTGTCTTCTCCCGTGACGGCGAGAACGAGATCCCGGTGCCGGGGCAGCGTCTTGGCCGAAGGCTCCCGCACCGCCGCGGAGGGGGGCATCGCCTCGACTGCCGCAATGCAGGAAGCCCAGAGTTCCCGGGCCAGGATGCGCTCCAGCCTCCGAATCGGGACGTCGCGCCCGAGTGTCGTGCGCATGCGCTGCAGGAGCAGCCGTCTGGGCTCGGGGTCGAGATCGGACCTCAAGTGTTCGAGAGCGCCGGTCTCGGCGAGCATCCAGTCGAGTTCGCTGCCCGCCCGGGCGGGGATCCCTTTCCTTAGGACGGCCAGCCGGATCTCGAACCGAGTCGACCAGGGGCCGACGCGCTCGCGGGCCTGGGCGCCGAGATCCCGCTCGAGCACCTCTCTTATGTCGTGCTCGAGGATTCGGCCCCGGTCGATCTCAGCGCGATACCGCTCCTCGGTGAGAAAGGGTTCACACCCGAAGAGCCTTCCAGCCGCAACCACCGCCGACTCGAAGGGTTGGTCCTCGAAGGCGTGGAGGGTGTTGTGGTGAACGAAAACCGAGATGGGGCCCTGAGCCGGGAGCAGGTGAGCGGCGTGCTCGAGAATCGAGAGGAGCCTACGCCGTCCTGCCCCCGCGGGACTCCAGGGCTCGGAGGAGCCGTGGTCAGAATCCATAAGGAAACCCCAAGAGTGGCTTCGTCGCGTTCACCGCGGTCCTTCGGACCCCGGCTTCCTCCAGCAAACGAAGCGGGCGTTCTCGACGGATCCCATCGCGTCGATCACGGCCTGGTTGTCGAATCCCGGAAGCTCCTGGAGCCTCGCGAGCAGTGCCTGTTCTCCCTCGGCGCCCGACGGGACCAGGCATCCGGAGGTTCTCCCGGCGAGAATCCATATCACATCGTCGCCGATCGGGCCGGTGTCGTTCGTCTCGATCAATACGGTCTCGAGATCAGCCCAGGTCACTGATTCGACCTGGCCATTCCACCGGGTCACAAAGATCCCCGTCTCATCGCAGATAACGCGGGTCGTGCTCATCCCTCTGGAATCGCCTTGAGGTTCTTTTGAAGGGTCCGGATTCCGCGTTCCTTGGCCCGCGTCAGATCGAACTCGATGGCCGTTTCGAGGTACATCCAGCTCTCGACCGGCGTGCCCGCCGAGACGGCGGGCGAGACCTTCCACTTGGCAGCGAGCACTCTCACCCACTTGACGATCGCTGACTCCACGGAATCGCCGACGGGAACGACGCGGGCGACGGTTCCCTCGGGCGTGACCTTCACGAGCGCGTAGAAACGGGAGCGAAGCCGCGTCGCGTCGAACTTCCACGGAGTCTTTTTCGGCTGGGGCAGGAAGTCGACGTCCTCGACCGAGATCGCGTTCCCGTCCTTCGGCTGAATCTCCCTCGGGTATCTCAGGATCCAGAGGTCGCCCTCGTACTCGCGAACGATCCTCAGGGTGGGATCGTTCTTTTCCACCGCGCGGAACGTGAACGAGGTGAACGAAGCGCGTTCCATCGCGATGTCGAGATCGAGGACGACGCTGCCCCACGTCCGGACGGGAAGGCCGTCCTTTTTCGCCGGCTCGAAGGTCCAGCGCGGGGAAAGGACGCTGGCCGCGGCCCCGAGACCCCTCAGGGGCGGCTCGACGGGCAGGATCTCGGTCACCTTCCCGGTCTCATCGACTCTGACGGCCAGCGTGAGCTGAGCTCTCATTTCGAAGTTCTCGGCCTGCGCCGTCTGTAGAAGCTTCGGAGGCTGTTCGTAGGGCCGATAGAGCGGGTGCGCGTATCCGAGCTCGGCCGGAGCTGGCCGTCCCGCATCTGGGATCGGCTCCAGCGTTCCTTTCGGCGCTTCCTGCCCGGCCGACGGCAGAGGGAGAAGCAGCGAGGCCAGAAGCAGATAGACCCGGCTCGCGCGGGAGGGACCATACATCCGGTTCATTCTAACGATTCCCTTTCCCGGTCACATCACGGGCGACGAGCCGATCACGGCGATCACGACTTCACCTCGGCCCAATTCCGGCCGGTTCCGGTATCGGCCACGAGCGGAACCCTCAGGGCCGCGACGGCCTCCATCGTCGACTTCACGAGCTCCGTGATGGGAACGGCATCCTTCTCGTCACACTCGACGAGGAGCTCGTCGTGAACCTGCAGGAGGAGATTCGCGGACGGGAAGGTCCCCAGGAGCGCGGCGTGAAGCTCGATCATCGCTTTCTTGATGAGATCGGCCGCGGAGCCCTGGAAAGGCGCGTTCAGGGCCATCCGTTCCGCGTTCGACCGGATGTTGAAGTTACGGTCCTTCAACCCAGGGATCGGGCGGAACCGGCCGAAGATCGTCTCGGTCCCCCCTTTTCTGCGAGCCTCCTCGACGATCGATTCGAGGCACCCCTTGATCTTCGGGAATCTCTCGAAGTAGGAGCGGATGAAGATCTTCGCATCCGACTGAGGCACGCCCAGCTGGGCCCCGAGAGCGAACGGCCCCATGCCGTAGAGGATCCCGAAGTTGATCGCCTTGGCCCCGCGACGCTGCTCGGAGGAGACGAGAGCCGGGTCGATCCCGAAGATCCGCGCGGCCGTGGCCCGGTGGATGTCCTCGCCCTTCCTGAAAACCTCGAGGAGAGCCTCGTCGCCCGAGAGATGTGCGAGAAGACGGAGCTCGATCTGCGAGTAATCGGCCGCGACGAGGATCCGGCCGGGAGGCGCGACGAATGCCGACCGGATCGCCCGGCCCTCGGCCGAACGGACCGGGATGTTCTGCATGTTCGGGTCGTTGGAGGAGAGCCGCCCGGTCGCCGCTACGGCCTGGTCAAACCGTGTGTGAACGCGCCCGTCTTTCGCGATCCTCGCCGGGAGCGGATCGACGTACGTCCCCTTGAGCTTGGAGATCTCCCGCCACGACAGGACGAGCGCGGGGAGGGGGCGGAACCCGCGCGCGGCGAGCTCCTCGAGAACCTCGGAACCGGTGGCGAACGACTTCGTCTTCTCCGTCTTCTTGAGGGCGGGGTACTTCAGCTTCTCGAAGAGGATCCGTCCGAGCTGCTGCGGGGACCCGACATTGAACCGCTCGCCGGCGGCCGAGTGGATCTCGGCCTCGAGCCTCTGCAATCTCTCGTCGAAATCGCGGGAGAGGCGCTCGAGAACTTCTGGGTCCACCGCGATTCCCGTCGCTTCCATCCGTGCGAGAACGGGCACGAGGGGAAGCTCGAACTCGTCGAGGATGCGACGCCGGGATTCCGTCAGCTTGGGCAGGACGGAGTCCTGCAATCTCAGCGGCAGCGAGGCCCGCTGGGCCAGATACAGCCGTCCGCGCTCGCTCGCCAGAAGGTCCAGCGACGGAACACCTGACGGACCGAGCACGTCCTTCTGCGAGACGAGGATCTCCGGGTTGACGCCAAGAAAGTGGCGGCAGTCACCCTCGAGGTCGTGCGCCACGACCCCGGCCGCCTCGACGTAGCTCGCGAGCATCGTGTCCCAGGACCGCTTCGGCGGCCGGGTCCCCATCTGCAGAGCGGCCGCAAAGAGACGCTTGATGTCGTGGGCGACGAACTCGATCCCCTCCTCTTCGAGAAGCGAGGCGAGGAGCTCTCGGCTGACCGGAAAGGCGACCGCCCCTCCTGAGGGAAAAGCGAGGCAGGCCGCGACGGGCTTCGGAGGGAACGGAACACCGGGGGCGAGCTCGAGGTGGATTCCCACCCGGCCCGCGGCCCGGGCGCGCGCGACGAGTCCCTCCGGGACCCATTCGGCGGGATGGCTCACGACCGCCTCGGAGGAAGCGACCGCGACGATCCCTTCGAGCCCCATCTCCTTCTTCAGCCTGTAGAACCCGAGCTCGTCGAAGAAGACGGCGAGCTCACGGCGCTTCTCCGGCTCCCCGCCGCTCAGCCCGAAGGTCTTCAGGATGTCCTGGGCCGTTTCGCCCACGGGAATCGGGACGTCCCGCCGCACGGTGGCGAGCTCTCTGGAGCGAAACGCGGCTTCCCGTCCGCGCTCCAGGCTGTCGCGCTTTTTCCCCTTGACCTGGTCGAGGTTCGCGAAGATCCCCTCCAGAGCCCCGAGCGAGGAGACGAGCTCGCGCGCCCCCTTTTCCCCGATCCCGGCCACACCCGGAATGTTGTCGCTCGCATCCCCCATCAGGGCCAGGACGTCGATGACGCGCTCGGGCGGAGCGCCGAAAAACTCCTTCACCCCCGAAGCGTCGAGAATCCGCTCCTCTTTCGGGTGCCAGACCACGACTTGGTCTCCCGAGACGAGCTGGAAGAGATCCTTGTCCGACGAGGCGATCTCGACTCTCAGCCCGGCCGACGCGGCCTTGTGGGCGAGGGTGCCAATCAGGTCATCCGCCTCGAAGCCGGGCTCCTCGACGACGGCCAGGCCCATGGCGCGGCAGAGGCGCTTGGCATCCTCGATCTGCGGAACCAGATCCTCCGGCATCGGGGCTCGCTGGGCCTTGTAGTTCTCGTCCATCTCGTGCCGGAAGGTCTTCTCCTTGCGGTCGAACGCGACGGCGCAGGCTTCGGGCTTGCGCGTCTCGAGGAACTTCCTCAGCATCGTCGCGAAGCCGAACGTCGCATTCGTTGGCCGTCCGTCCGGTGCCGAAAGCCCCCTGACGGCGTGAAAGGCCCGATACAGGTATCCAGAGGCATCGATCAACGCGAGAGTTGCGGACATCTCCCGGAGTCTATCGGCACGGACGCGTTCGTAGAATTCCCACGGGCCCATTCGATGTCCTCTCATCCTCCAGCTTCCCGCCCGGCCCCGCCGGTCACCAACGGCGCGATCGCCTCGGCCCTCCTCGCCCTGTCGGCCGCCGAGACGCCGGGCAGCAGGCCGGCGTCGGAATACCGCTCGGCAGCCTGGACCCTGCGGCAGCTCCCCGACGAGCTCTTCGGCAGGCGCGTCAGGCTCGCGGCCCTTCCGGGTGTCTCCCTGAGGGCCGCGGACCTCATCGAGGGATTCCTCGCGTGTCACTCGGACGAGGGGATCACGGACCGCTTGACCGCCCTTCTCGACCGGGAAGACCCGCGGAAAGAACTGAAGAGAGACTTTCTCTCCCGCGCAGACGTCGACCGGATCCTCGCCGCGGCCGGGGAGGACGCGGGTCTCTCGATGAAGGACTTCCGGGGAGACTTGCACCTGCACACCGATCGCTCGGATGGAAAGATGGCCCTTCCGGCCCTCTTTCGCGCGCTCTCTGAACGAGGGGACACCTACGCGTTCCTGACGGACCACGCCCGCGACTGCGCCGTTGCCGGCGGACTCTTCGCCGAGGACTTCCGCGCGCAGAAAAGTCAGCTCGACATCCTCAACGACCGGGCCGGGGGCACCTTCCGGATGTTCCTGGGCGCAGAGGCCAACATCGCAGAGGACGGCACGATCGACATCACGCCGGCGCGGGTGCCCGAGCTCTCGGCCGTCGTCGCCTCCATCCACACGGAATTGCGCAGCCCGAGGGACCAGACGGCCCGGCTCGTCAGGGCCATCGAGACACCCGGTGTCGCCATCCTGGGCCACCCCAGAGGCCGGCTCTACGACCTCCGGCAGGGAATCCGCGCCGATTGGCCCCGGATCTTCGAGACGGCGGCCGAGCGTGGCGTGGCGATCGAATTGAACGGCTGCCCCGAACGGCTCGACCTGCCCCCCGCCCTCGCAAGGCTGGCGGCGGACGCCGGGTGTCTCTTCTCGGTGGCGAGCGACGCTCACGCCCACCGTCACCTCGAGTTCGTCAGATACTCCCTCGCGGTGGCCCGCCTCGCCCGGATCCCGGCCGGACAGGTCGTCAACACGTGGTCGTTCGAGCGGTTCTCCGAGTGGCTCGAGGAAAGAAGGAGCGGTTGCGTGTGACCCCCCGGGCCCGCGCCCGGAGTCGAGCGGTCCTGGGAGCAGCCTCGCTGTTTTTCGCCGCCACCGTCGCTGTCTTTTGGCGCGCCCTGTTTTTCGGCGAGACCTTCACCGACCGCGATCTCTCCGTCTTCTGGCGTCCGGCTCGCGCGGTCCTCGTCCGCCTCCTCGCCGAGGCTCCCTCCTTTCCGCCCTTGTGGAATCCCTACTTCGCGGAAGGACAGCCGTTTTCGGCCAACCCCCATCACGCCGTTCTTCATCCCCTGACGCTTCTGTTCGCTCTCCTCCCCTTCGAGTGGGCCTTCCGGCTGCAGATCCTGCTTCCGCCCGTCCTCACGGCTGCCGGCATGTACGTCTTCCTGCGAACCCTGGGCCGGAGCCACGTGGCCTCGCTGTTCGGAGGCGCCGCGTGGGGGTTCGGCGGGCTCCTTCTCTCCACGACGAACCTCATCCCGATCCTCTTCACCCTCTCTCCCTTGCCGTTCACGCTGGCGTTCGCGATCCGCGCCTCTAGGCGAAGGGGAGCGCGAAACATCGCGGGCCTCGCCCTCTCGTTCGGCATGCAGTGTCTCGGAGGCGAGGCCGCCTCGCTCGCTCTCTCGACGCTCCTCGTCCTGGCGGCGCTCCTCTCCGAGACGAAGCGAGAGCAAGGGACGCGGGGAGCCCTCTTCCCCCTGGCCGGCCTCGCTCTCGGGGTCCTCTGCGGGGGCGCGTCGCTCTTCCCGGGTCTTCTCCACGCGCGGGATACCCTCAGAGCCTCGGGCTTGCCGGACTCTCAGGCCTCCGTCGCCGCATTCCCTCCCGGCCGCATCTCCGAGATCGTCTTTCCCTACATCCTCGGCCACGTCGAGGCTCCGGACTCGCCGGCCTTCTGGGGATCCCGCGTTTACGGGAGCGAGGGATTCCCGCTGATCTTCGGAATCTACGCGGGCCTCGCCGTTCCCGTCCTCGTCGGGGCGCTTTTGTGGACCGGGCGAGGGAACAGGTGTTTTCGAGTGTGGCCCTGGCTCGCCGCGAGCGCGGCCGGTTGGATTCTGGCGATGGGCCCCGCCCTGCCGCTCTGGCCACTCTTGCGGGCGTTGCCCGTCGTCTCCGGAATCCGGTATCCGGAGAAATTCGTCGCTCTTTCCGTCTTCCCGCTCGTCGTTCTGGCCGCCCACGGCCTCGATCTCGCGAGGGTGCGCGGCCGGGCCTGGAGGGCCGCCCTGGGGATCTCTTTCACACTCGCGGGTCTCGCAGCGCTCGGCGGGATCGTGATGGCTCTGGGACCGCTGGCGCTGACTGGCCCGGCGTCTTTCCTGCGAGAGGGTCTCCTCGAATCCGCCGTGACCGGATTGCTTTTGACCGCGGTGCTCGTGCAGAGGCGATTCGATCGCCGTCCTCTGATCCTCGGCCTGACGGTCCTGGAGCTCGCGATCCACGGGAACCGGCTCGTCGGGACCCGGCCCGAATCGGAGGTGTGGAGGGCCCCCGCCTTCCTCGCCCCGGCGATCGAGGAGCTCCGGGAAAAGCCCCTCTACCACCTGTCGGCGATTTCTCGCAAGCCAGCACTGCCGCCCATGGAGATCGCGGCCACGCCGGTTCCGGCGCAGTGGGGCATCCCACTCGCACTCGAGGAGGACTTCGACCTCACCCAGCTCCGATGGAGCACGGAGGCTTCGATTGCGGTCTGGAAGATCGCGAGTGGGTCGCCGCGTCTCCTCGCGCCTGTTCTGGCCCGCCGGGGGATCGGAGCGGTGATCGCGCCCCGGACGGGGAGCGACGGACAGGTGGTCGCCGGAATCGTCAAGCCGAGCGTGAGCCGGCCTCTCGCGTTTCTCGCGGAGCGGGTCGAGCTCACCCCGGATGCAAGGACCTGGAGCGAGCTCACGAGGACTCTCGGCGGCGCCGCCGCCGGGACGGTGTGCCTGATGGGCGAGGCCCCGCCCCGGCTCGCCCGTCCGCCCGGCCGGGGAACGGCGACGATCTTGAAGTCGCGTCCCGGACTCCTCGAGATGGCCGTGAACGTGGAAGGGAGCGCCTCCGGTGTCCTGGCGGTCAATCAGACCTGGGATCGCGGATGGCGAGCCGAAGCCGGGGGCGTTGCGGTACCGATCCTTCGCGCCGACATCAGTCTCATGGCGCTCGAGGTTCCTCCCGGGCGGCACTCCGTGTCGCTCGTTTACGAGGCTCCCGCCGTCCTCTGGAGCTGGCTTGGGTCGGCGGCGGCCTTCCTGCTGTCCGGCCTCCTCCTCTTCGCGCGAGAGAAAGGCCGTCCGGGATGATCTGTCAGGGACCGGCTCTCGACATGGGATTCGTCAAACGCGACAGAATTCCCATGGCCACGATTCCCGTGCCGCACAATTTTCGTGGAACATGGCTTTCGGGGTCGGCATGCCCAACATGACCGTAACCGCTGACGAGGAAACCCTGCGCTGGGCCAGGATGAAGACTGCCGAGCTCGACACCAGCGTCGCGCGGCTCCTGGGCGACATCCTGAAACAGCAGATGGAGATGGAACGCGGGTACGCCGGCGCGATGCATCGATTCCTGGGGGTCAAGGCTCGCGTCATCAGTCAGGGGCGGTTACGTCAGGAGCTCCTTCTTGCGGGCGAGCTCGCGGACCGTCTCCAGAAGGGCCGTGGTCTTCTTCTGCAGGTCCGAGGCGTCCTCGCGAAAGCCGCGGGCGAGGTCGGGGTCCTTGATTCCGGGCACGTTGATGCGCACGTTCGCCAGGGCGCCCTCCACGGCCGCTGAGAGCAGGAGTCCGGCGACGAAGGCGTCGGAGGCGGTGTTCGGATTCCCTTTTTCGAGGATGGCGGGCGCCGCGGCGAGCGCCTGGTGAGCGAAGAACGCGGTCTGCATGGGGACGCTCGTGGCGACGACGGTGGCGCCGTCGATGGCCTTCTGGCGGGCTTCCTTCTCTTCCGGGGTCGCCTTCGGGAGCTTTCTCGCCGCGACGATGGCGTCGTAGGCGCGGGTGTCCTCGTCGACGAGCTCGAGGAGGCGGGAACGCGACTCCTCGAGCCTGGGGCGGAACGGCTCGAGCTCTGGCCAGACGGCGGCGTACTTCTCCTTGCCCTCGGTCAGCCTGAGGACCATCTCGAGGAGAGCCGCGCCGCAGGCCCCGGCGGCGGCCGAGGCGGAGCCCCCGCCGGGAGCGGGTTCCTGGGAGGCCAGGGATGCGGAAAAGTCCTTCACGGAGAGATTCACGAGTTCCGGCATGGGGTCTTCTTTCTACAGGAGGCGCCGGCCTGAGGAGACGACGAGGCGTCCGTTCACGACGACGTCGGAGACGGGATTGACGCCGTAGTGGTAGACGAGGTGCTCGAGGGACGGGGCGTCGATCAAGACGACGTCGCCCGCCTTGTGCGGTTCGATCGAGCCTCTCTCGTCGGCCATCCCGAGCGAGGCGGCCGCGTTGAGGGTGATGGCGGTGAGGGTCTCCTCGACCGTGAGCCCCATCCCGATCGTGGCGAAGAAGGCGACGGCGGGGAGGGACTCGGTGTAGGAGGACCCGGGGTTGCAGTCGGTTGCGACCGCGACGGGAATGCCCGCGGCGATCAGGTCGCGCGCGGGCGCGTAGCGGTTCATCCGGAGAAAGACCGAGGTTCCCGGCAGGAGGGTGGCGATGACGCCGGACCTCGCCATCGCCTCGATTCCGGCCCGTGTGATGAAGAGGAGGTGATCCGCCGAGATGGCGCCGATCTCGGCGGCCAGTTCGGCGCCCCCGAGGGGGGTTAACTCGTCCGCGTGCAGACGGGGGACGAGGCCGCAGGACTTCCCGGCCGAGAGGATCCGGCGAGACTCCGCCAGGTCGAAAACGCCGGTTTCGCAGAAGACATCCACGAATCGGGCGCCCTCGGCGGCGAGGGCCGGCAGGATCTCGTTGCAGCACTCGTCGATGTACGCGGCCTTCTGCTGGGCGTCGCCGCGGCATTCCAGGGGAACCTCATGTCCCGGCAGAGCCGTCATCTCGACCGTGACGGGGTGTCCCTCGGAGCCGTGAACGAGCGCGCGCAGCTGCTTGAGTTCGGCTTCCTTCTGGAGGCCGTAGCCGGTCTTGGCCTCGCAGCACGTCGTGCCGTGAAGGAGCATGAGGTCGAGCCGGGATTTCACGCTGGCGGTCAGGTGAGCGAGCGTGGCTGCGCGGGTGGCCGCGACGGTCGAGACGATTCCGCCCCCCGACGCGGCGATCTCGGCGTAGGTCTGGCCTTTCAGGCGGTCGTTGAACTCGCCTTCCCGAAACCCGGACCAGGGGATGTGAGTGTGGGCGTCGACGAAGCCCGGGAGAGCCGTTTTGCCGAGGCCGGACACGACGGTCTCACCAGGGTGGGGAGCCTCGCCGAACTGCCGGACGAACTCTTCCTCGGTTCCGGCGAACGTGATGTGTCCCGCCTCGATCCGGATGGCCGCGCCCGACACCCGCCGGATGCGCCCCTGCGCCACTCCGGATCGCGGCTCAAAGCCCTCCGGGGTCGCCAGCGACGAGAGATTTCTGATGGAGAGGACGTCGTGGCGCTTTTCCATTTCCTGGCCTCCCGCCAAAAGTCACGAGGCTGAATCGGATTTCTTCGCCCGCATGGTCGTCAAGGACGCCTCGAGCTCGTCGTCCTCGCGGTCGAAGTTCAAGACCTGCTGGAAGAGATCGATCATCCCCTGGAGTTTGATCTGGAAGTTACGTCTCTCGATTCTGAGCTCACGGATCTTCCGGTCGATGTCCGCCGCCCGTTCCATGGCCTGCTGCATCAAGCGCTCCGACTGCCTCTCGGCCTCGGTGATGATGGCCCTCGCCTCGCGGTCGGCGTGATCGCGGAGCGAATCCGCGGACCTCTGTGCCGAAACGAGCGTCTCCCTGAGGGTCGCCTCGTTCTCCCGGTGACGCGCGATCTCGTCTCTCATGCGGGAGATTTCCCGCTCCTGCTCGTCGATCTTGCGATAGAGGTCCTCGAGGTCCTCGGCGAGGCTCTCGAGGAACTGGGTGACCTCTGTCTGGTCGAAACCGTTCAGACGCTTGCTGAACGTCCGCTTGCGGAGGTCGAGAGGAGACAGTCCGGAACGCATGACATCATCTTAGCAAGCGTCCGTCAGTGGTAGTGATACCGGTCGCGGTCCCCCTGGATGACGCGAAAGCGGTTGCGCCTGAAAGGGTTCCCGCGGAGCCAGCCGGGAGGCCTGGAAAACAGGTACGCCACCGGAATCCCCCCGAGAGCGAAGATGAGGCGGGGGAAGGAGCGCGCGGCCTCGAGCTCGCTGAGGATGACGATCACGAGGGTCAGGAGCGCGAAGATCTTCCGGTTCATCGGCAGGACGCCGAAGAAGTGAACGGGGAGGCTCGGTCCCCTGAGCATCCAGGCCATGATCAGGGCGACGAGAAAGCCGGACAGGCCGAAGGCGAGGGCCGGTCCGACCTTCGGGACGAGCGTGACGGCCGTTCCGAGGATCCCGGCGATGAGGGGCACGAGAACGGAGAAGAGGCCGAATTTCCTGGAGCCCCACTCGGGCTCGAGCTCGCTTCCGAAACTCCAGATCAAGAGGAGCCCGAAGAGGATGTTCCAGACGCCCACGATGGCGAAAGGCCAGGTCAGAAGCCTCCAGAGTTCGAGGCCGCCGAGGATCCTGGCCGTGTCGGCGGCGAGAGCCCCCGCAAAGACCGGGAAGAGGACTCCGGCGAGATAGGCGGAGCCCGAGAGCACCAGGAGGATCTTGGTGACGAGCGGGACCCGGCGCCATCCCGGAGGCCCCACCCACTGAACCTGGGCGTACGCGCCACGCATCAGGAAGAGCCTAGCACTGGCCGCCGCTCCTCACCGGTGACCGAAGATGGCCGTTCCGACCCTCACGATCGTCGCCCCTTCCTCGATCGCGATCTCGAAGTCGTCGCTCATTCCCATCGAGAGGCCAGGGAGACCAAGGGATTCCGAGAGCGCCCTCAGCCTCACGAAGTACGGCCGCGTGTCCCCGGGAGGCGGGATCGTCATCAACCCTTCAACCGTCAACCCCGGCAGGCCCGAAAGGGCCGCCACGAGGGCCGGCGTTTCCTCGGGAGAAACGCCCGCCTTGCTTTCTTCTCCGCCGGTGTTCACCTCGACATAGACCGCGAGTGAGATCCCGATGGCCTCGGCGGCGCGCGAGAGCTTCTCTCCAAGCTTTTGTGAATCGACCGTCTCCACGACCCTGAAGAGCTTGACAGCCCGGTTCACCTTGTTCGACTGCAGGGGGCCGATCAGATGCCTCGTGGCGTCGCCGGGCAGGTGCGGGAACTTCTCCTCGGCCTCCTGGACCCGGTTCTCGCCAAAGTGGCGGAGCCCGGCCTCGTACGCGGCCAGGACGTCCTCGAGGGGCTTTGTCTTGGTGACCCCGACGAGCACGACGGAGCCGGCGGACCTCTGGACTCTGTTGCAGGCCGCCTCGATCCTCGCCTGGATCCCCAACAGCCGTTCCCTGATCTCGTCGCCGCGGCGCATCACTTCAAGGCGTCGAGGGCGGCGTTGGCCAGGGCATCCGCCTTCCGGTTTTGCTCCCGGGGGACGTGCTGGGCGACGACCTTCGGGATCTTCGCGGCGAGTTCCCGTGCCTCACTGAGGTAGGCCTTCAGGTGCTCGGCCTTGACCTTGTATTGGCCATTGAACTGCTTGATGACGAGCTCGCTATCGGCTCTTATGACGAGCTCGATTGCGGCCTTCTCGACGGCGTGCCTGAGGGCGGCGAGGAAGCCCTGCCACTCGGCCTCGTTGTTCGTCGCTTTCCCGATGGCCACGGAGAGGGCAACCGAGCCATCCTCGGAGGCGACGCCGAAGGCAGCGGGGCCCGGGTTGCCCCGGGAGGCTCCATCGACGTTCAGGACGAGGCGCTGGCCGCGCGGGGGCTTTCGAGCCGCCGCGTCTCGTTCCTGATGGTTTGCGGCCGCCGGAGGCCGGTGCGCGGGTCCGCTCGTCACAGATCTTCGCGCTTGTCCCAGTAGAGGATCCGCCGGCAGCTCTCGCAGCTGATGGTCTCGCGCGCGAGCTTGAGATCGGAAAGGAGCTGCGGACGCAGGAGGACGTTGCAGGCCGAACAGGCCGCCGTCTGCGTCCTGACCCTGACGACCTTGGCCATTCCGATGCCGTTGCGGTTCTTGGCGATCCGATCGAACATGGCGAGCAGCCTCTTGTCGATGGTCTTGCGGATCTCGTCGGCCTCGGAGCGGGCGCGCTGGATCTGATCGCCCATCGTCGCCTGTTCCTGCCGCCAGCCCGTCATCTGCTCTTCGTAGTTGGCCGTCTCAGCCGGCTGCTTTTCCCGCAGACCGTCGAGCTGGGCCCGGTCGGCCGCGAGCGTCTCCTCGATCGCGAGGACCTCGTCCTCCTTTTCGCGAACCATTTTCTTGATGTTCTCGATCTCGTCGACGATCTCGTAGAAGGCGCTGCCGCCCTTCATTCCCGCGGCCACCTGGGTCTGATACTTGTTTTGCCTCTGAGAAAGGGCCGCGATTTCGTCGTTAACCGCCTTGCGCCGCGCCTCCGAGCGCGCGACTTTATCGAGAAGCTCGTTGACCCCGCGCTGGAAGTCCTGATAGGCGGCCTCGACGTGAATGAGGTGCTCGGGAGTCCGCGATCTCAGGTCCGCCTTCGAGAGAATCTCGATCTGCAGTTCCTGGAGCTTGAACAACCGGTCCAGAGAAGCCGAAAACGGGTCAGCCAATGTTCCTCCCCTCAACGAAAAAGGGGCGCAGATCCGCGCCCCTTTTCAAAATAGTCAATCCCCGTGAGAACCCTGGAAAGTTTCGGGGGACAAAATTTTCGTCGCACGCGAAGAAGCAGTCTCCTCCCGGTGGGTCCGCTCGGATTCGAACCGAGGACCTGCCGGTTATGAGCCGGTGGCTCTAACCGCTGAGCTACGGACCCGAGGTTCCCGGACTTCACAATCTACCACGCATCCCGGACCGCAGAACGAAAAGAGGCCGGATCTCCGGCCTCTTCGCATTCGGGGAAAACTTGGTGCCCTGGGCCAGACTCGAACTGGCACGGATTGCTCCACACGCCCCTCAAACGTGCGCGTCTACCAATTCCGCCACCAGGGCACGTCTGGTGGTCTGCGGATGATACCCGAGACAGAAGGAGAATCAAGCCTCCCGAGGTCACTTGGCCGGTGCCGGTGCCGCGGGTGCCGCCGGTGCGGGCGCCTCGGCGGCCGGAGCCTTCGGGGCGGCGGGGGCCGGGGCGGACTTGGCCGGTGCCGGTGCCGCCGGAGCAGACTTCTTCGACTCCACGCCCTTCATGACCGAAGTCTTGGCGCTGCGCTGCTGCAAGATGGAGATCGAGATCGCCAGCACGGCAAACCCGACGAACGCCCAGGTCGTGATTCTCTCGAAGACCGTGGTAGCGCCGCGCGGGCCAAACGTCGTCTGCGAAGAGGAGGCGCCAAAGGCACCGGCTATGTCGGCACCCTTGCCCTGCTGGAGCAGGACGACGAGGATCAAGAACAGACAAATGATGACGTAGAGGGGTATCAGTACGTAAAGCATGGAATCACCGCCCAGCCCGGCGGGCCGGAGAGCCCCGAAGGATAGCCCAGAATCGTTCTGATGGCTACCCCCGGGGCCGTCTTCCTTTCAGATCACCCCGCGGCGAGGACGATCGCCTCGAAGTCCTTGGGCACGAGCGAGGCCCCGCCCACGAGCCCGCCGTCGATGTCCGGTTGAGAAAACAGTTCCCTGGCATTGGCGGGCGTCACCGAGCCCCCGTACAGGATCCGGATCGCCTCCGCGTGCGCCGCCCCGTATCGCTTCTCCAGAAGTCCCCGCAGGACACGGTGCGCATCCTGCGCCATCTGCGGCGTGGCGGCGCGGCCCGTGCCGATCGCCCAGACCGGCTCGTACGCCAAGACGATCCCCGGGGGAGGCCCGTCCGGAAACGCGTCGAAGCACGTCATCTGACGGGTCAAGACCGCATCGGTCTCTCCCTTTTCCCGCTCCTCGAGCGTCTCGCCCACGCAGTAGACCGCCGGGATCCCCGCCTCGAGCAGACGCGTTATCTTCTTCCCGCACTCGGACTCGCCTTCCTTGCGATCCCGGCGCCTCTCGCTGTGCCCCACGAGCGCCAGCTGCACCTCGAGGTCCTTCAGCATCGGAGCGGACACCTCGCCGGTGTGGGCGCCCTTGGCCTCGGTGTGGACGTCTTGCGCGCCCAGAAGGACACCCGAGTGCAACAGAAGCCGCCCCACTCTTTCCAGCGCCGGGAAGGCGGGCGCGATGGCGACCTGGACACCCTCCGGGAAGCCGGACCGGCGCGGGAGGAACTCATCGAGAAACGCCGCCGCTTCTCTCGGCGACTTGTTCATCTTCCAGTTGGCGATGGCCAGGGGAGCTCTCTTGGCGTTCATCTACAGGAGCGCCTCGACACCAGGGAGCTTCTTGCCCGAGATGAAGTCGAGGGAGGCTCCTCCTCCCGTCGACACGTGGGAGATCTTCGCGCCCGCGCCGGCCTCGTTGATGGCCTCGACGCTCTCGCCGCCCCCGACGACCGTGAAGCCCTTGGATTCCGCCAGGAGCTTCGCGACGGCCACGGTTCCCTCTCCGAAGGGCTTCGTCTCGAAGACCCCCATCGGACCGTTCCAGAAGATCGTCTTCGCCTCGCCCGTCATGCGGGCGAACATCTCGAGGGTCTTCGGACCGACGTCGAAGGCCGCCTCGTTTGCGGGAATGGCGTTCATCGCGACGGTCCGCGCCTTGCCGGCCTCTTCCAGGGAAGGGGCGACCACGAAGTCGGAGGGCAGGACGAGATTCACACCCCGCTCCTTGCAACGGTCGATGACCTTTCGGGCGATGGGAACGCCCTCGGGCTCCAGGAGAGACTTGCCGACTCCCAGACCGAGAGCCACGACGAAGTGATTCGCCATGCCGCCGCCGATCAAGACCGTGTCCGCCCGCTCGACGAGGGCTTCGAGCGCCGCGATCTTGCCCATGATCTTGGCTCCGCCGAGGATCGCGGCGAACGGGCGGTCGATCTCGTCCATGACCTTCCCGAGCGCGGTGAGCTCCTTTTCCATCAGAAACCCGATCCCGCGCGCCGAAGGCGCGAAGTGAACGGCCATCCCGGCCGTGGAGGCGTGCGCCCGGTGAGCGGTTCCGAACGCGTCATTCACGTAGACCTCGGCCAGAGCGGCCAGACTCTTGGCGAACGCCGCATCGTTCTTTTCTTCCCCGGCGTGGAAGCGGACGTTCTCGAGCAGCAAAACGCCGCCGTCGGCAAGGGCGGCAACGGCCGCCTCGGCCTTCTCTCCCACGCAGTCCCCGGCGAACGCAACGGGCTTGCCGATGTGCTCGGCCAGCTTCGCCGCGACCGGAGCGAGGGTGTACTTGGGATCCGGAGTCCCCTTGGCCTTGCCCAGATGCGAGGCGAGGATGAGACGGGCTCCGGCTTCGATGGCAAAACGAATCGTGGGGAGAGCTTCGACGATCCGGGTCTCATCCTTGACGACTCCGTCCTTGATCGGGACGTTGAAGTCGACGCGCATGAAAACGCGCTTGCCCGAGATCGGTAGGGAACGGATGGACTGTGGGAGGCGGGGCATGACGTGCTCCTTGCTCCTTTCTTGCTGTTGGCCCCTCGGGCCAACGTGTCATTTTATAGTCGGCGAGTGAAGAAGTCCGACGCCGCCGTCTCGACGAGAGTCCGGCCCTATCGCTACTCCGGCTCCACTCTCCACCTTCTCGACCAGCGCAGGCTCCCGCACGAGAGGTCGTGGCTCTCCTGCCGGACGGCCGAAGAGACCGCGGAAGCGATCCGGTCCCTGGCGGTGAGGGGGGCCCCGCTGATCGGCGTCGCCGCGGCCCTCGGTTTGGCCGCCCACGCCCGTTCCCTCCTCGCCTCGGCGGGATCCAGCCTCGACGGAGGGGTCCTGGCCGGGATCGCCCTGATCGGTCAGGCGCGGCCGACCGCCGTCAACCTGCCGTGGGCCATGGCGCGGATGAAGTCGGTCTGGGAGTCCTCGCAGGGCCTCCCCGGGCCAGCCCGGGTCGAGGCCCTCGAATCGGAAGCCCTCACGCTGGCCTCCGAGGACGAGGCGGCCTGCTCGGCCATCGGAGAGAACGGCGCGGACTTCCTCGAGGCCCTCCTCGGGGACCGCCCGTCCCCCTGGAGTGTCTTGACCCATTGCAACGCGGGGGCCCTCGCCACGGCCGGGATCGGGACGGCTCTTGGCGTCATCCGGGCCCTGGCCGCAAGGCGTGACGTGGCGGTCTACGCGGACGAGACCCGCCCCTTCTGGCAGGGAGCCCGGCTGACGGCGTGGGAGCTTCTCGAGGACGGGCTCTCGGTGACCGTCGTTCCCGACGTCGCGGCTGCCTCGCTGATCGGGGGGGGCAGGATCACGGCCGTCATCGTGGGTGCCGACCGGATCGCCGCGAACGGAGACACGGCCAACAAGGTAGGGACCTACCCGGTGGCCCTGGCCTGTCACCGCCACGAGATCCCGTTCCTCGTCGCGGCGCCCGTTTCGACCCTGGACCTAAGAACCCCGTCCGGACGGGAGATCCCGATCGAATTCCGGGAGAGCTCGGAAGTCCTCTTCGTGGACGCTCCCGGCGCGGGCCGCATCGCCATCGCTCCAGACGGGGCAAAGGCCGTCTACCCTGCCTTCGACGTGACGCCCAACGATCTGATCACCGGGATCGTGACGGAAAGAGGGGTGGCGCGTCCGCCGTTTGCCCGGGACCTCGGACTTTTTTCCGGCGGCCGCTAGAGGGTCCAGATGCTCGTTTTGGGAATCGAATCTTCGTGCGACGAGACTTCCGTCGCCCTGCTCGACGGAGATGGGCGAGTCCTGGCGTCATCCGTCTCCTCTCAGATCGCCGCGCACCGCCGCTACGGGGGCGTCGTTCCCGAGATCGCCGCCCGCGCGCACCTGGACAACCTCCCGTTCCTCATCGACACGGTCCTCTCCGACGGCAAGGCCTCCCTCTCCGACATCGGTCTCGTGGCGGCCACGGCCGGGCCCGGACTCGTCGGGGCTCTTCTCGTCGGACTCAACGAGGCCAAGGGAATCGCCTTCGGCCTGCGTTGCCCGTTCGTACCGGTCCATCACATCGAGGGGCACTGCGTTTCGCCCTTCTTGACCTTGAGCGGCCAGCCCGCCCGCGAGGTGCCCCCCGAGTGGACGGCCCTCGTCGTCAGCGGCGGGCACACCCACGTCTTCGAGTTCCGCCCCGGCTCGATCACCCGGGTGGCCCGGACGCGGGACGACGCCGCGGGAGAGGCCTACGACAAGGTCGCGAAGATGGCGGGCCTCGGGTACCCCGGCGGCCCGGTCGTGGACCGCCTCGCCCGGTCGGGCCAGGCCAGGAACCCCTTTCCCGTGCCGCACTTCAAGGACGGCTCCTCCGACTTCAGCTTCTCGGGCCTGAAGACGGCGGTGAAGGCCCGCCTCTTGGAGCTCGGCTTCACGCCCATGACGGGCGTTCCCGATGCCCCGAGGACGCTACTGGAGGAGGACGCTCCAGAGAGTCTGCGGAACCTTCTCGCCGACTTTCAGGAGGCCGTCACGGCGCAGCTCCTCGACCGGATCGGCGCGCTGCATCAACAGGCGCCCTTGACGCTCCTTTCCGTATCGGGAGGTGTTGCGGCCAACTCGCTTCTGCGGGAGAGATTCTCGGAGTGGGGAAGGAAGTCGGGTGTCGAGGTCCTCCTTCCCGAGCGCGCCTTGACGATCGACAACGCGGCGATGATCGCCTTCGCCGGGCTCTTGAGATCGCGGACGGCGGGGGCGCACGAGGGCCTCGGCGCCCCGGCCCGGTCCCGCTGGGGACTGGAGACCCTTCCCCCCCTGATACCATAAGGGGTTCGGCCAGAGGCGCACGCACTCAGCCGCCCCTATGACAGATCCCACATACATCCGGAACTTCTCCATCGTTGCCCATATCGACCACGGCAAGACCACGCTCTCCGACAGGATCCTGGAGATCACCGGGGCGCTCTCCGCCCGCGAGATGACCGAACAGGTGCTCGACGACAACCCGATCGAGCGAGAGCGCGGCATCACGATCAAGGCCAGGTCGGTCACGCTGAACTACCGCTCCGAGGACGGCCACACGTACCTCTTCAACCTGATCGACACGCCCGGGCACGTCGACTTCACCTACGAGGTCTCCCGGTCGCTGGCCGCCTGCGAGGGAGCGGTCCTCGTCGTCGACGCGACCCAGGGAGTCGAGGCGCAGACGCTGGCCAACGCCTACCTCGCGATCCACAACGACCTGACGATCGTGCCGTGCATCAACAAGATCGATCTCCCGTCGGCGGTCCCCGCGATGGCGCGCGAGCAGATCGAGGAGGTGATCGGGATCCCGGCCCAGCACGCGCCCCTGACGTCGGGAAAGGTCGGCACGGGGGTGAAGGACCTCCTCGAGCACATCGTCCACGACATCCCCCCGCCGGCCGGGGATCCCGGTGCTCCCCTTCGCGCCTTGCTTTTCGATTCGTGGTTCGACGTCTACCGCGGGGTCACGTGTCTCGTCCGGGTGAAGGACGGTTCGATCCGGCCCGGCACGAAGATCCGGCTGATGGGGACGGGCGTCGCTGCCGAAGTCCAGGAAGTCGGGATCTACACGCCCAAGCAGCAGGTCGTCTCCGAGCTCTCGGTCGGTGAGGTCGGATACCTCATCGCCGGGATCAAGGACCTGCACGCGACGAAGGTCGGCGACACGGTGACCGAGGCGGAACGCCCGTGCCAGGAGCCGCTCCCGGGCTTCCAGGACGTCAAGCCGATGGTCTTCGCCTCGATCTTCCCGACCGAGTCGGACGAATACGAGAACCTCAGGGACGCGATGGAGAAGCTGCGGTTAAACGACGCTTCCTTCACGTTCGAGCCGGAGTCCTCGACGGCCCTGGGCTTCGGTTTCCGGTGCGGGTACCTCGGCCTTCTGCACATGGAAATCGTGCAGGAGAGGCTCGAGCGGGAGTTCAATCTCTCCCTCGTGACGACGGCGCCGTCCGTCCCCTACCGCGTCAAGACGACCCGAGGGGAACTCCTCGAGATCTCCAACCCCGTCAAGCTCCCCGAGCCCCAGTACATCGACGAGATCGAGGAGCCATACATCCTGGCGACGATCATCACGAAGGACGAGTTCCTCGGGGGGCTCCTCGCCCTGGCCGAGGAACGCCGCGGCAAGCAGGTCTCCCTCGAGTACGCCGGGACGCAGCGCGCCGTCCTGAAGTACGAGTTCCCGCTCAACGAGGTGGTCCTCGACTTCTACGACAAGCTGAAGTCGATCTCCCGCGGCTATGCCTCGTTTGACTACCAGCTGATCGGCTACCGTCCCGGCGATCTCGTCAAGCTCGACATCCTCATCAACGGTGACGCCGTGGACGCTCTCGCCTTCATCGTTCACCGTGCCAAGTCGGCGACGAAGGGCCGGGCCCTCGTGGAGAAGATGAAGGAGATGATCCCGCAGCAGATGTTCGAGGTGATCATCCAGGCGGCGATCGGCTCGAAGATCCTGGCTCGCTCCACGGTCCGGGCCCTCCGAAAGAACGTCCTCGCCAAGTGCTACGGCGGCGACATCACGCGCAAGAAGAAGCTCCTCGAGAAACAGAAGGAAGGCAAGAAGCGGATGAAGAAGGTCGGCAGGGTCGACCTCCCGCAGGAAGCCTTCCTGGCCGTACTGCGCGTCGACGATTAGGGACGGGAGGAACGAGACGAGGAGGTCCCGGCTTTCGGCGTTGGCCATCTCGGCGTGCGAGTACGCCGAGGCCATTCTCGTTGCCGTTCTTCTCGCCCTGTTCGCCAAGGCCTTCGTCTTTCAGGTCTTCGAGATCCCGAGCGGTTCGATGGAGACGACGCTTCTGATCGGCGACCACGTCTTGGTGAACAAGTTCGCCCACGGACAGCACATGGGCCCCTGGGCGCGCCTCTTGCCCTACCGGGATCCGGTCCCCGGCAGCGTCGTGGTTTTCCGGTCGACGGAGGAGCCCGACAAGGACCTCATCAAGCGGATCGCGGCAGCAGGGGGAGACGAGCTGGCGATCCGCGACAAGGACCTCTTCGTGAACGGCGCCCGGGTGGAGGAACCGTACCGGTCCCTGAGGGATCCCCACGTCTTCCCGGCCCTTCCCTCGACCCCCAGCTCCGTCCGTCCTCGCGACAACATGCCGCCCTTTCGGGTCCCCGCCGGCCACTTCTTCGCGCTGGGCGACAACCGGGACTTCTCCCGGGATTCCCGGTACTGGGGCCCGGCGCCCGCGGCGAACCTCAGGGGGCAGGCGGTGGCCGTCCTCTGGTCACTCCGGCCGCGCACCGCCGAGGAAGTCCTCGCCAAGAGCGGAAAGGGAGGGAGAACGGGGCCGCGTGTTGTAGACTTTTTCGATCGAATCCGGTGGCAACGGACCTTCACACGAGTCCGGTGACCACGCCCGGGGTGTAATGGAGGAGGTGTTCCGTATGAACCGGACAAGACTCGTCAGGATGAGGGGAGAAGGGGGCTTCGGAACGATCGTCGGCCTCGTCCTCCTGGTTTTGGTGTCGATCGCTCTCGTGAAGATCGTGCCGCTTCACGTGAAGGGAAACAACGTCTACGACGCCATGCAAGAGCAGGCGAACTTCGGCACCGTCAAGCGCTTCGAGAAGATCCAGTACGACATCTACCAGGTCGCGCAGGAGAATGGCGTGCCTCTGCCGCTCAACGAGATCAAGATCAGCAAGATGGGGGCCAACATCAAGATCGAGGCGAAGTACCGGACGTCCGTGAAGGTCCTCGGCTACGAGTACGTGTACGAATTCGACAAGGTCGTCGAGAAGCCCATCTTCTAGGGCGGACACGCGGTCCCCAGCACAAAGGCGGGATCTCGTGATCCTGCCTTTGTCGTTTTCTGGAGGGGCCGCCGGGTCCCTCCCCTTCACCCCTCCCGTCCTCGTCCGCGCTCCAGCCTCTATCATCCCCAGCGATGAAGAAGAGGAAGGAAGAGGAAAAAGAGGCGGATCCCGGCGTTCTTTCGGGTGTGAGGCTCGATGTCTTCCTCGACGTCGCCTGCCTTTTCCCCACGCGCTCCAGGGCCCAGGCGGCCTGCGACGGCGGCAAGGTCGACGTGAACGGCTCCGCGGCGCGGCCCCACAAGATCGTGAAGATCGGCGACGCCCTCTCGATCACCTTCGAACACGGCCGGAGGCAGTTCGTGATCAGGGGGCTTGCGGAGAAGCACATCAAGAAGCAGGAGGCCCGGGCGCTCTTCGAAGACGTGACACCACCGCCCTCCCCGGAGGTCCTCGAGGCCAAAAGACTCGAACGGCTGTTCGCTCCGAGACAGGCGGCCGGCGACGGGAAGCTCTCCCACCGCGAGCGCCGGGAACGGGACCGGCTGCGCGGCCGATGACGTCCACGGGGCCGCCTCGTCGTAACATCGGCGTCCCGCCATGAGAATCCTTCTGTACACGGGCAAGGGAGGGGTCGGAAAGACGACGGTGGCCGCCGCCACCGGGATGCTTCTCGCCTCCCGGGGGTTGAAGACCCTCGTCATGTCCGTGGATGCCGCGCACTCGCTCTTCGACGCCTTCGACCTGGACCTGAAGCTCACGGACATGAACCGGGGCAACCCTTTGCCAGTCGCTCCCAACCTCTGGATCCAGGAAGTCGACGTGACCGAGGAGATCCAGCGGCACTGGCCCGACATCTCGGGCTACGTGACGGCGCTTCTGGCCGTCACCGGCGTCGAGGAGGTGCTGGCCGAGGAGCTGGCCATCTTCCCGGGCATGGAAGAAGTCTCGGCCCTTCTCTACGTCAACCGGTACGCCCGGGAGAAGGCCTTCGACGTTCTCATCCTCGACTGCGCCCCGACGGGAGAATCCCTGCGGTTCATCTCGATCCCGCCCACCCTCGACTGGTACATGAAGAAGCTCTACCGGCTCCAGCGGTCCATCCTGAAGGTCGCGCGGCCCGTGGCCCAGACCGTCACGAACCTTCCGCTTCCGACGGATCGCACCTTCGAGAACATCGAGGCCCTCGCCGGAAAGCTCGAGGGGGTGGACGCGCTCCTGAAGGATCCCCGCACCACCACGGTCCGGCTCGTCACCAACCCCGAGAAGATCGTCTTTCGTGAGACCCAGCGGGCCTTCATGTACTTCGGCCTGTACGGCTTCACCGTGGACGCCGTCATCATCAACCGGATCCTTCCCGAGGACGTGAACGACCCGTTCTTCGACCAGTGGAGGAAGACCCAGGAGAAGTTCCTGGAAGAGGCGAAGAGGTACTTCGATCCCGTACCGATCTGGACCCTTCCGCTGCAGCCCGACCAGGTCGTGGGGCGCCCCGGCCTCGACGAGCTCGGCCGCCTTCTGTACGGGGAGAGCGATCCTGTCTCCTCTTACCGGTCGCAGGCGCCGTATCGCTTCCAGAAGAGGGGCAGCGCCTACACGCTCACCATGGATCTTCCGTTCGTGGAGAAGGACGAGATCGACCTCGCGGTCGCCGGCGCGGATTTGATCGTCAGGATCGGGAACTTCCGGCATCACGTTCCCCTCCCGCGGACCCTCTCGGGCTACTCGCCATCCCGGGCCCGGGCGGAGAGAGGCTCCTTGACTGTCCAGTTCGAGCCGGCCCGCGGCGCCGTCGCCGGGGGTGTCGAGTGAAGATCGACGACGAGGATTTCCCGGACGCCGCCGGACCGGAGAGGGGCGAGGAGGCCCCCGCCGGACCGGAGGAGCCAGCCCCGGAAGAATCGGCACAGGAACCCGGCACAGATCCCACCGAGCGGGATTTCGGTCCCGACCCCGGGCCCCAGCCGTCGTGCTCGGGCTTCGGAAACGGGACCTGCGCGAGCGGGCCGATCCCGGGCGTCCCGTGCGGCGGCGAGGGCTGCTTTCTGAGGCCGCTCGCATCGCTCGTTCAGACGGTCTTTGTCCACCTCTCCCAGAACCACCCGGGCTCGCTTCGGCACGCGTCCGTTTCTGCAATCGAGCTCATGAAGGCGGCGCGGGAGTTCCTCGACGAAGAGATCGCCCTGGCGGAGCGGGTTCGGGCCGCGCAGGGCGGCCAGCGGTTCCACAAGATCCACATCGACTGATCGAACAAGAGAGCGAGATCATGGCCGACGACCCCGAGTACATCGTCAGCTCCCGTTCCTACAAGTCCCGGATGTGGACCTACATCTTTCTGGGCTTCGCTCTCGTGGTGGCCGTTCTGGCCGGGAACTTCTTCCTTTCCAAACCAGAGCTGGCCGAGAAGGGAGTCGACGTCTTCCTCGGGCTCCCGTCCTGGGCGTACCCGGGCTTGACCGCCATCATCGGCGCGGTCGTCTTCTGGATCGGTCTGAAGGTCGAGGCCGACTGGCCCGAGGCCCTCGGAGCCTTCCTCGTCGCCGGCTCGGTGGCAGCCTTCGAGTTCCTGATCGGCTGGAAAAAGTTCGAGCTCGGCGGCCTGGCGGTTCTGCCCTACATCCTCCCGGCCGTGGTTTTCCTCCTCTTGATGGTCGTCGGCACCGCCCGGAGCCGGTGATCTCCCCGCCCCGCCCGCGCGAGCGCAATCCGCAAGGCGCGCGCCGGCGAAATATGCGTTGACTACCGCTGGAGGGGTCGAGACGTGTTTTGGATGTACACCGGATTCGTTCTTTTGGTCGTGGCGCTTCTGGCGCTCGATCTCGGGGTCTTCCACCGCAAGGCTCACGTCGTGAGCGTGAAGGAGGCCCTCGGCTGGTCGGTCTTCTGGATCGCCCTGGGTTTGGCATTCAGCGGCTTCATCTACTACGGGTACGAGAACCACTGGATGGGCCTCGGACTCACCAGAGACATGATGACGGTGAACCCCGTCCAGGTCGAGGGACTCGGCACCGTCTACAACGACGGAACGTCCGCCCTGGTCAAGTACGTGACGGGCTACCTCGTCGAGAAGTCCCTCGCCGTCGACAACATCTTCGTCATCAGCATGCTCTTCACCTTCTTTGCGGTGCCCGCCCTCTACCAGCACAGGGTCCTGTTCTGGGGCATCCTGGGAGCCCTCGTCATGAGGGGCGCGATGATCGCGGTCGGCGCGAAGATGATCCAGGAGTTCGCCTGGATCATCTACGTTTTCGGCGGGTTCCTCATCTTGACGGGGATCAAGATGCTCCTGATGAAGGAAGGCGAGACCGACCCCAACAAGAACATCGTCGTCCGGGCCACCCGGAGGCTCTTCCCCGTGACGGAGCGCTTCCACGGCGAGCATTTCTTCGTCCGGGCGGGCTCGTCCGCCTCGCACGAGGCGGAGACGCCGGGCGCCGCGGTCCTTCCCGACCGTGTCGTCGATTCGGCCAAGGATGGAGTTCTGCTCGCGACTCCACTGTTTCTCGCCCTTGTGATGGTCGAGTTCACCGACCTGATCTTCGCCGTGGACTCGATCCCGGCCATCTTCGCCATCACGGCCGACCCGTTTCTCGTCTTCACGAGTAACGTCTTCGCGATCCTCGGGCTCAGGAGTCTTTACTTCGCCCTGGCCGGAATGATCGACAAGTTCCACTACCTGAAGATCTCCCTGGCGTTCATCCTGATGCTCGTGGGCGTGAAGATGATGGCCCACAAGTGGCTGAAGGAGCAGCTCGGCGAGAACTTCAATCTCTATCTCCTCGGCGTCGTCGTCATGATCCTCGCCGCAGGCGTCATCGTCTCGCTCGTCAAGCCCCCCGGCGGCCACTCGCGGCCGGCGGCTTCGTGACGGGCGGAGGAGACCCGCCCGGCCTCACGGCTTTCCGCCAGAAGCCCTGAGGAGGAAGACCCCGAGACCGAGGAAGGCGAGCAACGCCAGGAGACGAAGGAGGGCCTCCGTCCCCGTCACGAGCGAGGGGTGCCACTTGGCGGAGACCAGCCTTTTGTCGAGGAGTCTCGGGGCATCGGGGTTGTACCAGGCATCGAACCGGTCACCGGGCGTGGCCCTGGCCGTCACGACGACACCGCCCGAGTGAAGCTCCGGAAAGTCCAGAGCCGGGACGAGGTACTCCTGGCCGTCGGAGACCACCCGGACTCGAATGGAGTGCTTCGGACCGGACGGCCTCGACATCACTTCGACCGCGGTCCGAACGTAGTCGGAGCGGTGGAACCACCTGTAGGCCGGCGCGATGCTGGCGGCGGCCAGCATCGCCGTGCCGATGAGGACGCCGATCCCGGCCATCCCCAGGAGCGGACGGCCCGGCTCGCCCGAACCGCGCCTCCGGCGTTTCCCTTCGTGTCCTCTGGTCATCTGTTCCTGAGTAACATGGCAACGCTTCAGGCAAGGGCGGCGTCGACTTCGTCCCCAATTCGCCGGAGTACGACGTGGGTGGCCTTCTCCGACGGGACGAACCGAACGCATTCGTATCCCAGGGCGCGCATGTCAATCCCCTCGAACAGTCGCTCTCCTCCGCCCAGGAGGACCGGCGAGATGGCGACGTGCATCTCGTCGACGAGGCCCTCGCGAAGATATTGCTGGATTGTGCTGGGTCCGCCGCCAATGCGCACGTCCCTGCCGCTGGCCGCGTCGCGCGCCCGTTCGAGCGCTTCGTGAATGCCGCCCGTGACGAAGTAGAAGACCGTTCCGCCTTCCATCTGGATGGGCGGGCGCGCGTGATGAGTCAGGATGAAAGTGGGAACGTGATAGGGCGGGCTGTTCCCCCACCAGCCTTTCCAGTTCATGTCGGGCCATGGACCGCGAATCGGTCCGAACATGTTCCTTCCGAGAACCCAGGCGCCGACATTCTCGAAGCCCCGCG
Organism: Thermoanaerobaculia bacterium; assembly: GCA_022071945.1. Lineage (GTDB taxonomy): Bacteria > Acidobacteriota > Thermoanaerobaculia > UBA5066 > UBA5066 > JAJVIN01. The sequence goes on along the minus strand of JAJVIN010000014.1, from coordinate 92,171 downwards.
CGGCGAAGTCGTCATCGATCCCCGTGGCGCCACCTTCGGCACCAAAGAGAGTCCGCTGGAGCGTGCGTGTGGGGAGCAACCAACTGTGCAAGTTCGTCCCTCCCACGCCGAGCGGATTCCGGATATCCTGATTTGGACCTGCTCCGTATCCGTCCAGCGAGATGGAAAAGCCCTCAACTCGGACGCGTGTCATTTTCATGCTCTCCTCGGGCCACCTTGGTGTCGAACTCAGGATCCCGGACTTCCAGGTCGTGATTGATTCCGTGGGGCCCCACCTGCCCCTTCGCGAGGATCTTCGTGCCCGGCTCTCTCACCCGTCAGTCGTCCCCGTCCTCATTGAATGATCCGGAGAATAGAAATCTCCCGGGCCACCTTCAACAGGAGATTCTTCGAAGAGCCGTGAAACCCGAGAGCTCCGGAGGGCATCTTCTCTTGCGCAAGAGAAAGCCTCGCCCCGGTCCCGTTTGACCAGGAGGCGAACGAGAAGAGGAATCTGCCGATGTCTGGACTCGCCACGCGTGTCGCCGCCGCCAGGAATTTTGTACTCAAAGTCTCACGCGCCATGGAGTGGCTCCCCCTGCTCTTGGCCCGCGTGACGCTCGGCTGGATCTTCGTCGAGTCGGGCTGGGGCAAGCTCCACAACCTGCCCAGGGTGATCGACTTCTTCGCGAGCCTCGGCATTCCGGCCCCCGGGATCCAGGCTCCCCTAGCGGCGGCAACGGAGCTCGTTTGCGGGCTCCTCCTTCTCGCCGGGCTTCTCACACGCATCGCGGCCGTCCCGCTCGCCGTGACGATGACCGTGGCGATCCTGGCGGCAAAGCGATCCGAGATCACGGCGCTGTCGGATCTCTTCGCCCTCTCGGAGTTCCTCTACATCATCCTGCTCGGAATGCTCGCGGCCTTTGGCGCGGGACCGCTCTCCCTGGACCGCCTCATCTCCTGGTTCACGGAGTCGAACGAGAAGGAGACGGAGACGGCGGAATCCCTTCTCTCCGCGAGGTCCTGAACCGGAGGCACGTCGGCTCTCGACAGCCCGGCCTGGTTTCTCCAGGGGACGTGTAACGGCGGACCAGGGCGCGGCATCACACAACCCAACGCGACAGGAACGGGCACGCGGCCAAAAGAGCCGCCAGGCCCACGAACAGAACGATCGAAAAGGAGATCGACATGAAGAAGAACCGTCCCAATCGCTACCTCTCCGCCGCCGTGGCGGGCCTCTTGGCTGGATCTGCTCTCCTCGCGGGCGCGGCTTTTGCCCAGGAGAAGAACACGGCCGCGCCGAAATCACCGGCGGCCGGGAAGAGCTCCGACAAGAACTCGTGCAAGGGCCCCGGCGGATGCGGAAGCAAGAGCACCGACACCGCTTCGGACAAGAAGGCAGCCGACAAGCACATCTGCAAGGGTCACAACGCCTGCAAGGGCAAGGGCACGTGCGCGTCCGGCGACAATGGCTGCGCCGGAAAGAACTCGTGCAAGGGCAAGGGCGGCTGCGCCGCGGCCGCCGCCAAGCACGAGTGCAAGGGCCACAACGCCTGCAAGGGAATGGGCGGCTGTGCCGCCGGCGACAACGGCTGCGCCGGAAAGAACTCGTGCAAGGGCAAGGGCGGCTGCGCCGTCCCGGTCCAGGAGAAGAAGGCCAAGTGAGAGGAGCCGGGGTCTGGCCCGTGAACCCCCAGACCCCGGTCTTGACCGCGAGATGACGATGACGAATCGCTGGGGACTCCCCCACCTCGGATACGGCGTCGGGCTCCGAACTGTCCACTATGCCGAGATCCTCTCCAGGTGGCCCGCCGTCGACTTCTTCGAAGCCATCACCGAGAACTTCCTCGACACGGGCGGCCGCCCCCTGCACATCCTCGACAGGGTCGCGGAGCGCTATCCCGTCGTTCTCCATGGAGTCTCCCTCTCCATCGGATCGACGGATCCACTCGATCTCGACTACCTCGCGAAGGTGAATCGCCTGGCGCGCCGCGTGAAGGCGCGCTGGGTGACCGACCACCTCTGCTGGACAGGCGTCGCGGGCAAGAACGTCCACGACCTCTTACCGCTGCCCTACACCGAAGGCGTTCTGGCGCACGTCGCGAGGCGCCTGAGAACGGTCATGGATTTCCTAGAACGGCCCGTCTTTCTGGAGAACCCATCGACCTACTTGCAGTTCACGCAGTCGACCATGACGGAGCCCGAGTTCCTGTCAGAGCTGTGTGAGCGAGCGGGTACGGGCCTCCTCCTCGATGTGAACAACGTGTATGTGTCGGCCGTCAATCACGGTTTCGATCCGGTTTCCTACATCGATGCCCTTCCCCGCGGCCGCGTCGTCCAGTACCACCTCGCCGGACACACGGACAAGGGGACTCACGTCCTCGACACGCACTCGACGCGGCCCAGGGACGAAGTCTGGGATCTCTACGCGCACGCAGTCGAACGGCTCGGGGAGGCGGCAACGCTCTACGAGTGGGACGAGGACATTCCGGACTTCGCGACGGTCCATGCCGAGGCGCTGAAGGCTCGGGGTCTGGCCGCCGGGATTCACCGCGAGGAGGTTGCCGTTGCCTGAACCCCTCACTCTCGATCTCGTCGAGCGCTGGATGCAGACGGTCCTCGTTCATCCCGAAAGCGCCGAAGCGGGAATTCAGTCTTCTCCTGCACGTGCCCTGATCGATCCCGGGAGGGTTTCGGAAGTTGTCCTCGCTTCCGGACACCTGACCGTGGCCGAGCGGCTCGGTATCTATCAGGAGATGTACCTCTTGCGGATGCGCGACGCGCTCGAGTCGGACTATCCGAACCTGGCGCGCCACCTCGGTCCCCACCGTTTCTGGCACTTCGTGAGCGACTACGTCGAGGCCCATCCCTCGAGAAGCTACACGCTGAACCGCCTCGGAGATCACGTCCCGGCGTTCGCCGCCACGTGGGGAAAGCGGAAGGAGCGCGGCCTCATCTCGGATCTTTCGCGGCTCGAGCTCGCCCTGACGCGAGTTTTCGACGCACCCGAGGACCCGCCGGTCTCGCCCGAGGCTCTCGCGAGACTCACGCCCGAGGCGAGCACGGAGCTCAGGCTTTCGCCCGTCGCGGCGTTCGCCCTCGAGAGGGTCCGTTCGGCCTCACTCCGCCTTCTCGACTCCCCGGAACGGGAGGTGGTGCCGCGGGAAGCGGTGCCGGGTTCACGGCACGTCCACGTCTTGTTCGTGCGAAAGGGCGGCCAGGTCAGCCGCAGAACCCTGGAAGGGGCAGAGGGCCATCTCCTTGAGGCGCTGACATCCGGTATCCCGCTGGGGCGGGCGCTCACGCGCCTGGGAAGGCGGCATCGGACAACGCGGCCTTGCGAGGTCGAGAGCTGGTTTCGCGAGTGGGTCGAGGAAGGAGTCTTTTCGGCGGCCTCGCTCGACCCGGACCCGTGACAAAGTGCTCTGTCACCGCTCCCGGAGCCGAGCCGCGCGAAGATCTCTTCCGCGGGCCGCCGCGACCAATGGCTCCTGGAGCCGGCGCCGATAGGTCATAGACTCGCGGGAATGGACAGCTGCGAAGAGAAGCGCGCGCACTCTCGGGTCATGAGCCTCACGCCGGACCTGATCGATCCCGACATCCGCAAGGCATGGGGGCTCCCGCTCGACTTCTACTCGAGCCCGGAGATCTTCGAACGGATCACGGCACAGGTCCTCGCGAAAACCTGGCATGTCGTGGGAGATGCTCGCGAGGTCGAGGGGGCCGGGCTTGTCTCTCCCGTCACGCTTCTCCCGGGCTCCCTCGAAGAGCCGATCCTCGTGACCCGAGATCAGAGAGGCCTCCTGCATGGGATCTCCAACGTCTGCACGCATCGCGGGGCACTCGTTTGCGAGAAGGCCGGACAGATGACGGCGCTGCGGTGTCCCTACCATGGAAGACGGTTCGGCCTGGATGGCGGCTTTCTCTCCATGCCCGAGTTCGGAGGCGTCGAGGGCTTCCCCTCCGCCGCGGATGACCTGGCGCGGGTCCCCCTCGGTTCGTGGGGACCTTTCCTGTTCGCCTCGATCGATCCTTCGCATTCCCTTGCCGAGTTGACGGCCGAAATGGACGCGCGGATCGGCTTCCTTCCCCTCGGTGACGCCCGGCTCGATCCGGAGCGGTCTCGTGACTACCTCGTCGATGCCAACTGGGCCCTCTACTGTGACAACTACCTCGAGGGCTTCCACATTCCTTTCGTGCACCAGAAGCTGGCCGGGGCGATCGACTACGGCTCCTATCGGACGGAGCTCCTGACGCTTTCGACCCTGCAGGTGGGGCATGGCCGGGACGAGGAAGACTGTTTCGATCTGCCCCCCGCCTCACCGGACCACGGGACGCGGGTCGCGGCGTACTACTTCTGGCTCTTCCCGGCGACCATGGTGAACGTCTATCCATGGGGGATCTCGCTGAACGTCATCCAGCCTCTGGGTCCCGCGAGGACGCGGGTTCTCTTCCGGAGTTACGTGTGGAACGAAAGCCGGCTGGACCGGGGAGCGGGAAGCGGCCTCGACGAGGTGGAGATGGAAGACGAGGCCGTCGTGGAGAGCGTGCAGAAGGGAGTCCGTTCCCGGCTGGCCCGCCGGGCCCGGTACAGTCCAGAACGCGAGACCGGGGTGCACCAATTCCACCGGCTGCTGCTGAGATTCCTGACAGGAAGCTGAAGGGCGGTCTCGCAGAGGGATCGCGCGAAGCCTCTCCCGTCACTCTTCGGGTGGAGAATCCGTCAGAGGCCTCTCGTCAGTAGAGAGACCTGGGAGCGGCCAGGCGCCGCCTCTTCATTCCCGCAGGTTGAAAGGAGTCCCCTCCATGACCAAGGCCGTCGGCTACGCCGCCCATTCCGCAACGGCTCCCCTCGAGCCGTTCCACTTCGAACGCCGCGAACCGGGTCCAAGGGACGTCGAGATCGAGATCCTCTACTGCGGCGTCTGCCACTCGGACTTGCACACCGCCCGCAACGAATGGAAGGGGACCGTCTACCCGGTCGTCCCCGGACACGAGATCCTCGGACGCGTCCGCCGCGTCGGCAGCTCGGTCACGAAGTTCGCCGCCGGAGACACGGCCGCCGTCGGCTGCCTCGTCGACTCGTGCCGGACCTGCCCCGATTGCCGCGAGGGACTGGAGCAGTACTGCCAGACCGAGATGGTCTTCACCTACAACAGCACAGACAAGCACACGGGGAAGATGACCTACGGGGGCTACTCGAACGCGATCGTCGTGGACGAGGACTTCGTCTTGAAGGTCGCGTCGAATCTCGATCCGGCGGGGGCCGCGCCGCTCCTGTGCGCCGGCATCACGACCTACTCCCCCCTCAGGCACTGGAACGTGGGTAAGGGGAAGAAAGCCGGCATCGTCGGGCTCGGGGGCCTCGGTCACATGGGAGTGAAGTTCTCTCACGCCCTCGGCGCCGAGACGGTCCTGTTCACGACGAGCCCGGGCAAGGCCGAAGACGCCAGGCGGCTCGGAGCGGATTCCGTCGTGATCTCGAAGAACCCCAACGAGATGGCCCGGCACTTCGGGAGCTTCGACTTCATCCTCAACACGGTCGCCGCCTCTCACGACCTCGACCCGTTTCTGGGCCTGCTCAGGCGGGACGGCACGATGTGCCTCGTCGGGGCTCCCGAGCACCCGCACCCGTCTCCCGCCGTCTTCCAGCTGATCTTCAAGCGCCGGAGCCTGGCCGGGTCCCTCATCGGCGGCATCCGCGAGACGCAGGAGATGCTCGACTTCTGCGCCGAGCACGGCATCGTCTCCGACGTCGAGGTGATCCCGATGCAGAAGATCAACGAAGCCTATGAACGGATGCTCAAGAGTGACGTGAAGTACCGCTTCTCGATTGACATGGCCTCGCTGAAGTAGCGGGGGTAGTCCGCGGGAGGCCGGCCCCGGTGCAGCCTCCCCGCGGACCATTCCGGGGGCCTTGCGACAAAGGGCTCGCGGCCCCGAGGACCGGAGGGGCGCCGCCGGCCGGAAAAGGGCCGTCTGATAACATTTTCCGGCCGGATTTCACCGGCGATCCGTTCGAAGGCAGGCCGGTGCGATCGATCTCAGGATCACCTCTCGAGCACGGAGGGACCTCGATGCGCTGCGAGGGTGGCTCTTCATCCCCTGGATGCGATGCGGGGGCGGCACTCGAGGAGCCCCGGGGCGCCGGACTTTATGCCCATCTCCTGCGTACGTCGCTCGATGGCTTCTGGCTCATCGGAGAAGACGGCCGGCTTCTGGACGTCAACGACGCTTATTGCCAGATGAGCGGATACACCCGGCAGGAGTTGCTCTGCCTCTCCATCGCCGATCTCGAGGCCGTCGAATCCCCCGAGGAGACACGGGCACACCTGCGCAGGCTCCTGGAGACGGGGGCGGACCGCTTCGAGTCCCGTCATCGTGCAAAATCCGGCCACGTCTACGATGTCGAGGTGAGCACTTCCGTCGACCCCGCCGGAGGCCGTGTCGCGGCCTTCATCCGGGATATCTCGAAGCGGAAGCAGTCCGAGGAGGTTCTGGCTGCCCGGTTACGGCTGATGGCCTTCGCCGAAACCAGCACGCTCGCCGAGCTCCTGCGCCGGACTCTGGACGAGGCCGAAAGCCTGACGGGAAGCCAGGTCGGCTTCTATCACTTCGTGGAGCCCGACGAGAACACCCTGTGGCTCCAGGCGTGGTCGACGAACACCATCGAAAAGATGTGCACGGCCGAAGGAGCCGGCCTGCACTACGCCGTCGAGAAGGCTGGAATCTGGGCGGAGTGCATCCGGGAGCGCAGGGCGGTCGTCCACAACGACTACGCCACGGCGAAAAACCGCAAGGGGCTCCCCGAAGGCCACGCCCCCGTCATCCGGGAGCTCGTGGTGCCCGTCTTCCGGCACGGCAAGATCACGGCCGTGCTGGGAGTCGGCAACAAGCCGGCCCCCTACCGCGAGGACGACATCGAGACGGCCACGTCCCTCGCCGACCTCGCGTGGGATGTCGCGGAGCGAAAACGCGCCAACGAGGAGAAGCTGAAACTTCAGGACCGGGTGGTGACGGCGGAGCGGATGGAGTCGATAGGGCGGCTCGCCGGCGGCGTCGCCCATGACTTCAACAACATGCTGTCCGTCATCCTCGGCCACGCGGAGGAGGCGCTGCCCCTCGTCGACACAGAAAGCGCGCTCCACGCCGGCCTCCTCGAGATCCGGGCCGCCGCCGAGCGCTCAGCCGCGCTGACACAGCAGCTCCTTGCCTTTGCGCGAAGGCAAACCGTGGTTCCCAAGGTCCTCGACCTCAACGCCGCCATCGAGCGGATGCTCCGGATGCTCGACCGCCTCATCGGCGAGGAGATCGAGCTTTCCTGGCGTCCAGACCCGGGCCTGTGGCCCGTCAAGCTCGACCCGACACAGGTCGACCAGATCCTCGCGAATCTGTGCGTGAACGCGCGAGACGCCATCGAAGGGCCCGGACACATCCAGATTGAGACCGCCAGAGTCCCTCGCGGCGAAGTCCCGGCAGTGGTTCCCTGCGACCTGAAAGACCGGGATCACGTCGTCCTCCGCGTCGCGGATGACGGCTGTGGCATGGACCGCCACACGCTGGAACACGTCTTCGAACCCTTCTTCTCGACGAAGGGCTCGGGCACCGGCCTTGGGCTGGCGACTGTCTACGGCATCGTCCGCCAGAACGAGGGATTCATCGATGTCACGAGCGAACCCGGGAAGGGAACCGCCTTTTCCATCTACTTTCCTCGCTACCTGGGCAGGGAGTTCCCGGTTGCCCCGAAGAACCGCGTGGGAGACGTTCCGACGGGGCGCGAGACGGTGCTCCTCGTCGAGGATGAGGTCGCCATTCTCAAACTCGAGCGCGCCCTGCTCGAGAAGCTCGGGTACACGGTTCTCGCCGCATCGCGCCCCGGTGAGGCCATCCAGATCGCCAGGGAACATTCGGACAAGATCGACCTTCTCATCACGGACGTGGTCATCCCCGAGATGAACGGCCGCGACCTCACCGCGAGAATCCAGTCCCTTCAGCCGGGGATCAGATCTCTCTACATCTCGGGCTATCCCGCGGAGGTCATCGCCCGGCGCGGACTGGCCGATGACGGGATCCAGTTCGTGCAGAAGCCCTTCAGCGTGATGGAGCTGGCCACGAAGGTTCGCGAGGTCCTCGAAACCGCGCGGGTCCTTGCCGCCGAGACCCGCTGACGCAAGGCCCTCCCGAAAGCCCCTTCCCTCGCCCCTCGTCCCGGGACGGAGGCGAGGGGTCATCGAGGTAGGAGTCCGCATCGCGGCAGGGACAACCGTCAGCGCGGGGAACACGCGACGAGGGAAGACAGACAGACCGGGAGCAGGACCAAGAGCGAGAAGGCGGGCAGGGCGTTCATCGCTTCCCTCGCTCAGGCGGCCCTGGCGAGGGACGCGAGCATGGCCGTCAGGGCCTGGTGGGTCGGCGCGGGGACCCGGCCTTCCTCCGGCAGCCGGGCGGCGCGAGCGAAGAGCGTCTTGGCCTCGCGCCGGGAAACGGCCGGAAAATGACCGGAGAGAACCCACGAGGGCTCGAGAGAGTCAAGGGACTTGAGCGTCGCGAGGTAGCGGTCCGGCTGCGTTTCCGAGATCCAGGGCGAGTTGGCGCGACAGAACGTGGACATCCCCTCGAGGGCGAACTCGGCCACCTGGTCGGCGAAGTGCGTCGTCAGGACGGGCACGAACGCTCCGAACGCATCGGAACTGAAGAGGGTCCGGGTCTTCGAATCGAAGACGGCCACGGTCGAGGGACAGTCGTACATGGGCGGCCTCACGAAGTGAAGGACCCTGTCTCCGGCAGCCAGGGACTCGTCGTGATTCACCCAGGTGACCCGCGGCATCGGCGGCGGCATCATGGCCGAGAGCTTCCCGGTCGAAATCCAGTTAAGGACCAGCCGGGCGTTGGGCGCGCGCTCGAGGAGCTCGGGAAGAGCGCCGACGTGGTCGGAGTCGGGGTGAGTGAGGATGATCCAGGCGAGATCGGCCGGGTCGATGACCGACTCCAGCGCCGCCATGAAGGCGTCCTTCTCCCGGATGACCCCGGTGTCGATCAAGACCGGCTGAGCGCCCGAGATCAGGTACGAGTGGACGGGAAGGAACCCCTTCCCGGGCACCGGTTCCGCCTGCTGGATCAGGGTGATGTCGTCGTGGAGGCGAAGGGTCGTGTTGATGGCCGTCATGGCTTTCTCCTGTCTCTTTCTCGTCTCGGGCGGCTCGCCGCCTGACAGGAGAAAAGGTGCGGCCGCGCGCGCTCGGACGCCACCTAAGTAGTTCTTAGCGAAACCCTAAGAGTTTCTTAAGGTCTGTGCGGCGTGTCATACTCCCGCGCCGTGCTCGGAGGTCCTCCCGCCCTCACGCGCGTCCTCCGCGGCCTGGTCGCCATCGCCGTCGGGACGCGGGATGAAAGTCTTTTCCCCGCCTGCGCGACGGGCGTCGGCTTCTCGTACGACCCTCTCACGCACCTCCTCACCGTCTTCGTCCCCGAGGCCACCGGGAAGGAGACCTTCGAGAACATCGCCGGCAACTCCGCCATCGCCGTCGTCATGGAGGAAGTCCTGATGCACCGCGCCGTCCAGCTGAAGGGCCGCTGCGTCGAGATGCGGAGCGCCACGGCGGCCGAGAAGGAGACCGTCGAGTCGTGCATGAACGGCTTCTTCTACCAGGTGGAGTCGGTCGGGATGGCCCGCGAGGCGATCCGCCGGAAGAACCGCTGGCCCTGCCGGGCGCTCATCATCGAGATCAGGGAAGTCTTCGAGCAGACTCCCGGACCCGAGGCCGGCGCCCGATTCGCCGGTTCGAGGGGGGCATGAGCCTGCGCCTCGAGGAGATCCGCCGCTGCCTGCAGGGGATCATCCCCTGTGTCATCGCGACCTGCGCCAGGGACGGCACGCCCAACGTCACCTTCCTCAGCCAGGTCCACTACGTGGACTCCCGGCACGTTGCCATCTCGTGCCAGTTCTTCAACAAGACGCGGCGGAACTTCGACGAGAACCCCTTCGCGCGCGTCGAGCTCTGGGATCCGGTCACCTACGAGGCCTATCACCTCGGCCTCAAGTACGTCCGCTCCGAGACCGAGGGGCCTCTCTTCGACGCCATGGCGGCGCGGATCCAGGTGATTGCGTCTCACAGCGGGATGGCGGGAGTCTTCAAGCTCCGCTCCGCCGACATCTGTGAAGTCCTCTGGGCTCGCAAGGAAGAGGGATTCCTCGACGAGAGACCCGCCGGCGAGGCCTGCGCCGAGCCCGTGGCCGCGGGTCCCTTGAGCGAGCTGCGCGCGCTCTCGCTCGTGTCCTGCCGCCTCAACCGGTCGCCCGACCTCGAGGCGCTCTTGCAGGACGTTCTGGCCGCCCTCGACGAGCTCTTCCGGTTCCGGCACTCGATGATCCTCCTTTTCGAGGAGGGCACGAAGACCCTCGTGACGATCGCGAGCCACGGCTACGGGACCAGCGGCATCGGGGCGGAAGTCCCCCTGGGGGCCGGGTTGATCGGAACCGTGGCAGAGCGGCGCGCGCCTCTCCGTCTGACGGGAGTCGACACCCTCCTCCGTTATGGCCGAGCCATCCGGGGGCGTGTCGCCGAGACCGGGGACGCCTCGTCCCTGCGGCCGGAGGTGCCTCTTCCGGGACTGCCCGATGCCGAGAGCCAGCTCGCCCTCCCGCTCGTGGTCGGGGACCGGTTGCTGGGAGTCCTGGCCGTCGAGAGCCGAGAGCCCCTCGCCTTCTCCGACTGGCACGAACCTTATCTGGAGGTCATCGCGAACCAGGTCGCGATCGGCATCGACCGGTTCTCGGACTCGCCGGAATCCGAGGCCGAGGTTCCCGAGGCCACGCCTCGACACGTGGCCCCCGCGGCACGCCCGAGACGGACCTTCGTCTACTACAGGGGAGAGGACTGCGTCTTCATCGACGGCGAGTACCTCGTCAGGAACGTTCCCGCGAGGATTCTCTGGCGCCTCCTTTCAGCCCATCAGAAAGAGGGGCGATCCGAGTTCGGAAACATGGAGCTGCGGATGGATCCCTCGCTCGGCCTCCCGGCTTACAAGGACAACCTCGAGAGCCGGCTCGTCCTCTTGCGCAAGCGGCTCGAGGACCGCTGTCCGGATGTGACCCTCGTCCCCGTCAAGAGAGGACGCTTCCGGCTGGAACTCGCTTCCGAGATCGTGCTCGAGGAGCGGGATACCTGAGGGCGGGGCAGGTCCCCGCCGGGCCTTTCGTCCCGGGCGTCTTCCCCCTCGCTCTTCCGGCCGCGGCTCGAACCTGCTCGTCTTTCGCGGGCACGGCTATAGTTGCCTGGCGATTCCCGCCCCCAAGGCACGCGAGCGCGGTCGGGCCCTGCGGCCCTGCCTGCTCCCCGCGTGACACGGGGCCGGGGAGAGCACGCAGGCGATGGAAGGCTCGGAACTGAGACGCAAGGCCGGCGACCTTCTGGACGGCCGGTACCGGCTCCTCCGCAGGATCGGAGTGGGTGGGAGAGGCGCCGTCTTCGAAGCCCGCCACGAGGAGATGGGGCGTCTCGTGGCCATCAAGTTCCTCCTGGAGGGGATCTCGGATCCGGTCTCGTTCGAGAGATTCCGCCGCGAAGCGAGGGCGGCCGGACGGCTGAACCACCCGAACGTCGTCGTCGTCCACGATTTCGTCCGCCACGCCGGATGCGAGCCGTACCTCGTCATGGAGCTCTGCGACGGCGGGAGCCTGGCGGACGAGCTTTCGAGAACGGGCAAGGCGAGCTTCAGGCGGACGGTCCAGGTGGTGGGAGCCGTGAGTTCGGCCCTCACCGCCGCCCACGACGTGGGGATCGTCCACCGGGATCTGAAACCCGCCAACGTTCTCTTGCACGGGGACGTGGTGAAGGTCGCGGACTTCGGCCTCGCAAGCCTCTCTTCTGACGAGGAATCGGCTCCGGGCCTGACGGGGGACCACGCCGTTGGAACACCACATTTCATGAGCCCCGAGCAGGCCTCGGGGCTTTCGGTCGACGGCAAGAGCGACATCTACAGCCTCGGCGTGATCGCTTTTCAGATGCTGACCGGCGCTCTCCCTTTCGATGCACCGGGCGTCTTGCAGGTGCTCATGAAGCACGTCGGGGAACCGGCCCCGTCCCCCAGGTCGATCGCTCCGGAGATCCCCGAGGCCGCCTCCAACGCGATCCTGCGCTGCCTGGAAAAGAACCCGGCGAACCGCTACGAGTCCGCCAGTGAGTTCGCCCGGGCCCTGTCGTCGGCGCTGATCGGTCCCCGGGCGGGAACCGAAGTCCAGACAAGGCCGACTCCGGCCCTGACGCTGATCGGGCAAAAAGCTTCTCTACCCGAACCGGGAGGGTCAGAGCCGATCGGACGCGAGCGGCAGCTCTCCGCGATCCGGACCCGGTTCGAGGACGCCCTCGGGGGGCGCGGCGGCTATGTCCTGATCTCGGGGGAGCCCGGCTCCGGCAAGACGACGCTGATCGAGGCGTTCCTCGCCCGGGAAACGGCCACGAGGCCCGAGCTCCTGACCGCCGTCGGCCGCTGCTCGGAGCATTTCGGAGGGGGCGAGGCCTACCTGCCGTTCCTCGAGATCGCGGGCCGGCTCCTCAACAAGCTGGAGGAGGGGCGCGTCTCCGGATTCCTCCGGACGCTCGCGCCCACCTGGTGCCGCCACCTGCCCGCGCTCGCCGGAGAGTCGAGAAACGAGGCGCCGGGCTTCGTCGCCCAGGAGCGGATGCCGCGCGAGATGACCGACTTCCTGGCCGTCCTGTCGACGATCCGGCCGTTGATCCTGGTGCTCGAGGATCTCCACTGGGCCGACGCCTCGAGCGTGGACCTCCTGGCGTACCTGGCCCGGCGGATCGGGGAGATGCGCCTCCTCGTCCTGGCAACCTACCGGCGCTCCGACGTCGAGGTGGCGCGGCACCCGCTGCGGCAGATCCTGAGGGGATTCTCGGCGTCGGGCTCCATCAGCGCCGAGATCTCCCCTCAGCCCTTCTCGCAAAGCGAGGTCGAGAGGTTCGTCGCGCGCGAGCTCGGAGTCACGGTCGTCGATCCGGAGATCGTCCGGTTCGTCCACAAGCGGACAGAGGGCAACCCTCTTTTCGTCCTGAACGTTCTGAGACATCTCCGATCGCTCGGAGCGATCCTGACGGATGGATGGCTCGCCCGGCCCGCTCGCCCGCTCTCCGAGCTTTCCGAGGAGGTCCCGGACGGGATCAACGGCGTCATCCTCTCCCGGCTGGAGAGGCTCGACGAGGCGGACCAGAGGCTTCTCTCCGTCGCGAGCGTGCAGGGGGAGTCGTTTGATTCGAACCTCGTCGCCGCGGCCCTCTCGCTCGACGAGCTCGAGGTCGAAGACAGGATCGACCGCCTCTGCCGCATCCATCAGCTCGTCGAGCCCGCGGGCGAGCTCGAGCTCCCCGACGGGACGGCCACGTCGGCATTCCGATTCGTCCATGCCTTCTACCAGGACGCCCTGTACGACTCGATCCCGCCGAAGCGAAAGGCGGCCTGGCACCAGGCGATCGGCCTTCTCCTCAGCAGCCGGCACGCCCGGGCGGCGGAAACGGTCGCGGCGACTCTCGCCGTCCACTTCGAGAGATCGCGAGACTGGCCGAGGGCGATCGAGGCCCTCGAGCGCGCGGCCGATGCAGCCGCCGGCAAGAGCCCGCGAGAGACCGGCCCGTTGCTCCTGCGCGCGGTCCAGCTCGCGCCCCGTCTCTCCGCCGAGAGCCAGCTGCGCGAGAGGACGCGGCTCTTGACCCGGCTGGCCCGGCACCTCAGCGAGGCCGCCGAGATCATCGGAGACGCCGGCCTCTACGAGCAGGGAGAAAAGGCCGCCTCCGAGGCTCTCGAACTCGATCCGGGCGGAGCGCACGTACCCGAAGCGCAAACGACGCTCGGTCTCATCCGGCTCGAACGCGGCGAGAACCTGCGGGCCCTGGCCGCGTTTCGCGCCGTTCTGAAAGCGCATCCCGCCCACGCTCCCGCGCATTCGGGCCTGGCCTACCTCTACAAGAACACCGGTCTGTGGGAGAAGTGCCTGGAGGAACAGGCCGAGGCCGGAAAGGCCGATGCGGCCTTCACCCACTCCATCCCGCGCCTGTCGGTTCTCATCTACCAGGACCGCTTCGAGGACGCTCACGCGGAGATCGACGCGCTTCTGGCCTCGCGCCCGCGCTACAGCCACTTCAACTACTGGAAGGGCATCGTCCACTACTACGAGGGGAAGCGGGCGGAATCACGCGAGTGGATCCGTCGCGGATACGAGCTCGACCCCGACAACGCCATTGCGCGGGGCGTCCTGGCGTTCAGCCTGGCCCACTCGGGGGATCGCGGCGAGGCGGAACGGCTTCTCGCTCAGGCGGAACCCGGAGCCCAGGCCGACGGGACGTTCACGTACTGGATCGCCAAGGTGAGGGCCGCCCTCGGGGACCTGGAGGGCGCGGTCAGCTGGGTCGGGAAAGCCGAGGCCCTCGGGTACTGGAACGCGCCCTGGATCAAGAGAGACCGGGCCCTTTCCCGTCTTCACGGTCTCCCCTCGTTCGCCGCCCGGCTCGAGTCGATCGAGGAGAGGCACGAGATGTTCCGCGCGTTCGTGGAGGCATCGGCTCCCTGACACCGTCCGGCCGAGGCCGGCAGACGGTGCTGACCACGGGGAAAGGCGATCACCTCGAGGCGGGGCCGAAGTGCTTCCCGCAGAGGCGGTGCGCGGCACCAGCGGAGGGACCTCCGGCGGCCGCGATCGCCGAATGCCGCAAAGCTCGCGCTACGTGTCACTCGAGTGTAAACTAAGGGATTTTCCAACCTGCGAATCACGCCCTGAGGAGGATCGTGCCATGCGACTGCGTGCGGTCTTGGGAGTCACCTTTCTGCTCCTCGGATCGAGCCTGTTTGCCGCCGAGACGACGCTCTTTGTCCCGGTTGTCCTGTCGTCATCGGGACTGATGAGTTCCTTCTTTTCGACCGAGCTGACCCTGACGAATCGAGGGGCGAGCGATGTGACGCTGAGCTTCGAGTACACGCCGGCTCCCAATCTGGGAGGCGGTGGAGGAACGGCCCAGGACCGCTTGCCCGCCGGCCGCCAGGTCACCCACGCTGACGCGATCGCCTATCTGAGGTCGCTCAACCCATCGATGGTCCCCGAAAGCGGAAACCGGGGAGGAACCCTCCGGATCACGTTCTCCGGCCTTCTCTCCGAGGGCGACGCAGCCGCAACCGCCAGGACTCTGAACGTCAACGGACCACGCTCGGGGCTCGCCTACGCCGGTGTTCGCGCGGATCGGTTGCTCGCCGATGCCGCTCACGTGGCGGGGCTTCGTCAGAATGGTCTCGATCGCTCCAACCTTGCCTTCCAACACGCCGGATCCAAGGGCTCCGGATCCGTCACACTCAGGACCACCCTCTTCCCCGGAACCTCTCTGGGAACCCCCTTCGTGGCTCAGGACGTGACTCTGGCTCCTGGTGGCTTCCATCAATTCACCGAGGTCCTGAACCTGGCGGGCTTTTCGAGCGGCTTTGCCCTGATCGAGAGGGTCGCCGGGACAGCCCCGTGGTACGCGTACGGAGTGATCAACGATCAGGCGAACGGAGATGGGTCCTTCATCCCGGCCCGGCCGAGAGGGTTCGAGGACGTCCTGGGAGAACTGACGGTGCCAGCCCTGGTGGAGACCTCCACATACAGTTCGGAGGTGACGCTGGCGAATCTCTCCTCTTCGCCGAAGACGCTCCGCCTCATTCTTTCCGCCACCGGGCTCCAGGGGGGCGCGACGGGTCTGATCCTCGCCCTGGAACCCAGGGAGCAGCGCATCATCCCGGACTTCGTGGAGTACTTAAGGCTGGCCGGAGCACCCGGGATCCCGGCGAAGGGCACGGCGACGATCGACGGCACGCTCTTCATCCGCGTCGATGGGGCCGCCGCGAGCGGGGTCACCGATGTGTTCGCGGGGGTTCGAGTCGGAAGCGAAGGCGGAGGAGGTCGCTACGGGGTCTTCGCCCCCGCCCTGTCCGTCGTCGAAGCCTCAAAGGGAGACACGTGGATCCATGCGCTTCTGCAGGATTCCTCGAGCCGATCGAATGTAGCGCTCCTCAACCCCGGCCATGGCGACGTGACGGACGTGGGCCTTGAACTCACCATCTTCGACGGATCGACTGGCAAGCCCGTGAAGACACTCGATCCGATCGCCCTGGCGGAGCGCCAGAGGACGCAACTCAACCAGATCCTCACGACCCACGCTCCCGGGGTCTCGAACGCCTACTTGCGAATCCGGCGAGTCGCCGGCACAAATGCCTACTTCTGCTACGGCGTCGTGAACGACGGGGCCACACCGGGGCAGGGGACGAGCGATGGAGCCCACGTGGTCGCGCATCCGGTCCCGACCCCGTCTCCGGCCCTCCCGGCCACCGCCGGTCTGACCCGGCAGTGGGTCGATTACCGCGGGTGGGCACGGGGCTTTCTCCTCAGCGTCCCTCCAACCTACGACGGCAAGGCGGACGTCCCTCTCCTCATGGGATTTCACGGAGGTGGGCACGACTATGAGGACCTGCTGAACGGCACAGGCTTGAGACAGGCCGCCGACGCCGCCGGCTTCATCTCCATCTACCCGAACGGCACCCTGGGCGATGCCGGCTCGGCCTCCTTCCATGGAATGAACTGCTGCGCGACCGCCCTCGACCAGCAGGTGCCCGACACGGCATACATCCGGTTTCTCGTGAATCACATCTCCACCCAGTTCCGAATCGACCCGAAGCGCGTCTACTTGACCGGGATGTCGAATGGAGGCTTCCTGTCGCACCGGGCGGGGGCGGAGCTATCGGACATCATCGCCGCGATCGCACCGGTCGCGGCGAGCCACGGGGGCTCACCGACCGCATCGGGCGAGCCGATCCTCATCCCGCCCGCCCCGGCGGTTCCCGTAGGCGTCATGGCCTTCAAGGGGCTCGAGGACACGGCCGTCCTCTACAACGGCGGCTCCAACGGAAGCCGATGGGATCTCTCGGCCGCGGAGACGATGGCGTTCTGGACGAGTGCGAACGGATGCGGCGGCACCGCGCTAAGGACGGTCCTGTACGGGGGAGAGGTCTACAGAGACGTCTACCCGGGATGCCGCAACGGGGCCGACGTGATTCTCTACTCCGTCGTTCATGGCGGACACGAGTGGCCGGGGCGCAACGGAGTCCCCGGTCCCGCCGGCTTCTCCGCGAGCGACCTCATGCTGGATTTCTTCAAGACACACCGAAAACCTTGACGGCACGGGGCCGCAGCTGGAAGGCCGTTCCGTCTCCAGGCGCCAGAAAGCGGAGTTCACCGCGGCTCCTTGCCGGGAGAAGGGGATCCGCAAGCTCCTCCTCGTGACGTCCGCTTCGCACATGACGCGCGCCCGGGCCGTGTTTGCCAGGACCGGTCTCGAGATCATCCCGGCGCCGACCGATCACAACGCCCTGGACGGAAGACCGAAACCCTGGGTTCTCGGGTTCTGGCCGGACACTTCGTCCCTCGAGGGGAGCGAGGCGGCCCTGCACGAGCTGGCGGGGCTCCTCTACTACCGGATTCGCGGGTGGCTCTGAAGGGCCGAACAAAGGTCTTCTCGCCACGCCTCCCCCAAAGCCATACTCCAGAGAGCGGAACTCGCGTCAGACCATGGACGACAAATCCGTTCCCGGAAGGGCCCTCGTCGCGCCTCGCCTGCGTCACTCACGACGGAAGGTCAGGGAAACGCTCGAACTCGCGGCCTGTGCGATCGCCTCTGCTCCCGACCGGTGGAGAGAGATTGCACTCTCGACACGGCGCGCGTTCGGAAAAGGGCCGGCGACCGACCTTCCGGAGGAGCCCGCGGGCTTCCTCGTGGCCCTCTCGATCGAGGGGCGGCCGGCATTGCCGGTCGAGGAACTCGAGAAGATCGGCTCGGGAGGACTCAACACCGTCTACCGCACACGAGACCGGATCCTCAGGCTCCCGTTCGTGGTGCGGCGTCCGCGCCAGGCGCGAAGCGCAGCGGAACTGGAGTTCTTCCTGCGGCACGAGCAGATCATCGAGGAGCGGATGTGCCGTCTCCCGTGGCACCCGGTCATCCCGTCCTGCTTCGGGCGGATGCGCGCGGGCGACGACTCATGCGAGGTCTACGAGTACGCCCCGGGCATCAATCTCCGGTCCTACGTCGCCACCCGGGGCCTGACGTACGGTGCCATCCTCGACATCGCCTGGAGCGCCGCCAGGGGGCTCTGCCATCTCCACTCCAACGGACTCATCCACGCGGACCTGAAACCGGAGAATTTCTGCGTCGAGGAACGGCAGCTGGCATCGGGACGGACCGGTGTCTGCGTCTGGATCATCGATTTCGACACCGTCACGACCCCGGCGGACTTGATCGAGCAGATCGCCCTCGGCACGTTCTCCGGGACGCCCGGGTACATGCCTCCCGAGACCTTCCTCCTGACCGTGCCGGACGACCCGGGCGACCAGGAACGGATGGCGCTCTCGAAGGACGTTTACGCGCTCGGGGTCAGCCTGTCGCAGATCATCAGCGGCGAGGTCCCCGAGTTGCCGAGCAGCCAGCGGACCAAGAGTGAACCCTGGCCGGGCCGCCGCGCGCCGAGGGTCTCGCGGCTCCCCGCCAGCCTGCCGGCCGAGTTCCGCGACCTGCTGGCCTCGATGTCGAGAGACGACTGGCGCCGGCGGCCGGCCATCTGGGAGGTCTCCTCCACGCTCAGGTCCCTCAGACGCCGGCTCGACAGAAAGGCGGCCGAGGGTCAGGTCGTCGCGCCCAGTTCACGCCAGATGATCCCGCGGTTCGAGGAGGTCCTCGCGCGCGGTCCGGCCCTCGGACCCTACCTGGTCGTGAATCCCGAATATGCGATTCGCGACGCGGGCGACGGCGAGCCGGGCCGGATCATGGAGATCGAGGACGCTCACGGGCGGCGCCTCCTGGCCATCGCCTTCACCTTCGCGGATCAAGCGGGCGCCCAGGCGTTCTACGAAGACCGCCGGCGTCTTCTCGTGGATCTCAATCGCGTGCGCCGCGCTCATCCGGCGCTCTTCTGGGGGACGTTCTCCGACCTCGTCCGGACAGAAGCGTCGCCAGCCGGGCCCTACTCCGTCTGGTTCGTCCGGCCTCTCCTGCCAGAAGGAGTGGACCTGCGTGAGTTCCTGCGGAAGGAACCCAACCTGCCGGTATCGGAGCGGGTGGCGATCCTGCGCCGGGTCGCGGAGGCCCTGGCCGCTCTCGAGGAAGCGGGCTACGGGCACCCTTCCGTCACCCCGCGCTCCATCTTCTTCGTCCCCTACGTCTTCGCCGAGGACGGCTGGACCCTGCCGTTCGAGCAGCGGGCGTTTTTCGACGTCCGGGCCGCAAGGCCCTATCACCAGGAGCTGATGAACATGGCCGGCGTCACCCCGCTCGCCCAGCGGGGGCCATTCGACAGGACGTTCCAGGATCTGCTGCGGATCGCCACCGAGATGGGACTCACCGAGTCTCTGGCCACGGAACTCCAGGAAGACCTGCAGATGATCGGAAGCCTCCCCTCCTGGGCAGAGCGCCTCCACCCGCTCCGGTACATCGAGGCCCGATGCCGGTGAACGTTCCCGGAGAATCCCTTGGCCTAGGCTTCCAGTGCCGCCTCGATCTCTTGCGCGATCGCGCGGGCTGCCAGCAGCGGGTCGGGCGCCTCGGTTATGGGCCGTCCGATCACGAGGAGATCCGCTCCGGCCCTGATGGCGGCGCCCGGCGTCGCGACGCGGCTCTGGTCCCCCTTGTCGCTCCCGGCCGGGCGGATCCCCGGAACGACGAGGAAGAAGTCTTCTCCGCAGCCCTTGCGGATCGCCTCGATCTCCTCCGGAGAGCAGACGACTCCGTCGAGCCCCGCCTCCTTCGTCAAGGCCGCAAGTCTCAGGGCCGTCTCGCGCGGCCCCTTCGCGTACCCCGCGGCCGCGAGATGGAGCGCCGAGAGAGACGTGAGAACGGTGACGGCGATGACCTTGGGCCTCTGTCCGCTCGCCCCTTCCGCCGCCCCCTCGAGCGCGGCGCGCATCATGTCCATCCCGCCGGAGGCGTGGACGTTGATGATCGACGCCCCGGTCCGGGCCGCGGCCGCGGCCGCCTTGCGAACCGTGTTGGGGATGTCGTGGAGCTTCAGATCCAGAAAGACCGGAAGCCCGAGAGCCGTCACGGCGGGCACGAGGCCCGGCCCCTCGGAGATGAAGGCCTCGAGCCCCACCTTGAGGTATCCGGCGGCGGGGGCCAGGTAGCGGGCCGTTTCCAGGATTTCGCGGTGACTCGAGAGGTCGAGGGCGAGCGCGATTCGCGAGCGGGCATCAGGCATACCGGTGCTCCGGACGGGGACGCGTTTTGAGGGTGGCCGTGAGCTCCGTGACCTTCTCGACGCCGTTTCTGTCGCACCACTTCTCGAGGTCCCTGACGAGCCGGCCGGAAACGGTGGGATCGCGGAAGTTGGCCGTTCCGACCTGGATGGCGTCCGCGCCGGCGATCAGGAACTCCAGGACGTTCTCGACGGTCTCGATCCCGCCCATCCCGAAAATGGGGACCCCGGGCAGCGCGCGTCTGACCTCCCAGACCATCCGGAGCGCGATGGGCCGGATCGCGGGCCCGGAGAGGCCACCCGTCGTGAACCCGATCTTCGGCTCTCGCTTTTCCAGGTCGATCGAAAGGCCCACGATCGTGTTGATCATCGAGAGGATGTCCGCACCGGCCTCCACCGCGGCCGCCGCGGTCGCGACGACGTCACCGGCATTCGGCGAGAGCTTCACGATCAGGGGCAGGCGGGTGCACGCCCGGACGCGCTTCACGAGAAGGGCGAGGGCTTGCGGGTCGTTTCCGAAGACCATTCCGCCCTTCACCACGTTCGGACAGGAGACGTTGAGCTCGATGGCGGCGAGGCGCGGATCGTCGCCGAGGCGCGTGATCACGGCCTCGTAGTCCTCTTCCGTGTCGCCCCAGACGTTGGCGATCACGGTGGCGCCGAGTCGGTGAAGCTCGGGGAGCTTCTCGGAAAGAAAGGCCTCGACGCCCACGTTCTGCAACCCGATCGCGTTGAGCATCCCCGCGTCGGTCTCGCAGATGCGCGGAGGCGGGTTGCCGAGGCAGGGCCTCAGCGAAAGCCCCTTCACCGAGATGGCTCCGAGCGACTTCAGATTCACGAAGCTGGCGAATTCCAGACCGTAGCCGAAGGTCCCCGAGGCCGTGGCGATCGGGTTCCTGAGCTTGAGGGATCCGAGCTTGACGGCGAGATCGACGCTCACATCTTCTCCCAGTCGATCACGGTGTGGGGCAGGCACGGTCCCTCGGAACAGACGGTGGCGAAGCGTCCGTCGATGGTCGGGGCGACGCACCCGAGGCAAACACCGAACCCGCACGCCATCTCGGACTCGAGCGCGAAGATCCCTTCCAGCCGCGCCGCGTCGAGAAGGGCCGAAAGGGTCTTGAACATCGGGACGGGCCCACAGGCATAGACGCGGCGGTAGACGACGCCCGACTCGATCGACTTCTCCAGAAGATCCGTCACGCGCCCCTTGCGGCCGAGCGAGCCATCGTCCGTCGCGTACCGGCACCGGGGAGCCCCGAGGAGCCTTTCGAACTCCGGTCGCTTCAGGATGTCGACCTCGTTGCGGCCCCCGTAGAAGAGGTCCGCCTGGATGTGCTTCTCCGAGAGCCGGTGCGCCAAGAAGAGAAGCGGCGCCAGGCCGATCCCTCCGGCCACCAGGGCCACCCGGTCGTGACGGCTCAAGTCCTTGAGCGGAAACGGCACCCCGAGAGGCCCGAGAACGGGAACCTGCGCCCCCTCGGAGAACTGACCGAGCAGCCGCGTGCCCAGCCCCACGACCTTGACGACGAACTCGATGCAGGGAACACCGGAGACGGAATTGACGTCGGCAATGGAGAACGCCCGTCTGAGGAAGGGACGGGATCCCTCCCCCGTCTGGATCATGGCGAAGTGACCCGGCTGGGCCTTCTCACCAATCCTCCCGGCCTGCAGGAAGACGGAGTAGTGAAGGGCGTCGTAGCGGACCGTCTTGATGACGCGAAGGGATTCGTTGACCGCCATAAGGCTCTGAAGCGAGACTCGCTGGGCGCGATTATGAGCGACACCCCCCGGAGCTTCCACCCCCTTCTTGCGGGAGTCCTTTTCGGGCTTTCGGCGGGGAACCTCGTCGCGGGCCTGAATCTCGAGGTGGCATCGTCTCTCGCCGTCTTCCCGTTTCTCCTCGTATTCGCGCTCGCCGGTCTCCTCCTCGCCCTCCCCTTCCAGGTCCTCTCGAAGATGGCCGAACCCCAACGCTTCTTCTGGGGGACCTTCGCCGCCGCATGCGGACTTCTCGGCTGGCTCGTCGAGTCTCAAAGGGAGCTCTTCCACGCCTTCCTTCCGAACAGCATCAGGCGCCTCCTCGTGACCTCGGCTCTCCTCCTCGCCCTGTCGGCCCTCGCCGGCTTCTGGGCGTTCGCCCTGGGGATCACGGCCAGGCGAGCAGGACGGCTCCTCCTCTGCCTGTGCGTTCTTTTCGGCCTGGCCCCCCTTTCCATCAAGAAGACTCCCGATCCCGTCCAGCTCTCCTCGGTTCCCGAAATCCCCAAGACCACTCCGCGGAGCGTCCTCGTCATCGGCATCGAGGGAGCGTCGTGGGAGTTTGTCTCGGCAGCGGCCTCCGACGGCACCCTCCCCGTCCTCAAGAGCCTGATCCAGACGGGTGTCTCGGGCCCTCTCGAATCTCTTCGCCCTTACGACCGGTCCGCCCTCTGGACAACGGCCGCCACGGGCAAGCGGCCCATGAAACACCGGGTGCTCTCCTCCGAGTCGTGGACCACCCCGGCGGGAGCGCTCCGGCTCCTCCCCAGGCCCGCCGGACTCAGGCTTTTCAGACTCCCCAGTACAGGCTCGCCTCCCGCACGTGCCAGCCTCGCGTTCTGGGAGATCCTCGCCCAGAGAGGACACCAGAGCGTCCTGGCAAACTGGCCCGCGGCCGATCCCCCTCGGGACGGGCTCGTCCTGTGGGCCTCGGAGCGAGCCTTCGAACAGCCCCAGCAGGGAGGACACACGCTCCCCCCCGGGATGGAAGAGAGGGTCCGGCTCTTCCGGACGGGACCCGAGCACCTCGAACGGCGCCTCTCGGCCTCTCTTCTGCCGAGCGGTCTTCCCGAGGCCGACATCGCCCGGACGGACCCGCTCGGCATGGCCGCTCGCGACCTCTCCGTCGCGGGTCTGACCCTCGCGACACTCCCGACCGGGCCCGCCAGCGTCGCCGCCGTCGTCTTCTCGGGACTCGCCCCCGTCTCCAGGGTTTTCGGACCCTCGGTGGCCTCGTCCCCGTACCCCGGCCGGCAGCTTCGGCATCCCGACGAGCGGTCGAGCGCCGTGACCGCCTACTACAAGCTCCTCGACGACTTGATCGGCGACCTCGTCGAGCGAGAAGGCCCGGACCGGACCGTCGTCGTCTTTTCTCCCGTCAGCTTCGGCCCGGCCCCCTCTCTCCCCGCGGCGGTGGAGTTCCTGCTCGGCCGGGAACCCGCGGCGTCGCCTGAACGATCCGACCCGGGATTCATCGTGATCAACGGGCCCGGGATCCGCTCGGGCGCTCGCTTGACCTCGGCCTCCGTCTACGACCTCGCTCCGACGGTCCTCGTCCTCGCCGGGGAGCCGATCGCCCGTGACCTCGACGGCCGCGTTCTCGGCGAGATCTTCGACGAGAAGTACGCGGAAAGGACGAGTTTTCCCGTCGTCATCTCGTTCGAACCGGGCGGCCCCCAGTGAGGGAGGAAGGCCGCCGAGCCGGGCTCCTCCTCGTCGCGCTCCCCCTCTTCTTTCTCGGTGTCGCCCTTCGCGTCGTTCACTGGGACTCGTGGCCGCCCGGTCCCTGGATCGACGAGGCCTACGCCATCCGATCGGCCCGGATCGTCCTCTCGGAACCGGGACATCCGCTCTTCGGCTCCTCCCCGCTGACTCCTCCGGACGCCGGTTTTGTCAACTCGTACTCGTCGAATCTCTACCTCTACGCAACCGGTCTGATCGACCGCCTGGCGGGTGGCGGGCTCTTCTCCTTCCGCGTTCTCTCGATCGGTCCCTCCATCTTGCTCCTCGCAGCCGCTCTGCTCCTGGCCGGAGAGCTTCTCGGCGCATCTCTCTGGGCCTTCGGTTTCGCCGCCTCCCTCCTGGCGACCTCGTCGTGGCTTCTGACGACGGCGCGCTGGGGCTGGAATGCCGTCTCCACCAGCTGGCTCATCGTCATGGCCGTCTGGCTCCTGGTGCGGGCCCTCAAGCGAGAAGCGCGGTCTTCTCCTCCTGGCGCCGCGCACGCCGCCGACGGCTCGAACCCGGGCGCCCCCCCCCGGCGCATCGAGCCGGTTCCTCCTTCGCGTGGAGGAATCGCACGGCTCCCTGCCCTCGAGCCGGCCCTGGCCGGGCTCTTCCTCGGTCTCGCCCAGTACGGCTACGTCGCCGCCTGGCTCGTCTTTCCCCTGCCCTTCCTCGCGGGCGCCTCCTTCTGGGTTCGCGGCCAGAAAAGAACAGCGCGGATCCTCTTCACCGCCGCGGCGGTGTCGTCTTTCGTGGCGGCGCCCTACGCTCTCCACCTTCTGGTCTCACCCGGGAGGGCGACGGCCCGCACGGGAGAGCTCCTCATCTTTCGCCAACCCCTCGCCTCAACCCCGCGGCTCCTTCTCGAGAACGTCTCGAGCTACGGCAGGCTGTTCGTCTCGGGAGGAGACCCCAACGAGCGCCACGGGGACCCGGCCGCTCCGGTCCTGCCGCCCCTGGTCACCCTCATCGCCCTGGCCGGGGCGTGGGCGAGCGCGAGGCGTCCCGGAGAGGCTCTCCTCCTCCTGCTCTCGGCAGGACTCCTCATCAGTGGCGGCCTCCTCAGTTACCAGGGCGGCGAGGCCAATTCGTACCGGATCTCTCTCTCGGCCCCGTTCCTTCTGGTGCTCTCGGGGTACGGCGCCCTCGTTCTCCTCGAGAGGACTCCCCGGCGCTTGCAGGGACCAGGCCGCGCCACGCTCGTTCTCGCGGGGATTCTGGCCGCCTCGTCCGGTGTCTTCGTCTTCATCGGCTGGGCGGATTCCGACCGCTTGAAGGGCGCGTTCGGAGGGCCCGAGCGGGCCCTGGCCGGCGCGATCTCCGCCGTCAGAAAGCCAGACGCCGCTCCCGTTCTCCTCGATCCTGCCGCGGTCCGCAATCACCACGTCGTCGACGCGCTCTTGCGGAATCCCGAGAGTCCGTCTCCCGCGGTCCGGCTGATCGACGTCTCCGCTCCCGACCCCGTCGGCCGAACCTCGGCTGGCCGAACCTCGGCCCGGCAGGTCCTTCTCGTCCTCTCGGCAGAGGAGTCGCGAGCTCCCCTCGCCCATCGCCTGGGGGCCCGGGCGATCGCTCAGGGAGGCGCCCTGCCAGGGTTTCCGGGGTGGATCGTCTATTCCGTCGACCCGGAGCCGTCCAGGCCGTGAGGTCCTGAGGGAGAATTCCATCACCCGATCGAGAGCAGAGGGAGAAGCAGCGTGCACCAGAAAGTCCAGATCGAGGGACGGAAGCACTGGATCCTCACTCTCGTTGCCGTCGCCGCGGCGCAGGTCGTGATGGCGGGTCTCGCGCACTTTCTGGATTTCGCCAGGGGAAACTTCTTTCTCGAGGCGGCCATTTCGGTCCCCGTCATCGGGCTCCTGCTTTTCGTCCTCGTCATCAGACCGGTCGAGCGCGAGCTCGCGGAAAGCTCCAGCCGGATCGTCGGGGCGATGAACGAGCGGCTCGAGGTGGAGACTCGCTACCGCCACGAGATCCAGTCGA
Organism: Thermoanaerobaculia bacterium; assembly: GCA_022071945.1. GTDB lineage: Bacteria > Acidobacteriota > Thermoanaerobaculia > UBA5066 > UBA5066 > JAJVIN01. The sequence goes on along the minus strand of JAJVIN010000014.1, from coordinate 66,458 downwards.
GCGAGACCCGCTACCGCTCCATAGTGGAGGACCTGACGGAGATGGTCGTCCGGCGCGACGTGGACGGGAAGGTCACGTTCGTCAACCCGGCGTTTCTGGAGACCTTTGGCCTCGAAGGGGCAGACGTCCTGGGACGGCCGCTCCTCTTCGAGCCTCATCCGGAGGACCGGCCGATCGTGGAGGAGAAGCTCCGGCAACTCGGAGCCTCGGCACCCGTCGTGAAGGTGTGGCACAGGGTGGAGACGTCACACGGGGTCCGCTGGCAGACATGGACGCACCGCGCCATCCTCGGGCCGGACAGGGAGGTGGCGGAGATCCAGTCGGTAGGCAGCGACACCACTGCAATTCGAGAGATCCAGGACCAGATTTCCGAGTCCCGCGCGGAGCTTCGGGACCTGGCGCACCGACTCTTCGCTCTTCAGGAGGAGGAGCGCCGACTCGTGGCCAAGGAGATCCACGACGGGCTCTGCCAGAGCCTGACCGCCCTCGCGTTCCAGATCGCGTTTCTCAAGGAGTCCCTTGGCGCCGCCGCGGAGGAAGCCAGAGGCGAGCTCCAGGAGATCAACACGCTGCTCGAGTCCACGATCTCGGCCGCAAGAGCTCTCGCCTGGCGTCTGAGACCGGGGATCCTGGACGATCTCGGGCTGGCGGACGCCCTGCGCGTCGAGGCGCGACGCTTCTCGGAGCGGACCCGGGTCGCGTGTGATGTCCTTGCGCCGGAGCATCGCTGCACCCTCTCCACGGCGGCCCGGTCGGCGCTGTTCAGGATCGCCCAGGAGGCGCTGGCCAACGTCGAGGCGCATTCCGGAGCCGCACGGGTTACAGTGACGTTGGACCATGGCCCCGAGGGCCTCAGATTGACGGTGGAGGACGACGGAAGAGGGATCGACCCCGCAAGGGTCTTTGACCCCCATTCCCAGGGTCTGCTCGGCATGCGGGAGCGAGCTCTGGCTCTGCAGGGGAACTTCACGATCGAGCCGCGGGCGGCTGGAGGAACCTCGGTGCGTGTCGAAGTTCCGGCCTCCGCGGGCCAGGAGGCCTGACGGTGTTTCGCGTTCTCGTCGTCGATGATCACGCGGCCGTGAGGCAAGGCATCCGGCACATCCTGGAGAGAGGTTGTGAGGCCCCCGCGGTCGAGGAGGCCGGCACGGGCGAGGAAGCCCTGCGAAAGGCTCACGGGGCTCGGTGGGACCTCATCATCCTCGACCTGTCGCTGCCGGACCGCAGCGGCATGGAAATCCTCAAGCAGCTCAAGGGAGAGTTCCCCGGCTTGCCCGTGCTCGTCCTGACCATGCACTCGGAAGACCAGTACGCCGTGAGAGCGCTGAAGAACGGAGCCTCCGGCTTCCTCACGAAGGAGGGCGCCCCCGAGCAGCTCGTTGTTGCCGTCAAGAAAGTGCTTGCGGGGGGCAAGTACCTGAGCCCGTCCTTGGCCGAGAGGCTCGCCGCCTACATCGGCTCGGGCTTCTCGGAGCAGGCACCGCACGAGACCCTCTCGGACAGGGAGTTCGAGGTCCTGACCCTCATGGTCTCTGGCAAGAGCCTCACCGAGATCGGGCAGCACCTCTGCGTGAGCATCAAGACGGTGAGCACGCACCGCGCCAGGATCCTCCAGAAGATGGGCCTGAAGAACAACGCGGAGCTCGTCCAGTACGCGGTCAAGCACGGCTTGATCTCCTGAGTCCGGGACGGCGTTCCGACCTCCTGTCGGAAAACTCCTACACGAGAATCGGAGATCCTCCGATTGTTCCCGGGACCCTCTGTTCCCAGACTTTGTTGTCATGGAAGCAGCGGGCCGGGCCGCGATCGCGGCCGACACCTCCAGGGACCAGGACGGCGGGTCCGGGGAGGTCATCACCCGGCCGGTGAGACCGGAGGTTCTTCACTTCGAGAGAGTGGTTTCCACGCGCGACGGAATGCTCTTCGCCCTCGATGTCATGGAGGAGATACCGGGCTTTCTGCCCTCTCCCTTCGTCCTGGACGATGACGCCGCCTCCGGGCAGGCGGCAGGGGCACTCCTCACGGCGCTCTTCTCCAGGGTGAGGGAGTTCCCCGGAGCACCAGTTCTGGTTTTCGGAGTCTCGGCAAAGGCCTTTGGGGAGGATTCCGGGACGTTGACGATGATCGACCTCGCCGCCGGAAACGCCGGGCTCGATTCCGGACGGATCGTTCTGGAGGTGGCGCCGGCTCCCGGGGCTCTCCACCCCGCGCTCGACACTCTCGACGAGGTCCGCGCCCTCGGGTTCAGGGTTTCCCTCTCCGACTCCGGGCTGTCCGAGGAGGGACTCCGGATGCTCCTCGATCTCCGCCCGGACTACATCCGGCTCGGCGCCGACTTCGTGAGGGGGTCCTCGATCGACTACTACCGGCGAGCGATCCTGGACTCGTTCTCGGAGCTTGCCTGGCGGTTCGGCGCGCTCCTGATCGCGGGCGGAGCCGACGAGCCCGGTGATCGGGCCACTCTCTTGGAAGCCGGAGTCGTCTTGATGAAGGGCCGGCTCTCCGGAGCCGCTCTCAAGTGGGAGGACCTGGCGAATCCAGCCGGTTTCATCTCTCGTCCACAGGCACGAACCCACATGAGTTCCGAACCATCGTTCGAAGACAGGAGCGGGAGGAAGCATGGCTGAGAACCACGCGCAGCCAGCTGGCATGGAGGCGGCCGTGCGCGACGAAGGCCTCCAGATCGTCGGATTCAAGCTCGGAGATGAGGATTTCGCCTTCGACATCCTCGAGATCGTCAGCATCGAGCGCCTGGACAACGTGCTCCAGCTGCCCAAGATGCCGAAGTTCGTCGAGGGCGTCATGCGGATCCGTGACGAGATCGTCGCGCTGGTGAAGCTCAGGACGCGATTCGGTTTGTCCGAGGCGGAGCGGTCCACCCGGCAGCGCGTCGTGGTGGTGGAGATCGGAGAGGAGACGGTCGGCTTCATCGTCGACTCCGTCCAGTCCGTTCGCCGGGTCACGAAGGGGCAGATCGAGCCGGCGCCGCCGCTCGCCCTCACCGAGGGGAGCCGCTTCGTCAAGGGCGTCGTCCGCGGGGACGGCGCGATGACCATCCTCCTCAATCCGTTCGAGATCCTCTTCGAGCACGAGACGAGACAGCTGCAGTCCTCCATGGCGGACGCGGAGCGCCGCGCCGCCGTTCTCGTCTGAGGCGAAACGTGGGCCAGGGCGCGCGTTCGATCGCCATCGTCAACCAGAAGGGGGGCGTCGGGAAGACGACCACGGCCGTCAATCTCGCCGCGAGCCTCGTCGTCCTCGAGCAGCGAGTGCTCCTGATCGATCTCGACCCGCAGGGGGGGGTCGCCCTCTGCTTCGGTCTGAAACGCACGGATGTGAGGGGCGGCACCCACGACGTCTTCGTCAAGGGCGAGCCGATGTCGAAGTTCGTCCTGGCCGCCGGCAGGGTCCCCGTCCACATCGTTCCCGCCAACGTCTCCGGAGCGGCTGAGGAAGAGGCCTACCTCTTCGCCATCCGCCCCGAGATCCTCCGCCGGGCGATCGAACCGTTCCGCGCGCACTACGACTACATCCTCATCGACAACCCTCCGACGATCGGAACCGTCGCCGCCGCCTCGATGGGCGCCGCGGACTCCATGCTCATCCCCGCCCAGTGCGAGGAAATGTCGGTGATGACGATCGGCAAGCTCCTCCGAACCGCGCGGGAGATCAAGGCGACGAGAAACCCCCGCCTCGAGCTCGACGGGATCCTCCTGACGATGACCGACCGGCGGACCTCCCTGTCGGCCGAGAGCATCCAGATCATGAGGAAGAACTTCGGCAAGTACCTCCTCTCCACAATGATCGAGCGTCACGACGACCTCTCGCGGGTCGCCGCTCGTGGAGAGCCGCTCGTCTTCACCTCCGCCGTCAGCCGCGGGGCCCAGTGCTACCTCCGCCTGGCGAGCGAGCTTCTCTCCCGCCGGGCCGAAGGAAGGAGGCTCGTGGCATGAACAAGATCGTCAGGGTCCTCGTCGTCGACGACGCCGCCTTCATGCGCCGCTCGCTCATCAAGCTCCTCAGCTCCGACCCCACGATCGAGATCGCGGGCGAAGCGTCCAACGGCCGCGAGGCGATCGAGCAGTTCGAGGTCGTCAGGCCGAGCGTCATCTGTCTCGATCTCGACATGCCCTCGATGGACGGCCTGACGGCGCTCAAGTACATCATGACGCGCCGGCCCACTCCGGTCATCATCGTCTCGAGCCTGACGGGACGCGAGAACGTCCCCTTCGAGACCCTCAGACTCGGGGTCATCGACTTCTTCCCGAAGCCGTCGACGCAGGCCGGCGACCTGCAGGAACAGGCGCGCCACCTGATCTACCTGGTTCGCAACGCGCACAACATCCGCAGCGAGCGGCTCCGCCGCGTCCCCCTCACCCCGCCTTCGCCGAAAGTCCGGTTGAAGTCGCCGTGCCGCCACCTCGTCGTGATCGGCGGCACGACCGGGTCGGTCTGCGGTTTCATCCGCATCCTCTCCCTCCTGCCTCCCGTCACCGAGAGGGGGTTCTCGGTCATCTGCCAGGTCCCGGTCCATCCCGCCATCCTGGCCTCCTTCGTCGACTCGCTGAAGAACTACCTCGGGTGGCACGTGGAAAGCCTTGCGGCGCCCGCTTTCCTCCATTCCGGCACGGCCCTGCTCGTGCCTCCGGCCAGCCGGGTTCTCTGGCGGCCGGACGGGACCCTCCTCGCCGAGAAGAGCAGCGCCACCGACAGCCTCGACGTCCTCTTCGCCTCCTGCGGAGAGAAGTTCGTCTCCAACGCCTCGCTGATCCTCCTCGCGGGGGACCGCGCCGATGGCATGGCGGGCCTGCGGCACGCCGCCAGCATGGGCGCCTCGTGTCTCGTGCAGGACGAGGGGACGGCCCTCTACTCCACGTGGTCGCCGAACCTCGAGGGCTCGGCCGAACTCTTCGACCTCGACCACATCCTCGAGGATCTCTCATCCTCGCTTCTCGGCACCCCGCCGGTGGTGAAGGTGGCCTGATGATCCCGGTCCTGGCGGGGCAGATCCCCGACTTCGACCTCCCGCAGATCGTCTCGATTCTCGAGTACGCGCGGATGTCGGGGTGTCTGAGGGTGCTCACGCCGAATGACCGGGGGATCCTGCACTTTCACGATGGGAACCTGACGACGGCCGAGACGGGAGAGCTGCGCGGCGAGCTCGCGGCGATGGCGATCCTGAGCTGGCCGGAGGGCAACTTCAGTTTCCTCAAGGGCGTGTCGAGCGGCCGGCCGGCCGAGATCTCGAGAAGCAACCAGAGCCTGCTTCTCGAGGCGATGCGGCTCCTCGACGAGAGCCTCAGAACGAATCCCGTCTTCACGGCAACCCGCAAGGGCCGGGAGTCGATGCCCGCGGGCCCGGGCCGCCGCGTCCTTTCGGCCGTGTCCTCCCGGGCCATGTCGCTCTCGCAGATCGCGGACGCAACGGGGCTCTCGCGCCTCGAGGTCTATTACCACTTCGAGCACCTCGAGGCCGAAGGCCTGGCCAAGAGGGTCGAGCCGGGCGCCGAAACGCTGCCGGTGGCCGCGGACGACCGGCTTCGCATCCTGATCGTCGACGATTCGAACCTGATGCAGAAGGCGCTCACGCGCCTGTACGAGACCGACCCGGGCATCACCGTCATCGGGACCGCCTCCAATGGCCAGGAGGGCCTGGAGGCTCTCGCGAGGCTCAAGCCCGACATCGTCTCGCTCGACCTCTACATGCCGGTGATGGACGGCGTCGCGACGCTCAAGCACATCATGCTGAGCCAGCCGACCCCGACGGTCGTGGTCACTTCCGCCAACCCGGAATCTCTCGACCTGACGTTCGAGTCGATCCTGAGATTCGGCGCGATCGACTTCATCACGAAGCCGTCGAAGTCCCGCGGGGACATCGAGGGGCAGACCCGGTCGATCCTGACCCGGCTGAGGAAGGCGGCGAAGGTCAATCTGCGCGGTCTCCGGATGGTGCAGCCGCCGCCTTCCGTCCCGGGGACGCGGGCCAGCCGCGGCCGGTGCCAGGGCGCCGTCATCGCGGCCGCGGGGACAGGCGCCTGCCTGTCGTACATGCAGGTTCTGACGAGCCTTCCCGCCGATCTGCCGTTCGCGGTGATCGGTTCGCTCCCGTTCCCCGACGATTTCCTGCGGGCGTTCGTCGCCTACCTCGGCAAGAGCGCGACCTTCAGCGTGGAGGCCGCCGAGGATGGCAAGCCGCTCGAGAGCGGCGTCTGCTACCTCGTCGGCTCCGAGCAGACCGTGAGAATCGTCCCCTCCGAGGCCGGGCCCTGTCTCACGGTCGTCCCGAAGACGACCTTCCTTTCCGTGTCGACCCTGATGGCCGGCGCGGCGAGGATCTTCGGTCACCGCTCGGTCGGGCTCGTCCTCTCGGGCAGCGGGGACGACGTCATCGACGGCCTCGCCGCCATCCGCGCGGCCGGGGGCGTCACGCTCGCCCAGCTGCCCGCCTCCTGCGTCGATCCCGAACAGCCCGAGCTCGCCATCGAGAGCGGACTCGTCGACCGCACCGTCCTGCCGAACCACATTTCCGGGAGCCTCTCCCAGCTCCTGATGAGCCGCCTGATGAAAGGCACACCGGAGACCCCGAATCTCGAGGAGATGGTGAAAACATGCCCAGAAGAAAGCGCGTCACCGTACAGGTAAAGACCCTCGCGACCGTCACCTTCTTCCTCGGCAAGGAAGAGTGCGCGATCCCCATCACCGACGTCAGGCAGATCATTCGGGACGTTCCGATCACGAAGGTCCCGAACGTGAGCGTGCACGTCGAGGGGGTCATCAACCTCCGCGGGGTGGTCGTCCCCATCGTGGACCTGAAGAACAGGCTCGGCCTCGGCGTTCGCACGCTCGGTCCCCGGCACCGGCTCCTGATCGTCGGTCTCGGGGACCGCCGGGTGGGCTTCTCGGTCGACTCGGTGGGCGGGGTCTTCGAGTTCGAGGAGACCCGCATCCAGCCTCCGCCAGACGTCGTCCTGGCGCGGGTCTCCAGCCACTACGTCAAGGGCGTCGTGCACCGCGAGAGCTCGATCGTCCTTCTGCTCGACATCGCTGAGATCCTGAATCTCCGCTCAGCCAGCGCCGCCGCCGCGGCTCGACCCGCCGTCACCGCGGCCCGCGCGGCAGGCGCCAGGGAATTCTGAACTCAAAGGAAGAAGGAAAGGAAAAGGAGGACGTACATGTTCAAGAACCTCTCGATCGGCAAGCGTCTCGGCCTCGGTCTCGGACTCCTCATGGTGCTCCTCGTCGCCGTCGCCATCGGCGGCTACCTGGGTACCGCCGGCGGTTATGACCTGGCCCTCCAGGTCGCCAAGAACGACTCGGCGATGGTGGAACACTCCCAGCGTCTCCGCGCCAACGTCCTGGAGACCCGGCGGTACGAGAAAGACATCTTTCTCAACATGAAGGACCCGGAGAAGCTGAAGACCTACCTCGACGACTGGAAGGAGCAGATGCGACGCGTCTTCGAGCGCATCGACACCCTCTCCGGAATCGAGAAGGACCAGAAGCGGCTCGAGCAGTTCAAGCAGTGGCGGAAGTGGGCGGAGGACTACAGGGACGGCTTCACCCGGGTCGTCGCCGAGGTCCAGGCAGGCAAGTACCCGGACCCCTTCGCCGCCAACGAAGCGATCACTCCGTTCAAGGCCGGGACCCACTCCCTCCTCACCGAGGTCTACGACTTCTCCAAGGCCACCCGGGAAGACCTCGACAAGAAGATCAAGGCCTCCGAGGCGGTCGCCGCCAGGACCGAGACGGCGATCGTCGTCCTGGCCGTTTTCGCCATCCTCCTCGGCCTCGTCTCGGGCGCCGTCCTGGCCAGGGGCATCACGGTGCCGGTCGGTGATCTGACAAAGGCGATCTCCAAGATCGCGACCGAGCACGACCTGACCGTTCAGATCCCGGTCGACAGAGAAGACGAGATCGGCACCATGGCCGCGGCCCTCAACGATCTTCTCGAGCGGTTCAACAAGACGCTCCGAGCCGTCATCGACGCCGCCAAGAACGTGCAGACGAACGCCGTCGACGTCAACAAGAGGGCCTCGGGCAACAAGGCACGCGCGCAGGAAGAGTTCGAGCGCGCGGGCAAGGCCCTCGAGATCGTCGGACAGATGGGTAAGACCGCCGGAGAGGTCAACGCCGCCTCCCAGGCTCAGGCCGAGCTCGCCAAGTCCGCCACGCAGGCCGTCGAGAACTTCCTCCGCTCGCTGAAGGAGGTCGCCGACCTCACCACCGCGCAGACGAAGAACGTGCAACTCGTCTCCGAGCGCGTCGATGCGATGGGCGAGACCGGCGCCCAGGTCGTCGCGATCGCCCAGAAGCAGGCCCTCTCCGTCGCCGAGGCCTCCACCGCCGTCAACCAGATGGCCAAGGCCGTGGAAGAGATGACGATGGTCGCCGCCCGCGCCACCGAGCACGGCAAGGGCACCCTGAAGGCAGCAGAAGAAGGGGGTACGGCCGTCGCGGCCACCGTCGACGGCATGCGCGCCATCTCCGAGTCCTCCGAGCAGATCTCCGAGATCATCTCGGTCATCACCGCCATCGCCGACCAGACGAACCTCCTGGCGCTCAACGCCTCGATCGAGGCCGCTCGCGCCGGCGAGCACGGCAAGGGCTTCGCGGTGGTCGCGGACGAAGTCGGCAAGCTCGCCCAGCGCTCCGCCGAGGCCGCCAAGGAAATCACCAAGCTCATCAAGGACTCAGGCTCCCGCGTCGCTGAAGGCGCCCGCCTCACCGACCAGTCCAAGCTCGCCCTTCAGAAGATCACCGAGGCCGGAAAGAGCAACGTCGCGGCCATCAACGAGATCGCCACGGCATCTGGCCAGCTGGCCGCCGGCACGAGAAACGTGCTCCGGATGATGGAAGAGCTCAATGCGCTCGCGGGCCAGATCACCGGACAGGCCGGTCAGCAGGGTGAACGCCGCCGGGTCGCCGTCGAGGCTCTCCGCAACCTGATCCAGCAGTCCGCCTCCATCGCGGCTTCCTCGGAGGAGCTGCAGAAGATCGCGGAAGGCATTTCCAAGGACATGAACACCGTTCTGAAGAGGTCGGACGACGTGTTCGCCCTCACCGGTCAGCAGGCCGTTCGCTCCAAGAACCTCGTCGAGAGCACTCAGACGTCCGCCGAGGCCTCGAAGAAGACCGTGGAGGGCGCGGGCGTCGTCGTCGGCGTCACCGAGCAGCTGCAGAACCTCTCCACTTCCCTCAACGAGCTGGTCGCCCAGTTCAAGACCGCAGAGATCGGCCGCCAGGTCGCGCACTGATCTCGAGGTACCGCCATGTCCGCTCCCCGCGTTCTCGTCGTCGACGACTCCGCCTTCATGCGTTCCCGCATCCACCGCGAGATCACGTCCGCGGGGATGGAAGTCGCGGGAGAGGCCCGAAGCGGCCAGGAGGGCGTGGAGATGTACCGGTCTCTGCGACCCGACCTCGTCACGATGGACCTCACCATGCGCGGGGACGACGGACTCACCGCCACCCGGGGCATCCTGGCCATCGACCCGGATGCCCGGGTGGTCCTCTTCTCCATCGTCGATGACCCCGAGATGGTGAGGCAGGCTCTCGCCGCCGGCATCAAGGCCTACGTCCACAAGAGCCGGCCCTCGGACCTGATCGAGAAGCTCAAGGCCCTCGCCGGGGTGGCGGCATGAGAACCGTTCTCGTCGTCGACGACTCCGGCTACTTCCGGACTCGAATCCGCAAGCTCCTGGAAGAAGAGGGTTTCACGAGTGTCGTCGAGGCCGCGGACGGCGACGAGGCCCTTCATCGCTTCGAGGCTCACCACCCCGACCTGATCCTTCTCGACCAGGTGATGAGGGGCAAGGAAGGGATCGAGGTCTCTCGACTCCTGAAGGAACGAGATCCTCTCGCGCAGATCGTCATCCTGACCGTTCTCTCGGACCCCGACATCCACTTTCTCGCCCGAAAGGCGGGTGCCCTGGCCGTCATCAACAAGAGTGACCCGGAATCCCTCCGGACCTTCCTCCGGAGCGCCCGGGAGAAGGTCGTCGCATGAGGACGGCCGAACCCTCGAACGGGAGCGAACTGACGGCTCCCCGCATCGCTCTCGCGATTGCCGCGGTGTTCTTGATCCTCGGAGTCTGGGGACTCACCATCGAGATCAAGCTCTGGCCCGCGGCGTGGGGATTCGTCACGGGAGTCTCCCTGACGGCCATCGTCTTTCTCCTCGTCGTCGTCCTTCCCCTCTCCAGGGTCGCTCTGGCGTGCCGGCACATCGAGAGCGGAGATCTCTCGCTGACCGTTCCCGAGAAGGGGCCGAGGCCGATCGCAAGGGTCGCCACGGCCTTCAACGCCCTGGCCGCGGACTTCCAGGAAGTCCTCCTGCTCTTCGCGCACCTCGTCCGCTCCGCCGAAGCTTCGGCGCACCTCCTCACGCGGCACGCCGGCACGATCGGGGTGCCGAGCTCGGACGCGGCACGCATGAACGAGCTCGTGACCGACATTCACGAGATGAAGCGGGTGATCCGCGACTTCAAGTACTTCCGGGTCTCGGTCGAGGAAGACGCCATCCGGGACCTCGGGCTCCATGAATCCCGCCACGGATCCGCTCCCGAACCGAAGGCGGAACCGTCCTCCGTCGCTGCCGCGGCACTTCCGGTCAAAGGAGAGCGCGCATGACCGACAACACCAAACAGCTCATCTCGATCCTGGAGCGGTTCAAGAACGAACTCTGGCAGCTCCAGAACGCCGTTCTGCAGCTCTCCGTGGAGACGTCGAACCGCGAGCTGGCGGCCCTCGTCGCCGCGGGACTCTCGAGGCTGGCCCGCGAGCTCGTGCCGTCGGAGTTCCCTGACCTGGCGGCGATCCTCGAGAAGCTCTCGGAGAAGATCGGATCCGAGGCGGTGTCGCCGCAGCTCGGAAACGCCGTCTTCGAGCTCGTGGAGGCGCTGGTCGCCCTGCCGCGGGAGGGAGACGCGCCGCTCTTGGCCGCCCTGACCCCGCTGCGCCCCATGGTTCTCGCCGCCACGGCGTCCCAGGGAGCGCTCGAAGACAGCTTCGAGGGCATTGACCCCGAAGACCTGAAGATGTTCTGCGCCGAGGCGGCCGAGCACATCCAGACGGCGGAGTCCCACCTCGTTCTCCTCGAGAAGCTCCAGGATCCCAAGCTCGTCGCCGAGATCTTCCGGGCCATCCACTCGATCAAGGGCGGAGCCCAGTACATCGGCCTCTCCGCGACCGCCACCCTGGCCCACCGGATGGAGACCCTCCTCGATCAGTTCCGGAAGGGCGAGAGGACCGTCACCCCCCCGGTGATGAGTGTCTTGCTCAAGGCCGTCGACGGCCTGGCGACACTGATCCGCGGCGCCGAGAAGATGAAGCCGGTGCCGCTGAACGCCGCATCGCTCGTCGAGATGATCGAGCGCGCCGTGAGGGGAGAGAGCGGCGCCCTTCCCTCTCCGCCAGCACCAGCGCCCGCACAGGCACCGGCGCCAGATCGCCCCGCGGCACGCCCCGTTTCCCTCGTTCCCGAAGCACCTGCACCGCAAGCGCAACAGGTTCCGGCCGAGGAGCTGGGCGACCTCGAGCTCTTTGCTTCCGAGTACCGCCAGAACATGGACGCCCTCAGAGCTCACGCGCAGGATCTGGAGGCGGCCGCGGCCGACGAGGAGAAGAAGGCTCTCATCGCCCGGAGCCTGCACTCGATCAAGGGGATCGCTGGCTTCGTCGGGCTCTCCGCGATGGAGCGTCTCGCCAACGCTCTCGATCTCCTGCTCGCCTCGGCCTTCCGGCACCGGACGGAGATGCCGCTCGACATCCGGCGGGCATCGTCGGTATCGCTGGACCTCCTCGACGGGATCTTCGAGAGCTTCCAGGCCGGAATCCCCGCTCCTTCGAACGTGGACGACCAGTGCCGGACCCTGACGGACCTTCGCGATCGCGAGGAAAAGCTGGCGTCGTGGAACGCTCCACCGCCGGCGGCTCCCGTCCCGGCGGAAGACGACCCGCTCGCCCACGGCCTCGCGCTGCTTGCGCAGGCCATCGAACAAGACGACGAGATCCTCGCGGCCGAGGCGCTGGATTCCATCGAGGAGTCCGCTCTCTTGCAGGGTTACGACGAGGCGGCCATCGCCGCGGGCGAGCTGAAGCGTCAGTTCACCTCGCTTGCCCCTGAGATGCGTCGCGAGTCGGCCCGCCGGATCCGGAGTCTCTTGCCTTCCCGCGAGGACCTCCTGGAGACACCCCAGCCGCAGTCCGAGCCCGAGATGGTTCCCTTCCTCGAGGCGGCGGCCCCTCCGGCATCGGCAGCAGAAGCCGGTAGCCCGGCCTCCGGTGGCCCGGCCACCGGCATATCGGCCACCGGGCTACCGGCCGCCGGGATACCGGCCGCCGGGATACCGGCCGCTATCGACACGACGGGTCTTTCGGGACTCGACTCGCGAATCCTCGCCGACGACTTCGATTCCGAACTCGTCCGGATCTACCTCGAGACGACGAGAGAGAGGCTCGATGCCCTCGAGCAGCACCTCGACGCCGGCCGGATCCCCGAGGCCCGGATCCTCCTCCGCGACCTGACGGCGGCCTCGGGCTACATGGGCTACGAACCGGTCTCGCGTCAGTTCGAGGCGGCCCTGGCTCTTCTCGACGGGTCCGTTCTCGACACGGACGGCATCCGCCAGATCCTCGGCAGACTCTCCACGGCTCTGAACCGCTGGGACCTCCAGCTTCGTCCGGCGGAACCGGATGCCGCACCCCCGAGGCCTTCCGAGAGCGAGACCGAGGAGCTCAACCGGATCTTCCTCGAGTCCGCGCGGACCCATCTGGGAGATCTCTACGGCAACATCCTCGCCTTGCCCTCGGGTGCCGATCCCGACCGGCTCGCCTCCATCCAGCATCACCTCAGCTGCCTCCACTCCGCGGCCACCAACATTGGCCGTTCCGAGATCTCGGAGGAGGTCGAGGACCTTCAGGCGGCCATAGAGGCGGAGACCACGGGAGCGCAGAAGATCTCGGCACGCTCCCTGGAACGCCTCGTCGACTCGACGAGGCGGCTGTACGCCACCTGCGGGCTGACGCCGCCCAGTGTCAAGGAGGCCGCCGCACCGCCCGAGGCCGAAGCTCCGTTCCCGGAGATTTCAACGGTACCCTCGACACTCGACGAGCTCTTCTCGGAGCCCGCCTCTTCCGGCCCATCGGTCTTCGAGACCGCAGCCGCCCGCCCGCGGGAAACCGTCCGCGAGGCCCCGGCCGCCGCACTGCCAGCGCCCGCCCCGGCTCCCGCATCCGCCGCTGCCGCCCAGACGGAACCGCTGGCCGCCCCGGCCGCCGAGGAGCCGGTCGAAACCGGCCGCAGCCTGGTCGAGGCTCAGGCCACAGTCCGCGTCGACACCAACAAGATCGACGATCTGATGAACATGGTCGCCGAGCTCGTCGTGAACCGCTCGTCGTTCATGGCGCTCTCGACGAACCTCAGAGACATCATCCTGAGGCTCCTCGAGTCGGGCAATCTCGGAACCGTGGACGCCCGTGATCTGCGCGGGGCGCTGAACCGCTACGACGAGGCCACGACGGACCTCGGCCGGGTGAGCAACCAGCTGCAAGAGGGCGTCATGAGAATCCGCATGATGCCCGTCAAGACTCTCTTCTCGCGCGTTCCGAGGCTCGTCCGTGATCTCGCCCTTCGAGAGGGCCGCTCCGTGAAGGTCACCTTCACCGGAGAGGAGACCGAGCTCGACAAGACCGTCATCGAGCAGCTTTCCGATCCGCTCGTCCACCTGATCAGGAACGCCATCAGCCACGGAATCGAGCCGCCGTCCGACCGTCTGATGTCGGGAAAGCCGGCCGAGGGGCTCCTGAAGATCTCCGCCCAGCACCAGGGCAACATGGTCATCATCGATGTTCTGGACGACGGGAGGGGGATCGATCTGGAGGCGGTGCGCCGGACTCTCGCCGGCCGCGGTGTCAGCTCCATGGCCGAAGTCCAGAGGCTCTCGCAGAGGGAACTCCTGGCAGCGCTTTTCCTCCCGGGTTTCTCCACATCCGAGAAGGTCTCGGACGTTTCCGGGCGCGGCGTCGGCCTCGACGTCGTCAAGCGGAACATCGAGAGTCTCGGCGGGCAGATCGACGTCTCCTCCGAGCAGGGCAAGGGCTGTCGGTTCTCGATCCGCATCCCGCTCACGATGGCGATCTTGCAGGCGCTTCTCGTCAAGGTCCACGACGAGATCTACTCGATCCCGGTCTCCGCCATCATCCAGATCGTCAAGGTCACGCCGGCGGAGATCTCAACCGTGGAGGGGCAGGAGGTCATCACGGTCCGCAACCGTGTCATTCCGCTCGTGAGGCTGCGCGACGTCTTCGATTACAACTACCACCTGGTCACGCGCCAGGCGATCGTCGACAACGGGACGGCGGCGACCCAGGCCGCCTACGTCGTCATCCTGCAAGGTGAAGGACGCGAGATCGGCGTCGTGGCCGACTCTCTGATCGGCGGCCAGGATCTCGTCATCAAGAGTCTCGACGACGAGCTCGTGGATGCCGAGGGTGTGGCCGGGGCCGCGATTCTGGGGGACGGCACCGTCACCCTCATTCTCGACGTCGCCGAGATCCAGAAGATGGCCATCGACAAGGAACACTACGAGGAGAAGAAGCTCTCGGACACGATGCGGATCTTCGAGCGGTACGTCCGCGAAAACCGCACGGCCGAGCTGGTCACCGTCCACTGAGGATGAGATGCCGACCAGGGTTCTACTCGTCGACGACTCTCCCTTCATCCTCGACGAGCTCGCCCGCATCCTGAAAGATGCGGGCGGGTTCGAGATCGCGGGGAGGGCCGCGCACGGCGTGGCGGCCCTCGAACTCTTCTCGGCGCGGCGTCCCGACCTCGTGAGCCTCGATGTCCAGATGCCGGTGATGAACGGTCTGCAGACCCTCCGGCACGTGATGACGCGGGTACCGGTTCCGGTCGTCATGGTCTCGGCTCTCACGGCGGAGGACAGCCCCCTCACGTTCGAGAGCCTCAGGCTGGGAGCGGTCGACTTCGTCGAAAAGCCCGGCGGTGACCGCCCCGGCTCCCTCTCCGAGCAGAGGCAGCTCATCGTCGAGAGATTCCGCCGGGCGGCAGCGGTCGAACAGAGGCGAATCCGGTTCTGCGCGCTCAGGCGCCCGCCGCTCCACGGGAGCCGCCGCGAGCGGTCGCAGCCCGCCTGCCTGATCGCGGCGAGCGCCGGGCGGGCCGGCCTCTCTCCGGTGCTTCGCTTCCTCAACGGGTTCCCTTACGGTCTCGGTGCGGCCATGATCTTCGCCTTCGACCTTCGGGGCGGGGCGATCGAGTCCCTGGCGAAGTATCTCGAGAAATTCTCGGCCCTCAAGCTCGTCGCCCCGGAAGGGAGCGTCAAGGTCGAGGCCGGCAGCGTCTATCTGGTCTCGTCGCTGTCTCCGTCTCTCCTCATCGAGGACCGCGGGGAGATCTGGCTGCAGCGCTTTCCTCCCCCCGCGCGTTCGTCCCGTGAACGATTCGTCGAGATGCTTTTCACTTCCTGTGCCGAGCTCTTCCGGGAGCGGACGATCGGGGTCCTCTTCTCAGGGGCCTCGGCCGGAGCGGCCTATGGCGTGGAGAAGATCGCGTCTCGGAAGGGAAAGGTCCTGTGTCAGTCTCCAGAGAGCGCTCTCGAACCGGCCGTGCTCCAGCGTGTCCTCGACCGGGGGCTGGCGGATCGCACTGCAGACCCCGAGGCTCTCTTCGACTCCGCGGTGACATCCGTCCTGCAGGTCGCCTGAGAGGAAGAGAAAGATGACGGCATCAAAGATCCGCGTCTTGATCGTCGACGATTCCGCGCTCGTCCGCCGGAGCGTCGCGCGGCTGCTGGAAGAAGACCCCGCCTTTTCGGTCATCGCGACGGCGGCCGATGGCAGGGAAGCCATCGAGAAGGTCGAGGCGCTCCGTCCGGACGTCGTCACGCTCGACATCTCCATGCCCGTCATGGACGGACTCGCATGTCTCTGCGAGCTCGTCCGCCGCTTCAGGCAGCGCGTCGTGATGCTCTCGACCCTGGCTCGAGACAACTCCTTTCCCACATTCAAGGCTCTCGCCCTCGGAGCCGTCGACTTCGTGACCAAGCCCGGCGAAGACACCTACCTTTCGACCGTCGAGGAGCTCGGACGCGAGCTGAGGCAAAAGGTCCGGCTGGCGGCAGCGATCCCGGCCGAGAAGATCTGCCGCCGGTCAACGGCCTTGACCGAGCTCCCCGCCTCCACGCCGGCTCCTGCAAAGGCGCCAGGACCTCCGTCGTCCGTCTCGAGGGGCGCCGCGAACGTTCCCATGGTGCTGCCCGGAGTCCCCGTCCGCCTCATCGGCGTCGGCGGATCGACGGGTGGAGCGTCGGCACTCGAGACGGTTCTGCGGGGGCTTCCCGCCGGGCTGCCTCTCTCGATCCTCGCCGTCCAGCACCTCCCATCCGGGTTCACCGACAGCTTCGCCCGTTACCTCGACTCGGTCGGGTCCTACCGCGTGAAGGTCGCGAGGGAGGGAGAGGCGATCGTCTCGGGGACGGTCTACCTGGCGCCCGCGTCCTTGCACATGCGCATTCAGCTGGACGGCCAGGCACCTCTCTTGCGGCTTGCGCAGAAGTGGCCGGCAGAGGGGGGCTACAGGCCCTCGATCGACATCCTCTTCTACTCCCTGGCCGCTGCCGAGAAACACCGCGCGGTCGGCGTTCTGCTTTCGGGCATGGGGGAGGACGGTGCGGGGGGCCTCCTGGCCATTCACCGCATGGGAGGGAGAACAGTTGCCCAGGACGAGGCGACCTCGGTCGTTTTCGGGATGGCGAGGCGCGCCCTCGAGAGAGGGGCCGTTGACGAGATGGTTCCCCTCGAGAAGATCGCGGCCGTCATCGCCTCTTCCTCAGGGGTTCTTTACGAACAGCCGGTGACAGGGAGAGGCCGATGAACCGCGCCGATGCGATCCCTCAACCCGTGAGCCCGGTCTCTCTCTGGCAGTCTCTGCAGCATCTGCTCCTGTCCGCGCCGCGATCCGTGCGTCCCATCGGGGCGTTCGCCATCGTGCTGGCCGTCTGGCAGGGAGCGGCGTGGCTGGGGCTTTTTTCGACTCAGTCGTTCCCGTCGCCTCTCGCGTGCGTGTCGGGGATGAGGGAAGTCATCCTGGACGGGCGTCTCGTCGACTACTCGATCGCGAGCCTCTTCCGCGTGACCGTCGGCTGGTACCTCGCGGTCCTCGTGGCGATTCCCCTCGGTCTCCTCCTCGGGTGGCACCCGGTCTTGCACGACGCGCTGAACCCGTTCCTGCAGTTTCTCCGGCCGATCTCTCCCCTCGCCTGGATCCCGGTCGCGATGCTCTGGTTCGGCATCGGCGACAGGCCCGCCATCTTCCTGATCTTCCTCGCCTCCTTCTTTCCCCTGGCCGTCGCGACCGCGAGCGCCGTTACGAACATCAAGAAGCTCTACCTGCGGGCGGCGACCAATATCGGGTTGAAGGGGTTCCGGCTGATCGTGCGGGTCGTTCTTCCGGCAACGCTCCCGTCGATCATCGTCAGCCTGAGGATCTCGGCGGGCATCGCCTGGCTCGTCGTCGTGGCGGCCGAGATGATCGCGGTCAAGTCCGGGCTCGGATTCCTCATCATCGACTCGCGGAACGCCCTGCGGATGGACCTCGTCATCGTGGGAATGGTGGCGATCGGGGCCATCGGAATCGTGCTCGACAAGGGGATCCGCCGGCTCGAAACGCTCCCGAACATGAGGTGGGCCATTGGAAAGCAGTAGCGCCACGCTGGTGACGGCCGCCGGGAACGCCGTGAACGAGGCGCCCGCGCAGACGGGAGGAGTCACGAAGATCCGCGTCGAGAGGCTCGGCAAGTCCTTCATCGAGCGGCGGAAAAGGCCCAGGCGGGCGGAAGATCCGGGGCCGGGCCAGGAGGTGAAGATCCTCGACGCGATCGACCTCGACATCAAGGAAGGCGAGTTCATCATGCTCGTCGGCCACTCGGGCTGCGGGAAGTCCACGCTTCTCAACTGCATCGCGGGATTCGAGAGGCCATCCTCTGGCCGGGTCCTCATCGATGGTGTCCCTGTTGCCAGCCCGAGCCCGAAGCGGATGTTCCTCTTCCAGGAGAACGCGCTCTTCCCCTGGCTGACGGTGGCCGAGAACATCGAGATGGGGATCGAGGCCGCCGCCCCAGAGGACCGGAAACCGGCCGAGGAGTACCTTCAGCTCGTGGGTCTGGAGAAGTTCGGCGACTACTATCCTCACCAGATCAGCGGCGGGATGGGACGCCTGGCCGAGCTCGCCCGGACTCTCGCGATGAACCCGGATGTTCTCTTCATGGACGAGCCGTTCGCCGCCCTCGACTTCATGACGCGCTGTCTGATGCGGGAAGAGATGCTGAACCTGATGGCCCTCATGAGAAAGACGATCCTCTTCATCACGCACGATCTCGACGAGGCGGTCCAGCTCGCGGACCGGATCGTCATCCTCAGCGACCGGCCTGCCCGCATCCAGAGGATCTTCGAGTTGCCGTTTCCGCACCCGCGCGATATCACGGCCGGCGACATCGGCCGCATCCGCAAGCAGGCTTATCTCGAGATGGGAGTCAACCCGATCATCTGATGGAGAGGGAGCCCCGCCCGCCACTCGAGACACTCCGGGCGGAGGTCGAGGCGGCGGGGAGCCCCGCTCGCGAACCGCCGGGCAGGGACCCCCGGGCAGGCAGGAGGGAACGTGGAGGACGAAACGAGAGAGAGCTGGACGGACCGGGAAGCCGTGCGGCGTCTTGCGGAGACAGGCGTGGTCGAGGCGCAGTTCATGATGGGGTACATGCTCGCGACGGCGGTCGGGGGACCCCGGGACTTCGCCGAAGCCGCTCGCTGGTACCGTCTCGCCGCTGGGCAGGGATTCCCTCGCGCGCAGTTCAGCCTCGGGGTCCTCCTCGAAGCCGGGCTGGGAGTCGAGAAGAACGACACGGAGAGCTGTGCCTGGTTCTTGAAGGCCGCCCGGCAAGAGGACGTGGACTCGATGATGAAACTGGCCGAGTGCTTCCTGTCGGGACGCGGTGTGGAAAAAAGCCTGCCCGACGCGGTTCTCTGGCTCGAGAAGGCCGCAGCCAGGGGATTGGAGTCCGCCCAGTTCCTCCTGGGCCACCTTTACGACGAAGGGATCGGCGTGACGCAGGATCTCGAAAAGGCTCTCCACTGGTACTGCGCGGCGGCCGATCAGGGAAGCCCGCAGGCCATAGGGATGCTGGGAGTCATGTACGAGTACGGAAGAGGAGTCCCGAGAGACGCCGTGGAGGCCCGCGCGCGCTACGAGCTCGCCGCGGCGCAGAGTGTCGAGGGCGAGCAGAAGGAACGCTTCGTTCGCTACCGGGACTCCATTTCCAAGGGGATGACGCCCGCGGAGATCGAGCGTTCGGAGACGACGGCGGCCCGGCTGGCGCGAGCGCTGGGAAAGTTCGACCACACGCGAAAGTACTCGAGCTTCGAGAACCACTGAGGCGCCGTTTCCGGCAAGCACCAGAGAAAGGGTGCCTGAAGGAGAGCCGCCCGCCCTACCGGGCGTTGATTCGCTTGTCGTACTCGAAGAACCTCACCCTGAAGGTCCTGTCGATCTTGGGCTTGGACGCGCGGAATCTGTTGATGTAGTCCGCCAGGACGGGATCCGGGTTCCCGCGCGCCTTCTCGAACTTCAGGAAGTCGTCCTCGAACCAGTCGAAGATCTTCGAGAGCGTCACCGTCTTCCCCGGCTCGTCGAGCGTCACGTTCCGGGCTTCCTCGACGAACTCCGTCATCGCGGCCGTGAGCTGCAGATCGAGGCGGGAAGGATCGAACGCCTCTCTGGGGAGGCGAGGGCACCCAAGAGAGGCGCAGTTGAGGGCCGCGTGGATCCGGGGATCTCCGAATCCTGCCCGGATGATCTTGTCCTCGAGCGATTTCAGGCTGGTCTCCTGCCCGTCCAGCCGCACTTTCATGCCCACGAAGAACGAGTAGCCGCTGATGAGGCCTCCCTTCCACACGCTCTGGGTTTCGGGGCCTCGAGCGAGAACACCCTTGAAGACCAGGGCGTTGTAGGCGTTGAGGTAGTAGGCGAGCCTGTCAGCCTCGGCCGGAAACGAACCCGGGGTCGATCTCGGTCCCTGGCGCTCCAGGAGACCGGTATAGAGGTCGAGATCGGCCCTGTTGGCCGCCAGGGCTCGATAGTCCACGAGACCCTTCTCATCGACGAAGCGCGCAAGGACTCTCTCCCAGGCCGCATGACTGAACCCGGCCTTCGCCTCCGCCGAGGAGGCTCCCCGTGACGGTCCGATCGCGGCGCCGAGGAGAAGCAGCGCGGCCATCCAGAAGAAATCGACCGAAATGGATCGCAATCCGAAAGTGTCCGTCATCGAGAGTGGGCCCTCCTCGAGAGTCGCCATGCCGGCTGTCCCGCCCTACCTATGCCTCGGGCGCGAATTGGTTACGCCAGGTCGCCTCCACTAGACTCTTCTCGCCCCTCGAGCCCTTGACCGTGAGCGCCCTTTTCGAGTCCGTGCCCAACCTGAGGTGGTTCCTCGTAGCCGCCGACATTCTCCTCGTGACGCTCTGTCTTCTTCTGGCCGTCACGCGGCGGCGCGGCGTGGCGGGGACGCTCGCCTGGATCTTCGCGATCCTCGCGTTTCCGTTTCTCGGGTCCATGGCCTATCTCCTCCTGGCGAATCCGTCGATCAGGCGGACCAGCCGCAAGAAGAGGCTCTCCTCCACCCGGGTTCGCCGGACACTCCAGGCTCTGATCGCGCGGCACGGAGCGCCGGCACTGCCGAATGGCTCGGTGATCGAGCTCGTGAGCCGGATGACGAATTCACCTCCTTCGCTCTGCAACGATGTGAAGCTCCTGACCAGCAACACCGTGGCGTTCGCAACCAAGCACGCGGCCCTTCTCTCCGCGAAGAAGTCGGTCTGGGCGGAGTACTACATCATCGAGGACGACGAGACCGGCAGGCGCTTTCTGGAGGACCTGACGGAGCTGGCGAGGAGCGGGAAGGACGTCCGGCTGCTCTACGACGCCGTGGGCTCCGGCTCGATCAACAAGAAGAGGCTGCAGGCTCTGCAGCAAGCTGGGGGGCGCTCCGAGGCGTTCCTGCCGGTCAACCCGCTCAGGAGGCGCTGGTCCGTCCACCTGAGGAACCACCGGAAGATCCTCGTCATCGACGGAGAGAAGGCGTTCACGGGAGGTATGAACGTCGGCAACGAGTACTCCGGCTTTTTCCGAAGGAAGAAACGCTCGCGCCCGTGGCGGGACACGCACCTTTCCCTGGCGGGAAGCGCGGCCCACGACCTCGCCTGCATCTTTGCGGAAGACTGGACATTCGCGACCGGAGAGCGCCTCTTGCCCGATCCGGTCCGTCCCGCCGACGAGGGCTGCGCGGCCGGTCCCCTCGTCTCGATCCTTCCAAGCGGACCCGATCAGAAGAGAAATGCCAGCTCCTATGCCTATTTCGCGGGGATCTCCAGCGCGAGAGAGCGCGTTTTTCTCACGAGCCCCTACTTCATCCCGGACGAGGCGACGGTCCGCGCGCTGGAAACCAGCGCCCTGCGCGGCGTGGACGTGAGGCTCCTCGTGCCGAGCCAATCCGACGTGGCTCTCGCCTCCGCCGCGGCCTGGTCGTTCTTCCCTCCGCTCCTGTCGGCCGGAGTCAAGATCTACACGTACGGCGCTTCGGTCCTGCACGCCAAGACGATGGTCGTGGACGGGAGCTGGGGCCTGGTCGGATCGGCGAATCTCGACATCCGGAGCTTCGCGTACAACTTCGAGGCGGGAGCGTTGATTCACGACGACGGATTCGCTCGCGAGATGGAATCGGTGTTTCTCTCGGATCTCGAATCCAGCCAGGAGATCACCCTGCGGGACTGGTACGAGCGTCCGAAGACCTGGCGGCTGAAAGTGAGCCTGGCTCGGCTCCTCTCTCCGCTCCTGTAGCGGCGGGCCTCGGGGCCCACGAGCCGGCGATCCCGAGCGAGTTCCTACCGGACGAGAATGCTCCGAACGTCCCCTGTCAGATTGCCCGTGCGGGCTCCGCGCGCGAAGTGATCGTCCACGATCTCGTCAACCACTCTCGCGTGGGAGGCATCGAGGAGCTTCGCCTCGACCATGGCGTCGAACATCTCCCTGACTTCGTCTTTCACGGGAACGCCAAGCTCGAACTTCACCCGGCTGGGCGGAGTGTTCATCGCGTAGAGGATCAGCTCGGGGGAATGCCCCCAGTAGCGCGATGCGATCGCGGCAGCTTGCCGCTCGTGCGTCCTCACCCACTCACCGCTCCGGATGGCGCCCTCGACGAGACGGGCGACGACCTGTGGCTCGTCGCGGATGAGTTCCTCTCGCACGATCGTGAGGTTGCACATGAACCGGGGCCACACCTCTTCCACGTACGAGACGACGGTTGCGTTCCCGGCCTGGATCGAACGGGCGGCGAACGGCTCTCCGACGAAGTAGGCATCGAGGTTGCCGTTTTGCAGGGCCGCCGCCATGTCCGGAGGCTGCATCTCGACGATGTTGATGGAGTCTGGCGTCATTCCACTCATCTTCAGCAGGCGCCGGAGCGCCAGATGATGCCCGCTGAACCGAATCGGCACGGCCACTTTCTTGCCCGCGAGCAGGCCGATCTGCCCCTTCCCGACCCCGAGGTCCTTGCGGGCGACGAGCGTGCTCTCGTGACGATTGCCGATGTAAACGATCTTGACCGGCACTCCCTGGCTTCTGAGGACGAGCGGAAGAGGGGCGATGATGAACGCCGCGTCGATCGAGCCGTTCTTCAGCGATTCGGCCATCTCGGCAAACGAACCGAACTTGATCGCCGAAAACCTGATCCTGTCCTTCTCGCTCGCGGCGTCCAGCAGCGGACAGGCGAGATTCGTGATGACGGGCATGTGTCCCATCTTCACGAGCCTCCCGGAATGGCTCTCGACACTGCGCCAGTAGTGGAGTCCCGCAATGACCGCGAGCCACGCGATGGCAACGCCGAGGATGCGGGTGGACGTGCGGTGCCAGAAACGAGGTGTGTGAGAAGGAGGGGCCGAGGAGGCGGGTGTCGCCACGGACTGAAGTATAGGGGGCTGACGAGAGTGCCGGGCGAGGTTCTACGAGCCGCCAAGCACGTCGAGGAGCGCGGCGTTGAACACCTTCGTTGCCTCGAGCGGACCATCGTGGCCGACCCCCGTGATCACGAGGAACCGGACCCCAGGGATCCGTGAGACGACGGGCCGGACCTCGTCGATCGGAAAGAGGGTCTCCTTTTCTCCCCAGATGACGACCGTGCCGCTGGGGAGCTTCGGGAGGTCCGCCAGAAGCCAATCCTCTGGCCGCAGAGCGTCGAGAGTCCCCGTCACGTTCTCGGAGCGGTAGTGCCGGGCGAAGGCATCGGCGAGAAAGCCGTTCACCGGGAAAGGCTTTCGAAAGAAGAGGAGGTCGATGAGGGCGCGCCCGCCTGCCCGGGTGTCCGGCGAGAGCTTCGCGCGCTCCAACGCCTCGGCTGACGGCGCCGGCGGCGGGTTCATTCCCCCGGCATCGACGAGAACGAGCTTCCGGACGCGTCGGGGGTTCTCGATGGCGAAGCGGGCGGCCGTCCAGCCTCCGAGGGAGTGGCCGACGAGGTCGATCTCTTCAAACCCCATCGCCTCGACGAGGGCCGAGACGGCGGCAACCCGGTTGGCCACCCCGTACCCGGAGGGATCCCGGGGCCTTTCGCTTCCCCCCGAGCCAGGGGCATCAGGGAGAAAGGCACTCCGCCCGGACCGGTTCAGATCCGGAACGAGGCCGGTCCAGTAGTCGCCCGCGGCGCCGAGACCATGGAGCAGGACCACGGGAACGCGGGAGGAGGAGGAGCCCACGGCCCAAGTTCGGAGTTGGGTCCCGTCTGGAGCGCGGAAGAACTCCTGGCGAGCGCCCAGCCTTCGGAGGCGGAGAGCCTGGACCGTCTCGATCGTGGCGAAGGGATCGGCAACGAACAGGCCGAGGATCAGGGAAAACGCCCCGGCCACGGCGAGAGAGGCCGTGGCGAGGGCGGCGCGCTTCTTCGCGTCCATGGGGAGATTGTGAGGCCGATCGAGCTGGAAGAGGGCGAGTCGTGCGGGGCCGCCTCTGTTGTCCTTCTCCGCCAGGGAGAAGGCACATTCAGGCCTGGACGGAACGAACCAGCTCTCCTTCCACGGCTTTTAGGGAGACCCCTCACCCGGGCCCCCGGCCCACCCTCTCCCCGCTGCGGCGGGGCGAGGGAGGCCGGCTCTCCCGGGAGGAGAGACCGGGGCTGCCGTTCGATCGCAGCCCTGCCGTCAGTACTTCAGAACCTGCGAGATCGCCTTGGCGATGTCGTCACTCTGCGGCAGGGTGAGGTCCTCGAGAGTGGGGGCGTAGCCGCAGAAGACGTCACGGGCGCCGACGCGCTTCACCGGAGCGTCCAGGAACTCGAAGAGCTCCTCGGCGGCCCGCGCCGCGATTTCCGCGCCGAACCCGTGGGTGATCCAGTCCTCGTGGACGACGATCAGCCGGTTCGTCCTCGAGACGCTCTTCTCGATGGCGGCCCAGTCGTAGGGGGCGAGCGAGCGCAGGTCGATGACCTCGACTTCCTTCTCCAGCGTCTCGGAGATCGTGCGGGCGGCCACGAGGCTTCTGAAGACGGTGGCGCCGTAAGTGACCACCGTGGCGTCGGTACCCGGCCTGACGACCTTTGCCTTCCCGAACGGGATCATGAAGTTCTTGCCCGGGTAGCGCCCCTTGTTGTGGGTCTGGCGGTAGAGGTGCTTGTGCTCGAGAAAGAGGACGGGGTCATCGCAGCGGATGGCCGTCCGGAGGAGCCCGTTTGCATCCTCGGCGGTCGCGGGCATCACAACCCTGAGCCCCGGGATGTGGGTGAACGTCACCTCTCCCGACTGCGAGTGGTACGGCCCCCCGCCGGTGAGGTAGCCCCCGGTCGCGACCCTGACGACGACGGGCGACTTGAAGGTCCCGCCCGAGCGCCAGCGCGTCGTGGCGAGCTCGTCGCGCAGCTGCTGCATCGCCGGCCAGATGTAGTCGAAGAACTGGATCTCCACGACGGGCTTGAGTCCGCGCGCGGCCCAGCCGATGGCCCGGCCGATGATCCCGGCCTCGGCGAGCGGCGAGTTGAAGACGCGGTCCGACCCATAGGCCTTCTGCAGGCCGGCCGTCACCTTGAAGACGCCGCCCTTGCCCTTGCACTCCGCAAGGACCTGCTCCCGCGAGGCGTCGGCGACGTCCTCGCCCCAGACGGCGATCCGGCCGTCTCTTTCCATCTCGTCTTTCAGGGCCGCGTTGATGAGGTCGACCATCGTCGTCGGGTTGCCCTGATACTCGGGAAAGGCTTCGGTATCGAATTCCGCCGAGAGGGGATCGACGTCTGGCGAGAAGACGTGAGCGTCGACATCGACCGGCTGACGGGCCTTCAGGGCGATCTCGGCCGCCTCGGCCACCTCGGCATCGACCTCGGCCTTGAGAGCGTCGAGCTGTTCGGACGAGAGGATGCCGTTGGCGACGAGGTACGCGGCGAACGTTTGGACCGGGTCCCGCTCGAGCTCGCGCCTTCGCTCGGTCTCGGGCTTGTACAGCTTCTCGTCGTCCGAAAGGGAGTGCGAGTAGGGCCTCACGACGTGCGCGTGAACGAGCGCCGGACCCTTCCTTTCGCGGCAGTACCTCACCGCGTAGCGGAAGGCGTCGTAGGACGCCAGGAAGTCGCATCCATCGATCTCGAGAGAAAAGAGGCCGGGATACGCCCGGACCAGCTTCGAGATCGAGCCTCCCGGTGTGTTGATTTCGACAGGAACCGAGATCGCGTAGCCGTTGTCCTCGACGAGGAAGAGGACCGGGAGCTTTGCCGTAGCGGCGTAGTTGAGGGCCTCCCAGAACTCGCCCTCCGAGGTTGCGCCGTCGCCGATGGTGACGACGCTGACCTCGTCGTGGGTGAAGCGGGACGTCTTCTCGAGGAGCCCCCTGGACTGAGGCCGTGCCAGAAACCGGCCAGCCTCCGCCCCTCCGGCGCCCGGCAGACACTGCGAGCCCGTGGTCGACGAGGTCGTGAAGATGTTCAGCTTCCGGGAACCCCAGTGGGACGGCATTTGCCGGCCAGAGGAAGAGGGACCGGCGCTCGCGCCGACGGCATCGAGGAGCATGTCCTGGGCCGTCATACCCACGCTCAGGCATAGGGCGCGATCCCTGTAGTAGAGATAGAGCCAGTCCGTCCCGGACTTCAAGTTGAATCCGAGGGCCGTCTGGGCGGCCTCGTGCCCGGCGCCGCTGATCTGGAAGTAGATCTTGTTCTGCCTCTTGAGCTGGATCTCCTTGTCGTCGATCCGGCGGGAGAGGTACATGATCCGGTACGCCCGGACGAGATCGTCATGGCCGAGGCCATGGTGAGAGACGGGAGCCGCGACCGCAGTTTCCGTGGTCATGTCGATGTCTCCAGAGATTTACGCGGGGAGGGTGCCTCGCCCTGAGCCCTTTGGGGCGCCTAGGGTAGCAGATCGTTCAATCCGGGACCGGAATGTTCAGGGCCTTGATCCTGCGATAGAGGGTCGAGCGCGCCATCTCGAGGCGGTCAGCCGCGGCCTTGATGTTGCCGTTTTCCGCCTCCAGGGCGAGCAGAATCGCTGCACGCTCGTAGTCTTCCATCGTCACGGGGTTACGCGGCAAGTTCGACGGAATCGGGACTCCCGAGGAAGGCGGCGCGGGCTGCGGCGGAGGGAAACCCTGGATCCCCTCGTCCTTCGGGAGATACGGCCGCGGGCCGAACCGGGGAACGCCCGAGGGCTCGACATCCGGAAAGTCGACGGAGGTGAGGAACGGCCCCCGGGCCGCGACGACCGCGCGAAAGACGGCGTTCTCGAGCTCGCGGACGTTTCCGGGCCAGTCGTGGGCCTCGAGCTTGACGAGCGCTTCGGGAGTGATCCCCTCCACCGGGCGCCCCGTCCTCTCCCTGAACTTCCGGATGAAGTGATGGACGAGAAGGGACAGGTCGTCCTTGCGGTCTCTGAGGGGTGGCAAGCGGATCGGGTAGACGACGACCCGGAAGTAGAGATCCTCCCGGAACTTCCCTTCCCTGACGAGCTCGTTGAGGTCCCTCTGGGTCGCGGAGATGAGCCTCAAGTCGAAGGGGATCCTCTCGGCGCCCCCGACTCGGTTGAGTGTCCTCTCCTGGAGAACCCTGAGCAGGCGGGCCTGCGTGGCCGCCGCCATCTCTCCGAGCTCGTCGAGCAGGAGTGTGCCCCCGTCCGCCTGCTCCAGCTTTCCGCGGTGTCTCACGATGGCGTTCGTGAACGCTCCCTTCTCGTGGCCGAAGAGCTCGCTCTCGATCAGGGTCTCGGGGATCGCGGCGCAGTTGAGATCGACGAACGGTC
Source organism: Thermoanaerobaculia bacterium (assembly GCA_022071945.1). Taxonomy (GTDB): domain Bacteria; phylum Acidobacteriota; class Thermoanaerobaculia; order UBA5066; family UBA5066; genus JAJVIN01. The sequence goes on along the minus strand of JAJVIN010000014.1, from coordinate 39,122 downwards.
CCTTCGATCTCGGCCCGTTTTCGTGAAGCCACCGCGCGACGAGCTCCTTGCCGGTCCCCGTCTCACCGAGAAGACAGACCGGGATGTCCGACTCGACGACCTTTTCCATCTCCTCGCGGAGCTTCATCATGGCCCGGCTCTCCCCCACCAGGAACCGCGAGAAGGACTCTTGCCGCACCCGGCGCCGGAGGGTGATGTTCTCCCTCACGAGCTGGGCCTTCTCCGCAGCGTTGGCGAGGGCCGTGGTCAGGCGCTCGATCGACAGGGGTTTGACGAGAAAGTCGTAGGCCCCGGCCTTCATCGCCGCGACGGCCGTGTTCACGTCGTCCATCGAGGTGATGACGAGGACCGGAACCTGGCCACCGGCGCTCCGGTACGCCTCCAGGAAGTCGAGACCGTTCTCCTCCCCGAGAATGATGTCGAGCAGGATGACGTTCGGATCGGGGTTCTCGGAGAGAGCGGCCGTGGCTCGCTCGATGGTGTCCGCCTCGACGATCGTCCAGCCTTCGGGCTTGAGCATGCGCACGACGACCTGCCGGGCAAACGGGTCGTCATCGATCAGGAGAACGCGCCGGGGCTGGGCCATTTGTTGGCGCCATTCTAGCCAGTTTTCCGGGCGGGCGGCGGAGCCCCGGCCGGGGCCAGCCTCCAATCGGTGTGGGGCTTCCGGTTCCTCACGAACCAGTCGAAGAGGAGCCCGCGGTACGTGCGGGGAGAAATCCCCTCCTTCTCGTAGAACCCGGCCAAGGCCCGGGCCAGAGCCGGAAGGCGGTAGAACGGAACGCCCGGGAAGTAGTGGTGCTCGAGGTGATAGTTCGAGTTGAGGTAGATGAAACCCCACAGCCGGGACGGCACGAGGCGCGTCGACCACTTCGCCGGCTCTTCCGAAACCACGTCGTAGTGCTGCCCGAGGCGGTTCAGCGTGAACGCCGGGGGAAAGACGAGAAAGACAGGGATGACGTAGAGCCAGAGCAGCCGTTCGAGGCCGCCGAGAAAGCCGATCGAGGAAGCGATGGCGAGATGAAAGGCGATCGCCGCCAGACGCTCCCTGGCGATGACCTTCTGGATATCCGCGGGGTAGGTTGCCGTCTCCTTGCGGGCGGCCCGGAAGTAGATCGGGAAGAGGGCGGGTGTCGCATACAGGAGCTTGAACCAGCGGGCATTCCTCTTCGGCGAGAGGTGCGCCCGCTTCGGGTCATCCGTGAACGACCCGAGCTCGGCGTGGTGATCGAGGTGCCAGCGGGTGAACTGGGTGGCCGAGATTCCGGAAGGAAGCGCGTAGGCGAGCCCCAGAAGGCGGGTGAGCGCGGGCCTGTCCTTCGCGAAGACCGCGCGGTGAACGACCTCGTGGAGGAGCACCGTGAAGTCGAACACGATGAATCCCAAGACGAGCGCCACGGGAATCCGGACCCAGAGCTCGGGGTACCTCCAGCCCGCCCAGAAGGCCAGCGAGAAAAGGGCAGCCTGCCGCGCCGTCACGGCGAAGTGCCGGAAAGCGACCCTCCTGTGGAGCGACTTCAGCTCCTCGCGCGGAATGGCGGAAGAAAGCCTCCGCTTCAGGTCGCCGATCGACTTCGTGTAGAAACCCTGCTTCATTCCCATAAGATCCGAACGAGCCGGATCGCCGGATCTGATCTTATAGAACGTCCCGGCACGCCCGGGCCGTGCGATCCTTCGAGGGGTCAACGTCCATGCCAGACAACGCCCGACGCATTGCCATCATCGGGGGCGGATTGACTGGGCTCGTCGCCGCCGACCGGCTGGCGGCCGCCGGTCAGAAGGCCGTCGTCTACGAGCGCTATCCCGAGGCGGGCGGCCTCGTCGGGACCTTCAAGGTTGGCGGCGAACCCCTCGAGTGCTTCTACCACCACCTCTTCACTTCCGACCGGGACTACGTCTCCCTCGCCCGGGATCTCGGCCTTGGCGACGCCTTGGAGTGGCTCCCGTCGAAGATGGGTTTCTATTCGCACGGCCGCCTGTGGGACTTCGGGACACCGTTCTCTCTCCTGAAGTTCCACCCGCTCGGAGTGAGGGGCCGTCTGGAGTTCGTCCTCTCGACCCTGGCCCTCCGCCACAACCCCAGGTGGCAGCCGCTCGAGGCGGAGACCGCCGTCGACTGGTTCCGGAAGAACGGGTATGGCCGGGCCCTGGCAGAGGTCTGGGGACCTCTTCTGCGGCAGAAGTACGGACGCCACTGGGAAGAAATCGGGCTCGTCTGGCTCTGGGGCAAGATCGCTCTGAGGACCCGCTCGAGGGACGAGACGGGCCTGGGCGAGCGCCTCGGTTACATGAAGGGATCGTTTGGCCGGGCCGTCGACGCCCTCTTGAAGCGCCTCGGCGAGCGGGGCGGCGAGTTTCGGCCCACCCGGCCGGTCAAGCTCGTGAGAAGGGCCGCGGGGGGCTACGAGGTGACGGCCAAGGGGGGCAGCGAGACGTTCGATCTCGTCTTGTCGACCGTGGCGATCCCCGAGTTCCTCAACCTGGTACCCGACCTTCCGGATGCGCTCCGGGACCGCTGGAGGAAGGTGCGCTATACGCACGCCCTGTGTCCCGTCCTGATCCTCGACCGGTCTCTCTCCAAGTACTACTGGACGAACGTCGGAGATACCCAGATGCCGTTTGGCGGCGTCATCGAGCACACGAACTACATCCCGAGGGAGCGGTACGGCGGGCACCACGTCATCTACATCTCGAACTATGTCCTGCCGGACGACCCGAAGTGGACGATGCGGGATTCCGACCTGTGGCAGATCTACCTCCCCGCGCTGGAAAAGATGATGCCCGCGCTCGCTCAGGCGAAGGTCCTCGAAAAGCATCTCTTCCGGGCCGAGTACGCCCAGCCCATCATCCCGGCCCGCTACTCGGAGACGCTCCCCGAGGTGCGGACGGAGCTTTCGGGCCTCTACTCGGCGTCGATGGCCCAGATCTACCCGGAGGACCGCGGCCAGAACTATGCGGTCAAGATGGGGCGTCAAGCAGCGGAAACCATCCTCTCGGACCTATCTGACGGCCGAATCGGAGCACCGAGTTGATAGACTTCGACCCCGATAAGGTGCGCCATGAGCGATAAGAAGAACTGGGGCCAGTCGGTTCTGGGCTGGTTCGTCGTCAAGGAAGAGACCGCGGCCGCGCCGGGCATCGACGAGGACGTCCTGGCGGAGATCCGGAGCGCCAAGTCCGATCCGTCCCCCGCGGCTCCGAGCGTTTCCGACCCCGCCCCCGCGGCGCCAGCGGCGCCCGCGGTTGTCCCGATCAAGGACCTGCCTTCGGCGGTGGGGGGCGTCGATTTCGTCAAGGTCTTCGAGGCCTTCGGGGTCGACCAGCAGGAGCGGGAGCTCTGGCAGCGCGCCTCGGACCTCGTCCGGGGGCTCCCGGCCCAGGCCGACGCGGCCGTCAAGAAGCAGATCGTCGAGGTCTCCCTCAAGGCCTTCGGCATCCCGATCGACAAGATCATCGAGAGCGGTGTCGAGCAAATCCAGGCTCTCGACTCGTACCAGAAGGGAAAGGGGCAGGAAGCCGCCGCCCTGAAGGCTCAGGCCGACGAGCGAATCGCCGCCCTGGAGGACGAAATCCGGAAGATCCGGGGGATCATCGACGAATCCGCCATCGAACAGGCGACCGTCGTCGCCACCTGCAACGCCAAGAAGCTCGAGGTCCAGGGGATCCTCGAGTTCTTCGGCCTGGAGGCGGTCCAGAGGGTCGTCAGGGAATCACCGAAACTCATTGATCCGTCCACGCCGCCGGCGGGAACGGAAACGAAATAACACCCCAGGAACCCAACTCGAGAAGGAAAGGTTTGGCCGATGGGCGACGTCAACTTCTTCAGCCGCGTCAAGAATCTCTTCAAGGGTTTCCTCTCCCTGTTCATCTCCGACATCGAGAAGGAGCACCCTGAAATCGCTTACGAGAACGCCATCAACTCGATGGTCGAGAAATACACCAAGCTCAAGAACGCCACCGCCGCGATCATCCGCCGCCGCGAGGACATCGACGAGCGGTTGAAGCGGGCCAACAAGGAGCTGGCACAGACTGACCACGAGCTGAATGCGGCGGTCGAGACGAACCAGGACGACCTCGCGGTCATCCTGCTCCAGAAAAAGAACCAGCTCGAGGCCGAGGTCAAGGAACTGACGGCCGACATGGACTCCGCCTCCAAGGACGCGGAATCCGCGAAGACATCGCTGATGTCCGTCCAGGGCGAGATCAAGAAGCTGAAGGCCGAGCGCGACGTCATGCTCGCCCGGATGCAGTCCGCCCAGGCCCGGATCAAGATCCAGGAGCAGCTGGATGGCCTCTCGGTCGACGCCGAGGTGAAAGCCCTCGACAACGTCCGCGAGCACATCAAGACGACCGTCGCCGCCGCCAACCTGGGCAAGGAGCTGGCCGAGACCTCGCTCGACTCCCGCCTGGCCGCCCTGAAGACGACGGCCGGAGACGTCCAGGCCAAGCAGCAGCTGGCGGAGCTGAAGGCCAAGCGCGCGGCGGCCGCCCAGGCACAGCCGCAGAAGACGATGTAAGGGGCAAGGGTGGCGGACTCGAAACAAATCCCGGCGTGGGCCGAGGAGCTTCGCCGGAGATACCTCCGCGGGGAGTCCTCGATCTTCGTCCTCCACGGGAACGTCTTCGACGACGTCGTCGAGAAGGACCGGATGGTTCCCCTCGCCGACTTCCTCACGGCCTTTCTCGCCGAGTCGAAGGACACCGTCGCCATCTTCAACCTGGCGACGGGCATCCGGTACACGAAGAGACCGAAAGACCCCGTCTCGGGACTCGAGGAAATCCTCAATCCTCCGGGGCGTGACAAGCAGCTCGCCGCCCTCGAGCGGATCCTGACCACCGGCAAGAAGGTGGCGGTCATCATCGAGTACGCCGAGGCGATCGCTCCGGGCGGGGACCCGTCCTTCCAGGCCGACGCCGACCGGGCCTCGATCATCACGCTCCACCGGTGGTCTTTCTTGCCAGGGATCGAGAAGGGCGACAACGTCGTCCTGCTGATCGCCGAGAACCTCTCGGAGCTCTCACCGAAGATCGTCAGCAACCCGAAGGTCGCGGTCGTGGACATCCCGATGCCCGACCGCGAGACGAGACGGCGCGCGACGCAGCTGAGCGACCCGACGCTGACCGCCAAGGACGCGGAGCGCTTTGCCGAGGTGACGGCCGGGCTGAAGGTGAGCCAGATCAGCTCGATCCTCTCTCCGCCTCCGCAGAGCGAGGCCGACTCGTTCGACCGCGAGGCGTTCATCACGGGGCTCCTCGGCGGGTCGGAAGACGCCGCCGCCCGGGCCCACAAGCTCGCCATCCTCACGGCGAACCTCTCGCGCGAAGAGATCAAGAACCTCATCGCCCCGACCGTCAAGGAGCTCGCGCCCGCCCCGGCCGAGACGCCTGCAGACCGGGCACGCCGCGAGGCCGACATCCTCATTTCGAAGAGAAAGCGCGAGATCCTCGAGCGCGAGTGCTTCGGCCTCGTCGAGTTCATCACGCCGGAACACGGATTCGACGTGGTCGGCGGCATGGAGGAGATCAAGAAGGACCTCCTCGTCGTGGCGGAGAACATCCGGGAAGCCCGCCGCAGCCGGGTACCGATGGGGATCCTCTTCACCGGACCCATGGGAACCGGCAAGACGTTCGTGGCGGAGGCCTTCGCCAAGGAGTGCGGGCTCCCGACGATCAAGCTCAAGAACTTCCGGTCGAAGTGGGTGGGCGCCACCGAGGGAAACCTCGAGAAGATCCTCTCGGTCATCAAGGCGATCGGCCAGGTCATCGTCATCATCGACGAGGGCGACCGGGCCTTCGGCAACACCGACGGCGAGGGCGACGGAGGCACCTCCTCGCGCGTCATCGCGCGCATCAAGGAGTTCATGTCCGACACCTCCAACCGGGGCCGGATCCTCTTCGTCGCGATGACCAACCGTCCCGACAAGCTCGACGTGGACCTGAAGCGGGCGGGACGCCTCGACAGGAAGATCCCGTTCCTCTACTCCCAGACGGCGGAGGAGGTCGAGGGCGTGGCCCGGGCGCTCGTGAAGAAGAACAGGATCAAGACCGACGTCGACTTCACGGCCATCCGCGAGGGTTTCTCCACGCGTCTCATCGGCTACAGCAACGCGGATGTCGAGGCCGTCATCCTGATGGCCAACGACGACGCCGCGAGAGAAACCGGCGGCGAGGCTCCCGTTCTTCCGGAGCATTTCGTGAAGGCCGCCCACGACTATTTCCCGAGCCGCGACGTAGAACTCCTGGAATACATGGAACTGCTCGCCGTGTTCGAGGCCTCGAGCCGGCGGCTCCTCCCGCCCAAGTACGCCGGGATGAGCCCCGAAGAGCTCGACACACGGCTCCGGTTGTTGCGAGCGACCGTCGGGTCGCGCCGATAGGGTCGCCCGCGGGATACCGCGGGGATCCGAACTTTTTGGCTCCCGGAGGAGGGAAGAGATGAAACTGACACCTCTCGCCAAAGCCATCATCGCCATCGCGATCCTCGCGACGGCGTTCTTCAGCATCAAGCGGTTCGCTCCTGGTCTTTTGGAGAAGATCGTTCCCGCCGCCAAGACCAAGGAGTCCCAGGTTCCGCCGAAGGCCGATCTGCCGGCCGCCCCGGATGGGTCCCAGGCCGGGACTCCCTCTGCGCCGGTTTCGCTCCCCGGTTCGGAGCCCGGCTGCACCGACAAGACCGAGGTCCGTTTCTATGTCTGGGCCTGGAACTCCCAGATGGGGGGCATGCTCGCCAACGGCGGTCCCCAGGCCGCCCAGGGGAGTCTCATGTGCGCCAATGGGGTGAACCTCAAATTCATCCGCGAGGACATGGTGGACAAGATGCAGGAGGGGCTCGTCGCCTTCGCCACCGAGCTCTCGAAGGGGAACGCGCAGCCCAAGAACGGCGTTCACTTCGTCGCCATCATGGGCGACGGCTCCGCCACATTCCTCAAGGGCGTCAACGACACGCTGAAGAAGATCGGCAAGGACTATCAGGCGAAGGTCGTCGGCTCGATGGGTTACTCGAGAGGCGAGGACAAGTTCATGGGTCTGCCGGCCTGGAAGCAGAACCCTCAGGCGGCACGGGGAGGACTGGTGGCCGGGTACCTCCGGGACGGTGACTGGAACATCGCGCTGAAGTGGCTGGGCGACAACGGAATCTGCAACAACCCAGACGAGAAGACCTGGGACCCCAACTGCCTCAACTGGGTGGCCGCCAACGACTACATCGACGCCGGAGAGAAGTACATCGCCGGCTACTGCGAGGACCGCCCCGTCGTCGAGAAGGGGAAGAAAACCGGCGCGACGAAGAAGGTCTGCGTGAACGGCGTCGTCACATGGACGCCGGGCGACGTCAACGTCGCGATGAAGAAGGGCGGCCTCGTTTCCATTGTTTCCACCAAGGAGTACAGCTCGCAGATGCCGAACACCATCATCGGCATCGACAAGTGGATGAAGGCCAACCGTCCCGTCGTCGAGGGAATGCTCTCGGCGATCTTCCAGGCGGGCGATCAGATCAAGTCGAACCCGCAGGCTCTCAGGAAAGCGGCCGAGATCAGCGCCGTCGTTTACAAGGAGCAGGACGCCGCCTACTGGGAGAAGTACTTCAAGGGCGTCACCGAGCGAGACAAACAGGGGCTGATGGTCGAGCTCGGAGGGTCCTCGGTGAACAACCTGGCCGACAACCTGCTTCTCTTCGGCTTGACGCAGGGCTCGCAGAACCTCTTTGCCGCCACGTACAGGGTCTTCGGCGACATCGTCGTGCAGCAGTACCCCGAGCTCGTCCCGAACTACCCGCCGGTCACGGAGGTCCTCGACACGTCATACATCCAAGCCCTTGCCGCCAGGCAGGCACCCACGACGCAGGCCGAGGTTCCGAAGTTCGAGCAGGCCGCGAAGGTGACGAACGTCGTCAGCCGCCGCTCGTGGCAGATCAACTTCGAGAGCGGAAAGGCCGCGTTCTCCCCGGACGCCTACCGCAACCTCGACCAGCTTCTCAACGACCTCCTCGTCGCGAGCGCGACGGTGGTCGAGGTCCACGGCCACACCGACAGCCAGGGCAATCCGGACAAGAACATGCAGCTCTCCGAGGAGCGTGCCTTCGCGGTCAAGCAGTGGCTCGAACAGAAGGCGCCCGTGAACTTCCCGTCCGGCCGTATCCGCGTCTTCGCGCACGGTCAGACGAACCCCGTCGCCCCGAACTCCACCGAGACCGGCCGCGCCCAGAACCGCCGCGTCGAGATCGTGATCGGAACGACCGGGGGCTGATCCGTGGGGCTGCCGCAAGGAGTGATGGAGGACCTCAAGGCGGCGTTCTCGCCCAACCGTGTTCTCTCGAGGGCGGCCTTTCGCATCGTGATCGGGATACAGGCCGCCCTCTTCCTCCTCATCTGGATCAACTCGCCATTTGCCGCTCTCCCGAGACCGGTGGAGGTCCTCGGAGCGTTCCGGAGGCTCTGGTTCGACGAAGGTCTGGGCCGCGAGCTCATCACGAGCTTCTGGATGAACCTCGAAGCCCTGTTCTGGACGCTTCTCATCTCGCTCGTCCTCTCGTACCTGACGGTCCTCCCCGCGATCCGGCCCATCGCCCTGGCGGTCTCGAAGGGACGGTTCCTCGGCCTCATCGGGTTGACCTTCGTTTTCACCCTGATGGTGGGAGGCGGCCGGCCGCTGAAGCTGTCGCTTCTCGTCTTCGGCATGACGGTCTTCTTCGTGACGTCGATGGCGGCTGTCGTGGCCGAGATCCCGAAGGAGAAGTTCGACCATGCCCGGACCCTGCGGATGAGCGAGTGGCGGGTGGTCTGGGAAGTCGTCGTCCTCGGGACGTTCGATCAGGCGATCGAGGTCCTCCGGCAGAACGCCGCCATCGGCTGGATGATGCTGACGATGGTCGAGGGGATCTCCCGCTCCGAGGGCGGGGTCGGGGCGATGCTCCTGAACCAGAACAAGCACTTCAAGCTGCCGGAGGTGTTTGCCATCCAGTTCCTGATCCTTTTCGTCGGCCTCATTCAGGACTACGCGATCGGATGGCTCAAGCAGGTCATCTGTCCGCACGCGAGCCTGACGGCGGAGAGGAGGTAACCGATGCCGGACGGATACTCGCTCGGAGCCACGCTGCTGAAGGTCGAGGGGGTCTCCCTGGCACTCGGGGGCAAGCAGATCCTCCGGGACGTCAATCTCGAGATCAAGGACATCGTGCGGCCCGGAAAGGTCACGGGCCAGGTCGTCAGCCTCCTGGCTCCTTCCGGGATGGGGAAGACCCAGCTCTTCCGCATCCTGGCCGGATTGAACAGGCCGGATTCCGGCAAGGTGCTCATCGGGGAGAAGGCAAAGCCCGTCGAAAGGGGAATGGTCGGAGTCGTCGCCCAGAACTACCCGCTCTTCGCTCACCGGCGCGTCCTCGGGAACCTGGTCGTCGCGGCCGTGCGGAACGGACTCTCGAAGGGACAGGCCGTGGCGAAGTCGATGGAGTTCCTCACGCGCTTCAAGCTCGAGGACGCGGCCCACAAGTTCCCCGCGCAGCTCTCGGGAGGGCAGCGGCAGCGGGTCGCCATCGCCCAGCAGTTCCTCTGCAGCGAGCACTTCTTGTTGATGGACGAGCCGTTTTCCGGACTCGACGTCGTGCAGGTCGAGAATGTGATCGAGCTGATCGGAGAGATGGCCGACATCTCCGACTTCAACACCATCATCGTCGTCACCCACGACATCACCGCGGCCATCGAAGTGGCCGACACCATCTGGCTGATGGGCCGGGACCGGGACAAGGATGGGAGAATCGTCCCCGGAGCCCGGATCGTTGCGACCTACGACCTCATCGAGCGGGGCCTGGCCTGGAGAAAGGACATCGTTTCCACGCCCGAGTTCCAGAAGGTGAGGCAGGAGATTCGCGAGCGGTTCCCGCTCCTGTGAGGCATATGGGATGAAGCTGCCCGACCCGGCCACCCTGTGGAAGCAGACAGCCAAGCGCGCCGCGGCCTCCCCGGCGAACGTCGTGAGCGGAGCGGTGGCCGTTGCCGCCTCGGCAGCGCTGTGGAACCCGCTCCCGCTGATCTTGTGGGGGCTCGGCTCCGCCTCGTGGGTCCTGTTCGCCACGACCTCGAAAAAGCAGCTCGACAAGACGATCGAGGAAAGCAGGGAGCGGGAGTTGCGGAAGGTCGAGATGGAGCGGGAAGGCCTCGCCTCGGAGATCTCGGCGACCCTGGCCCAGGGCCCGTTTTCGTCCTGGATCAAGGGCGGCCTGATGCCCGACTACGCCTTCGAGTACCGGCGCCTCCTCGACATGCGGCACCGGATCACGCAGTTCGCTCACAGCCGTGACGAGATCGAGGCCACGACCGAGCTGGGGATCGGCAAGCGGATCGATTACATGTTGACGGCCTACCTCCAATTCGTGAAGGCGCGGATCACTTATCTCCGGATCCTCCACCAGATGGGGAGCCAACGGCAGACCGTGCCCGTTCGCGACCCGGGAGCCGGCAAGAAGGGCAAGAAGGGCGGGTTCGTCATCCCGCCGCCGCTCCCCGGCCAGGGCTTCGGCCCCCCCATGCCGCGCCTCGAGGAACTCCTGGAAGACATCGACGAGCGGATCCGGGAGCTCCAGGAGGCGGCGGAAAGGGAACCGGCCTCGGCCCAGGCCCGCCAGTGGCACATGGACATCCTGAAAAAGCAGCGGGATCTCCTCGTCGCCTGCGGCGAGCGGGACCAGTCGGTCTCGGCACAGCTCATGGCCTTTCCCGACGCCTTCAACGTCATCATGGGCCAGATGAGCGCCTCGCAGATCGACCAGTCGGAGATCTCCTCCACCATGGAAGGGATCGTCGAGAAGGTCGAGCAGACCGAGCGCTACGTCAAGGCGCTGGCCCCGAGCATGGATCAGATGCTCAGCGGGCTGGCGGCGGGCGCGGGACGGTAGGAGTTCGGGTAACGGACCACTCTCGCAGGTCTGAACGGCGTGCGAGTTCGTTCGGGGCGAGCTCTCGAGCCCAGGGCCGGAGGTGGTGGTGCCGACTCTGATTCTGACGCTTCCCGAAATGGCCTCCAGCGGTGGACTGGCAAGGGAAGCGCTATCGAGCCACTGGGAGGTCTTGAGGCTCCGGGCCTCGGGCGTGAACGCCGGTCTGCGGTCCCGCGCCGACGTGGCGATCTACGGCGACTGGCGTGATGTCACAACCCTCTGCCATGTCCTCGACCGTGTCCCTCTCGTCACCTCGCGCGATTTCCTGGCCGACTTGCCAGCCGAATACCGCAAGCGCGATGTCCGGCTTCTGAGGCTCCGTGATGCGTTCGGGATCACCGAGAGGACGTTCTTCAAGCCCTCTGACAGCAAGGACTTCCCCGCACGCGTCTACCTCTCTGGCAAGGACCTGGAAGCAACCGTGGCGGCCGCCGATCGCGGTGTGAGCGCAGACTCTCTGATCCTGGCCGCGGAGCCCGTCCGCTGGCGCATCGAGTTCAGGCTCTTCGTCCTCGACCGTCACGTGCGAGCCGGTTCTCCCTACTGCCGGGACGGAGCTTTCATGACGAGCCAGACAGGGTTTCGAGCAAACGACGAGGAGGTGAACCAGGCTCTCGCGCTGGCGAGTAACGTGCTCCAAGACAGCAGGGTCTCGCTGCCACCAGCCGTGACCCTGGACGTGGGGCTCCTGGATGGCCGAGGTTGGGCCATCGTCGAGACCAATCCGCCCCCCAGCTCCGGTACCTACGGGGCGCGGCTCGACAGGCTCTTGCCGGTGCTCTTGCGCTCGACGGTCAGCAGGTATCGAATGACTCGCGAGGAGGCGACATGGGCGAGCTTTGGATTCGCGATGTCCCGAGAGTCTTGAGGGCGGCTCACACCAAGAGGAGCGGTGGTGGGGTGCATCCTCGTCTGGCGCGGAGTCTAGCCGGATGAACTGGCTCGAGGTCGACGGCAACACTGGCGCGCGGTGTGCGATCGAACTCGTACGGCTCCCACCCGGGACCTTCGAGATGGGGTCAGCCGACGGGCTCCCCTTCGCACCCGAGGGGCCCATCCACACGGTCCACTTCGCACGGGCTCTCTGGATGGCTCGCGTCCAGGTGACACAGGGCTCGTATGCCGCCATCACGGGCGTCAACCCTGCCAGCTTTCAAGGTGACCCTCAGCTGCCCGTGGAATCGGTGACATGGGATGAGGCCGTCGCCTTCTGCGAGCGGCTGTCACGGCTCTCGGGCCGCGAGGTGCGGCTCCCCAACGAGGCCGAGTGGGAATACGCCTACCGGGCGGGAACACGATCGAGCTACTTCTTCGGCGAGGACGCGAACCAACTCACCCAGTACGCATGGTTCGAGGACAACTCCGGGGGGCAGACGCACTGCGTCGGCAGGAAACTGGCAAACCCCTGGGGACTCCACGACATGGCGGGGAACGTCTGGGAGTGGTGCTCGGATGTCTGGCACCCCGACTTTGAGGGTGCTCCCACCGACGGCTCCGCGTGGACAGCTGGCGCCGAACGGCAGCATCGCCGGTGCGTCCGGGGCGGATCGTGGGACATGGACCGATTTCGGCTGCGAGCCTCGTACCGCAGCTTCGATTTCCGCGACACGGTGAGCTCCCGGCTCGGGTTCCGCATCGCCGTGACCGGTGAGCAGGGCGAAACGTCATGAGAAGGCCGTCGCTTTCGACTCGGGTTCGACCCAAGGACTGCGCGATCAGCATCCGAAAGGTCCAGGCTCCCACTGACAACCCACAGGAAGATGCATGTGTCGAGCAGAAGCCGCGGGTGAAGAGAGCTCGCCGATACACGGGGATTCCCTTCCTCGGTGCTTTCCGTGAGCGCCTTCCCTGCCTCACCCGCGTCGTGCTGTCCCGAGTGGCGCCGATCCTCCTTTTGAGCCTGGCGGTTCCGGCCCTCGCCAACATGGCGTCCCCGGCGATCACGGGGGACACGATGCGAGAGCTCGGCGGCGGGGTCCGGGACCTCTTCATCGAAAAGGAGCGGCTCACATTCGACCTGAGACCCCTGGGCGCCAGAGATGGGCGCCGGGACATCCAGGTCGAGGCGGTCTACCGCGTGCGCAACGACAAGGAAGCCCGCAAGGTCGAGCTCTTCTTCGTTGCCGGCTCCGCGCCGGGTGCCGCCTCGGTCACGCTCGACGGCGACTCCGTCCCTTTCGAGCGGGTGTCGATCCCGGATTCCGACCTACCCGTCGCCTGGCGGCCCCCGACGGCGACACCGCCTCTCCTGATGTCGATGCCGATCCCGTACCGGACGCGGAGCCTCGGGGACCACCTTCGCTTTTCTGTGGACCTCTCGACGGGGACCCACGAGCTCCGGGTCGCCTACGCCGCCGAACCCGGGCGCTACGCCACGAACAGCCCGACGGTGATGTGGCAGTTCGGCTATGTCCTCTCACCGGCAAAGGAATGGGCCGGGTTCGGAAACATCGACATCCGCGTTCTCTTGCCCCCGGGATGGAAGGCCGTGGCGGAGCCCGAGCTGAAGAAGAAGGGCGACGTTCTGTCCGACACCTGGAAGTACCTTCCGGCCGACGTGATCGCGCTGACGGCGCAGGCTCCTCCGCCGGATCTCCTGGAGTCCCAGTGGCTGGCCCTTCTTCTCGGTCCCGTCATCCTGATCCTCGTCTCTTCCCGTCTCGGGATGCGGCAGCGCAAGACGGGCACGCGTCTCGTCCGGTTCGTCCCCTGGGCGCTCCTGGCGGGCTTCCTTCTCGCTCTTCTCGTGATCGGCTCGATCCAGTTCGATCATTCCCGGCTCGAACGGGCGGCGCCCGGCCAGATCTCCTGGGCCTACACCTACAGCAACACGCTCCTGTCGATCTTCTTCGGGATCTTCGTCTTCGTGTTCGGCGCCGCTCTCGCGCAGACCTCGGCGTGGTTCTCTTCGAGGAGGGCGGAGAGGGCCCCCGGCTGACCCCTACTCGGTCCTCGTCAGGAGCGGGTGCGGCGCGCGGAGAGCCGCGACGAGCTCGCCCGGAACGTCCGTGATCAGGCTCTCGGCCCCGAGGGAGGCGAGCTCTCGGGCCTTCTCGACGTCATTGACCGTCCAGACATGAACCGAGATTCCGGCCGCCCGGGCGGCCTCGAAAAGGGCGGGAGAGGCGAGCGTGAACCGGGGCCCTATGTTGAGGCACCCCTTCGGGAGATTCGGCCAGTACGCGCCCTCTGGCCGGTAGGAGGTCTCGTCGAAATCGAGGAGAGTCCGGATCGCGGGATCCAGGTCGTTCACGCGCCTGAGAATCTCGGGAGAGAACGAGAGCACCCAGCATTTCTTCTGAAGTCCGAACTGCTGGATGAGATTCACGACGCGGAACTCCAGCAGTCCGTGGCGCGGAGACGGCCCCGGCTTCAGCTCGATCATGTACTGGAAGCCGCCCGCGTACCGCAGGAGCACGTCTCTCAGCGTCTCGATCCTGCCCTCGAGGCCTCCTTTCGTGATCGTCACTTCAGAGAGCTCCGCGAGGCACGTATTCGCGATGGCGTGAGCTCTCCCTGACGCCTCGAACTCCGCGTCGTGGTGAACGACCGCCTCCCCGTCGAACGTGAGGCGGATATCCAGCTCGATGGCGTCCGCGCCCTCGGCCTCGGCGGTATCGAAGCTCTCGATCGTGTTCTCGAGGGCCTTTTGCGGGGACCCCCGGTGTCCAACGATCCGAACGGCGGGAAGCGGCTCTTCACTCATCAGTCCGATTATCCTCGCGTCGATGACTCGAGGCTCTCCCGGCTGGCTCGGCGATACGCAGTGGCGCGACTACGGGCGGAAGCTCGATCTCTGGAACGCCTTCGCGGGGCCCGAACTCCGCGCACTCCTGACCACGCTCGTTCCCCCCACGTCCCGGCTCGTCCTCGACGCGGGGTGTGGAACGGGCCACGTCTCACGCCTCATCCAGGACCTCTTGCCTCAAACGAGCCGGGTCTTTGCCCTCGATCTCGCCTGGCCCCACCTCGTGAGCGCTCGCCGGCGTCTCTGCCGGACCCTGCAGGCCGACCTTCGGGCCCTGCCCCTCTCGCCGGAGTCGTTCGATCTGATCTGGTCGGCAAACACGCTCCACCACCTCCCTGATCCCGTCGAGTCGCTGAAGGAGATTCGCTCGGCTCTGCGCCCCGGGGGCCTCGTCGCCATCGGCCACGGCTCCTACCTTCCCGACATGCTCTTCGCGTGGGATTCCCGCCTCGAGAGGCTGACGAACGAAGCCGTCCGGGCTTACTACCGGGACCGGTACGGGCGCTCGGAGACCGAGCTTGCCGGCATCCGCGCCTGGACGGGCCGGCTCCGGCAGGCCGGGTTTTCCGCCGTCACCGCGCGGACCATCGCGATCGAGCGGATCTCGCCCCTCGACGAGGACGCCTCCGCCTACATCCAGGAGTGCCTCTTCGACGGGACGTTCCGGGGCAGGCTGTCGCCGTACCTTTCGCCCGAGGATGACGCCGAGCTGGAAGCCCTGATGGACAGCCAGTCGCCCGCGTGGGCTCTGACGCGCCCGGACTTCCACTTCCTGCAAACGTTCACGGTGACGACGGGAAGAAAACCGGGTCCCGCGTGAGCGTCCCTCTCAGCGCCCCGGTTTCAGCTTTTCCTTGACGACCACCCGATCGTCACCCGCCGAGGGAGTCGAGACGACCCGCAGGGTCTTCGTCTCGTACCCGTCCGCGGCAAGTGAGATCTCGTAAGCCTTCATCGCGTCGAGCTTCAGAGGGGTGGAGACGAAGTCCCCGGCCGTTCCCGCTGGCCGCCCGTCGACCAGCACCCGGGCCGTCGGGGGCTCGACCTTGAACAGGAGCTCGCCTCGGGTCTTGTACGACGGCGACTTGAACTTGCCGGAGGGACCGAGCGGACCCCTCGGAGAGCCCGGAACGAGCTTCTCCTCGATCTCGACCTCGTCGTCCTCGCCGCTCGGAGAGACCACGACCTCGACGACGAGGTCGTCCTTTCCCGGATACGCGAAGCGCAGGGTGTGTCGCCCGGGCGACGTGAAAGTCAGGAGCCCTCCGCCGCGCCCGTCGTCCCAGTCGTCCGCGATTCCGACCCAGCGGCCGTCGAGAAAGACGCTCGCTTCCTCGGGGGACACGCCCACCTTCACGCTCCTTCGTGTCACGACGCGAAGGCCCGGGGCCTCCGTTGACGGAGCCTGTGCCGGGGGCGTGGGTGACGAGACCTGCCGGACGGGCGCGGGCGTCATCTCGGCGGAAGGCGACGCGGCCGCTTTCGGCGTCACCGCCGCGATGGCGGGGGACGGAACAGCGGGTGTCAGCTCGACGATCCGGATGGCGCCCGGAGTCTCGGTGACGGGTGGCGACGGCGGGATCACGGCGAGGGGAGACGGCGCTGGCGAAGGGACGGCCGGCTGTGGAAGCGGGGCCGGCGGGGGCTCGATCTTCTCGGGCCGGCTCCGCAGGAGGTAAAACAGCCCTCCCGCCACGATGATGAGAAGGGCGGCGCCGCCGGCCACGAGCGGGACGACGGGCGGCCGCTTCTTCACCTCGATCGAAGCCAGGGGTCTCGGGGTCCGCGCCGGCATCGTCGGTGGTGTGTACGAAACGGGAGACGTGGGAGACGTCGGCTCGAGCCGTACGGTCTCCTCGGTGTTGACCCCAGAAATCGCTCCGCCCGCCGCATCGGGGATCGCCGAGGCAAGTGCCCGAAGGGCCGCTGCCATCTCGGAGGCATTCGTGAACCGGTCAGCGGCGTTTTTCGCGATCGATCGCTTGACGAGAGCGGCGACCTCGGCAGGGATGCCGGGCCGCAGGGCGGAAAGATCCGGCGGCTCGGTGGTCAGGATCTGGTAGATGAGGCCGGTGAGCGAGTCCCCCGAGAACGGCTTTCTCGCGGTCAGGCACTCGTAGAGGACGAGGCCGAGGGAGAAGAGATCGCTCCGGCCGTCCAGGGGTTCGCTCCGGATCTGCTCGGGCGACATGTACGAGGGCGATCCGACCATCTGCCCGGTCGCGGTCATGGTCGTGACGTCCGCGCCGATCAGCTTGCCGATGCCGAAGTCCGTGACCTTCGCCGTGTCCTCTCTGGAAAAGAGGATGTTGGCGGGCTTGATGTCACGGTGAATGACGCCGCGGGAATGGGCGTGGGAGAGGGCCTCGGCCACCTGAGCGGCGATGACGAGCGTCTCGCGGACCGGAAGGGGTCCCTTCGCCCTGGCGAGTCTTTCCGCGAGGTTCCCGCCGTCGACGTACTCCATCGCGAGAAAGAGGACCCCATCAGCCTCGCCGACGTCGAAGACGGTCGCGATGTGAGGGTGCAGGAGGCGTCCCGCGAGCCGGGCCTCTTTGAGGAACCGGGCCCGGGCGCCCGTCGTGTCCCCGGCCACCGGACCGTCCGTCCGGATCGTCTTCAGCGCAACCTCGCGGTCCATCTGCGGATCCCACGCGAGATAGACCGTTCCCATGCCGCCCTGGCCGAGGAGCCGCCGGATCTCGTATCGCCCGATGGTGGATGGGGAGGACATCTAGAAATCTCCTCGCGCGGGACAGGCCCGGGGGGCCTCGCTTTGATTCTATCCGCGCATCCGGCCGCAAATCCGTCTGCCGTTGAGTCGGGCCAGGCGAAGCAACTCGGAAGCGCCCGGCACGCCCAGGGCCTCCACCGGGATCGTCATGTAGTCCACCTTCCCGATGAAGAGCAGCCAGACGTCGTCGAAGACCCAGACGTCCTCGATCATCCTCCATGAAACGCTGGAAACCCCGAGTGGGTTTTCGAGCCGAATGCCCTCGCCATCCACCCGAAAAGAGGTCCGGACCTCACCCCCGAGCTTGTCGAGAAGGGCCCCGCTTCGCCTCAGGGTCCCGGCCACGCGCCCCGCGAAGGCGAGGCTCGACATCGCGGCCATGGCGAGCATGACGCCCTTCAGGAGAGGACGGACGGAAGGACTGAGAGCCAGGACCGCGAAGACGAGGAGACACACTCCGGCGATCCCGATCTGGGCCCTCCTCACTCCGGTCACGTACCGGAAGAGCCCCCTCTTCAGGAGTCTCCGGGTCACGGTGAATTCGCACAGGACGCCTTCCTGAGGAGGCGCGGAGGACGCAAGCGGCCCGGGGCTCCCGGTGTCCAGGGGCTGCCCCCTCAGGTCGCCTTGCGTTTACGCGCGGCCGGCTCCGCCTTCTTGGCCTTCGAGGCATCGGCGAGCGCCGCCGCCATCGCGGCCTCGGAGATCAGGGTCTGGGGCGTGTAGATGTCGATGTCCTCCGCCTTCGCGTCGAACCCGCACTCCTCGCGATCGCAGACATAGAAGGCCCCGGCCTTGCGGTCTCTCACGAGGAGATACGGAGCCCCGCACGACGGGCACGGCTTCGGCACGGGTCGTGCCCGGAAGTTCCGGCTACAGGAGGGGTAGTTCGAGCAGCCGTAGAACGGACCGAAGCGGCCCTTGCGAACGAGGATTTCGCCGGTCTTGCAGTCCGGGCAGCTGACGCCCGTGGTCGTCACGGCCTTGGGGGGCCGATAGCGGCACGCCGGGTAATTCGCGCAGGCCACGTAGTCGCCGAACCGGCCGTGTTTCTTGACGAGGTTGCTCCCGCATGCCGGGCAGGTCTCGCCCGTCGGTTCGTCCCGGCGGGCCTCCGCCTTGCCGTCGGCCACCTTCACGGGGACGGTGTTCTTGCACTGAGGGTAGCCCGTGCAGCCGAGAAAGCTGCCGCCGTCCCGGCCGCTCCTGAGCTTCATCGGCCGGCCGCATTCGTCACAGGTCTGCCCTTCGAGCTCCGTCGCGTCCAGGGCGTCTTCCTCCGGTTCGGGGAGGTTGATGGTGAAGTCGCAATCGGCTTCCTTGTAGCCCGAGCAGCCGATGAAGAGGCCGGCCTTTCCCATCCGGAGCTTGAGGGGGTGCCCCGTCTTCGGGCACTGGTCCTCGGGCGGGAGTCCTTGCGGCAGGGGAAAGCCAGGGAAGTGATGCCTCACCTCGGAGAGGAGCAGGCCGGCCTTGACGGAGACCATCTTGGTCTCTGCTTGATCTCGATCGGCGGTGAACTTCCCGTCGAATTCCAAGAGGGCCTTGCGCCAGTCCATCTGGCCTTCCTCGACCTGGTCGAGCTCCTCTTCCATCCGGGCCGTGTACTCGGTCTGGAAGAAGTCGTCGAAGCCGTCCTTCATGAGGCCGACGATGATCCAGCCCAGGAGGGTGGGAACGAAGCGACGGTCCTTCTTTCTGACGTACTGACGGTCCTCGATCTTGCGGAGGATCTCGGCGTAGGTCGACGGGCGTCCGATGCCATTTTCCTCGAGGAACTTGACGAGCGAGGCTTCGTTGAACCGGGGCGGGGGCTGGGTCTCGTGGCTGTCGGCGGTGGCTTTTTCGAGCTCGACCCGGTCATCGGCGCGAAGCTGGGGAAGCCTCACCTTCATGTCGTCGCCGTTCTCCTCGCCGCCGTCTCCGTTCCCTTCGCCGGTCTCGGCCTCCTGCCCGTAGACACGGAGGAAACCGGGATCCTTCAGAACCGAGCCGGAGGCCCGCAGGCTGGCCGCCAGATCGCTCCCGGGGCGTGAGGCCTCGATGTCGACGGTCGTCACGTCACTGACGGCGGGCGTCATCTGGGAGGCGACGAACCGGTTCCAGATGAGGCGGTAGAGCTTGAGCTCGTCGGGCTGCAGGTAGCTCACGATGGCCTCGGGCGGGAGGTCCATGGAGGTGGGCCGGATGGCCTCGTGGGCGTCCTGGGCATCCTTCTTCTGGCGGAACCTTCGGGGTTCGGCCGGAAGGGCCGAGGGTCCGTAGACCTTGCCGATGTACTGCCTGACCGCCGTGAGGGCCTCGTCAGCCGTCCGCGTCGAGTCGGTCCTCATGTAGGTGATGAGGCCGATCATCCCGCGCTCCCCGATCGCCTTGCCCTCGTAGAGCCGCTGGGCGACTTGCATCGTCCGGCGGACGCTGAAGCCGAGGCTTCGGGCGGCGGCCTGCTGGAGCTTGGAGGTCGTGAACGGGGGCACCGGGTTGGCGCGGCGTTCCTTGGACTCGACGGAAACCACCTTCAGGCTGGATGCGCGAAGGTGCGCGACGGCCTCCTCGGCATCCCCGAGGGTGGCGAGCCGCGGATCGGTCCCGTCGAACTTGAGCCGGTCGCCTTTCCAGACGGCGAGCTTGGCGGGAAAGGACGTGCCCTCCCGCGTGAGGGTCACGGGGACGGAGTGGTACGGGACGGGAACGAATCGGGTCCGTTCGGCCTCGCGCTCGACGATGATCCGGAGAGCGACTGTCTGGACGCGGCCGGCGGAGAGGCCCCGCCAGACCTTTTTCCACAGAAGGTCCGAGACCTCGTAGCCGACGAGCCGGTCGATGATGCGGCGGGCCTGCTGGGCGTTGACGCGGTTCCTGTCGATGACGCCCGGGTGCTCGATGGCCCTCGTGACGGCGGTCCGGGTGATCTCGTGGAACTCGGCACGGTGGAAGTCGGCAGTGGGATTGGCGGGCCGCAGCAGCTCTTCCAGGTGCCAGCAGATCGCCTCGCCCTCGCGGTCGGGGTCAGCCGCCAGGTAGATCCTCTCCGCCTGCTTGGCCAGCTTGCGGAGCTCGCTGACGGTCCGCTCCTTGCCGTCCAGAACCTCGTACTGGGGTTCGTAGCCGTTCTTCCGGTCGACCGAAAGGCCCTTCTTGGGAAGGTCCCGCACGTGGCCGTAGCAGGCCGCGACGTGGAAATCGCGCCCGAGGAACTTGCCCAGGGTCGAGGCCTTGGCGGGTGATTCGACGATGACGAGTGACTTCACCATTGGACGCGACACCATGCCATGAATGTCAAGATTTTTCCTGCCGCCTCACGAAGACCGCCCCTGGCAGCGCTTGGACGAGTCCTTCGAGCTCCAGGGAGACCAGGGCCGCGGCGAGGCGGGCGGCCGGAAGGCGTGTTTCTATCACGAGCGCGTCCGCATCCTTCTGCTCGAGAGGATCGAGGCACCGGTACAAGAGGACGGCATCCTCATCGAGACCGGGGGGAATCTGGTCCGTTCGCGCGGGTTCCCCGGCCCTCGCCGCGCCCGGCGCCCCGATCTCGGACAGGACGTCTTTCTCGTCCCGGACGAGGATGGCGCCGTCCTTCAGGAGGGCGTTGGAACCCGATGAGGCCGGGTTGAGAACCGAGCCCGGCACGGCCCCGACGTCGCGGCCGTACTCGAGGGCCAGCCTGGCCGTGATGAGCGACCCGCTCTTCTCGCGCGCCTCCACGACCACCGTCATCAAGCTCATCCCGGCCAGGATCCGGTTGCGCACGGGGAAGTTGTACGGCCGTGGCGGGGTTCCGGGCGGGAACTCGGACACGGCGGTCCCGACGTGCAGGAGGCGCGGGAGCAGCTTCTCGTTCTCCCTGGGATAGGAGACATCGAGGCCGCATCCCAGGACGGCGACCGTCTCCGCTGAGGCCTCGATCGCTCCCTCGTGAGCGGCCGAGTCGATGCCTCTGGCGAATCCCGAGATCACGGCCACGCCCGCGCGCCCGAGTCCGGAGCCGAGCCTGCGGGCCACCTCGAGTCCCGGCCGCGAGGCGGCCCGGGAGCCGACGACGGCCACGGCTGGTCGTCCGGAAAGGGGCTTCCCCCTGGCGAACAGGACGGCCGGAGGATCGGGGACTTCCCGCAGGAGCGGCGGGTACTCGTCATCGAACCAGGTGATCACCCGGCCCTCCACGGCCTCGAGGCGGCGGCGGTCCTCTGCGATCCGCGGGCCGTCGGAGGGCCCCAGGAGCACGGCGAAGATGGACTCGGCAAGCCCCGTGGCCCGGGCGGCCTCCCCGGGTCCCATCGAGAGGACGGCCGTCAAGGAACCCGCCTCGAGAAACAGGCGGCGCAGGGCGGCCGCGGAGCGGCCGGTGGCCGTTCGCGCCCAGTGGAGTCCTCTTTCGAGATCGATCGGGATCTGCATCGGCTGGTTCGGTTCTTGCGAGGGCGTGAAGAGGTGCCCGACTATAATCCGTGCCCTAACCGTGAGGAAAAGACCCGCT
Organism: Thermoanaerobaculia bacterium; assembly: GCA_022071945.1. Lineage (GTDB taxonomy): Bacteria > Acidobacteriota > Thermoanaerobaculia > UBA5066 > UBA5066 > JAJVIN01. Next base: position 17,233 of record JAJVIN010000014.1, on the reverse strand, counting down.
CTCGTTCTCAGGCTTTTCGCGATGACCGCTTTGGTCTCCGCGGTCGTTTCCGGCTGCTCCTCTTCCCGAAACGACGCGGACATCCAGGACCAGAAGTCGTACGGCGTCACGATGGCGAAGAAGGGTTTCTGGAGAGAAGCCCTCTTCCGTTTCGAGAAGGCCGCGGCGCTCAAGCCGAACGACGCCCAGCTCCAGAACAACCTGGCCGTGGCCTACGAGGCCGTCGGGGAGACGGCCAAGGCGCTCGTCGCCTACCGCAAGGCCCTGGAGCTTTCTCCGGAGGACCCGCAGATCAAGAGGAACTACGCGCGCTTTGCCGAGTACTACACCGGCGTGCAGCGCGGGCCCTCGGGGCCCGGGGCGGTGAAGTGATGAGACGTCCCCCGTTCCTTCTGACCGCGTCTGTTGTCCTCCTCCTGCCTCTCGTCTCTGCCGCGCCGCTCTCGGCCGGGGTCACGGAGGTTCAGCTGAAGCTCCCGCTCCGGCCGAAGCTCGCGGTCAGCGGGCGAGAGAGAATCAGCCTCGCCCCGTTCATCGTCGCCTCCCAGCTCTCGGAGCGAAAGGACGCGAGCCGCTTCCGCGACTTGGACCTTGACATGGAGTTCCGGCGCTTTCTCGGCAAGCAGCTCGCTCGCCGGACGAAGATGAGCGTCGTGACGATGCCGGGCGACGTGAAGCTCCCCACCACGAATCTGAAGGAGCTCGGCGAAAGCGGAGAGTTCTGGCGCGGGCTGGGCGCGCGCACGAACAGCGACATCCTGCTGTCGGGCATCGTCGACTTCCGGGTCGAGGACCGCTCGGGCTACAAGTCCGAGGAGTACGTCAGCCGCATCGACGGGCGGACCTACTTCCGCCAAGTTCTGGTCGAGGCGACGGGCTTCATCTTCGAGGTCACCATAACGGCCTTCGACGGCAAGACCGGCGCGAAGCTGTTCCAGGAGACGTTCAAGGACACGAAGGAGAAGCCGCGGCGCGCCGCCGATGAGATGGCCGGGCTCTTCGAGAACCTCTTTTCTCTCGAAAACCAGCTCCTCGGACTCTTCGTCGTCAGGGAACGGGAGGCCAATCGCTATGTCTTCGACTAGGGCTCGCCGCGGCGCGGCCCTCGCGCTCGCCCTCTTCTTCTCGAGTCTCGTCTTTCCCTCGATGGCGCTCGCCGAGGGGCAGAACAAGATCGTCTACGACCAGTTCGAGTGGTTCATCTACCGGTCGACGCACTTCGAGATCTTCCACTACGACCGGGGCAAGGACGCGCTCCCCAAGGTCGCCTCGATGGCGGAGTCGGCCTACGACGAGCTCTCCCGGCGGCTGAACTATCAGATCCCCAAGCCGATTCCCCTCATCTTCTACACGTCGCACGCGGAGTTCGAGCAGAACAACGTCATCACGAACTTCATCCCCGAAGGCGTCGGAGCCTTCGCGGAAGCCGCCCGCAACCGGATGGTCCTGCCGATCGACATGCCGGACGAGAAGCTGCAGGCCCTCATCCAGCACGAGCTCACCCACATCTTTCAGTACGAGATCATCTTCGGCGGACGCCTCAGCCGCGTGCTGACCGCCGGAGCCCCGACCTGGTTCATGGAAGGGATGGCGTCGTACTTCGCCAACGACGAGGACGCAAAGGACCGGATGTTCCTCAGGGACGCCGTCAACTCGGACCTCATCCCGGAGATCACGAGGGTCAACATCACGGGATACTCGGCCTACCGCTACGGCCACGCGTTTTTCCAGTTCATCGAGGACGAATGGGGGCGCGACTCGGTCCGTGAGTTCATCTTCGAGTTCCGGTCGTTTCTGGGCCGGGACGTCTCGACCGCCATCCGGCGGACCTTCGAGCTCGACCCGGACGAGTTCGACAGCCGGTTCCGCAGGTACCTGCGGCGCAAGTACCTGCCGCTCCTCGCGTCCAAGGGCGAGGCTTCGGAATACGGTCAGCGCTTCCGGGTTGGCGACCCGCAGCGGCCCTCGTACGAGGTCTGCGCGGCCCCCTCACCCTCCGGCGAGTTCGTCGCCACGATCACGACGACGAAAAACGACGTCGACGTCGCCCTGCTCTCCTCCAAGACTCGCAAGCTCTGGAAGAACCTGACCATCGGACGGACGACGAAGTACGAGTACCTCTCCGCGCAGTTCTTGACGACGGCCCCGGAGAGCGGTCAGGACCTCAGCTTCGCTCCTGACGGGGACCGGATCGCGGTCTTCGGCCGCCGCGAGAGGGGCCGCGAGCTCTTCATCCTCTCCGCCCGCTCGGGGAAGATCCTGAACCGCTACCCCGTCCGGGCCGACATGCCGCTTTCGCCAGCTTTCTCCCAGGATGGACGAACGGTCTTCTTCTCGGGAATCGACAAGAACTCACGGGACATCTTCGCGATCGACCTCGCCTCGAAAGAGATCCGGAACCTGACGAACGACGCCGCCTACGACACGGCTCCCGTTATGTCCCGCGATGGCAAGTACGTCTACCACTCCAAGCTGGTCGGGGAACAGTCGAAGATCGTCAGGTTCCCGATCCAGGACCCCTCCAAGGTCGAGCAGGTCACGTTCGGGGAGGGAGACGACGAGGACCCGAGCTTCAGCCTGGATGGGAAGAAGCTCCTCTTCGCCTCCACGCGCGGAGGCGGAATCCACAACATCTACTCCCAGGACCTGACAACGGGCGAGGTCTGGCAGTACACGGACGTCATCGGGGCCGCCATCGGACCCGCCGCCCTGATGGGGGCGGACGGGCAGGAACGCATCGTCTTCTCCGGCTTTCAGGCGCAGCGGTTCCAGCTTTACATGACCGAAGCGAAGAAGCCCATCAAGCGCCTCGATGACAAGGCCAAAGAGGCTCGCGCCCTCCTCAAGGAGGACGTCGCCGGGTTCGTCCCGTCGATCGAGGTGGCCATCGATCCGGCCAAGACGAAGAAGGTGCCGAGGTTCAAGCTCTTCCTCGAGGATGCCGGCGTCCAGGCCGGCATCACCTCGGACCAGACCTTCCTCTCGCAGATCCGGTTCGACTTCTCCGACTACCTGGGCGACAAGCGAGCGGTCTTCATCCTCGACACGGTCTCGACCTTTTCGAACTTCCACCTCGCCTACTACAACCTCAAGAACCGGTACCAGTGGGGAGTCCAGCTCTACGACATCAGGACGTACTACGTCTCGGTCGATCAGTTCGGGACGGTGGCGGATCAGCAGCGGATCTTCAAGGAGACCGGAATCAGGGCCGTGGGCGCCTATCCGCTCTCCCGGTACACCCGGTTCGAGGGGAACATCGGCTTCATCAGCCGGACGCTCGACTACCCGACCTACGTCTCGAATGCGGACGGAACGCAGTTCTACATCTACGACACCAGGAGCGACAACGTCCCGACGGGCGGAGTCTCGTTCTCCTACGATGCCGCGCGCTACGCCTCCTGGGGCCCCAACGGCGGGAGGCGGGTCGACCTCAGCTACCAGTACACGCCCGACTTCTCGGATGGCGGAACGCTGACCTCCGACATCATCGGCGAGGCCCGCCTCTACGTTCCGATCTCGAGACGGAACCTCTTCGCCTTCAGGGGCTTCGCCGGCCATTCCTCGGGTAACGTCCCGACGGTCTTCTACTTCGGCGGCCTCGACACCCTGCGTGGATACGACTTCCGCACGCTGATCGGCAACAGCATCTTCTACGTCAACTCCGAGTTCCGCTTCCCGCTGATCGACGTCATCGCGACCCCCATCCTTGCCTTCCAGGGCATCCGCGGCCGGATCTTCTTCGACATCGGGGGCGCATGGTTGAAGAACGAGCCCTTCCACTTCTGGGACTCGGAGGAACGGCGTCTCGATGACGCCAGGGCGTCCTACGGCGCCGGCTTCTCGGTCTACTTCCTCGGCATGCCGTGGAACGTCGACTTCGCCCGCCAGTGGGATTTCCAGAAGAACCTCACGGGCTGGCGCGGGCAGTTCTACGTGGGCACGACGTTTTGAGCTCCCCGAAACGAGCTCTTCTGTGACCCGAATCACAGACATTGGCGATGCCGCGTTGCCGCCGGGAGTCAGACCGGGCGGAACGCGGCATAATCACGAAGCGTGCGGATTCGAGTGTTGGGTGCCTACGGCGGATCGACGCCGAGGCATCGTCAGACGTCCTTCCTGATCAACGAGACGGTCGCTCTCGACGCTGGAGCCCTGACCGAATCACTGACACTCGAGCACCAGGCCGAAATCCGGGCGATCGTCGTCACGCACTCGCACATGGACCACGTGGCGTCCCTGCCGTTCCTGGTGGAGAACGTGTTCGGCCGGACGTCCTTGCCGATCGAGGTCGTGGCCCCCCCCGAGGTCGTCAACTCGCTGCAGCGGCACCTCTTCAACAACGACCTCTGGCCAGATTTCACACGGATCCCGAATCACCTCCTGCCGACGGTGACGTTCCGGCCCGTCGAGCCCTTCGTGCCCTCCAAGGTCGACGGACTGACGGTCACCGCGATTCCCGTGACGCACGTCGTCCCGACCTGCGGCTACATCGTCTCCGACGGAACGAGCTCGGTGATCTTCTCGAGTGACACGGGCCCGACGTCCGCCATCTGGGAAGAAGCACACAAGGTCAAGAACCTCCGGGCGATCTTCGTCGAGTGCTCGTTTCCCAACGAGCTGCAGCAGGTCGCGGACGTCTCGCGCCACTTGACCCCCTCGACCCTGAAGCTCGAGATGGAGAAGTTCCCGGCCGGCGTGCCGGTGAACATCTACCACATGAAGCCGCCGACCCTCCCGGCGCTCAAGTCCCAGATCGCGCAGCTCGGCGAGAAGCGGCTCCGGCTTCTGGCTGACGACGACGAGCTCGAGTACTAGAAGCGCGGACTCCCCGAGGTTTTCTCTCGGGCAAAGGAGTAGTCTGCCCGGGTGCGCCGGGGATCCCGAACAGGCCCGACACGCTCGCTCCCCTCGCGGGCCAGGCGGTTCGCGACCGATGCAGTCATCCTCATCGTCTTTGGCGCCTCGGTGGCCGCCGTGGTGGCTCTGGCGGAGCGGTGGCACGCCCCGATCCGCACCGCTGTCGAGATCGACCTGTCCCCCCTGGCCCTTCCTGGCTACGCCCTGCTCTCGCTGTCGCGCGGGTTCGCGGCCTACTTCCTCTCCCTCGTCTTCACCCTGGTCACCGGATCTCTGGCCGCGCGCTCGCCCCGGGCCGAGAAGATCGTGCTGCCCCTTCTGGACATCGGGCAGGGAATCCCCGTGCTCGGATTCCTCCCCGGGCTCGTCTTCGGTCTCGTCGCCCTGTTCCCGCGCACGAATACCGGCCTCGAGCTCGCCTGCGTCGTCATGATCTTCACGGGGCAGGTCTGGAACATGGCGTTTGCCTACTACGGCGCCGTGCGAGGAATCCCCGCGGAACTCCGCGAGGCGGCCCGGCTGCAGCGGTTCACCCCTCTCCAGACCTTCACGAAGCTCGAGCTCCCCTCCGCGGCGACCGGTCTCGTCTGGAATTCCATGATGTCGATGGCGGGCGGCTGGTTCTTCCTGACGATCAACGAGGCCTTCACTCTCGGGGGGCGCGACTTCCGCCTCCCGGGGATCGGGTCTTACATGGCGGTGGCGATCGAAAAGGGCGACCGCCGGGCCATCCTGTGGGCCATCGCCGCGATGGTCGCGATGATCGTGGCGGTCGACAACCTGATCTGGAAGCCCCTCGCCGTCGCGGTCCACCGCTTCCGGCTCGACGAGGTCTCCCCCGAAGCCGCCCCTCGCTCCTTCGTGGCGACCTTCGTGTCCCATTCGCGGCTCTTCAGGCGATTGAGACGGGCCTTCAGGCGCTACAGGGACTCGCTGCAGCTCGAGGAACAGGCTCCCGAGGCCCGGGCGAAGCGTGAACGGGGCGGCAGAAGGGCGCTCCTGGGAACCGTCCGCGCCGCTCTTCTCGTCCTTGCGGGCCTGGCGGTGGGCGCGGGGGGCGTCAAACTCCTTCTCCTCCTTCTCCGGCTCCCGGCCCATGAGTGGTGGGAGCTCCTTCTGGCTCTGGGAGCCACGGGCGTGAGGACCAGCATGGTGCTTCTCGTCTCGGCCCTTTGGGCCGTACCGGCCGGGATACTGATCGGCAGGTCGGTGACGCTCCGGAGGCGTCTGCAGCCGGTCGTGCAAGTCGCCGCCTCGTTCCCCGCGCCGATGCTCTACCCGCTCATCACGGGTCTGCTCCTCTCCGCGAGGGTGCCGTTTCCCGTCATCGCGGGGGTCCTGATGCTGACCGGCGCACAGTGGTACGTCCTCTTCAACGTCCTCGCCGGCGCGTCGGCCTTCCCGCACGACCTGACGGAAGCAGCGGGCATCTGCAGGCTGTCGGGCTGGAGTCTGTGGCGGCACTACTACCTCCCGGCGGTCTTCCCCCAGCTCGTGACGGGTCTCGTGACGGCCGCCGGGGGCGCCTGGAATGCCTCGATCGTCTCGGAGGCTCTGGTCCACGGTGGCCGCGAGTACACGAGCTTCGGGCTCGGCTCGCTGATCACACGGGCCACGCACGAGGGAAACTTCCCGCTTTTGGCCGGAGGCGTCCTGACCATGTCTTTCGCTCTCGTCTTCATCAACCGGGTCCTCTGGCGGCGGCTCTACGGGCTCGCCCAGAGCCGCTTCGCCCTCAACAGGTGACCGATGGCTTCCGTTTCCACCGAGTCCCAGCCTCCGATCGCCTCCCTTCTGGGCGTCGACAAGTCCTTCCGGGATGACTCCGGGCGGGAACGCCTGGTTCTGGCGGGGATCGACCTCTCCATCCGGTCCGGCGAGGTCGTCGCGATCCTGGGCCCCTCGGGATCGGGCAAGTCGACCCTGTTGAGAATCCTGATCGGTCTTCTCGCCCCGACACGTGGACGGGTGGAACAGCACGGCAAGCCGCTCGAGGGAATCCATCCCAAGGCCTCGCTCGTCTTCCAGAACTTCGCGCTCTTTCCCTGGCTGACGGTTGCGGAAAACGTGAAGCTGGGGCTCAACGGCCAGCCGCTCTCCGAGATGCAGATTGCCACTCGAGTCAAGATGGTGCTCGAGCGGGTGGGGCTCGACGGACATGAGCGCGCCATGCCCAAGGAGCTCTCGGGCGGGATGAAGCAGCGGGTGGGAATCGCGCGGGCGCTGATCGCCGAACCCGAGCTCTTGTGTCTGGACGAACCTTTTTCCGCCCTCGACGTGCTGACGGCGGAGGCTCTCAGGAGCGAGGTCTACCAGTTCCTGCAGGGCCGGGACCAGCGGCTCTCCTCGGTCCTCCTGATCACGCACATCATCGAGGAAGCGGTCTTTCTCAGCGACAGGATCGTGATCCTCGGAGCCAATCCCGGCACCATCCGCCACGAGGTGAAGAATCCCCTGCCGCACCCGCGCGAGTACCGGCAGCCGGAGTTCGTCCGGTTCGTGGAGCGGATCCGCGAGATCCTCTCGGGCGTTCACATGCCCGAGGAAGAACCTCTGCCCCTGCCGTTCCGGCCCCGGAGCCCCTTCATTCCGCTTCCTCCGGTCACCGTGGGCCAGCTGGTGGGACTTCTCGAGATCCTCGACTCGGCCGGCGGCGAGATGGATCTCTTCGAGATCGACAAGATGACCGAGTGGGACTTCGGCCACACGATCGCCGTCGTGAAGGCGGCCGAGCTCCTCGACTTCGTCGACACGCCGAAGAACCGCGTCCTGATGACGCCACTCGGGAAAAAGTCGCTGGACGCAACCACCTCGCAGCGCCGGCTCATCTTCAAGCAGCAACTCCTCGGAATCGCCACGTTCGCTACGCTCGTCCAGGAGCTCGCGCAAACGCCCGACGAAGGCCGGAGCGGCGAGGAGATCCGCGGATTCCTCTCGCAGCGGCTCCCGGGAGAGCCCTCGGCGACCCTCTTCGACACGATCGTCAACTGGGGCCGGTGGGCCGAGCTGTTCGAGTACGACGCCAAGTCCGACGAGATCTCGCTGTTTGACGGGCGCGACGAGATCGACTGACTTCCCATCGGCTCAGATCGGCTCTGCCCGACGGAACCGACTCGACGACGGACACGGGATCAGCCGCCCTGTGATCGGGGCCCGCCCTTCCCTGCTCACCATCCATCCTTTCAAGGACCGACCACCTCCGCGATCCACGCGAACACGGCTCGGGCGACGGATTCGGGGAGCCCCTTCCCGCCTCCGGGAAGCGGAGCGGAGAGGTCGTGGCCCATCCCGGGGACTGACAGGAGCCGCGCGGCGCCGGGCCGGTTACGGTTGACCAGCGCCACTACTCGCTCGTGGTCCGTGCGGCTCATCACGAGATCGGCCTCGCCATAGATCGCCAGGGTCGGGCGATCCACGTTCTCCCAGGCCGCGGCGACGTTCGTCGCCTGTAGCTGCTGGAGGAAACGGATCGGGCGCCCGTACTGGTGGGCCGGGGGCTCCTCCCAGACCGAGGCGAACTCCGGCTTGCGGCGGATGGCCTCTCCGGGAGTGAGGCCCCCTTCCAGCAAAAGGCCGTACAGTTCGGAGAGCCGGCGCATCCGGGTGGATACCTCGCCAGCCGATAGACCGCCGGCCTCCAGCCTCCGCCGCTCGAACTCGAGGAGCCGCTCGAGCCAGGTCCGGACCCAGCTGTTGAGGAACACGTACCCGCGCGTCTCCGCGCTCGGGGCGACCAGGGGGAGCAGTCCGCCGGAGTAGCTGTGCCCCATCGCCACGATCCGACCCGGGTCGACCCAGGGGTGCCGCCTCAGCGCATCCAGTGCCGCCCGGTTTCCCGCGAGTTCGGTCGCAAGGTCGGTCGCGCTGCAGACGCCCTCGCTATCGCCGACCCCCGGCTTCTCCACCCTCATCAGGACGAGCCCCGGCGCCGAGGCGATCCGGTAGAGAAGGGTCTCGATCCCACCGCGGGCGCCGGGGGGCGTCTCGACCGAGTCACAGCTGAGCCAGGGAATGAAGAGGATGGCCGGCAGGCGCGCCGCGGCCTGGCGCGGCCGCGAGATGATGACGCGCTGGCGAAGGCCCGAGAAAGGGTTGCGGATCTCCTCGTAGGAAAACTCGACGCCTTCGGCCTCGTCCAGGGGCATCGGGTCGAAGGCCACCTCGAGATCGAGGAGAGCCGCCCCGCGCCGGAGGCGGAACGCAACCCGGTCTCCCTCACGCAGCGCGGCGAGAAAGGCATCGGCATCGAGGGAGGTGGCGAAGGCCCGGCCGCCGATTCCGAGGAGGCGGTCCCCGGCCTCGAGCCCCGCTCGCGCGGCTGCGGAGCCGGGCGTGACCCCCGTGATCCGCAGTCCCTCGCCGGGCGTGAACGCCCCAGAGGCGAAACCAACCTCGGCTCGTCGACGGAGCGGCTCGGCTCCCGTCGCCGGCCGGGTCGGCTCCCCGCCCGAGCGAGGGGACAAGAGCAAGGCGACCAGCCACAACATGGCGGCGCCGGAAGCTGGGAATCGGTTGGTCCTCATCAAACCACTCCTTTCTTCTCCGGCAGGCGGCGGTGCGCCGCGCAGTGAGCCGCGCGTGGGCAACGAGCCGGCGCCGTGAGACGCCGCGATCGACCTCCCTGGACCCAGGCCCGCACGGCCGAGACCCTGGCCACGGAGAAGGCCGGATCGCCGCGCTTCTTTTCGGTCGCGACCGGGATGTTGATGCCAAACAGCCGCGGTCTGGGCGCGCCGGAGGCGTTGGCGACGACCAGGATGCGTCCGAGGGCAAGCGAGTCGGAGGTGAACGCGGTGGTCACTCCAGCCTCCGGCGGACGCGCATTTCTTGGTCCAGCCGCCAGGTCTTGCCGCCGTCCGAGGACGATTCAGCCCGCCAGCGGAACGAGTCGCGAGAGATCTCCGAGTAGATCCAGCGCGTCGGCGTCGGAACCCGCTGCGCCTCGAGCACGATCTCGCTGCCAACCTGGCGGCCAATGAACTCGATCGCCTGCTGGCGGGTGAGGCCGGTCCAGGTCATCCACCACCGGTCGTGTGCGGCGTCGTAGTACTTGATCCCGGTTCCGAAGCCGACGGGGGCAGCCGGACGGCCTGGCCCGCCGGCCGAGGCGCTCGCGGCGCGCGTCGGCATCCGCCAGACGTCCTGGATCGCCGTGCCATCGAGCGCCCAGTGAAAGCTCCACTCGCCGGTGCCGCGCCTCGGATCGCCCTCCTCGGGGTACCAGACGACGTCGAACTCCCAGTCGCCAACAAACTGGCCGAAGAGCGCGAGCTTGCCCTCCAGACCGGGTGCGGGACCGCGCGCGATGAGGCCCCATGGGGGCGGTGGCGCCGCCGGGCGGACGGCGGCAGCGGTTGCGAAGAGAAGGGTGGCGAGAGCCGCTGTCGAGATCAAGTCGGGCCTCCTGTACGGTCGAGCTGCCGGGCCGAGAAAATCGGCGACGTGGGGTCGTCCGTGGCGTGAAAAGTAGAGTCAGGCACTCTTCACGGTCTTACACGCTCTTGCGGTCGTGGCCTGAGACTTCGCGGCGATTGCCCTTCACCGGCGTCGCGGATATGGTGTCGCCGTGCCGCGCCTGAATTCGCGTACCTTGCTCTCGGGGCCCGGGATGACCCTCACCCGCGTGGCCTGCGACGGTACCGACGCGCGGCGCCCGGTGGAGGAGCGGCTCGACGGCGCGCGCGTCCTCGTGACACTCACCGGGAGGTACGTCTTCCGGGGGAAACACGTGCGCGCGGTCGCGAGTCCGGCCGTGGCTCTCTTGCTGCCGGACGGCGTGAACTACGAGATTGCGCACCCGCACGGCGAGGGAGACGTCACCCTGGCCATCGGCGGCACGCTCGCCGCGCGAATCGCCGACTCCGGCCCGGAGGCCCGCCCACTTTCGACCAGGGGTTATGTGGGGATCCAAAGGGCCCTGGCGGAGCTGGCCTCCGCCGAGAGCAAGAGCGAACTCGCCCGGCTGGCCGTCGAGGAGGAGTTCTGCCTCGCGCTCTCACCTCTCCCAGACCCGCCGAGCGAGACGACGGCGCGGGACGGCGAGCGCGCCGCGGCGATCGCGCACGAGGTCGAACTCCGCTTTGATGAGCCGCTGCCGCTTGCCGAACTCGCGGCAGCCGCTGGCGTCTCGCTCTTCGAGGCGTGCCGGGTTTTCCGCCGGGTCCGCGGTACGACGATTCACGCCTACCAGCGGGCGCTCCGCTTGAGACACGCCCTCGCCCTTCTCATCGAGACGCGGATTCCACTCGCCGAACTCGCGGTTGCCGCCGGCTTTGCAAACCAGGGGCACCTTGGCAACCGGTTCCGCGCCGAGTTCGGCATCACCCCCGGTCGCTTGCGCCAGTCGAGCGGGCTTCGGGTGATCGCCGGCTAGCGCGCCGGTCTGTCGCGGTGGGCCGCGAGGGAACGTGAGGCCGACTCCGAAGGCTCCCGGTGGACGCGTTCCCTTCGAGAGCCGGCGGCGCGCCTCACTAGAATCTCCACCAGAGGTATCTCCGATGCGCCAGGTGTCGACCGTCGCCGCCCTTCTCGCCTTCTGCGCGACCCTACAGGCAAGCGCCGCCCCTCCGCCGCGGCTTCTCCAGGACCCCTCCCTTTCCGCGACGCGGATCGCGTTCGCCTTCGCCGGGGAGATCTGGACGGTTCCCCGCGAAGGGGGAGAGGCGAGCCGCCTCGTGAGCGGCCAGCTCCGCAACCGGCGGCCGGTCTTCTCGCCTGACGGCGCGACGATCGCCTTCACCGGGATCTACGACGAAAACGCGGACGTCTACGTCGTGGCGTCCGGAGGCGGCGAACCGCGGAGGCTGACGCACCACCCGGGACCGGACATCGCACTCGGTTTCACGCCCGATGGGAAGAAGGTCATCTTCGCCTCGGTGAGGAGGACGGTTCGCGACCTTCCGAAGCTCTTCACCGTGCCGGTCGCGGGCGGACCCCCAGAGGAACTCCCGCTCCCGTCCGGAGCGGACGCATCCTTCTCGCCTGACGGCAAGCGGCTCGCCTACGTGCCCTTTGCGCAGTGGCAGCCCGCGTGGAAGAAGTACCGAGGCGGGCAGACGACGCCCGTCTGGATCGCCGACCTGGCCGACTCCAGGGTGGTGAAGGTCCCGCGAGAGAACTCGAACGACCGGCGGCCGATCTGGGTCGGCGACACGGTCTACTTCCTCTCCGATCGAAACGGCCCGGTGACGCTTTTCGCCTTCGACCTGAAGACGGGCGGCGTCCGCGAGGTCGTGAAGAACGCGGATGGGTTCGACATCCAGTCGGCCACGGCCGGACCGGGGGCCATCGTCTTCGACCAGTTCGGAGAACTGAAGCTCCTCGACCTCGCGTCGGGAACGACCCGCACGGTCCCGGTCACGATCTCGGCCGACCTCCCGCAGGTGCGCTCCGGCTTCCGCAAGGTCGAGCCCGAGCAGGTGCTTCACGCAGCCGTCTCACCTGCGGGCAAGCGCGTCCTCTTCGAGGCCCGGGGCGAGATCCTCTCCGTTCCCGCCGAGAAGGGAGACGCGCGGAACCTCACGAGGAGCCCCGGCGTCGCCGACCGCGACCCGTCGTTCTCCCCCGACGGGAAGTGGGTCGCGTGGCTCTCCGACGAGTCGGGTGAGTACGCGCTCCACCTGCGCGCTCCCGACGGGATGGGGCCGGTGAGGAAGGTCGGTCTGGGCCTTCCTCCATCGTTTTTCTACGCGCCGCGCTTCTCACCCGACTCGAAGAAGATCGCACTCACCGATAAGCGAATGATCCTCTGGGTCGTCGATGTCGAGAAAGGAACCAAGGCGAAGGTCGACTCCGACCTCTTCGACACGCCGCTCTCGAACCTCGACCCGGCATGGTCCGCTGACTCGCGCTGGATTGCGTACGTCAAGCAGCTCCCGAACCACCTTCGCGCGGTCTTCGTCCACTCCCTCGAGGAGAAGAAGTCCCGACAGGTGACGGACGGCCGGAGCGATGCGGTGTCGCCGCGATTCGACCGGAACGGGAAGTACCTCTACTTTCTCGCCAGCACGGACGTCGGCCTGGCCCAGGGGTGGCTCGACATGACGAGCATGAGCCGGCCGGTGACGAGCAGCCTCTACGCCGCCGTTCTCCGGAAAGGCATCCCTTCCCCTGTGGCCCCGGAGAGCGACGAGGAGGGGGCCGCGGACGGCAAGGATGGAAAGGGCTCCGAGGCGGCCAAGCCCGGGTCGACGGGCGAGCCGGGCAAGGGCGAGTCGAAGAAGAGCGAAGTCAGCAGGGACGCCGCCGGAAAAGGAGCCGCGGAGAAGGACGCGAAGAAGCCGCCGGAACCGGTGAAGATCGACTTTGACGGCCTCGACCAGCGGATCGTGGCGCTCCCGGTCGAGAGGGCGAACTGGGTCGCGCTCGAGGCCGGAGCGGAGGGGATCGTCTTCCTCCTGCAGGCGCCGACAGCCCTCGCGGCGGAGGACTACCTCGAGTTCGATGACGACAACCCGCCTCCGGTCGACGTTCACCGCTTCGATCTGAAGGCGCGGAAGGCGGAGAAGTTCGCACAGAAGATCGACGGCGGGAGCGGCGTCTACGGCGGTCAGCTTCCCTTCCTCGTCTCGTTCGACGGAACGAAGACCCTCTACAGGCAGAAGAAGAGCTGGTTCCTCGTCCCGGCCGAGAAGGCGCCGAAAGCGGGGGACGGAGCCCTCAAGGTGGAAGGCCTCGAGGTCTGGGTCGATCCGCGCGCGGAGTGGCGACAGATGTACCGCGAGGCGTGGCGGATCCAGCGTGACTTCCTCTACGACCCGGGAGCGCACGGCCTCGACCTCGTCGCGGCCGAGAAGCTCTACGAGCCGTTCGTCGACGGCATCGGTGGGCGCGAGGACCTCAATCGCCTCTTCGTGGAGATGCTCGGACACCTCGTCCTCGGGCACGTCTACGTCGGAGGGGGAGCGATCCCGAAACAGGAGAAGGTCTCCGTCGGGCTCCTCGGCGCCGAGTACACCGTGACGGAAGGGCGCTACCGCATCTCCCGGATTCTCCCGGGGGAAAACTGGAACCCGAAGCTGAAGGCGCCGCTGACGCAGCCCGGAGTGGACGTGAAGGAAGGCGACTTCCTCCTGGCCGTGAATGGTCAGGAGCTGAAGGGAGAAGACGACATCCACCGCCTCTTCCTCGGGACGGCAGGAAAGCAGACCGTCCTCACCGTGGGGCCGAAGGCGGACGGGACCGGTTCGCGCCAGGTGACGGTCGTCCCCGCTGCGTCGGAAGGAGGACTGCGCCTCAGGACCTGGATGGAGGAGAACCGGAAGAAGGTGGCGGCCCTTTCGGGCGGAAAGGTCGGCTACGTCTTCATCCCCGACACCTACGCGGAAGGCTTCACCAACTTCAACCGCTACTACTTCACCGAGATCGGCAAGGAGGCCCTCGTCGTCGACGAGCGCTTCAACCACGGTGGCAGCATCGCCGACTACATCGTCGACCTCCTCGCGCGGAAACCGACGATGGCGAACGCCTCGCGGGAGGGAGAGGACGTCGTCTCTCCGGCGCAGGCCGTCTTCGGGCCAAAGGTGATGCTGATCAACCAGATGTCCGGTTCGGGGGGCGACGCCCTGCCGTGGCTCTTCCGCAAGGCGAAGCTCGGTCCGATCGTCGGCAAGAGGACCTGGGGCGGCCTTGTCGGTATCGGAGGCTACCCGGCGCTGATCGACGGGGGTTCGGTCACCGCGCCCCGCTGGGGCCTCTACGGGACGGAGGGTGAGTGGGAGGTGGAGAACGCCGGCATCGCTCCGGACGTCGAGGTGGAGGAGGACCCGGCTCTCATCCGCCAGGGGAAGGACCCGCAGCTCGAGCGCGCTGTCCAGCTCGCGCTGGAGGCGCTCTCGAAGAATCCGCCTGTGAGGCTGAAGAGGCCGAAGTACCCGGACTACGGACCGAGGCTGCCGAAAAGGGTGCCCTGACAGCGAGAGGATAGGCAGGGCTAGCCAGGGAGGGGGCGCCCCCACCCTCCCCTCCCCCGCCCCCGCGGGGGCGGGAACTCGCGCGAGGACGAGGGACACGCCAACTCGGAATCGCCGTACGAGGGCCCCCTCAGGTCAGATCGGCCAGCCGAGCTCCGTGTCGCTCACCCCTTCCAAGTGCTCCGCGAGGGTGGACGCCCAGAGCTCGGCATCTCCCGGCCTCTCTTGCGCATCCTTCGCCAGGGCGCCCCGGAACCACTCGTCGATCTCGGGACCGATCCCCTCCCTCAAAAGGCTCAGCGCCGGAATCGCCCCGCCGATGATCTCCATATAGATCTCGCTGAGGACCTCGCTCTTCACCGCCCGGATCCCCGCGAGCGCTTCCCACAGGGTGATCGCGAGAGAGTAGAGATCGCTCTTCTGTGTCGCGGGTTCGCCCCGAACCTGCTCGGGAGAGAGGTACCACGGGGTTCCGACCACCATCCCGGTGAGACGTACGTGCCGTCCGAGCCCGTGTGGGAGGTCAGGCGCCCCGCCCGGTCGTAGACGAAGGTGTGCAGCGTTCCGGCCTCGTTTTGGCTCGTCACGTTGCCGAGTCCATCGAACGCGGTGTTCGTGATGGCTCCGGAGATCTCCGGGTGCGACTCCGCCAGGAGAAGTCCCGACCCGTCCCAGGTCCACGCGCGGGCCTGGGCCGGAACCGACTCGGGCGTTGAAGGGAGGACCATCGACGGTGCCGGGCCGTCTTCCGCCCTCCCGTCATCCTGGGACCGGGAGAGCTTTCCGAGGACGTTCCAGTAAAGGAACGAGATGGCTCCCGTCAGGCTCGCGTCCAGGGGAGCGACGAGATTCTTGTCCTCCATGACCGCGAGGGGGACGCCGAGAACCGAGCGGAGTTCCAGACGGCGCGAGTAGACAGGCCCCGTGCTCGAACTCGTCTGCCGCCACTCGCCCATCTTCAGATCGTTCCCGCTCCCGTCGAGGTCGTACTTGCGAACGGCCTCGAAGGCGCCCGAAACGAGCCGCCACTCCCGAGAACCCCCGAGAATCGTCTGCCCGTTCCCCCCCGCTCCCCCCTGCCTGAGCATCCGGCCCCCGTCGCATGCTTGGCTCTTGAAGCGCCTGAGCTCACTTGAACACGCTCAGATCATCTAGACCCTGCAGAGCTAGGCTGTCATCAGGGTCCCGATCGAGCGCGCTCAAGAAGGCTTCCCTTGCCAGGCCGTACTGCTTCCGGAAGAGGAAGATCATTCCCGATGCCGAATGAGGCAGGGAGTTCCCGGGGTCTAACTCGGCGCTGACCCTGTAATCATCGAGCGCGCCTTCGAGGTCTTCTATTCCCTCCTTCGCTTCAGCTCGGAAGAGCAGAGTTACAGGTGCCGCCGGATTGAGCGCGAGAGAGGCATCAAAGTCCGCGAGGGCCTCCTCGAAACGTTCAAGCGCGAGCTTCGAACACCCGCGCTTCGCCAGGAGGTATGGATTCGCGGGTGAGAGAGCCAGGGCCTCCGTAAGAAGCTGAATCGCCCGGTCGTAGCTTCCGAGTGCTTCTTCTTCACGCGCAGCTCCGAGGATTCTCTTCGCCTCGTCCGGCAAGTCCAGCATTGGATTGGCTGTGTACGGCTCCCGCGGGTCATGGTTCAAGAATCGCCTCCCACTCCTTCAGTGCAACTTCCTGTGCATGCCATTCCCCCGTTGAATGACCGCGGGAGGACTTCCCAGATCCCGCAGGTACAAATGGTTCCGTGACCTCCGTCCCAGCTGGAATAGACACTTTGCTGGGAGATCTAGTTCTATGTCGCGGCTCGTTCAGCGTCTCTCTCCGGAATCCGATGGCGGTCGCTTCTTTGGGGGCCATACTCTGTAGTCATCCTCCAGCTGTTTCTTGCTCCGATCGGGCTCCCCCGGCTTCTTCTCGTCGTGCCCTCTTCTTCCGCCGGCCTTCCCTTCGGCCTTCACCCTCTCGTGTTTCTTCCACTGGGCATACCTCTCGGAGCCGGGCTCGCTCCATTCAGCGTCTCCATGTTTTTTCTCCGCGCTCACGGCCTGCTCTCTGGCTCGGCGATCCCGCGCCTTTTCTCGAGTCTCTTCGGTTCCTTCTTCCTCCTCCGCTGGGTCTTCTACCTCCGCTGCAATCAATACTGGCCGGGCCGCAAACGCCGCTTCGAATGCGTAGCCGGTCGGACTGACACATGAATCGATACCGCGACCCGTGAAGACCCTGAATGCATGGTCCAGGATGAAGTAAGTTGCGATGGCCCCTCCGACGTAGCCGACGACCCCAGCAGCCGGAGCCAGCGCCGCCGCTCTCCCATCCGGATCCACATACTTGAGCGGGTTATTCCTGGCATAGGTTCTTTCGCATCGGCGCGTTTCCAGACCGAAGAGACCGAAGCAGCCAGGAGCGCTCTCGACGTCGAGCAGCCAGACGCTCTGAACGAAGCCGAAGCGCGAGGGCGCGATCGCGG
>JAJVIN010000023.1 GCA_022071945.1 Thermoanaerobaculia bacterium | reverse complement strand
GTCTCGCAGATCGCCAACTCAGGGTCCTCTTCGCCATGCTCGCGACGGGGACCCCTTATCAACCCAGAATTCCCATCTCCAATGCCACCTGACGCCCTTGACAAAGGGTGGGGAGTCCTCTCCCCGCTCACGCGGGGCGAGGGCCGGGAGAAGAGAGACCGGCTCATCTCGAAGGCTTCTTGGAATGAGAGGCGCCGGCGCGGGAAGAGCGGTGCCCGGGCAGGTACGATCCGCCCCGCGGGTCTGTGATGCCCGTTACGGCCCGTGACCACTCGGCTCTGGTAGGCTCTGCCCCTTAACCAGACAGCGTGAGGTGGCCCGTGTCCGTGAACTTCCGGCGCTTGAATCTCGATGGAACCTGCTCGGCGAAACCAGTCGATCTCGAGGTCGCGGCGAGCGGGGGCTCCGCCAGCATCTCGGCTGCCGTCGGCGTGGGGGCGCCGAACCGCGCGGCGGACGTCCTCACCATCCAGAAGATGCTGAACCGGGTCCCCGCGGAGGAGGGTGGACCCAGCCCGAAGCTCGTCGAGGACGGAATCTGCGGTCCGAAGACGAACGGCGCGATCAAGAAGTTTCAGCAAAAGCAGTTCGGCTTCTCCGACGGGCGCGTGGACCCCGGCATGAAGACGTTCCGCAAGCTCGAGGCCTTTGACGAGACGCCGGACTGGAAGCCCAATCTCGCTCCCGAGGCCGAGCGAGCCATCCCCGACGCGCTCCGCTTGATCGCCACGGCGAGAGCCCATCTCTCGACCGCCCGGCTCGCGTTCGATCCAAAGCTCGGAGGCACGGGCGGACTTTTCGGACCGATGCGCGCCGCGGCGGCCGCCATCGTGAACCGGCACTTCCACCTCGACAAATCAGCGAATCCCCTCGGCGACGCCGATTTCATCGATGGCACCTTCTCGCGGATGCAGGTCGCCATCGGCCACGTCCCCATGGGACTCTGGATCTTCGAGGACGACCCGCTCGAGCCCCCGGAAATGTCCTACGCCTACACCTACGCGGGCGGGTACTTCCACCTCAGGGATGCCTCGCAGGTCGAGAAGAAGAAGAAGGTCTACCTGGACCGGATCTACCTCTGCCGGCGGTTGATCGCCTACGACCACGACACCATCGTTTATGCCATGGTCCATGAACTCGGGCACTTCGTCGGCGGCCGAGGCGGGACGACGGATGCCATCGACGACCACGCCTATGCCCACAAGACGGGCTACGAAAGCCTCCTGCCGCAGAAGGCCATCCGGAACGCCGACTGCTACTCGCAGTACGCGTGGGAGGTCTCCCGGCACAGCCTCTTCCGGCCTGCCGGTCACAAGCTCTGAAGAGACAGCCCTCTACTTGGCGCCCTGGATGAGCTTCTTCATTTCCGGGCTCTTGGCGGCCCCGAGAAGGAGGGCGCGGTCACTTCCGACCTTCGCTCCCGAGGAGAGAAGGTAGCGGACGACGTCGATCCGGTCCTCCATGACGGGCCCGTGGAGCACTGGAGCGTTGCCGGCCCGGGCATTCGGGTTCGCCTTGGCCTCTACCAGGATCTTCACCATCTCGAGCTTTCCCTGCCGCGCCGCCTCGTGGAGCGGCACCGCGCCGTACTGGTTTCCTCTGTTGACGTTCGTCCCCTTCGCCACGAGGGCCCGCAAGATCTCCGGGTCCTCCTGGTCGACGGCCTTCATGGCGAGCGTCTCTCCGAAGTCCATTCCCGGAGCTCCCTTGCCCGCGTCATTCGGGTCGGCGCCGTTCTCGAGCAGGGTCAGAACCGCGGCCGTCCGCCCCCGTTCCACGGCCGCAAACAGAGGCGTGCGGCCATATTCGTTCCGGATTTGAGGCGACATCCCCGCCTTCAGGAAGAGGCCGATCGCTCGCGTGTCCTCCGCCTCGAGCCGGCCCCAGAACGTCTCCTCGTCGAAGGCGAACCCCATCCTCTTCAATTCGGCCTTCGGGTCGGCGGCGGAGGAGGCCTTCGCCGCGATGGCGGGCGTCCGTGCCGGGACGCTGGCCTTCCTCGCCCCCTCGAGGAGCTTCGCGGCATCCGGAGAGTGCCTCCGCACAGCCTGCTGACGGGGTGTCTCGCCCTTTCGGTTCTTCGCCTCGGGATCCGCCCCCAGCTCGAGGAGGACGGGAAGGACCTTCAAGCGCTCTCTGTCCGCCGCGAGGTGAAGCGGCGTCTGGCCGTCGGCGTCCTTCATGTCGATCGTCGCACCTCCGGAAACGAGCGTCCTCACGAGCTCGGCGTCATCTCTCTCGACGGCCTCGTGCAGGAGCGTCTTGCCGCTCTTCAGCTTGATGTCCGGGTCGGCACCCGCGGCCAAGAGGACCTTCAGCGCATCGGGTTTCGAGGCCTTGGCCGCGAAGTAGAGGGGTGGCTGAGAGTACTCGTCCCGCGCCTGAAGATCCGCACCGGCCGCGACGAGGGCGGAGGTGATCGGACCGTTCCCGTCCTCGGAGGCCTCGTGCAGCGCGGTCCGTCCGAATCCGCAGACGGTGTTGACCGCGGCTCCCGCCGCGAGAAGGGCCTGCACGTTCTTCAACCCATCCTCGCCCGCCGCCCGGCAGAGGGCCGTCGTTCCCGAGGGGTTCGCCAGATTGGGGTTCGCCCCGGCCTTCAAGAGGAGGCTCATGACCTTGCCATCCTGCTGCCGGGCCGCTGTCACGAGAGGAATCTCCCCCTTTGAATTCGGAGTGTCCGGAGACATCCCGGCCTCGAGGAAGAGCTCCACGATCTTCGAGTCCCCCAGGAAGACCTTCAGGTGGAAGGACTCGGGGGTGAAGGAGATCCCCTCCTTGTCGAGCTTCTTTCTCGCCTTTTCGGGGTTGGCACCGGCAGCGGACTGGCAGAGGAGAAGGGATGAGATGAGAAGAGCGGCCAGCCGGCGAGTCGTGTCGAGCACCATCACGAGGTCCTCCAAACTTTTTCCCCTCTGATCGCAAGAAGCGTCTCGCGGGACGTTTGAGACTAGTACGGCCAGGACCTCAAACCAGGTGTCCCGGCTCACTCCCCGAGCCCCCCTTTGAGGGTCAGCGGTAGACCCACCGGGGTGCTCGCAAGGGTTTGGGCCTGACCCGAAGGACCCAGATCCCCTGCCGCAACTCGCTCAAATCAATCGAAAGGCCTGTCGAGATGGTGGCATGGCTCTTGAGTGTGACAGAGCTCACATCGATTCTTCTTTTCAGAAAACCGGGAGGACAGGATGTTCAACAGCAGATGGCAGATCGGACGGCTTTCATTCGCGCTCGCCGCCTTTCTCGGAGTGAGCGCCGCGACTCTTCCGGCTCGCGCCGACGAATTCGCACCGCCGCTCGATCGGCAGCTCAGCCAGCACGGAATCCGGAAGGGAACGGCCCTCGAGAAGCTGGTGATCGCGAACCAGGACTTCAAGATGCTCCGGGCCGATGAACGGGCGGACACGGGCCGGATCCCCGGCTGGTTGAAGGTCTACTGGAGAAAGAACCACCCCGAGGCACGCTACAGCGCGCAGGATCCTACGGGCGGCTATCCCCACGTCATCAAGGAAGTCCTGGAGTGGATGCTCAGCCACCAGGATCTGCGTCCGGGGCTTCCCGAGCCCGATCGCCCGTCAGCGTGGTACGACATCCGGGACGAGGGTGATGGCGAGCCTCCCGCGCCTGCGGCCAATCGCGGCGAGGAAGTGAACGCCACGGTCGGAACGAACCAGCGGATCTCGGGAGCTCAGACATCCTCGCGCAGCGAGTCCGACATCCGGATCAATTACTGGAACCCGAACTACATCATCGCCGGCTCGAACAACATCTCCGCGAGCGGTTTCCAGGCGCAGTTCTGGTCGACGGACGGCGGCGCGACCTGGGGTCAGACCACGCTGCCGAACTCGATGTCCGACAGCATGAACTCCGACCCGACGGTCGACTGGCAGTCGGATAACACCGCCTGGTCGTCGACTCTCGGCATCGTCGGCTCGACACTGAAGCTGCGCGTCTACAAGTCGACGAACTTCGGCCAGACCTGGACGTACGACGCGACGCCCTCGGGCTCGCAGACCAACGTCGACAAGCAGATGATGTGGATCGACCACAGCGCGACATCGACGTACAAGAACAACATCTACCTGATCTGGCACGACGGCAGCCCGGCGTACATGACCCGCCGCAACGCGAGCGGATGGCTCGCGAGCCCCATCAAGGTGAGCGGAACCGAGACGACGGGCACCGCGATCGGATCCGACGTGAAGTCCAATGGCTACGGAGACGTGTTCGGCATGTGGCCCGACACGGGCTCCCGCGGGATCTACGTCGTCAAGTCGACGGATGGCGGCGCCACATATGGGGCTCCGGTCAAGATCGCCACGACCTACGACTCCTACGACATCGGCGTCCCTTCCTTCAACGGCCGCCGCCTCCTGATCTATGTCACCGCCGGCGCCTACCGCACCGCCTCGAAGAACAACGTCTACGCGATCTGGGCGGACCTTTCCGGAGAGACCGGCTGCACGACGGCCAGCAACGAGCCCGGCTCCAGCACGACATCCGCCTGCAAGACGAGGATCTGGTTCGCCCGCTCCACGAACGGCGGCACGACGTGGGGCGCGCCCGTGAAGATCAACAATCAGTCCGGCAAGAACGACCAGTTCAATCCGTGGCTCGCCGTCGACGAGACGAATGGCCGCATCAGCGTCATGTACTACGACACGGTCAACGACGCGAACCGCAAGAAGACCGATGTCTACTATCAGTCGTCGACCGATGACGGCGCGACCTGGTCGACTGCTCAGAAGGTCACGACCGCCATGACGGACGAAACCGTCTCCGGCGCCGACACGGGCAATCAGTACGGCGACTACAACGGCCTCACGGGCAACGCGGGCCTCTTCCTCCCGTCCTGGACGGACCGGCGCAACAACGCCAAGGAAGAGATCTGGACCGCCAAGATCACCGAGGGGAGCACCCCGGTCACCTACACCATCTCCGGAAGCGCGGGCACGGCCAGCGCAACGGTGACGGCGGGATCCGCCTCGGCGACCTCCGACGCCAGCAACAACTACACGATTTCCGGTCTCGCCGCCGGGACCTACACGGTGACGCCCTCGAAGTCGGGCTGCACGTTCTCTCCCGCTTCCGCCTCCGTGACGGTTGGGCCCAATGCGACTGGCATCAACTTCACCGCCTCCTGCACGGCCCCGACCTACACCATTTCCGGCAACGCCGGAACGACGGGAGTGTCGCTGACGGCAGGCACCGCTTCCGCCACGTCGGACGCGAGCGGCAACTACACGCTCTCTGGCCTCCTGGCCGGTACCTTCACCGTCACACCTTCGAAGTCGGGCTGCACGTTCACGCCCGCCTCCGCTTCCGTCACCGTCGGGCCGAACGCGACCGGTGTCAACTTCACGGCGGCCTGCGGCGGCGGCGATCT
This sequence comes from Thermoanaerobaculia bacterium, assembly GCA_022071945.1. Classification (GTDB taxonomy): domain Bacteria; phylum Acidobacteriota; class Thermoanaerobaculia; order UBA5066; family UBA5066; genus JAJVIN01. The sequence continues at coordinate 158,577 of JAJVIN010000023.1, read as the reverse complement.
CCAGCTCACGAGCGGAGTCACCGTGAACGGCGAATCCGTCGCGCAGGGTGCCTGGAAGTACTACTACATCGTCGTTCCCTCCGGAGCGACGAGCCTGACCTTCGCAACGACGAATGCCACGGGTGACGTCGACATCTACACGCAGTCAGGCGCCAAGCCGACCTCCTCGTCCTACGTCTGCCGTCCCTACAGCTCCTCGGGGAACGAGACCTGCACGGCGACGAACCCGGCCGCGGGGACCTGGTATCTCGGTGTCTACGGCTACGCCGCGGGAAGCTACTCCGTGACCGGAACGGTCGTCACAGGGACGACGACGTACACGATCTCCGGCAGCGCCGGGACCTCGGGAGCCCTCCTCACCGCCGGTTCGAAGTCGGCCACATCCGACGCCTCCAACAACTACACGATCACGGGCCTTTCCGCCGGGACCTACACCGTCACGCCGTCGAAGTCGGGCTGCACCTTCTCTCCCACCTCGCGCTCGGTGTCGGTCGGGCCGAACGCCACGGGCATCACCTTCACCGCCACCTGCGGCACCGGAGGAACCACGCAGATCCTGGCGAACGCCGGCTTCGAGTCGGGCGCCGTTTCCTGGACCGGAACGTCCGGCGTCATCACGAACAGCACGAGCCGGACCCCTCGCACGGGCAGCTACTATGCGTGGCTCAACGGCAACGGCACCACGACGACCGAGACCCTCTACCAGCAGGTCGCCATCCCCTCGACGGCCACCGCGGCGACGCTGAGCTTCTATCTGAAGATCGACACGGCCGAGACGACCACGAGCACGGCGTACGACAAGCTGCAGGTCCAGATCCGCAACTCCTCGGGCACCGTCCTGGCGACCCTCGCGACGTACTCGAACCTCAACAAGTCGACGAGCTACGCGCTGAAGAGCTTCAACCTGCTCAGCTACAAGGGGCAGACCATCCGGGTCTACTTCCTGGGCACGGAGGATTCCTCCCTGCAGACGTCCTTCCTCATCGACGACACGAGCCTCTCGGTCACGACTCCGTAACCTCGTAGAGCCGGTCTCCGGCCCATCGCATCCTCCGCCCGGGTTCTCCAGAGGACCCGGGCGGTTTTCTTTTGGACCGCGTCTTCTGTCACCCGCGCCGCCCGGATCTAGAATCGCCCTTGACGAAGCGGGCAAGGGATGCGGATTGCGGGACGAGTGAAGAGTCCCGGCCGGGAAAGGTTTGGGTGAGAGGATGCTGAAGAGAAAGGCGTTGTGGTTGTTGTCGGTGATGGCGGTCGCTGGTTTGCCGCGGGTGGCGGGCGCGCAGGCCGGGAGCATCGGCCCCTCCACGGCCCCGTCCGACTGCCGGACTGGGCTCGAGATCTCGTCGGTGAAGTTCCTCGGCAAGTCGGACAAGAAGGACAGGTTCGAGGTCGAGTGGACGGTTTCCTTGCCCAAGTCGAGTTGCGTGAGGATCTCCTCTTACGAGCTGAAGCTGTCGATCACCCGGAAACGCGGACACGTCGATGGCGGAGCCGTCAAGGGCATTGCGGGCTCCGCTCGGAAAGCCATCGTCGAGGTCCCCCGCGAGACGCTCGAGACCGCGGCCGTCTCGTACCGCGCCAGTCTCACGGCCCGGCTGGATGGGTCGGGACAGAAGGTGCTCCAGTTGAAGGGGAACGGGCCTCCTGTCCTGGCTTCCGGCGGCGCCGCTCCCTCGGCCCCGGCCGAGGCCTGTAACCCATCCCTGAAGTTCGAGAAGGTCAACTTCTTCGCGAACTCGGGGGGCAAGGACGTCATCGGGGTCTTCTGGAACGCCGAGTCGCCGTCACCGTGTCTCACCTTCAAATCCGTCACGGCGACGGTGCGGATCACACGGGTCGACGGACGGGTCGAAAGCAAGTCCGTGCCGGCGAATCTCGGCTCTTCGGGGCAGACGGCCAACGTCGAGTTTCCGGCCGGCGCGGCGATCGACCGGCACGAGGTCACCCTGAATGCCGAGACGAGGCTCGTCTCGAGCGTGCAGCGGGAAGACACTCAGAAATCCGGGAGTTTCCCGGACTGAGGCCCAGGCGCGTTCTGGTTTTCTCCCGGGGGCTCTTCTTGAGATGATTCGTCTCGTCAAGAGACATCTGGAGGAGCCATGTCGAGTTCGAAGCGTGGAACGATCGCGATCCTCACCGGGGGCGGTGACGTCCCCGGTCTCAATCCCGCCATCCGGGCCATCACCGTGAGGGCGCTCCGGGAGGGGTATCGGGTTCTCGGAATCCGCCGGGGCTGGGCCGGACTCATCGAGTTCGATCGCAGCCGCGAGGGGCTCGACTCCGATTGTGTGACGGAGCTCTCGGAGGAGATCGTCAACAAGGTCGGCCGCACCGGCGGAACCTTTCTCCACACGTCGAGGACCCGCCCCTCGCACGTCCCCTTGGCGAATGTCCCCGAGCAGCTGCGGGACAAGTACCCGGCGGAGGTCAATGACCTGACACCCGAGGTGCTCGCCAACGTCGAGCGGCTGGGGATCGACATCCTGGTCCCCATCGGCGGAGATGACACTCTGTCGTACGGCGTTCGCCTGCACAAGGAAGGCGTCAAGGTCATCGCGATCCCCAAGACGATGGACAACGACGTGCCGGGAACCGACTACTGCATCGGGTTCTCCACGTGTGTCACGCGGACGATCGAGATGACGCACGCGCTTCGGACCTCGGCGGGGAGCCACGAGCGGTTCCTGGTCATCGAGGTGTTCGGGCGGTACGCGGGATTCACGGCTCTCCTGCCGACGATGGCGGGAGCCGCGAATCGCTGCGTCATACCCGAGCACGAGTTCGACATCGAGCGGTTAGCGGAGCTCCTCGTGGCCGACAGGAGCACCAATCCGAGCAAGTACAGTGTCGTCCTCGTCTCGGAGGGGGCGAGGTTCGCCGGGATGTCGGACATGGTCTTCTCCGACCACGAGAAGGACGCGTACGGACACAAGAAGCTCGGGGGGATCGGCGACATCGTGGCCGAGAAGCTGAAATCCCTCTCGCCCCGGTTCAACCAGGGGAGGCGGGTGAACACGATCAGCCAGCGTCTGGGGTATCTCGTTCGCTGCGGCGATCCGGACGCGCTCGATTCGATCGTCCCGATGGTCTTCGGGAACCTTGCCGTCGACCTCATCCTCTCCTCGACCTGGGGGCGCCTCGTCAGCGTGAGGAACGGGCGCTATGACAACGTGCCGATCGAGGTCGTCACCAGCCGCAAGAAGGCGGTCGACGTCCTGAAGTACTACATGCCCGACCGCCTGCGTCCGCGCTACGAGAATCTCGACAACCGTCCGGTCTTCATCATGACGAGCGATTACTGAGATCGATGCACGAGGGGCCCGGGCAGGCGCCTTCTCGACGCCTGCCCGGAAAGCCCGGTCAGGACGTGCCGCCCAGGGGAGCCTCGTCCGCCGGCAAGTGGCCCATCTTCTTCAGGCGGTCGAGGTTCGCGATGACGCGTCCGTCGTTGGGCCTCAGTTCTCGCGCCTTCACGAAGGCCTCGGCAGCCTTCACGTAGTCCTTGGCGAGGAGCGCCATGACGCCCTCTTCCCAGAGTTCGTCGAACCTGTCCGGCGGCGGGGGCGCCTCCGCCTCCGCTTGCAGGGACGGGACGGGCTCGACGAGGCCGGAGGCTCGCCCCTGTCTTTCGTCTTCCAGCTGGGCGGCCTCCAGAAGCATCTCCTCCCAGCCCCCGAAGAGGTTTCGCGGGCCGGGATCGCCGCGGTGCGCCCGGCATTCGACGGTTCCTCCGGTCTTCAGGACGAGGCGGCGGAAGGCCTCTTCTCCCTCCCCGAGAGAATCGCGGGCGGACCAGGCGGTTCCCTCCACAACGATCACGCTCCCGGACAGACTTCCGAACTGCCCCTCGATGATGACCGAACGCTGGCCGAGACAAGCGAGTTGCAGGTAGTCGGAGACGCCGAACGGGGCAGCATCCGGCTCCGACCGGGACTCGCCGGTCTTCATCAGCACGATGCGGCGCAGTTCCTCCAGGCTGACCGGCTTTTCCCGCACCTCCACCCCCGCGTGCCTCGGAATCTGGGGGCCGTAGGCCTTCAGGTACGCCGAGATGAAGACCACCGGGATCTTGAGGTTCCTGCGGCCCAGCTCGCCCAGAAGCTCGAGGCCGGAGCGGTCCGGCAGGTCGATGTCCGAGAGGATCACGTCGGGCGGGGACTGGTCGATGAGGGCGAGAGCGCCCTCGAGGGTGGCGGAATCCACGACCGCCACCTCGGAGAGGCGCGCCAGGCCCCGGGCCATCGACGACCGGAGGGTCGGCTCGTCCTCGATGATCAGGACTCTCGCCATCCCTCCCTCATGCCGCCGGCAGCCGGTAGGAGTCGAGCATCAGGTCGATCCCGCACTCCAGGTTCTCGAGCCACGAGATGAACCGGTCACACATCTCCTTGCCCTTGAAGTAGGCACCGTGCTGGGGCGCGATCATCTCGATGTCGAGTTGGCGGATCATCCGGGCCCAGGCCTTCAGGACCAGCCCGGAGACCATGTACCGGCGGTGGAAGCCCTCCATGAAGGCCAGGTGCGCGGTGAAGTCCGTGACCTCGCGGTACTGCATCCCGAGCGAGGCGCCGAGATCGCCCGAATACAGGATTCTCGACACCGGGTCGTACAGCTGGAAGTTCCCTTCCGAGTGAAGGAAGTGGGCCGGGATGAGGAGCAGCTTGACTCCGTCCATGTCGAGCGACATCCCCTCGTCCGGGATCGGCTTGAGCCGGTGGGAGACGAGTTCGTCCAGGCCGAAGTGCGGCACGAACCGAAGCCACAGAGCGGAAATGTAGGCTTCGGCATCGGTCGTCATGAGCCACCCGTTGGCGGCCGCGATGATGTCGGGGTCCTGGTGCGAGAAGAAGATGTACTTCATCTTCTTGCTGCCAAGCTGGGCCATGCACTCCGCCACGGCCTTCCCGTAGACCTTGTGACCGCCTGGGTCGAGGATGATGCCCGAGTCGCCGTGCACGATCAGGTGCTGGTTCGCCTGGACCGCCATCCCCCGTCCGAACTCCGGCAGGAGGACGTTCTTGTGGTTCGGGTTCTCGAACAGTGTGATGGACGACATGAGAACTTCCTCCTGTCCGGCGCGAGGGCCGGGCCTTCAGCCTGGAGCGAGGACCGGCTCGGCGAATCGATCCGGTCTCTGTCGAGGGGCCTCTCGTTTCGAATCCATCGGTGACTCAGAGGATCTTCCGGATCTCCGCGACCGCACGTTCCATCTCGAGGAAGATCAGTCCGAGCTTCGCCTCCTGGGTCGAGAGAACGAGCAGGAGGGTTCCCGCGCTCGCGTTGATCATCACGATGTATCCCTTTTCACCCCGGATGATGACCTGCTTGAGTCCGCCCCTCGATAGCTCCGCGCCTGCTCTCGTCCCGAGGCTGAGAAGCGTGGCGCTCATGCCGGCCACGCGGATCTCCTCGACCTGCTGGGGCAAGACGCTGGCGATGACGAGACCGTCCTCGGAGATCAGCGCGGCGGCCTCGAGATCGGGCGTGCCCGTCTGGAGGGACCTCAGGACCCGGTTGAGTTCATCGATACGCGACATTCGCTTCTCCTTTCTGGTTCGTCAGGGAGCGGCGGGCGAGGGGCGAGGGGCGAGGAGCGGCAGGACGACCTTGACGGTGGTTCCGGCCCCCGGAGCGGATTCCACGGCGATCCTGCCGCCGGCGCTCTCCGCGACGCTGGTGCACAGGGCGAGGCCGATGCCGCTCCCGTTGGACTTCGTCGTGAAGAAGAGTTCCTGGCACCGAGACAGGACCTCGGGGGTCATGCCGCACCCCGAATCCCGGACCACCATCTCGAGGTCTCCACCCCGCGGGAGAGACACCGTCACGTCGATCGAGTCGCCGGGCTCGCAGGCGTGGATCGAATTCGTGACGAGGTTGAAGAGAAAGGCCCGGACGACAGCGGAGTCCAGAGGGAGGAGAGGCAGGTCCGGGACGTTCAACGTCCCGCGAATCCCCTTGGCTTTCATCTGAGGCTCGATGACGAGGAAGGCCTCGCGGAGCGCCCTGTCAACGGCCGAACGGCGAACGCTGTGAAGCTCCTGCCTGAAGATCCCGATCCCCTCGAGGGCGAGCTTGATCCTCCGGACTTCACCGAGCACCGCCGAAAGCTCGCGCCGGATGTGATTCTCGGCGACCTCCTCGAACAGCACCTCCACCGCCGTGGTGATGGCGGCCAAAGGGTTCTTGATCTCATGCAGCACGGCCGGCAGGATCTCGCCGACCGCCGCGAGCCTCAGGAGCTGGTTGCGCTCTTCCCGCAGCTTCTCGACGGCGGTGATGTCCTGAAACAGGATGGTGTAGGCAGGTCCGCTCGCGGTGGTCATCTCGGGAGAGACGGCGCCGATCCGGAAGCCGATGACGTTCCCCTTCTTTCCCTTCAGGGCGAATCGCTGGCCGGTCGAGGCATCCGGAGGCGTCGAGGTGAGCTCCGACAGCGCCGCCAGGACACGCTCCAGGGGCTGACCCTCCAGCTCCGGACGGGAACTCCCGAGGATCGCCACGGCCTTGGGAGTTGCGTAGAGCACTCGCTCGTCCCGTCCGACCAGGAGAACACCTGCCGGAATCGCGTCCAGGACCGGGGCGAGACCCTCCAGGTTCGTTCTCGATGCGAGGAGGTCATCGGCACCGGCCGAATCCGAGACAACTCCATCAGAGTCTGTCCCGAGCCGACTCCCCAGCATGGCCGTCCACTATACTTCCCGCAAATGAGTAGGGTCAACGAAGGCCCCGGCTGGTTCGATGTCAGCCGGGAATGGCGTTCGCGTGGCTGAGACCGTCATGGAACCGCCCGTGGACGACCCTCTCCACGATTCCCCTGGTTCTCGCTCCCTGATCAAGAGCTTCATCGCCCTGCATGCACCCGTCTTGGTTCTGGATCCGGAGCACAGGGTTCGGATGGTGAACCCGGCGGCGAAAGTCCTGCTCGAGGGAGGAGGGGAACTCTACCTTGGCTGTGCGCTCTCGAGTCTGCCGGCCGGAGAGCCATGGCGATCGACACGTCTTCTCCTCCCCACGCTGCATCTCGGAAGTGCCTCCCAGACGACGCTGGTGGAGTCGGGCGGGCGGACCTGGGAGATCACGATTTCGGGACTTCACCCGCCCCTGCCCGACGGGGTCTGGAAAGTCCTCGAGTTGCACGACGTCACCGAGTTCCTCGAACTCTACCGCCGCTCCGAATCGGCGCAAGAACGTCTCGAGCGAGTCCTTTCGGGCGCAAGTCTCGGCTACTGGGACTGGGACGTGGCTTCGGGCGTCGTCTCCCGCAGCCCGCGATGCTCGGAAATCGCTGGTCTGGATCCGGCGTCCGTGCCGTCGACCGCATCCGGCTGGCTGAGCCTGGTCCACCCTTCTGACCGGCCAAGCGTGGAGGCGGCCGCTGAGGCACTTCTGCAGGGGCGCTCGGATGTCCTCTCGCTCGAGTACCGGGTCGCGCCCGCGCCGGGGAGATGGGTCTGGGTACTCGATGCCGGGAGTGTCGTGGCACGTGACAGCCTCGGAAGACCGGCGCGGATTGCCGGCGTCCTTCTGGACATCACCGCCCGGAAGAGCAACGAGGAAAGAGTCCGGCAGAGCGAGGAGCGGTTCCGCACGGTCGCGGACGCGGCTCCGGCTCTGATCTTCATGACCGGCCGGTCCGGCTGCCTGACGTACGTGAACCGAGGGTGGCTCGAGTTCACCGGGCGGTACGAGGAAGAGACGATCGGCCTCGAGCTTGCCTCGGAGGTACACGAGGCGGACAGGCCCAGACTCGAGGAGGCCCTCCGAAAAGCCACGGAAGCGGGGACCGCACTGACGATCGACGTGAGGCTTCGCCGCGCCGACGGGGAGGACCGCTGGGTCGCGATGAGCGGCAGTCCGCTCTTTTCCGCCGAGGGACTGGTGACGGGCTTCATCGTCTCGGGAATCGACATCACGGCGCGAAGAGTCATCGCCACCAGGCTCCAGGAAACCTCTGACCGCCTCACCACCCTGATCGAGGCGCTTCCGGATGCCGTCGTCCTGAAGGATGCGGACGGCAGGTGGCAGATGGCGAACGAGGCGGCCGCCCGGCTTCTGGGCCTCTCCGGCGAGGACTGGCTCGGACGAACCGATCAACAACTCGCGACGCTCCTGCCGCGCCAGAGGGAGACCTTCGAGGCCCTCTCCGAAAGCGATCGGCGCGCGAAAGACAAGGGCCAGCGACACGATTCCGTCGACCTCATCGTCGAGCCGTCGGGGCTCTATCGCTATTTCGAGGCGAGTCGCGTCCCGCTGAGGGGACCTGCCGGTGACGACCGGGGGATGGTTCTCCTTGGTCGCAACGCCACCGAACGCCGGATTGCCGAGGCGGAACTCCTGCTCGCGGCATCTGTCTTCGAGGAGAGCCTGGACGGAATCATGATCACCGGGAAGGATCGCCGGATCCTACGGGTCAACCGGGCCTTCTGCCGGATCTCTGGCTTCTCGCCGGAGGAAGTCCTCGGGCACACCCCCTCGATACTCCGGTCCGGCCGGCACGGGCCGGGCTTCTACGCCGAAATGTGGAAGTCGATCCACTCCACCGGTCAGTGGAGAGGTGAGATCTGGAACCGGCGGAAGAACGGCGAGATCTACCCCGAGTGGCTCGCGATAACCACGGTCAGGGATCCCTCCGATCTGGTCACCCACTACATCGGCACGTTTTCGGACCTTGCCGACAAGAAGCGGATCGCCGAGGAGACGGCACGGCTGAAGTTCGAGGATCCCCTCACGGGTCTCGCGAACCGGAGGCGCTTCGAGGAGGATGTCGTCCGCGCGGTGTCGTCCGGACTCGGGATGTCCACGGCCTGCATCTTTCTCGACATAGAGGGCCTCTCTCGCATCAACAACGCCCATGGATATGCGACCGGGGACAGTCTCTTGCGAGTTCTTGCGCGCAGGATCGCCGCCAGCCTCGAGGGGCCCGGGACCGTTGCCCGGTGGGAAGCCGGCCAGTTTGCCATCCTGCTCACGGCCCTTCCGCCCGAAGATGCCCCCCGGTTGGCGGCCCGGCAGGCAGAACGGCTCCGGAAGGTGATCGCGGCCCAGGTCGAAATCGAGGGAAGCACCCTCCACGTCGGCGGGACGATGGGGATCGCCCTCCACCCTGACGACGGCCCGGATCTTCCCAGGCTCGCCGATCTCGCCCTGGCCGATGCGAAGAGCCGGACGCCGGGACGCTATTCCTTCCACGCCGAGCAGATGGGGGCGCTCGTCCGGACACGGCTGTCACAGGAACGGGAGCTGCGCCAGGCGCTCGCCGCGGGACATCTGAAGGTCCATTACCAGCCGCTGATCTCGGCCTCGACCGGCCGGCTCACCGGCCTGGAAGCCCTCCTGCGCTGGTTTCACCCTGACAGGGGTCCCGTACCGCCCGCGGTTTTCATCCCGGTGGCGGAGGAAAGCGGCCTCATCCTGGATGTCGGGAGATTCGTCCTCGACCGGACGGCTTCCCAGGTTGCCGAATGGCTGAGCCAGGAAGTCGATCCGGGCCGGATCGCGATCAACGTGTCGGCCCGGCAACTCGTTGATCCCGAGTTCGAGTGTGACGTGATGGCGGTCCTGAGACGGCACGGACTTTCGCCCTCCCGGTTCACGATCGAGGTCACCGAGAGTGTCTTCGTCGACGAGTACGGGACGGTGGCCGATGTCCTGTCACGCTTGCGTCAGAGCGGGGCCCGGATCGCCCTCGACGATTTCGGGACAGGGTTCTCCTCGCTCGCCCGCTTGCGGCGCCTCCCGATCGACATCCTGAAGATCGACCGCGCGTTCCTACACGACGTTCCCGCCCACCGTCAGAACGCAGCTCTGTGCCGGGCGATCCTCGCGATGGGGCGAGGGCTCGGGCTGACGGTCGTCGCCGAGGGCGTCGAGAACCTCGAACAGGCCGAGTTTCTCAAGGGGCTGGAGTGCGACGAGTTCCAGGGGTACCTGATCACACCCGCGCTTCCGCCAGCTGAAGTCTCGGCCATGCTGGGGACGACGTCCGATTCCTAATACAGCCATTCCGAGCTGGCGCCGCAAACACGCCCGGAGCTGATCCTCCGGGCTGCCCGGGTCACTCCATTCCGTGACCGAACTTTTCCCCGCGAAGAGCCGTCCCCGACAGAAGGGCGTGCTCCCAATCCAGGCGTCCGTTCTCTCGAGCCTGGGCCGCGCACGACCGGTGGTCGTAGGGGACGAGGACGACCGCGGCCGACACTTCCTCGGCGCCAGTTTCGAGAACGGCGTATCGCGCCTCGGGAGATCCGGTCTCGATGACGTGCAGGTGGTGGTGGTCGTCCTCGAACGCCTGTAGCCCCACACTTCCGGGGTTTACGAAGAGGGTGCCGCTGACCGCCTTCAGCACGCGCGGGTAGTGAGAGTGACCGCAGACGATGACGGGATGCGCTGCAGGCCCGCATCGATCCGCGATCTCGTCTTCCGTCGCCGGTCTCACACCCCCGGGCTCGACCGTTTCGAGCAAGTACTCGTGGTCGACGAGCGGGGTGCCGTGACAGGCGAAGACCCCATCGGGGAGGTTGGCCGTTTTCGGGAGACCGGCGATCCAGTCGAGCTGAGAGCCGCCGAGGTGGCCGTGCGCGTAGCGGTCGGAGAGGCCCTGCCGAGAGGGGTCGATGGTCAGGAGCTGCCGCTCGTGGTTCCCGGCGAGCTGCACCCAGGGCTGCGCCATGAGGTACTCCGCCGTCTCTCGCGGATAGAGCGGACCGCTCAGACTGTCTCCCAGGTTCACGATGGTGTCGATTCCCCGACTGTGGATGTCCGAGACGACCGCCAGGAGAGCGGGCAGGTTTCCGTGGATGTCCGAGACGAGCGCGATCTTCATCTTCGAGATGGATCTTAGCGACCCGGCTCGCGCCGCGAGCGTTCTTGACAGCCTCTCGCGCCAGGACCATGCTTTGAACAAGCGCCCGGCTGGTCAACCCGGGGGACCCTGCGTTCCTTCTGCGCGACTCCTCCGGGCGGGGAGGACCCGATGATTCTCGGAATCGGGATCGATCTCCTGGATGTCCCCAGAGTGGCCGCCGAGCTGGCCGAAGGGGACAACGGGTTCGTGCTCGACCTCTTCACACCCGGCGAGATTGCTTACTGTGACTCCAAGCGATACCCGGCCCGTCACTACGCGGCCCGCCTCGCCGCGAAGGAAGCCGTCTTCAAGGCCCTGGGGGGCTGTCCCCCGCCTCACGTCTGGCGAGACGTGGAGGTCGTCAGCGGCGGGGACGGGCCGCCGAAGATCGCGCTCCACGGCGCGCTCGAGTCGAGCGCGAAGGAGCGGGGTGTCAGGACCATCTTCGTCTCTCTGTCGCACACCGACGAGCTGGCCACGGCCAGCGTCGTCCTCGAAGGCTGAATGCCGACCGAAAGGAGCCGAATCATGCCCGATCTCGTGGCCGTGGAGGAGGAACGGGAGCTCTCGTCCTGGGAGCTGGCGAAGCTGGAGCTGAACTGGGGACGCGGGGATCCCGTCAACATCGGCTGGAACCTCTCCGACCGGATCTGCCGTCAGGGCCTCGGACAGACAAAGGCCCTCATCTGGGAGGGGTTCGGCGGGCAGGAGAGGGTCTTTACGTACGAGGATCTCAGGGTCCTCTCCAACACGATGGCGGCGTTTCTCGCCCGGCAGGGGATCGCGCCCGGCGAAAGAGTCTGCCTCTTCATGGACCGCATCCCGGAGCTCTACATCGGCTTCTTGGGGATCCTCAAGCTCGGAGCGGTGGCCCAGCCGCTCTTCTCGGCCTTCGGCGAGGAGTCCCTCGCCACCCGGCTCCTGGACGCGGGGACGTCCGCCATCCTCACGCAGAAGAAGTACTTGCCCCGAATCCGCCGCATCCGGGCCGAGCTGCCCGCCCTCCGCCACGTCATCGTCGCCGACGCGGAGGCCTCCGCCCTCCAGCAGGGCGAGACGCCGCTCCATCTCGATTCGGAGCCCCGAGTCGAGGACTTCCCGGTCTATCCCGCCGGTCCCGAGACCCCTTCCGTCCTCCACTACACGTCGGGGACGACGGGTCAGCCGAAGGGAGCGCAGCACGTCCACCGGTCGCTTCTGTCTCAGTACTTGACCGCCAGGCGTGTCCTCGACCTTCAGCCGGGCGACATCTACTGGTGCAACGCCGATCCGGGCTGGGTCACGGGAACTTCCTACGGCATCATCGGCCCCTGGTCAGCCGGCGTCACCCAGGTGGTGCTCGACGCCGGGTTCAACGTGGACCGCTGGTACTCCTTCATCGAGAAGCACCGGGTCACGGTCTGGTACTCCGCTCCGACCGCGATCCGGCTCCTGATGAAGGAAGGCAAGACTCCGGCCGCCCGGCACGACCTCTCTTCGCTCCGGCATCTCGCGAGCGTCGGCGAACCCCTCAATCCCGAGGCCGTCCACTGGTCGAGAGAGGTGTTCGGACGTCCCTTCCACGACACCTACTGGCAAACCGAGACGGGTTGCATCGTCATCACGAACTTGCCCGGCATGCCGATCAAGGCAGGCTCGATGGGGAAGCCCTTTCCGGGCATCACGGCCGCGATCCTCGACATGCGGACCTTCGAGCCGGTCGCTCTGCCCGGCCGGGTGGGGTTGATCGGCCTCGCTCCGGGGTGGCCGTCGATGATCGTGGGATACCGGAACAACCCGGAGGGATACGCGAAGAAATTCGCCAGCGGCTGGTACCTGACGGGCGACCGGGGAACGGTCGACGCGGATGGCTACTACTGGTTCGTCGGCCGCGACGACGACGTCATCAACACGGGCGGGCACCTCGTCGGCCCCTTCGAGGTCGAGTCGGCCCTGCTCGAACACCCCGCCGTCGCGGAGTCCGCGGCGGTCGCCAAGCCCGACCCCGTCAACATGGAAGTGGTGAAGGCCTTCGTCACCCTCAAACCCGGCTACGAGGCTTCCTCCGATCTCGAGCTCGAAATCATGAACTTCGTTCGCAAGAAGCTCTCCCCGATCGCCATGCCGCAGGACATCAGTTTCGTGACCTCGCTTCCCAGGACGAGGAGCGGAAAGATCATGAGACGCGTCCTGCGCGCCCAGGAGTGGGGGGAGCCCGTGGGCGACCTTTCAACCCTCATGGAGGACTAGATGGACGACCTGCAGAAGACGATTCTTGACTACGTCAAGCGTGAGTACCTCGAGGAGGGCGACGACCGCGAGCTCGGCGTGAAGACGCCCCTGATCACGGGTGGCATCGTCGACTCCTTCTCGATGGTCTCCCTGAAGCGCTTCCTCGAGAAGAAGTACGGGATCAAGATCCCCGACGCCGACGCGACCCCGGAAGCCTTCGACTCCGTTGCGCGCATCGCTCTCCTCGTCGAGAAGATCGCCGCCGTGAGGGCATGAACATGCTGACCGAGACAAAGACCCAGACCTTCCGCCAGGTCTACCAGGAGGAGATCGCGGGGATTCGCGCGGCCGGGCTCTACAAGGAAGAGCGCTTCATCCATGCCGCCCAGGGCGCCGAGATCGAGGTGGAGTTCCCCCAGGGGGCGGCGCCGAGAAGGGTCCTGAACCTCTGCGCCAACAACTACCTCGGACTCTCCTCGCACCCCGAGGTGCTGGCCGCGGCTCACGCCGGGCTCGACTACAGGGGGTACGGGATGTCCTCCGTCCGCTTCATCTGCGGCACCCAGGACATCCATCGCGAGCTCGAGAGGCGCCTGACGGGCTTTCTTGGAACCGAGGACACCATCCTCTTCTCCTCTTGCCTCGACGCCAACGGAGGTGTCTTCGAGGCTCTCTTCAACGAGAAAGATGTCCTGATCGCCGACCGGCTCGTTCACGCCTCCATCGTCGACGGCATGCGGCTGTGCAAGGCGATGCAGGACACCTACAAGCACAGTGACATGACGCACCTGGCCGAGAAGCTCGCCGAGCACGCGGACAAGCGATTCCGCGTCATCGTCACCGACGGCGTCTTCTCGATGGATGGAGACCTCGCCAGGCTCGACGCCATCGTCGCCCTGGCCGAGAAGCACGACGCCCTCGTCTTCGTCGACGACTCGCACGCCACCGGCTTCATCGGCAGAACCGGGAGAGGAACCCCGGAGCACTTCGGTGTCCTGGGAAAGATCGACCTCATCACGACGACGTTCGGCAAGGCACTCGGCGGAGCCTCGGGCGGCTGCGTCTCGGGACGCAGGGAACTCGTGGAGATGTGCCGCCAGCGCGCCCGTCCGTACCTCTTCTCCAACACCCTCGCCTCGGTCATCGTCTCGGGAACCCTGAAGGTCCTCGACATCATCTCCGAGACGACCGAGAGACGGGACAGGCTCGAGTCGAACACCCGCTACTGGCGGCAACTCCTGGCCGAGGCCCGCTTCGACGTGAAGCCCGGCGAGAGCCCGATCGTCCCGGTCATGCTCTATAACGCCAAGCTCGCTCAGGACGTGGCGCGAGACCTCTTTGCGGAGGGTGTCTACGTGGTCGGGTTCTTCTTCCCCGTCGTCGCCAAGGGGCAGGCCCGCATAAGGACCCAGCTTTCCGCAGCTCACGAGAGAGCTCACCTCGAAAGGGCCATCGATGCCTTCGTGAAGGTGGGGAAGAAATACGGAATCCTCGGCAAGACCAAGAACGAGATCGTCGAGAGATACGGACTCTGACAGAGAAGGAGCGGACGATGCGACCGAAGAGAACTCTCGAGGTTCCCATTCCCGACCAGGTGGAGGTGACTGCCTCCGATCTCGAGCTCCTGAAGGCGACGTTTCAGGCACTGGTCACGCTGCGGGCCGAGAAGAGCCCGGCCTGGGAACGCCTCGTCTCGCAGATGGAGGCGGACGGATGGAAGGTGAGGTGGGGCCTCACGTGGAGGGCAGAGGCGAAACGAGGGGAGGACTACGAGGAAGCCACGGGCACGACCCTCGAGGAGGCCCTCTCGAGCGTCGCCCAGCTCGTCATGACCGACATGGTGGGGTTCAGACCCTAGGAGGAGGAAGCGCGGCGGAGGAGCCGCAAGAACAGGCCCAGCTCGCCCGCTCCCGCCCGCCTCAGAAGCGGTAGGAGAGCTCCGCCCAGAACCTCCGGCCGCCGTACTGCTGGAGGACCGGATCGAGCGGGGGCGGCAGGGTCGTGATGTAGTTCACCGTGTCGTCGAGGACGTTCTTCACGCCTGCCCTGACAGTGAGGCCGGGGAGGAGATCCGGCGCTGTCGCCGTGATGTCGAGGATGTCGTATCCCGGAATCGCCGGAAGAGAGTCGAACCCTCCGCGCGTTCCCGTGTGATTCCAGCGGGCGGCGAGCTTCAACCGGGATGTGGGCTCGGCGATGACGGCGAGGTTCCAGAGCCACTCCGAGGCCGCCAGGACGTCGCGAGTGGCCCGGTTGTCGCTCGGATCGACCCAGGAGACGTTCGCCATCAGCTCGAGCGCCCGGCCGAAGTGCTGCGTCCACTCGGCCTCGACTCCCCGGGTGGTCGCGCTCGCCCCGTTGGTGAAGCTCCCCCCCGGGGTAAACGGAGGCTGAACCATGTCGCGGAGATCGGAGGTGAAGACCGTTGCCCGGCCAACGAATCCGCTCTTCTTGAGGATGTAGCTCAGTTCCGTCGTCGCGATGGTCTCGGCGGTGAGTCCGGGCAGCGCTTCGCCCGTTCCATAGAGCTCCCAGAATCCGGGGGAGCGGAAGCCCTCCGCGTACTGGGTCTTCAGGATCTGATGCTCGCCGAGCTTGAAGACCAGCGCGAGCCTCGGCGTGAGCTCGGTTCCGATGTCGCTGAAGTGATCGACCCTCAGGCCGCCCGTCACCGTCAGCTGGCTTCCGATCTCCCACTGGTCCTGCAGGGCGACGCTCGTGAGGTGGCGTCTGATGCCGGAGACGGTGAAGTCGAAGAGCGGCGGCAGGTCGAGAGATGCCTCATCGAACTCCGAAACCGTGTGCGTGACCGCCAGGAGCAGGTTGTGCCTTCCGGGAGCGCGGAAGCGGAGGTCGAAGCCTCCCTGGAATCCCTGGCCCTCGTATCCCTTCGGGCCGACCGAGTCGTCGTTGGCGAGAAAGGAGGCATGGACCTCGCCGTTGACAGAGCTCGAGAAGTCGTGGGCATAGCGAGCCTCTCCGGCCAGCCGCCTTTCCGTGTAGCGTTCCCCGCGATTCCCGGATGTGGTCAGGTGGTTCGCCTCGACGGCCTGAAGCGCCAGCGAGAATCCGCCGGAGGCGAGGAAGAAACGGCCAAAGCCCCGCTTCTCGTCGACCTCTGCCGGACCGTCGCCGTCGAGATCCTGATTCCAGAACCCAGAAAGCCCGCCGCCGATCCTCGTCTTCGCCGGCGGATCTGGAAAGGAGGCGTGGGCCCCCGCGGTGATCTGTTCGGAGGTTCCGGAAGCGTAGATCCTCCCACCCTGCCGCCGGGTGATGATGTTCACGAGCCCCATGTAGGCGAAGTCCCCGTGGACGGCCGATCCGGGGCCCCTCATGAACTCGATTCGTTCCACCTCCTGTACCGGCATCATCAGGATCGAGCTGTTGATGCCGGCGCTCTCCTGGTTCAAGGGGATGGAATCGACGAGGATCTTGATGTTCCCGCTGTTGAAGATGAAGTTGATGCCGCGAACCAGAAGCAGGGGGCTCGCGTAGGCGTCGCGCACGGTCTGGACACCCGGCACCATCGAGAGGGCCTCCCAGACCGTCTGGAAGCCGAGGAGTTCGAGATCGTCGCCCGCGAGGATGGTGACCATCCCGGGAACGTAGTCGTGATTGAGGCGCGTCTTCGTGGCGATCTCGGTTTCCTGCTTGAGGAGCGCCTCGAGCTCGAGGGCCTCCGAGGCCTCCGGCTGGAGAGCCTCCGAGGGTTCACCGGCCCGGGCACCGCCGGCCAGGAACCCGGATAGAAGGAGAGTCCCCAGAAGGACCCTTCCCCTGGAGCGGGAGCGAGACACACGCATGATGTTCACGAAAGCCCCTGGATTTCGGCGGACGATAGCACGCGAGGTGAGGGCCTCCGCCCCGCCCCGATCCGAAATCAACTATCTTTGTTCGTGATGGGCCGGAGAGACGGGCAGGCCAAACGGCACCGCGGCTTGGCCGCGGTCTGGACCGTGTGGGTCGTGTCGGCCGTCCTCTGCGTCAGCCGGCCGGGGACCCTCAGGGGAGATGCCCAGCAGGACCGGCGGACGGAATCGGGCCTGAAGCTCTTCCGGGCCATGCTCTCGGCGGATGTCGAAATCGACAGGAAGACCGTCGACAGCGGCAAGATCCTGATCGTCGTCTTCTTCACCGACGACCGCAAACGCGCGGCCGACCTCGCCAGGTCCTTCGAGGGCCATCCGGGCGCCCTCGAGACGATCCGGGGATTCCCGGTGATCGTGGATGTGGCGCAGGATCCCGCCCTGCCGGGATACGAACGGCGGATTCCGGCCGGGGTCTTCCTGTGTCAGGCGCCCGATCGAAAGGGACTGCAGACGCTCGTCCAGTTCGGGATCGCAAACCACGTGATCGTCTACTCGCCGTTCGAGGGGCACGTCGAGAGCGGCGTTCTGGGAGGTCTCGCGATCGAGGCCCAGGTTCGTCCCTACCTGAACATGGCCACCCTGACCGCCTCGCGAATCAACCTCAAGGAGTTCTTCCTCAAGGTGGCGAAGGTGCACCGGTGAGGAGCGAGAGTGTCCTGGCTTCCGGGGACCGCCCTTCTGGCGCCCTCGTCGCGGTCACCGTGATCTTCATCGTCCTGGGCTTGGCCGTCGCCTCGCTCATGACCTGGTACCGCACGAGTGTCCTCGAGCCGCGGCTGAAGCAGGAGGCGGTGGCAAACGCCGAGATCCTGGCCCGCTCGCAGAGCTACGTTTTGGCCCGGGTTCTCAGAAACGAGTCGGGCGAGGAACGTCAGAGGCTCCTGTCGACCGTTCTCGACGAGCTGATGCTGTTGCGGGACGCGGAATCGGGCACGCCGTACTTCGTCAACATCGGCCTGCAGGTCGACTACGACGTCGTGCGGGCGGCTCCTCTGAGTCTCGACCTTTCGAAGTCAAACGAAGAGAAGGGTTCCTTCGTGGCGAGCGTCCCCGTGTTCGACCCGCGGACCGACGAGCTTCTGGCCGTCGCGAGCTTCCGCGTCAGCGACCGGCTCTTCCAGGAGCTCAACCGGACCGTGACCGGGCAGCTGACCCGGGTCACGGTGGCCGTCGAGGGCCTCCTCGTCATCCTGTGGGCGGTCCTTCTCGCGCTCCTGCGGAAGCTCGAGCGGCAGAAGCTGGAAAAAGGGCGGGCGGAACGGGAGCTTTCCCGCCAGGAGCAGCGCTACGAGAGGCTCGTGGACAGCCTCAGCAGCTACTTCGTCTACAGCAAGACCCCCGCCGGCCGGCTGGCGTCCGTCAGCGCCTCCGTGAAGCAGGTTCTCGGTTTTTCCCCTGAGGTCTTCCGCGACCGGTTTGCCGAGGGTCTCTCCGCCCCGGCGCCCGCGGAGGGGAGCAAAGAGAGGGAGGAGCGGACGTTCGAGGTCGAGCTCGACGACGAGAGCGGCGGACGGCACCACGTCGAGCTCTCCGAGGTCGTCCTCAGGGATGACTCTGGGCACATCCTGGCCGTCGACGGCATCGCGCGGGATGTCACGGCCCAGCGAGTCCTCGAGGAGGAGCTGAGGGCGGCCAAGCAGCAGGCCGAGGCGGCCAACCAGGCAAAGAGCCAGTTCCTCGCGAACATGAGCCACGAGATCCGGACGCCGCTCAACGCGATCCTCGGGATGACGGGACTCGCCCTGAAATCTGCCACCTCGGCCCGCCAGAGGGACCAGCTCGAGAAGATCCGCGCCTCCGCCCGGCACCTTGTCGAGATCATCGAGGACATCCTCGACCTCTCGCGCATCGAGGCGGGGCGCCTCTCGATCGCCAGCCAGGAGTTCGACCTCGATGACATGCTGACCGAGCTCGCGGACGTCGCCGGGGTCCGGGCCGCCCAGAAGGGGCTGGAGGTGCTCTTCACACCGCTGCCCGGTGTCCCGAGGAAGCTGAGGGGAGACCCGGTGAGGCTCAAGCAGGTGCTCCTGAATCTCCTCGGGAACGCCACGAAGTTCACCGATTCGGGCGAGATCGAGGTGCGGATCGAACCCCTGGAGACCGGAAACGAACGGGTGACCCTCCGGTTCTCGGTGAGGGACACCGGGATCGGCATTGCTCCCGAGAACCTCTCGCGCCTCTTCGAGCCCTTCACGCAGGTCGACTCCTCCTCGACGCGACGGTACGGCGGAGCCGGGCTCGGCCTCGCGATCTGTCGCAGGCTGGTCCGATCGATGGGGGGAGATCTGATCGCCGAGAGTCAGGCCGGCGCGGGAAGCGTCTTTTCCTTCGAGCTGCCGTTTGGCCTCACGTCCGGGCCGTCGGGACCGCGTCCGCTCGCCGAAACGCTCCGGGACCTCTCGGTCATCGTCGCGGACGATCACCAGAGCACCCGGCTCGCCCTCTCGACGATGCTCGAGACTCTCACGTGCCGGGTCACTTCCGCGGCCTCCGGAGACGAGGCCCTCTCCTTGGCGAAAGCGGCGGCGGAAGACGGGCATCCCTTCAAGCTGGCGGTGCTCGACTGGAGAATGCCGGGGCTGGACGGAATCGAGACGGCCGCGCGGATGTCGGCCATCGACAACCCCCCGAAGGTCATCCTGGTGACCGCCTACGACTCCGAAGAGCTCGCGCACGAGGCCGAGGCGGCCGGCATCCGGCGGGTTCTCCACAAGCCCGTGAGCCCTTCGACTCTCCACGATGCGGTCGTGCAGGCGTTCGCTTCGGGGCCCGCCGTCAGACTCAGGGACGGCCGTTCTCCCATCAGACGGTTCGCCGCGGGACAAGAGGTCTTGCTCGTCGAAGACCATCCCGTGAACCGAGATCTGGCCCGAGAGCTGCTCACGCAGGCGGGTCTTCGCGTCATCGAGGCTCAGGACGGCCTCGAAGCCCTGGAGCAGCTCGAGAAGCAGCGCTTCGACGTGGTCCTGATGGACATCCAGATGCCCCGCATGGACGGCCTCGAGGCCGTCCGGGCGATCCGCGCGCGGCCGGATCTCGTGGACCTGCCGGTGATCGCGATGACGGCGCACGCGATGGTGGGTGACCGGGAGCACTTCCTCGCTTCCGGCATGAGCGACTACGTCTCCAAGCCGATAGAGGAAGACGATCTCTTCTCCGTCCTCGCCCGCTGGCTGAAGGCGGCCCCTGCCGGGGAGGAAGCTCGCCCCGAGGCTGCCGCCGCCTCCGAACCACAAGCGGAATCCGGCCTGCCGCTCTCTCTGCCAGGGCTCGACGTGACGGGGGGGCTCCGCCGCGCCGGCGGGAACATCAAGCTCTACCGACGGCTCGTCGGGAGCCTTCTGAAGGACCTCGAATCCGTGGTCTCGCGGCTTTCGGGCCACCTGGCGGCGAGGGAAACGAAGGACGCTCGCGACGTCCTCCACACGTTGAAGGGCACGGCCGGGACGGTCGGCGCGACGGCCGTCGCCGCCGAGGCAGCCGTGCTCGAGTCCGAGTTGAAAAAGGCTCCGGACGCCACCCTCTCCCTGGCGCGGCTCTCGCAGCTGACATCGGAGGCCGCGAGGTCCGCCGCGTCGATCGCTGTGCCGGAACAGACCGTTTCCGCCATCCAGGCTGGCGAAGAGAAGGTCCTCGACAAGGCCACCGCCGAGAGGGCGCTGCCAGTCGTGTCGAGGCTCCAGGAGGAAGTCGCTTCAAACGACCTCGCCGCGCCGAAAACGCTCTCGGAGCTCGACGCGATCCTGGCGGGGAACCTGAACCGACAGGTTCGCCTTGCCGAGGATCACCTCATGCTGCTCGATTTCGAGGCCGCCGTTAAGGAAGTCGGCGAGCTCGCGGCCCAGATCCAGCGAGCGCTCGGCGAGCCGAATGGAGCTTGAGTCCCGGGCCGCCCGGGAGATAGAGTCGCGCCAAATTCAACGGAGGATCGAGAGATGAGGGGGATCACCGCCACCGTGGCGCTCGCCTGTGTGCTTGGACTCGGCCCGCCTCTCTTCGCGGAGGAAGCGCGGGAACCCTCGGAAGGCTCCGAGGCGCACGAGCTTGCCGAACTGCTCGCGATCGTTGCTCAGGAGACGGCGGTTGCCACGAAGTCGCGAATGAACAGCGACTTCGTGCCGGGGATCGTCACGGTTCTCCACGGAGACGAGCTCGAGGCACTGGGAATCGAAACCGCCTGGGAAGCTCTCTCGATGGTCCCGGGAATCCAGGTCGTCAGGGAGCGGACCGGTCTCTACTCCGTGATCGTTCGCGGCCTGCCGTTCCCCTTCAATTCCGGCAATGTCCGGGTTCTCATCGACGGTGTCTCCGTGGGGCGTGAGAGCGCGGGCGTCAACGGTATCTCGCTCCAGATCCCCATCCAGATGGTCGAGAGGATCGAGGTGATCCGGGGACCCGGGTCCGCCGTGTACGGCGACTTCGCGTTCATGGGCCTCGTCAGCATCGTCACCCGCAAGGACGGAGCGCGGGTGTACGCGCGCGGCGGGGGCGACGAGTCCCTTTCTGGAGGAGCGACGGTGACCGCGGCCAACCCGTCGACCGGAATCACCGTCACGATGACGGCGGCGGGATTCACCACGAACGACGCCGCCGTCGCGGAACCCCGGCGAGCCGAGGAGGACCGTGGCTTTGGCCGCGTGGCGCTCGGATACAAGGGCCTCTCGCTCAACTTCGAGGCGGTCTCGCGTGATGTGCAGGCGACTCGAACCGCTCCGGGCGAGCCCGCGACGGGGGATCAACGCCACTGGGCCCTCGACTCACGCTGGGCGGCAGATCTCTCGAGGACCTTTTCGGCCGAGGTGCACGGAACCTACCTTTCGAACAGGTTCAACACGGGTCCGTCGGACTTCTCGGGGGCTGTCGGGGATTTCGGAGCCGACCTGAAGTGGAAGGGGTGGAAGAACCAGAGCTGGCTCCTCAGCGCCAGCTACGCCCGGGCCGAGACGGAGCTGGGGAGGCAGATGCGCCCCCCCCGGCCGGGCGTTCCCGGCCCGCCCTCGAGCACCGTCATCGAGGACCAAGTCCAGACGATCGCCGGAGTCACGCTTCAGGACACGATCGACCTCTCGGGCCATGTCGCGGTCACGGCCGGGGCCCGGTTCGACCACAACAGCGACATCGGCAGCCACGTGGCGCCGAGATGCGCCGTCGTCTGGAGAGTGGCCGAGGGACATATCCTGAAAGCGCAGTACGCGGAGGGATTCCGGGCTCCGACCTTCTTCGAGCTTTACGGCCAGGGGGTCAAGAACAACGATCTCGAATTCGAGCTCAACAGGACGGCCGAACTGCACTACGTGTTCCGCCTGCCCGACATGGCGGCCCGGGCCACGTTCTTCTACTCGAAGATCCTGCAGATGATCTTCGTCGGCCCGGGGAATCGCTTCGACAACGATCATGACGCGAGAGCGTTCGGCGTCGAGGGCGAGTTCGAGACTCGGATCGGCTCGCGCCTGAAGGCCCAGATGAGTCTGTCGTGGGTGGACTCGAAGACGAACCGGAACGTCACCCACGAGTGGAAGACGCCGCCCTCGAAGGCGGATTGGCTCGGCTCTTTCGCCCTCACCTACCGGGCGGCCGCGAAGACCCTGCTTGCCCTGCGTCTGAATCATGCCGGTGAGCGCAACGCCTCGGAAGGTCAGAACGGCGGCTACTCGCTCCTGGACCTCACTGTGACCCAGCAGGATCTGTTTCTGCCGGGCCTTCAGTTCCGTGCCGGTGTCAAGAACGTCTTCAACCAGCGGCCGCGCTACCTGCTCGAGGCCCCGAACTCGACCGAGACGATCACCTACCCTGGAAGGACGGCCTTTGCCCAGCTGGCCTGGGCTCCCTGAATCGGGCGGTCACGTCCCGAGCTGGAGGAGCTCCGACGCGAGCTCCTCGGCCGTGGGGCGTTGGGCGGGATCCCTGGCGAGAGCCTTCTCGAGGAGCTCGTCGACGGCGGGGGGAAGTCCCGGAATCTCGAGCGGAGGCGGACCCGTCCTTCCCGGGCGCCGCAGGGCACCGTAGAAGTCTCCATCGAACTGGGGCGGGAAGGGCTCGCGTCCGGACAGCATCAAATAGAAGACAACGCCGACGCTGTAGACGTCGGACTTCTCGTCGTCGCCCTGTCCCAGGAGTCTCTCCGGGGCGACGTAGCCCACGGTACCGGGCACACCGCCTCGGGTGAGGGCCGCATCCGCCCCACCTTCGCGCTGGATGAGTTTCGCGATCCCGAAATCGAGGACTTTGACGGTCTCGCCGCCCGGGGTCCGGTGAAGAAAGATGTTCTCGGGCTTGATGTCGCGGTGGACGAAATGGGCCGCATGCACCGCCCCGAGGACGTGGCAGACGGGAACGAGAATGCTCACGCACCGCTCGAGCGAGAGGCGGCCCTCGGATTTCAAGAGGTCCGCGACCGTCACCCCGCGCAGAAGCTCCATCACGAGGTAGGCGATTCCGCTGGAGGAGATCCCGAAGTCCGTGACGCTGACGGCGTTGGGATGCTGCACCCGGCAGGCCGCCACGCCTTCCCGGCGGAAGCGCTCCAGGGCCTCCGGCGTGTCGTTGCCTTCCCACGGGCGAAAAACCTTGACCGCGACCGCACGCTTCAGCTCGAGATGCTCCGCCCGGAAGACGGTCGCGAATCCCCCCGCGCCGATCTTCTGGTCGAGCCTGTACTTCCCGTCGAGGACTGTTCCCGGCAGGGCGGCGGCAAGGGCGGAAAACACATGCCGCGTCCGCTGTTCGGCCTGTATCAACTCGTCGTTCTTCTTCTTCAGCTCGGCGTTCTGCTCCGCCAGCTCTTGCCGGCTCTTCTCGAGCTGGGCCTGCTTGGCCTCGAGCTCTCTCCTCAACCTGTACAGCTGGATGTGCGCCCCGACCCGCGAGAGGACCTCGCGGGGCTCGAAGGGCTTGGTCACGTAGTCCGCCGCCCCCGCCTCGAAGGCGCGGATCTTCTCCTCCACGTCGTCCATCGCACTGATCACGATGACGGGGATCGCGCTCGTCTTCTCGTCGCTCTTCAGCCGGCGGCACACCTCGAAGCCGTCGATTCCGGGCATCCTCAGATCGAGAAGGACCATCTCGGGAGGGTGGGCGGCCGCCAGGGATAGGGCACGCGTTCCCTCGAGCGCGGCGCGGACGTGGTACCCCGCCTCTCGCAAGACGCCTCCGAGAAGGGTCACCATCGTGGGGTTGTCATCGATGACGAGGATCCCACCGTCTGACATTCCCGGCACTCTAGTCAACGCCCCGGGGCCCGTCAACGCGGCGGGTCCCGCCCGGTTCAGATCTCGAAGACCCTCGTCGAGGGCGCGTTCGACTTCCTCGAGCCGGACTCGAACAAGAACGTATCTGTGACGGGCCACCCCCCCTCGCGCCCGAGAGTGATCGTCTCGAGCTCCCCGGCCAGGGCGCTCGCCCAGGACTCAATGCTGGCCGGACGGGCGGAGGGGGCCTTGGCAAGGGCCGCCTCGAAGAGAGCGTCGACTCCTGACGAGGCCTCCGGGAGGTACGAGGAGACGGGTCGGGGTCTCTCGATGAGGACTCCCACCAGGATGTCCCCGATCTGTCCGGCGGAGACGACCTCGTGACCCGTCAGTGCCTCGTAGCAGACCGCGGCCAGCGAGTAGAGATCCGAACGCGCGTCGACCGCCAATCCCCGGACCTGCTCGGGGGACATGTACTGCGGGGTTCCCACGACCATTCCAGACTGTGTCAGCCCCTTCTCGACGGCCATCGACTTCGCCAGGCCGAAATCCAGGAGCTTGGCGCGGAACCCGGAGGGATCCGAGATGAGGAAGACGTTTTCCGGCTTCACGTCGCGGTGAACGACGCCGGCCCGGTGGGCGGCTGAAAGCGCCGCCGATGTCTGCCGCAAGAGGGCGGCGACTTGCCGGGGAGTGCCAGGACCGAACGTCTTGATGAGAGTGGCGAGGTTGTGTCCCGAGAGCTTCTCCATGACGAGGAAGGCCGTGCCGTCGGGAAGCTCGCCCGAGTCCAGCAGCGCGATGACCCCAGGATGCTGGATCCGGGCGATCATCCTCGCCTCCCTCTCGAACCGCTCACGAACCTCGTGCTGGCCGAAGTGCTCGGGGCGGACGAGCTTGATGGCGACCGGCCGGTCGAGCTTCTCGTCCTGGGCCTCCAGGACGACGCCCATCCCGCCCTGACCCAGCACCGAGACGAAACGGTATCTCTCCAGCAGCCTGTAGGGCAGAGGACGAGGCGCTTCGAGAGGCGAGTTGTCGACGTCACAGGCCGATGCGGTGTGGTCGAAGCACCTCCCGCAGGATGGGCAGATCTGCAGGGTCGCCACGCCGCGTTCTTGCATCTCGCGCCGGGTCAAGGCGCGGCGCTCCTCTGCCTTGGCCAGCTTGCGGCGGAGTCTCGCCATCTCGAGGGCACTCCCGATCTGGTGGGCGAAGCTCAGGACTAGCTGCTGCTCGATGTCACCCCACTTGAGGGCCCGGCCGTGGAGGGAGAGGGCGCCAGCGAGCTCGCCACTGATGCCGAGAAGGGGCACGACGAGGCCCGCCGGAGTGGGGAGCAGAGCCTTCGGATTTCCGGAGACGATCGCTTTCTCGATCTCCGGCAGGTCCGGAGCAGGGCGAGGCGTTTCCCAGAGGGGGACCAGACCTCCTCGTTCCACTTCCCAGATGGTGATCTCCGCGGCCCCAAGCGCCCGGGCGATTTCCTCGCTGATCGTGCGGGACCAGACGGGGAGACCCTCCGACGCTCCGGGACTCGACTCCAGCAGCTGGGCGATCCTCTGTTGCGCGCCCCGGAGCGCTTCGTTTGCCTCCGTCAGTTCGCGGGTCCGATCCGTGATCAATCCCTGGAGAACCTCCCTCTGGTGCTTGAGCCTCAGGATTCGAACGCGCTGGGCCGCCAGTCCCACACCGACGAGGCTGATCGCGACGAGGGCGTAGAAGGCGCGTGTCTGCCAGAAGAGGGGAGCCACGCTGATGGGTACCGTGGCGTCCCTGGGACTCCACTTCCCGTCCACGCCCGCCGCCCGAACCCGAAACCGATAGTCGCCGGGAGGGAGATTCATGTACTGCGCGCGCCTCTCCTTTTGCGCGGGCAACCAGTCACCGTCGAATCCTTCGAGCAGGTAGGAGAACCGGACTTTTTCCGGGGTCCGGAAGCTCGGGGCGGTGAAGAGGAACTCGATCCTTCGGCTCCCCCCCGGCAGGACGACGGGTTCGCCGGGAGCCGCGGCAACCGCCTGCCTCCCTTCCACGAGAACCTCCTCGATGTGAACGGGGGGCGGAGCTTGAGCCGGCCGCTCGCGATCCGGGTCGATGATGACGAGTCCCTCCGTCGTGGCGATCCAGAGGCGTCCGTCGCTCGTGCGGATGGCCTTGGGCGAGGTCTGGGCAAAGCAGTGGCCGCGGCCGAGCCCCTCGCTCACGAGCTGGCCCGGCGTCAGCCTCTCTTTCCGTCCATCCATGACGGCCTCGATCTCCCGCCTGAGAACCTTGAAAAGGCCGCGCTTGGAAGAAAGCCAGAGGGAGCCAGCACCGTCTTCGACCATTCCGATGATGGTGTTGTCGAGGAGGCCGCGGTCCTCGCCCAGCCGCTCCCAGCGTCCGGCCCTCCGTCGATGGAGGCCAGTTGATCCGGTCCCGATCCAGAGAGTTCCGTCTGGATCCTCCATGTGCGACAGGATGACCTTGTCGCCGACTCCTTCGACGGGTACGGGAGCCTCTCGGCCCGTGACCGTGAAAAGGCCGCTCCCGAACGTGCCGGCGAGGAGAGTTCCGGATGAGTCTCTCGCCAGGAACGTGACACTGTCGCGAATGGGCAGGTCCGTCCGTTCCGAGAAGCCTTCGCCGCAGATCCTGGAGATTCCCTTTCCCATTCCCAGCAACAGACAACCGGTCCCGTCCTCGAGGATCGAGCTGATTCCGCCGGGTGGCGAGCCCCGGGCCCGGATCGGGACGTCCTCCAGCCGGTTTCCTGAAAGCCGTCTGAGGCCAGGCCCCTCGGTACCGATCCAGACGGTCCCAAGCGAGTCCCGGTACAGACACTGGATCCGTTCGCCGGGCGCCAGGACCGGATGGGGGGAGAGGAGTCCGCCCTCGTCCGGAATCACGTGGAGGCCGGCTATTGTTCCGATCAGAAGCCTGCCATCCGGTTCCCTCGAGAAGCTCATGACGGAGTCGCTTCTCAGTCCCTCGCGGGAGGTGAGCACGGTGAACGGACTGTCGGAAAGCCGGGTGATTCCGTTGCCACCCGTTGCGATCCAGATGTTCCCTTCGCCGTCCTCGAACAGACTGGTGATCGCCCTGGAGTCTGAAACCGAGAGCGTCTCCCACCGCCCGACCGCGAAGCGGGCGAGACCGGCATCTTCGGTTCCGACCCAGATGCTGCCTTCCCTGTCCTCGAGGAGGCACCTGCCCAGACCCGACCTCACGGTCTTCCAGGATTCTCCATCCCATAAGCCGATGCCGTTGCTCGTGGCGACCCACAGGCGGCCCTGCCGGTCCTCGAGGAGGGCCGCGATCTCGTTGCCGGGCAGGCCGTCCTTCTCTGAGAGAGCCGTCCATTTCCCCCGCTCGAGACGTCCCAGACCGCCATCCGCCGTTCCGGCCCAGATGCGGCCCTTGCGGTCCCGCAAGAGGCACGTGACGAGGTTTCCGGGCAGGCCGTCGCGGGGAGTGATGTGGCTCCACGCACCACGCGCGAACCGGCTGATTCCGTTCGCCGTCCCCACCAGGATCCCATCATCCAAGGTGTCGAGGATGACGCGGACCTTGGCGCTCGTCAGCTCACTCTCGTGGCGCTGGAAGTGCTGTCCCTGAAGCGTCACGACTCCGCCGCCCCACGTACCGATCCACAGGGTGCCCGTCCGGTCGACGGCCGCCGCCGTGAGGATGTTGACGCGCAACGCCGGCGTGTTGGCGGAGTGATACGCCCTGAATCGGACCCCGTCGAACCGGTCGAGGCCGTACTGAGTGGGGATCCAGAGGTAACCATCCGGCGTCTGCGCGAACGCGGAAGCCCAGTTGAAGGCGAGGCCGTCCGCAACGCGCCAGGTTCGGGCCGAGTAGTGCTGAAGGGGGGTGCGTGGGTCGAGTGCGAGGGCAGGTGGTCCGGGAAGGAGGGCGAAACTTGCAGCCGCCAGCGTGAAGAGCCAGCTCGAGGTCCAGCTGACGCATCTCCATCGCGCCGCTGATTCGGGGACTCCTCCCGGGGGCGCGCGCATTTCGAAGCGATCCTAGCAGGGGCCTTTGCAGGAGTTCTCGATGGATAGAATCGGCTCCATTCGCGCGTCCCTCCTCTGCCTCGCCTCTCTCCTGTTTATCGCTGTCCGGCCCCTGGCAGCGCTCGATCCCCGGTGGTCTCTTTCCGATTACGCCATCGACCGCTGGCAAACGAGCGAGGGACTCCCCCAGAACTCGATCAACAGCATCGTCCAGACGCGGGATGGGTACCTGTGGCTCGCCACCTACGACGGGCTCGTCCGGTTCGACGGCAAGGAGTTCCTCGTGCTCAAGCCGCCGGAGGTCCGGGGGCTGCGAACGAGCCGGATCGTGACTCTGTGCGCCGACCGGCTCGGCAACCTTTGGGTCGGCACGGAGCGTGGAGGGGTCAGCGTCGTGCGAGCCTCCGGGGAAATCGCCACCGTCTTCGACGGCGAGCCGGTTTCTTCAGAGACCGTCTCGGACATTCTCGAGGATCCGGATGGAGGATTGTGGTTCGCGACGAACCTGGGCGTTCTGGAGCTCCGCAAGGGAACCCTGACGACTCACGTCCCGCCCGCCGAGCCCAGATCGGTCCTTGGCCTTGCCTGGAGTGTCGAGGGAGAACTCTGGGCAGGGTCCGGCAAGGCGCTCTTCCGCCTCCGGAACTCGGGGTTCGAAAGGGTTCCCCTGCGCAGGGACGAGGGCGTCAACTGCATGGTTCCCGAGGGCCCGTCGATGTGGGCGGGAACGACTCAGAGAACAGTCCGCCTCTCCCTGGACGGGGATGCGGCCCCACACGAGGTCTCGGCCGGGAACACCTCCGCCCTCCTGCGGGACGAAGACGGCTCGCTCTGGATGGGGTTCCGCGACGGCCGGCTCTCACTTCTGCGGAACGGACGCCTTCAGGTCCTGGAGCGGACGAGCCGGTGCGGCGACGAATGGCCGACATCCTGGATCCGGGCCCTGTTCCGCGACCGGGAGGGGAGCCTCTGGGTGGGCACGGACGGAGAGGGATTGCTGCGGTTGCGCGATCCGCTCTTTTCGGCCTTCGGCGTGGCCGAGGGGCTGTCTCCCGCCGTCACTCTCGCTCTTCTCGAGGCGAGGGACGGGACGATCTGGGCGGGAAGCAACTGCAACGGCCTCTATCGCTTCTCGGGCGGCCGCGTGACCACCTTCGGCCCGGATCAGGGCATGAGCAACTGCGTCTGGGCCCTGGCCGAGGCGCGCGATGGCTCGATCTGGGCCGGAACCTGGGGTGGAGCGGGGCTCCATCGCGTCAAGGACGGGGAGGTCACTCCCTTTCCGATCGATCCCTCGAGAACGAACGACGTCGTCCTGAGCCTTCTGACCGATTCCCGCGGCCGGCTCTGGGTGGGAACCCTCCACGGCCTGTTCCGCACCGAGGACGGGCCCCCGGCACGCCTTTCTCGGATCGACGGGCTTCCGGGTGAAGAGGTGCGCCAGATCTTCGAGGACTCCTCGGGCCGCTTCTGGATCGGGACCGACACGGGACTTGCCGTGATCGGCGTCGACGGGACGGTGACGGTTCCGCCTGGTTTCGGCGCGGTCTCGGTCCGCTCGATTCACGAGGATGCCGGGCACGTGTTCTGGATCGGGACGCGCGGAGCCGGGCTGATCAGGATCAAGGCCGGACAAGTCTTGACGGTCAGAAGGCCGCAGGGGCTCTTCGATGACACCGTTTCGAAGATCCTGGAAGACACTCGCGGGAACCTCTGGATGTCGTGCAACCGGGGCGTCTTCAGGGTCTCCAAGCAGGATGTCGAGGATTTCGCCACCGGGCGGCGAAGGAGAATCCACTCGGTTTCCTATGGCCGGCGCGAGGGGATGCCGAGCGAGGAGTGCAACGGCGGTTTTCAGCCCGCGGGCGTGAGGCTCCGGTCAGGGGAGTTCCTGTTCCCGACGACGAAGGGAATCACGAAGGTCGACCCCGAGAGCGTGGCCGCCAACCGCATTCCTCCACCCGTGTTCATCTCCTCGCTGTTTGCGGATGGAGTCCCGCTACCCGTGACGGAGGGCCTTTCGATCCCGCCGGAAGTGCGCCGCCTCGAGTTTCAGTTCGCGGCGCTCTCGTATCTCTCTCCGGACCGGGTGCAGTACCGGTATCGCCTGATGGGAATGGACTCGGACTGGGTGGACTCGCCCGGCCGGCGGCACGCCGACTACACCAATTTGCAGCCGGGCCGGTACGAGTTCCGGGTCCTGGCGGCCAACAGCGACGGGGTCTGGAACGAGAAGGGGGCGGCTGTCTCGTTCGAGGTCCTGCCGAGGTTCTGGCAGACGTTCTGGTTCCGGTTTCTTCTCGTGGGTCTCTTCTTGGTCGTCGGCCCGAGCTTCTACATGCTGCGGGTCAGGCAGCTCAAGCAGGGCGAAAAGCGGCTGAGGCGGCTCGTCGAGGAGCGGACGGGTGACCTCGCGGCCGCGAACCGGCAGCTGAAGAAGGCCATCACGGCCGCGGAAGCCGCGAGCCAGACGAAGAGCCTCTTTCTGGCCCGCATGAGCCACGAGCTCCGGACGCCCTTGAACGCCATCCTGGGATACAGCGAGATGCTCCAGGAGGAGATGTCGGATCTCGGGCACTCCGGGCCCGTCGAGGACCTCAAGAAGATCCACGGCGCGGGAGCCCATCTTCTGGGCCTCATCAATGACGTGCTGGACCTGTCGAAGATCGAGGCGGGCAGGCTCGAGCTCACCCTCGAGCCCGTCGAGATCGCTCCCCTTGTCGATGAGATCCTCGCCACGCTCAAACCCCTTGCCGCCAAGAACAGAAACCAGCTCGTGCTCGAGAAGAAGAACGACCCCGGGACCCTCGAGACCGATCCGGTGAGGCTGCGCCAGATCCTCTTCAACCTTTTGAGCAACGCGGCGAAGTTCACGAAAGACGGGACCGTGACGCTCGTGATCTGGCAAGAGCCTGCCGAGAATCCCAGGGACGTCTACTTCTCGGTCGAGGACACGGGCATCGGGATGACCCAGGAACAGCTGGGACGGCTGTTCGAAGCCTTCGTCCAGGCGGACTCTTCGATCTCCAAGAAGTACGGGGGGACCGGACTGGGTCTGGCGATCAGCCTTCGATTCGCCGAGTTGATGGGCGGAACGATCCGGGCCGCGAGCACGCCCGGCAAGGGCTCGACGTTCGTGCTCCGGCTTCCCGTCCGGCCAGCCGTCCCCCGTTGAATCCGCGGCCGCGCCTCTTTCGGAGCGCGGGCCAGGTGGTACGGTTGAGATGTGAGCTTCTCCCTCCTCTCGCACCTGTCCTGCACGAAGTGTCCGGCCACCTACGGCGCGGACGGGCTCATCAACGTCTGCCGGAAGGACGGCTGCGGGGGCTCGCTCTTTGCCGAGTACGACCTGACGTCCCTGCCGCGAAAGGACGCGGCCGCGCGCGAGCGAAGCATCTGGCGCTGGCATGAGCTGATGCCGGCCCGGCGCCGCGAGGACATCGTCTCGCTGGGTGAGGGAGGTGCGCCGATGCTGGCGGCTCGCCGCCTCGGAGCCCGGCTCGGCCTGTCGGACCTCTGGATCAAGGAGGAGGCTGGGAATCCCACCGGCTCGTTCAAGGCGCGCGGCCTCAGTGCCGCCGTCACGATGGCCCGGGCCCTCGGGGCCAAAGCCATCGCGCTCCCGACGGCGGGGAATGCCGGAGGCGCCGCCGCCGCGTACGCGGCCCGGGCAGGTCTCTCGTGCCACGTCTTCATGCCGAGGGACACGCCGAAGGTTTTCCGGCTCGAGTGCGAGGCCTACGGAGCGGCCGTCACCCTCGTCGACGGCCTCATCGACGACTGCGGCCGAATCGTCGCGGAGAGAAAGGACGAGAAGGGCTGGTTCGATGTCTCGACTCTGAAAGAGCCGTACCGCGTCGAGGGGAAGAAGACGATGGGGTACGAGCTTGCCGAGAGCTTCGGCTGGGAGCTGCCAGACGTCATCGTCTACCCGACCGGCGGCGGGACCGGCCTCATCGGCATGTGGAAGGCCTTCGACGAGATGGAGCGCCTCCGCTGGATCGGAAGCAAGCGGCCCCGGATGATCTCGGTCCAGGCAGAGGGCTGTGCCCCCATCCCGCGAGCCTTCGCGGCGGGAATGAAGGTCTCCGAGCGTTTCCCTAACGCCCACACGTACGCGAGCGGCCTGAGGGTCCCCAAGGCCTACGCGGACTATCTGATCCTCCGCATCCTCGGGGAATCCGGCGGCGAGGCCGTGAGTGTCACCGACGACGAGATGAGAGGAGGTGTCCGCGAAATGGCCTCCTCGGAAGGGCTCTATGCCGCTCCCGAGGGCGGCGCCGCCTGGGTCGCGGTCGAGAAGCTGGTTGCGTCCGGAAAGGTCGATCCCGAAGACAGGGTCGTCATCTTCGACACCGGTACCGGCTACAAGTACATCGAGTGAGTCCCGCGTCTCCAGGTCTTCAGTGCGGCAGGCTGCGGTTGTCGCCGCCCGCCGCGAAGGCCCCGGCTTCCTTGCGAAACGCGACGGACTGCCCTGTCTTCACGTTCGTGAAGGTGACGGTGTACTCGAAATCGGTCAGTCCGGCATAGAAGACGAGGTAGGGCACCGACTCGCCAAAGTCGAGGACCTTGACGAAGAGCTCCGGGTTGGCGGCATCCGAGAAGTAGAAGTAGCCGAAGTTGTCGTCCCGCTGCAGGGGAGAGGCCTCTCCCGACTTGCCGGTGTACTGGTTCCGGTAGACGACGGAGGCCTTCACGTTCTGCTTGGAGAGCAGCATCGACTTCTCGAACGAGATCCGGACGATCTCGTTGTGGTTCTGGTCTGTGAGCCAGATGTTGCCATCGGGGCCGGAGGTGAGGCCGCCGAGTCCGAAGACCGTCGGGAGCGGGTACTCGACCACGAGACCCGCCGTCGTGATCCGGGCGATCTTCCCCGCGCCCTCTTCTCCCGAACCGTACTCGGTGAACCAGATGTTTCCATCCGGGCCCGCCGTGATGCCCCGGGGACGGCTCTGGGTGGAAGGCAAGTAGAACTCGATGATCGCTCCGGCCGGGTTGATCCGGCCGATCCGGCCGCCGCTGTCTTGTGTGAACCAGAGATTGCCGTCGGGTCCCGCCGTGATTCCCGTCGGATAGCTGTTGGGCGTCGGGAGCGGAAACTCGGTGATGGTGCCCCGGGGAGAGATCCGTCCGATCTTGTTGCCCCCGCGGATCGTGAACCAGAGATTGCCATCGGGTCCGGCCACGATGTCCTCCGGCTGGCTGTTTTCGACGGGCAGCGGGAACTCCGAGATCGTGCCCAGGGTCGTGATCCGCCCGATCTTGTTGCCGCTCATCTCGGTG
This sequence comes from Thermoanaerobaculia bacterium, assembly GCA_022071945.1. Classification (GTDB taxonomy): domain Bacteria; phylum Acidobacteriota; class Thermoanaerobaculia; order UBA5066; family UBA5066; genus JAJVIN01. The sequence continues at coordinate 125,171 of JAJVIN010000023.1, read as the reverse complement.
AACCAGAGGTTGCCGTCCGGGCCGCGGGCGATTGCGGAAGGGCGGCTATTGGCAGTCGGGATGGCGAACTCGGTGATGACGCCCGAGGGAGTGATGCGTCCGATGTTGTTGCCGAAGAACTCGACGAACCACACGTTGCCGTCCGGTCCCGCGGCGATCCCCTCCGGACCGCTCTGGGGCGACGGGATCATGAATTCCACGATGGCGCCAGCAGGAGTGATCCTCCCGATGTTGTTTCCGATGTTCTGTGTGAACCAGAGGTTCCCGTCAGGCCCGGCGACGATGCGGGTGGGAAAGGCGAAGGGTGTCGGGACCGCGAACTCGGTGACCGCGATGGCCCCGGCCGCTTCTCCCACCAGAAAGAAAAGACCACCGAGGAGGGAAGCGGCCCAGAGACCGGCAGGTCTTCTGGCCGGGGTTTTTGACTTGGGTCGGGAGGTCCTGTCCATGCGTAGGAAGTGACGGCGCCGATGGCCATCCCACCTTCCGGGGCCGCGAGAGCCTTGACCCGGTCCGGACCCGGCCCGATTCCTGATCTGGCCGTGGCAGGGCCGCCCGCCGGAGGGCCTTCATCACCTCGCCCCGTAGACTTCGGATCGATGCGCTTTCTCGTCCGCTACTTCTTCCGGGGTCTTCTCGTCTTCATTCCGGCCGTCCTCACGATCGCCATCGTCGTCTTCGTCTTCCGGCGGGTGGACGCCCTGATGGGCTTGCCGGTTCCGGGGGCGGGCTTTCTCGCGACGATCGCCATCATCGTGGTTGTCGGTGCCCTGGCCTCGAACTTCGTCACCCGGCGCCTGTTCGAGTTCGTCGAGGCGATCTTCCGGAAAGTTCCCTTCGTGAAGATCCTCTACTCCGCCATTCGCGACGTGACCGACGCATTCGTCGGAGAGCGAAAGGGATTCGAGAGGCCGGTGACGGTTGTCGTCGACGAGGCCAACGATCTGCGCGCCGTCGGGTTCCTCACGCGGGAGTCGCTGCCCGAGGCCGGGCTGGCCGATCACGCCTGCGTCTATTTCCCGCAGTCCTACAACTTCGCGGGTCAGATGCTCGTCGTTCCCAGGCGCCTCATCACTCCCATCGAGGCCAGGGGCGCCGACGCGATGGCCTTCATCGTGTCGGGAGGGGCGGCCGAGCTCCGCACGGTTCCCGTCCGCCCCCCGGAGCGCTCGTAGGTCTCAGTCGGGCAGGGCGCAATCCCCCCAGACCTTCACGTCCTTGATCGTGCTGCCGGAAGGAGTCAGGATCGACTTGCGGGAAAAGCCGACCGTCTGGCCCGGTGCCAGCTTCTTCTGGAACATCTCGTCGGGTTGCTCGTAGCTCGCGAGCACGACCTTGCCGTCGGGTGAGTAGAAACCGAGGACGGCTCTCGGAGAACGGCACGGGACGGAGCCCGTGTTGCGGATCGTCCCGCTGACCGCGAAGAAGCCGTCCTTGTCCCCGGAGAACTTGAAGCCCTCGACAGACGCCTTCGGGGCCGTCCCCTCGGCAGTGCGCGCCTTCGCGAAGAGCTTGTGCGAGCCGTACTTCTTGCCGGAGAGCTTCTTCGGGTCGCGCATGTACTCGAAGACCGCGGCCTCGCCTGGCGCCAGGTAGGTCCTCTCCGTCAGGACGCCGTCGCGCAGGTCGGTTCCCGCCTCCTTCTTGACCTCGGCCAGAAAGCCCGTCACGTCGATCGGCTTGCCCGAAGGGTCGTAGAGCTCGACGATGATCTCCGGCTGCTCGAGAGTCTTGTCCGACCGGTTCCAGAGCTCTCCCGTGATTCTCACGAAGCCCGTGTCGGGGTCGACGCCCGCACGGCCCTCGACGATCTGGAGCTTTTCTGACGGGACGAACTGTGCGTGGACGGCGGGGGTCAGAAGGACCGCGGCGGCGGCCGCCGCAACCGAAAGGAAGATCCTCGTTTTCATCCGCTTTTCTCCTAGTTCAGAAGTGGGATCACACCGAAGCGACACTAAGTTCGGCCCCGGGTAGCCGTCAACAGAGCGGTTGACTCCTGTTCCGCCAGCGGCAGGGCAATTCGGACCCTCGCTCGGGAGAGGACGGGAGCTCAGAACGGCTTTGGAGTCTGGAAGACGGAGTCGCCGGTGCCGTTGTCGATGACAGTGACGTACCCGAAGACCGGTGCCGTTGCCGTCATCCTCAGCATTCCGTCCAGGGTCACCGTCGATTCCGCGCCCGCTGCCTTGAAGATGTCGTTGATCTGCCTCGATTCGTAGGGTCCCCACGTGGCGGAGAAGCTGCCGAGCCGGTTGGCGCTGTCGAGCCGGCCTTCGGTCCGGTAGACGTCGAACGTGGCGGAGATTTCGAATCCCCAGGGGTTGTAAATGCCCGCATTGGAACGGAACCCCGCAGAAAGGTCGCCGCCGTTGTTGGCGAGCCCGAGAAAGATGCCCTTTCCCATCGCCTGACCCGAGGGCAAGCCCGGGACGGCGGCGCCGTTCGTGGGCTTGGGCAGCTCGGGCGTGTAGACCCGCGAGAAGACCGCGAGCTCGTCGCCCCTCCGCCAGGGGGACCGGTAGGAGAACTCCAGCGCTCCGGACGACTGCGACGCGCCGAAAAGGGTGGAAACGACGTCCGGGATCGTCTTTGAAGAGAACGCCGGCATGTCGAAGGTCGCTTCGCCCGTCCCACAGTTCTGGCCCGCCTGGCAGCGGTAGCGCGCCTTCACGGTGATCGAATCAGAGATCCGGTTGAAGAGAGCAACGTCCGAGTGGAAGAAGGTCTCGTTGAGGCCCCGGTTCGACACGACGGCGGGCACGGTGATGACCGTCAGCCGTCCGGCGGGATCGGGATCGCCCGTGATCCTGACCGCGATGCCGGCACGGCGATACCCCCCGAGCGGAGGATTGAAGTTCTCTGTCTGGTAGACCGGACAGCCGTCCGGAACCAGGACGGCGAAGAAGATGGTTCCGGAGGGTCCCGAGTCCCTGCGGGTTTCGAAGACGAGCGTCGATCCGGCCGGCACGGCGGCCGAGTCGAATCGGAACGTGATCGGCAAGAAGCGGTCGGATGTGACTTCGACGGTCGCGGGCGAGGTTCCGACCATGGGGCCGTTGAAAGCGTCCCGCCGGGCGATGAGAGACACCTGGTACGTTCCGGCCTCGGGGAACTGCAAATAGAGCGTCACGTCCTGCAGATTGATGCCAGGGTAGCTGGGGACGTAGAAGCCGTAGACGCCCCAGTTGTCTCCCACGGTCCCGAGGTAGGGACAGTCCACCAGGGCCGGGGTGACGGCAAGGGCGGGCGCCGGGGCCAGCCCGAGGTGAAGGCCGCAAAGCGCGGCTGTAAGAAGCGCGAGTCTCCTCATGAAGGGTGATCCTCCTGATCTGTTTTGAGCTCGAGGATTCTAGCGGCTGAGGGCGGCGCGGAGAGGCCGAGGGTCGCGAGAGGAGGGGAGATGTGTGAGCCGGCTCACGGAAGTTCCGGTGGGACTTGCGGATCCGGTCGCAGAACCTCCAGGAAGGGAACGCCGTTCGCCGCCTCGAGCAAGGTCTGGAAGGGCCAGCGTGGCCTCGCGGGGTCTCGGGCCGCCAGACGAGCCACCTCCTTTGCCATCTCGTAGGCCAGGAGGTCGGCCGCCTGAAGAGCGGGAACATCCCGAGCTTCGGCGATCTCGAGGCTGCCCGTGAGGGAGCGGCGCAGAGGGTCCTCGAGGAGGCGGTCTCTCACCTGAAAGGCCTCGCCCCTGTATTCGCTCGTCCTGGCGACGACGAAGTCGACCACGCGAGGGGTTTCGAGATTCCGGGCGTGGTCGATCGCCCGCCGCGAGGCGGCGAGGAGGCAAGCGAAGTAGGGCCCGCCCAGGTGTTGGTGGGGAGGGACGGGAGGAGTCTTCGCCCTCGAGGTGTCGATGCATGCGGCGATGGGAAGGAGCCGGGCCCGGGTGATGGCGCCAAGAAGTCCTTTGAGGAAGCGCCGTCTCCTGGGCTCGTCGCGATTCCAGTCCGAGAAGGGGCCGATGGAGTGGGCGAACTCCCGGGCGTGAAAGGAAGGGACCCCCGCGCATGCGAGGACCTCGCGCCATGTCAGATCGAAGGCAGAGAAGGCGCCGCCCGTGGAGACAAAGCCGGCGACCCCCACGAAGGCGCTGCTTCGCGCATGACCCGTCTCGTCGAAGAAGGCCCAGAGGTGATCTCTCACCGGGCTGATCTTCCTCCGGTTCTTGCCCCGGAAGGGGGGAAACGCATGCTCGATGAGATCCATCACCGGGGCCTTTCCTGGGGAAGGCTAGACTCCCGCCAGCCGCGGCTTTCGGCACGCGGAGGTTGAGGAGGTAAGCATGACTTCGAGAAAGCCCGGCCGGTTCCTCATGGGGTATGTCGCCGTGGCGGTCGCGACGCTCGGATCCTTTGGAGTTGCCGGAGCCCAGACCGGCGCGGCACCCGCGTCGCCGGACAAGTCCCTGCGGTTCGAGGAGCAGGACTCGGTGGCCACAACGCTCAAGAAGCTCGAGGGCCGTGTCGTGAAGATCCGGCTGGCCGGCAATGGAGAGGAGATCACCGGGAAGGTCCAGAAGGTCGGCAAGGACCTCGTGCACGTCTCGGACCTGGCGGGACGTGAGTTCTTCGATGCTCTCGTGCGGATCGACCAGATCTCGGCTGTCGCCGTGCAGGTCAGGGGACGCTAGGAGAGCGATTCCCTGAAATCGGATCTGATCCTGGGTGCCGGACAGCAAGCCCAGCGATACTTCGCCGGGCCACGGAACTGCGTCCCCTGAAGGGGGCTTTCCGGTCAAGGCCCGAAGGGTCGCCGCTTCGTAGCCCGGAGAATCATCTCCGGGCGAGCCGGGCGCATCCGTTTCTGGCCGCCTCCCGCCTCCCCTTACGAAGGGGAGGCCGGGCCCGCAGGCCCGGGAGGGGTCAGCGCCGGTTCTTGTTGGCCGGCCGGCAGCATCCGAGGTGTCCCCGTGGACCCCTCCGGCGCTCATGCGCCTGCCTCCCGTTCGTGATTGGAGGCACGGACCTGCCGGCACCCAGATGTAGAAACTCCAGAGCCCGGAGAATCATCTCCGGGCGCGTTTGGCTCGCTCGTTCGGAGTGCTAGGTTCCAGGGTGGTACGGGCGCGGGCGCGGCTTCAGGCCTGGCCGAGCTTCCTCTTCAGGATCTCGATGTTCACCTGGACCGTCCGGTCCGACGGGAAGAGAGCGTGGGCTTCCTCCCAGGCTTTCAGGGCTTCCGCGTGGCGTCCCGCCCGGTAGCTCTCGAAGCCGGCCTCGAACAGGGCGTCGAATCGTTCCTTTGCGGACAGGGGAGCGGCCGGATCGGGGGAACGGGGCTGGAGCGACGCGAGCCGTTCGCGAACCTCTTCCTCGACCTCGGCGTGCAGGAGCCGGATCCGCGCCTCCATCTGAGCTCGCGTCGCCGGGGGTTCAGGATCCGAGGTTCGCTTCAAAAGAGCCCTGCCGTCCAGGAGGGCGACCGTCAGGATCTGCTCCTTCGGGCTCGTGACGAACTCGGTCTGGACCTGGATGGCCCGGCTCCCCAGGGAGACGGCGGAAAGGCGGCCCATCGGCCTCTCGAGCTCGGTCTCGCGCGGGCGCTTCTCTGCACTCCGTGCGGAACGTGCCTCGACACTCGAGAGTTCCTCGAAGGTGATCGGCTGGGCGCGAAGAGTGAACGTCCCTGCCGTGGCGTCATAGAGCCGCTCGAGAACCGTGTCGGCGACCGAGTCTCCGGGCAGGGGCGACCCGGCTCGAAAGGGCAGGGAGAGAGCCAGGTCCGGGGCCTCGAACACCACGGTTCCCGAGAAGCCGCTCACCTCGCAGAAACGCAGGACCTTGATGAACGGGAAGAGCGCCAGGTCGCCCTGGAAGGACGGGGCGGACCAGCGGCGGCGCCTCCTCAGAAGCGCCCTCACGCGCGCCCTGAGAACGGCGGGCGGGACGGGCTTGACGACGTAGTCGTCGGCGCCGTCGTCCAAGCCCTCGGCAATCTCGTGAGGCTCCCCGAGAGACGTCATGAAGATGAAGGGGGTCGCCCGGGCCGGGTGCCGCCTCTCGTACGCCTGCCGGAATTCGAACCCACCCATTCCCGGCATCCGGACATCCGAGAGGATCAGGTCGGGTTCCTTCTCTTCCGCGATCTCCAGGGCCTGAAAGGCCGAGCCCGCGGTCGCGACTTCATGTCCGTCGGCCAGAAGAGCCATCTTCGCGATGTCCAGGAACACGGGTTCGTCGTCAACGAGAAGGATCATGGTCTCCCTCAGCTGACGGAAAGCACGGAAACGACCTGACCGATCGAGACCTCGAGCTCGGAGCGCTGATCGCTGCCCTGAGGTCCGACGACCACGAGAAAGTAGGGTTTCTCCGCCAGGACGAAGCGCTTGAGGGCGAGCTGCCGTTCATAGTCCACGTCCATCGAGATGTAGTCGGCCGCGTGGTGTCCCAGAAGGCGGCCCGCCTTCTCGAGGGCCTCTCCGAGGACGGAGGTGAAGACGGCGAGATTCTCGCTGGCGAGCGAGTGGCCGTGCTCGGCGAGAGGGAAGCCGCTCTCGTCCGCGATGACGGCCCCCGCGAGCCCGGCCCGAAGGCAGAGGGCATCCAGGACGAAGGCCAGACGGTCGGCTCTCGTGGCTCCCGTGATGCTGACGGAGGCGGCTCGAGATGGTGCCCGCCTCTCCACCGCGGGGGCGGCGGGGGCGGGACCCAGGATCTTGCTGAAGGCGGGGGAGGGCGGGGCAGCCGGCCGGGGGACCGGGGTGGTCTTCGGCGCGGCAGGCGCCGGTTCCCTTGGGGGAACGGACGAAGCCGGCACGAGCCCCTGCAGGAGCCGAAAGGCCTCCTGAATCTCAGAAGAGGCCCTGTACATCGTCCTCCTCCTCGCTCGCGCCCCAGCCGCGCTCCGCCTCGCGTTCGCGGTACTCGAGCGCGAGATCCAGGTAGGCCCGAGCCGCTGCGGCGGCCCCGGGCAGCATGGCGACGGGCACCGCCTTTTGAGACGCCTTCTCGAAGATCTCGTCGTGCCGGATGACGGTCTTGAAGAAGAGAGCCTCCGGAGCCCCGCCGACGAACTCGGAATAGAGGGCCGTTTCGGATGCGCTGCGCTCGTCCCGGAGCGTGACGACGGCGCCGTCGATCTCGAGCGAGGGATTCCTCGATTCCTTGACTTTCTGCACCAGCCTCAAAAAGGCGGGCAGGCTCTTCAGGTAGAGATTCTGGCAGCGAACCGGGATCAAGACGCCATCCGCGGCCTCGAGGAGCGCGCGGACGAGGCTGCCCACTCCCGCCGGTGCATCGACGAGGACGTAGTGGCTCGCCTCCGCGAGTCTTCTCATCTCGGCCCCGAGGCGCCCATCCCTGGCGGCGTCCTCGATGACCATCGCGTGGTCGGCCTCGTTCACTCCCGAGCCCAGCATCGCCAGCGACTCGTCCCGGCTTCTCGTCAGGGCTTCCCCCAGAAGGCACTCGCCCGAGAGGACCTGCGCGAATCCGGTCGTGGTCTTTCTGGAGAGGTTGCTCGCGATCCCGAGGCTCCCTTGCGGATCGGCATCGACGACGATCACGTGGCTGCCGAGGCGGCTGAGGCTGTAGCCGAGGTTGAGGGCCGTCGTGGTCTTTCCGACGCCCCCTTTCTGGCTGCCGACGAGGATGACTCTGCCCATCTCTGAATGGCTTCCTTTCCGGTCAATCTTGGGTAGGGATGGCGCGGACCGCGCCGCTCTGGATGGCAGCGGCCAGTGACCGGACGGCCTCGGGGAGGCTTCCGTCGAAACGGGTCGCAAGCGCGCCGAGGGAGAGCGGGCCGTTCTGGCCGGGTAGCCGCAGGCCGGCAAGGGCATCTTCCCCTCCGGCGATCTCGAAGAGGCTCTCCCACGAGGGCGAGCCCGGAATGACGCGCCGGAGCTCGTCGAGCGCGCGGGCTGCCTCGAGCAGGGCCTCCTGCACGGGAAGCCCGGCCGGGCTCTCGCCCAGAGGGGACGGATCCTCGAACGTCACCCGGAACGAACCCGTGTTCACGAGAAGAAGGCGGCACAGGGCCTCTTCGGCGGGGCTGCCGGCCCAGGTGGCGGCCCGCAGGAAACCGCGTTCCAGGAAAAGCTCCGCCCCAGGACCCACGAAAGAGACCCGGGCGGTCTTCTTTCCCAGCTCCAGCGTTTGCAACAGCTCGGGCAGCGCGACGTCCGCGAGATTCCCCTCGAGCTTGCCAGAGAGCTCCCGGTACCGCGCGCTTCTCCTGAGGGCCCGCCTCACCCTCGCGACGAGCTCGACCTTGTCGAAGGGCTTGACGATGTAGTCGTCGGCGCCCAGGTCCAGGGCGCGAACCTTCACGTTTGTCCGAGCGAGGCTCGTGACGAGGAGAATCGGGGTGTCCATGAGGTCCGGGTCGTCCCGGAGGATCCGCAGGACCTCCAGTCCATCCGAGCCCGGCATCTGAACGTCCAGAAGGATGGCGTCCGGGCGCAGGCGCCGGGCCTTTTCGACAGCTTCGCGGCCGTCCGCGGCGACACTCACCTCATAGCCGCTCAGGACGAGGTAGTCGGCCAGTGAAGAGCGGGCGATCGGGTCGTCCTCGGCGACGAGTATCCGGTATCCCGTCATCTCTCACCGTGAGAACGAGCCGCGGAAAGCAGGATCTCGAAGATCTCCGTCTCGAGGACGGGGAGGGTGAGAAGGGCCGTCGCGCCAAGGGTCTGGATGGCCTGGCCCGCCTCCTCCTCGACCGCGATCACGAGGGTCGGACAAACCGGTTCGCTCCTGATCTGCCGGATGAAGGCTGCCGCTTCGCCATCCACGGTTCCGGCATCGAAGAAGAGGAGCTCCGGGCGCTCGTATTCGTACACGCGGCGGAGCTCCCAGGCACTCTTCACGGTGAAGATCTCTGCGTCCTTCTTCTCCAGGGGCGGAGCCAGCTCGCTGGCCAGGACACCCGCCGGGTCCACGATGATGACGGCGAGATCGCGGCCCGTCGTGGTGGCCGTCCTGCGGGGCAGCTCGATGACGAATCGCGCGCCGCCACCGGGGATGTTCTCGGCAAAGATCCGTCCCTCGTGGCTCTCGACGACACTGCGGGCGATGGCGAGACCGAGGCCGGCGCCCCCGAACGCGCGCTCGGCGAGACCGTTGCGCTTCTGGACCTGGTAGTAGCGGTCGAAGATCCGCACAAGGTCCTCGGGCGGCACGCCCGGACCCTGATCGGAAACGACGATCCTCTTGCCTCCATCGGTTCCATCGCCGAGGTGGACGGTGACGTCCGTTCCCGGCGGAGAGAACCTCAGGGCATTCCCCAGGATGTTCCCGAAGACCTGCTCCATCTTGATGACGTCGAGCACCACCCGTTCCCGCCGCGACTCGGCCTCGAAGCGGAGCCCGACACCCTTCGCGTCAAAGGCCGGTCTGAGGGTCTCGATCGATGAGGCGATGACGGCGTCGAGAAAGACGCGTCTGAGAGAGAGCGTCATGGCCTGCGAGCCCATCCGTTCGAGGTCCAGGAGGCTCTGGACGAGCTCGGAGAGCTGCCGGGTCGACGCCGCGATCTTCGCGAGGGCTTCCGCGGCCTGGGCGTGACCCGCGCCTGCCCTGGGGAGGGCTTCGCGCAGCTGTTCGGCCCGCAGCGTCAGGGCGTGCAGCGGGGACCTGAGATCGTGCGAGGTGATGGCCATCAGCTCGCTCTTGAGGCGGTTGAGAGACACGAGCTCCCGGTTCTTTTCGGCGAGCTCCTCCTCCATGGCTTTTCGCTTCGTGATGTCGAGCGCGCTTGCCGAGAAGCCGACATGACGGCCGGCGGCGTCCCTCACCGCGCTCACCGTCAGGTGGACGGTCACTTCGCTCCCGTCCTTTCGCCTGTTGATGACTTCGCCGTTCCAGAAACCCTGGCCGGGCGAACAGATCGCCCTCCAGAGCTCCGTGTACGCCTCTCGCCGCTGCCTCCCGGACTTCAGAATTCTCGGATTCTTCCCGAGGACCTCGTCGAGCCCGTATCCGTAGAGGTCGAGAAAGCCGCGGTTGGCGTCCAGGATCGTGCCCTGCCGGTCCGTGAAACAGACGGCCAGGGGAGACGTCAGGAAGGCCCGATAGGCGAAGGACAGCTTTTCCATGGGCTGCTGTCCGCCCGCCGGAGCTCGAGCCACGGGTTCGAGCTCCGGCCCGGCAGACTGGGCAGACCGGGCGTCCGCTTCACCCTTCTGGAATGCCGCGCGCGGCCGGTCGTGCCCGTCGTTGGTCAGGAAGGAACCCCCGGGGCGAACAGGATGTCCGTGCCGCAAGAGAGGTTCTCGGCCCAGGAGATGAACCGCTCCACCAGGGGCTTACCCGCCATCATGGCTCCGTGCTGGGGAGCGATGGTCTCGATGTCGAGCTTCCTGGCCCTCTCCGCCCAGGCCCTCAGCGCCCGGTTTCCAGCCATGTAGCGCCTGTGGAAACCCTCCATGTGCGGAATGTGTGCATCGAAGTCCGTCACCTGAATGGTGTCCGGTCCGAGAGACGCCCCGAGGTCCCCGGTATAGAGGATCTTGCTGACGGGATCGTAAACGTGGAAGTTACCGGGAGAGTGGAGGAAGTGGGCGGGGATGAGCTCGAGGGGCTGACCGCCGACGGTGATGGTTCCTCCCTCGTCCGGGATGGCCACGAGCCGCGAGACGACGAGCTCGTCGATGCCAAAGTGGGTGATGAAGCGCATCCAGAGCGAGGAGAGATAGCCCTTCGCGTCCGTCATCATGAGCCAGGCGTTGGCGGCGGCGATGATGTCCGGATCCTGGTGCGAGAAGAACAGGTGCTTCACCTGGGACATCGAGACGACCGCCGAAATCTCGGCGAAGAGCTTCGTGTGGACCTTGTGCCCGCCGGGATCCAGGACGAGCGCCTCGTTGGCGTGAACCACGACGTGCTGGTTGGCCTGGAACATGTGTCCGGAGGTCAGATCGTGAAAGCAGACTTTCTTGTGTCCGTTGGCGTCGAAAAGGGTGAGCATCGAGAGTTCCTCAGGAAAGGACCTTCGCGATCGTCTCGGAGGAGCGGGCCATGTCGAAGAACAGGAGGCCGAGCTTGGCTTCCTTGCGGGCCAGAGCGATCAGGACTGCGTGAGGTCCGGCCTGCATGATGACGACGTAGCCGTCGTCGCCACTGAGGAAGAGCTGCTTGAGGTTTCCGCGCTTGAGCTCGCGCATCGTGCGGGTGCTCATCGTCAGCATGGCCGCGGCCATCGCCGCGACGCGGGCTTCCTCGACCCCCTGGGGAAGCGAGGACGCCATCATCAGGCCGTCCTCGGCCACGACGGCGCAGGCCTCGATGTCACCCGAGCTCGCCTTGAGTTCCGAAAGGGAATGGTTGAGGTCGTCGATTCTCGACATGCTCTGCTCCTGCTCCGGGTGTTGGTCTCTTCTCGGAGCGGCGACGCGCCCCGCTCTCGGCGACTTGGAAGGGTGTGCGGCAGCCCCGGAGGCTTTTCGCCTTTGGGAATATTTGGAAGAGCGACGGGCGACTCGGCTGCCACCGGACCCTGGATACGAAAGGCGAATTCTAGATTCAATCCGTGGCTGAAAACAACCTGACTGGCGTCACGACCGTGATGTCAGTCACCGCTTGGTAGGGTGGCGGAAGTTTGTTAACGCCCTGTTAGGGCTGCCTCCGGTGCCTGCGGGAGTCTGCGAGAAAAGGGCCGTCAGGCCCGGGCGCTTCCTTCCGCGCTGGGGTGGCAGCCGTAGAGCCCATGCTTCTGGATGTAAGCCAGGACGGCTGGATCGAGGAGCGAAGCCACGTCCGCGCCGCTCGCGATTCGCGAGCGGACGAGCGTCCCCGACCCGATGAGACCCGAGCCGTCGATGAGGTGGGACTTCGGCGGGAGATCCTCGAGCGTCATGCCGGACCCCTCTCGAGTGAGAACGGCGAAGTTGAGGCGCTCCCAGATCTTCGCGCCCTCCTGCCAGCCCGCCTGGATTTCGGACCTTCCGGCCTTGCCGCCCACGACGAGATCTCCGCCGATCACGTGCCAGATCTCGGCATCCGGGAAGCGTGCCTTCATCCGCTCGTCGAGCTTCCACGTGGGGGTGAACTCGCGGTTCTCCATGTCGATGAGGTCGATCCGCACCTTCGCGAGTCCCGAGAACGCGATCTCCGCCATCCTCCGCCTGTGGTCCGGCAAGACCTCGGAGACCGAAGCCTTGTCTTCCCTGAGCCAGCAGGGAACCACGATGACGAGGTCGAAGGTCCCGGCAAGACGCCCGGCGATCTCCTGGTGGTGCCGGGAGGGCGGGTTGAAGCTCCCGCCGTAGACCGCGATCCGGCGCACCGCCCGATGGCGCGCGAGGAGGGCTCTCTTCAGGTCCCGGTACCGCTCGGTCAAGTGCGGGGAGAGCATCGCCTCCCTCAGGTCGTATCCGAACGACCGCCGCGACACGATCGGGATGGGGGGTGCCTGGACCCTCTTGAAGACGGACCCCACGAATCTCGCCCACTTGTCCTCGAGATCCGAGATGAAGTCCGATGGTGAGGGAAAGAGGCGCGCCAGAGTGCCTTTTGGGAGCATGAGGGTGTCCTCGAGGCTGCCGGACGCCCACTCGGAGAGAAACCACTCGGGGCCTCTGCGGAACTCGGTGAAGGCGCGCACCATCTCGTCGTGGTACCCGCGCGAGGTAGCCGTGCCGTAGTCGAACGGGTCTCCCTTTCCCTCCTCGACGCATTGCTCCCGCGAGAGCTCGGCGGAGGGCTTCATCTCGATGGCGAGGCGCGGGATGACCTCGCGTGAGAAGACGTGCTCGTTCAGATAGAGGGCGAGCTGCCTCACCTCGCGCTTGACGAGGTCCCCGATCGGAGCCACCGCGCCGGACTGATCGCCGTACAGGGTCGAATACCCGAACGCGAGCTCCACCTTGTTCCCGTTGCAGGTGAAGAGGGCGCCCGTCTTCTGCGCGAGGGTTGCGAGGATCTGCATCCGGGCGCGAGCCTGAACGTTCTCGTAGGCGAAGTCCGAAGGCGAGATTTCCGTGGCCCTCGCGAGCTGATCGACCATCTCCTGGATCGGAACCGTGACGAGCTCGACACCGAGGTTTGCGGCGAGTTCATTCGTGATGCCGAGCGTCGTCGGTCCGTTGAATCTCGACGGCATCGAGACGGCCGTGACCTTTCCGGGTCCGAGGAGGTGAACGAGGAGCGCGACGACGACGGCCGAGTCGATTCCGCCGCTGACCCCGACGAGAGCCTTTCGCCTCTCCTCTGGAAGAGTCCCCAGGAACTCCGAAAGCGCGGTCTTCAGGGCTTCGAAGAGCTCGGCGGAATCGTTCTGGGGGGGCAGGGGAAGAGGAGGGAGCTTCTTCGTGAGGACGAGGTCCCGCGGTGTGTCCGAGTGAGAGTCCACGGCGGCGACGAGCTCTCCCTCGCTGTTGTAGACGGTGGAGCACCCGTCGAAGACGATCAGGTTCTTCCCGTTGTTCTGCACACCGGTGGCGTTGACGTACAGGAACGGAACGCGGCAACTCGTGACGATCTGCTGGACCACCTCGTGGCGCTTCCTGTTCTTCTGCCACGTCCAGGGCGACGCCGAGATGTTGACGAGGAACTGGGCGCCGTTTGCAACGAGGATCGACGAGGGATCGAACGGGTAGTCCTGATGCCACATGTCCTCGCACAGAACGAGGCCCATGCGCACCGGCCTGCGGCTCTTGCCCTGCTCCCGGCGGATCGGGAAGGGGCGGAGCAGAGTCCAGAGGTCGAGGGCCGGGGCCCGGCCCGCGGTGCCGCTCTCCTCGACGATCTGCCTCGTGGATGTGTAGTGGCGGGCGTCGTCGAAGATCCGGTACCGGGGGAGCAAGGTCTTGACGGCGGCGGAAGTCGCGCCGTTGTCGACGAGGAGCCCGCCCTGCGCGACGAGACCCGCGTTGTACTTTCGGATCCGGCCATCCTCGTTCTTCTTGCCGGGGTCGGCGAGGAGGCTGCCCCAGACGGCCGCGATGCCGTCCCTGGTGGCCGCGCGTATCTCGTCGTTGGCGGCGAGGACGTCCCTCACGAAGCTCTCCTCCTCCCACAGGTCGCCGATCAGGTATCCGGGAACGGCCATCTCGGGAAAGACGGCGAGCTCGCACCCGGTCGCGGCGGCGCGAGCGAGCTCCTTCAGAATCGTCTCGAGGTTCCGGTCGGGCCGTCCGGGAAAGACGCGGATCTGGCAGATCGCGATTCGCAGCCCTTCGAGCGATTTCGACAGAGGGCCCTTTCTGACCAGGGGAGCGATCGGCACCCGCGAAAACTACATCGGCCGGGCCTCCCAGGCCAGCGGGTTCTGCCGCGCTCGCGCGCCGGGCGCCAGGTTCCCCGGCTTCGGGACCCCTCGTTCCGCCGGGAGGGGCCATCTGCGGGAGAATGGGCACGCGGGGTGGGCCCTGACGACGCGCTCCCGCGGGTCGAGAGCATTCCCCACGCCGGCGAGTCCCCGCTGCGGGACGAGGAGCGACGCATGGCAGCCGATCGCGACGAGGAGAGAAAGCCAGTCCGAGGCCGTTCGGATGTACCGGCGGGAGTCGGGCTCGCCCCGGACGAGGAGCGTTTCCGGGTCCTGATGGAGAGCCTGGATGCCGGTGTCAGCCTCTCCACGCTCGACGGGAAGATCCTCTATGCCAATCCAGAGATTCTCCGGATGTCGGGGTTTGCGAGGCTCGAGGACTTCATTGCCGTGCCTGCCGAGAAGCGGTACGCCAACCCGCAGGAACGCGACCAGTTCGTCGCCGAGCTCCAGCGGACCGGGATGGTGAGGCACCGGGAGCTCCGGTCCCTCCGCAAGGACGGGTCGACCTACTGGGTGTCGATCAGCGCCCGCGTTCTGGAGGACCCGGAAGACGGTTCCTCGTTGATCCTGTCGTCCATCCAGGACATCACGGAACGAAAGCAGGCGGAAAAGAAGCTAAGAGAGAGCGAGGAGCGGTTCCGGATGCTCTTCGAGCTCTCGCCGGTCGGCATGACGCTCGTCGGGACCGACTTCCGGTTCCTTCATACCAACCCGGCGTTTCGGGAGATGGTGGGGTACTCGGAAAGCGAGCTTCTGCGGATGACGTTCAACGACGTGACGCACCCGGACGACCGGGCGGCGGGAGCCTCTCTGACGCTCCGGACGCTCGAGGGGGAGATCGAGGGATTCCAGCTGGAGAAACGGTACATAAGGCGGGACGGCACGACTGTCTGGGGCGTCGTCAACTCGACTCTCGTGCGGGATGACGGCGGAGCTCCCCTTTACTTCATGTCACAGATTCACGACATCTCGAACCGCCGCTCTGCCGAGGAGGCTCTGAGGGAGAGCGAAGAGAGGCTGCGGGCCATCATCCAGAACGAGCCGGAGTGCGTGAAGCTTCTGGATCGGGAAGGAAGGGTTCTCGAAATGAATCCGGCCGGACTCGAGATCATCCAGGCCGCTTTCGAGGAGGTCTCGGGCCAGAAGGCCGTGGCCCTCGTGGCCGAAGAAGACCGGCCGGCGTTTCTGGAGATGATCGAGGGTGTCTTCCGGGGCGAGAGACGCAGCCTCGTCTTCGACATGGTCGGCATGAAGGGGCGGAGGCGAACGCTCGAGACGGTGAGCGTGCCGCTCAGGGGTCCGCGCGGCGAAGGGGCGGTCACCGCTCTCCTCGGCGTCACGAGAGACATCACCGAGAGAAAGCTGATGGAAGAGAGGCTTCGCCAGTCGGAGAAGATGGAGGCGATCGGCCAGCTGGCCGGCGGCGTGGCCCACGACTTCAACAACATGCTCCTCGCGATCCTGGGGAACGCGGAGATCATCCTGAACCGGACGGCCGACCCGGCCATCGTTCCGTACGCCCAGGCCATCGTCAGCTCGGCGCAGCGCAGCGCGGGACTGACCAGCCAGCTCCTGGCCTTCGCGAGACGAGGCCGATATCAGAGGGTCCCGGTGAATGTCCACGCCGTCATCGACGACGTGATCGAGCTGCTCGGCCACAGTCTCGACAAGAGGATCACAGTCGAGAAGCACCTTCAGGCCCGGCGGGCCGTCGTGATGGGTGATCCTTCGCAGCTGCACAATGCCCTCCTGAACCTGGCGCTGAACGCGAGGGACGCGATGGCCGGCGGCGGCACTCTGACATTCCTCACGGCGGTGGAAGAAAGAGAATCGCTCCCCGTTGCCATCAAGGACGAGGTTGCCGAGGCGCCGCTTCTCCGGATCGACGTCACGGACACCGGGACCGGACTCTCGGAGGAAGCGAGAAGCCACCTGTTCGAGCCCTTCTTCACGACAAAGCCTCCCGGCAAGGGGACGGGTCTGGGTCTCGCCTCGGTCTACGGGACGGCGAAGGGGCACGGCGGTACCGTCACGGTTGAATCCGGAGAGCACTCGGGGACCACCTTCCGCCTCTTCTTGCCGCTCTCCACGGATGACGCCGCCGCGGCCAAGGATCCGGAACCGTCCGTCCCCGCGCGGGGCGCGAGGCGGATCCTCGTGGTGGATGACGAGCCCGTGCTTCGAACCTTTCTCGAGTCCGCCCTGAAGATGCTCGGCTACGAGACGGTCAGCGCCGCCAACGGCGCGGAGGCCGTGGCCCTGTTTCGCGCGGCCTGGCAGAGCGTGGACCTCGTCCTGCTCGACGTCATGATGCCCGTGATGGGGGGCTACCAGACCCTCTCGGAGATGAGGGCCATTCACCCGGCGGTGAAGGCCATCATCACCTCCGGTTATGCGCTGGACGAGGAGGTGCAGAGGATCCTCGGCCTGGGCGCCGTGGGGTTCGTTCAGAAACCGTTCCGGGTGGCCGAGATCTCGATGGAGCTCGCCAGGGCTCTCGAGTCCTGATGTGAGTCCCCGGCCGGAAGGAACAGCGGGAATGATCGCCGCCCTGGCAGCCCTTCTCGTCTTCCAGCTTCTCGGCGAGATCGTCGTCGGGGCGAGCGGGGTCCCGGTGCCGGGACCCGTCGCCGGCATGCTGTTCCTGTTTCTCGTCCTGCGGGCCAGAGGGAGCCTTCCGCCTTCCCTGAAGACCGTATCGGAGACTCTCCTGTCGAACTTGCCGCTCCTGTTCGTTCCCGCCGGTGTCGGCATCATCCAGCACTTCTCTCTCCTGTCGAGGGAGTGGCTCGCGATCCTGCTTGCGCTTCTCGTCAGCACATTCCTGAGCCTGGGGGCAACCGCGGTCGTGATGCAGACGCTCGCTCGCGTCCTGCGCCGCAAGGGTGCCCGTGGATAAGACGATCACCCAGATCTGGGTTTACCTTTCGGCCTCTCCGCTCCTGTGGCTGTCGGTCACCCTGCTCGTGTACCTGGCTGGAAACTGGATCTTCGAGAAGAGCGGCCGCCGCGCGCTCCTGAATCCTGTCGGCGTTTCGATCGCGCTCCTCGTGGTGCTGCTCTTGGGGGGAGGCATCCCCTATCGCACGTACTTCAACGGGGCACAGTTCGTCCACTTTCTCCTCGGGCCGGCAACGGTGGCACTGGCGATCCCTCTCTTTCAGCACTGGGAAAGGGTGAGAGTCCTGCTCCTTCCCCTCGCCCTGGGACTGACGATCGGTTCGGCAACGGCCGTCCTTTCCGCGATGGGCGTGGCCTGGGTGCTCGGCGGATCCCGTGCGACGCTTCTTTCACTCGCGCCGAAGTCGGTGACGACCCCGATCGCGATGGGGATCGCCGAGAAGATCGGCGGAATCCCATCCCTGACCGCAGTCCTCGTGATCCTGACGGGCATCCTCGGGGCCCTTCTCGGTCCGCCTCTCCTCTCGTTTCTCCGCATCAGCG
The DNA here is from genome assembly GCA_022071945.1 of Thermoanaerobaculia bacterium. GTDB lineage: Bacteria > Acidobacteriota > Thermoanaerobaculia > UBA5066 > UBA5066 > JAJVIN01. The sequence goes on along the minus strand of JAJVIN010000023.1, from coordinate 107,516 downwards.
AAGACGAGGCAAAAGGGTTCGCGCTGGGGGTGGCGTCGCACGGGATCGGGACGGCGAGGGCCTTTCAGATCAGCGGCGTGGCAGGCGCCTTCTCGGGCCTGGCCATTGGACTGAATGGAATCCTGATGGCGGTCCTCATCCCGGTATTCGCCAGGCTCCTGGGGCTCTGAGGGGACTGCGGCCGGGCCTGTCCTCACGCCGCGGGGGACTCAGCGAGGCCGCGACTCGCCAGTGGGCGGCGGGAAGACGCCCGCTGCGAGGATGGCGCCAGGCGAGACCCTCCTTCCTTCTGTAGCATGTCTCCCGCATGAGGAGAGATCTCTCCGCTCTCGCCCCCGCCGTCGCCGCTGGCATGCTCGTTCTCGTCTTCTTCTCGCTCCGGCTTCCGCCGCCGAGGGGCGAGGATGCCGCGCCGGGCCAGTTCTCGGCCGCGAGGGCCAGGAGGCTGCTCGACACGCTCACGGGAAACGGCGCGCCGCGTCCATCCGGAAGTGCTCAGAGTGCCTCTGCCGGCGGCGCGATCGTCGCGGAGCTCTCCCGGCTCGGTTACGAGGCGGTGGTCGAGGAGTCTTTCATCTGTGGGACGAACCTGGCCTGTGCCGAGGTGAGGAACATCATCGGCCGGCCCCGCGGCTCGGCCGGGACTCCGGGCGTCTTTCTGGTGTCGCACTACGACTCCGTCCCCGCGAGTCCGGGCGCCTCCGATGACCTGTCGGGAGTCGCCGTCAGCCTCGAGGTCCTCCGGGTCCTCGGGGAGGAAAGGCACACGCATCCGGTCTCTGTCCTCATCACGGACGGTGAGGAAGCGGGACTTCTGGGCGCGGAGGCTTTCGCGAGGGAGAGCCGGTTCGCCCCGCTCGCATCGGCCGTCATCAACCTGGAGGCTCGCGGAACCTCGGGCGAAAGCCATCTCTTCGAGACGAGTGACGACAACGCGTGGCTCGTCTCCACGGTGATCCGGGCGCTCCCCCGGCCGTCGACGAGCTCTCTCTTCTACGCGGTCTACGAGCGTCTCCCGAACGACACCGACTTCACCGTTCTGAAACGGCGCGGGATTGACGGAGTCAACTTCGCTTTCATTGGCTCTCCCCTCCACTACCACACTCCGCTGGACACTCCCGCGGCCCTTTCCGAAAAGACGCTTCAGCACCATGGGGAAAACGCCCTGGCCGCGGCGCGGGCGCTCTCGGAGGCCGGTCTTCAGAAGCCGCCCCCGGGGAACGCCGTGTGGTTCTCGGTGTTTGCGCGATTCGTCATCTCCTGGCCGGAGCCCTGGACCCTCCCCCTGTCGGCCGCGAACCTGACGCTTCTCGGCGTGGCCGTGTTTCGGTTGATGCGCGCAAGAGAAGCGAGGGTCGGCGGCCTGATCGCGGGGATCATCTGGTGCCTTGCCTCGATTCTGGCCCCGGCGCTTCTGGCCCATGCCGCGGTGAGGCTCCTGGCGCTCTTCTTCGGCGAACGGGCCTGGATGGCGAACATGGGGCCCCTCCTCCTCTTCACCTGGCTCGCCTCGTTCTCGACGGTCGCGTTCCTGGCGGCTGTTCGCGCAAACCGGATCCCACCCGTTGCGTACCTGTCGGGGACCGCGGTGGTGTTCGCGGGCTTGAGTGTCGCTTCGGGCTTCATCGCGCCCGGAGTGAGTTTTCTCGTGCTGGTGCCTGGAGCGGGCCTCTCCGCGGCTCTCCTCTCGAGGAGCTTCGGGGGGCCCCTGGCCCTGGGGCAGGCCGGAGCCGCGGCGGTTGCCTCCGTCGTCCTCTTTCCCCTTGCGTGGATGCTCCCCGACGCCCTGGGACTCCCGTCGATGCCGGGTGTTGCGCTCGCCGTGGCGCTCGTGTCGGCGGTCGTCGTCCCCTCGTTTGCGACCGGAGATGTGAAGCGCCTTCAGTTCCTGGCGCTTCTGGTCCTGGGGGCCGTGGCCTCGCTTCTGGCGGCCTTCTTCGTTCCCGCCGAGACCGAGAACGCCCCGGCGCCCGTCAATATCGTCCACCGTCAGATTGGAGGCCGCTCCGAGTGGCTGGTCGCAAAGGAAGCACTGAGGGGACGAGAAAAGCTCGGGAACGCCGCGAGCTGGGAGCCCGCTCCCGTTCCGCTCTATCCATGGTCCAAATCAGCCTCCCATCTCGCCGCGAAGGCCGCTGGGACAGGGGAAGAGCCTCCCAGGGTGGAACTCTCGAGCGAGAGTGAGCCGGGAGGGGACCGCGTGGTTTCCCTGCGATTCGTCTCGGCGAGGAAGGCTCCGCGCCTGCGTGTCGCCCTCTCGGACGGCGGCGCGCTCCGCTCGGTATCGGTTGCGGGAGAAGCCCTGGAATTGCGGCCGGGAAAGCGAGGAGCGTGGCTCGTTTTTCGGCACGTGACGCTTCCGGCCGAGGGGGTCCTCGTGACCATCAGGGTCCCGAAGGGCGAGAAGGTCACGGGATACGCCCTTGACGAATCCTCGGGTCTCCCCTCGGGCGGCGAGGTCCTTGCGGGCGCGCGGGGCCCGCGAGCGGTTCCCGTGCACGATGGCGACAGGAGCCTGGCCGTCTCCGAGTTCTCTTTCTGATCGGGGGTGGGGGCTCAGGCCCGGGGATGCCGAAGACCCTGGTACGCCTCGAAGAGGAGGTCCTTGAGTGTGCCCTGGCTGATGCAGGCGTCGGTGACGCTGACCTCGGGGTCGAGCGTGCTCGAGTCGAAGCCCTCGAGCTGGTCGGGGAGCTTCTGGTTCCCCTCGCGGATGTTCACCTCGAGCATCACTCCGGCGATCTCCGAGTTCCCGTTGCGAATCTGCCGGAGCACGTCCTCGAAGACGATGGGCTGGTTCCGGTAGTCCTTCTGCGAGTTGCCGTGCGAGCAGTCCACGATGATCCGCGGGTTGGCCCCCTTCTTCCGAAGGAGTTCCTGTATCTCGGCGACGCTCTTCTCGTCGTGGTTGGGGGTGTGTCCGCCGCGTAGGATGACGTGGCCGTAGGGGTTCCCCTGGGTCTTCATCGAGACCCGGAACCCGAAATCGTTGATCCCCTCGAAGTGGCCGGAATTCCTGGCGTAGCGAACGGCCTCGATGGCGGGCATGACGTCACCGCTCGTCGTGTTCTTGAAACCGATCGGCATCGAGACGCCGCTCGCCATGTTCCTGTGGGTCTGCGACGCCACGTCCCGGGCGCCGATCGTCGCCTCGGTGATGAAGTCGGAGAGGTACGAGGGGGTGTCCGTGTCGAGGAACTCGGTCGCCATCGGGAGCCCCAGCGTCGCGATCCGGTGCATCAGGCTGATGGCCGTCTCGAGGCCGTGGTTGACGTCGTACGAGCCGTCGAGGTGCGGATCCACGAGGAGACCCTGCCATCCGAGTCCGGAGCGCGGCTTTTCCCAGTAGGTCCTCATGATGATGAGGAACTCGTCCTTCAGGAGCTGCTGGAGGTGGTACAGGTACTCCGCGAGCCTGTAGGCGGGCTCGGGGAAGGCGATGCTGCACGGGCCGGCGATGATGGCCTTGCGAGGGTCGGAGCCGTCGAGGATGGCCTCGAGCTGGCGGCGGCCCGCGGTCACGCTCTCGTAGGCGGCCCCCTGGATCGGAAACATCCGCTTCCAGACGATCGGCGGCAGGACGAGGGTTTCCTCGGTGATCCGCGTGTTGTGGATGTGGTTGGGGTGTGTCTCGGCCATCCTGGGGCCCGGATGATAGGGGCTGCCGGGCCCCGGAGGTTAGAGTTTTTTCGTCACGGGCTGAATTCAGCTCTCTTGAGCGGACCCGGCCTTGGGGTGCTGACGAAGGAGCCTGGGGACCAGAATCATGGCGGCGCCGAACAGGATGAAGGCCGGGAATCGCGTTGCCGAGGAGCCGAGCTGCAGATCCTCCAGGACGAGCTTGCCGCCGCCCGCGACGAGGAGGAGGTAGGCAATCCAGCCGAACTCGGGAAGGCCGGTCTTTTGGCAGGCAAAGGCCAGGAGGAAGGCACCAATGGCCAGGACGGCCGTCCGGGTGACGGCTATGGAGCCGGGATCGAGCGTTCCGCCCGGGGACCGCAGCAACGAGGCGGCGGCCGTGACCGCGACCGCCCCGATCCCGGCGGCCGACAGGAGCGCGAGGGTCAGATCTGGCAGCCGCGAGGCGAACGAGAGGCCCGGATCACGGCGCACGGCGAGGACCAAATAGCTCGCCACGGCCAGCGCGAGGCAGATCAGGGACGGCGTGTCCATCGGGGTCCAAGTCCGCTCCACCGGGAGCAGAAAGGCATGCAGGGTCTCGGTGAGAAGGCCGGAGGCAGCCGCGGCCGCCACGCCGAGGATCGCGCCGTGAGCCCGGAGGGTGATGCGGCGAAGCCGCACGGCCAGGACCGCTCCGGCGAGGCCGAGCCCGCTCCAGAGGAGAGGCGCGAGCGCGCTCCCGGTCACGAGCCGGGCCGTCGACAGCGTGAGGAGGAGGGCGAGGGTGGTGAAGAAATGGAAGTTCCGGCTCCACTCCTCGCGCCTCTCGGCGAAGACCAGGGCGACTCCGTAGCAGCCCGCGGCCGCCAGAAGAGCGGTGGCGCCGAGAACCGCCTCCCCGGAGCCGAAGGTCCGGGCCACGCGGACCGCGCCTCCGAATCCGGCCAGAAGCGCCAGGATCGTCTGGACGATCTCGAAGACGTTGACGCTTCGGTGGCGGGCGACGATCCGGATGGCGAAGCTGCCCGGGTAGATGGCCACGAGGCCGATCGCGACGGCCAGGACGCCGGGAACCGAGAGGTCTCGATAAGTCTCGGGGAGCCCTTTCGGGGAGGCGGCAACGAGGGTCGAGATGACGATCGCGAGATCAGCCGCCAATGCCACGGGCCAGCGTAGCCCGTGCCACCTTCGCCCATAGGTGAGCCAGAGCGTTCCCCCTCCCATGGCGATGAGGGCGGCCGAGAACGGGACGAGGGCGTGGGTTGTGAGCATGAGTCCGATCGCGCTCCCGCTCGAGGCCAGGACGGCGGCCCACGCGAAGACCGGCAGGTTCTGCCTCCAGGCGATCGCCACGAGGAGCGCCGTGAGAGCGACGAGGCACAGGGCAGCCGCGAGAGGCGAGAGAACGGCCATCCGCGTGCCCGCTTCCCAGATCAGGGGGTACGCGATCAGGACGGAGAGGCAGCCGTGAAAGGCCGCGCTCTGCGTCTCGCCCTTCCGTCCGGCCCGTTCCGCCAGGACGGCACTGCCGAGGGCATAGAGGAGTCCGGCGAGAACGCCCACGGGCCGCGCGATCGAGCCCCCTTCCGTCAGGGCCCGGATCAGGTAGGCGCCCCCGAGAACGAGTAAGCTCCGTCCGATCAGGGAGAGGATCTGAGTGGCCACCCCGGCGGCCGGGACGAGCCCGGCGGGTTCCGGCAGCGAGCCCTCCTCCGGGGGCGGGGCACCGGCCTCCGGCAAGGGTTTCCCCTCCAGGACGGCCACACGCGCCTCGAGGGCCTTGACGGCTCCCGTGAGCTCGTCGAACTTCACCTGGAGCTCAGCCAGCCGGTCTTCCATCTCCGGTCCTCCGCCTCTGTCAGACGGCCCTGGGCTCTTCGCCCTCGTGGACGTTCGCGGTGGATTCCCAGGGGGGCAACAGCTTCAAGAGGCCGATCAAGATCAGGAAGGGCAGGATGAGGAGCAGGATGGCGGGCAGGAGTCCTTCCCGGGTCGCGAAGTCGACCTTGTAAGTGGTGTAACCCAGGAAGCTCTTGGAGAAGAGCTGTCCTCCGATCACGACGTTCCAGCGCATCGCGAGGATGCCGATGAGCGTGAGGGACGTGGCCAGGAGGTAGAGCCCGCGGCGGGCCCGCTCGGTGACGGCCACGAGCTGCGGGAGGGCGAGAAGGCCGATCGGGAGCAATCCGCCAAAGATGATCTGGAGAAGGATCTGTGAGACGAAGAGCTTCGTGTGGACCATGAAGTCGAGGCTCTTGAACGATTCGTCCGCCTCGTACATGCGGTGCAGGAGGTCGATTCCCTCCAGGGTGAAGTCGATGATGAAGGCGTACATCAGGTAACGGGCGATCGTGTCGACGCAGACCATGTCGATCCGGGTGCCGTTGATGTAAGAGAAGACCATGTAGACGAGGAGCACGAGCGCGATTCCCGAGACGATGGCGGAGAAGAGAAAGACGATGGGCATCATCGGCGTGGACCACCAGGGATTCGCCTTGATCGACCCGAAGATGAAGCCGACATAGCCGTGGAGGAGGAACGCCGAGGGGATGCCGATGACGGTCAGGAACTGGCCGACCTTCTGGTCGATGGCGAGGGATTCCTCGCTGATGTCGTCGACGCCGAGCGACATGGTCTGGTAGAGGAGCTTCTTCCAGCCGCTCGCCTGCCGGGCCATGAGGACGATCTCCTTGCGGTAGTCGAGCCAGATCTCGAGAACGAGGACGGCGAGGAGGTACCACAGGTAAACGAACCCGAACATCGCCATGGCCGAGGATGTGTGGGGTGTCAGGTACATCTGCAGGGAGCGTTCCGGGTGCCCCAGGTGCATCTGGAGAGGGAGCGGGGCGACGAGGAGAAAGGCGAGGGCGGTCAGCAGGGCGAGCCTGTAGGTCGGTTTGACGGCCTCCACCTTGAAGACCCGTTCGAGGGAAGCCAGGATGAAGGCTCCGGCGACCAGGCCCGTGATGTAGGGGTAGAGAACGATCAGGATGCTCCACTGGAGCTCGATCTCGTTGGGGTACATGAACCCCTCGACAGCCGAAAGAAGGCTGTCTTGCATCACCCTCACCTCACCGATCCGTCCAGGCCGTTGTAGTAAGCCTTGGAGCCCGTTGCCATCTGGGGTTTGAGCACGTTGATCTTGTGAGTGCGCAGGAACTCGTGGATCGGATCAGCCGGGTTTTTGAGGTCTCCGATCTGACGCGCCTCGGTGGGGCAGGTCTCGCAGCAGGCCGTCGTCAGGCCCTTGGTGATGCGGTGGTAGCAGAACGAGCACTTGTCGACGACGTGCGTCTTGGGGTCGATGTAGCGGCAGCCATACGGACACGCCTGGACGCAGTAGCGGCAGCCGAGGCAGTACGACTTGTCGACGAGGACGACTCCGTCGGGGCTCTCGAAGGTTGCTCCGACCGGGCAGACCTGGACGCAGGGCGAGTGCGCGCAGTGGTTGCAGAGCTTGGGAACGAAGAAGTTCTTCGAGCCGTCTCCTGGCTTGTACTTCTCGGGGAATCCGTCGTAGCCGCCGTTAGGGGAATCGACCTGCGGGTGCTCCGGGTTCCCGGCCGGCACGTGATACCGCTCCACCCAGGTCCTGAAGTAGTAGGGCTCCATCGAGACGCCGTTTTCGGTCTTGCAGGCGCGCACACAGTTGCCGCAGCCGATGCACTTCTCGATGTCGATGATCATGGCCCACCAGTGATCGGCCTTCTTGTACCCGGGGGCTTTCTCGGGCGTTCCCTCGAGGACATTGTCGAGCGCGGCCGCGGCAGCGGCCGACAACACGAGGAACGTGGAGCTCTTTCCGACGAACTCGCGGCGGGTCGTCATTTCGCGGCCTCCTTCTGTACAGGCGCCGGCGCCGGCTTCGGAGCATCGGCGGGCGAGTGCGGGTCGTGGCACTCGGTACACACCCCCTCCGGGTGGTCCTCGGGGGAAATCTGTTTGAATCCCGATGGCTTGGCCACGTTGGCCATGTGGCAGACGAGACAGAGCGTCTTGGCGTCTGGCTTCTTGGGCGTCAGCTTGGCGGGGTCGTCCGCGTGGACGGCGAGCGCGCCATGGCAGGCTTCACAGCCGACCTTCGCGTGACGCGAGGCCTTGAGGGCCTCCGGCTCGTCGCCGTGGCAGCCGGCACAGGCGGCCCTGCCGGCATGGACGAGCGGGAATGCCCTGTTGTCCTCCAGAGCGCCCGCCCGGTAGTGACCGTAGACGCCAAACCCCTCGGGCACGAAGACCGCCCTCGCCCCGGCGAAGACCAGGAACCCCACCACGAACAGACCTGCCATACGGAACAAGTGCACCTTGTTCTTCATGAGGTGACGCATTGACTCCTCCCGAGGCTCTTCGCGTTTACACGGCGACCCTACCTAATCTGGAGAAGATCGCAGGCGTTCGCAATGAAGCAGATGACCTACGCCGTATAGAGCAAACGATTAGGCCAGGCGCCGCGCGAGGCGAGACGGGGCCCGGCTCAGTGGTGGGGCTCTTCCTTCTTGGGAGCGGAGGTCGGGTCCCCGCTCCCCTCCTCGTGGTCGTGGCCGTCGTCGTCAGACTCGGGTCCGCCGGTCTCCTCGTCACCGTGCTCGTGCGAAAGGGAGTTGTAGTGGTGCCGGAAGACGTTGGCGGTTTCGTAGAGGAGAGATGTGCTCCTCTCGAGGACGGCGAGGAAAGCGTCCGCGTCCGAGCAGAAGAGCTCGACGCTGGCCCACACCTCATCCTCGACCAGGAAGGCCTTGGCGACCTTCAGTGTCTTGCACGTTTCGGAGGCGGCGGCGAGAGCCGCCTGCTTCTCCTCCTGGCTCTCGATCGTCCAGAAGTGAGGGTAGAGAAGCCGGAAGAACTCCGCGTCCGAGTCGTCGTGGCTGATGAAGAAGACCCGCCCCTGGAACTTGAAGCTGATCTCGCCCTCGTGGAACGAAGGCCGGAATCCCTCGTTCGACAGATGCTCGTGGATCTTCAGGAGAGAAGCCGAAGGTTCTGGGACGATCATCAGAAGACTCCAGGGTCGGAGTTTATCCCTCGCCCGGCGGGGGACGGCGGCGGGGCCGTCCGAGTCCTCACTCGGCCGGTTCCTTTCGCTCGGGTGTTTCGGGGGGCGGCGCCGGGGCGCTGGGTTCGATGGTGCCGTCGTTTCCCTCGGCGACGAGCTCGAGGAAGGCCTCGACGATCAGGGGATCGAAGTGGGAGCCCGCGTCGCGCCTGAGAGCCTCCAGCGCCTCCTTGGGAGGCCACGGTTCCTTGTACGCGCGGCGGGAAGTCAAGGCGTCGTAGACGTCTGCGACGGCGACGATGCGGGCCTCGAGGGGGATCTCCTGGCCCTTCAAGCCCCGTGGATAGCCGGTGCCGTTCCATTTCTCGTGGTGGCCGCCGGCGATGTTGGCCCCGATCGACATGAAGCTCGGTCCAGGCACCATGGCAGCGAGTTTCCTCAGGAGGTGCTCTCCCATCAGCGCGTGGGTGCGCATCACTTCCCATTCCTCGGCCGTGAGCTTGGCGGGCTTCTGCAGAATCCTGTCAGGGATCCCGATCTTTCCGATGTCGTGGAGGATCGCCGCCGTTCCGACGAGCTCGAGAAAGGTCTCGTTGATCGCAACCGAGTACGGACCCGAGGCCCCGAGCTTTCTTGCGATCGCCTCGGTCCGCCTCTTGATCCTCAAGACGTGGTCTCCCGTGTCCTCGTCCTTGTACTCGGCCAGGTCGGCCATCGCGACGACCGTGGCGAGCTGAGAGGCCTTGACCTGCTCGAACAGCCTCTTGATCCGCTTGATGTCCTCGTAATTCCTGAGGGCGCCGACCATCGCCGTGAAGAGCTTCTCGGCGGTCAGCTCGGTCTTCGTCCGGTAGTCGTTGATGTCGTATTCCAAGAACGCTTGCTTTTCGGGAGCCTGGCCAGGCTGGCCGGTGCGAAGGACGATCCTGACGAACCGGTTGCCGATCTCCTCCCTGATCTTGTGCACGAGCTCGAGGCCCGCGTGCTCGCTCTCCATGACGACGTCGAGAAGGATGACGGCGACGTCGGGATTCTCGACGAGCAGGGAGGCCCCCGCCTGGGCCGTGTAGGCGTTGAGGAACTTCAGGCCGCGGCCCTGGAACTCGAAGTCTCCCAGAACGAGACGCGTGACGGCGTGAACCTGTTCCTCGTCATCGACGACCAGGACCTTCCAGGGATCATCCTTGGACGCCGGGCGAGGCTCGAGCGCCTCCTCCTCGGCGAAGAGTTGATCCATCTCATCGGGTCGCGTCATGTCCTCCACGAGTCCTTTCCGCCGCGCTCAGCCGCGAATATTGGGGAGAGTGATCCGGAAGATCGTTCCGGCTCCCGGAGAGGTCTGGAGAGAGATCCTGCCCTGGAGAGATCCCTCGACGAGGTCCTTGACGACCGAGAGTCCCAGTCCGGTGCCTCCTTCGTCCCGGCGTGTCGTGTAGTAGAGGTCAAAGGCCCTCGCGGCGACATCGGGGGGCATGCCGCTGCCGGTGTCCGCCACGGTGATGACGACGCCGCCGTCCGAGCCTCGCGCCTCGAGGCGGACTGTTCCCGCGGTCCCTTTCGGGAATGCGTGAACGAGGCAGTTCTGAACGAGGTTGAGAAGCACACGGCCGAGCTCGATGCCTCGCGTTTTCAGGGGGAGCAAATCGGGGGCGTCGACCTCCAGGCGGTGCGGAGACTTTCTGAAGGCCGGGCCCAGGGCCATCGCGAGATCGTCCAGAACGGTCCGGACATTGACGGCGGCCGGGTCGGCCCCCGTCTGCTGCCCGGTGATGTGTTTCAAGCCTCCGACCAGCTGGACCGCGCGCACGAGATTCCCTTCCACGAGGCGCAGGGCTTCCTCGATCGTGTCCAGGCCAGACTGCAGCTGGCTCTTGGTGAGCGTGGCCCCCTCGAGCGAGCCGCCGAGAGACGTGAGCGTGCCGGTTGCGTGGGTTGCGGCCGTGAGGGCAACCCCCAAGATGGAGTTGAGGTCGTGCGCCAGCCCGGGCACGAGGCGAGCGAGGACGCGATCGCTCTCGGTCTCTTGCAGCATCTGGAGATTCTGGGTCTCGGCGCTGTCATCCATTTCTCATCCCTCAACGAACGGCCGAAGTGACGCGGCTGGGCAGGTTGACCCGGGCGGTCGTGCCGCCCCCCGGAGTCGCCTCGATGACGATCGTTCCGTGCAGCGTCGACGTGACGAGGTTATACGCGATGGTCAAGCCCAGGCCCACGAAGCCCTCGCCCCTGCGTGCCGTGTAGAACGGATCGAAGACCTTCGCCATGGCCTCGGGCGCGATTCCGACCCCGTGGTCCGCCACGGCGAGTTCAACCCCAGACCCCGTGATGTCGACCCGGACGTCGACGGCCGCTGTCTCTCCGCCGGGGTAGGCGTGCGCGGCCACGTTGTCGAACAGGGTGTGCAGGAGGCGGGTGAGGGCGGCCGGGAACGTCTGCAGGACGACGTCGGGCGGGCAGGAGACATCGGCGTTGAGATCCCGATCCGGATTGGCGGAGGCCCAGAGCCCGAACGCGTCGATCAGATGCGTCCCGAGATCGATCTCGGCGAGCGAGTCCTGTGCCTGCGCGGTCGCGATCTGCTTGAATCGCTGGACGAGGACGGCCGAGCGCTCGAGGCTCGAGAGGACGAGATCCGAGGAGTTCTTGTGGAGAGAGAGGAAGGACTCCAGATCGGTCTTCGTCATCCGTCCGGACCGGAACCGCTCATCGAGGAACCCGGCCCGCTCGAAGAGGTGGCTCGCGGCGGTCAGGGCGACCCCCAGGGGCGTGTTGATCTCGTGAGCGACTCCGGCGACCAGCTGCCCCAGGGACGCCATCTTCTCGGCCTGCACGAGGCTCGCCTGGGTCGCCTCGAGGCGGCGATAGCTCTCCACGAGAGCGTCGCGGCTCCGCTTGAGCTCCAGGTGATTTCTTACGCGGGCCTTGACGATCGCGGGCTGGAAGGGCTTGGCGATGTAGTCGATCGCGCCGAGCGCCAGGCCTTTTTCCTCGTCCTGGGTTTGGCTCATGCCGGTCACGAAGACGACCGGGATGTCGGCCGTCTTCGGATCGGCTTTCAGGCGGTGACAGACTTCGTAGCCGTCCATTCCCGGCATGTCGACGTCGAGCAGGATGAGGTCGGGAGCCAGCTGGGCGGCCTTGGCGAGCGCCCCGGCGCCGTCCGTGGCGAACAGGGCATCGACCTCGGGTTGCAGGAGGGCTCCGAGGGCCTTGACGTTCACGGGCTGATCGTCGACGACGAGAACCTTGGGTTTTGCGGCCGGCGCGCCAGCCGTGGTTGGCGCGCCAGCTGCAGTTGGCGCGCTCATGAGGCCACCTCCTGCCACCTGATGTCGAGAGCCCGCGCCAGAGAGGCGAGGGCGGGACGCGCCGCCGCGTAGTCGAGCCCCTGGATCTTCTTCGAGACCGCCTCGTGCTCGGCGATCGCGTGCCCGGCGACGAGGGACGACAGCTCGGAGAAGACCTCGTCTGCCCTCAGGTTGCCCTCGAGAAGAAGCGTGTCGAGCTCCTTCAGCTTGGCCTCGACACAGACCCGGTCCAGGGGACCCGCGAGCGCCGGTGGTCCGTCGGGAGTCGCGGGCTGGGCCCACGGGTGAAGAACTCCGAGGACGGCCTCGAGGCTGCCGGTCAGCGACGGAAGGAGCCTCTCGACCTCCTCACGCCCGCCTCGCTTGGCCGCGTTCTCGACCTGAGCGGCGGATTCCTGCACGGTTCGCAGCGACAGGTTGCCCGCGACCCCCTTCATGGCGTGCGCGAGCCTTCGGATCGACGAGAAATCCTCCCTCGAGAAGGCTTCCCCGAGTCTCTCGGTGAAGTCCTTCTGCTCCCGGGCGAAGTCCCGCAGAAGATCCGAGAGAAGCCGGCGATTGCCCGCCAGGCGCTGGAGGGCCTCCCGCTCGTCGAAGCCCGGAACCCCCGCCGGGAGATCCACGTCCACGGTGGCGACGGGGAGCGGGCCTTCGGCCTCGGGAAAGACCGCGACGGACTCTTCCGCAACAGGTACCAGGTACCGGGCAACGGTCTGAATCAGGACGTCCGGATCGATGGGCTTGGTCACGTGGTCGTTCATCCCGGCGTGAAGGCACCGCTCGCGCTCCTCCACGAGGGCATGGGCCGTCATCGCCAGGACCGGCAACTTCGCGAACTGAGGATCCTGACGGAGCCGGGCCGTGGCCTCGAGGCCGTCCATCACGGGCATCTGAACGTCCATCAGGACGAGGTCTGGAGGGTCCTCGGCAATCGAGATCAGGGCGTCCTCGCCGTTGTCGGCGACCTTCACGGTGGCTCCGCAGGCCTCCAGGATCTCGCGGGCGACGATCTGGTTGATCTCGTTGTCGTCCACGACGAGGATGCGGGCCCCGCGCAGCTCATGGACACGGTCCCTTCGCATGGTCGCGCGCGAGGCGAGCCTCGGGACGGTCTTGTCGTCCTGGATGCGGTCGACGAGCATGTTGAGCAAGAGCGACGGGCTCATCGGCTTGAGCAGGAACCCCTTGATCCCCATCGACTCGGCCTGCCGCATGACGTCTTCCCGGCCGTGGGCCGTCATCATGACGATCACGGGCTTGTCGCCGACGACGGCGTCTCCCTGGATCCTTCTTGCGGTCTCGAGTCCGTCCCAGGGGCTCATCTTCCAGTCCATCAGGACGACCCGGAAGGGCTCTCCCGACGCGGAGGCCTTCTCGACGAGCTCGACGGCCTCCGGGCCGCTGGCGACGGCGTCCACGCGGAATCCCATCGCCACGAGCATCTCGCTTGCGATCATGCGCGCCGAGTGGCTGTCGTCGACGACGAGAACCCGCAGGCCGCGCAGATCCGCCGGGGGGGCGAGGCTCTCGAGCGGGGCGTGGTCGGTCAATCCGAACGCGGCGGTGAAGCAGAATCGGCTCCCCTTGCCGGGCTCGCTCTCCACCCAGATGCGGCCGTTCATCAACTCGACGAGCCGCTTGGAGATCGTCAGGCCGAGTCCGGTTCCGCCGTACTTGCGCGTCGTCGAGCTGTCGGCCTGCGAGAACGCGGTGAAGAGACGGCTCATCTGGTCGCGGGAGAGGCCGATGCCGGTGTCTTTCACCTCGAATCGCAGTTCGACTCCCGTCTCGCTTCTCCCGGCGAGGGACGCCCGCACCGCGATCTCTCCCTTCTCCGTGAACTTGACGGCGTTGCCGGCGAGGTTGAGGAGGACCTGTCCGAGTCTGAGAGGGTCGCCCATCAGGAGCTTCGGGACCTCGGGCTCCACCGCGATGAGGAGCTCGAGCTCTTTTTCGTTGACCCTCGGGGAGAGGACGGTCGCCAGGTTGTCGAGCACCTCTTCGAGGTTGAACGAGACGCTCTCGAGAGTCAGCTTGCCCGCCTCGATCTTCGAGACGTCGAGGATGTCGTTGATGATGCCGAGGAGGTTCTGGGCCGAACGGTGGATCCGGGTGATGTAGTCCCGCTGCTTGGGCGTCAGGCTCGTTTGCAGGGCCAGGTGCGAGAGGCCGATCACGGCGTTCATCGGCGTCCGGATCTCGTGGCTCATGTTGGCGAGGAACTCGCTCTTGGCGCGGCTCGCCGACTCGGCGGCCTCCTTGGCGCGGGCGAGCTCGATCTGCGTCTGCGTCAACACCTCGACCGCGTCGGCGAGCTCGGATCTCTGCGCCGCGAGTTCGTCGCGCGAGTTCTCGAGCTCCTTTTCTGCGTGCTTGCGCTCGGTGATGTCTTCCTCGATGCAGACGAAGTTCTCGATGGCGCCCTGCTCGCCCTTGACCCCCGAGATCGAGACAGAGGCCCAGAAGAGCTCACCGTTCTTCTTCTTGTTGAGGAGCTCTCCGCGCCACGGCTCGCCCGACAGGATGGTCTGCCAGAGGTTCTCGAAGACGGCGCGGGAGACCTGGCCCGACTTCAGGATGTTCGGGGTGCGGCCCCGGATCTCGTCCGCCGTGTAGCCCGTGAGTTGGGTGAAGCGCGGGTTGACGTACTCGATCTCGCCCCCGCGTGAGGTCACGAAGATCATCGAGGGGTTCTGCTGCACGGCCTCCGAGAGCTTCTTCAGCTCCATCTCGGCGAGCTTTCTTCTCGTGATGTCGCGGTTGGAGGCCACGAGTCTTCGGACATGCCCCGCTTCGTCGCGCTGTCCGGCCGCGCGGCAGACGATCCAGCGCCAGCCGCCATCCTTGTGCGACATCCGGAACTCCAGCTCGAGGTCCCAGGTTCGCCCCTCGACGAAGGCCTGGAGCTCGCCGAGAACCCGCTCGGCGTCCGCCGGGTGCAACAGCTCCTGAAAGGACGTGAACTCGTCCGGGATCTCGAAATCCTCGAATCCCAGGATTCCCTTCCAGCGGCGCGAGAACCAGATCTTCCCGCTGACGGGGTCCCAGTCCCATGTGCCGTCCTCGCTTGCCGCCAGGGCGAGCTGCCACCTCTCCTCGGCCTCGCGGAGGTCCTTCTCGAGCTTGCGGCGTTCCGTGACGTCCGTCAGGAACCCGTTCCAGACGATGTCGCCGTTCGGCAGGATCTTGGGCTGCGCCTCCACGAGCTGCCAGCGGAGCGATCCATCGGGGGTCTTGAGCCGGAACTCGTGGACCCAGCGCTCGAGCCTCGCCGCGGAACGGTCGAGCGCCGCCGTCAGGCCGGGGAGGTCCTCGGCGATGACGTTCTCTATGGCGGCCGCCCAGCTGCCGAGGCCCGAGGCGGCCTGGCTGCTCGTGATGCCGGCCAGCTGGCGGCTGACGAACGTGATCTTCCGCTTTCCGTCGGGCTTCTGACGCAGCTGGAAGATGATGCCGGGAACGCTGTCGGTGATTTGCCGGAATCTCTCCTCGGCCGCGAGCCTCTCCGAGACCTCCTGGTTGAGCTTTTTCTTCCAGAGAGTCGCTGCCGCCAGGCCCGCGCCGACCCCGGCTGCGAACGCGAGACCGAGGGGCACGGCGTCTCCCAGCGGCTTGAGGGAATTGTCCGGTCCCGCGGCCGCGGCCGTGGGCAGGAGCACCAGGGCGAGCACTCCCAGAGCCAGGGTGCGGAAACGCACCCCGAAAACGACGTTTGTCACCGCCACCAGGAAGCTCGGTTCGGGCACGGACGACTCCTTCGGATTCTAAGCGTGCGGCGACCCCGTTGTGACGAGTGATGTGTGCCCGGGGCGGGGCGGTTCAGCGTTTCCTGTAGAGACTCGCGGCGAACACGCCTCCGAGAAGACCGAAAAGGTGTCCCTGCCAGGAGATGCCCGTCTGGAACGGACGGACACCCCAGATGATCCCGCCGTAGAGAAAGATGACGAGGACGGCCAGGAGGATCGAGGCGAAGCTCCTCTCGAAATAGGCGCGAGCGACGAGGAATCCGAAGTAGCCGAAGATCACCCCGCTGACGCCAACGTGGACGGAGCCCGGGGCCCCGAGGAGCCACGCCCCGAGACCCCCGATGAGCGCCGAGAGCACGGTCACGGGGACGTAGTCCTTCGGTCTCCGCCAGTGAATGAGAGTTCCCAGGATCAAGAAGGGCATCGTGTTGGCGATGAGGTGATAGAAGCCGCCGTGCAAGAACGGGGCGAGAACGATGCCCATGAGCCCATCGAGGCGCCGGGGGCGGATCCCGAACATGTCGAGCCGCCCCCGGAAGAGAAGGGCGTCCACGATCTCCACGATCCAGAAGATCGCGACCAGGGTCCCCGTGACCTTCAGGGAATCCGTCAGCTTGCCGGGTTTCGAGGACGCCATCTCTTCACTCCGCGCGCCTCTCAGTCGAAGGCCCTCTGGCCTCCCCAGCGCGCCACGATCTTGTCATCCTGATCGTCTGCCGTGAACCGGACCGCGTTCACCGCGGCCTTCAACGTCGCCTTGTCGAGCGGCTTTCCCGGAACGGTGAAGCGAAAGACGATGGTGTTGTTGCTGTCGAGCCCGAAGGCCCCGTAGCGGTACTGGTCGTTCTGCTGCAAGAGGTAAAGCAGGAGGTCCTGACGGATCTCCGCCCCCTTGACCACATACGAATAGACGTTGACGGCGGCGTTGTCCTCCAGCCAGTTGTTGACGAAGACGTAGACGACCGTGGAGCCAAAGCGGATCGAGTAGGTCGGCGAGTTCGGGTTCGCCCAGACCTCCTCGCCGAACAGGCCCCGCATGTGCTCACCGACCTGTTCGTAGACTTCCTTTTGCGCCGTTGTCGCGAATTCCATCTCTCAAGATCTCCTTTCGTTCTTCTCCACATCATCGGCGGCGGGTTCGGCCGCCGTTTTGTCGACATGCAGGGATTCCGCGTCCACCGTGACCACGAGCCTCACGCCGTGGCCCTCTCCCGGGCGGGGCAGGTGGGCCACGAGAGCGGGCGCCACGTACCGGTCGATGAGCCTCTCCCACGCCGCCGCGTTCATGGTGCCATGCGCCTTTCCACAGAGCCAGGCGGCGACACCTTCTTGCCAGTTGATGTCGACCCCGTGTGTCCGGTAGCGGAGCGTCAACTCGTCGAGAAGCCGCCGGGCGGTGTCGAGGTTGGCGTCGAGGTCGGCCGCGGCGGGAGGGCGGAAGAGGACGAGATCGCAGTTTGAGGCGAACTCGAAGCCGAGAGCCTCCTCGCAGATCTTCGCCATGCCGCCTTCGACGTCCTCCTCGACCCGGGCGGCCGACCCGAATCCTATGGCGCGGGACGGGCCGCCGGACGGCTCGATGCCGGGAGCCGAGCAGATGACGACGGCGTCGGAAAGGTAGATCCGGCGTCCGGTCGAGTCGGTGAAAAAGCCGCTTCCCAGAGCCTCGGAGAGGACCCGGAGGATCGAGGGGTGGCAGGCGTCGACGTTCTCGCAGAGAAAGACGCTCCACGGCATCTGGAGAAAGCCGTGAACGGGCAGGTCCTCGTTGTACCCGACGTAGGCGGGCGGCGCCCCGAGGAGCAGGGTGATGTCCGTGTGGTGGGTGAAGCGGGCGAAGTCGACCGCGACGACCCGCTCGGGACTGCCGAAGAGCCCTTCCGCTACGGCCGATCCGAGAGCCGGGGCCGCCTCGGCGAATTCGCCGGCGCACAGGACGACGGCATTCGGGCGGTTGGGCCTCAAATCGAGGCCGCGGACGGTCACCTGCAGCCTCGCCATCAGCCTCTCCAGGTCGTCGGGCAAGAGCAGATTCCTCACGGTCAGGATCTTCGACAGCGTCCCGAGCCGCTCCTCGGGAGAGACCGGCAGGCCGGCCAGCCTCCGGGCCACGAGCCGGGCGACTTCCATGTCAGCCTCGGCCTTGCTGTTGGCAACCGCGTGAGCGACGCACTGCTCGAGGAGGTCGACCGCCTTGTCGGGGAAGAAGCGGTTCTTCAGGTTCGATCCCGCGAACTCCACGAGCCACGCCAGGACCGAGTCGGGCACCGTCACGTTCCTGAGCTTCTCGAGCGACTCCTTGAGGGCCTTCAGGACGAGGAGCGTCGCCTCGGGCGAGAGCTCCTGGACCCTCACCGGCTGGAAGCGCCTTTCCAGCGCCCCGTCCGCCTCGATGTGGCGCCGGAACTCTTCGTCGGTCGTGGCCGCCAGACAGGGGAAGTCTCCCCGGGCCAGGGACGGCTTGAGTTGACTGGCGATGTCCGACCGGCCGGCGCTGCCGCCGGCACCGATGATGGCGTGGACCTCGTCGATGAAGAGCAGGATGCCGTCGAGCCTTGCCTCCGCCAGAAGTGCCGTCATCCTCTTCTCGAGCTCTCCCACCATTGACGACCCCGCGACGATCGACGAAGGCTGGAGCGCGATCAGCCGCATGCCTCGCAGGAGCGGAGGGACGGCTCCCGCCACGATCCGCTGGGCAATCCCCTCGACGATGGCGGTCTTGCCGACTCCGGGCGGCCCGACGAGGATCGGGTTGCGCTTCGTCCGGCGGCAGAGCGTCTCCAGAGCGAGCGTGATCTCCTCTTCGCGCCCCACGAACGGGGCCAGCTGGCCGTTCGCCGCCATCTTGGTCAGGTCCTGGCCAAACTGGTCGAGCGTGGGGGTCGGCGCGGAGTTTCGGGGAGCCCACGCGCTCGACGCCTGCAGCCTGGCAGGAGCCTGGACAGAGGACGAGGATGCGGACGAGGACGCGGGTGTGGAGCTTGCCAGCGGAGTCACGACGACGGGGCTGCCGTCCCCTTCGACGGAATAGCCAGCGGCCAGAAGGACGGCCTGCGTGACGTCTCTCTCGGCAACGAGTGCCTTTCCCTTCGACACGGAGACCTGACGCGCCGCCTCGAGGAGGGACTCCTCGGAGAGGGCCGCGCCGGTTTCTCCCTGAGCGAGCTTCTCCGCCAGGCTCCGCCTCATCGCCGAGACGTCGATCCCCTTGACGAGAGACTCCGCCATCGGCCCGTGCCTCTCGAGCACGACCGCCAACCAGTGATGCACGCAGGGCTCCGTGTGTCTCGACTCCTTGTAGAAGAGCCTCACGGCGTCGACGAGGGTCCGGGCGCCTGGTGCGAGGTCCGGGGCCGCCTTGGGATCCGAGGGCATCTTGACCTCCAGATTCTGTGGTAGTGTCTCCGGTTTTTTGACCGGCGGGATTCTACGCGCACAACCCCTTCTCGAGAGAGGGACCTTCAGGGCCATAGATCCGCCGTGCCCCGGTCCTTCGGAAATCGCCTTCGCGTCGCTGGCCTGGTCAACAAGAGTTATTAGTTTGAGTACAAAAATGGAGGAGTTTTGATGACAAAGAAACTATTTAGACGCACTCGAAGAGCGCTTCTGGTGCTCACCGTGCTCCTGTCCTTCCCTCTCCCCGCCAGGGCGGCGGACAAGAGTGAAGGGGAGAGGCGCGAGGAGAAGTGGCGGCAGAACGCGGAGAAGGTGGAGCGCGAGCTCGGCACCCGCGATCTGACGGAACTCTACCGGCGGGCCGTTCAGATCCGGGCGAACGAGGTGGCTCGCGAGCGGGCCCAGCGGTCGGGTCAGAAGCACAAGGCCGTCAACGCCGACGGTGACATCACGTGGACGAATCTCGGCCCGACGTTCAACCCCACGTTCACCTCCCCCGTGAACACGGCCAAGCCGAACCAGCACGACACGGGTCTGATCACGGCGATCGCGCCGCACCCGACGGATCCGAACATCCTGGTTGTCGGATCAGCCGGCGGGGGCCTCTGGCGCTCGACCAACAAGGGAGAGAACTGGACCCCGGTGGCCGGGGACCTGCCGGCCGGAGCCTTGCAGATCGGCGCCGTCTCCTTCGCTCCCTCGGACGCGAACCGGGTCTACGCCGGAACCGGCTGCGGGGACGCCTCGACCACGAAGATCGGCAGCCCCGACTTCGCCGTCCGCTCTTCGATCGGAGCGCTCCGCTCCGATGACGGCGGCGTGACCTGGACGGCCACGAAGACCTCGCCTCCGGCGGAGTTCTACTGGAGGCTCTCCGTCAGTCCGACGAATCCCAACGACGTCCTCGCGGCCACCAACAAGGGGATCTACCGCACGACCGATGGCGGCGAGACCTGGACGGCGGTCCTCGACAAGGTCGCCGACATCAGCGGGATCCGCGTCGTGTCCCTTTCCCGGACGGGCACGGGCGGCAACACCGTCTTCGCGAGCCTCTACAAGCCCGGTGAAGTTCCTGGCCTCATCTTCCGCTCCGACGACGGGGGCGCCACGTGGGCCGCCAAGTCCGCCGGCTGGCCGGGTACCTTCGAGACGCGGGGCCGCGTGATGGTCTCCGCCTCGCCGACCAACCCCGGCCGCGTCTACGCCATCATCTGCGGCCTGGACGAGAAGCAGGTCGACGTCATCAAGTCCGAGGACGGCGGCGACACCTGGACGGCCCTGGGTCTCGACCCGACGAAGGTCAAGATCGTGCCGAGCCAGGCCGACTTCGCCATGTCGTTCGCGGTGGATCCGGCCAATCCCGACATCGTCTACGCCGGCGGCCTGGACGTCTGGCGGACGATGGATGCCGGAGCGACCTGGACGCAGCTTTCCGACTGGAGCCCGCCGGGATCCGCCAAGTTCAACTACATGCACGCGGACCAGCACGCCGTCGTCTTCGGCGCGGACGGCACCGTCTACTTCGGCAACGACGGCGGCATCTACAGGATGACGACGGACGCAACCCCCGACTTCGTCGGCCTCAATCGCGACATCGTTTCCTGGCTCGTCGACGAGATCTGCGCCAGCGCGGACGGAGCCGTCATCCTCAACGGTGCCCAGGACAACGGAACCAGCCTCCGCGTTTCGGGCACCGAGTGGAGACAGGTCGGCGGCGGCGACGGCTATTCGTGCCTCGTCAATCCGGCGGATCCGAAGACCTGGACCATCAGCGTCCAGAACAACGGGATCCAGCGGACGACCAACAGCGGCGTCAGCTTCGATAACGCCGACGGGCTGAACGAGAACGACAAGAACAAGCTCTTCCGCACCATCCTTCGCCAGCACCCGACCGAGGCCAGCCGGATCTTCACCGCCACGAAGCGGAAGATCTGGCAGTCCAACGACAGCGGGGCGAACTGGTTCGACGCGACCAAGGAGATGCCCCTCATCGACTCGATCGTCGATTTCTGGATCAGCTCCGCCGACGGCAACCGGATGCTCATCGTCGACAAGAAGGGCCAGGTTCTCGAGTCGACCGACGCCGGCGCCAACTGGGCCCGGATCGGGGAGTACCCGCTCAAGGGGGCCGCTTCCACCATCCGGGGCGAGCGGGACAACCCGAACGTCATCTATGTCACATCCAAGACTCCCGCTGCGGGCAAGGAACGGGTGTGGAAGTCGTCGGACAAGGGACAGAACTGGGAGCCGGTCTCTCGGACCGGGCAGACGGATGGCCTCCCCGACATGCCGATCTTCACGTTCGCGATCGATCCGAAGTCGACGAGCGTTCTGTGGGCCGGGACCTTCATCGGCGTCTACCGTTCGGCCAACGGCGGCCAGACGTGGCAGCGTCACGGGACCAACCTGCCGAACGTCCCCATCACGGACATGATCTTCGTGAACGACGGGGCCAAGGTCATCATCGGAACCGCCGGACGCGGGCTCTATGAAGCCAGCGCCGGGACGCGTCCGTCCTCGTCCCCTTCATCGCCGGCTTCTTCCATCTCGGTCAAGGCCCTCGCGGCTCAGTTCTCTTACACCCCGTCCAACCCCCGCCCGGGACGCTCCATCCAGTTCGTCGAGGAGTCGATGGGTGGCGCGCAGACGTGGTCCTGGAACTTCGCCGGACAGAAGACGTCGACCGAGCCGTTCCCCACGCACATCTTCGCCAACCCCGGACCGTACTCGGTCACCTTGACGGTCACGGATGGAAAGGGCGGGTCCGCCACCGTCACGAAGGAAATCACCGTGGCCTACCCGGACACCGGAACGGGGAGCGTCCTGACGTACCTCGTGCCCGTTCTCGTGCGCGCCAACGGCCGCGGCGGGGAGCAGTTCGACACGGAATTGACGATGACGAACCGTGCCGGAAAGGCCGTTCAGCTCACCTTCACCTTCAAGAGCGGTGACCAGGAGCAAACGGCCACCTACGAGATGGCCGCGGGCCAGGAGATCGTCCAGGCCTTCGACTTCCTCACCGCCAGAGGCATGACCTTCCCGGCTCAGCTGGCCGGGACCCTCCGGATCGCCGTCAGCGGGGCGTCCAACGTCTCCGAGTTCTCGGCTCAGTCCCGGGTCTTGACCCCTCCGACTCCCACCATGGCGGCCCTCGACGTGAAGGGCAAATTCGGACTCGCCTATCCGGCGACTCCCTTGACGGCCGCCGCCTCGAAGGAAGCCGTCCTGTATGGTCTGCAAGAGACGGCAAGCGCCCGGTCGAACGTCGCGTGCGTGAATGCCGGCGGCTCGGCGCCTCCCGGGGAGATCACCCTCGAACTTCGGTACCGGAATGGCGAGACCGGGACCCTGAGCGACAAGATCGAGAGGACGTTCAAGCCCTTCGAGTTCTTCCAGTGGAACGCGCCCCTCAACGGGCTCGGCTACAAGCAGGGCTGGGTCCAGATCAAGAGGGTCGCGGGCAATGACCAGTTCCTCTGCTACGCCACGATCGTCGACAACACCAACGGTGACGGTGCCTACGTCCCGATGTCCATCGTCGACACGAAACTGGCCGCGAGCGAGGTGATGGTGCCCGTGGTCCTCGATGCTGGCGGCTACAAGTCGGAGCTGACGCTCTCCAACCGGAGCCTCCGGCCCGTCGAGGGCGAATTCGCCGTCATCAAGTCGAACGGCGAGGAAGAGTGGGGCGAGTTCGAGATTCCGGCGCTTTCGCAGGTGATCCTGGACGACATCATCGGCGAACTGCGCAACGCCGGCTTCAACACGCCCGCGAACACGATTGCCAGCATGTACTTCTCGTTCGAGGTTCAGGACACTTCGGGCCCCAGGGGCGAGGAGTCCGACATCGACGTCTCGGCTTCTGATGTCTACGTCGGTGTGAGGACCTACGAACAGCCCGGCGGAGGCGAGAGGGGCCGCTTCGGTCTCGCCTACGGCTACTTGCCTCTCGGACAGGCCGCGGACACCGTGGCCTACATCTACGGGCTTCAGCAGACGGGCGAGAGAAACGTCACCCCGGGAACCCGTTCCAGCATCTCGTTCATTCACGCCCTGGGCGGTGACATCGAGGATCTGGAACTCGAGGTCTCCTTCTACGGCAAGACCGGGGAGCCGCTTCTCGACGGGAGCGGAAACGCCCTGAAGAGGACAATCACCCTCAAACCCGGACAGTGGTTCCCGTGGAACTTCCCCCTGACCAGTTCGCCCGGCGCCGAGCAGGGCTTCGCCAAGGTGGTGCGCACCAAGGGGAGCGACCAGTTCATCACCTACGGCGTTCTCAACGACCAGCTCAACAACGACGGGGCCTTCATCTCGATGATCGTGCCGTGAGGCGCTAGCTCCGATCCTTTCCGGGGCGGCTTTGGGACAAACGTCCCGGGCCGCCCCTTTTCTTTGTCCGCGCAGACGTCGCTTGGGAGGCACGGCCCGGATGTAGACTGGCGATGTCTCGCACAGAACCCGGAGGTTTCCGAAGGAGGAAAAGGTATGCGTCTCGTCAGGAGTTTCTGGTTCTTCTCCCTGGTATCCCTCTTGTCCCTGGCCCTGGCGACGGCTCGAACCTCGAAGGCGCAGTCCGACTGTTCCTTTTCCCTGGAGCCTCACGAGACGACGGTCGCGGCCGAAGGGACTGCGAGTTTCACTTTCGCCGTTGACGTTCAGCCGGAATGCACGTGGGAGTCGCGTAGCGAGGAGGAGTGGATCCAGATCCTCGCGGGTTTCTCCGGCAAGGGTCCCGGCCAGGTGACCATTGGCGTTTCGGCGAATCCCGGAGCCGCCCGTTCCGGCCTCGTCACGGTTGGACCGGTACAGTTCGTCGTGGCGCAGCCGCAGGCCCCCTGCCCCGAGATCCGGATTTCCCCCTCGACTCTGCCGGGGATGAGGGCCGGCCAGCCCTTCGAGCTTCTCTTGACAGTGACGGGCGGGACCGGTCCGTACTACTGGGAGGTCTCGGACGGATTCCCGGGCGGTCTCGATTTCGTCGGGGACGGCTGGATTCTGGGCACTCCCTCCGAGCCGGGTCCGTACGACTTCGTCGTGCAGGTGACGGATGAGCTCCAGTGTCAGGGCCACATTCGGTTCTCGGGGACCGTCGGCCCGTGTGTCGCGCCCGCCGTGCCGGCCTTCACCCTCATCCCGGCGGCCGTGGCCGCGGGAGCAAACTTCACGGTGAGCTTCTCACCAACACTCGAGAACGACCCGGGCGGGCTGTACGTGGTCGAGGTGTCGACCAGCGCCAACTGTGACGAGCCCGATACGCTCTGGACCGACCAGCCTTGGGCCATGCTCTACTCCGATGCGGGACAGGACGCGACCTTCTGCGTCAGAGTCCAGGCCATCTCGAGCGGTGACTGCGCGAGCGAGTTCTCGCCGCCTGCCCGGATCAGTGTCAAGGCGGTTCCAGCCGCCTTCGCCGTGGTCGACGCTCCGGAGGGTCTCACGGCCGACGCCGGCGGAGATCCGCCGGCGGATGTCTCCGTGTGGGTCCGGAATATCGGTGACAAGGCTGGCAGGCTCACCCTCGAGGCAAGGGGAGGGCTTTTCGAGCCCGTCCCGGCATCCTTCGAGGAGGTTCCGGGCAACGAGGACGTGCAGCTGCGTCTCGAGTACGGGCGCGACGTCACGGCCACGGCCGGGGCAAAGACTGGAGAGCTCGTCGGAACGTGGACCGAGAACGGCGTCCAGAAGTCGTTCATCCTGCCGGTGACCGTGACGGTCCTGCCGCCGTGGGACGGGGAGAGCAAGGGATCTGCCCTCGAGATCGCCGAGACAGACCAGTTCACCTTCCGCCACAGTGGAACCGGGAACCCGGCCCCCCAGACGTTCACGCTCGTCAACACGGGGGATCAGCCCGTTCGGATCGCTCCCCAGATCGGACCTGGCGGTGCCTGGCTCTCGGTTGCGGGCGACTTCGCAACTCCCGTGCCCGGGGGCGGGTCCCGGGAGTTCACCCTGTCGGTCGACCGTTCGCGCAGGAGCGCGGAAGACGGCGAGCCTCCGCTTTCCACCGGCCTCCTCATCTTCAATGTCGATGGGAACCCGGAGGACGCCGCCTACGCGGACGTGATCGACGACGAACCCCCCGTTGCCGGGGGAGGAGCGGGTCGCGAGGAGCTGAAGAAGGGTGAGTTCTCCTTGATCCTCGGGTCCGCGGTTTCCGCTGGGGGGCTCGGCGGAACGCGCTACCTTTCCGATGGCTGGATCCGCAACAATGGTCTCGACGGCGTGGATGTCGATTTCTACTGGACCCCGAACGGGGCGGACGGCCTCACGGACACCTCCGTCAGAAAGAGCAGTGTCGAGCTCGGGCCGTACACGACCTACAGGCTCGCGGATCTCGTCGGCTCGCTCTTTCAGGTCGAGGGGCTGAGCGGCCAGGTCGAGATCCGGTCGAAGAAGCTCGGCCAGCTCAGCGTCCGGTCGACCGCGGACTCCATCACGGCCAAGGAGAACGTCATCGCCCGGTATGGGTCAGAGATCCCGATCGTGGTGTCCGGGCAAGGGGTGAAGAAGGGGCGCACGGAGCCTGGAAAGCCGGGAGTGCGGGCGACGACCCAGGACGCGCTGGCGGTCCTGACCGGACTGCGCGATCCCGGCGCGGGGTTCAGAACGAATCTCATCCTTGCCGAGACCACGGGCCAACCCGCGACCGTCTCGGTCAAGCTGTTTGACAGGGATGGCAAGAAGGCTGGGCAGAAGACAGGCGTCCTGGTGCCGGCGTACTCGAAGATCCAGATCAACTCCGGCGACACGGCTCTCTTCCCGGAGGGCGTCCGGTTCGACGGCGGGACGGTGGAAGTCACGCCGGAGGCGGGCGAAGGGGCCGTCGCGGTGTTTGCCACGATCATCGACAACAAGTCCGGCAGCTACGCGACGCGAGGCGGGGAGATCTTTCTCGCGAGCGAGACCGGACGCCTCGTGGCCAAGGCCGCGCCTCACGCCGCCTCCGAGCCCGCGTTCTTGCCGGCGGCCACCCGTTCGGCGGCGGCCAACAACTCGTTCTACACGACGCGGCTCGTACTGACCAACCTCTCTCGTACAGCGGTTCCGATGACGTTGACCTACCTCGCCGACAGACGGTTCGGCGCCGAGCCCGTCGTGAAGACGGTTCCCGTGCCGGCGCGCGCCGAAGGGCCAAGATCCGTCGTCTTCGAGGACGTCGTGACCGAGCTCTTCGTCGTCAACCAGGACACTTCCGGGATGATCAAGTTCGAGGGGAACCTCGCGCCCCTCTCGATCGCGTCCGAGACGTCGACCCCGATCCAGATCGGGTCTCCCGATATCGGGAAGTCCGTCTCGGCCGTCAATCCCTCTCCGGGCAAGCCCGAGAACGAGGCGTATGGCGTCTTCACGAAGAGCGCGTCGGAGGTCATCGGGTCCCAGGCTTCGGGTGCCCTGCAGCGCGTCGTGACCCACCCCGCCATCGAAGAGGGGTTCGCGACACGGACGAACCTCATCCTCGCCGAGGTGGCGGGCGAGCCGTGCGAGGTCCGCGTGCGCCTTTCGAGGTCGGGCTCCAACGGGGCCAGTCTCGGGGAGCGGACCTATCCTCTCCAGGCCTTCGAGAGGCTCCAGATCAACCGCGTGATTCGTGACGTCCTCAGGATCGAGTCTCCCACCGTGGAGTTCCGGGACATAGAGATTCAGGTGGAAGCACTCAGCGGGAAGGGACGGCTCCTCGCCATCGTCACGAAGATCGACAACAACCCCGCGTCGAAGCGGGCCGACATCTTCACCCTCGGAGGGTCGGTCGCGGGGGCGCCGGTCGGCTTTGGGAACTGAGGACAGGCCCTCATCTCTCTGCCCTTCTCCCGCGAGCGCGGGAGAAGGGGCACCTCGCTGATCACGCTTTCCCGCACTCGCGGGAGAGGGTCGCGCGAAGCGCGGGGTGAGGGCGTCTTCCCGGGTAACGAGAACTCGACTCGCTGATTGGGACCGCGTGTAAGGTCTTCCGCCCCCACCTGCATTTACGCATCGAGATACGTGGAGGTGATGGGATGAAGCGTGCCCTTCGACTGGCGATTCTGACGAGCCTCTTTCCCGCGGTTCTCTTCGCCGTGACGCCTGACCGGATCATCCCGGGCGCGGCCAGCGCTCCGGCGGCGACGGGAGGGACATGGAAGACGATGGTGCTCCTGCACAACCCTTCGGAGGCGAATTCGAGGGTGACGATCGTCTTCCATCCCGCGGGGCAGCCTGCGAGCGCGACGGACCCTTCCGTGACGTACACCCTCCTCCCGGGCGAGTCGAGAACGATCGTGGATCTGCTGGCCGATGGCTTCCGGCTGTCGCCGGCGTCAGGAAGCCTCGATGTAGTGGCCACCGAGGGGACCCTCCCCGTCCTGCAGGCCATCGTCTACAACGAAGGAGAGTCGGGAGAGAAGAAAGGGGTTTCCGTTCCCGCCATCAGGCCGGCGGAAGCCCTGTCGACCGGGGAACGAGCCGTCCTTCTCTTCCCCGGCTCTGGCGACTTCCGGTTGAACATCGGCGCCCGTTCCGTCGGTGGAGAGGCCACGGTCACCTTCACGGTCAAGGACGCGAGCGGGCTCGTCCGCGGCAGCGGCCAGCGGACGTTCGGGGCCGACGAGTTCCAGCAGCGGGCGGCCTCCGACTTCATCGGCACGAGCGTCTTGCCGGGCGATTCCATCCTCTGCCAGGTCTCGTCGGGGTCGGTCTTGATCTACGCGACGCCGATCGACAACGGGTCGAATGACGGCAGCTTCCAGCTGGCCGAGCGAGTGGCCGCCCCGGCTCCTCCTTTCGACATGACGAGTGACTTCACGCCGCCGGTGGGCCGCGAGGGGGATGCTCGAAGTGGCCCTGGAGTCTCGAGGCTGATGGTGGCGACGTCCACGGATGGGCTCGCGTTTACGCGGACGAATCAGGTCGTCACGGACCAGGGGGATGTTCCCGACCTGCTCGTCGATGCCCGCGGCTTCATCTACCTCTACTACGTCGGCTGGACCGTCGGAAACGAGAAGGACAAGCTCTGCGTCGCCATCTCTCCCGACAGAGGGAAGACCTGGGTGTACAAGAAGGCGGTCTTCACGGGCTTCAGCGGCATGCGGCCCCCCGTCGACCCGGACGTTCAGCTTCTGCCGGATGGGACCTTCCGGCTGTATGTGACGAGCTCGGAGAACGGGAGCATGGAGACGGCCCGCACCTATTACGCAGAGAGCCCGGACGGGATCAACTTCACGAAGAAGGGAGTGGCCTTCGCGCCGCCGGCGGGCGTTTCGCTCGATCCGTCGACGATCAAGATCGGCGGCACGTGGCACCTCTTCGCCGGGGGCAACCCTGGATTGAACCTCCACGCGACCTCCACGGACGGCAAGACCTTCAACTTCGTCGACGAGATCGCCGTCAAGGCCGGGGGGATGAACCAGCTGATGGCCAACGGGATCCCGGTCCCCGGGGGCTATCGCTTTTACACGTTCGATGCCATGCCGCCGGGACCGGGCGTCACGCCCGGCATCAACTCGGTCTTCTCGACCGACGGGGTGACGTGGACCGCCGACCCGGGAAAGCGACTCGTGCTGGATCCCTCGGCGGGAAAGGAATCGGAGGCGGTCAAGGATCCGGCGATTGCGCGGCTTCCTGACGGCACCTACATGATGGTGTACTCGACCCGGATCCCGTGAGCGGTCAAGGCGGCGAACGGAAACGGTACACTCGAGGCCGTGAATCCCGTTCTCGCATGGATCATCCTGTTGGCCGCGATGGGAGGTCTCTGGCTCGTCTGCTTGGGTTTCGGGGCCGTCTTCGGTTTCGCCCTCATCGTGGTTCTCAACGGCTTCAGCGAACGCCAGGCGTTTCCGGTCCTCGTGACCTTTGCGGTCGTGGTTTCCGTATTCACGGGCGTCGTTTCCGGCGGAATCGGCGCCTGGATCGGGAAGAAGTGGCTGGCGCCGAGCGTGCCGGCTGGCGCGCCCGTGATCATGGCCGCGGCCTTCAGCCTCGCCTTGCTCGGCCTTGCGATCGTTGCCGTCATGCCCTCCAGCAGGTAGCCGCGTCGACCTCGTCCCACCTGGGCGGTGAACCCTCCTCGAAGAGCAGAACGGGGAAGGTCCCGGGGATCTCCTCGCGGATTGCCGAGACGACCTCAGGGGAATCGGTGACGATCGCGTCGATCCGGGCGGAACGGCCAACCGTCTCGACGGTCTCGTCGATTCCTGCCGTCGAGACGACGGCCGCGTCGGCCGGGGAGCTGTCTCGCCAGGATTCGATCCACTCGGGGTCTCTGGTGGAAACGAGGATGTGCCGCACGGGGCCTACTCGACTCGTATGAGGGCCCCGGTCACCGGGGTGAGGGGGCGGCCGAAGATGTTGCCCGGACCCGCGTAAGTCAGGATGTAGTAGTGGCCGCGTCCAAAGCCGGGCACGAAGGAGACGCGGAAGATCCCAGCCGGGCTGACGTCGATGTCTCCCGTGCCGCCCTCGCCGTACCTCTGACCGGTCGAGAGCTTTGCCCTGAGCTTCCTGACGGTCGGTGGATAGCCGTAGGCATTGAGGGCCGCGATCCGGGCCCGGGTCATGGGCTGCGGCGGGCGCTCGTAGCAGATGTCCACGGCGAGGAGGTTCCACCCGGGTGGCAGCTTACCGGCGAAGGTCGCGGTCTCCCCGGACGCCAGGGGACGCGCCGGGAGCTCGATCCACTCCAGCTCCTGGCGGCTGTACTCCTCGGTCATGCGGAGCTCTCCGCCTTCCGCCGCGGCACCGATGCCGACGTGCGTCCAGGAGGGATCGAGAACGGTCTTCCGGTGTCCGTCGTTGGGCGGCTTTTCGGCCATGAAGAGGGCGTGGCTGTCGAGGAGCAGCTTCTCCATGGAGGCCTTCAGGGGGCCAGGTGATTCCGAGCGTGAGGCGAAGTTCTGGGCGTGGTAGTCGACGCCTCCGAGAAGGGCCCAGCGAAGGTAGGGGGCGCGGCCGGCGAGGTCCCAGTGCCCCGCGGTCCGGTTTGCGATCGAGTCGAGGCAGAACTCGTCTCCCACTCGGGCTCCCCGCGGGTCGTAAAGGAGTTCGGGGGCGCCGTTGGCGCGCCTTTCCCAGTTGATCTGACGCAGGAGCGCAGCCTTGGCCTGGGCATGGGGCTCCTGGTAGGGAAAGGCGGTGCTCCGCTCCCTGCCGAGCCGCACCACGGGCACGGGCGAGAGAAGGGATGTTCCCGGCTGTGGGCCCGCGGATGGGGAGCACGCCAAGAGGGCAAGGAAGGCGGCTGAAAGGAGAGTCGGCTTCATCGTGTCCGGGGGTCAAGGATCTCACTCCTTGGCAAGGAATGGACCGGGGTCCCAGCCTCGGGGGCCGGAACTCCGGGTTTCTCTGCCTGGGCCGAAAACTCATCTCCTGGAAGGCTAGAATCCAATTCGAGCGAGGTGGTCTGGAGTCAACCAGCGGACTTCGCTCCTGGGGACGGCGAGGAGGAAAGAAGACTCCAATTCTCGCCCCGAGGCTTCAGAAAGCAGAAAGGTGAGAGCTATGTACGTCATCGAAGAAATCCACGGCCGGGAGATTCTCGACTCGCGTGGAAACCCGACCATCGAGGTGGAGTGTCTTCTCGAGGGAGGGGCTTCTGGGCGGGCGGCGGTGCCGTCGGGGGCCTCGACCGGCTCGCGTGAGGCGCTCGAGCTTCGGGATGGCGATGCCAAGCGTTTCGGCGGCAAGGGAGTCCTGAAGGCCGTCGAGAACGTCAACAAGATCATCGGGCCCGAGCTCGAGGGCATGGATGCCCGGCAGCAGGTCGACATCGACCAGCTCCTCATCGAGCTCGATGGCACCGAGGCGAAGACCAAGCTCGGGGCCAACGCCATACTCGGAGTCTCGATGGCTGTCTGCCGCGCGGCGGCTGAGTCGGTCGAGCTCCCTCTGTTCCGGTATGTCGGCGGGGTGAGTGCCTGCACGCTCCCGGTTCCCCTGATGAACGTCATCAACGGCGGCCAGCACGCCGACAACCCGCTCGATGTCCAGGAGTTCATGATCGTCCCGGCCGGATTCGACACCTTCAAGGAAGCGCTCCGCGCGGGAGCCGAGATCTTCCATTCCCTTCGCGGCATCCTGAAGAAGAAGGGCCTCGTGACCGGCGTGGGCGACGAGGGCGGGTTCGCGCCGGCTCTCGAATCGACCAAGGGGGCGATGGACTGTCTGATGGAGGCCATCGCGAAGGCTGGTTACAAGCCGGGCAAGGAGATCTTCCTGGCCCTCGACTGCGCCGCCTCGGAGTTCTTCGAGAACGGCAAGTACAAGCTCGAGGGCAAGGAGCTGACCTCCGAACAGGTCGTGGATTTCTGGGCTGACATCGCGGCCAGCTACCCGGTCCTGTCGATCGAGGATGGTTGTGCCGAGGGCGACTGGGATGGCTGGGCGCTCCTGACCGAGAAGATCGGACACCAGGTCCACCTGATCGGCGACGATGTTTTCGTCACGAATCCGAAGATCCTTGCCGAGGGGATCGAGAAGGGGGTCGCGAACGGGCTCCTGGTCAAGGTGAACCAGATCGGCACCATCACCGAGACGCTGGACGCGGTCCGGATGGCGCAGACGGCCGGATACATCACCGTCCTGTCGCACCGCTCGGGCGAAACCGAGGACACCACGATCGCCGACCTCGCGGTGGCGACGAACTCGGGTTTCATCAAGACCGGGTCGCTCTGCCGCTCCGAAAGGACGTCCAAGTACAACCGCCTTCTCAGGATCGAGGAAGACCTCGGCCCGACCGCGAGGTATCCTGGACTCTTCGCCTACAAGGGCGAGTGAGGCGATAGGGACTCCTTGACGCGATCTTGAGATTCCAGAGGATTGTCACGAAGCGGCCGTCCTCCCGGCCCACCATGCCGGGAGGACGGCCCATTCCCGAGGTCACGAGGCAGACGGACCGCGGCAGTGCCGTGCCCGGCGCGCGCCCGGACCGGGGCCCGGTCCGGATGACGACGTACCTCCTGGGGTCTCTCTGCGTCTCCGTGGCGCTCCTGGCGGTCTTCCTGTTCGGGGACCGGGGAATCCTGGAAGCGAAAAAGCAGAAGGAGCGGCTCTCTCTGATGCAGGCCGAGATTTCCAGGATCGCGGCCGACAACGAACGGCTCGAGGAAGAGGTCCGGCGCCTGAAGAGCGATCCGGCCGCCGCCGAGAAGATCGTGAGGGAAGAGCTGAATCTGGTCCGGCCGGACGACATCGTGATCGTCCTGCCTCCGGACTGGAAGGCACGGGCCACCCCGACGCCGGTTTCCGGCGTGGAGTGACGGCTGGCCTTAGCGAACTGCGCCGAGCGCTTCGAGAACTTCTTCGGCGTGAAGCGCGGGATCGACGGACTCGAACACGCGGGCGATTTTCCCGGTGCTGTCGATGAGGAACGTCTTCCGTTTTGCGAAGCCGAAGAGGATGTCGACACCGTACGCCTTGATCACGGACCCGTCCGCGTCCGCGAGAAGAGGGAAGTTCAGCGAGAACTTCGAGCTGAAGGCGCCCTGGGACTCGACCGTGTCTTTGGAGACGCCGAGGACCGTGACGTCCGCCGGGTATCGGGGCGAAGCCTCGCGGAAATTGCAGGCCTCCTTGGTACATCCCGGCGTGTCGGCCTTGGGATAGAAGTAGAGGACGATCCGGCGTCCACGGAGGCGGGAAAGGGTGACGGGTTTTCCGTTCTGGTCGTCGAGGGTGAAGTCGGGCGCCGGGTCTCCCGGCTTCAGGTGCGTCGAGGAGAAAAGTCCCATCCGGGGATGGTACGGCGAGCAGCGGTTTTCCGTTCTCCCGGGCTCCTTCCCGGTTGACAAGAAGACCCGAATCGCTTACCTTCGCTCTCCCGACGCGGGGTGGAGCAGTCTGGTAGCTCGTTGGGCTCATAACCCAAAGGTCGTAGGTTCAAATCCTGCCCCCGCAACCATATAAGTCCTGAGGCGCCAGTCACTTAGACTGGCGCCTCTTCTCTTTCCAGGCCGTTAAGGTCGTGAAATTAAGGTCGGCGTTAAGGTTTGAAGACGTTTGACCCCTTTTGATGGGTCCTGACGGCAGGGATTCCCTCTCGAGGCCACCCAGAACGGCGATGGAGGTCCGTTGGTGTCGGAACGGCCATCCAGTTTCTTCTGCTCGTTAAGGTCAGGACATTAAGGTTCAGAGGCTGAAACGCCTTCCGGGTCAAGGCAACGCCAAGCGCCATCTGAACCGTTTCCGCCTCAGAATCTCTTCGCTTGATCGTCTGTCCTCGTCGCGGAACTCCAGGGTCTGCCGCTGGATCTCGTCGAGCACGTCACTGCCACCGTTTCTTGGCACGGTCCTCCGCCATTCGGCGATGGGCGTCTCGGATGATTTCGTCAGATCTCGGACGCGCTTGGGGTGACGGAATCCCCCTCCCTGGCGACTCGGATCCGCGCTGCCGCTCCCACATGTGCCGAAGGGCCTCCTCCACGACTCGCTGACAGGCCTCAGCGTCCCGGTTGTCCGGCGCAGTCCTGGGAGTTTGGTACTCCGGCCGGGGTCGGGGTTCGGTTGCTCGGCGCCTCGCTTCCGCCGCGGTCTTCCGCCGGAATTCCTCCGTCGCCCACTTCCAGACCCGGGCGTGGGCATCGTCTTGGGCTCCCTCTGAAGCATTAGGGGCAGTTGCATGACTCTCCGGGGCTGCATTCGGCTGGGGCCGAGAGGCCTCCCGTTGCGCCTCGCGCTTCGCCTCTCGCGCTTTGAGGTACGCCTCCCGATTCTCCCCGGTGAGGGTCTTCCTGGCGCGGGCGATCCTGCCGACGGCGTCGGGGTCGTGCCTCCCGCCGTTCAGGTCAGGGTGGACGGCGCGGATCTTCGCGCGGAACGCTGAGACGACATCCTCGGCAGACGCGGTCTCGTCCACGCCGAGGAGTTCGAGGTAGTCGACCCCTTGGTTCAGGTCGTCGCTGTACTCGGGTTTGGAGCGGGGCATGGGGGCGGGTGGGAGGGGGTGTCTTCTACCGTACCTTCATTTCCGGCGGTGGTTCAAGACCCAGGGCTCCATTCCGCACGGTTCGACGAGATCAGGAATTGCGGATGGCGTCCAGACGCCACATATTCCACGTCGAGGCTGGGCAAAGCCTGTGTTCGACACACCCCCACGGCGGGGCCCGGACGCCGCTCTTTCTCAATTCACTGACCCCCACTTCTATGACCATCCAGCAACGAGAGCTCCATAGGAAGTTCGCGTCGATGTTCAGCAGGACCCCCGCCTGGCGCGCGCTGCACGCCGACGGAACCCCCTGCGAATCGCTGTCGCCCGAGCGCGCGTACAGCCACCTCTCCGAGGTCTTCACCGCGCTCCACCCCTGGCGGTTCAGCCGCCTCCCTCGCTCGGCCGGGCTCCCCACGACGGCCGAGGGACGTATCGCGAGCTTCCGCCGCGCCCTCCGTGAAGAGCGGCACGCTCGCCAGGTCGTTCCGGATGTGGACGACGGCATCCCCGACCCGCGGCCACCCGCGTTCGGGCAGGTCGACTACCTCGAGGTCAACCCCGACCTCGCCGACGATCTGGAGATCGACTACCCGGGGTTCTCGCGATGGGCAAAGGCCCCCGCTCGCGTATGAGCGGGGACGTGACCGTGGAGGTGGTCCCGACCTCGTCGCGACCCGATGAGGGTCCCTCGAACGGCCGTACCGCCTTCCTGTTCACTGCTGGAGGCGACTTCGATCTCACGATCGTGCGGGTTCATTTCCCCCGCAGTCACCACGGTCTCCCGGCCGCACCGGTCGGCAGCGCTGCTGCCGGCGAGCGCCGGGACGAGGCGAAGACGACGCCACGCCGGACCATCCGGCACCTCGTCTTCACGGCGATCGCCGAGATCGTCATCCTCACGGTTGTGGGTTTCGCGCTGACCGCGTTCGCGCAAGGTCGGTAGATACCGAGACAGACACACAATGGGAGGTTCTGCCCAGTCCTCCCCAAAAACCCTTTGACCTTCACCTGGTGGGGAGCCTCTGCAGACTCATCGTGTAAACAATCTCCCCGTATTCGCTCAGATCCCGAAATCGGGCAGTATTGATGCATGCAACGCAGCATCTTCTACTCGTGGCAGTCCGACTTGCCGAACTCGACGAACAGGACCTTCATCCAGACCGCACTGGAGAACGTCGCCAAGGCAATCCGCCAAGATGACAGCCTCCAGGTTGATCCGGTTATCGACCGTGATACCAGAGGACTTCCCGGTTCACCAGACATCGCGACATCCATCCTCGAGAAGATTGCTGCGGCAGACGTGTTCGTTGCGGACGTCTCGCTGATTCACCCAAGGGAGTTCGAGGGACGCAGGACACCAAATCCGAACGTTCTCCTCGAACTCGGATACGCCATCCGGTCCCTCGGCTGGGATCGGATCGTCATGGTCACGAACACCGCTGTCGGAAGCATCGTGGATCTTCCCTTTGACTTGAAACAGCGGCGCGCCTTGCCTTACGTGCTTCAACCTCTGCCGGAGGAGGGTAGCCCTGAACGCGAGAAGGCTATCCAGGAGAGGAAAACCGTTCGCCGGGAACTCGAGAGATCTCTCGACGAGGCGATAAGAACCATCCTACTGAAGGTGGAGGCCTCTGAACCGCCGAGACCGGGTGCCATATCTCCGCTCGAGCGCGCGATCGAGGGGCGCCTGCCAAGCCAGGGGCCTCTGGCTCGGGCCTATATCGGGGATTTCATGCAGCGCCTCGCACAGATCGCGCCAGTGTGGACCGAGGGCTGCGAGATGGATGAGGTGCTTTTCCAGTCGATCGAGAAGACGATCCCGCTCGCCGCCGAATTCGCCCGACTCTGCGAGGCGATCTCGGTCCACGGTGGCCAAGACGCAGCCAGAAGCCTGTACGGAGAATGGGGTCTCTTCCTGGAGCGGTACCAGCAC
The DNA here is from genome assembly GCA_022071945.1 of Thermoanaerobaculia bacterium. Taxonomy (GTDB): domain Bacteria; phylum Acidobacteriota; class Thermoanaerobaculia; order UBA5066; family UBA5066; genus JAJVIN01. Next base: position 71,623 of record JAJVIN010000023.1, on the reverse strand, counting down.
AAGCCCATCGGGGGCGGTCCCGAACACCAGACGGACTATGACTTCTATAGGTTCTTGGGGCACGAGTTCTTCGTCATGCTGTTCGCTTTCCTGCTTCGCGATCGGCGGTGGAGCCTGATTTCAGATCTCCTCGGCCAGGGTATCTACAACCCACGGGATCGCGATTTCGTGGCGAGGCTCGTACGCTTTTACGACGTCTCCGTGAACGTCGAGCTACTTCACGCGCGCAACACCAGACTCGAGATGCGTCGTATTTCGATCCACGGAGATCTCCTGAAAGAGCGCCATTCTTCCGGCGCACTTTCTGCGATCTCCCCCTTTCAGGAATTCACGGACGCCGACTACCTGCTCTACCTGCGATCAGAACTCGAGCCAGCAGAACCACCGACGTTCTTGAACTGGCGTGCCTGGAGCACGATCCACGTCGGTCGATCCGTCCCCCGCTTCGTGGCGGAAGCTGAGTACAAGAGCCAAGCGGAAAATCTCGTAGGCGCCCTCGGACTTCCGGATCTGACGACCTTGATTCAACGACTTCGTGAGCGTCCCCAGCGGCTCTCGACCCTCTTCCGCGAAGGCTTCAGATTTGACTTCCCGTGGCCGGATCCTGAAAGAATTGGGAAGCTATAGATGCAGGTGGAACCCTTTGGTATTCGCCGAATCCTTCACAAGTACGCCGACACCGCGTCTTTATCAGGCACCCTTACCTGCCTCGGCAACCTTCTCTCCCGTATCAATCTCTTCCGGCGGCACGATAACCACCTGTCCATCCTTCCATATCGCGATCGGGTTCCCCATACGTTTGTGGACCTCCACGGCCTCTCGGATCGCGTCCCGCAGGATTCGATTCAGCGGGTCCTTGGCTGCCGAAGTGGCGTCGAGCTTCTCGGGATTCAGGGGTTCTGGAACATCTGCCATTTCGTCTCCTCCAGGATCTCGACGAGTTTGCCGCTGCGCCCAAAGGCGATAGCTGAGAGGTTTGAAGTTTCCGAGTTGGCGAGGTTCGTGAAAACGACAAGACTCCGGCTTCGAGATAGAACCCGTGACGATCGAACCCGGCCCGGAACTGTGGTTCGTACGTCTCCCACAATTTGGCAAGTTCAGCTCGTCGCTCCGGAACTGCAGCGAGAATAAGATCTCTTACGAGAAGGGGTTCTACTATCTCCTTACTCACGGCAATGCTCACCCCCAAGCCTAGTAGCCGTAGATCTCGTTTCGACGTCGGAACGCTTCGCGCCCTCCCTCGAGGATGTTCTGAACCTCGTTCGAAGTCTGCTTCCTGTCGATTGACCCGCGCTCGCTGATCTGCCCTCGGTTCTCGCTCCGTGACATCGGGAGGATCAACTCTGAGTCGCCGAGGACAGCGATATTCGCGTTGTGGGTAACGACGATGACCTGGCGCCGCTCTTTCACGGCGCGGAGCGTCCGAACGACGGAGGACGAGATGAAGGCGTTGTCGAGGTCGTCTTCCGGCTGGTCGATCACGAGCGGGAGGTTCGACTCCGCCAGCAGGGCGATCGTCAGGAGGATGGTGTGCTTCTGCCCATCCGAGAGCTGGTTTGCCGGGATCTGCCTCGGATCGGATCCCTTCGTCACCACCTTGATGACCGGCTTGTCCGGCGTCGCGATTAGCTCGAGAGCGTGGATGGTCTGGAGGGCCCGAAACCGCGTGAGGATCTGCGGACCAAACGTCGCGCCTGCTGCGCCTTCTAAGGCGGCGCTATCCGCGCGCTTCACCGCGTCCACCAGCTGCGCCGGGGACATTTTCACGCACATCGCGCGCGCGGCGTCCTCCTGGAGATAGGTGCCACGCATCACGTCTTGGACGAACGAGCAGTAGTCCGACCTCACACCGCCTGGCTCGTAGTACACGTTGATCGCGTAGTCGTCGATCGTCTCGCGGAGCTGCTTATTCAACGGCGCCAGTTGCGCCTTCCGCCGCTTCCCGATCTCACCACGAACGTTGCCGAGTTCCGACAGGAGCAAGAGGCGTCGAGCCCGGCACTCCGCCAGCTCAGCGCTCTGCGCCTTGATGCGGGCTGCCTCGCCGCTCAGAGTCGATCGCCGGGTCAAGAGGTTGTTGAGGCCGGCGAGGTCGCCTGAGAGTCCCTGCTGCTGAAAAGCGGTGACCTTGGCAGTGATGTCGCGGTCGAAGTCCCGGTGGCGCGCGTCAAGCTTGCTCAGTGTCTCTTGGAGCCGCCCAGCGCGTTCGGCAAGGCCGTCGGTTACCCGCTTATCCTCCCTTTCCGTGTACGCGTTGGTCTCCTCGACGATAGAGCGCGCCTCAGCGAGTAGGGTCGTCGACCCTGGATCGCTCGTCACCGTTCCAGCCGTAGAGACGATGCCGTCGAAGTCGTGGCGCCACTTCGCGAGGGAGACCCCCCCACCGTAGAGGCGTTGAAGGTCACGCAGTGACTTCGCAATGCTCTTCTCGGCAGCGACGTGCGACTGGAACGTCACCAGGTCTTTCAGCTTCCCGGTCTCGGCGAGCCGGAGCTTCGTGTCGACCTCTACCAGCTCGCGCTCCTTCGCAGGCAGCTGCGCCGCCAATGTCTCCAAAGGAATCAGCTGGGCGCTGTTCTGGCGTAGCTCCTCCTCCAGTTCCTGCTCGCGCGAGCGTAGGTCGGCGAGAACGATGTGCCGGTCGAGAAACTCCTGGAACAGACTGGGGTTCCCGATCGGGTCGCGGCCGATATCGCTCAGCTCTCCCTGCGCGTAGGACTCGATCCGGAAAGCGTCGACCGGCACATCCTCGGAGATCGACTGGTTCTCAAGGGCGCGCACCGACGGGGCTCTGCCACGGTTCCGTTCGTATCGGTACTTTATCCCGGCAGCGTCCTCGCAGTAGATAACGGTCGTGTCGGGGCAATTGTCCATGTCCTCGAACGAGTCGTTTGATCCGAGGCCATACGTTAGGCTTCGGATCGCGGTCGACTTTCCCGTGCCGCGCCCACCTATGAAGCAGCTGAGGTTGTCGCTAAACCGAACCGTGCAGCCGTCGAGGAACCCGCCTGCGAGGTGCATCCCTAGCACGCGGGGAAAGGAGCGCGGAATGCTGGCGGAAGCCCGCACCCGAGCTTCTGGGTCGATCAGCGCCGTCCGGAACGCCTCGAACGACAGCTCATTCATCTTGAAGCGCGTGAGACAGCGTCGTTGGTGTTGCTCCTCGAAATCCTTCAGCGAGTGTGCGTCCGAACCCTGAACCGCAGCGAGAGCGATTCGCGCGGCCGTTGCCGTTGCCGTAGCGCGCAGCCCCAGGAGCTTCCGCCGTTGTCCGCCGGTTGGTGTTGGCTCATCATCAGTGGAGAACCAGGCCAGGTGCGCCGCGTCGTCGTACTCGAGCCCGTACAGCCCTGAACGGGTAAGGATGTCCCTCTTCCAGTTCGGGTAACCATCCGCCAGAGTCTCGAAGCCCATTTTCGGGCGGTCGATATGCGCGGCGATGCAAAGCCCGCCGAGGCGTTCCACATGGTCAATCACGTCCGCCATCGACATTGCCGTATGGCTGTCGCGGGAGCCATACTCACCCTCGATACGCAGGGTCGCAAGGAGGTCGCGCACGGCGCGCACTCTCTCGGGCGGGAAGTAGCCAAGCAGGTGGCCGTGCGCGGTCGTGATCTCAACGCCAGGAATTACTAGCAGCCGCTCTGAATACTTCGCGGCGTAGGCGAGTGCCGCCTCGAGGTTTCGATCGCAGTTATGGTCGGTAATCGCCAGGAGAGCGATCTTGTTTCGTACCGCACTTTCGATGATCGCCTCGACCGTCATTGCGACGTCGCGGACGTCTGCGGACCCTCCAAATGAGTGCACATGGAGGTCAGCGGTATGGAACCGTGCGCCATTTTCTTCGTTAGTGATCGTCTTGTACTCAATGACCATAAAGGCTGCTCAGGCATTCGTCCGGTAGCCCACTCCGTGAGACACAGGACCAAGCTGTGACTGAAATGGACGGCAATCGCGGATACAGGAAGCCATCTCGTCGTAGATTTCGAGGATGACCCGTTTCGTCTTGAATTCCCCGAAGGCCTTCTCGTCATTCTTCTTCACGATCGGGAAGGTCTCCATGATGTAGTTCACGTCGTCCCTGACGGTGCCGTAGAGGTGGAAGAACGCCGCGTCGAGTTCGCAGCGAAGCAGGAAGCGGCGGTCAGAGTCCCAGCGAAACGGCGGGCCGGAATAGCCGAGGTCTTCGGCAAAGGGTTTCAGATCCCAGGCGGTGTAAGTCAGCTCGAGAACGCGGGGGGTGAGCCAAGAGGAAAGGAGCGTGGCAGGTTCCCAGGGGGCGGGTTGGGCACCCGTCGTCGGCTGCAGGATCGGGAGTTGCTCAACGATGAATGCACTCATGTGAGTTCCGCCGATCTTCTGACGCGCCACGAAGTCGAAAGCAAACGAGGCGAAGCTGGCTATCAGGCACGGTATGAGAGGTATTCGCTCGTCAGGTAGGAACAGAACTTTCGCCGTATCTGGGATGGCCAACGAAGGCACGACGGAGGCGATGAATGTGCGTTCGTCTGTTGAGCGGGCGATGTCACGCCACGCGACGACCCATGGGTGCCGCCAATTGGTTCCGAATCGGGACTGCACGTCATCGGCTGGGTACCAGTGTCGCGGTTGAATCTGGTGGTTCGGATCGAGGCGTTCGGACTCAGTGAGATCCCGGTCCGAAGAGCCATCGTGGGTGACCCAGCGATGGTCGTAGTGGTGAAAGTACTTGCCTTCGTAAAGCGGCAAGAGCCCTGGCCCTGGGGAGTCAACGAACCGGGGCGAGTCGTCCGCGCTGTTTAAGAGCCGCCGCAGCTCGAGCTGCCCTCCGGACGCTTTCAAAACAGGCAACCGTCGATAGATCGCCTTCGTTATCTCGGCATCCTTCCGAGTCCTGAAGATTGGACACGTTTTTGTGGCGGGGTTGAGAAGCGCGATGTCTGACGACGTCAGGGAAAATCTGCGCTCTGGTTCGGTGAGATGCTCGACGCGTGTAGCAAAGAATACTAAGTCAGCAGGAGAATCGTGGCGTGCGCCTCCCGAGATCGTGATGATGCCAAACTTGAAAGAGCGATGGACTGCCTCGAATAGCCCCTCCCTGTTCTCAAAGTCTACGAAAGACACAAGTTGTCCCTCTTGCACCACGGCCTGGAAGAAGAGCTTTGTTGAGTCATCGGTAACGATGCCTGAAGGTAGGATCAGACCAACCCTTCCATTTCGAGATACGAGAAGCCTCGCCATCTCTGCAAAGAGTGCGAAGAGGTTTACACGGCCTACCCCACACAGAGGAAAGCGAGCGGGACTCCGCACGAGCGCGTTCATCCCTGCGACTCGGCGCACTTCCTCGCGAAACAGTTGAAAGAGAACTGGGTCCTCCTTCTCGAGGCTTGCAATGAGTCGTTTTCGCTTCGCAGCGGTTCCGGCTGCTGCGATATCTGGCCTGGCCTCGGCGAAGAACTCCTCTTCACGGAGCAGAACTGAATCCCACGGCGGGTTGCCGAGAACGACATCGAAGCCGTTCGATTCGAAACGGAAGACCTCGGGGAATGCCAGATGCCAGTGAAAGAAGTGGAAGGAAGTGGCCGATTTGGAGATGGCGCCGAGGAGGCGGCTCTCACCCGCGCTTCGCGCACCCTCGCCCTCTTGCGGGCGAGGGTTTGAAGAAGCGAAACGACGAAGAGTCTCCGTCGTCACGACCGGCGTGGCTTCGCGGCTTGGAGCCACTCCAACCTTCGGCATCACGAACGCTGCGCACCATGCATCAGCAACGAGCTTCTGCTTCTCGTACTCAGGCGACTTGAGGAAGAACTCCCAGGCGCGCTCCTTCTTTTTCAGTCCTTCGACGGTGTCGTCCTGAGCTTCCTCTACTGCCAAGATCGCCTGACGGAAGGCTTCTACCTCGGCCCGATCATGTTCCTCGAAGAGCCCCCCAATCGCCATCTTCTCGGCCTTGTTCTGCTTCTTGAGCTTCGAGCAATAGGCCTTCTCGTCGCCTTCGAGGGTCTCGTAGGCATCGTCCGGTATGCCCTTGAGGATCAGTTCCGGCGTCGCCCCAATGAGCGAGTTCCCGCACTGGATGTGATGGTCGAGGAAACTGAGCGGCTTGCCGGGCTCCAAGGCCTCGATCCAGAGCGCCACCTTGCAGAGTTCGACTGCCATCGGGTTGAGATCCACGCCGTAGATGCAGCGGCCGATCACGTCGCGGATTGCCGAGCGCTGCGCCTCCGGTGGCGGCTCGAGGTCGCCGGTCCGAACCGAGGCGAGCTTCTTTGCGACCCGATGGGACGCAGCGATCAGGAAGTGTCCGCTGCCACACGCCGGGTCGCAGATCTTCAGATTCAAAATGGCTTCTTCTGGGTTCTTGGAACTCGCCGCTTCTTCCAAAACCGGATCGAGCGCACTGTCGAGAAGGCAGTTCACGAGACTGGTTGGCGTGTAGTATGAACCGGTGGTCTTCCGCTCGCTCCCGGCTGCCGAACCGAGCGTGAACTCGCCCGCGCCAGCGTTCACCCGCGGGTGTAGCTCCAGGAGCCCTTCGTAGACGCTGCCGAGTTCTTCCGCACCGAGATTTCGGTAGTCCACGGGCCGGTAGACTTTCTGGTCGAGCGTGAACGCGAGGGATCGGGTCGCGGCGAGGAAGTCCTTGTTCGAGAGTTGCGAACCGATGAGATGTGGAACTGCCTTCTCGGAGAAGAGGTAGCTCCCGAGCGTCGGAAGGCCAAGCGCCGATGAGCCGTCCGAGCCTCCGAGGCCTTTCAAGATGAGCTTGAAGGCCTCAAAGAGATCGCTGTGCTGCGTCCCGCGGAAGGTGCGCGCCAGATCCCGGAGCCGCTGCGTGGAGAAGTACGTCTGGAAGAGGGCGGCGTTGGATGGCGAAACGAGAAGCTCGCGGTCCTCGGCTACGAAGAGGAACAGGAGTTGGTAGACGAGGCGGAGGATCTCCCGGTAGTAGTCATGATTCGCAAGCCCTTCGGCGCTCTTCGCCGTGGCGAGAGCCGTCCGGAGGTCGCGGTTTGCCGGGTGCTTCAGGAATCCCTGGCCGAAAATCTGGATCGCTTCTTCTACCCCGGAGCGAAGCCGTTCAAGCGCGCGCGTTCCCTGCTCGCGTGCGGTCTGCGCCCAGATCTCGAGCCAGCATGTTTCAGGTTTCTCGGCCTCGACCCGGGACTGGTGGGCCAGCATCCAGAAGAGGGCGAAGTCCGCGTAGAGTTCGCCCTCGAAGATCGTCTCCAGGTCAAACTCGACGAAGGCCTGGCGCGAGAGGCTCGCGTTGTCTCGGAGGATGCGGAGCTGCAAGCCGTTCGAGACGAATCCCCAGAGGGCGTCGTCCGATCGGTTGAGAAACTCCTGTAGCAGGCTGTGCGGGCTGGTCTTCCGCGCCCCGGTAATCGCCGCCTGACGTTCATCGAGGCCAGCCCTAAAACTCACGAGGTGAAGCGGAGAATGCTGGTAGCGATGGGAGATCGAGTAGGTCTTGTCTCCGATCTCAACTGCTTTGGCCGCTGGGAGCCGTCCGTAGCCGAGTTCCTGCAAGATCGGGAGTAGCCACCGCTCACGCGTGAGGGAGGTTCCTGGATCAGACTCCGGGAGCTTCGCCCTTGCCGTCTTGAACGCCGCCCAGAGTCCCGTGAGCCGGGTCCACGACCGGTTGATCGTCTCGTTCAGACGCTCTCCGGGGACGAGGTGGTAGTCCGTGGGCTTGAGCCCCTTCAGCCCTTCGTCGGTTTCCGAGATTCGCTTCAGGAGATCCGGCGGCAGGAGTGCACCCTCGGTCGTGACCGCTGTGAATCCGAAGTTCTGACGTTTCATGGCTGCACCGGGAAGTAGAGGTAGACGCCCAGGACATCGACCGGCAGGTACGGCTCGACGCGATAGCGGCGCGTGGTCCGGGGACGAACCCGGGTGTGTGATGCGTGGAGCTGCTCGGCGAGCTGCCGCGCCCGCTCTTCGAAGTGTGGTGCTAGGTGAGGGAGATCTGGGATCACGCGTTCGAGGAAGTATGTGGCCCGGTCCGCCCCGATGTTCTTGCCAGGCTTGGCATGAAGGATGTCCACGGCGCGCTCGCTTGGGATCCAGACGGGGCTCGAAGGCGACCCTTCGAAGGCCAGCAGTCCGATGTCTTCGGCGAGGGTTGAACTGGGGGAGCCATCCGGCTTCCTGCTCGAGATCTGAAACCGGTAGCGGACGAGGAGCAGCGTCGTCTTCCTCTGTACCTGGTCCGTGTAGATGACACCGGACCTTCTCGCGGCGGGTTTTCCTTCGATCGAGGCTTCGTCGAGCGCGTGGGAGAAGACGAACGCCGAGAGTCCTTCGACGATTGGGTGCGTTCGAGTCAGGTAGACCTCATCGTCGTCGACGGGTTTCTCGAAGCGGGCATGGAGGTCCATCTTCTCGAGCGCCAGCGCCTCCTGGAGCGCGCGAGGCGTCCCCATCAGGTCGGCGTTCAGGAGACCGTTCTTCTGCGAGACGGCCGAGCCATAGGCTGACAGCGCCTCACGCATGAAGCTCCTCACATCCGCCCCGGCGCCAATCGCGGCACGAATCTCGGTCAGCTCTCGCGCCACGTCTTCCACCTTGATCGAGAGCTGGGCGAACATGGTCCGCGAGCGCGTCTCCCGGTCCTCGGCTTCCTTCCACTTGAAGTCGAGTTCGCGCTGCTTGGGCTGGAAGAAGTCCTCGAAGAGTTCCCCCTGCTTCTCGTGGAGCAGGAGCCCCTCGAAGACGGCTTCGATCACCTCATCCGGATTGAACGGAACGGGAACCGAGACGCCGAGCGTCCCCTGGATCGTCTTGTGCCGCTTGAGCAACACCCTGACGACGATGGCGTCGATGTAGTTGTCGATGCCGTAGTACGTCGCGGTTCGGATGGCTCCCTGCCCGGTCTCGTCCCTCACGCCTTTCTGGCCGTACCGGTCGACGCGGCCCTCGCGCTGCTCGTGGCGCGTCGGGTTCCATGAGAGGTCGTAGTGGAACACCGCGTCGAAGTACTCTTGCAGGTTGATCCCTTCACTCAAGCAGTCGGTGGCGACGAGGACGCGGCGCTTCGCCTTCCCGAGTTCGAGCACCCGGAGTTCGCGCTCCTCTGGAGGGAGTGCCCCGGTCACCGCCTGGACTTCGATGTCGGCAGGGAGCGCCTTTCGTAGCGCCTCCGCCACGTACTCGGCGGTCGGGATGAAGCGGCAGAAGATGATCGGGTTGAACCCGGCGCCGAGCAGTTCCTTCTTGATGAAGGCGATCGCGGTCTGGAGCTTCTGGTCGTTCGCCCCTTCGAGTTTCGCGGCGTCACGGGACATTTCCTCGAGCCGTTTGCGAACCTTGCCCTCTTCGGCCGATTCCTCACCAGCGTCAGCGCCGGGAGCGTTGTCGAAGCCGTCGGCCGCCTCGCTCTCGGAAAGGTCGAAGAGCGACTGCTTCCCGACCTCGTTGGCCTGCTCCTCCGTCTCGGTATCCGCGGTGCCGGATCGCGTGTGCAGCGTCTGAGCCGCAGCGCGCGGGCTCGATGCGAGCGACCGCAGCAGGGCCAGCATCGACCACCAGCGAATCCGCTGACGGTGCCGGGTCCCCTGCGCGGGGTCGTGAACCACCTCGCGGGCGTAGGAGAGGACGCGATCGAAGAGCCGCTTGTACTCGGGGGACAGCTTGTAGGTGACGTCTTTGAGGACGTCCCGCCGGGGGAAGTCCGTGCGGGCATCCAGGTACTGCAGGATGTCGCCACGCCGCCGCTGGACGAGGTGCGCGGCAACGCGCCGCCTATTGGGCTCGTTCTGTGGTCCCGTCAGATCCGCCGGAAGATCCTGGAATTCAGGATTCAGCAGCGTGAGGAGATCGCGAAAAGCCTCTTCCTTCCCGCTGTGCGGCGTCGCCGTGACGAGGATGATGTGGCGCGTGTCGGATCTCTCGACGAGTCCGCGCACGAGCTTGTACCGCTGGTGGGCGCCCTGGGTCGATGAGACGCAGGTGTGCGCCTCATCGATGATGACGAGTTCCGGGCAGGCTCGCTGAAACTCCTCGCGGCGGCGGTCGGACTTGATGAAGTCGGTCGAGACGATGAAGAAGCGGCGGCCCGGGTACTCGAAGAGCGACTCCCCGATGTTGCAGGGCCGCTCGAGCCGCGCGACCGTGCTCGGGAGGACGAGATCCGCCTCGACGTGGAACTTCTCGTGGAGTTCGCGTTGCCACTGCTCGGCCAGGTGTGGTGGGCAGAGAACGGCCATCCGCTCGACTTCGCCACGGTCCAGGAGTTCACGCGCGATGAGCCCCGCTTCGATGGTCTTCCCAATTCCAACGTCATCGGCGATGAGGATCCGAACGGGATCGAGCCGGAGCGCCATCAGGAGCGGCACGAGCTGGTAGGGCCGCGGCTCGACGTTGATGCGCGCGAAGGATCGGAACGGTCCGGCACTCGATCGGAAGCCGAGGCGGACGGCGTCTCGCAGCAACCGGCAAGACCGGTCATCCCCCGGCCGGGTGGGGTCAGGTGGTGAGAACTGGGTGGACACCACGGACTCGAGCGCTGGTAGCAGGGCCGTGGTCTCGGCCTCAGTCCCGCCGAGGGGTCGCACGAGAAGCGCCTCATCGGTGGATCCCGGGAGGACAACCCACTCCCGGTGGCGCGCATTGACGAGGCTTCCGATGGTGAAGTTCATGGGGCAGTCCTCTGAGTCTGGAGAAGCGCGGAGAGGAACGGCGAAGGCTCCCCGCACCAGGTGACGATCGCCTCGTCCCGGGCGCGCGTGAGGCTGACGTAGAGGAGCTGGCGCTCGAGCGCGAGCAGGATCTCCCGTTCCGCCGGACTGTCGGCCTCCTTGAGTGCAGCCGGTGACGGCAGGCAGCCTTCCTGGCAGTTCGAAATGATGACGGCCTTGAACTCGAGCCCCTTGGCGCGGTGCATCGTCCCGATCTGCACGCCCGTTTCCGTGCCATCGGTCGAGCGGTCGATGAGGCCGCTCTCGATGCCAGCTTTGTGGAGCGCGTTCTGGATCGACCGCGCGAGGTCGTTCGTCCGTGCGAAGACCGCAATCTCCGAGAGCTGGAATCCGTTGGCCTTCAAGCGCTCGATCTCGGAGACGATGAATGCGTCCTGCTCGCGCGGGGTCTCGAAGCCGGAGAGAACCGGGACGGGGCCGCTGAGAATCGACTGGACGTCCTTTCGGGTCTCGGTCTCTCCGTCGAGGTCGTCCACGTCACCGCTCAGGACCGCTTCCGCCGCGGCTTGAATCTGCTTCGTGGTGCGGTAGTTGAACTTGAGAATGCGCGAGCGGCCCCGGACGTCGATTCCGAGGGCGCGAAGGCTGAAGCCCCGGGGGTAGATGCGCTGTCCTGCGTCACCGACGACGAGCAGATTCTCCGGCGTCTTCTTCCCGAGCGCGGCGATCAAGCGCAGGGCGACGGGGGTGAGATCCTGGACTTCATCCACGAGGACCGCGTCGAACGGAGAGACCAGCGTCCCGGCTTCCAGCGCGAGGGTGGCCTTCTTCGCGGCGAGGAACTCAGGGAAGCGCTTCTTCGTTTCGAGCCGTTCGATCACCTCTGCGAATGCTTGCCAGATCTTCTTGCGCGCTGCGACCGTGAGGGGCTTGCCGCGGCCGGTGCGCTGGGCGTCCCGGTACTCGGCCCACGTGGTGATGCCCTGCGGCGAGATGACCTTCCGCCATTCGGTCCACAGGAACTTGACGTCGCCGTACTCCTCGGCGAACGAGGCGCACACCTTGAGTTCGGCTTTCTCTCCCTGCTCGTCAGCGAAGATGAGCTTGCTGTCGTTCGTCTTCAGGAGGTCGAGCGCCACCGACGTGACGGTGGCGGCGGTGATTCGCTTGCGCTCGTCACCCGAGCAGAGGATGTCGAGGCTCCGCTCGAAGTTCCGGCAGAGGGTACCGACGAAGCTCGTGAGAAGGACCTTCTTCCCCGGCTTGGCGAGGTGCCGTGCCCGGTGGAGCGCGACGACAGTCTTCCCCGTGCCCGCGCCACCTGTCACCTTGACGGGCCCCTTGAAGGTGGCGGTCACGAGGTCGCGCTGCGAGGGGTGGAGGAAGTGGAGCCAGGCAGAGAGTGGCTTCGAGAGGACTTCCTGCAACTCCGCTTCGCTCTCGATCACGCGGAAGCGGCGGAGGTTGTCCGGATTGGCCGAGAGCGGTGCGCCGGGTGAGACGGGGGCTGGCGGCGCGACGAGTTCTCCCGAGGCCAGGCGCAGCAGGCGCTCGGCGACTTCCTCGGGGAGCCGGTCGATGATCGAGAGGAGCTGCTCCTCCGTCTGCACCTCGTGCAGGAGCGGGAGCCAGTCGAGGGGGACGCCGAGGCTCGAGAGGTACTCGTCTTTCCGCGTCGCGAAGAGGCTCGGCTTCCCAGGGCTCGTCTGCCAGTCCACCTCCTCCCGGACGGCCGACGCCACTTCGACCACCTGGACGGCGCCGGTCACTGGGTGATTCTCGAACCGCCGCCGCTCGGCCCAGGTGTACGCATCGTCATGGTGGCTCGCGTAGAGGAAGATCGACTGGTCACCATCCTTCACGAGGATGGCGCGGAGTCCCTGGGTAATCCGTGCCGACCAGAGGCTCTTGTCCGCGTTTGAGATCCGCTCGAGGCTGAGGCTCGGGTGTGCGGCGTTCTGCTGGTACTTCGTCATGAAGTCGAACACCCGCCCCCGCTCCGGGAGCGTGAGCTGGTTCGCAGATTCCATGAAGGTGCGGGCGAAAGCGACGGTCATAGGGGTTTTGAGAGTACAGAGCGAATGAGGTCTGCTGCCGTTTCCGGGGACGATTGAAGACTGCGCTCGCCGCGCTTCTTCAGCACGGCTTCGACATCGCTCGCGGTATCAAGGCTCGTGTCGATGACGTGGAGGGTGACGCCGTCTTTCACGATGGTTGCCGTGACGCTCCCGATCACCCGCCCCCCATCTTCGATGTCCGTCCCCGGTTCGATCCGGACACCGGTATCCGTCGAGACGCCCTGGAGTACGGGCACCCACTTGTCGGGGAAGAGGTCGGGATCGAAGCCCTTCGGCGCTTGCGGGGAAGCAGGCTGCTTCCGGGCCGGTGTCCCGGGCCTGTGGTTCGGAGTTCCGAAGACGTCCGGGAACTTCTTCACAATGGCATCCCAGTCGTCACGAAGTCCGAACCGGATCACCGTGAACCCGGCATCGTCGAGATTGGCCTCCTGCTCCCGGTCACGCTTCTGTCGCTCGGGGAAATCGTGGTGCGGACCGTCGACGTAGATGACGGTCTGGTCATCCTCGTAGGTGAAGTCCGGCCGCGTGCTGAAGGCCGGGAGGAGTTTCTGGGCACGCGAGGGCAGGCGGAGCTGCCACTCCTCGAGGTACTCGAGCCACTGGCGTTCGAGGTTCGACTCGGCTTGCCGCAGGAGCATCTCCAGGTGCTCGGTTCGCGTCCTCGCGGAAGCGGATGCCTCGATGGGCGCAGACGCGAGGGAGAGGAGCGTCTCGCGAATGAGGTTCCGGTCGAGCAGACGGTGATCGCGCTGGTTGCCGTAACTCAGGAGGCAGTCGTAGCAGGCGGACTCGCAGCGTTCGTGCGCCTTTGGAGCCTGGCCTTGGTCTTCGCCGGTGACGGGATCGAAGTGGCAGAGTTCGAGCGCCTTGCGAGCCACCCTGGGGAGGGCTGCGGGCTCCTCGACGAGACGACGCAGGACGCCCGCCCCGCCTTCGGCAGACTCGTAGAGCAGCATGAGATTCCGGCTCTCAACGTTCGGCAGCGGCTCCACGGCGAGTTCGTTGTCTTCGAGCTGGTACTCGACCTGGATTGCGTTCTTGATGGCGTACTGGAGGCTCGCCATGACGTCCACGGGCAAGGGCAGCGCCGGCTTCAGAAGCAGGCAGTTCCGGCGGTCCTCGACGAACGGGATGACGCGGATCTGGGCGGCAGACATCGGATCTTCCTGGTCCTTATCCTCGATGAGATCGTTCCGCCCCCAGACGCCGCGCTCGCGGTCGAGGACGAAGCCGAAGATTCCCTTGTCCTTCCGGCGGCTCCAGCCGAGGTTGATCCGCCAGATGGTTGCAGCTTGCCCGTAGCGGAGATTCAGGAACTCCTTGCCGTCGATGGTGGCGGAGGCCGTGCGGGTCGGGACACCGCCGAAGTCTGAGAACCGTACCGTCGCCTGGAGGTCGTACCCCATGCGGAAGCGCTCTTCCTCGTCGGAGTTGATCTTGTCTTGCCGGCGTGTCGAGACGTTCTGCAGGCGCAGGAGGCCGGTCATGAGCGTCGTGGGACCCGTGAGAGCCGACGTGCAGTTCTCGCAGAGGTCGGGGCCGCCTGCGTCTTTCAGCTCGTGGAGGTACCCGCACTCGGGGCAGATCTTCGCCCGCCGCTCTGTGATGGCGTTTTCCTCTCCCACCGGCAGCATCACCCGGTTGATGAGGTAGCGGGATCCCTCGTGGTAGATGAACGCGCGCGGGCCGAACTCGGAGATGGCGAGGAAGCGAGGCCGCTGGAGGAATTCGTCCCCCTGCTTGCTCTTCCGCCCCGGGATGAACGCCGAGAGCGGCAGGCGTGGGAAGCTGTACCCCGGAAGGAATCCCTCGCTCGCGAAGTAGCGGTAGCTGAAGAAGTCGGACTGCGCGAGGGAGTCCACCTCGGTCAGGAGCTTCAACTGCGCTTCGGCCTCCGCGCGTAGGCGCTTGGCCTGCTGCTTGTCCATGTCGGTGCGAGAGGCGTCGCGGACGATCTTGCTCTGCGTCTTCTGCTGGTCGAGCGCCGAGCGGTAGAGACCGCGCCAGCGGTCGCAGGCCCGGTCGAATCGGAGGAGGACCTGATCGAGTTCGCGGTCAAGCCAGTCGGGCGTGTACCACGGGGCGTTCACGAGTTCGTCCGCCATGGAGTCGAGGACGGCTTTCGCCCGCTTCCTGGCGCGCTCTTTCGCCGGAAGACTCGCGAGCCCCATCTGGACGTTCCCCTGGAGCGCCAGCGTCGGCTCCTCGCCAATGACGTCGAGGATGTCCTTCAAGGAACCCTTGAGGTCGACCTTTGTCTCAGCAAGCCAGATGGAGTGGACGTGCGCCCGGATGAGGTCTTCGTTCGTGAGGTCGAGCCGTGGCGGCATCACGGACCCCGCGACCATCTGCTCGGGACGCTTGAAGAAGTACTGGTCGTGGTTGTTCCCAACCGCACAGTAGGAGAAGACCATGGCGGGTTGGCCGTTGCGCCCGGCGCGTCCGCTTCGCTGGGCGTAGTTCGCGGGCGTGGGCGGGATGTTCCGCAGGTTCACGACGTTGAGTTCCGAGATGTCGACCCCGAGTTCCATCGTCGGCGAGCAGAAGAGGATGGGGAGAGCGGCATTCCGGAAGTCGCTCTCTCGCTTCTCTCGAAGCTGGGATGGAACCTGAGCCGTATGTTCGCGGGCTTCGAGACCCTGCGTCTCCCCGGCGATCGCGCGGTAGAACTGGACGAAGAACGGGTTCGTCCGGCCACCGTCGACAGGCTCCCTCGGGACGCGGATCGGGTCGTGGAAGGACTTCGTGCCATCACCGGCGACCCACTGCAGGCTCGATGCAGGGATCTGGTAGCCCGGCACGTCGTCTTTGGAACGGGGCTCTTCGACGATCTCGACGAGGCCCGCAATCTTCAGCGTCGCGAGAAGCTCGCGGATGACAATGTCTGTCTGCTCCACCTTCTTCTGGGGCTCGAACGGGAGTTTTCTCCGTAGGTACTGGCCGAACCCGCCTCGTCCCGTCAGGTAGCGCACCAGTTCGGACTCGACGTGCTCGGGCCGCTTGCACGGCTTCATGATGGAGGAGGTCTCCATCCGATCGGTCTCGTTCTCGTCGAGTGCGAAAGGGCTGCGGAGCCGCTGGCTGCTCTGCTGCCGGATGCTCTCCTGGAAGGTTGGCGTCAGGAAGTCGACCTTGATCGCCAGCTCGCGCCGCATGTGGTCGAGGAGCGTCTTCGAGACTTCGGCGCGCAGCTCGGGTGAAGCGCCAGAGAGCACCGGATGGAGCGTTCGCCAGTCCGCTTCTTCGTGGCACAGCTCCTGGAGAGAGCGGTAGCGAATCTCCAGCATTCCACACTGCTCGAGGTTCGGGGCCGTGATGCGCCATCCCCGTTTCAGGTCGCGGTAGATCCGGTAGCCGAGGACGCTCCGGAACGCCTTGTGCGTCTCGTTGAGTTGCTGGTACCGGACAGCGGGGTCTGCGGCGTAGAGGTCGAGCGGCAGGTTCATGGCTTCAAAAACCCGCTGCGGAAGCACGTCGTGCGAGAGCCCCTCGGATCCCGCTTTCTCGGCCGCTTTGAAGAGGCCCGCACGGAGGATGCCGACCTCGACGAAGTCGTTGAAGTGACCAGCCTGGAGTGAGGCATCCTGACGGTTATCGGTGAACGAGAGGAGCTTGCGGGCGGTCTCCGGCAGGTCTTGGTTCCTGAGGTGCCGGATGGCAGAGAGTGCCAGGATCGTCGTCGCCGTGCTCCGGCCTTCGGTCCCGAGGGAGCCGAGCTTCCCGAAGTCTGCAATCTGGCGGCCCCCGTATGAGATTCCGCAGCGGAGGCAGAAGCGGAAGGGCGCAGGGATGAAGTGAAAAACCGTTCCGTCCTTCGATACCGCCCCATTGGATCCGACGGTGACGGCGACGGGGAGTTGCTTCTTCCGATTACTCCGAATGACGGTCTTCCCCTTGCGCTCTTCGAGCCAGTCTTCGGGGATGCGCTCCATGATGGCGTCGAGGTCATCCGGCCAGGCAACATTCTCTTCTTCAGAGCGGAAGAGGAACCCTGGATCGCCGTCTGGGCTCGGGAAGCGGTCCGAGAGTTCTCTCGGCAGGAAGGACGTGCCACCCTTCTGCTTGTCGCTCTTCTCGCGGACGCAGTAGTACTCCTGGCCGCACTCGCGGCAGAAGACGAGGGGTAAGAGAACCTTCTCCCGATCACCTGGGACAAACTGTTGCCCGTGGACGGTGATGTAGCGCTCAGCCTCCGGTTCGACCGAGGCGTACACCGTGTCACCACGGCTAATGAACTGGTGGAGACGAAACGCGAACGCCGGGGAATTCGTCTCGGGGTGACGGGCGAGTTCGTACCCCGCGAGGAGCGTCTCGCGAATGGTGCTCGCACACCGCTCCTCGGGGACGCCGATCAGGTTGCTCAGATCCTTCGCCGCTCCTCCGTCCCCGCCTACGGGTTTCGGAGACTTCACGCGGATGAGCCGATCGGTGCCAGATTCTTCGGTGACGCCGAAGGTCGATTCGATCCAGGACGAGAGCGGATCCGCAAGGAACTCGGCGTAGGCTGCAGGAGGATTCTTCGCCGGATCAGAGACTCGCTCGCGCAGAAGCGTCAGGTTCTTCGGAACCGAGAAGTCAAAGGGCTTCGTCGCCCGCCGGAGCGTCTCCCCGATGACGTTCTCTGGTGGCACCTCGTTCCCGAAGAGGATCGAGGCCACCCGGGCCACCTCTTCCTTCTGAGTCGCGGTGTCTCCTGAACTGGCAAGCGTGGCCGACGTTCCGACGCACTGGAGGTTCGGAGACTCCATGCGATTCCGGACGCGTCGGACGAGCATGGCAACATCTGCTCCCTGGCGCCCCCGATACGTATGGAGTTCATCGAGCACGAGGAACCGCATGCCCTTCGCGGCCTTGATGAGGTTGTCTTCCTTCGGCCGGGTCAGGAGGAGTTCCAGCATCACGTAGTTCGTGAGCAGGATGTCTGGCGGATCCCCGATGATCCGCTCGCGATCGTCGTCCTTCTGCTGGCCCGTGTAGAGGGCGAAGGTGACGGGGGGCTTCCGGTCCGGATACCCCTCGCAGAGGAACTTCTGGAGTTCCCCGATCTGGCTGTTCGCCAGCGCGTTCATCGGATAGACGATGATGGCCTGGATGCCTTTCCCGGAGCCTCGCCGTAGCACGTGATCGACGATGGGAACGATGTACGAGAGGCTCTTTCCCGAACCCGTTCCGGTCGTCAGGACGTAGCTCTTGCCGGTCTGAGCAGCGCGGATGGCGTCGGCTTGGTGCCGGTGGAGCCGCAGTGGGAACCCTGGGCCCGTGCCATCTTGCTTCGCCTTCTCGCGGCGGAAGATCTTTGCGCATTCTGGATGGAGTGTCCCAGCTTCGGCGAGTTCATCGATCCAGTCACCTGGCTCGAAAGCGGGGTTCATCTGGATGAGTGGTTCGGGCCAGAGCAACCCCTTCTGGAGCGTCTCATCTACGTAGGAGCGGATGCGCTCATCAGCGATAGAGATGAAGCTCTTGACGTAGGTTTCGTAATCTCGAACGAGATTCTCTCGGTAGTCGAAGATCTTCATGACGGCTGAGAGGTGGTACCGGGGTTCAGGGTGATCTCTTCCACGATACGCCATTATCGGGGGCAGAGCATCCTTCGGCGCATCATGGGGTGCGATTCCTCGCGAATCTCCGCGAGCGTCTAGGGAACCTCTGCGCAACACCCCTCACCCCTCTGTGGGCGACCTGAGGGGTGTTTTTTCGTGCCCGACGGTGTCGCTCCCTCCTCGCCACTCCCCGTTGCTCCCGCTCCAGTGCCCCTTCGGGCACAGTGACCCCTCGTGCTACACCAGCGTGGGCAGGAGTCGTCGGACGCGGAAGAGGTTTGCGAGGGTGAAGGCGGTGAAGAGCCGCTGCGTGTTCTTGAAGAGCCCGCGGTAGCGGGTGCGCTCCTGGTGAAACTGGCGCTTGAGCACCCGGAAGGGGTGCTCCACTTTGGCGCGCACGCCAGACTTCTTGCGGTTGCGCCTCCGCTGGGACGACGAGAGCGGGTGGCTGCGAGAGGCCTTGTCGTTCACGAGGAAGTGCTTCCCCTCCTTCCGCCAGGCACGCTTGTCTTCCTGCTTCCCGTAGGCGCTGTCCCCGAGGAGCACCTGCTCCGTGCCGTGGAGGAGGAGGGACAGCACGTCCCGGTCGTGGACGTTGGCCGCCGTGGTGACGAGGTGGTGGACGAGCCCGTGCTGGACGTCGACGGCGATGTGCGCCTTCATGCCGAAGTACCACTGGTTGCCCTTCTTCGTCTGGTGCATCTCGGGGTCGCGCGCCTTGGCGCGATTCTTCGTGCTGGGCGGGGCGTGCAGCGTCGTGGCGTCGACGATGGATCCGACCTTGAGCAGGAGCCCCTTCGCCGCGAGCGACGCGTTCACGAGCGCGAAGAAGCGCTCCGCCAGGCGGTGCTTCTCGAGGAGGTGGCGGAAGTGGAGGATGGTCGACTCGTCGGGGACGGTGTCCCGGGCGGGGTCGATCCCGAGGAAGCGCTGGAAGGACAGCCGGTCGTGGATGGCCTCCTCGGCGCCGGGGTCACTCAGGTCGTAGCACTGCTGGAGGACGTGGATCCGGAGCAGCAGCTCGATGTCGAAGCGGGGTCGACCGACCGCCGCCACCGTGTAGAACGGTGCGACCTCCGCGGCGAAGGCCGTCCACGGGACGACCGCGTCCATCTCCGCGAGGAAGCGGTCAACCTTGAGGTCCTTCATGGTTGACGCGGCGAGGAGCGAGACCTGGCGCGAGTGGTGGCGGAGCGGCATGGGGGCGAGGGGGAGGAAGGTGACGCCCACATTCTCCCCGATTCACCGAGGAAGATCACGCGAGTTGTCCACAAAATGCTGCACCTTTTTCAGAGTTTCCCTAGAGAGCCAATTCATGCCGTTTCCTTTCCTACGGGAGCCCCTGACCTTTTCTTGGTGCTATACATCTGGCTCGACGGATCCGAATGGGACAGAAAGGAACGAAATGAACCAGAGCGGCACCTACTTCACGCCCAGGCGACTCATCCAGACCATCGACCCAGCCTGCGGAACGGGCAGCTTCCTCCTGAGGGTCCACGAGTGCATTTGGGAGGTGACGAACCCTCCCTTTGGGAAGACCGACGCTGGGTATGAGATCGGCCCCGCGACGGGGCTCTGCGATCGCGATCAGCTCACAAACGAAAAAGCCGGCCGTTAACGCGGATACCACTCAGAATCAATCGGCGGCGTGACGTCGTCCGCATATCCGCACCCCTTCGAATTCCTAGCCTCGTTCTGTGTGCCACGTCTGTACGGCATTCGGCGATGCGGCATGAGTGCTACATAAGCGACGTCTGCTCGGCGGAAGGAAGAAGAACTCTCGGTGCGCGCTCATGCGTCACGTCGAGCGCGTGCGGATACTCGATACGAGCAGGTGGATCGTTAAGGAGCTGGCCAACGCTCAGGAGCTGAATGCGGGGATACTTCTCGCCTGACGTCGCTGTGTAGAAGCCCGCCGCCGCAGCATCGGCCCGCATCGTCGGCGTTGGCTCGCCACTACTGATGAGGACACCGATAACTGCCTTCTCCCTTTCCACGACGTACGCAAGGGATCTCACGTCGTCCATCTTGAGCTTTCCTCCCTTCACCGAGAGGATGATCTGCTTAATGACACCGCCGAGACCATCGTGGAAGAACTTACGACCGTCGATCCCGCCGTCAGCACCCTTTTTCTCCGTACCCGATGCGGGGGAGGCGCCCACGCGTCGGATCGCCCAGAACTGGAACTGGTACTTATTGTTCTTCGCAAGCGCCTCAGCCTCCTGCACCGTCGTTGGCTCACCGACGAGCCGATAACTGCGTGAAATGTCCGCGCCGTAGCCATCCGAGAGACGGCGCGTGATCACGTCGATGGATAGAGCAGTAATGTCAATTCCGATCCACGTACGCCCCAGCTTCTGCGCAGCATCAACTGACGTGCCGCAACCACAGAACGGGTCAAGGACGATTTCACCGCGCAGCGTCACCGAGTTGATGATCCGCTCAAGCAGTGCCACGGGTTTCTGTGTCGGGTAGTCGAGGCGTTCCTTCGCCGCGGGATTAAGAGCGGGTATATCCGTCCACCAGTCATTCGGAAGCACCCCCTTATCGAGGTAATAGCGGTACTCCCTGCCGTTCTTCATGTTCCGCTGGTAGGAGCGTCCCATTTCGTCTGTCAGCACCGACTCGTGCATGGTGGATGGGTCGCGCGCAATCGCAACCTGGTCGTAGTGGAACGCGAATCCCTTGCAGGTTTTCGAGTACCAGAAGATTGTGTCGTGCTTCCTTGGAAAATACGTCTTCGACCTACCGCCCGTGTCATAGCACCACGCGATTTCGTTCACGAAGTTCCCTGCACCGAACACCGCGTCCAGGAGCACCTTGAGGTAGTGGCTCGCTGTAGGGTCACAGTGAAGGAAGAGGCTCGCGGTGGGCTTCATCGCCCGACGGAGTTCCACGAGACGCGGAGCCATCATCGAGAGATACGCCATCATGTCCTTCTGCTTCAGGAATGAGCGGAAGGCCACGAGCGTTTCCGCGACAGTGCCGCCAGCCTCCACAGTCTCGACGTACGCACGCTCTGCCCCTTCGTCCCATCCCCATGTGTCCTTGAATGTCTTGATCTGCGCTGCGGCCCTCTTCCCCGTTTTGTCCTTGAACAGCATGTTGTAGTTCTTCTGCGAGTTGAACGGTGGGTCGAGATACACCAAATCAACGCTCTCGTCCTTCACGTATCGACGTAAGATGGTCAGATTGTCACCATAGTAAAGTTCACTTGGCCTGGTGACCCCTCCCTCAGCCGCAAGCTGCCGGGAAACAGCCGCTACTGACTCAGTACGGAGGTCGGGTGCTGTCGCTGTATCCGCTATGTGGGTGGACAGATAAGTGTCGGTAGGTTCTACTCATACTATGCTATAGAATGCCGAATAGTCAATGGCTGTGATCCAGCCTCCATACCTCATGGGAATAATCGCCAACAAAGAAAAAACCCGGCGGAGCAGCACACGCCACCCCGCCGGGAAGAAAACGATGGAAACGTTCAGTCGAAGAGGGAGAGTTGGAGCGCCGCGGCAGCCTGTGCGGCTACCCGGGTTGGGCGCCGGAGGATGACCACGGCTTTCCGCTCGGCAGCCACCCGCTCCCAGAAGGCCCGGCGGCGGGCTTCTTCCTCGGGGTCGATGGCCGGGATCGGAAGGACGGTGATCGGAACCTCGGGAACGGGAAACGCGATGACGTTTGAGGGCAGCTCGATGGGCGGAGTGACAATCTCCGGTTCCGGGAGTGGGACGAGGTCGATGACGGGCGCTGGTGACGGCAAGAGCGATATGCGACGGGCGATCTCGACCTGAATGTCTCCTGTGACGCGCTTCAGGAGATCAGCCACGTCAGTGAAGCGAGCCCGGCCGTCGATGGCGTGCCGGATGGCCTCCGCCTTCTGCAGCAGGATCTCGTGCATGACCTGGTCGATCGTGTCGCGGGAGAGGAGGTAGGTGATCTCGACCGGCTTCGTCTGACCGGGACGGTGGACGCGGTCTTCGGCCTGCTCGGTCGCCTCGGGCGAGTACTCGAGGTCGACCAGGACGACGTGGTTCGCAGCTGTGATGGTGAATCCGCGGTTGAGGCAGTTGAGCCCCGCGACGATGGCGGACATCTCAGGATCCCGCGAGAAGTCTTGAATGAGTTCGAAGCGCTTGGCCGCTGGGACGTCTGCCGTGATGGGGAGAAACTTGAGCCCCAGGTCTCTGAATCTCTTTGCGATGGCAGCCACCATGACCCGGAGTCCCGAGAACACGATGGTCTTCTCGCCCTTGTCGAACGCAGCGCGCACAAGGTTCACGATGGCGTCGAGCTTGTTCCAGGTGGTGGCATTGAGCACGCCGCGGTCGAGGTAGTCGACGGCCACGGGACACGTCGCCGCGTACCGGAGCCGCCAGAGGGCGTTTGAGATGACGCCCATGTTCGGGTTGCCGTCGTTCTGGCGGAGGGCTTTCTGGATCTCCGCCTTTGCCCACTCGCCGTACGCGTCGTACAGCTCGCGGTGCTCCTTGTGGAGGTCGAGGAGCACGATCCGGCGCCGCTTCTCGGGGAGTTCGAAGACGTCGTCTTTGCGGCGGCGGACGGCGAAGGCGGCCATGAGGCGCCAGAAGCGGTTGAGGTTGGAGACTTCCGGGAGGAGCTTCGCGCGACCCTCGTGGAGGCTCTCCTCGAACTGGCGCGTGACGTACTCGTACGTCCCGAACTCGTCGAGGAAGCGCTTCGAGCCGCCGCGGTAGGCGTAGGGGAAGAGCGGGGTGTCGAAGCCGAGCAGCCACGAGACGTTCCAGAAGACGTCGATCGGGTAGCCCTTCATGAGGGTGCCGGTGAGGATCAGGCGACCCTTCGAGCGAAAGGCTCGGACGGCGCGACCACGGAGGGTGTTCTTGGACTTCGCGACCTGGGCCTCGTCGACGAGGACCGCTCCAAAGAGTTTGGTGAGTCGCTTGTAGGCGGGCCACTGGCGCGCGTCACCAGAGGCGGTCCAGGCGCGGTACCCGCAGGCGCCGCAGAAGCCGCCCGTCCATGCGGGGACATCGCTGCACTTCGGGCAGGCGGTGATGACGTCTTCGTACGCGCGCTTGCAGACGGAGCACGAGGCTTTCCTGTTGTCGAGAGATTCGTGCGCCACAGTGCCGTCTTTGTCGAACGAGCGGCACGCCCAGGCGTCATAGACCTTCTGTCCTGAGAGCGAGAGGAACTCGTAGCTCGTGACGAAGAAGGTGGTTTCTTTTGGTTTCTCCCCGGTCCGCTTCTCCGCCTGGAGGCGAGTGACCGAGGCGTGGGTGGTGAGACGCGAGGCGGGGAAGCCGAACTGCGTGAGTTCGTTGAGCCAGTTCTCCACGAGCGAGGACTGGCAGACGACGAGGACGCGGCGAAATCCTCGGACAGCCGCCCACGCGGCAGCTGTTACGGTCTTGCCGCCACCCTGCTCGTAGCCGAGGTAGCCGAAGGGCTTCACAGCCATGCGGGCGACATCCTCGCGCTGGAACGGGAACAGGAACGGGGCGCGTTTGGCGACGATCCGACGGTTGCGCTCCACCGAACGCGGTGCGACCGCCTCGAGGTCCGAGACGACCGGTAGCTCGAAGGCGTCCGTGAGGATCCGGACATCGTCGATGGCGACTTCGCGGAACACGCGGGATCCACTGTCTGTGACGACGGTGATGGACAAGTAGCCTCTGTCGACGGTCGTGGTCAGCTGGATCTCGCGCTCGAGCCGGGCGTCCCAGACGGTCTCGACCTTGGCCACTTCGCGGTTCCTGACCCAGGAGGGTCGGAGGTGGTAGGTCTTCCCTTCCATGAAGAGCGGCTGGCCTGCGTCTGTGATGGTGTTCTTGGCGGGGTAGGCGCGGTCTTCGAGGTAGGCGAGGCGCTGGTGCGCCTGCGGGGAGAAGAGCGGGGTCCGAAGGAGCGAGAACTTCTCCTGGAGACGGGTGATCCGTTTCGCGTCCTTCTCGGCGATCGCGGGAGCGAAGCCGAGACTCGCGAGCGTCTCTTCGGCTGCGGCGGGCCCGAGCGTGATGAGCGACGACGGAGAGAGAACGGCGTCCACGATGCCGCGCTCGATGCCAGAGACGGGATCGAACGCCGTGACGGTGTGGTTCAGGAATCCGAGGAGTCCCGTGACGTCCCCGCTTCCGGTGACGCCCCGCGGCGTGATCCGGGCATGTACGGAGGGCTGAATGGAGACGAGCCGCGAGAGGACTGGAACAGGCACGTGACGGCTGGCGGGAAGCGCTCTCTCGTTCTGTACGACGCGAAAGGCGGCTCGGAGGGATGCTTCGGGCCGATCCGGATCGATGGTGTCCCGGCACGGCTCCCAGTCGGAGGCGCGTGAGCTGTAGACCCGGCGAGCGACCACGAGGTCACAGTCGAGCGTGATGTGGTACTCGTCCACGAAGGGCTTCGGGATGGTGACCTGGAGGATCCCCTCGAAGTTCGAGTAGAGGACGTCGCGGAGGGAACGATCCTTGGCGTTCTGGAACGCGGACGTCGGGATGAGAGCGACGAGCAGCCCGCCGTAGTCGAGTGCACGGGTGCAGATCTCGAGCGTGGCGCCCTGGCTCTCGAGGAGTCCGCCGGAAGTCTCGCAAGACCAGACTTCTCCCGCGTCTGGCGGGTTCCACCAGATGCCGTAGGGCGGGTTCGTGAGGACGAGCGAGAAGCCTGACAGGAGACTCCGGTAGTCGAGGAGGTCTCCGGTCCGGACGTTCGTCGAGCCGATCGCCTTCTTCGCGTGCGTGGCGGCCAGCTCGTCGAGTTCGATGCCGAGCACGGTGGCACCGGCGGCGACCCACGGAGCGAGGAGCCGCCCGGAGCCGCAGGTGGGATCGAGGACAGAGACCTTGCTCGCGTCCTCATCTGGGAGGAGGCATCGCAGCAGCTCGAAGAGCAGATCTGCGAGCCAGACAGGAGTGAAGTACTGGGCGTGCTTGCTCTTGTTGAACTGGCGAAAGCTGAGCGCGTGATTCGCCTCGCGGCCACTGTAGGCAGCGCCGAGGGCGAGTTCTGTTTCGGGCATGGGGAGTCCTTTCTCGCCGGAGTCGGCGAAACGAAAACGGGCGCCGGAGGAGGAGTCCTTCCCGGCGCCCGTAGGTAGAAAAACGAGAATGTTGGCGGTGTGTGGAGTCAGACGCTCGAGGGCGTCAGCAGGAGTACGTAGTTCCGCGTGTTCAGCCGAATCGTGACGAAGGGCTTGTCGGCGGCAGTCATGATGCCGATGGAATCGAGCGCGTCTTCGAACGCCTCCGCCTCAACGTGCTGGAGTCCGCGGTAGCAGTGGACGGCGATCGCGTCGAGGTTGAACAGTACGCCGTCGATTGCGACAGAGGCATGGAGCCAGCTCTCGGGAGCGGCATCGACCTCGGTTCCACGCGGCCGCAGGGTGTCGAGATCAAGCGTGACGGTCATGTGTGCCTCCCTGTTTGGGTTGTCGTAACTTACGAGGGAATGTCGAGCAGAGACGCCGCGTCCCCAGCGTCGAAGTGGGACGGGAGGTCGAGGACGATCAGCACGTTCTCAGTCATGCCGCTGTCTCTGACGCGCTCGAGGACCCGGATCCACGGGGCGTTCCAGTTGGCAGTGAGCTGGTCGGCCCTGGCTCTCAGTACAGAGGGTTCAGCCGCGACACCGAAGCGACTTGCGATGTAGCGCAGCGCGAGGAAGAGAGAGCCTGCCGTGGACGCTCCCAGGAAGGCAAGCTTGCGGCTCGCGTCCATCCGGTGATCGAACCACGGCTGACGCCAGGTGGTGGAGATTCTGCGTTGACCATCGCGGATGGTCTGGACGACCCAGTCATTCTGCGGCAGGTCTTCTTTCGAGAGCGGGGTGCGGCCGGCGAGCTGGAGGAAGAGCGGCCCCTGGCGGTGGTGGGAGAACCAGCGGCAGACCGCGTAGTCCTTCCCGTTGATGACCGCGTAGGGACGGTTCGCGATCGTGACGAGGTGCATGGGTGGCCTCGCGTTTACGGTTTCCGACGAGATGCCTGGATGGCGCCGAGGCAGCGGAGGCACGGCGTCCACGTCCGGCCCGCCTGCTGGGCCAGTGGCCCTGGCCTCCGTCTCCGCCCACAGACGCAGTGCCCGGCGAGCACGGCCTTGTGACGGGCTCTCGTACACGGGAGGCAGACGTGCCAGGACATGGCTTCGACCGGAGAAAGCTGGGTTCCGCACCCGTCGCAGGTTGGATCAGGCGGCGCGTTCATGGCGGGACTCCTTCAACTCGCCTGCGCGGAGGATCCGGTTTGCGGCTTTGAAGATGCGCTGCGCGGACGGATCCGGGATCGGGGTTCCACGTCCGTACCAGGACTGGATGTAGCCGCGGGCGTACTCGGCTCCTGGCAAGCTCAATGCTTCGAGGCACAGGAGCGCCACCGCCTCGGCCTCCGCTTCCGTGAGGTTCTTCGGGAGGTCCGTCCGATCCGTTCCGCGCTCGGCCACGTGGCCGAGTTGGATGTGCGCGAGTTCGTGGAAGAGCGTCTTGGCAGGGAGCTGGGCGAGCGGGCTGATGGCGATCGTGCGGCGCTCGGCGTAGCCCTGGACGTTGCCGTCTGGGTGGGTGAAGGCAACCTCCTGGATCCCGAGCGACTCGAGCGCCGTCGCCTTGTCCCACGAGGGAATCTCGAGCGGTGGAACCTCGGCGTCACCGTCCGTCTGCGCGAGGACGAACCATCGCGGCTTCCACATAAAGATCGTGATGGAGTCATCGTCCTTGCAGGTGGGTGTTGATTTCCTCGGTGTCGTGGGCGTCACTGTGACCGGCATGCAGAGTGAGATCGCATGCTGTCCGGCCTTCACCGAGCGGCCGAGTTCGTTCCACTTGCGGAGCGTGGCGATGGGACCGGGCTGAATCTTGCGGCCGAGGCACTGGCACAGGGCCGCGATCTGGTTGCCGAGGCTGAAGCCGTGGAAGCGGCTATAGGCCTCGAGGATGAGTCCCGGCTGCTCGACCGCTTCGATGAGCAGCTCGGACCATCTGGGGTTGGAAGGTTTCGTCATGTCGACCTCCGATCGGGTGAAATCAGGGCGAGGCGCCCTCGGGCGATCGGCGCGCGCGGGACGGCACAGAGCCGCTGCGGAACCCGGAAGTGCGGGTCCGCGGTTGGCGCCGCACCGACCGCCAGAGAGGGTCCTCGCGGAGACCTCACTCGAGTTGGAGGCGATGACGATCCGGGATGTGAATGGGCGCTCGGGTGCGAGACGCCCTCAGTGAAGCGCGGAAAGGGTGTCTTCCGGCAGAGCAAGTGGCGACTTCGGGACGGACCGTCCCGCTTTTCAAGAAGCTGATGGCTCCTGCTCGTCATTCTCCTGGGGCGACGTGCCCCGCAATCAGGAGTCCGATGCAACGTGTTCGAGGGCTGACCTCGGAGCTTCGGGTCGACTCCGGAAATGATGCCCCCTCGCACTATTTGAGATTTGCAAGGAAACCAAGGGTTGATGGCAATGACGACGCGAAGCTGAAGAGATTCGCTGCGAACCCCTCGAGCGCTGCTCTTCGCAGCTTCTCGATGCGAGCCTCTGAGTTCTTCGCCAGCGCATCGTTCACGGTCACGAGCACCGTGAAGGCGTCGAAGCCTGTCAGTTCTTTCAGGACCGCCGCTTGCCGCGCGAGGTCGCGGTACCGTGTAATCTTCGCTTCGGCGAAGTGGGCGAGGGATTCGTGGCCGCGATCATGTTCGCCAAGGATGAGGCTGCGTTCGTCCCCTTCGGCGACGACCACCACGAAGTCCGGCTGTGGGAGACGAAGCCCGTGGAAACTATTCGGAAATGGCCGGTGCCAGCTCGACGCCCACGTGACTGTGCTTCCCTGGGAGGATCCAAGGGAGATGAGGATGTCGTTCACTTCCCGTTGGTGGTTCAGGAAGGCCGGCGTCACGCCGTCGGTGAGCGGGATCGGAAGACGCCGGTCGTTCCGGAGCATCGTCGCGAGAAGCTGGGCGTGCCGGAAGGGCTGCTGGGACCGCTCGAGCTGCGCGAGCCCGAACCTGAGACCGGCAAGCGTCGGGACGACGTAGCGGGGCCGTCCGCCCCGGATCAAGGGCTCTTCCCAGAGACGAATCCACCCCTGACGCGCCAGGGCTGAGAGCCGGTAGCTGAGGCGGGTCCTGTGGCGGCCAGCGAAGACGAGCCTCTGGAGCTGGGGGAGGGAGAGGAGCCGCATCTTGGCAAGCCGGATCAAGATGGCTCGATCCCGTGGAAGGGCAGGTCCGTGTGCGGGGGTCTGTGCGACTCCGTGTGCGACCCCCAGTGCTGGTTCGTTGTCTCTCCGGCCTCGCACACGGATCGGTCTCGGGGTCGCGCGGCTAGGTGTGCGAGTTTCGGGCGGAGGAATCGCTTCTGGCTGCGCGTTTCTTGGTTCCGCCGACAGGCGATCAATTGCGTCTGTCGACGCTTCCCCTTCTAGTGTCGAGAGCTGCAGGTCTTGAGGCATGGCGAGATGGGTTCAGGAATGGCGGCGCAGTGAGCGTGACGCGGCCGATCCGCGTTCGCGAGAGATCGACGTCCACTTGGGACGTACCGTCCCAGTGCGCACACCGTCGTGCTCTCTTGATTGCGCGTATCAAGCGGCTGTCCACGTTCTGATCTCCTGGGGGTGATACCTCAGAAAGACCTGCCCGTGGTCAAGGCGAGTTCGCCGCAGTCGGGTACTCGATCCGTCGCCCGAGCAGACCATCGAAGACGTGAGACTCAAACCGCTGTCCAGCGCTCGGATCTGGACGCTTCGTGGATTCCATGTCATGAAAGAGGTGTGTCTTTACTCCCCTATCTCGTACGCTGACTTTATTGCTTCGTACCTTTGCGCGTGACGGAGCGTCACACCTCGTTTGCAGGGGAAAGCGGCCAGGATCCGCAAGCGGCGTGACGGCCCGTCCCATTCGCACCCCGAGACCTCGCGGCGATGCGTGAACCACAGCGATGATCGTGGCGTCCCGTCACTCCCCCACGAGCCGTGCACCGTTCCACTGACCTCCTCCGGACGCTCGACCGCCTCGCAAGAGAGCGCGGCTGGACGCGAGCCAAGTTGGCGACGTACGTCGGCCTCCACCGGTCGACCTTCGTCCACGCGGCGGCTGGACGCCGGGTGCTCACCACCCAGGCCATCGCGAGGATTTGCCGCGCCCTGCCGGAGGTTCCTGAGCTGAAGGATCTCTTCTGGGACTACGTGCGGTACGAGATCCCCCTCGGGTCAGAGGAGAACGGGATCCTCCCCTCGTGCGATGAACCAGCGTCCACGCTCCCGGAGCGGGAGCGCGATCAGCTCCTCGGCTACGTGCGGGCGTTCCCGACCCGGTTCGTAGAGGGACGGGGACTCATCGTCGTGGCTGGTGAGAGCCGGACACTGTCCGAGGCAGCGTCGCTGGTTGAGACCGCGCTCACCTCGGCGGAAGTGGGCGTCGCCCGCCGCCTCGCGACAGACCCGATCCACTCCTCTGAGATGCCCAACCTGGATCGCGCCCGGCTCCTGGTGCTGGAGCGGGTGGACTTCGCGAAGCCACCTGCGCGAGCGCTGCTGGCCGTCCGGCTCCAGCGGCTCCTCCCGGTCGCGATCACGACGGCTACGGCTGATCTCGTACCAAGTCTCGGCGAGGTGCTGGCGCGTGCCCTCCAAGCGCACTGCGAAACCGTGACACTCCCAGCTGCATCCCATGGCTGACGCACCCCGGACACTGCGGCTCCTGGCTCTCCGGGCAGAGCGCCCGGTGGGGGTGAATGCCCTCCGAGTCGACCTCGGTGCATTCATCGCAACGACCAGAGACGTCGGACCGGACGCGGCTCTCCTGCTCCTCACGGTTCGGGCGCTCGCGCTCCGGGACGACGTTGCAGTTCAGCTCACGGATCTCTCGTGGATGCTCGGAGCCACGACTGGAAATATCTTCCGCTGGCTCGAAGCCCTGGAGCGGTCTGGACTCGCCGTGTGGCACGCGCGCGGGAGTGCGATCACGATCGAGATCGCGCGCCCCGAGATCGAGCGCCCCGAGATCGAGCGGACCCTGTTCGCCCCCGACGATCACCCGGGCGTCACGCACGTCCTGCCGACGCACTGGTTCATCCGCACGCTGCCACTCGTCGGGCGGCGGGCACTCCTCGTCTACCTGTTCCTCCGGAGCCACGAGCGGGCATCGGGACTCACGGCACCGCTCACGCTCGGCTCCATCGCCCGGGCGTGCGGGATCAGGAGCGGCCTCGCGCTGCATCTCTCGCTCTCCCGCCTCGGACGACATGGGCTGGTCGTGCCCGCAGGCAGGCACGGGCAGTTCATCCTCGCTGACCCGCAGCCGCTCACCCAATTCCAGCGGCGCTACCTCGCGCTGCTGGCCTCGGGCACGCTCCCGGTCACTGGCCGAGGGCGCATCGTGCTCGCCTTCATGCTCCTTGCGCCCGTGGCCGTCCTCGCCTGGCTCCTGTCCCTCCTCCACCGATGATGTCGTTCGACTCCGTCCTCGAACTCTCGTTTCAGACCCGGCAGAGCCGCGACTGGTTCCGCGCTCGCGAGTTCTATTGCGCCAAGGATCGCTTCCTCCACGAGATGCTGAAGCGCCAGGAGAAGGGCACTCCCTTCGGGGTCTACCGGTCGCCGGACGGGTCGGATGTCCCGTGCGTCCTGACGCCAGAGGATCTCCGCCAACACGCCCTCATCCTGGGAACTACAGGGAGCGGGAAGTCGTCGCTCCTCGAGGCCATCGCCCGGGCGCGGCTCGCAAACGCGCAGGCGTTCTGCCTCATCGACCCACACGGAGACCTCGCCAGGCGCGTGGCCACCTGGGCGCTCGCGACGCGGAACCTCAAGGTCATCGACCTCGACTTCACCCGGCCGGAGACGCTCCCGTCGTGGAATCCGCTCGCAAAGATGGACGGCGTTGAACCGGGTCGCCAGGTCGATCTCCTCCTCTCCGTGTTGAAGAAGCTCTACACGAACGAGCGCGCGACCTCCTGGGCGTTCGGCGTGAAGGTGTCAGAGATCCTGACGGCGAGTCTGCGTGCGGCGATCGAGAGCGAGGTGCCGGTCACGCTGCTCGACCTCGAGCGCTTCCTCCTCGATCGGGACTTCCGGCTCTCGGTCCTCCAGACGGCGGGAGCCCAGGCGCAGACGTACTTCACGGAGCGGTTCGGTGCCGCCGAGCAGATGTACGCGTCGGCGGTCATCAACAAGCTCTCGCCGCTCACAGGATCGGAGTCCGTCCAGAAGTTCCTCGGGAAAGGCGTCGCAGACTTGGATGTCCTCTCGGTGATGGATCAGCCGGTGGCTGTGATCGTGAACCTCGCCCGCGGCGCCCTCGGCGCGGCGTCCGATGTGCTGGGGCGGCTCCTCCTGAACAGCCTACTGCTTGGCGCGCTCCGTCGGGAGCAGCAGGTGCCGGAGACGCGGCGGCCGTTCTCCATCCTGCTCGACGAAGCCCACAGCTTCGCCGCCGAAGATGGTGGTCTCCCAGATTTGCTCGTGACCGGACGGAAGTACAAGGTCTCGCTCGCGCTGGCCTCGCAGGGGCTCTCGCTGTTCCCGGCCAAGCTCCGACCGCTCCTCACGGGGAACACGGCGCGGCAGTTCCTGTTTCGGCTCCCACTCCAGGAAGCCCGGCTCCTCGGACCCGACATCCTGGAGCCGCTCGGCACGATGCCCCGGCAGCGCGTCCGGCACTACGACGAGATCACGGACCCGCTCCTGACACCGGCTGAGGAGATCGCGTCACGCATTCGCGAGATCACCGACCTCCCGCGCGGTGCGTGCTATTGGGCGATCCGGGGACGAACGTTTCGCGCTCGACGCATCCGGCTCGATCGCCCGCAGAAGATGCCGAAGACCCGGATGGAGCCGGTTCCGACGGGCTTGGTGATTGATGACTACAGTTCGTAGCCCCGACCCGATGAGCGATTCCCTCCTTGCCGGTTCCATGAGACGCCCCCTATCTCCTCGTGATTCGCCGAGCGCCCCGGTCTCTGTACCGGTGGCGGATTCGTCCATCGCAGGGAGTGGTTCACTCCCCACCGACAGGGGAGGCGATGAGCGGACTGGCGGCACACCGAGCCAAGCGCTCCTTCCAGCTGGCGAACTGCCTCTGGACCACTTGAGTACGGAGGCACTGCTGGCTCATCCACGCATCCAGCTCCTCGTGGGTCAGCTCTACGCGGGTTTCGCAACAGGTGTTGCGGGCGGAAGCCCCTCCCAGAGCAGTGTGCCGGGTCGCCCGTTCGCGATGGACTCCCTCCTCGAGTTTGAACGACGGTTCCTGGCCCGTGTCGACGAGGAAGTCCGCGTAGAGGGGAAAGCTCGCACCACCGCGAACTGGCGGCGTGATGGGCTCCGCTCGTTCGCTCGGTTCGTCCGGGCGAACAACCTCGAGCGAGCCTGGATCGGAGGAGACTGGCGGGAGCAGGCGCGCGTGATCAAAGAGTGGCTGGCGTGGCTCCGGCAGCGACCGACGCGATCCGGACTCATGAGCCGTCGCAGTATCCACGGGTACTTCCGCGCTGTCCGGACGGTCGTCGTTCACCTCGCCGCCCAGGACGGTGCCTTCAGTCCATTCCAGGGGATTGCAACACCGAAGCAGGGAGACCCAGAGCGGCCACGTCTCCTGGTCGGGCTCGTCCCGGCGCTCCTCGAGAAGGTAGATCACTTCCCCTGGGGCTCCGAACTGGAGGCAGCGCGGAACAGCTGCCTGGTGCGCCTCTACGTCCTCGGAGGACTCCGCCGAGATGAGGCACTCACGCTGAAGAATGGGGACGTAAATCGCGACAACGGCGACCTCCACGTCATCGGCAAGGGACCGAGCGGCGGGAAGCGTCGCCTCGTCTGCTGTCCGACAGCGGTCGAGGTCTTCACGCGGTACATCGGCGCGAAGCGAGATGCGGGACGAACCGACGATGAGTTCATTGTCTCGACGACGCGCAATGGGGGCATCGGCGAAGTGTCGGTGCGCCGCATTCTGCGCATAGTCAGCCAGAGCCTCGGCACGCACGTCACCCCCCACATGCTGCGACGGACGGCAGCGGATCTCTGGCGTGAGGCCGGCGTGCCGCTGCCCGTCATCCAGCGCCAGCTCGGCCACAAGCACCTCTCGATGACGCTCTACTACTCGTCCGTCTCCGACGACGACCTCCGGCGGGCGATGTCCAAGCTCGACGTGCACCACCTCGACGGCTGAGCGCCGGAACCACGCCGCGGCACTCACAGTCCCATGATCGTGAACTTCTGCGCGGCAGCCCGACGCTCCTCATCGAACACGCGGATTAACGGGGTCGTCGACTGGCGCGAGGATCTTCCCGATTGCAATGGCTACGTCAGTCATCCTCTCAGTTCACTTGAACCGCACCTTCAGATTATGGAGGAAGGGCTCGTTCACTATCAACACCCTTACTTATAGGAGTTGTGGTCTGCTGATCGAAGGCGAAAGCTGAGGATGTTGTGTCCGGATGAGCCATTAGCGACGTCGATCAGCGCGAGCGAAAATTGATCCAGATACAGCCAGCATCAACGAGCCCAAAGTGGAGGTTTCAGCCATCGATGTCGGCAGGAGTTCGACGGGGCATTTGGCCTGGCAGGTAATTGATCCAGTGTGTTCCGACGAGGGGAGATGGACAATGGACAAAGATGGACTATCCTTGTTCCAATTGCAGCAATTAGGGTTACACATCGGTAGGAGGAGTGGGGCAGTGTGGGGTAGTGCACTACCCCACACTGCCCCGTGCGAAATTTCTCACCTCCTCGACGACGCACCGAACCCCTCACGGCCATGAGAGAGCGCCTCATTCGAGAGACCCTCACGAAGCAGATGACCGCGACGAAGGCGGCGGAGCTCCTCGATATCTCCCGCAAGCAGTTCCACCACCTGAAGGCGCGCTACGAGCGCCACGGGGTGGATGGCATCCTCCCGAAGAAGCCAGGACCCAAGCCCGGCTGGTGTCGCAACCGTACCCCCGACGACGTCCAGGATGCCGTCTGCCGCATCGCAGCGCTGGAGCCCGCCAAGGAGCCGGTGGGCATCGCCGTTGCGCTCGAAGAGGAGCTGGGGCGCCACCTCCACGCCACGACCGTCTGGCGCATCCTCAAGCGTCGCAAGGTGCGCTACACGCAGGGGTACTGCCGGTGGGTCGCGGCGCCCCAGCTCTACTGCCTGGAGGAGCCAGGCCAGGAGGTGCAGTTCGACGCGTGCTTCCCCTACGGGCGGTCGCGGCAGCTCGTCTCCTTCGACTGCGTGGACGACTGCAGCCGCTGGGCGGACGGGGAGCTCGTCGAGAGTTGGGGCGGCGACGCGGCCGCTGCTGCGGCGCTGCGGAAGATCGTGGCGCGCTGCCCGTTCCGCATCCGGCGCATCCGCGTCGACAACGGCTTCGGTCGCGTGTTCCGCGAAGCCTGCGCGGCGCTGGGGATCGAGGTGGTCTACAACGACGCCTACAGCCCGGAGCAGAACGGGAAGGTGGAGCGCTGGCACCGCACGCTCAAGCACGAGTGCTTCTCCCAGTGCCGCCCCGATATGACCTTCGATGAGCTCCAGTACCGCTACCGGCTCTGGATGGCGCACTACAACGCCCGCCGTCACCACACGGGTCTCGGGATGGATGGCAGGACGCCGAGGCAGAAACTTGTAGACACGCTCACAACCCAGATCGCAAGCACAGCGACGAGCCCGGGTGTAACCTTATCTCTGCAACAGTACAAAGATGGACTATCCTCCAGCCTGGGCGTAGAATCCATTGAAAGTAACCCCGATAGTTATGGGAGACGTAAAGTTTGTCTGCAAGAAGTGCCACCGGGTATACGACCCCGGGATATTCGTGGGCGAAGGGGCTACGTTAACTCTCTCGGTTTCAAAGGGCATTCAGTGCCCGTACTGTGGGCATTTCAACCCAGTACCTCCCACTTCTTTTAGGGGGACTGTGAATGGCTTCGTGGTGCTCTTAAATGAGGCGAAGAACCCACGCCAAGAGCTGGGTCTGATTCTTGAGGAACTCGAAAAGGTTCGGGCAGGCGAGAAGCCCACAGGCAGGCACGCAGCAATCAAGAAGTGGCTCCCGAATAGTCCGAAGAAGGCAGCAGCATGGATCGCGGTGATTCTGGAGCTAATGAGTCATCTGAGCCAAAAGCCGGCGAATCAGAGTGTTACGAATATTGAAGTGACTCAGATCATTCAGAAGATTCACGTCGAAGAGGTCATCGGCGACCTGCGCGTCAGTGAGGACGACGGTTCTGGCCAAGAGGATCACAAACAGTCCCCTAAGTGAGGGGAGTGGTTGTCTCAGCAGATACGAGCTGCATCCGTCGTGCTCGCTGCATCGGTGACGATCATAGGAACGAAGAGCCACGAGAACCATCGGGCCCCGCGAGCGTGTGACTGCTTCGCCACCAAGCTCACAGTCCCATGATCGTGAACTTCTGCGCGGCAGCCCGACGCTCCTCGTCGAACACGCGGATGTACGGGATCGTCGACTGGATCGAGGCATGTCCCGCCAGCGCCTGGACGACGTGGATCGGCGTCCCAGCGCGAAGTGCCATCGAGATGAAGCTGTGGCGGAGCGCGTGCGGGCTGAACTGGATGCCCGCCGCCCGCTTCACCGCGCCGAGGATGCGCCGCAGCTGCGTCTCGGAGAGTCCCTGCTGGCGATGGGAGGCGAAGACCTCCGGGCACACGATCTGGCAGCGCGCGCGTTCTCGCAGGTAGGCCTTCAAGAAGAAGATGAGTTCCGGCGGGAGAACACAGACGCGGTCCTTCCCGCCGTACCGCCCTTTCCCCTTCTCGACGCGGAGGCTCCCGTCGTTAAGGTCGACATCCGCGTACTTCAAGCGGAGCAGCTCTCCGCGACGGAGCCCGGTGTAGAGGAGGATCGCCACGACGGCCACCGCGCGGGTACGTTCGAACAGCGTCGGCCACGGGAAGTGCTGCGCAGACTCGATGAGGCGTCGGCACTCGTCGGGACTGAGCGCCTTCGGTACACGCTGCGGGAGTCCTGGAGCGCGCAGCCCATCGAACGGGTTCGGGACGCTCCGGGTGCGCTCGAGGTACTGGAAGAACGGCACGAGTCCCCGCCAGTAGGTGTTGCACGAGACCGGACCGACGCCCCGCTTTCGGAGCCACATGAGCCAGGCCTCCACCTCTGAGAGCCGCGTCCCAATGGCACCGTTCGTCCGGGGTACCGCCTCGAGGAGGAACCGGCGGAAGGACCGGTACGCACAGTCGTATCCCGCGACCGTCATCGGGCTCTTCCCCTCCAGGTGCCGCGATTCTTCGCAGAATGCCGCGTGCCAGAGGTCGAGCCGGTCAAGCGAGAGATCCGTGAGGGATTCTGCGGCGTCCTGACGCGGTGTTCGAGCATCAGCCCGTCGACTTGGGTGCGTGTGGTTCCGTCGAGTTGCAGGAAAAGCAGGAGGTGTTTTCGGCTGGGAGGAAACCATGGGGAAAGGGGGGTTAAACCGCTTTCCCACGCCATCGGCGAGGAGACAACCGGACGACCCCTGCACGATACAGGCAGGTGGTCATCGGGAGGGGTGGACCACGAACGGCGAGTACCCGTTCATGGCTTCTGGCTGCGAGATGTGGAGGCTACCGGGCTCGAACCGGTCACCTCCTGCTTGCAAACCAGCCGTAGTGGTTCCGAAGCATCAATTTCGCATCCAGAAGCGGAGAGATCGTCGTTCTCCACCTCCGTCTGACCAGCTGCACTCGTGCAGGGTGGTCATCCGGCAGCAGCGCTACCGGGCATGGGAAAGTGCGGTGGGGTGCTGCCTTTGTAGCTTGACGACGAGAGTATTGCAAATGCGCGCCGCCGTCGGCGCCAGCATCGCATGACAACCCAACGAGTGTTCCATCGGGTACGGCTTCGAAATGGGCTGCTCGGTTTTCCTCCCATCAGACTGGAGACTCACCGACGGATTTCTCTCGTCAACTTATCGTATTGACATCGTATGTATTGGAGAGTAGTTTTAGGACATGGAACCCCTCAGCACCACGCTCCCAGCGAATCTCCGACGCCTCCGTGAATCCCGGGGCTGGACCCAGGCGCAGCTGGCAGAGAAGGCGGATCTGACCCGCGTTGGCTACCGCAACATCGAGACGGGGAAGGCTGTGCCGCGCGCCAGCACGTTGCAGGCGCTGGCACAGGCGCTTGAGGTCAACCTCGCGGCGCTGCTCCGGCCGGTGACGCTGCTCTCGCAGGTTCGCTTCCGCTCGCTCAAGCGGCTGAACTCCAGGGAGCAGGTCTTGGCGGACGTCGGCGACTGGCTCACTAACTTCTCCCAGCTCGAGCAGCTCCTCGGCGACCTGAAGACCTTCGATCTGGACGAGAAGATCCGTCGCCTCCGCGCATCCGCCGAACCGCTTGGGCCTGCCGAGTTGGCGCGGGAAGTGCGGGCGCTGCTCGGCCTCGGCGAGGTCGAGCCGATCCGCGACATCTGCGGCCTCCTGGAGTCGGCCGGCGTGAAGGTCTACCGGATCTCCGTCGCGAGCGACGCGTTCTTCGGCCTCTCGGTCGGACGCGAGGACGGCGGCCCGGCGGTCGTCGTGAATACGTGGGAACGAATTGCCGTCGAGCGGTGGATCTTCACGGCCGCCCACGAACTCGGCCACCTGCTCCTGCACCTGGATGCCTACAACGCGAGTGACAGCGACGAGCGCCCGAACGAGGAGAAAGAGGCGGATACGTTCGCCGCCCACTTCCTCCTTCCTGAGGGTGCCTTCCGCAAGGAGTGGGCGGCCAGCGCGGGTTCGAGCTTCGTAGATCGTGTCCTGAAGCTGAAGCGCATGTTCCGCGTGAGTTACAAGACGGTTCTCTACCGCCTCTCTGAAACTTCTGCACTCGGGAAGCAGGTCTGGGGACGCTTCCAGGCCGAGTACACCCGCCGCTTCGGACGGAGCCTCCAGAAGGCCGATGAACCAGAGGCTCTCGGGGTCGAGGCTTTCCGTGCGGCGTCAACGCGGGCTGCGGAGGAACCAGATAGCCTCTCGCCGACCGACTTCACGGAGGATCGTCTCCAGCTGCTGGTCCGGCACGCGGTGGAGCGCGACCTGATCTCGCTCGGACGTGGCGGGGAGATCCTCGGGCTGCACCTCCGAGAGATGCGCGCCCTCGCCTCCTCATGGGTCGAGTAGCCTGATGCACCCTCCTCTGCCAGCGCAGCTGCTCATCATCGACGCCAACGTCCTCATCGACTACGCCCTCGCAGATCGATCCGTCCTCACACTCGTCGTCCACCACATCGGACCGCTGCACGTTCCAGTCCCGATCCTCGCGGAAGTCGAGCAGCTGACCGAAGCAGACTGCCGTCGCCTCGGGCTCACGCTCCTCGAGCCGGAGGCTGCAGACCTGATGACTGCAGCGAGCCAGCGGGGCTCTCTCTCGTTCGAGGATCACCTCTGCCTGCTCATGGCGCAACGCGGCGGGTTTACCTGCGTGACGAATGATAAGGCTCTGCGGCGCGAGTGCGAGAGTGGCGGGGTCTCCATCCTCTGGGGTCTGCAGCTGATGGTCGAGCTGGTCACACGGCAGGAACTCAGCGCCGAAGCCGCTCTCAGCACAGCCGCAGCAATCCGCCGTGATAACCCCCGGCACATCACAGTCGACATCCTCGACCGCTTCACCAAGACCGTCCAGGCCGTCACTCGCCGACCTCGCGGCAAACAGCTATGAAAGGATCCCAGATGCCAAAACGCCCCATCCCGAATCAGCACGTCGTACGCCGACCCGATGGCTGGGCCGTTCTCGGTGCCGGAAATAGCCGCGACACCGTCGTCAAGTCAACGCAGATAGAGGCAATCGAACGAGCACGCCAGATTGCCCAGCGTCTCGAAACGCAGGTCATCATTCATGACCGTCGAAACCGTATCCGTGACGCGGACAGCTACGGCAACGATCCAAATCCTCCGAAGGACAAGAAACACTGATCTCCGATGTGCCGACGTCCGCCACGAGCAAGGTGTTTGTGACGATGGAGACAGAACCCACACGTGGGAGACACGGAGCTTGGTCGCCCGTGAGGCTGCACCGATGATGTACGTCTGCAAGGCGGAGCAGGTCTCCCACTTGACGCTCGACTCCGAGGAGTTCGACCGCGTGCTGGCGGGGCAGCGCATCTGCTGTTGCCTCTCCGACGTGGGACTCGGGGCAAGGGTGCGCTTCTCCCATGCAACAGACCGGAGCCGACTGATCCAAGGACGCGTCACCGCGGTGGTCCACTACCTCACGTTCGAGCACCTGGCGCGGGATTTCCCCGAGGTGCGAGCCTCCCT
Organism: Thermoanaerobaculia bacterium; assembly: GCA_022071945.1. GTDB lineage: Bacteria > Acidobacteriota > Thermoanaerobaculia > UBA5066 > UBA5066 > JAJVIN01. Next base: position 32,187 of record JAJVIN010000023.1, on the reverse strand, counting down.
CCCGATACTGCAGAGGACATACAGCGAGGAAGACCAGTTGCGGAATGGGGTCTACGGAATCAAGTTCATGGTGATCGACGACGGCTGAGCGCGGCTATCAATAGCCTTGTCCGTCACGATCCCTTCGGAACCGCCCCCACCGTTCCTGGTCAGAGACCACTGCGGATTCCCAGGAAATGAGGGAGGTGAGGCCTGGTTGGATGTGGAATGTTGTGACTCTCCCAGGGTGGCTCAGCACTTACTGTATCGGCCCATCAGGAAACAGGGTGAGCCTGTGCGTCTCTCGCTGCAGTTCGAGGAGCCTTCGATGCACGATCAGGAGGTGACTTGCGACGATCACGCGGAGCTTCCCGTGCGCCTCCCAGTCGTTACAGAGGCCACCGTCACACTCGGGGCACGTCTCTTCCGTCCAGTCTGGTGCGTCCATGCTCTGCTCCTGCCAGCAGATGCTAGCACCCGCCGCAGCGTAAAATGGTACGAGGGGTGACCCGTGAACTTCGATCCAAACCCAGACTTGGTAGTTCCGATATTCGGAGACCTGGGAGACTACTTCGACGTCCAGCGTCCCGACGACATCCGCATTAAGGGGCACCGCATCGGAATCGAGACCGTGCTCTACGACTACATCTACCGCGCCTGGACCCCCGAGGAAATCGCCAGGTACTGGGAGACGCTCACGCTCGAAGAGGTCTACGCCACGATCCTCTTCTACCACCGGCACCGAGACTTCGTGACGGCGTACCTGGCGGACGGGCTCGAGTTCAGCCGGAAGTTCGCCGAGGAGCAGCGGAAGCAGCCGCCGACGGGGCTGCCCTCGCTCCGAGAGCGGGTCGCGAGTGACCCGGTGAAGGCGGCGCACTACGAGGCTGTGATGGAGCGACTCACCGGGGAGCGCAGGACCTTTGCCGAATGGGGTGAGCTGCACGATGTCCCGCCGCTCGTCGAAGAGGCACGAAAACTCCGGGAGCAAATTTCACCAGGAGAATCTGCGTCTGAAATGATCCACGGCGCTCGGAGGGACGCGGGGCGAGAGTGAGGGGGCACGTGATGTCGCAGCGCGCGCAGCGATTTCGAGAGGGCCGACCACGTATCACTTGCGCGTGAGCTTCTCGGACAGGGGCCTGAACTCGGAAGGACCTGAGAGAGCTGACAGGGCTGATTCCTGACTTCAGGACTCAAGACCGGGATCAGGACCCCCATTTCAGTCCCTCCTGGAACAGAGAAAACCCCAGCATTCACAGTTAGATAGGGACCTGAACGACCTGCCGAGATCAGGGTTGAACAGGAGGCCCGTTCACTCCCCGCCTTACGAGGTCTTCTTGGAGTGTGGAGGCTGCTGCACGACATCATCTTCAGCGGGTACCCCGGCGTCCAGACACCGCGTCAAACAGACCGCCGTGGAGGGGTGGATTTCCTCGGGCTTCGCCCGAGGGTCCGGAGTTTCCTACCCCTCACACCACCATGCAGCACGAACGCAACGAGGTCGTTGTCCAGGGCGCGATCGGAGCGCCGATTATTCGCCTCAGCCGGGAGGGACCCGTGTTCGCCTCGGTTCCCGTCCGAATCTGCGAGTTCCCTCGCACCGAGATCACCGTGACCGGCCTCGGTCTCGAGGCGGCTGGGATCGCCTGCCTGCGACGCGGCAACATCCTACGCGCCGAGGGACGGCTCGCGCTCGATCCGGCGACCGGCGAGGTCTACGTCCAGGCGATGCGCGTCGCCCGAATGGTGCCGGACGGATCCGACATGCGCGCCATCGCGCCCTCCGTGGAGGAACTCGACCGGCTCGCCTCGCTCATCGACGCGCCCGTGACGGCTCCCGTCGTATGACGCCGTCTCCCTTCGCTAACCGCGTGTACCGCGGCGACTGCACGCGCGTGCTCCGGCGATTGCCGGACGCGTCGGTCGACCTCGTCGTGACGGACCCTCCGTACCTGATCCGCTACCGCTCGCGCGACGGGCAGGGCGTGCTGAACGACGACAACGACCGCTGGCTCTTCCCGGCGTTCGCCGAGGTCGGCCGCGTGCTGAAACCCGGGCGCTTCTGCGTGTCGTTCTATGGCTGGAGCCAGGCCGACCGCTTCCTCGCGGCGTGGCGCGCCGCGGGACTGTTCCCGGTCGGGCACTTCGTCTGGTTGAAGCGCTACGCGTCGTCGCGCCGTCTCGCCGAGTGCAAGCACGAGGTCGCCTACCTGCTCGCGCGCGGTCAGGCGTCCACGCCAAACCAGATCATCCCGGACACTCTCCCGTGGGAGTACACGGGCAACACCCTCCACCCGACGCAGAAGCCGGTCTCGGCGCTCGCGCCGGTGATCGAGGCGTACTCGCGCCCGGGCGAGATCGTGCTCGACCCGTTCATGGGATCGGGCTCCACGCTCGTCGCGGCGCGCTCGCTCAAGCGCCAGGTGATCGGCGTCGAGCTGAGCCCCCTGCACTACGAGACCGCCGTCACGCGGCTGCTCGGACCGCGTGCGCCGATTCCCGTCGCCGCGTAACTGTCCCCTCCCGTCCATGCCCGAAACAGTCGGCCGTGGACGGGAGGTTCATGTCCTCGGGCTTTCGCCCGAGCGTTCCCAATTCCTTCCCCACCAACTCCCATGCGTACTGCTCACCCGATCTTCACGCTCGTTGGCCGGATCGCGACAGCCCCCGTCGTCGTCCAGCGGCGCGGATCGCCGCACGTCGAGTTCCGCCTCCGTCCGTGGAGCCGCCTCGCGGTGGAGCCGCAATCGCGGAAACCCTCCCGCGAGAACCTCGTAGTCGTCCGCGGTGACCACGCCGCGACCTGCCTTCGCCTCCTCCACCCCGGCCGGATCGTCGTCGTCGAGGGAACGATCCACCACCGGGTGGAGGATCCGCGCGGCAAACGCCGACTCGTCACCGAGTTCCACGCCCGGGCGGTGGCGCTCGCATTCCGGCTCGGTGGCTCCGGCTCCCACGCGCGCCCGTCACCGGTCCGAAACAGCCGGCCGTGACGGAGGGTGGAATCCTTAGGTCTTCGCCCGAGGAGCCCGACATCCCGTTCCCAATCCCCTTCCCCCATTCACCCCTATGCGCAGCGTCAACAAGATCATCCTCGTCGGTCACCTCGCCGCCGACCCGGAGGCCATCGACACCAAGAGCGGACAGGTCCGCGTCACGTTCCCCGTGGCAACGCACCGCGAGCACACGAGTGACGGTGTCCGGAAGGAAGTCACCGACTACCACCGCGTCGTCGCGTGGGGAACGCTCGGCGAGGTCTGCGCCAAGCACCTCGTGCGCGGCACCGGCATCTACGTCGAGGGCGAACTCCTGAACCGCGCGTACGAGAAGAACGGCGAGCGCCGCTACACCACGGAGATCCGCGCCGACGAGATCAACATGCTCACGTGGAAGAAGAAGGACGGCGTGAGCGTGGTCAACCGCGAGTCTCCAGGTACGACGCCCGCCGCCGATTAGCGCGGGGTCGATGCGGGCTCCCTCCAGCCGGATCGGGCCAATCCCGATTCCCCATCCCTTCACCCTGAAACCTCTATGTCGCACTTCGCCTGCCTCGTCACTGGACCGAACATTGAAGCGCAGCTCGCGCCCTTCGATGAAGCCCTCGAGACCGAGCCCAGCAAGGTCTACCTCAATACCACTGAGCTTGCCGACATCGCGGCGCACTACCGGCTCGACCCGAACGATCGCCGAGCGATCGTCGCGCACATGGAGGACTGGAACGGACGGGAGGGCGGCGTCGATCGCCGCGGCGTCTACGGACTCTCCACCTCGAACCCAGACGCCAAGTGGGACTGGTGGGAGGTGGGCGGGCGGTTCCGCGGGTTCTTCACGCCGAAGCCGGGCAAGGGCGGCGTCCTCGGCGGCACGGGTACACCTGATGCCTTCGTGCGCCGGCACGGAGATGCGGCCCCCGAACCCACTGGCGTCGACGAGATCCTGAAGGGCGACGTGGACATCGCCGCGATGGAAGCGGCATCCGAGGCCGAGGCGCGCCGGACGTGGGCCGCGTACGCGACCGCCATCGCCGGGACGCCAGAGCACGTGCCGTGGAGGCACTTCGCCCAACGCATCGACGCGGGGGAGATCAGCACCGAGGACGCGCGGAGCCACTACAACGAGCAGCCGCGCGTGGCGGCGTTCAACGCGCGGCGCTCAGCCCTTGGCATCTGGACGAAGCCCGAGGACTTCCCGGGCAGCGAGGCGGCGTACGTCCGACGGGAGCGTGACCGCGCGCTCTGCCCGTTCGCCGTCCTCCACGACGGGGTGTGGCACGAGAAGGGCTCCATGGGCTGGTTCGGCTTCGCTGCCGACGAGAAGGCAACGGACGTGTGGGCGCGCGAGTTCCGCCGCCTCTGGGACAGCTGGAGTGATGGCACGCGCCTCGCCATCGTCGACTGCCACATCTGATCGGCGGTCTCTCCGGAATCCCGGGTCTCCTGAAAGAATAAATAGAAAATTCTCGCGGTCGTAGGACTGTGGATTTCTGTGGGAATCCCGTCATGTGTCGAGAGCGCACACGAGGCACGGCGCAGGGATTTCCAAGTCCTGTGGGAAACGGCGGGAACCGGCCTCGGTGCGCCGCGAGCGTTCCAGCCGTTTTCCATAGGACGGCAGACATCCACAGGCGCGGCGTCACATGCGAGCCCGGGGCTCCTTCCCTCGGCGGTCTCCTCTCTCAGCGGTCTTTCTCCCCGTTCCATTCCCCCACACACCCATGGCCTCGAATGATTTCCTCCAGCCCGGTACGACGACGCCGCTCACGCTTCTCTTCGACCGGCCGCGAGAAGGCTCGACGCGCTTCGGCCCGTACCGCGCGTATCGCGTGCGGACGCCCGACGGCAGCGAGCACACGTTCCTGCCGCCGCGATCTCTGTTCGCGGAACTCGACAAGCTGCGTCTCGGACGAGGGTCCCAGCTCACCGTCCGCACGAGCCAGCGCCTAAGCCGAGATGGCCGCGCGTTCCAGCAGTACGAGATTGCAGCGGCTGCGCCATTGGATCGCGAGGACGGCGCCGCTCGCGGTGGCGGCATACCGTCGAGTTCGCCAATTCCGGTGAAGGCCGCATCGGACCGATCCTCGATGCTCGCCTGCGTCGCGCTGAAGGCTGCGGCAGCGTCACACGCCGCAGTCGGGAATGCGGGCGACGTCCTCAAGGTCGCGGAGTTCTACCTGTCGTGGCTGGAGGGGCGAAACCCATAGAGGGATCCCTTCAGTTTGACCAAGAAAGCTCCCTTGAGAAACGGGAGAGCAAGCACGAATTGATCGACGCGCGAGCGTTGGAATTCAGCCGGGTTCTTCGCCGGATGGGAAGGTGAGAAACGCCACCGGGACAGAGTCGGTCAGCCACACCCCGTTGTCCGAGAGGAAGAAGACGAATCCCGCGTCGTGCATGGCTCCAGATCGCACGTCGAGAACTGCTGGTCTTCCATGCCGCTTCCCGACGATCATCGCTGTTTCTCGATCCTTCGAAAGGTGGACGTATTGCCGGGTACCCGAGATGAGCCCTCGCTCCCGAATTGACGGCAGGAACCTGTCCGCCGTGCCATGGAAGAGCACAGCGGGCGGCACCTTCGGATTGAGCTTCAAATCGACGTGAACAGAGTGACCCTGATTGGCACGGATCGAGTGACCGTCCTCCGAGAACCGAAACCGCTGCTTGTCATTCAGCTCGACGACCTCGCGCAAGAGCGCAGGACGAGGCTCAGGAACTTGCTGATTCGTTCGTTCGTGGAGGCAGGCATAGCGGTGGTGTTCCGTCTGGTTCCAAGTCTAGGGGTTCGCACGACGCGACGCCATGCGGCGGCACCCGTGCGCGAATCGAGCTGCATTGCCGGTAGCTGCACGGATCTTCCGCGTTCGCCGCCGTGCAGCCTCTGCGTCGCGTGCACACACCCGTGAGAATCTGCTCTAATCCGTCGACCGATCGAACTGGGAGTTCACGGAACGGAATGGCTGAGCCTCTCGACGCTGCGCACCGTGTGACCGACCTCCTCCGGCGCTGGGCCGCCGGAGATGCTGCCGCCTTCGAGGAGGCGCTGCCGCTCGTCTACGACGAACTCTACCGGATCGCCCGCGCGAAGATGTCCCGCGAGCGCGTCGGGCACACGCTCCAGCCCACCGCGCTCGTGAACGAGGCCGTCGCCGCGCTCATGCAGTGGCAGGGGCACGCCTTCACCGACCGGCAGCACTTCCTTCGGGCCGCGTGCCTCGCGATGCGGCGCGTCCTCACGGAGTACGCCCGGTCGCGGGCGCAGGCCGTCCCGGCTGCGGTCTCGCTCTCTAGCGACATTGACGTCCCCGGGCAGACCGCGGCCTCGGTCGTCTCGGCCGTGGCGCTGAGCGTGGCGCTCGACCACCTCGCGGCTGAAGACGCGAAGGCAGCGGAGATCGCGGGCCTACGGCTGTTCGCCGACCTCACGCTCCAGGAGATAGCAGACATGACAGGTATGACCCTCTCGACCGCCCACCGGCGGTGGATCTACGCGAAGGCCCTCATCCAGCGGGAGCTGTCCGCGTGACGGACGCCCGACTCGCCAGGAAGCAGGAGCTGCTCGCCGCGTGCGCGGCGGTGTCCGCCGAGCTACGTCCCGGCCTCCTCGCGGAACGGTGCGGCGATGACCCGGCTCTGCGCGCCGAGGTGGAGGGGCTGCTGCAGTACCTCGGGGCGCCGACACCTGGTGCTGGCGCTGAGCTGGAGGCGCTCCTCGAGGATCGCATCGACCAGCGCTACCTCGGGCAGCGCTTCGGGCCCTACACCGTGCAGCGCCTGCTCGCGCGGGGCGGCTTCTCGCGCGTTTTCCTCGCGACGCGCTCCTTCGAGGATCAGGAGCGGGCGTACGCCCTCAAGGTGCCGCTCGGCGGGTCGTTCGCCGAGGAAGCGGCGCGCTACCGGCTCGAGATCGCGATCCTGAGCCAGCTCCGCCACCCGAACCTCGCGGGGCTCGTGGACGTCGTGGCAGGTCCGGGCGACGAGCCGCTCCTCGTCCTCGACTACCTGGACGGGGCGCTCCCGATCACTGCGGCGGCCGCGGAGCGGAGACTCTCCGTCCGCGAGCGGATCGTCCTCTTCTCCACCGTCCTCGACGCGCTGCGCTCCGCCCACGAGCGCGGCGTCATCCACTGCGACCTCTCGGCGGCGAACGTCGTGGTTCGGAGGGACGGCGCGCCGGTCGTGATCGACTTCGGCATCGCGAAGGTCTCCTGGGAGCGATCGGGCTCGGTGACAGTCGGCCCGCGCCCGCTCACGTACGAGTACGCGAGCCCCGAGCAGTACCGCGGCGAGCCGCTCACCGTCCGAACCGACATCTACTCTGCCGGAGTCCTCCTCTATGAGTTGCTCACGGGCTCGCTCCCGCACCGGCTCGACCGGCGCGACATTGAGGCGTGCCGCAGGGACGTCCTGGAGGGGGAGATCGAGCGGCCGAGTCGGCGCGTGCTCGCCAGTCCCGTGGACGTTCCGGGAAGTACACGGGCGATATCGCGCCAGCTGCGTGGCGATCTGGACGCGATCGTCCTCAAGGCGCTCGAGCGCGACCCCGCGAGGCGGTACGAGAGCGTCGCTGCCTTCCTCGACGACCTCTTGGCCCACCTGGAGCTGCGGCCCGTCGCCGCGAAGGCACCGGGTGTGGCGGATCGGTCGTGGAGGTGGGCGCGGCGGCACCCGGCGACGTCGGCGACGCTCGCGCTCGCCCTCGTGCTCTCCACTGGATTTGGCGCGTTCCACGTGCAGCGTCTCCAGCGGGAACGGGCGCGGGCGACCCGGATCGCGGACGAACTCCGCGACGTGCTGAAGGGCTTCGACCCGGCACAGGCGAAGAAGAACCCCGTGACGGTGCGCGACCTCCTCGACCAGGCGACCGAGAAGTTCACGAAGCCGGGCACCGAGGACGAGCCGCTCGTGCGCGGCGCCGTGCTCGACACGCTCGGCGTCACGTACGCCTCCATCGGCGACCTCGAAACGGCGGAGAAGCTGCTGCGGACGGCGGTGACGCTCCGCTCCAGCGGCTCGCGCGCCGACCGGGCCGAGAGCGCGAACAACCTCGGGACGCTGCTCGTCCGACAGGACAAGCTCACGGAGGCGGAGCCGCTCATCCGGGAGGCGCTGGCGCTCCGGACGCGTGACGTCGGACCTGACAGCGCGGAGGTCGCCACCCACCTGGCGAACCTCGCCCAAGTGCGCCAGGGCCTCGGGGACTACCGCGAGGCGGCGTCCCTCCTCGACCGCGTGCTCCAGATCCAGCAGACGATCGACCCGAAGGGGTTCGGGGTGCTCCAGACGCGGAATCTCCTCGCGAACCTCCTCATCGAGAGCGGGGGCGGCTACGACCGGGCGCTCTCCCTCCACGTGCAGAACGTCACCGACCTCCGCGCGATGCTCGGACCCACTCACCCCTACGTGGCGCTCGCGCTCAACAACCTCGCGCACGCCGAGGACGAGACGGGGAAGCACGCGGAGGCGCAGCAGCACTACGCCGAGGCGCTGGCGCTCGACAGGACGATCTACGGCACGGCCCACCCGGAGATCGCACTCATGCTGAACAACCTCGCGGTCTCGGAGGCGGCCGACGGGAAGCTCGACGTGGCGGAGGGTCACGCCCGCGAGGCGCTCGCCATGCGTCGAAAAATTCTCGGCGACGCGCACGGCGACACCGTGGTCACCCTCCGGAACCTCGCGCACGTCCTCCGGCTGCGGGGCCAGCTCGATGAGTCCGAGACGCTCTTCCGCGAAGCCCTCGCGACCACGCGGAAGCTCTTCGGGGACGACCACCCCAACGTGGCCGCAGTGCTCGCCCAGCTCGGCATGGTCCACCGAGACAGGGGCGACTACGTCGAGGCGGAGACCCTCCTGGCGGACGCCGTCAAGCGGGATCGGACGGCGTTCACCAAGGTGAACCTCCAGGCGCTGAAGGGCCTGAACGCCCTCGCATCGACGGAGGCGGCGCTCGGCAAGCTCGCCGAAGCGGAGAAACTGCTACGGGAGGTTCTCGATGGAGTCCCGAAGGCCGGGCTCCCGAAGGACCACGACGCTGCAGGTGAGGCCACAGTCCTCCTCGCGACGGTGCTCCAGCGGGCAGGGCGCGCGAGCGAGGCGATATCCTGCATCGATGCTGGACTCGCGACCTTCAAGGCGAAACCGGAGGTCGTCTCTCAGCTGAAAGCCCTCCAGATCAGGACTACTGGCCGCTGATTGGCCAACTCGTCGCGCTTGGTGTTCCTCTCTCCCGCAGAGGACATTCTGCAAAACCACAAACTTGAGACCTTGCCGTCGAGCTTGCTGTCGAGCACAGGAATTCGTACAGTGGATGGTGCAGATAACACTCCTCAACGCTGAACGACTTCTCCCAAGACGCTCCGCCTCCCGGCACGCCGAAACGGCCCCCAGTCTTCCGCATATACCAGCGAGGGAGTCCTCCTCCGACAGCGAAGGTCATCGACATCGACGGGAGTACGAAAACCCCAGCCGCAGTACAGGCGATCTTTGATCACCACCGTAGTGGTGAACGCGTGAACATGGACGCTGTACCAGTGGCGGTGTCCGGCCTCGGGCGTCACGAGCTCGCAACGCACAAGCTCGACACCGACTACCTCATCTCGGCGGTGTTGGCCCGACTCGGCGGGATCGGCACCGTGTCTGATCCCGTCCGGCGTGTACTCCGCAGCGCCTCGGAATGGTGCGACCTCCTCGAGAGCGACGAGCCCGACGACGTGGTACGAGAGAGTGGCCTTGCCCTGCACCTCTTCATCGTGAACAAGCAGCGCCGACTTGAGGAGGATCTCTGCAGGCGCCGAAACGAGTATCGAAGGACGCCCGACGGTCGAAGCGTTCCAGACCCCTCCGACGAAACGCTCTCGCTCGTGGCAACGCTTCTTGCGCGTGACCTCATGCACGCCATTCGATCCCAGCTGCGCGGGACGATGCTACCTGGCGTTCCGACCCTCGACGATCTCAAGGATCCCGATGCTGAACGTGTACGAAGCGAGCACCAACAACGCTGGAGGGACGGTGTCCGTGCGAATGATGATCAGCTCGCCGTGGTTGTCGTCGATCGCGATGTCGAGGCGCTCTATTGCCTGGAATTGGTACGAGGGAAGCTTCAGATTCTCGCCATTCCGAAGCTGCATCCAGACGGCCGCCCGAAGGGCACGAAGTTCCGCATCAGCCTCAAGCCAGCATCATACGGCCACGTTGACCTTCGCGACCTGCTCCCACTGTTCAATAGCCTCGATCCACACGTCCAAGACCAACGGCCCGGATCGAGTGAGGTTCGGCGGGAATGGGGAGGACGCGACGTCGTGGTTGCATCTGCGTATGAGATCGAATCCGGCCTATCCATCGACCAAGTTGAAGCGGTCACCCGATCATTCCTTCGGTCTGGCGGTTAGCGAGGGGCATCTATGGGCGGGTTAGCTGCAGATGAAAGGAGCAGGCGCAGAAGGCGAACGTAGACCTGCCGGCACGACTCGGCGCCATTCATCGCCCCGTGCGGTAATGGTTCAGGCGGTACACCGAAGTATTCGCACAGGTTGACGAGCGACATCCTCGGGATGAGACCCTGACGAAACAGAGGCCACGAAAGGGACTCCGTGCCGATCCAGTGGTAGTCGAGACCAAGGTCAAGCACCCCGTACTCTGCAGCAGCGAGAGTGATGAATGCTCGGTCGAACGTCGGGTTGTGGCAGACGGGAACACTGCCGCGGCAGAACCTCGCGAAGTCGTTCCACAAAGCTAGGTCGTGCAGCGGTGCGCCCGCCCAGCCTTCCTGCGAGAAACCGGTAATCTCTCGCGCCTTCGTGGTGATCCTCTCCGGGAATCTTGGGCGCAAACGCCGCGCCCAGGTCGCATGCTCGATCATCCCGTCCGGGGAAGTGCGGAGGACGGCGATCTCGATGATCTCGTGGAAGCCGAAGACGTGTCCAGTCGCTTCCACGTCGACAAAGCAGAGATCCCACGACCTCAGGTCATCAGGGACGGGACTTGTAGACACTCTTTCCATCCGAGAATAGCGCCCCAACATCGGAGAGGTAGTATTGAAATGCCGCCGGACAAGCGTCCGTAGTGATGAGCCAGGCCAGCGGACGAGGATCCTGCTTCTTCTTCATGTCGAGCGGAACGATGAGCGCCCGATTGTCGACCCGGCAGTACGTGTAGGTAATTCGTTGGTTCGTAACGGATATCTGGAAGTCCGCAAGCGGCTTGCCAGAGAGCACCTTGACCCGCGTCCTGTTTCGAGCGTGAGTGATGGAGATGTCGTCGCTGAGCAGCCTGTTTATCGAGGCCTTGAAGGCGTCTTGGATGTAACTGGTCGTACGAGTCCTCCCGAGCTTTCTGCGATGGATATCGATCAGCGGTGCATCCCACGGATCGAGGAAGCATGCCCGCAGTTGGCTGGTCTTCCTGTCCTTGAATGCCTGGAAGAGCGGGTGTCGAACGATGCTCTCGTTGACCCGATAGGCGTTGACGAGGTCGATCTTCTTCGCCGTGGGGAGGAACGGCAGTATCCAGTCGACGGTCAGCTTATCGATGTCGCCGACAAGAGTCTCAATTCTCTCAACGTGGCTTTCGGTTCCGCGGAGCTTGGGGAGGGTTTCCCCCTCAGGCTTTTCCCTGGGCCCCAACCTGAGAAGCTCTTCGCACACCTTCCGGACGACATTCGGCAGGTCGCTCTGACTGAAATCCCCACCTGAATGCCATGTGAAGTATTCGAGGTGCAGCCCGAGGAGGTCTGATGGATTCTTCTGGGGATCTTGACGGCGCCGTGTCGGTCGAGGGACGAGGAGCCTCGTCCGCTTGCGTCCGTGTGCGCCGAGAAAGAGTCCCGCCTCGAAGATGAGGTTATCGCGTGGAGATTGTCGTTCCTGACCGCGGGAAGATGTGATGTCATCAGGCGTAAGAAACAGAATTGCTCCGTCCGTCGAACTAATGCACTGCTCGAGCCCTTCGAGGGTGAGTGTTCCTTGGCCCCAGGCACCATACCAGGGAACAGGCTCAATTCGACCATGAAGGATTTCGTTTCTTTGGATGTACGCGACGAGTTCCTCTACGTGAGCTTGCCTCTCGGAGGTGCTGCCGATGAACACACGAAGTGATGGAGCCATGGGCACCTCCTATCTCCGATTCGGAGTAGCGACTTCACGGAGCAGTATAGCCCGATCCCGATCAGCGAACTGTTACAGCGGAAATGGTGATGCACGTCGCAGATCCTTGGGTCTTTGAGAGATGATGGGAAATCGACTCCCAGTTTAGGGCTCTCCAGATCAGGACTACTGGCCGCTCTTCAGATCGGCCCCTGAAGCGAAGGATTCTGCAGAAATCAGGAGGGGACGTGAGAAGAACACGCCCCTGATTTCCGCTGCATCTTCCGAACGCGGGTCGGTGAGCACCTGCCGCGTTCGCTCGGACTGTCCCGCGAGTCGACACGAGGAGGGATTGCTCGTATGTTCTGGGCATGCACCCGAAGGAGCATCCAGGTACGAAGCCCCCACACATCTGCCCCGCGTGGGCGGGGCCCCTCCTCTGCTGCCCCCTGCGCCGGCTCTTCGAGCGGCCCGAGACGCTCATCGAAGGGTGCGTGCTGCCGGGGATGACCGTCCTCGAGCCGGGCTGCGGCATGGGGTACTTCACGCTGCCGATCGCGCGGATAGCCGGCCCGACGGGGAGGGTCGTCGCCGTCGATATCCAGCCAAAGATGCTCGAGGGCCTGGTGCGGCGCGCCCGGCGCGCGGGGCTCTCCGATCAGATTGAAGCCGTCGCCTGCACCGCCGGGGATCTCGGCCTCGCGCAATGGGCCGGACACATCGACGTCGCGATCGCGATCCACGTCCTCCACGAGGTCGACGACCGCCAGCGGTTCCTCGAGCAGGTGTTCGTGGCGCTGCGGCCGGGGGGCCGGTTGCTCCTCCTCGAGCCGAAGGGGCACGTCCCTCGCGAGGCGCTCGCCGGGGAGTTGGCGCTCTCGACGCTGGTGGGGTTCCGCCAGGTGGAAGCGCGAATCCTCGCGAGGAGCCACGGGGCGCTTTTGGAGAAGCCGCAGGTGCCACCGGCGGCGTCCGGCACCTGACGCCCGGCTGGGTCCTCCGCGGACTGCGGGCGCCTGTTCACGACCTCCATCACGAGCCACCCCTCGCTCGCGACCGTTCGAGATGCTCCAGCCCCTCCAGATCAGGACTCCGGCCAGCTGACCAGATCAGCCCCTGCAGTGAAGAAATGTGCAGAAATCAGGAGGGGACGTGAGAAAAATACCCCCTGATTTCCGCTCTATCTCCTGAAGCGGGTCGGCGTCCCGACGCACGGCCCCAGGAGGAAGCGATGCACCCAGCCCGGATGCCAGGAGAGTTCTGGCCCCCCACGTACATCATTCGCGGTACCTACGCCGACCTGCTCGAGGGGATGCAGGAGGCGCTCAGGCGGTGGGACGAGATCGACCCGGTACGGGCGCTCGAACTCGTCGCCTACTTCCACGAGGGGATTGAGGCGCAGGAGCGGTACGGCGTCCCGGTGCTGGCCGCCAAGACGTCGGACCTCGCGGCCGAGCACCTGGCGACCCTCCTCACGGCCGTCGACGTCATCAAGCGCGCCGACGCCTCCGGCTACGACGCCAGGGGCATCCTGGCCCAGCTGCGACCCCACATGCGCGGAGAGATCGAGGTCTCCATCCCGCGGCTCCGGCGGGAGCAGCAGCGCGCGCAGCAGACGCCAAAGGGGCTCTTCGGTCGGCTCTTCGGGAGGTAGCGCGATGGTCACACGCCGCTTCTCGACACCGTTCAACCCAGTGACCTACACCGCCCGAGGGACGTACCTCGGCATCATTCAGGGTCTGGAGGAGACGCTCCGGCGCTGGGGCGAGATCGACCCCGTCACGGCGCTCCGGCTCCCCGCGTTCTTCCTGGAGGCGATGGATGCGCAGGTGCGGCACGGCATCCCGCTGCTGCTCCCGTCGAGCGTCGCCGACGTCGCGGATGAGAACCTGGCGCTGGCCAGCGCGGCCGCCGACGTGATGCAGCGCGTCGAGGACGACGGCTACGACCCCGAACGGATCATCCTCGAGCTGCGCATCGCGATGCGACCCGAGATCGAGGCAGGCATCGCCCAGTTCAAGCGCCAGTACCAGACCGGACGGCTGCACGCGATGGGCGGCTGAGGCCTCCGAGCGCGCGCCACCATTCACCCCCGCTCCTGGCGAGAACCACACGGAGGACTTCGTATGGACAGCATCAAGATCACGATCGAGTCGCCCCCGCGGCTGACGCTCACCGCCGAGCACACGGCGGCGGACACCGAGGGCATCCGCCAGACGCTCGCCCTCATCCAGACCTACCTGCGCTCGCTCCTCGGCGAGAAGGAGGCCGAACACGCTGCCAAGCCACCCGCCAGGCGGCCTCCCCGCAGGCCCGTGACTAGCGACGGAGGTGCCGTGTGACGCGGCGCCTCCTCGCCGGGCTCCTCGTCCTCGCAGCACTCGGGTTCGCAGCACCGGGTCGCAGCGAGGACGTGGTGCCACCCTCCATGCCGCCGGAGCGCTTCGACGCCGACGAGGCCGCCTCCGTCCGGGAGCATCAGATCACCTCGACGATCACCGTCGGCGAGGCGGTGATCGGCTTCGTGCTCCACCCTGATGAGGGCCACTACGGGGGCGCGTACCTCCTGGATCCGGAGAGCGGCGCCTACGAGGAAGTGGGCGCGTGGCGCGGCACTCTCGTCGGCCCGTGCGCGGAGGCCGCCGCCTGCGCGGAGGGCGTGGCGACCCTCATCCGCCTCCTGGTCGGTGCTGCTCCCCCTCCGGCGTCGACCGTCGGGGAGGATGCCGTGCCGACACCCGTCGAACAGGTGAGCACGGGTCCCCAGCTGGACGCAGCCACGGCGGCGACAGCGCCGCTTGTGACCCCGACTTCCGTGCCCCCCAGCGCTCCGCCCCCCACCGCGCTCCCGCCGCTTCCTCCCCGGTCCTCCGTCGAGGGGCTGCCTGACCTGGCCATCGGCTCCATGATCGCCTTCGTGACGCTCCTCCTCCTCTGGCTCCTGCTGCGGTCTCCCCGCGTCCCGCCCGGCGAGCGGGTCACCATCACGCACGCGGAGCACGAGCGCGCCGCCGCCACGCTCCGGCAGCGCCTCCTCGCGGACAAGGCCAAGCTCGAGCAGCTCAACCGCGAGGTCGAGGTCGAGGAGTCGAAGTTCATCGCCAAGGTCGCCGGCATCACGAGGAAGCTGTGATGGCCGAGCCGCCGCCGAAACGCTCTACGGCGCTCGTCCGTCTCGACGAGGGGACGAGCGGTCCCTACGGTCCGTCCTCCTCGAGCCTCACGCGCCCCTCGGTCTTCAGCGCCGAGGTGCTCAGCCCGCGGACGCCGACCACGCTCGACCACTCGACGACGTTCACCGACATCACGCACGGCGCGCTCGCGACCCTCAGCCAGTCGCCGGGGCAGGCGCGGAGATTCGAGAAGACGGCGGAGTCCGTGGCGCGCGGCTGGGCGCACGTCGCGCGGGCCGTCCACTCGATGGCTGACGCGCGGAACGCCGCGGCCCACTGCGCGAAGCAGGCCGCCGACCTCGCCGCCGAGACGCAGAAGGTGCTCGCTGACGCGTCGTTCCACCGCGCGAAGATCTGCTTCGACATCGGCGAACTCGAGGACCAGGCCGGGCTGCGCGAGGCGACGCGCGAGGAGCGCACCCGCACCGCGATCGCGCGGCTCCGTGCCGAACGAGCCGACCTCGAGGGGGCGACCTTCGACCGCGAGACCCGCCGCGCCATGGAGCGCGCCGACAGCTTCGAGCGCGACGCCCTCGACCGGGAGCGCACCCGGCAGAGCGTCCGCACCGAGCGCGACCGTGCCCGCCAGGAGCTGCACGACGCCGACTACCGCGCGGCGGCGGCGCGTCCGGCGCCACCCCCCGTCAGCGCCCCGCTCGGCGAGGACGAGGTTGAGCGGATCATCGCCGGCGTCGGCACCGAGGCCGTGCGCAGCGAGCTGCGCGAGTTCTTCCGCGCCGCCATCCACGGTGACGTCACGAGCCACCCGCTGGCGCCCCTCGCCTTCTACGTCATCCTGCGCGAGACGGAGGTGCGCGGCGTCCCGTACGACGACGCCCTGCGAGAGGCGGCGCGCGTCGTGGCGGCGAAGCTCGCGATCCCGCGGGATCGCTGGCCGAAGGACATCACCGAGCACTGGCGGACGATGCTCCAGGACCTGAACGCCGCGATCGAGGCGCAGCGCAAGGATCGGCTGCGCGAGGTGCTGAGTCGCGAGGAGTCGATGTTCGACGGCACCGAGCCGCTCCGCCCCCAGAAATTCTGACCCCCACGCGGGCCGCACCCCACTTCAGCACAGCCCGCTCTTCACGTCGTGCCACGACTGTGCCGGCCACCGTGCCGGCAAGGAGGTCCCGTGTCGACCCTCATCCTGCCACCAGCTCTCCGCCGGAATCTCGTTCCCGCGACGGCACCCCCGCGCCCGATCCTCGAGCGGGAGTTCCTCCTCGGTGTCGACGTCGACACGCGGGAGGAGGTCCGCGCCTCGCTCAGCCTCTTCCTCACGAGCTACTGGTGCTGCGGGGAGATCGGGATCGGGAAGAGCAACCACGTGCTCGCCCCGCTCTACGAGGCGCTGAAGGCGCCACTCCCGGGTGCCGTCTTCGACGGGGCCGGGACGCTCGCGACGAACCTGCTCCATGCGGTGGCCTGCATCGCGACGCGTCGCATGGCCTACGCCGACATCCTCCCCGAGGCGCTCGGCCAGGCGCAGCGCTTCCTCCTCCGCCACCCGATCATCACCTTCGGTGATCCGTCGCGCGCCATCTCAATCGACCTCCTTCGTCGCCAGCTTTTGCCGAACGGTGACCTCGAGACGCTCGAGCACGTCGCGACCCGCACGTACCAGGTCTTCAACCGGCTCTTCGCCGACGACGCGGACAAGCGGGTCCGCTTCCGGCGGGTCGCGATGATGGTGCTCACGATCCTCTCAGCCGCAGGGCGCCCGATCCGCGAGTACAAGCGACTCATCTCCCCGCCCGAGCGGACGAAGCACGGCCCGGTCGCGAACCCCTTCCTCGAGTTCTGCCTCCGCGAGGCGCAGCGCCTCGGAATCCAGCCGTCGCAGCAGTCCTTCTTCGACGACCAAGTGCAGGCCTTCGAGGAACTCCGGCGACTCCCACTCGCGCAGTTCCTGCAGGCGACCGACAGCACGGACAACGCGCTCAACTACTTCTACACGTCCCCTGGCGCCGACTACGTGAACGAGCAGAGCCTCGACCTGCCGCGCCTGCTCGGAAGCGGCGGAAAGCTGCTCCTCACGCACACGCTCCCAGACCTCACGCTCGCGACGATGCTCTTCCGCGCGTACGACTCGATCCTCCGAACGTGGGTGCGGGGACGCGAGCCGCTCCGGCGCAGGACGGCGTACGGCTTCCAGGTGATCGATGAGCCGTTCTGGATCGACCAGGGGGTATCGGGCGACTGGGCCGTGCAGCGGAACAAGCGGTGGTCGGTGCTGCTCCTCCACCAGCGCGAGCGGCAGCTCGACGACATCCAGGACGGCCTCTCCGACCTCATGGCGTCGTACGCGAAGCTGCGAGGGAGGTTCCGCCCGGACACCGTGGAGGTCGCAACCGAGATCGCCTACCGGCTCCGGACGTTCCGCCCGGATGGGCTCCAGATCCCCTACCGGACGCGCACGACCTCGGAAACCAAAGGCTTGAGCGAGAGCCTCGGAGAGTCGTGGGGCGAGACGCTCTCGGAGTCCCGCAGCACCGGCGAGTCCGAGCAGCACGGGCAGAGCGACGGCTGGAGCGACTCGGCTGGGGACGCCCAGACCTCGGTACCAGACGACCCCGCGAATCTGCCGTCGTGGACGGACTCTCGCGGGAGGGGGCGAAGCGGCAGCGCAACGTCGTCGAACGGATCGAGCTGGCAGGACACGTCGGGGACGGCGAAGAGCACCGGCGGCTCGACGGGATCGAGCACTGCGAAGACCAACGGCGAGGCGTGGACAGAGCAGCTCCACTTCGTCCCGGTGGCGGAGCAGGCGCTCGACGCCGCGCAGGGCGTCCTACGCACCCCGGACTTCCAGCTCTTCCTGACCTACGGGGAGAAGACGCGCCAGATCGCGCTCGCGAAGCAGCGCGAGTACCCGGTCTCGCTCTTCGGCGTCCCGGTCGCCGAGCACGCCCGGACGTACCAGCAGAAGGTCTACCGGAGCTGGACGCTGCCGCGCGCTCCCTTCGATACGGCGGTGACGGTCGACGTCACCCCGACGGTTGTCCCAGCGCCAGCTCCTTCGTCTGCGCCGGCGTCTCCCTCCGCAGCTGCACCGGTTGAGGAGCGCCCGAACGTGTCCGGCGCCCCCGTTCCCACCGCCACCACACCGGTCACGATCGTCGAAGACTCGGTGCCTGCGACGCAGTCAGCCACAGTTTCGGTCGCCCCCACGGAGATGGCTCCGACCCAGAGTGTGGAAACGACATCTCCCTCGTTTGACAGCGACGAGGTGGCAGCGGAAACGAGCCCGGACAGCACAGGGAGCGACGAGGCGATTCCTCCCGCTGCACGCTCGCCCTTCGGCGAGGTGCTCGGGACGGACGGCAAGCGGCGCGTGCTCTCCGAGCGCGACGTCGCGATCCTCCAGGCGGCTGCGTCGTGGCACTTCGTGGCGCTCGACAGCCTGCGTCTCGACCCTGACCGTTTCGGTGGCTACAGCGGGGTCTCCGACCGGGTGAAGGCGCTCGCGGACGGCGGGCTGCTCGCGAAGATGCAGCCGCCCGCTGCCCGCGGCACCGGCTCGAACCCCATCTACTATCTCCTCTCTCGTGCCGGGGCGAACGCGCTGGCGGCGACAGGGCAGGACGAGCCCGCGCTGCTCCGCGTGGTCGAGAACACAGCGAAGACGCGCGTCGCGGTCGAGCGCCACGAACTCGGCCAGCTCCAGCACCAGCTCGCGATCGCGAACCTGCTCGCCCTCGCCTCCGCCGGCGCGGGACGCCTCCCCGGTGGCGAGCTGCTCCTGACCCGCTTCGACAAGGAGTTCGTGCTCGATGTGGCGGTCGCCCCGATCGCGCGCCACCTGACCGCCGCGCTCCGCAAGCGCCTCTACCTGGAGGACAACCAGGCGGAGATGCGGCTCCGCCCAGACGGCGTCATCGTCGTTCGCACCGTTGTAGCGGGGCAGCCCGTCTGCCAGCCGTACCTCCTGGAGGTTGAGACCGGCCGGAAGGAGACGGGCTTCGAGGAACTGGCGTACGCCCACGCGCTCCGCTCGTACGCCGCCCGGGCATCGCGCGTCCTCCCGGACGCCCTCGCCCACCTTGGCGTCAGCGGCGTGCGTCCCTTCCGCGTGCTGGTCGTCGCGGCGACGCCCGCGCTCGAGGAGCGTCTCGTCGCCGGGGTGTCGGCGGCGCTGGCTGCCATCGATCCGCGCGACCGAGGCCTCTACGCGTTCAGCACCCTGCCGCTCGTGAACCCGAAGGTGGAGCCGACCGCGCGCGTCGAGCGCGCCGCGGCACTGGCTCAGAAGGCTGGGACCTTCTTCGGCGCCGTGTGGCGCACGGCCGACAGTCCCGAGCGCGTCGCGCTCCTGAGTTGAGCCATGCACCACTTCGAGGACGGGTGCCCCACGCGCACCCGACCGCCGCCGGACACGGCCGTCCGCTCCCTTCGCTCGACGAGGAAAAGGAGGGTCTATGCCCATGGGTGCGAACGACGGTCTGCCGCCCGCATCCGCGTCCCCGGACCTGATGTGCTGCCCAAGCTGCAACCACCTCCACGCGAGGAAGCTGGCCTTGACGCCGGCTGAGGTCGGCGAGGCCACGTCCTACGCGACCGCGTCCATCTACACCTTCCACTCGCGGGGCGGCATCCTGCCGAAGCCCCTTCGCAACGGAGCGGGGAACCCTCGGTGGTCCGCGTGCGCCATCGCGCGATGGCTCAACGGGACACTGCCACCAGAGGACATCGAACCCCTGCGCAAGACACGCGCCTCGTAATCGTCACTATTCGCCCCGGATTTCCATTCGCCCCGGATGCATCCACGCGCCCGCCTCGGTCTGATCCCGCAGGCGGGCGTTTCCAAAGTTGGCGGGTCGCTCCGCTGCGGCTGCGGTTGCCCTTTCGGCGCGTTGCCCACGCAGCTATGGTGCTACAAGCGCTCGGCCAGAGCCTCACTCGACGCTAGGTGCCACGGGAAAGAACCCGTAGCGACCACTGTGTGGGTTCGCGCTGAAGAACGTCACCTGATGACGCGCCTCGATTGCTGTTGGCGGGTTGCTGTTCTCGACGATCAACACTTGACGATCGTCCGCCAAGGCTGCGAGATACGCGTAGAACTGGTCTTTCAGATCAGTACCTCTCAGGTCGTCCTCAGCGCCCTCCGGCTCGCGGTAGGCCAGGAGCGGTGAGTCAAGGACTACGAAGCCAGGGTGCTGGGTCCCTCGGATCCGGCAGTGCTCTAGGATACCGATGCTGAAGGCCGCGTGAGTGATGGCGCGCAGACCCTTGCCCCTGGCAGTACGATGCTTCCCTGCGATGACGATATCCCGCGACTTCGAATCGAAGTACACGCGCTGCGCTTGGGGAAAATGCCACGCGCTCAAGATCGACTCAATCCGTTGAGCGAACTCCTCAGCCACGGCAGAGGGAAGATCCCCGTCGGCGACCGCCGACTCTGTGCTGTCAGCAGGACCGTTCTCCAAAACGTTGCGCCGGTGCTCGATATCCCGAATGATCTGCAGCAGCGACAATGCCTCCCGCACCTCCCCTCGCTTGTCTGCAAACTGACCGTACGTCGAGCGGAGTCGCGCCAACGGGTTGGCGACCCGCTCAGCCTCGCTCGCGACGCTCCTCAACTCCTCCTCAACGCCGGGTAGGCGTCGGTCGAAGCTGTTCGCTTCACGCCGCAGTCCGACCACGGTCTCCGTCAGCTCCCTCCGCAAGAGTTCGATCTTGGCGATCTCGCCGCTCGCAGCAGCTACCACCATCTCGACGTTCGCGTCGCAGTCTTCATGAAGCCGGTGGTGAGTTGGATCGGAGCCGCACAGAGGGCAAGCGCCTCGACCCAGGATTGCAAAGAGCGTTCCCCCCTCTTGAATGCAGCGCAGCCGATCAAGGTCTGAGAGGTAGTGGCGGTCCAAGAGTTCGAAGCGCTCGATCAGTGAAGCGATCTCTGCGCGCCGGTCACGCCCTTCTTCGAGTTTCTTCCGAAGCTCCCGTCGTCGGTCGACGATCTGGCGATAGCTCACCTCCGTGGCGCCTAACTGCCCGGCGTGCTGCGCTAGCGATGTCTCGATGCGCTCGAGCTGGTCACTGAGGTTATCGGGATCGTCCGTCAGCTCGCGGATTCGCTTGCGGTAGTCCCCGAGGAGCTGATCCAACAGTCCCAGCTGCGCCTCGAACGACTGAGCCTCCGCCGACTTGGGATCCTTCACCGTCAGCGCCGAGTCGTCGACCCCAGTAAGCAAGAGCTTGAAGGTAGCAAAGTTCGGTGTGTCCGCTGTTGGGTTACCATCGGAAAGAGGTGAACGCTTCGCGATGATGTCATTTTCGTCAACGATAACTAGGCGGGCGAGGTTCCTGAAACTGAGGCTGTTCGTCACGCCCCCCTTGTTCCTCCGAACGCGTTTCCCAGCGAGCCCGCATCGCTCGAGGAGGAAGGTGGAAAGGTTGTCGCTGCTCTTCTCGCTGTGCTGATCTGCGAGGACCCTCGCCGAGATGTCGGCAGAGGGCGGCTCGATGTACAGCCCATCAAAGACGCGAAATCCACCTCCTTCGACGCTGCGCTGGAGCGTGTAGCAGTCCCCGTCCAGCGTCTCAAGCCCGAGGAGCACAGAGTCGTAGCCGATACGCTCAGGGAAGTCGCGGAGCGCAGACTTGCCCCCTAGCATGAAGTCGATCGCCTCGACCACGAACGACTTCCCCGTATCGGATGCACCAAAGATGACGTTCAACCCAGCTCCGAACGTCACGGAGGACAACCTCTTGGCAGTGCCGTGAAAGGAAAGATGACGCAATCGAATCCCCGAGCCGGTCACGCGTCGCTCCCAAGGCTCCGTTCCGCCATCTGGAACTCCTCTACCCACCGCTCGAGAATCGTCTGCATGAAGCTCCGAAACTCCAACTCTGACTGATCGCCGAACTCGCTCACGAGCCACGCAGCCCGATGCTTTAGCGCCTGGAGATACGCCGATGTCATCGAGTCGAGAAAGAGGACGGCGTTCTCTCCCGCACGATACAGAAAGCCCGTGACGGTCACATCTCGGGCGACGAGTTGACGGGTCATCATGAGGAGGAGCGATTGTTCCAAGAGCTTCCGGCGCACAAGCAGCTCCGCTGACTGGAGAGGTGCTGGTGGGTGGAGACTCTCCGGACCGCCACACTCACCAGTGTGTACCAGCAGGTAGTCGAACGCGATCAGACGCTGAAGGTCGAGGGCGCGCGGGTGGGCTGCGCTGAGGATCGACACCGCGCGAATGCCTGCTTCCAGCGGACCATTGAATGTGGTGACAGGCCGCTTCCCTACGATTTGGTCCATCGGAGCCTGTCTGCGTTCACAAGTTGGTGGCAGATTCCGTCCCTGTCTTTGGGCCTCGCCGCCCCGAGCAGAGCGTTTTCCGTGAGGTGCAGGTTTCGCGCAGCCTCGGTGACCTTGCAGACGCGCGCATACCCATCCGCATGATCTGCGTCGTGTGTGTCGATCACACCATCGTAGACGTCGTCTTGAAGAGACTCGAAGGTGCCAGCCGGAACGGTATCGCGGGCAAAGACCCGAAGAGACTCGGCATGATAGAACGCCTCTCGTTGCCGTCGAAAGTGGCCCAAGAGTGTTGGCCACCCATGGAGCGCCTCAATGCCCGACACGGGAGTTTTCTTGTGGTCAGCGTAGGCGCCGAGCAACTGCGATACGTACCGACTCTCGCTGGCCGTGATATCTGATGGAGGTACCACGGCTGGGGGCCGCATCGGTAGACCTCCGCCGAATCGCAGGCTGTGGTGCGGGCTCGAGCGATGATCTTCGACGAGCTGTAGTCCGGTCTTGGCGCTGAAGATGGAGAAGTCGAACGACATCACATGTTCCAGAAATGACCCATCCAAGGCTATCTCCCGCGTCTGGGTGATCGTCTTGCGGCAGTGCTTGTCCCAGTTCGTCGCCAGGTGGTCTTTGAGCTTGGCGGGGTCGCTGAGGAGTCCCGAAAGTGTGGTACCAACACCCCGCGGGGAAACGAAGAAATAGTGTCGTGGCGGGAGGTAGGCCTTCTGAAAGGTGTACCAGAGAAGCTTGCCGAGTTCGGGCGATGCATCGGCCGGCCAAAGGGGATGGTCATAGTGCTTGCATTGATAGTTGTCCCAGACCCCTTGAAGCTTCTGAGTGTCTGTAAATCCAATGATGTCAATGCCACGATCGCCAGCGCCGCCGACGCGTTCGACCTGAAGGTATAGGCGCTTGAGACAGAAATACGCCCATTCGTGAACGAAATCTTCCCATTCGTCCGGCGAGTACAGAAGGATACGCTGCTGTGGCGGGATCTGTGGACCGTGAAGGATTGCTCCAGCGGACGGAGGGGTGACCGGCGGAATCGGTGCGGTGATGTGCTGATTAGCCACTTCCTCTAAGTCCGAAAAGAGAGGAAGTGGGTCGGTTGCTGCGGGCCGAACGCCTGCCTTCTTCTTCGATGGCCGTAGCGGCATGGAGTGATGTTAGCCGAGACGCCGCCTCGAATGGCGTATCGCTCGAACAAGGCGCCAACTCCTGTCAAATGGTCCGGTCTTACCCTTCAGGAGGGAACGCCGTCTCGAGCTTCGCCCGCGATGGACTCGTCTCCCTGAGGAGGTGCCCGTACTGCCTCAGCGTGAAGGACGCGGACGTGTGGCCAAGCTGGTTCGCGACGTAGAGGATCTCGACCCCCTGCTGGAGGAGGTGGCTCGCGAAGATGTGCCGGAGCCCGTGGGGCGTGAAGTGCGGCGCCCCGGCGCGCTTCAGCGCGGGAGCCCAGTGGCGCTGATTGAAGTTCCGGTCGTTGAACGGCCCGTCCCCTTTCGAGGGGAAGACCCAGAGCACGGAGGGCACCTTCTCCTGGTACACCTTCAGGAGCGCGACGAGACTCTCGGGCACGTCGACGACGCGGAACGACTCCGCCGTCTTCGGCGTCGTGAGCTTCCCCGTGGCCGGGTCGAGCGATCGGCGAACGTGGATCCGACCTGCCTCCTGATCGATGTCGTCCCACTGGAGCGCGGTCGCCTCGTTCAAGCGGAGCCCGCTGCGGAGGAGCAGCTCGGCGAGCATCCGTGGCACCGGGCCGCGAATTTCCGCGACGACACGCTGGGCAACCGCGAAGTCTGGAATCGTGATCGCCCGGGCGTTCTTCTCGGGGAGTTTCAGGTGCGTGGCTGGATTCGTCACAATGAGTCCGCGGCGTACGGCTTCGTCGAGGAGCTGCCTGAGCAGGAGGAGCACTTCGCGCTTCGTCTGGCCAGAGATGTCGTCGCGGCCGACCAGAGCTGCCCGCAGCTTCGCGCATCGCGCGTACGTGACGTCGCCGACCGCGAGCGCGCCGAGCGGCTCACGGAGGTGCGCGTTGAATCGCGACTTCGCGGCACGCTGCGACGACTCCTTGAGACCCGCGAGCGCCTCGGGAACGAAGGTCTCCATGAAGAACGCGTCGAGCGTGATGCGAATGGCCATGCGAGACGCTGGCGCTCGGCCGGCCTTGAGTTCGAGCTTCGCGGCACTCCGGAGTTCGCGGGCCGCTTCGAGCGTGTCGCGCATGCCGAGGAAGACGCTCTCGGAACCTCGGTAGAGCATGGCGCCAAACTTTCCGGACGGGTAGAGCCAGATCCCGGTCTCCTTCTTGACAGGTTTGTCGGGCTTCTCGACGGGCGCTCTGAGACGGTCGCGCCACCCCGGTTTCTGTCCTCGCGGCATCGCAAAATTCTACTACGGCACGGACCAATAATTAAGGTCTTCGTTAAGGTCTGGTCGATAAAAGCCATTCAAAGACGATCACAACTCATCCCAGTCATCCCGCCGTAAGAACATGCAAAATCGTTGTTTAATCCAAATTCAGTGAGTTTCGTCAAAGGCTGTCAAAACGGCTGTTCAGGGGTGACAGCGAACTCATAACCCAAAGGTCGTAGGTTCAAATCCTGCCCCCGCAACCAAGACTCAATCGAAGGGCGCCCGTCACTTGTGACCGGCGCCCTTCGTGTTTCTCCCCCTCGCTCGCGGCGGAGATTACGGGAGAAGTTAAGGTCTGACGGGGTGCGACGCCCCGAGATCCATCTCCCACGCGCTGGATCGCCGACGGACACTCACCGCGCGCGGTCGCGCCCCCGGCGGAGGGCGGCGGTCACCTCGGCGCGAGCACGGCGCGAGTCCTCCGCCACCTGGGCGCGGGCACGACGGGCGTCCTCCGCAGCCTCGGCGTAGGCGCGGCGGAAGGAGTCGTCCGTCTCGGCATAGCCGCGAGGCACGGCCGTAGCCGTCTCAGCGCGCAGGCGCTCGACGTCGTCGATGTACGACGGCGTAGGGTCCACCGAGTCGGTCGTCCACGTGGCCCCCGCACGAGGCGGGCTGCCGCGTCGTGGTCGCCGCCCGCGTCGTGGTGGACCTCGCGGATGCGGGCCTTGAAGGCGGAGCCGATGTCCGTGTCCGCAGCGATCTCCCCGCCCCCGAGGAGCGTGTAGTAGTCGATGCCGGCCTCCAGGTCGTCCTCGTAGTCAGGGCGCTTCACGTGGATCGGGTGAGACGGGGTGGGACGGGGTCGAACGGGGCTGGAAGTCGCATAGCGGCCGATGCGCCCGCGCAAGCCATCCCCCTGTGAGATCAGGGGTTGGCAGCCGGGTCCTCCTTGAAGGGGGCGCAGCGACACTTGGGGAAGGCCTGACACAGGTAGCAGCGAGCTCCTCCTCAACAGGGGGCGATCGAGGCGATATCCCTCCTTTATTGCGATCCGAAGACAGATCTGGTCCGCCATGGTGAGAAGGCGAAGGGTGGCAGCAGTGTCCCCCGGCTCTCTCCGTCGGTTCATCGCAGTGCTGTCGCAGCTCGATCTGACGTACGACCTCTTCGGAATGTCGGGGAAGGACATCGTCTCGATCCTGCCGCCCGAGTTCGACCAGTGGAGGAAGTTCGCGCCGCGGAAACTCCGTGACAAGCAGCGCTCAGTGCCCCTCCCGCCGGACTTGGGCGCCCCGGAAGACGGCCGTCGAAGACCGTGAAGAATACCCATCGCCGCTAAGTTCGCGAGAGCATAACCTCACCCTCACGGCGTACACGGCCGTTCGGAGGACGATCTCGGGCGCAGGAGCGGACACACCGCCAACCCGGAGGCGACTGCCGCCTCGCCCCAGCGATAATGCCCCTAACCAAGTGAGAACTAAATGACTACCGCCACGAGCAAGCCCAGTCTCCCGACCTTCGAGGACGCCGTCGGGGCCTTCGAGCGTAACCCGAAGATCCGCGAGCACGCGTCCGGGAACCTCGGGCTCTGGAGATCGGTCCACGGCGGACTGGCCCTCGTCAGGAAGCGCCCGCTCGTCTTCGACCCCCTCGACGGGTACTGGTACCGCCCGGAGCGGCGGATCCTCGTCTCGTACTTCTCCGCGAAGCTCGGGAAGTCGTACCTGCCGGCCGCCGGCCTCCGGTCCCTCGCGTGGAAGGCCTTCACCCACTTCGACCAGAGCCGGGTGCGGGGGGCGTTCCCTCCGAAGCGGCAGCACGGTGAAGGGGAGCTCCGGGACGACCCGTGGCGGGAATTCGTTCGCGCGATGCGCGACGAGGGTACCCGCCTCCCCGACCTGCCGGAGTACGAGCGACTTCGGGCGCACTGGCGGACTCTCAAGGCGCCGACGTTCCGGGACGACCTCTTGACCTTCCTCACGGAGCTCGAGGAACTCGAGGACGTCACGTCCGTCGAGCCGCGCTTCGCAAACCGGCTCCCGTGGCTGCCCTACCTCGGGCTACCCGACCTCGAGCAGCTCCTCGACCGGCAGCGGTACTTCCTCGGCTTCCACGCCCTCTTCACCTCGACAAACGCGTACAAAGTCGGCGGCGCACAGACGTTCGGCCCCATCCTCGCGAACAACAACACGCGCGACCTCGTCGGGTTCGCAGAGCGGTGGGCGGCTGGGGAGAAGCCGCGGGACACCGGCTTCCTCGTCGAGGGCTCCTCCGAGAAGCGCGACGCGAGCGGCTACTCCATGGTGGTCGAGCTCTACGGGCTCCTCAACCTACACCGGATCCCGTTTCACAACAGCGTCGTGGAGGACGCGTTCGCGGCGTACGCGCAGCCCGGCGACACCAGCATCGTCGACCGGCTCGAGCGCATCGGGGAGGAGACGCGACGCTTCCTCGCGGGGAACAGCGAACGCGTGCCCCAGCTGGCCCGCTGGTTTCGCGAGGGCGTGGAGAGCGCCGGCGCCCTGCGGTTCGTCATGGAGGGCATCGAGGGGAAGAAGGACCCTGCGGCGCTCGCGGGGAACGCCCCCCTCGCCGACGCCCTCCTCGCTCCCGAGCTCCAGGCCGGGGCGCGCGAGAGGGTTGCGAGCCTCACGGTCGCCGAGGCTGCGACGGCGATGCTCCATCTCGTGATCGACTCCGTCATCTACGAGGAGTCGCGCACGGTGCCGGAGAAGCCGGCCCGCGAGGACCGTCTGGGAGCGACGTCCGTGGCGGAGGCGCCGCCTGAGGCGCCTGCGCTGCCGAGTGCGATCCCTGCCACAGCGCGCCCGCCGTTCCGGCTTGCTCCCGCGCTCCGGCCCGTTGCGCAGGACGCCCTCGGGTACCTCCGAGCGGGGCACCACGTCCTCCTCGCTGGGGCGCCCGGCACCGGCAAGACGACGGTGGCCCAGTTCGTGGCGCACGCGTGGAACAGCGGGCTCGAGCGGGTCGCCGACACGTTGCCGTGGGCGGAGGCGCCCGCGACCACGGTCGGGAACTCGGCGTGGTCCCCCTTCCACACGATCGGCGGCATGGTGCCCGACGGCACGAGCCGCTTCGTCGCGCACCGCGGGATCTTCATCGACCCGGCCTTCGAGGAGGGCGGCGCGTGGCGGCTCCTGGACGGCTGCCTCGTCCTCGACGAGATGAACCGGGCCGACCTCGACCGCTGCATCGGCGAGCTTTACCCGCTCCTGACCAGAAGCGTTGAGCGGGTGGCCCCGGCAGGCATCCCCGCAGTGCGCTCGATCCTCCTCAACGAGCGATTCCGCATCGTCGCGACGGTGAACGACGCGACGGTGGACGACATCGTCTTCTCGATCAGTGAGGGGCTGGCGCGGCGCTTCATCCGGCTCGAGCTGCCGGGGGCGGAGCTCAGCGAGACGCTGGACTTCGTTCGCGACTGCGAGGCTGGCAGCCCAGAGAACGCTGAAGCTGCGGAGCGGCAGGAGGCTTCCGCGAGCGTGCTGGAGCACCTCTTCGACGCCGCGCGCGCGGCGGAGTTCGGCCGGGAGGCCGAGGAGGGGTGGAGGATCCCGCTCGGGGTCGGGTACTTCAGCCCGCTGCGCTCCTGGTGCCGCGGCGGGCTTGTCTTCTCCACCGCCACCCGCGATCGCGAGACCTCCGTGATCGCCAGAGACGTCCTCCGGGTCTGCCTCTCGGCCGTCGGGAAGCATCGGAAGGTCGTCGCGATCCTCAAGGCCCTCCAGACTGACCGCGGGTCGTGATCGCAGAGGCTCCCACGGCAGCGACGCTCCCCGACCTGGCGAGCTACGCGCAGGAGATCCGACGCTGGCTGCTCGGGCGCGTCTCGCGGGGTGCGAGCGCCGGCGCGATCGCGCCCGCGGCAGCGGACCTCGAGGCCGTGCCGCGCGTCCTCGACTGGTGGGTCTTCGAGGGGAAGCGCTACCAGGGGCTCGACCGACCGCTGGCGTCGAGCTGGACGGAGGTCGCCGCGGAGGTCCGGCGACTCACGAGCGCCTGGGGGCCGCGGTGGACGACGACCGAGTCTGCCGCGGGTGAGGTCGACTGGCCGGCGACCGTCCACGCCCAGCTCGGCGCGCTGCGTCCCCAGTACGTCCTGCGCGCCTCCACGCCCGGGCTGACGCCCCAGGAGGCTGCGGCGCTAGATGGCTGGTGCGCGTGGGTGGCGCAGCGGTGGGCCGGCTATGTGGAGGCCTTCGGCCTGTCCGAGCACCCGCGGACGCTCCCGAGCGAGATCGGCGATGCGTCCGACGTGGAGTCCCCAGACGTGCGCCGCCTCCAGCGCTGGGCGCACACCGCCCGACGCTCGCGCTGGCCGCTGCTTCGACACGTCGTCGCGGAGAGCCTCCGCTGCACCTTCGAGATGCAGGAGCTGAACGCGCTGCCGCTCCCGCCGAACCGGGACGCGCTCTTCGAGCTCCTGTGCGCTAAGCGGGTGATGCAGGCCCTCGGGGGCGCGGAGCGGGGCGTCCGCTGGCTCGGCAGCGGGCCCGGCGAAGGTGGGAACCGAATCGGAGTCTCCGGGGTGCGTGGGTACTACCAGCACGATGTCAGTGAGGCCGTGCGAGAGGCGGCGGGGCGTCTCGGGGAACCCGGTGACGCGCTCGTGCGACACCGCGTGATCGACGGGTTGCCGAGACGCATCGACCTCCTCTTCCAGTTCGAGGCGCCACGCCGCGGGCTCGCCGGCATCCTCCTCGAGGCCAAGAGCGGCGAGACGCAGGACCTCGCAGACACGGTGTGGCAGCTCGGCGTCTACCGCGCCGCCCTGCGCACGAAGAACCCCGAGCCGCTCCTCGTCTGGGGAGTTGCTGAGCGGACGGCGACGCCGACGGATCTCGCGGCTGCGCTCGCGTTGGTGCGGGATCGTCTCGCCGGCGGCGATGTGGGTGAGGACCTCTGGCTCTTCACGACGGGTGACCAGATCTCAGAGGCATTGGCGCTCCTGGGCCTCGCGCTTCGCTCGCAGCCGTAACCTGCACGGTACAGGAGGGAGTCGAGGGACCTTGCGACCTCCGTAGCTCGCGCATCTCTCGCGTGGCTCCAGGCGCAGGCCGGATGACGAGTCCGAAGCGCTTCCACGTCGCTCCGGGACGCTGCGGAACCTTCACGAATCCGGTTCTTTCTTGTAATGTAATCGCACACGCCAAACGGCACACGCCAACTGCCCCGCGCGCTCGAGGCTTAGCACCTCGAGTAGGCCGCGCCTCACGCTCCAGCTCTTCATCACGCCAACGAGCGTGATGGTCCTGCACCTCGCCGGCCGGGTCCACGCGATGAGGCCGCTGCGCAGGCGGATGTTCGTTCACGCTGGGACGGATGAATACCCCGCGGTGGGCCAGCAGCGCGTCGACAAGGTGACGGGGGAGCGCGTTCGCTCCGAGGACGTCCGGCTCGGCGTCGCTGGGGGCGACGGCCACGTGGTCGAGGTCGACGGGGACACGCTCCGACGGACGTACGGGGGCAGGGGTGACGTCGGACGGATCTGGTTCTGCAGACCGGGGCGGCTGGCGGCGACCGTGCCAAGCGCCACGCGGCGTGGGCCTGCGGCAATCTGAACCGATACCTGGTTGCCCTGCCTACCTATCCTTCCGTCCGCGACCGTCTCGCGAGTCCGATTCCTCCGGTATCCCCACCGTCCGGTATGCCTGGTCCGGGTGTTTGGGGTTTTCTGGAATCGTGAAGGCGAGCCGCCCCTCCATGAGCAGACGGCGGAGGTACATTCCGACGAGATACCTCGGGTTCCGGCCTAGCAGCGCTGCAAGCTCCTGCGCGGAGTGCGGCCGGACTGAACACACCGTCAGGATGGCTTTCTGGAGCTTGTCCGTCATCGACCGCTGTCCGAGCCTCGCTACTTCCGCTTGCACCTCGGCGGGGAGGTTTCTCGATTCCCAGGTTCGGGCTTCACCCATGGCAGGTAAGGTCCCTTCCATGGCAGGTAAGCCGGGTTCCTCGGTCGGTCGCGCCTGAGGCATGTCAGGTAAGGCGCTTCCCATGGCAGGTATCTGCCCAGGCATGGCAGACAAGTCCACTTCCAGGGAAGCTCTGCTTTCCGAGGCGCTCCCGAGAAACACCTTTGATGGAACGTAGTAAGTTGCGGCGCCACGATCCTTGGGCTCCAAGAGTCCGGCATCCCGGAGCTTGCGGAGGGCCTTGCTCGCACCGAGGGTATCGACACGGTTCATGTCGCGATACGTCGCGTTATTGATGGCTCCTTGCTCACGGACGAAGATGAGAGCCCGAGCATCCTCGTTTGAGAGGTGGAGGTCCTTGAACCGCCCAAGCCAGGCGACGTCTTCTGGGCCTAGGAAGTGATGGAAGAAGTACCTGGCTGTGAAGGCGTCAGCGGAACGATCGGACTCGAAGACCGGAGGCATGAGTCCCGCTGCTTCCATGGTGTCGCGCATGACGCGAATCCCGGTTCCCTTCGTTTCAGCAAGCCGGGTCTCGTGCAGCACAGCGGCTATGACCGAGTTCCGCGTTTCTGAGCCTGGCTCACCCAGATGCTCGACACCTTTGAGAGAGAAGCCCGGGTTCTGGATCTCCAAGCGGTTCGCGTACCGAATCATCAAGACGGGGCCGTGCACGCGGTAGCTCCTGTGCATCAGAGCGTTCACGACCGCCTCGCGGATGACCTTTCTTGGAACTTGCGGAATTTCCGTCCGCTGGAGGTCACCGTCCTTCAACCAGAACGCTTTCGGTAGGTCGTCGAGAATCGCAGCCACCGACCGGCGGATAAGACGCAAGAGAGGGTCGCGCATTTCGATGGTCTCGAAACGTCGGTCCGGGTCGGGGACCCAAGCGGTTCCGGGTACTCGAACGTAGTCCACGCGCATCATAGGGAAGCAGCGCCGCAGAGCCTGCGGGGATCCAAAGAGAAGTAGTCCGGCAACGGTGGGTGTCAGAACCCCTCTGACGAGACGAACGGCCTTCAAGGCCCTGAGAAGTTCCGCATCGCCCCACCGCAAAGCCTCGGCCCCGGGGTTCGCCTCAGAAAGCTCAAGCCGATAGTCCTTGATTGCGTCCGCCGAGAAATCGTCCATCGTCGCGTCTTCGACAACTTGGGCGTCGTAGGTCTCGGTCTGCCGACCTTGGTAAAGGGTGGCGATGTCGTCGTCGGTACAGCGTTGGTCAACACTTCCGATGCGCCGGAACGCACCCCTTGGAAGGCCCTGGCTGTAGGGTCCCGCTTGGATTCGTGACCGCGGGGTGAAGCGGTCTCGGGCTGAGTCGTGGTCGGGTAGATTTGAGGGCGGAAGAGAGCGGGACGGTCGCCCTCCGCAGAAGGAAGGGCGAGAGCCTGC
>JAJVIN010000024.1 GCA_022071945.1 Thermoanaerobaculia bacterium | reverse complement strand
CAAGCTGGGAGTGCCCCGGCTTGCCACGTGACCTCAACCGTCCGAACCGCCGGATGCGGACCCGCATGTCCGGTGGTGTGGGAGGGGAGCGGCGGTTACCTACCGCCGCCCCCTATCCCGATGAGGGCCCCTCACCCCGCCTCACGCCGACCCTCTCCCCGCTCACGCGGAGCGAGGGGGGAATCAGGCCGAATCCGCGGACGAGCCTCGCTCCGGGTGAGGGCCTCCCTCTTCGCCCCCGTTAGAATCCAAAACGATGTCTGCTCGCTCTCCCCGAATCCGGATCACGACCCAGGCGCACTTCAGCTCCGCTCACCGGCTCCACTGCCCCGAAAAGGACGACGAGTGGAACCGGCGCATCTTCGACAAGTGCAACAACCCGCATGGCCACGGGCACACCTACACGATCGAGATCACGGTCGAGGGGGATGTCGATCCCGAAACCGGCTGGGTCGTCGACTTCAAGGACCTCAAGAAGATCGTCTCCGAGCGCGTCGTCAAGAAATGCGATTGCCGGAACCTGAACACCGACGTCGATTTCCTGCGGGGGGTCAATCCGACGGCGGAGAACCTCGCGGTCAAGTTCTGGGAACAGCTCGAGGGCGGAGTCGCCCCGGCGCGTCTCGTCAGGGTGGTCCTGCACGAGACCGAGCGGAACAAGGTGATCTACACCGGCGAGAAGGCGGGGCGGCCGTGATGCGCGCCCTCATCTCCAACGACGACGGCATCCACAGCCCCGGACTGGCGGCGCTCGAGAGAGCGGCCCGGCGGGCGGGCTTTGAGACCTACGTCGTGGCGCCGGACCGCGAACAGAGCGCCTCGTCTCACGCCCTGACACTTCACCGTCCGCTCCGTGTGGCGAAAACGGGCGAGCGGGCCTGGGTCGTAGATGGCACCCCTACTGACTGCGTCAACCTCGCCCTCTGTTCGATCCTGAAAGGCACGGAGATGGACTTCGTCTTTTCAGGCATCAACACCGGACCGAATCTCGGGGACGACATCACCTACTCGGGAACCGTCGCGTGCGCGTTCGAGGGAACTCTTCTCGGCGTCCCCTCGATCGCCTTCTCTCTCGATTTTCGCCGCGACGATCCGGCGGCGGCGGCCGACTTCACCCACGCCGAGGAAGCGGCGCTCGCCGTCATCCGGATGGCGCAAGAAACTCCGCTTCCCGGGGAGACCCTCTGGAACGTCAACATGCCTCCCGGCCGTCCGAAGGGCTTTCTCGCGACCCGGATGGGAAAGCGGCGGTACGGCGAGAGTGTCGTCGAGAAGATCGACCCGCGGGGCCGTCCCTACTACTGGATCGGCGGAGCCCACATCGACACCCGCGCGGACGGGACGGATGTCGCGGCCGTCGCGGACGATTTCGTCTCCGTGACGCCCCTTCACCTCGACCTGACCGACTATCGAGCCCTCGCCGAGATGGCATCGGTTCTCGGGCGCGCCGGGCTCTCCTCCGCGGAACCGGGGCCTCAAAGCTAAGATTCGCGCGTCGTGACGACGAGACGAGAAGCCGAAGGCCGGGATCCGGCGTGGGATGAGGGGTCGGGCCGGCGCCGCGAGATGGTCCACCGTCTCCTCTCGGCCGGGCTCCTCGTGACGCCACGAATCATCGAGGTCTTCGAGAGGCTCCCACGACATCTCTTCGTCCCGGATCCGATGTCCGCCCAGGCGTATGGCGATCACGCCCTGCCCATCGGGTTCGGACAGACGATTACGCAGGTCGCCAACGTCGCCAGATCCGTGGAGATGCTCGAGCTCAGGCCGGGGGCGAAGGTCCTGGAGATCGGGACGGGCTCGGGCTATCAGACCGGGATCCTCGCGATGCTGTGCCACCACGTCTTCTCGCTCGAGGTCATTCCCGAGCTGGCGGCCGGCGCGCAGGCCGTTCTGAAGCGCCTCGGCTTCAAGAACGTCTCGATCAAGGTCTTCGACGGATCCTACGGCTGGAGCGAGCACGCCCCCTACGACGGGATCGTGGTGGCTGCCGCGGCCCCCGAGATCCCCGCGCCGCTTGTTGCCCAGTTGAAGCCGGCAGGCCGCCTCATCGTGCCCGTCGGTCCGCTGGAGCGCCAGCACCTTCTCGTCGTCCGGAGGCTCCCGAACGGCCGGATCCGCACCGAGGACGCGGGGGACGTCGCCTTCGTCCCCCTCGTGGGGAAGTTCGGACAGCCCGGCATCCGAAAGGAGGGATCGGTCCGGTGAACGGGTGGGAGAAGGCGAGCAAGCTGTACGTCGTCACCGGCCGGGTCCAGGGCGTCGGCTATCGAGCCTTCACGGCCCGCGCGGCGCGGTCGCTCCAGCTTTCCGGAGGAGCGTCGAACATGCCGGACGGTTCCGTCCGGGTCGTGGTCACGGGTCCCTTGCACGCTCTGGACCGGTTCGAGGCCCTCCTGTGGGAGGGGCCGCGTTTCGCGCGGGTCGACAAGGTGATGGTGTCGGAACCAGGGGTCGAGGAATTCTCTCCGTCGCTTTACGACGTCGAGTTCTGAAAAGGAAGGAGAAGGGAAGATGCCGGAGCCCGCAACGATTCTCGTTGTCGACGACGACGCCGAGATCCGGCTCATCCTCGATACGCTCCTGTCGAGCGCGGGATTCCGGGTCAAGCAGGCGGGCGATGGCACCGCCGCCCTCGATATGGCCTCGAGGGAGCGGCCCGACCTGGTCATCCTCGATGCGTTGATGCCGCGCCTCTCCGGCTGGGAGGTCTGCGCGACCTTGAAGAGCCAGCCGGAGACGCGGGGTATCCCCATCCTGCTCCTGACGGTGAAGTCCGAGATCCGGGACCTCATCGCCAGCATGCAGGTGGGCGCGGACGACTACGTGACGAAGCCCTTCACGAAGAGCCGTCTCTTCGAGTCGGTGCACCGGCTTCTCGCGACCCGGGGGGCTTCGCCCGAACCCCAGCTGCCGAGGGAGCTTTCGGATCAGAGGATGCGGCGTCTCCTCTCCGATTCCGTCTCGGGTCTTCCCACCGTTCCCGTCGTCGTGGACGCGCTTCGGGACCGCGTTCTCGTGGATCAGCAGATCGGCGTCATCTTCGTCGACGTCGAGAAGTACTCCCACATCGAGGACTTCTACGGCTGGGAGGTCTTCGACGACGTCCTGCGCGAGGCCGCCCGCACTCTCAGGCGCCTCCTCGGAACCGTCTTTTCGGCCGAGGACCTCGTGGCGATCAACCGTCCCTCGGGGTCGGAGTTCTACGTGTTCCTGACCCTCTCCCCGTCCCTTTCGAGCGAGGAGATCCAGGTGCGGCTGCGGAAGAAGGCCCGGCAGCTGGAGGAAACCCTCCGCCAGCAGCTCACCGAGAGGTTCCTGAACCGGATCCACCGGCAAATCGGCCTCTATGCCGGATTCGCCTCGATCAAGTACAACCCGCAGGTCAGATTCGAGCGGCTCGTCTACCGCAGTCTCCGCGAGGCCCAGCTCGTCGCCTCGAGGAAGGAAGGCGAGCGGTCCGTTCTCTTGCAGGAGCAGTTCCGGGACATCCTGGCGCACGAGAGGATTGCAACCGTCTACCAGCCGATCCTCGATCTTAGAACCGGATCGGTCTTTGCCTACGAGGCCCTGTCGAGAGGCCCCGCGCAGTCGACATTCGAGAGTCCGGAGTTCCTCTTCGAGTACGCCCTGAAGACCGAACAGATCTTCGGCCTCGAGAAGCTGTGTCTGGGGTTCTCGGCGAGGCGGTTCCGCGGCTTTCCCGAGGGCATGCTCTTCGTCAACATGGAGACCGAACTCATCCACCATCTCCAGGCCGCCGGAGAGTCCGTCCTGGAGCCACTCCTGGAAGTCCCGTCGGGCGTCGTCATCGAGATCACCGAGAGGGCCGCGATCCGCGACTACAGGCTGTTCCGCCAGAGCGTGTCCCTTCTCAGAGATCTCGGTTTCAAGATCGCCATCGACGACGCGGGCTCGGGATACGCGTCGCTGCAGTCGATTGCCGAGGTGAGGCCGAACTTCTTGAAGATCTCGAACTACCTCGTCTCGGGGCTGCACCAGGACACTCTCAAGCGTGAGGTCGTCGACATGCTCCAGCACCTGGCGGTCAAGATCGATGCAAAGACGGTCGCCGAGGGAATCGAGCGGGAGGAGGAGCTGGAGGAGTTGAGGGGCCTCGGCATCGACTTCGGCCAGGGCTTCCTCCTGGGCCGCCCCGCGGCTCCGAACGCGCCGGAATCGAACTAGACGAGAGGAGGAGGCGATGGTGGTGAAAAGTTCGGGAGGGGAGATTTCCGTTCTCGTGAGGGCCCTCGAGCAGGCATTCGAGAAGAAGTCGTGGCACGGTACGAATCTGAGGGGGAGCCTCAGGGGGGTGCCGGCCGCCCAGGCCGCGTGGCGCCCCGGACCGGGCCGGCACAATGTCTGGGAGATCGCCGTCCACACCGCCTACTGGAAGTACGCCGTCACGAGGCGGATCCGAGGCGGGAAGAAGGGCTCGTTCCCGCTCGGTGGCTCGAACTGGATCGTCAGACCCGAGGGAGAGCCTCACGAGAGAGACTGGCGGGAGGACCTCCAGCTTCTCGTGACGCTCCACCGCGAGCTGATCGAAACCGTCTCGGGGCTCTCGGAATCCGATCTGGGGCAAGTCCCCCCCGGGAGCCGCACGACGATTCTGGATACCGTCCTCGGGGTTGCCGCCCACGACCTCTACCACTGCGGGCAGATCCAGCTCCTCAAGAGACTTTCCGGCTTCTGAACCGAATTCGAAGCCGGGTGAGAGCCCTGCTCAGGAAGGCGGGTTGGTCAGAACGCGCCTCAACTCCTCGATCAGCTGACGGGTCGAGAACGGCTTCGTGATGTAGGCCGACGCGCCGAGCTGGATTCCCAGGGCCTTCTCCGACGGCAGGTTTCGGGCCGTCAGCATCACGATCGGTGTCCGCGAGGTGCCGGGGTTCTCGCGCAGGATCCGGCACAGGTCGAATCCCGACAGCCCGTGAGGCAGAGAGATGTCGAGGAGGATCAGGTCCGGGTGCTCCTCGCGCACGATCCGCAGGGCCTCCTCGCTTCCCGTGGCCTCGAAGGGGACGAACCCCGAGCTGCGGAGCTTGAAGGCCAGGATCTTCAGGATGTAGGGCTCGTCGTCGACGACGAGGACCTTCAGCCCGCTGAGCGGGTTGACCGGGGAGGGGGTCAAGGCCCGTCCTCCCTCAGGAGCGTGACGATGGCGGCCGCGATCTCGCGGCCATGAGTGATCGAGACGTGGGCCGCCGCGACGCCGAGGCGGGTCCCGCGGGTCCGGGCCCTGCCCAGAAGCGCGAGCATCGGCGGACCGCCGGGCTGCCTCACGATGGCGATCTCCCTGAACGAGACACCCCGCATCCCGGTCCCGAGAGCCTTCATCGCCGCCTCCTTGGCCGCGAAGAGGCCCGCAATGTGCTCGGGGTACGCGGGCGAGGACGGATCGCGGCGGATCTCGAGGGGGTGGAACAGCCTCTCGACGAACCGGCTGCCATGGCGCCTGATGGCGTCGGCGATCCGCGGAATCTCGCAGACGTCTATTCCGGTCCCGGCCACGAGACGCCCGTGAGGAAGGGCCAGCGCAAGCGCGGAGGATCTGTCGATCACGTCGCCGTCGTTCATCTGGTCCTCAGGGCTCCCGTTCCTGGGGAAAGGGCAGGGGATCCGGCCGTGACGCCTCGCGTCTCCAGAGCTCCAGGTCCCGGATGGCCACCATGAGGTGGAGGAGACCGACGCCACTGACGAATCCCCTCACGAACGGAGACATCAGCAAGGACGCCCAGAACTCGGGGGCCTGCCCCGCGATCCGGTGCTGCCAGAAGCGGCTCCAGGGAGACATCGTGAGGAAGGCCCCGGCTTCGAGCAGGTAGACGATGAAGAGAATCCTGAGGAGTCTGTTCTGCACGGCGCCCGCCACCGGGTGATTGTAGAGGTAAGCCGGGAGGCGGCCCGGAAAACCAGAGCCGCCCGGACGTGCGACCGGGCGGCGAGCGGTGATGAGGACCTCTGGTCAGTCGCGTTTGGGCCCGGAGGGACGCGATCCGGAGGAGCCGCTGGATTCCGAGCGCCCGGACGAGGAGGACGGGGCAGGACGTGATTCCATCCGGGACATGCCGCCTGTCGAGCCATGGGATGGCGCCGAGTACCCGCCAGAAGGAGCAGAACGCCCGCTCGAGGGGGCCGAGTACCCGCCCGAGGGGGCCGAGTACCCGCTCGAGGGAGGGCTCATGGAGCGCGGAGCCTCCGGGGCCCGGGGCGCCTGATACGACCGCGGGCTCTCGTAAGAGCGGGGCTGGGAAACCTCGCGTCGGGGCGCCTCGTAGGCGGGCGCGGAGTTTCCCGAGACCTCGCTCGGCCGGGAGCCGCCGTAGCGGGTGCTGGAGTCGATCCTGGGCGAGTCCATGCGAGACCCGGAGCTACTCGCATCCTGGCGAGGCACGTGCACCTCGTATCCCTGTGAGCCGCTGCGCCAGGATTCCGAGATCCTCGGGTTCGATACCGGGGAATCGGTTCTCGGAGCAGGAGCCGCCGGCGGAGCTTCTCGTCTCGGGGAGGACTCGATCGTCCGGCCCGGTGTGGAGCTCCGAGAGTCGTCGCGGGGCGGAAGCGTGACGCCGCCTCCCGAAGACCCGCGACTCTCGTAGGGCTGGCTTGACGGAACCTCTGGCCGTGTCTCGAGGTTGCGGGGGCTGCCGATCCTCACTTCGCCCGTCGACCGCCACCCGTCATCGACTCGCGGTGCAAGAGAGGTGGAGCCACCCTGCCGGGTTCTCAGGTCGGTTCCGCCCTGGGAAGCCGTGCCGAGCTCCCGCCGGCTGCTCGTTCCAACCTGGGGTGACAGCTGGCGGCCGTTCACGTCTCCGCTGCGCCACGACTCGTCGACTCCGATTCGCCCCGGGGCCGTGGAAGAGGAGGTCTCACGAGTGAGGGGAGGAGTGTCTCGCCGCCCGGTCTGGGAGGACTCACGAGAGACGACGTTGGGCGACCCGGATTCGAGCGGAACCTGGCGTCGTGAGGTGCCCGAGGAGTCCCGCCAGCTGTCGCGGAGGGTCGTGTCGTTCACTCTTCCAGAGGACGAGGTGCCGCTGCGCAGTTCTCCGGTTCCCGGCACGGTCCGGCTTCCCTGCGAACCGGTCTCACCCCGCCGGCTGATGACGTCGCGCGACTCCAGGGATGCGCCCATGGGGGCCGCCGGCTTGCTGCTTCCCGATCGCGAAACGACCGTGGGGGCCTCGACCCTCTGGCCCGAGGAGATCGCCTCGGCCGGGATCGGCTTGTAAGCGGGGTCGTAACCGGTCCGAACGAAGCTCTGGCGAAGGGTCTGCGACGCAGCCGGGGGAAGGTTGGGCTCGCGCCTCAGGAGAGCCGTCAAGTTCTGATCGACGCGATCGGGGGAGGGGTTCGCTCCCACCGCTGTTCCCGGTCCCGGAACGGTCCCTGCCCGGCGCACGGCATCCTGGATCGCCGAGCTCGCCGATCCGCGCCTCACGTTGTCGACCCTCAGCGGAGCGGTCGAGACGACGCCCGTCATACCCGGGCGAACGTCGAGCCGGTCTCCCCGGATGATGTCGCGCGAGTCGAGGCGGCCGCCGATCCGGTGGTTGGAAACGAAGTTCCAGCCGTTGCGGTCGATGTGGCTGACGTCGATGCGGCCGTTGAAGTGCGGATAGGCCCCGCGGTGGTGTCCCTCGTGGCCGTACCAGCCTCTGCCGGCCCTGTAGTAGTGGCTGTAATGGCTGTAGTACCCCATCGGGCACCAGCCGACATAACCCGGTGTGTAGGACCAATAGACCCAGGCGGGGGAGTAGGCGCGGCCGGGGAGCCAGCACCAGCCGAAGCTCGCGGTGAAGGCCCATGAGCCGTAGTGGTGCGGCAGCCAGCCCCACGGCTCGTAGGAGACCCAGTGCAGTCCGGCCGGTGTATAGCGCCATGAACCGTTGGAGTAGGGGCGCCAGTCGGATCCGACGGACGGCCGCCAGCAGTGCTGGCCGTAGTCGGCGACGTAGACCC
This sequence comes from Thermoanaerobaculia bacterium, assembly GCA_022071945.1. Lineage (GTDB taxonomy): Bacteria > Acidobacteriota > Thermoanaerobaculia > UBA5066 > UBA5066 > JAJVIN01. Next base: position 157,630 of record JAJVIN010000024.1, on the reverse strand, counting down.
ACGAGCCATAGTCGCCAAGGCCGGAGACCGAGTAGTCGTAGTCATACTCGGGGGAGACATAGCTTGCCGTCTGGACCTGCGGGGCCGACTGGTAGCGGTCGCGCCTTTCCTCGACGAACCGGGTGAAGCGGTCTCTCGGGAAATCCCACCTGTCGACCTCGATCTCGTCTTGGGTAGTGACGTACGCGTACTCACCGGCCCTCACGACTGCCCGAGTCCGGCGGCTCATGACCTCCGCGCGGCCAGCGGCGACATAGATCTCGCTTCCCTTGCGTCCCGCGTCGATCCGGACGAGCCCGGTGTCGGGGATCACAACCGTCGCGTCGTCCGTGTCGATGCGCGTCGCCTCGTCGGCGGCCGGCGTGTAGCGGCTTTCGAACACCAGGGCACCTCTCTCGAGGAAGAGGAGGTTTCTCAGGTCGTCCGTCTCGTAGCTTCGCGCGAGGCGGTCGAACCGGATCGCCGTCCTGATGTCAACGCTCAGGATGTTCCCGTCCGCCAGGACGAGCTCAGCCCGGGAGCTCTGGGACGTCTCGATCCGGTCGCCGGCGAGAACCGGTGTGTTCACTCTCGCCGTCGAGTCGTCATCCGCGCTGGAGATGAGGGCGACGTCGCCCCCGGCGTAGGAGATGTAGCTGTAGGCCTGCCGCTGGGCGGCCGCGGGAAGAGAAACGAGGAACAGCGCGCCCGCCAGTGCCGCCAGGGTCCGATTCAGCATGGGGAATTGGGGTTTCATGGGTGCGCCCTCCTGAAATCCAAGCATGCGACCAGCGTGCCACGGCCATGTCCCCTTCACGGGACGCTTGACCGGCGGGCATCCAGGCGGCAATCATGGGGCGTGGTCTTCGAATTTCTGAAGCGCAAATTGCAGGAGACTCTGTCTCGACCGGCTCCTCGCGTGGTGCCCGGGAGCGAGGCGGACTACGAGGAGCGGCGTTCCTGGGCAGAGAACCTCTACCAGCAGGGGCGGGTCGACGCGGCCGTCGACTTGCTCGAGGAGCTGGCGAAGGACCTCGCGGGAGCCGGTAACTTCCCGCTGGCGGTCGCGATCAGGCATCAGATCAGCCAGTGGAGATCAGGCCAACCCGTCACCGCCGAGACGGCCGCCGTCGAGAGCAGAAAGATGGTGGAGCAGCGCGCCCAGAGCGGGGTGTTTCGCCGTCCCGAGGTTCCCGAGGAGGGGCTTTCTTCCGGCCTGCAGAGGGCGGTCAAGAGCTCGCCCTTCATGGACGAGCTGAAGGCGGAAGAGCTCTCGAGCCTCCTTCTGTCGACGAACCTGAAGCCTTTCGAAGCCGGCGACGTGGCCGTCGCGGAAGGCTCGGAGGGCAACGAGCTCTTCGTCGTCACGCGCGGGGTCTTCGGCGTCGAGACTGGCGGCCCCGGCGGAGACAGGGTCCGCGTCGGGACACTGCATGTTGGCGACTTCTTTGGCGAGGTCGCGCTGATGACGGGCAAGCAGCGGGTGGCGACGGTGACCGCCGAGGCCCCGTCTGAGTGCCTCGAGATCACCCGCGAGAAGTGGGAAAAGCTCATCGCCACGCACCCTCGCCTGAAGACCCTCGTGGAGGACACGATCCGGCAGCGGGCCCAGCTCTCGGCCGAGGCGATGCTCGACCACATGAGAAAGAAGCGCGAAGAGGGCTAGATGGCGATCCGGAACATCGTCAAGTACGGCGATGACCGCCTCGTCGCTCCGAACCAGACCGTCGAGGACTTCGACGACCCCGAGCTGAAGAGGCTCGTCGGGGATCTCTTCGAGACGTGCTGGAAGGCGCCCGGATACGGGCTCGCCGCCCCGCAGATCGGAGTGAACCTCAGGGTCGCGGTCGTCGATCTGAGCATCGGCAAGAACCCCGATTCCCGCCTCGTCCTGATCAATCCCCGCATCCTCGAAACCGAGGGCCAGATTCGCGACGAGGAAGGCTGCCTCTCCTTCCCCGACATCGTCGAGATCGTCGAACGTCCCGAAATCGTCGCCATCGAGGCCTTCGACCTCTCAGGAGCCCGCAAGGAGTACGCCGGACGGGACCTCCTCGCCCGGGCCTTCTGCCACGAGATCGATCACCTTTCGTCCAAGCTCTTCGTCGACAGACTCTCCAGCCTGAAGCGGAGCTTCGTCCTCAGGCGAGTCCTGAAACGGCAGAAGAAGGGAGCCTGGTAGGGGAGCCCGGACCGGGTTCTCTCAGGCCGAGAGCTGCCGCTTGAGTCTCTCGATCGTCTCGGCCCGGTGAACCGCGCGGGCCAGGTGCCCCGCCAGCGCCACGAGATGCTCGAGCTCCACCGAGTGTTGTGACGGGGAGTAGGTCCCTTCGCGGTGCAGACGCAGGGTCCCGGTCAAGTCCTCGCCGATCCAGAGCGGCGCGGCGGTGATGACCCACTCCGAGCCGGACTCCCGCAGGGCGCCCGGAATCCTCGGAGCCCGGTCGACTCGGGGATCCTCCACCAGGGCGAGGGCCGACAGGTAGGGCGGGGGGTTTCCGGAAGGCCACGTGGTCGAGAAATGCGAACGGACTTCCAGCTCTCCCGGGGCGCGGTTCTGCAACGAGGCTCCCGACACGCCAAAGAACGCCGCGATCTTGTCGAGCACCGAGGTCGTGATGGCGTCGATGTCGGCCCCTTCGGTGATCAGGAGCTCGTCGAAGCGCTCGCTGACCTCTTGCTGGAGCTCGAGAAACCTCGTCCGGGCCAGGAGCGTGTCGAGGAGCTCCTTGGTCCGAAGCGCGTTCTTTGCCCGCGCCTTGAATTCCCTGGCGGAGAAGGGCTTGGTGATGTAGTCATTCGCGAGGGCGTCGAACCCCTGAAGCAGGTCCTCTTCCTCGTTTCTGGCCGTCACGAAGATGACCTGGATGCCGCTCGTGGCGGGATCGGTCTTGATCCGGCGGCAGACCTCGTAGCCCAGAAGGTCCGGCATCCTCACGTCGAGCAAGATCAGATCGGGAGGCCGCTCGGCCACCTTCTGCAGAGCTTCCGTGCCCGAAGTCGCGCTGTCGAAGTCACACCCCAGCTCGAAAGCAATGTACGAGGCCGTCTCAACCTGGTAGGGTTCGTCGTCGACGAGGAGGATGAGAGGAGGGGCGGGCTTGCGCAGGAACATGTTCGAAGGCCTTATCCCACTTCCTGTTGACCTCGTCAAGAGACTCTGCCCACATCCTGTGTTCTTCTGAGAGGCCAAATCCCGTGGCACTGAAATTCCATAACACACTCACCCGATCGCTCGTTCCCTTCACACCGCTGACTGCCGGAAAAGTCCACCTCTACACGTGCGGTCCGACGGTCTACAACCGGGTCCACATCGGCAACCTGAGGACCTTCGTCTGGGAGGACGTCCTCTGCCGGGCTCTCCGGTACCTGGGGTTCGAGACTGTCCAGGTGATGAACCTGACCGACATAGACGACAAGACCATCCGCGGCGCCATCCAGGAAGGCATCACCCTCAAGGAGTTCACCGCCCGGCACGTCGAGACCTTCTTCGAGGACCTCGCGACCCTCAACGTCAGCCCGGCCGCTCACTACCCGCGCGCCACAGATCACATCCCCGAGATGGTCGAGATCGTCAAGAAGCTCACAGAGCGGGGCCACACCTACGAGAGCGACGGCTCCATCTGGTTTCGGATCGCGTCCTTCCCCTCCTACGGGAAGCTGGCCCGGGTCGACCTCTCCTCGATGCAGAGGGGCGCCCGCGTGGCCGACGACGAGTACGAGAAGGAAGACGTGCGCGACTTCGCCGTCTGGAAGGGATGGAAGGAAGGCGAGCCCGAATCGGCCACCTGGACGACCGAGCTCGGCAAGGGCCGGCCCGGTTGGCACCTCGAATGCTCGGCCATGTCGATGAAGTACCTCGGCGAGACGCTCGACATCCACACGGGCGCGGTCGACAACATCTTTCCGCACCACGAAAACGAGATCGCCCAGAGCGAGGGGGCGACAGGCAAGGAGTTCGTGAGGTACTGGCTCCACGCCGAGCACCTGATCGTCGACGGCGAGAAGATGGCGAAGTCCAAGGGTAACTTCTTCACGGTCCCCGACCTCCTGTCCCGGGGACACTCTCCCCGCGCCATCCGCTACCTCTTCCTCTCGGTTCCCTACCGGCAGAAGCTCAACTTCACCTTCGAATCCCTCGCGGCCGCGGCCTCGGCCGTGGCCCGCCTGGAATCGCTCGACCTCAGGCTCGGCGAAAGAGCCCGGAGCACCGGTGCCTCCGCGATCGAGGATGGCGTCGAGGCGAAGATCTCATCGTTTCAGAACGAGTTCCGCGAGGGTCTCGAGGATGACCTCAACACCGCGGCCGCTCTTGGCGCCCTCTTCTCCTTCGTCAGGGAGGCCAACGCCGATCTCGAGTCGGGTCAGCTCTCCCCGGCCGGAGCCGCGGCCTTCCAGAGGGCCCTTCGCGGCGCGGATTCCGTACTGGGCGTCCTGCCGAAAGCGGAAGCAGGACTCCTCGACTCCGAGATCCAGGCCAAGATCGATCTCCGCCAGGCCGCCCGCAAAAGGCGCGACTTCGCCGCGGCGGACGCCATCCGGGACGAGCTGGCGGCGCTCGGAATCACCCTGGAGGACACCCCGGCGGGCGTGAGGTGGCGACGGAAGTCTTGACAGAACGGGAAAGGGACGCTTTACTTCGCGCGTCTCATGTTCTTGACCTCTTGGCACTGGCACTGGCATCACGGATAGCTCCGGCGGAGCCAGTGCGTGCTCTGCTGGACTGAAAGGTCCGGAGGGCGCGAGACAGCCAGAATCGAATCTCGACCCCCTCGGACCGAGGGGGTTTTCGATTTGATCCGGAGTTCTTCTCAATGCGTCCTGGTCGCCTCGGTTTCGCCGGAGTCGATGCGGGATGTCGCGGCCCTCGCGGCCCTTCCCCGGCCCGCCGGGTCCTGGGTCGAGATCAGGCTCGACCGGTTCCTCCAAGCGCCGGACCTTCCGGCGATCCGGGCGGCCTTCCCCGGCACGCCCCTCCTCGCAACGGTCCGCTCGGAGGCCGAGGGCGGGGGCTTCTCGGGCTCTGACGAGGAGTTGAAGGGACTCCTGACCGCGGCTCTCTCCGCCGGCTTCGACCTCATCGACGTCGAGTTCCATCGCCTGTCCTCCTGGCCCGGGGCGGCCCCGAAGGAGAAGGTGGTCCTCTCCGCGCACGACCCCTCGGGAATGCCCGCAAACCCGGAATCCCTCCTCTCGGCCATGCTCGAAAAGGGCGCCCGGGTCGCCAAGCTCGTCGCCACGCCGGCTGATTCCGGAGCCGCGTGTGACCTCCTCGACCTCCAGCTTCGGTTCGCGGACCGAAGCGTCACGGTCTTCGGCATGGGAGAAGCCGGCCTCCTCACCCGGGCGCTGTCGCCCTACCTCGGCGGCCGGCTCGCCTATGGGGCCCTCCTTCCCGGGAAGGGCACCGCTCCCGGGCAGATCGCCGCCCTCGACCTCGCGGAGACCTTCGGGGTGGGGACAAACCGCCGGATCGAGGGGCTCTGCGCCCTCTTCGGCGGCATGGTGTCTCACTCGTTCTCCCCGGCCCTTCACAACGGGATCTTCGCGAAAGCGGATCGGCCGCTCCTGTACGTTCCGGTCGCGATGAAGTCGCTCGTTTCGGAGTTCGAACCCCTGCTCGGCCGGCTGGATTCCCTTGGGCTCCCCCTCCTCGGAGCCTCCGTGACGATTCCGTTCAAGAGAGACGTTCGCTCGGTCGCCGTCTACCACACCGAGGGTCCCGCCAACACGCTCCTGCGCGTGGATGAGGGGTTCGTCTCGGCGAACACCGACCGGGAGGCCATGCTCCAGCTGATCCCGAGGGCCGCCTCGGATGGGGTCGCCCTCATCTTGGGGGGTGGCGGGACGGCCGAGATCGCCGCCTCAGCGCTCGGAGCGCTCGGGTATCAGGTTCACCTCTTCACGAGAAGTCCCGAGAAGGCGGAGGCCTGGGCGGCCGAGATGGGCATCTGCGTGATCACCGGCGCGGGCATGGGCGGGATCCGCTACGACGTCATCGTGAACGCGACGCCCCTCGGCCTGAAGGAGTCCGACCCGCTCCCCTGCCCGGAGTCGCTCCTTTCACCCGGGGTCCTCGTCTTCGATTCGCCCTACCATCCGGCGGGAACCCGCCTCACGCGCCTCGCGCGGGAGCGGGGCGCCTCCGTCATCCCCGGGCTCCGCTTTCTTCTGGAGCAGGCCGTCCTGCAATCGAGGAAGTTCACGGGCCTGCCCGTCACCTCGCGCGAGATGCTCGACGCTCTCCCGGCCCGGCAGCGCTCCCTTTTCGAGGCCCTCCCATGAAGACGCAGACGAACCTTCCGCGCGGCGTCCAGGCGTTTCTCTTCGAATCAGCGGAGCGGCGGAGGAGAGCCGAGGAGCGGACGGTCGCGGTCCTGCGTTCCGCGGGTCTGAAAGAGGTCATCCTGCCCGTTCTCGACTTCGCCGACCCTTACGCCGCCGTCCAGGCCCACGCCGGGTACGAGAGCTATCGATTCGTCGACCGGCAAGGGGATCTCCTCGCTCTCCGGTCCGATTTCACGCCGATGGCCGCCCGGGTCCTGGCACCGCGACTCCCGGACAGCCTGCTCCCGGCCGAGTTCTTCTACCGCGGAGACATCGTGAGAGACGAAGCGAGCGGGCTGGGCCGTCTTCGCGAGTTCTCTCAGGCGGGCGCGGAGCACTACGGCGAGGGCGGCGTCGCCGCCGACCAGAGGATGCTGGAACTCCTCCTGTCGTGTGTCGCCTTTCTCGGGGGTGAGCGCCTGACGTTGACGCTGGGATTCGCGGGCCTTCTCGAGCGCGTCCTCTCTCTGGCCGCGCCTGGCCTCGATTCGAGTCCGGCCCGGCTTTGCGAGGTGATGAGCGCGGCCCGGGGACGGCGCGTGGCGGTCGTCGAGCGGGCCCTGCGAGATCTCGGTGCCCGCTCCGGACCAGCGGAGGAAGCCGCGGTTTCCCTCCTCTCCGGATTCGACCTGACCTCTTCTCTCCTCGCGGACTCGGCTCTCGCCTCGGCCGTCGACGAGCTCCGCGCCGCCAGGGCGGTCGCCGAGTCGATCCTGCCGGGAATCACGACCGTGGTCGATCTCGCGGGGACCCCGACGTCGCCGTACTACACGGGTCTCACCTTCGGCCTCGACGCGCGAGGCGTCTCCGCGCCCCTCGCCCTGGGCGGGCGGTACGACAACCTCCTGGCGGAGTTCGGCCGGGATCTTCCCGCCGTCGGGTTCTCGGTCAGCATCGAGGCCCTGGCTCTCGCTTCCGAGGTCCTCGTCGACGAGACCCCCGCGACGGGGGCCCGCGTCCGGATCGCGGTCGGGAAGGGGCGGCTCCTGAAGAAGACACTGGCGATTCTGGGGGCGGCGGGCGTCGCTTTTCCCGAGCCCGACGGCCGCCGGTTGGTCGTGCCCGATCTCTCTGGAGAGTTCGAGCTGCTTCTTCTGAAGGACGACGACGTCCCGACCTACGTCGCGCACGGTTCCGCGGCCCTGGGCATCGTGGGCAGCGACCGTGTGGCCGAGTCGGGAGAGCCGGTGCTGTCCCCGGTCGATCTCGGGTTCGGAACGTGCCGCCTTTCTCTCATCGGCAGAGCGGGGGAGGAGTTCCACCCCAACGGGCATCCGGTGGTCGTCGGGACGAAGTACCAGAGGCTGGCCCGCGCGTTTTTCGACGAACGCCGGATCAGTCACGAGATCGTGCCGCTCGCCGGGTCGGTGGAGCTCGCCGCGGCCCTCCACCTCACCGACGTCGTCGTGGACCTCATCGAGACGGGCTCGACGATGAAGGCGAACGGACTCGCCGAAATCGAGACGATCCTGACGAGCGAAGCTGTTCTCATCGCGGGGCGCAGTGCCCTGACCGCGCACCGCGAGGCCGTCACCTCACTCGTGACCCGGCTTTGCCGGAAAGGAGCTGCCCCGTGTTGAAGACCTACCTCACGAGCTCCGCGAAGGGACGCGCCGCGCTCTCCGCCCTCGAAGAGAGCCGGACGCGCATCGACTTTCCGACCCTCCTCGAGACGCTCCCCATCGTCCGGGCCGTCCTCGAGGATCCGAAACCGCCGAGAGAGCTCCTCGCCCACGTCGAGCGGCTGGACGGCGTCAAGCTCGCCAAGAGCGGGCTCGTCGTCGATCCTCGAAAGGAGAAAGTCCCGAAGCCCGCGAAGGCCTTCGTCGAGGCCATTCGGATCGCCCGTCAGCGGATCACCGACTACCACGAGATGCAGATTCCCGAGGGGTTTGCCCTCCACGACGAGATGGGGACCGAGTTCCTCGAGAAGCCGGTGCCCCACGCCGCCGCGGGTGTCTACGTGCCGGGCGGCCGGGCGTTCTACCCCTCGTCCGTCCTGATGGGGGTGATTCCGGCCCAGGTGGCCGGGGTCGAGCGGATCGTCGTCGCGACCCCGCCGCGAGCCTGGGAACAGAGCGCGGAACTCCGCTGGCTCGTCAGCGAGCTCGGGATCCGCGAGGTCCTTCTCGCGGGCGGGGCTCACGGAATCGCGGGGCTCGTGAGCCTCATGAAGTGCACGAAGATCGCCGGACCCGGGAACCGCTGGGTCGCGGCGGCCAAGCATCTCCTGTCGGGGCTGGTCTCCGTCGACCTGCCCGCGGGTCCATCGGAGGTCCTCATCATCGCGACCGAAGGGGCCAAAGCCGGGGACGTCGCCGCGGATCTCCTTGCCCAGGCGGAACACGACCCGGACGCGATCTGCATCCTCTTCACGCTCGACGAAAAGCTCGCCGGGGCCGTGCGGGCCGAGCTCGAGATTCAGCTCCCGCTGCTCAAAACCGCGGAGGTGGCGCGCACGTCTCTGACGAGAAACGGAGCGGCCTTCGTTTTTTCGTCCCTCGACGAGCTCGTGGCGAGCGCGAGGACGCTGGCTCCCGAGCACCTTCAGCTGATGGGCAAGCGAGCGGAGCGGCTCGAAGGGACCCTCCTGGGGACGGCCGGCGCCGTCTTCGTGGGGAACGCGACACCGACGGCCTTCGGCGACTACCTCGCCGGACCCAATCACGTCCTGCCGACCGGCGGGGCCGCCCGCAGCTTCTCGGGTCTTTCAACGCGCGACTACTTCCGATTCGGCCGGTCGGTCAAGCTGTCGCGCCAGGCGGCCAGGGAGCTCTCGCCCGCCGCAGCGACCCTCGCCGGCTTCGAAGGGCTCGCCGGGCACGAGGCCTCGCTCCGGAGGAGGTCCTCGCTCCCGAGGAGGTCCTGAGGTGAAGGACCCCCTCTCGATGGTGCGCGACGAGGTGCGGGCCATCGCCGCCTACTCGCTTCTTCCGGAGATCGACGCACCCCTCGTGGCCAAGCTCGACTTCAACGAGTCGCCTCTCGACGTTCCCGACGAGCTGAAAGACCGGATCCTCGCCCGGCTGAAGGCTCGCCGGTGGGGCTACTACCCGGCCTTCGGGGCCATGGAGCTTCGAGCGGCCCTGGCTCGGCGGACGGGACGCCCGGCAGAAGAGATCGTGCCGGGCAACGGCTCTGGGGAGCTCATCGCGGCCGCTCTTTCGATCCTCGCCCGGCCGGGCACGACCCTCGTCCTTCCCAAGCCGGCCTTCTCTCTCTATTTCCAGGTCGCTGCCCTGGCGGGAATGACCGTCGCCACCCTTCCCCTGAACCCTCCGGACTTCTCCCTCGACGAGGACGCGTTTCTGAAGCTCTGCGAAAAGAACGCGCCGGCCGTCCCCCTGCTGTGTTCCCCGAACAACCCGACGGGAGGCACCGTTTCGCGCGAGTTCGCAAGGAGGCTGGCGGAGGTGTCCCCCGTGATCCTCTGCGATCAGGCCTATGTCGAGTTTGCGAGGCCCGAATTCGACCTCCTGCCCCTTCTCGACGCGGTCCCGGGGCTCGTGATCTTCCGGACGTTCTCGAAGGCGTTCTCCGCGGCGGGATTCCGGATCGGCTACGCCGTCGCCCGCTCTCCCCTGGTGGACGAGCTCCGGAAGGCCGTCCTTCCGTTCAATGTGGATATCGCGGCCGAGAGCTTTGCCGCTGAGCTCCTCTCCGATCCCACTTTCTCGGAGGAGTCCGTGGCCGCCGTGACCCGCGAACGGGAGCGGTTCGCCGTGGCCCTTCGTGGTCTCGGAGCCTCGGTGGCTCCCTCCGGGGCGAACTTTCTCTTCTTTTCGATGCCTGGCGTGGACCCGGCACGGCTGAGACGGCACTGCCTTTTGAACGGAGTCCGAGTTCGGGACCTGGGGACCCCGGACCTGCCCTACCTGCGGGTCACCGTCGGGAAACCGGAAGAGAACGACCTCTTCCTCAGACTCGTCAAGGAGTTCGAATGATCCGTTCGGCGCGTGTTTCTCGCAAGACGAAGGAGACGTCGATCGACCTCTCCCTGACCCTCGATGGAACGGGCAAGTCGGAGATCGCCACACCCGTCGGGTTCCTCTCTCACATGCTCGACGCCCTGGCCCGCCACGGACGCTTCGACCTTCGCGTTTCGGCCGAGGGGGACGTTCACATCGACGCCCACCACACGGTCGAAGACACGGGCCTTGCTTTCGGCGAGGCTCTCGACCGCGCGTTAGGGGACCGGGCGGGAATTTCTCGATTCGGGCACGCCTATGTGCCGCTCGACGAGGCTCTCGCCCGCTCGGTCGTCGACCTCTCGGGCCGCCCGTTTCTCGTCTTCGAGAGTCCCGAGAAGTGGGAGGGCGTCTGGGTCACGCCGGACTTCGCCTTTCCCCTGGTCGAGGAGTTCTGGAAGAGCGTGGCCTTCCGCGCCCGCCTCGCTCTACACGTCGATGTCCTGCGCGGCACGAATGGCCACCACATCGCCGAGGCGGTTTTCAAGGCCTCGGCGCGGGCCCTGGCCATGGCGGTCGCGCGCTCGGGTGAGGATATTCCCTCGACGAAGGGGACGCTGACCGTATGAGGGTGACGCTTCTCGACTACGGTGTCGGCAACACGGCGTCCGTCAGACGGGCCTTCGAGAGGCTCGGGGCCACGGTCGACTTCACGTCCGAACCCGAGAGAGTCGCGGGCGGCAAGAGAATCGTCCTGCCCGGGGTGGGGGCCTTCGCGCCGGCGATCTCGCGCCTGAGGCAATCGGGACTCGCCGAGGCCGTGAAGGCGGCCCTCGCAAACGGAGGCAGGTTGATCGGACTCTGCCTGGGCTTTCAGCTCCTCTTCGAGAGGAGCTTCGAGTTCGGCGAGAACGAGGGGCTCGGGCTCGTGCCCGGCGAGGTTCGGCCGTTTCCTCCGGGCGTTCGCGTGCCCCACATCGGCTGGAACGAGCTCCAGATCGAAAGCGCGACGAGAACGCGCCTTCTTTCTGGACTCGCTGAACCCGTCTTCGTCTACTTCGTTCATTCGTTCAGGCCCGAGGGAGTGCCAGAAGAATCCATCGCCGCGCGCTGTGCGTACGGGTCGCCTTTCCCCGCGGCGATCGAACACGGCGAGGTCTGGGGCTGCCAGTTCCACCCGGAGAAGTCGTCCGCGGCCGGCAGCCGGATCCTCGCGAACTTTCTGTCGGAGGACCCGCGATGAGCCTGGTGTTGTGGCCCTCGATCGACCTGAGGGACGGGCGGATCGTCCGGCTCTTGAAGGGGCGGCTTGAGGACGAGACGCGCTACGACCTCGATCCCGCCGAGGTCCTCGCTCGCTTCGAGGACGAGGGGGCGGGGGGAATTCACATCGTCGACCTTGACGCGGCCTTCGGAAAGGGGTCGAACTCCGCCCTCATCCGCAACCTCCTCGCATCGCGGCGGGTTCCGGTCCAGGTGGGGGGCGGGCTCCGAACTCTTTCGGCCATTGAGGACGTCCTCTCGGCGGGGGCGGCGCGCGCCGTCCTCGGGAGCTTGCCGTTCTCGGATCGTGTTGGATTCGAGGAGATCGTCTCGAAGGTGGGCCCGGAACGAATCGTCGTGGCGCTCGACTGCAAGAACGGGCGGCCGGCGATCCGGGGGTGGGTCGAGGACGCGGGGGCGCCGGGCGCCGCCGAGGCGGCCCAGGATCTCGGGTCAGCCGGCGTGACGGCGCTGCTCGTCACCGACATCGAACGGGACGGAGCGATGAGCGGGCCGAACCTCGAGCTCTTGAGAGCTGTTCGGGAAGCGTTCGGCGGCGAAATCCTGGCCTCCGGCGGCGTTCGAGGGCCCGAGGACCTGCCCGGCATCGCGCGGGTCCTTGCTGGCGGGAGCGCGGGCGTCATCCTCGGCCGTGCCCTTCACGAGGGAAAGACGTCGGTGGCCAGGCTCCGGGATTCCCTGGCGGGTCGAGACCCGCGGCGGGGAGTCCTGGACACGACACCGCCCCGAAGTGGAGGCTCACGATGAGGCTCACGACGAGGCTCACGATGAGGCTCACGATGAGGCTCACGATGAGGCTTGGGATGAGGAGGTCTTCATGACACTCGCCGTCCGTCTCATCCCGTGTCTCGACATCGACCGGGGACGTGTCGTGAAGGGGCTGAGGTTCCAGAACATCAGGGACGCCGGAGATCCGGTTCAGGCTGCGGAGCGTTATGAGCGCGAGGGGGCCGACGAGCTGATCTTCCTCGACATCACAGCCTCACACGAGGAGCGCGGCACGCTCGTGAATCTCGTCGAGCGAATCGCCGAGGTCCTTTCGATTCCGTTCACGGTGGGAGGAGGAGTCCGCTCGGTCGAGGATGCCGGGGCCCTCCTTCGGGCGGGGGCCGACCGCGTGACGGTCAACACCGCCGCGCTCGCCGACCCTTCACTCATCACCCGGATCGCCGAGCGCTATGGCTCGCAGTGCGTGGTGGTGGCCATCGACGCGAAACGTGTCGAGGGGCGGGGCACTCGCAATGCCGGCATTGCGGATGCTGGCATCGCGGATGCCGGCATTGCGAATGCTGTCGCGATGACTCATGGCGGCCGCCGCGAGAGCCCCTGGAAGCTCCTCGACTGGGTTCGCGAGGTCGAGTCCCGCGGGGCCGGAGAGATCCTCCTGACCTCCGTGGACACCGACGGCACGAAGAACGGCTTCGACGTGGAGATGCTCGAGGCCGTCAGGAAGGCGACGACGCTCCCCCTGATCGCGTCCGGAGGGGCGGGAGAGCTCTCGCACTTCTCCGAGGGCGTTCGGGCGGGAGCCGATGCGGTCCTGGCCGCGTCGGTCTTCCACGATCGGGTCTTTTCCATTCGCGAGGTCAAGGCCGCGATGAGGCGGGCCGGGGTCGTTGTCCGGCCCGTCCGGGAACCGTGGCGGGAGGCGGTGCGCTTCAACGAGCAGGGGCTCGTTCCCGTCATCGTTCAGGATGCGCGGTCCAAGACCGTGCTCACGCTCGCCTGGGCCAACGAGGAGGCCCTCGATCTGACCCTCGAGACGCGGGCGACGCATTTCTTCAGCCGCTCCCGGAAGGCTCTCTGGAAGAAGGGAGAGTCCTCGGGGAACGTGCAGGAGGTGGTCTCGGTCTCTCTCGATTGCGATGGGGACGCGGTTCTCTACTCGGTGATTCCGGCCGGTCCGGCCTGTCACACGGGTGCCCTGACCTGTTTTCACGAGGTCGAGGCCCTGAAGAACGCGCCCCGGTCTCTCGATCTGGCTCCGCTCTTCTCGGTTGTGAGGGACCGGAAGGAGAATCCGCAGCCGGGCTCCTACACGAATAGCCTCTTCTCGGCCGGTCCTCTGCGCATCGCCAAGAAGGTCGGTGAGGAAGGGGTGGAGGTAGCCCTGGCCGCGGTGGGCGAAGATCGCGAGCGCATGGCCTCGGAGATTGCCGATTTGCTGTATCACGTCGTGGTTTTGATGACGGCCCGGGACGTTCCAGAGAGTCTGGTGGAAGAAGAGCTGAAGAAGCGCCGGGGTCAGAGAAGGGGGACACCTTGAAGATCGTCACTCGGGAGCGGCCCGCGGACCTGACGACTCCGGTCGCGGTCATGCGAAACCTCCTCGCCACGGGAGAGCCGTGTTTCTTGCTCGAGTCGGTCGAGCGTGGCGAGAGGCCAGCCCGCTGGTCCTTCCTGGGCGTTTCCCCGAAGCGCTCCTTCTCGTCTCGCGACGGCAATCCGTTCGAGCTGCTCAAGGCCGTTCCGGACAGTCCGCCCGCGGCGGGAGAGGAAGACCTGCCTCCGTTCACGGGCGGCGCCGTTGGCTATGTCGGGTACGACTGCGTGAGGCTTCTCGAGCGGCTGCCCGGGAAGAACTCCGGCGACACGGGCCAGCCCGAGGCCTGGTTCGGCGTCTTTACGGAGATCATCGCGTTCGACCATCTGCGTCACCGCCTCCTCTTCATCACGCGGGTTCCCGAGGGGAGGGAAGAAGAAGCCCGGACGGAGCTCGAGAGGCTCGAAAAGGCGGCGCTCAGAACTCCGGACGCGGCGAGCGCCAAGAGAGAAAGTCACGCCCTCGCATGGGATGAGAGCCTCTCGCGAGGGGCGTACATGGAAGCGGTGGAGCAGGCGAAAGAGTACATCCGGGCCGGCGACATCTTTCAGGTCGTCCTCTCGCGCCGCTTCTCGGCGCCCTATCCGGGCGACTCTTTCGCGGTCTATCGGGCGCTTCGCAGCATCAGTCCCTCGCCCTACCAGTACTTCCTCAGAACGCCGGCGGGCGACATCTTCGGGGCGTCGCCGGAGAGGCTCGTGAGGGTCCAGCAGCAGGCGGGCGGTGCCGTGGCCGAGACGATTCCGCTTGCGGGAACGCGCCCGAGGGGGAAGACGCGCGCGGAAGACCACAAGCTCGAGGAAGAGCTTCTGGCCGACGAGAAGGAGAGGGCCGAACACATCATGCTGGTCGATCTGGGCCGAAACGACCTCGGACGGGTCGGGAGGCGGGGCACCGTCACGGTCGACGAGTTCATGCAGGTCGTTCACGCCTCGCACGTCATGCACATTGCCTCGCGCGTCACCTGCCGGCTCGCGCCCGGCAAGGACGCGGTCGACGCGCTCGCCGCGACCTTCCCAGCGGGGACCCTCTCGGGGGCCCCGAAGGTGAGGGCCATGGAGATCATCGAGGAGCTCGAGCCCGTTCGGCGCGGTCCCTACGGGGGGGCCCTCGGCTATCTCGACTTCTCCGGCAATCTCGACATGGCGATCGCCATCCGGACGGCGCTGGTGACGAACGGGAGGCTCTACATCCAGTCTGGCGCCGGCATCGTGGCGGACTCCGTGCCCGAGCGGGAAGCGGAGGAGTGTGAGAACAAGGCGGCGGCCCTGATGCGGGCCGTCGAGCGCGCGGGGGAGTACGAGTCATGATCCTGGTGATCGACAACTACGATTCCTTCACCTACAACCTGGTGCAGTTCCTTCTCGAGCTCTCGGAGGACGTACAGGTGGTGAGAAACGACGTCGAGACGGTCGAGAAGCTCCTCGAGCGGCGGCCGAGCCGGATCGTGATCTCGCCCGGGCCGGGCCGGCCCGAGGATGCCGGAGTCTCGTGCGAGCTCATCCGGAAGTCCGGGGACATCCCGCTCCTCGGAGTCTGCCTCGGCCACCAGGCGATCGGCCTCGTCTTCGGCGGCCAGGTCGTCCGGGCGACCCAGCTGATGCACGGCAAGACATCCGAGATCTTTCACGATGGACGGGGCCTCTTCAAGGACCTCAAGAATCCGTTCACGGCGACCCGGTACCACTCGCTGGTGGTGGAGCGTCAGAGCGTTCCCGACGAGCTCCGCATCACGGCGGAGACGAACGACGGGACCGTGATGGGGGTCCAGCACCGGAGCCGTCCCGTTTTTGGGGTTCAGTTCCATCCCGAGTCGATCCTGACCTCGGAGGGCCCGAAGCTCCTGGCGAATTTCGTGGCGCTGGGAGAACCATGAGCGCCTCCGACCGGCCAACGGTGGTCTCCGCCCTGCGCGCCGTCACCAGGGGCCAGAAGCTGACGCGGGACGAGAGCCGAGAGTCCTTCCGGCACCTATTCGAGAGCGAGGGAGTGGAGCTGCATGCCGCGGGGCTTTTGGCCGCCCTGGCCGCGCGCGGAGAGACGGCCGAGGAGCTCGCGGGCGTCGTCGACCTTCTGCTCTCCATGGCCGGGGACCTGCCGCTCGATGACGATCTGCGCGCCCGCTGCGTCGACGTTTGCGGGACCGGAGGAGACGAGGCCGGGACCTTCAATATCTCCACGGTGGCCTCCTTCGTCGCCGCTGCCGCGGGAGCGCCCGTGGCCAAGCATGGCGGCCGGTCGGTCTCCTCTCGCTGCGGCTCCGCGGACGTTCTGGCCGAGCTCGGGGCCGATGTCGAGATGAGCCCTGTCTCGTCGGCCCGGGCCCTCGAGACGCTGGGATTCGCCTTTCTCTTCGCCCCGCACTATCACCCCGCGATGAAGAAGGTCGCCCCCATCCGCCGCTCGCTCGGGATCCGCACCATCTTCAATCTCGCGGGACCCCTCGCAAATCCCGCGCGCATTAGGAGGCAGATCGTCGGGGTGGACCGCCCCGAGAGGGTACCCGTCGTGGCCCGGGCGCTCGCGCTGAGAGGGGTCGAGCATGGCCTGGTCTTCTCTCACGAGACCGGTCTCGATGAGCTCCTGCCTTCCGGCGAGAACGTTCTGGCCGAGGTCAAGGGAGACGTCGTCGAGATGAAGCGGGTCACGGCCGCGGACTTCGGACTCGAAGAGGTTTCGCGCGATGCCCTTGCCGGCGGCGACGCCCAGAGAAACGCGGAGATCCTCCGGGCCATCCTCTCGGGTGAAGAAGGTCCGAGGACGGAGGTCGTCCTCATGAACGCCGCCGCCGCGGCCTACGTCGCGGGCGTGGCCGCCACACCCGCCGAGGCGGTCCGGGCCGTGCGGTCCGCCATCGCGGACGGGGCCGCCCTCGCCGTCCTGGAGTCGTTTCTGGCGCACTGCCGAAAAGAGAAGGGTGGGGAGTGAAGAGACCTGGCGGGATCCTGGGCGACATCATCGAGGCCAAGGTAAGGCGGATAGCAGCGGGTGAGTTTCGGGTGCCGGCCGGGCGCGGCCTTCCTCCTCGTGGTGCCGCGTTTGAGGAAGCCCTCGGAAGGCCGGGTCCCCAGATCCTTGCGGAGATCAAGCATCGTTCTCCGTCGGCGGGGCTGATCCTGCCGGATGCCGCGGGCCGGATCGAGGACGTCGCGATCTCGTATGCCCGGGGAGGAGCGGCCGCGCTGTCGGTCGTGATCGAGAAGGACTCCTTCGGCGGCGATCCCTCCTGGCTCTCGCGGGCCCGGCGGGCGTCAGGGCTTCCAGTCTTGATGAAGGACTTCGTCTTCACGGTCGAGCAGCTCGACTTCGCCGTCCAGATCGGGGCCGACGCCGTGCTCCTGATCGTCTCGGTCCTCGAGCCGCGCGAGCTCGCGCACCTCCTCGCCGAGGCGCGGGCCAGGGGCCTCGCGGCCCTCGTCGAGGCGCATTCGGAGGACGAGCTCGGCGAGGCTCTCGCCTCGGGCGCCTCGATCGTGGGCGTGAACGCCCGGAACCTCTCGACCTTCGCGGTCGATCTGCCCGCGATGGCGAGGATCGGGCACCTCATTCCCGAGGGCTGCCTTCCTGTTGCCGAGAGCGGCATCCACTCCCCGGCCGGCGTCCGCCTGCTGTCAGCGGCGGGCTACCGTGCCTTTCTCGTGGGGGAGTCGCTTCTCAGAGCCACGAGTCAGAGCGTGGGCGTCAGGCGCCTGAGGGGGATCGGGACGACGGACGTGAAGATCTGCGGGGTGACGCGCCTTTCGGATGTCGCGCTGTGCGAAGAGCTCGGAGCCGACTACTTGGGACTCAATATGTCGGCGGCTTCGCCGCGGCGTGTCTCGGAGGAGACGGCGTGCGCCCTCGCCGGGGCCGCGCGGCTGGCCCGGCCGGTCCTCGTCTTTTACAGGAACTCTCTCGAGGAGATCGAGAGGATCACGCGAAACGTGAAGCCTCATGCCATCCAGGTCGCGGACGATCCTCCGGGGCTGTCGAGTCTGGACCTGGGCGTTCCCATCTGGCGCACGTTCCCGGCTTCGGAGGACGGGTTTGCCAGGGCGCGGCAGTGGACCCGCGGCCTGCCGCTCTTTGACGCGGTGAGCGCCGGCGAGGGCGGGGGCACGGGGCGGCGAGTCGATCTTTCGCTTTTCGGCGCCCGCCCGGTGCCGGGACCCTTCGCGCTTGCGGGCGGTCTGGCGAGCGGGAACGTGGCGGAGGCGATACGCAGGGCGAGGCCCGACATCGTGGACGTGGCGTCGGGTGTCGAGGCGAGTCCGGGAATCAAGGACAGAGGCCGCGTTCGCGATTTCGTGGATGCGGTCCGTGCCACGGTTTTGGAGGTGGAATGAGCCGTCTTGTGAAGGGGGGCCGGGGCCGATTCGGGCCCTACGGCGGACAGTTCGTGCCGGAGACCCTGATGGCGCCGATCGACGAGCTCCTGGCCGCGTATCGCGCAGCCAGGAAGGATCCTTCTTTCAAGAAGGAGCTGGACGGGCTTCTCGCCAGTTTTGCGGGACGTCCGACCCCGCTGACGTTCGCCGGGCGGCTCACCGGGATGCTCGGAGGCGCAAGGATCTACCTGAAGAGAGAAGACCTTCTCCACACGGGGGCGCACAAGATCAACAACGCTCTCGGGCAGGCGCTCCTGACGAAGCGAATGGGGAAGACGCGCGTCATCGCCGAGACCGGGGCCGGGCAGCACGGAGTCGCCACGGCGACGGCGTGCGCGCTCCTGGGTCTCGAATGCGTCGTTTACATGGGAGCGGTCGACGTCGAGAGGCAGGCGCTGAACGTCTACAGGATGCGCCTTCTCGGGGCCCGGGTCGTCCCGGTGGACAGCGGGTCGCGCACCCTTAAGGACGCGATCAACGCGGCCATGCGCGACTGGGTGGGCTCGTACGAAGACACTCACTACATTCTCGGCTCGGTCCTGGGTCCGCACCCGTTCCCGACAATGGTGCGCGACTTTCACGCGGTCATCGGCAAGGAAGTCATCCGGCAGAGCCGGAAGCTCATGCCAGAGGGGAGGCCAACTCACTTGATCGCCTGTGTCGGTGGGGGATCGAACGCCATCGGCCTCTTCTGGCCGTTCCTGCGGTTCGCGGACGTCAAGATGACGGGGGTGGAGGCAGGGGGACGCTCGATGGAACCGGGTCAGCACGCCGTTCGCTTTGGTCCGGGACGTCCGGGGGTTCTTCACGGCACCCGTACCTATGTTCTGCAGGATGAGGGCGGGCAGATTCTGCCGACACACTCCGTCTCCGCGGGTCTCGACTACCCGGCCGTCGGCCCCGAGCACGCCTGGCTGAAAGAGACGGGCCGGTGCGAATACGCCTCGGTCTCGGATGCGGAGGCACTGGAGGCGTTCCACCGGCTGTCGGAGCTCGAAGGCATCATTCCCGCACTCGAGACGGCCCACGCCGTGGCGTTCGCCCTCCGGGTCGCGAAGGGTCTGGGCAAGGAGGCGCGGATCGTCGTGAACCTCTCCGGCCGCGGCGACAAGGACGTCCCGTCGGTCATGGCGATGGAAGGAGGTCTCGGGTGAGCGGCCGGCTGGAACGAGCGTTCGAACGAGCCCGGGCCGAGAACCGGGCGTGCCTCATCATCTTCGTCGAGGCCTCGGATCCCGATTCTGAAACCACGGCCCGCATGATTCCGGCACTCGGCGAAGCGGGGGCGGACATCGTGGAGCTCGGCGTGCCGTTCAGCGACCCGATCGCGGATGGTCCCGTGATCCAGCGCGCGAGCGAAAGGGCTCTCCTGCAAGGAGGCGGTCTGCGTCCGTCGCTTTCGATTCTGAAGAAGGTCCGGAGCGAAGGGTGCGAGGTGCCGGTCGTGCTCTTCGGCTACGTCAATCCGGTTCTCGCGATGGGGGAGGACGCGTTCATCTCCGAAGCGCGGGAAGCAGGAGCCGACGGAGTGCTCTTCACGGACCTTCCGCCCGAGGAAGGGGCAGGACTGTGCCGGGGCCTGATCCGGGAGGGATTGGCTCCCGTGAATCTCCTGGCCCCGACGTCGACCGAGGCTCGGATCCAGAAGGCCGTCTCGATCACGAGGGGATTCCTCTACCTCGTCTCGCGTCCGGGGGTGACCGGAGAACGGAAGGACCTTCCCGCCGAGCTCCCGGATCTCGTCGCCAGGGTGAAGAAAGTGGCGGGGCGGCTGCCCGTCGCGGTCGGGTTTGGGATCGCCACTCCCGAGCACGTCCGGCAGGCGGCACGGCTGGCGGACGGAGTCGTCGTGGGCAGCGTTGTCGTGAGGTGTTGCGAGGAGGCGGTCCTCTCGGGAAAAGACCCGGTCAGCGAGGTCACCCGGCTCGTCCGGTCGCTTGCGGGGGGTCTGGCACGATAATTGGCAGGACGATGAGGATGCCGGCGCAGTCCAGCGAGAAGACGTCAGCCTTCGCGTCGATGATCTCCGCCGCGGGCCGGAGCGAGCTTTACCGGCTCGTCGAGGAGAACCTCGCGCGGTTCTCGGACCGGGAAGTCCTGCAGGTCCTCAGGCATCCGTTCTGCGGAGAGCCCGTCATCGAGGAGATCCTGGCGTCGCGCCGCGCTCTCTCGACGGCGTCGGTCAGAAAGGCGATTGCCCTTCACCCGGCAGCGCCCCGCGCCCAGGCGCTCCGGTGTCTGGAGGATCTCGCGTGGCGGGATCTCCTCGACATCTCGAGGGAAGCCCGCACACCGATGCCGGTGCGGCTCCGGGCGAGCCAGTGGCTGATCGACAAGCTCCCGCGGCTGACTCTGGGAGAAAAGACGGCGCTGGCCCGGCTGGCGGACCGGCCCGTCATCCCCGTGCTGCTCCGGGACCCGGACCCCCGGGTCTTTGCGGCCGTCCTGGTGAACCCGAGGCTGGTGGAGGAAGACCTGGTCGCCTGGGTGACGACCGGCCGGCCTCTGCCGGCGAGTCTCGGGGTTCTCTCCTCGAGCGAGAAATGGATGATGCGTTCGGCCGTTCGCCTGGCGATGGTGGAGTGCCGGGCGGCGCCGCGTTCTCTCGCCCTCTCGCTCCTCTCTCGCTGCTCAGCGGGGGACCTCCAGAGAGTCGTCGAGAATCCAGCGTCGGACCGGCTCCTCGTGGCGTGCGCCGAGAGGCTGATTTCCGAACGACCGATTGACGAACATTCAGAAATCTTCTAGGTTCGAATCGCCAGGGACTTGATCGTGGACGTCGAGAGCTCAAAGGAGTTTGGAGAGGAACTGAGGCGGGAAAGAGAGCTGCGGGACGTTTCGCTCGATCAGCTCTCGGCGGTCACTCGTGTCTCGATCCGCCACCTGGAAGCCCTCGAATCGGGCCGTTTCTCGCACCTGCCGGCCAAGGTCTTCTCCCGTGGATTCGTCCGCTCCATCGCGCTCCACCTCGGGCTCGACCCCGAGAAGACGTCCGCGGCGTTCTCCCACGTCTACGACAACTGGCTGAGAGAGGAAGGGCTGGCCCGCAGGCGGGACGAGACCCGAACAGGCGTCGTGCTGACGTCCTCGGCGCCCCGGCGTTCGCTCTCGTACCGGACGACCATCGCGGGGTGGAGCCTGGCGCTCCTCCTGGCGTTGATGACCGCGGGATACGCGCTCTTGCGGCCGGCCCCGGCGCCCGGGCCCGAGAGGACGAGCGGCGGAGCACCGGAAACCCGCGGCCTCCCCGGCACGGGGGCGGAATCGATGGGCCTTCCGCCAGCGATCGTGGCCAACTCGGTCGCGATCCCGCCGCCGCAGCCCGTGGAGCCCGCGGCAGCTCAGGTGCCCTCCGAGCCGGCCGCTCCCCTTCCTTCCGTCGACGGATTGACCCTGACCCTCACCTTCCAGCAGGACTGCTGGACGGAAGTGACGGTCGACGGCAAAGTCGCGGTCGCGGAGCTCTGCCGAGGGGGCAGCGTCCGCGAGTTCCGCGGCGGCAAGACGTTTGTCCTGACGCTGGGGAATGCGGGAGGCGTCTCGGTGACGGTCGATGGGCGTCAACTCGCCGCCCTGGGTTCGGTGGGGCAGGTCGTCCGGAACGTCGTGATCGACCGCTCTTCGTTCCACCCATCCTCGAACAAGGGATAGAAAAAGATGTCGTCAGCCTCTCCCGACATGGATCTCCTCAAACAGATCGAGTCCGGGAGCGCAGACCGGCGGATCCTGGAATTCGCGGTGCGGGGCTTTCTGCCCCTCCCGCCGGCCGAGTTGGTCCGGGCAGTCGGCTCGATCCTCAGTACCGGCGATGCCGAGCTGGCTCGTCTGGCGGAAGAGACGTTCCGGGGGTTCGATCAGGCCGCGCTGAACGGGGCCGTCGCGAGCCCGGGCATCCGGCCCGAGCAACTCGACGTGATCGCGAGGCGGTCCAACGATCCGAAAGTCCTCGAGCCCCTCATCCGCTCCAAGGCCGTTTCGGACGAGACCCTCGGCTGGCTCGCCGAGAGGATCATCCCCGAGCTTCAGGACGTTCTCGTCACGAACCAGGCCCGCCTGCTCGCCGCGCCCGTCATTGTCGAGAGGCTTTTCGAGAATCCGTCTCTGTCGGCCGACATCAAGCGGCGCGCGGATGAGTTTCTCGAGGAGTTCTTCCTCAAGAAGGAGAGGGAGAAAGAGGCCGAGGGCGCGGGAGAGCCGGCTGCCCCCGAGGAAGCTCCCGCTGCCCAGGAGGCGGCTCCGTCGGCGCTGGCGGCCAACGCCGTCGTCACGGAAGAAGACCTGCAGGAAGAAAAGTTCAAGAGCCTCCTTTCGCGCCTCCAGACCATGTCCGTCATGGAGCGGATCAAGCTGGCCTACGGCGGGAACCGCGAGGAACGCCTGTTCCTCGTCAGGGACAAGAACCGCCTCGTGGCCACCGCGGTCCTGAAATCTCCGAAGACCAACGAGGCCGACGCGCAGAGCATCGCGACGATGAAGAGCGTCTCCGAGGATGTCCTGAGGACCATCGCGATGAAGCGCGAGTGGGTCAAGAAGTACCCGATCATGCTCACGCTCGTGAAAAACCCGCGCTCGCCCGTGGACGTCACCCTCCCGCTCGTCAACCGGCTGACGGACAAGGACCAGAAAGCGCTGGCGGGAGACAAGAATGTTCCGGAGGCGATCCGGACATTTGCCCGCCGGGCGGTCTCCCGGCGGATGGCTTGATGTCGAGCCGCCTTGAAAACCCGCGGGACGTCGTGTGAGAATCCTGGGAACCTTGGAAGACTTGGAGCAAATGCCTTCGCGCGGCAGAAGAGGACTCCGTGCCGAACTACTATGAAGTGCTGGGGGTTCCCAGAGACGCTTCGGAAGAACTGATTCGCGACCGGTTCAGGGTCCTGGCCCGCGAGAGCCATCCTGACCGGTTCACCGATCAGGAGAAGAAGCGTGCGGCCGAGGTCCGTTTCCAGCTCCTCACCGAGGCGGTGAACGTCCTGACGAACGGGCCGAGGCGGAAAGCTCATGACTTCGAGCTCGACAAGAGCAAGGGCCAGAACGGCCCCGATCCAGCGGCGATCGCGAAGGTCTATCTCGCCAAGGGCGTCAAGTCCTACAAAGAGAATGACTTCGTAACGGCCGTGCAGATGTTCGACCTGTCGGTTCAGCACAACAACAAGGATGCGAAGGCGCTTCACTACCTCGCCATGGCCTGCGTGAAGGTCCCGAACCAGGCGCGCAAGGGCATCGAGGCCATCGAAGCTGCCCTGAAGATGGAGCCTCAGAACCCGTTCTTCCTTCGCGAAGCGGGCAAGCTGTACCTCCAGGTCGGTTTGAAGTCCAAGGCAGAACGTTTCTTCGAGGAGGCCCTGAAGTGGAATCCGGACGATACGGAGGTCAGACGGCACATCACCGATCTCAAGGGGCCCTCCGAGCAAAAAAATCTCTTTGGCAGTTTCTTTGGCCGGAAGGGATAATCGACTCGTGGCTGTGAGGGCATTTGGATTGACCGACGTTGGCCGCAAGAGGCGGCACAACGAGGATGCTTATCTCGTCGATCGCGACCGCGGTCTTTTCGTCGTGGCGGATGGAATGGGAGGACACGCCGCGGGCGAGGTCGCCTCTCGCATCACCGTCGAATCGATCCAGGAGTTCATTGCCGGGACCGAGGACCAGCACGAGAGCACGTGGCCTTACGGCTTCAACAACCGCTACTCGTTCGAGGGGAACCGCTTGACGACGGCCGTCGAGAAGGCGAACGACCGGGTGATGCGCGAGGTCCAGAACCGTCCCGAGTTGAAGGGGATGGGGACGACCGTCGTGGCGAGCCTGTTCGAGAACGGACGCGCGACGTTCGTTCACGTCGGCGACAGCCGGGCTTATCTCCTCCGCAACGGTGAGCTCCGCAGGCTGACGGACGATCATTCCTGGGTCCAGGAGCAGGTCAACGCCGGCATCCTCAGTCCCGACGAAGCAAAGTCCCACCCCCTCAAGAACGTCGTGACCCGAGCGCTCGGTGGGGGAACCCACGTCTCGCCCGACCTGATCGAGGTCTCGCTCGCTCTGAACGACCGGTTCCTTCTCTGCTCGGACGGGCTGACCGGGATGATCACCGACGACGAGATCCTCGAGTACCTTTCCGGAGAGGGTTCGCTGGACGAGAAGATCGTCCAGAAGCTCATCGAGCTCGCGAACGACCGGGGCGGCGTCGACAACATCACGGCGATCGTCATCGAGGTCCCCGAGAGCGAGGTCGTTTCCGAGCCGGCCGACGATTCCGCCGAAAGCCGCAAGCGCATGGCGACGGACGTCTCCCTACGGGCCGTGAAGACGGGTCCGGTGCCCGTCCAGCCCGAGGAACCGAAGGAGAGTCCGGTCCCGGCCGTCGACGCCGCCAAGCTTGAGCCCGAGCCGGAAAAGGCCAAGGAGAACTGACCCTCTCGCGGATGCCGCCCTCGGGGAGGGACGCCCTCCTCGGGGAGGGACGCCCTCCTCGGGGAGGGACGCCCTCGAAGAGAGACGGCATCCGCGCCCCCGATTCAGGCCTCCGTTGGCTCCGCGACGGGCGAGGCGTCCGGGGCGGGCTTCGCTTCTTCCTCCGGTACGGCTGGCGTCTCGATGACGGGGGCCACGGTGGCCTTCTTTCGAGGACGGGCCTTCGCGACGCCCTTCTCGGCGCGTCTGATGACGACGACCGTCCGGTCGTCCTCGGTCAGGTGTCCCGCGCTCCACTCCTTCACCTTCGCCATCACGGCCTCGCCGAGCTGCTGAGCCGGCTTTTTCCGGAAGGCCTTCATCAGCTTCTTCACGCGGTGCTCGCCGAATTCCTGCCCCTTCAGATTCGTGGCCTCGATGATGCCGTCGGTGTAGAGGAAGAGCACGTCTCCCGGGTGCATCTTCACGGCGCGGCGGCCATACGCCGCGTTCGGAGACGGCCCGAGCACCATGCCGGTCGAGTCGAGGATCTCGAAGTCCTTCGCGCCGCTCCTCAAAAGAAGCGGGGGCGTGTGGCCGGCGTTGACGTAGATGATCTCGCCATCCGCCTCGAACTCCCCGTAGAAGAGCGAGACGAATTTCGTGGTCAGACGGCTCTTGTTGAGGATCTTGTTGAGACGCTCGATCGTGCGGGCGATCTTCAGGTCGCCGCCGATGCCCATCCTTAGCCCGACGTAGATGTCGCGAACGAGAAGCGAGGCGAGAAGGCCGTGTCCCGAGGCGTCCGCGATGGCCGCGCCAAAGGCAAAGTCAGAGAGCGGAATGAAATCGTAGAAGTCGCCCCCCACGATCTCGGCCGGGCACGTGAGGGCGAAAACGTCGTAGTCCGCGACCCTCGGAAACGCCCTCGGCAGGATGCTCTGCTGGATCCGCCGCGCGTCGTTCATCCAGCCCTCCAGCTTCTCGGTCCTCACCTTCGAGTCCAGGACGGTGCGGATGATGCCGAGCGAGAGCAAGAGATCCTCCCGCCGCACCTTGGGCCTCACGTCGAAGGACAGCAGGTAATTCCCCTCGCCGAACGAGACGGCGGCAAAACGCGTGACCCCGAGCTTCTTCTCGAGCTCGCGATCGACCCCGGGATCGGAGAGATCGGCGATGACGAGACCCTCCTCCATGGCCTTCTCGATCGGCGGATAGACGGCGGGGACCGCCAGGTTCGCCGGGATCTTCTTGGAACGTCCGAATCCCCTCTGCAGGAGGTACTGCCCCTCGTCGTGGACGTAGAGCCGGCCGCCCATGATTCCAAGTTCCCGCCGGAAGTTCGTCACGATCGATTCCGCGACGTTGGCGATGGTCGAAAGAGTGTCCTCGCTTCTCTCGATCGAGGACAGGGTCTTTTCGACATTCTTCAAAAGCGCGCGATAGTCCATCCCGCCTCTCTTGTCGTTCTGGTTGTTGGTGGCAAGGCGCCTGAGCTTTCGGGCAGGCTCAGCCGAACTTCGCGAGTTCGGTCAGGAATCGATCCTGGAAGGTGTGGCCCGCCCCCTCGGAGACGCCCCCGTTGATGAGGATCGCGAAGACGTACCGCTGCCCGCTCTGGGCGGTGATGTACCCGCAGAGCGTGGAGACGCCCGCCAGGTTGCCGGTCTTCGCGTAGACCTTGTAGTACGTCGCGCTGCCGAGCATCCGTTTCCTGAGGGAACCGTTCGGGTCTCCGGTGATCGCGAGCGTCGGTTCGAAGGCGGAGAACTTCTCCCACTTCGTGGCCAGGGCCTGCAGGAACGCGACGTAGTCCTCGGCGGTGGCGCGGTTGTTCGGAGACCGGCCGGACCCATCCGCGAGCTGGTAGCGCCGGGCATCCAGGCCGAGGGACGTCAAGAAGGCCTTCACCTCCAAGAGCCCGTTCTCCCAGCTGCCCTTCCCCCTCTTCTCGGCCCCGAGAGTCTTCAGGATCTGCTCGGCGAAGAGCGAGTGCGAGCGCTTGTTGCAGACGGCCAGCACGGGCAGGATCGGCGTTTCGTGGATGTGGATGAGGGTCTTGCCAGGAGCTTCGGACGCCCTCTCGAGGCGGACCTTCATCGGTCCGGCGACCCTGACCCCCGTTTCGCGGAGCACCTGGCTGAAGGCCTGGCCAAGGTAGAGGGCCGGATCGGGCACCGTCACGACTCCGGCCCACGTCTGATTTCGCCCCACGACCCCATTTGCGAGCACCGTCCGGCTCCCGGACGGGCGCCTCAATCCGACGCTGCCGTAGCCGTGCGGTGCCGTGAGAACGCGGCCGATCAGAGACATGAAGGGAGGCCCCGCCGGGTAGAACCCCAGGATCGCCGGAGAGCCTGGCCTCACGGCTCCCGTGGCGCGAATGGCGACGACGTTGTCGTTGTACGAGAGCGCGGAGACAGGTGCCTGGTACCACGCCTGTTCCTGGGCCGCCGGCCAGTCGTCGTGCACCTGCTGGCTGTCGAAGAAGGCCGTGTCGAGGAGGATTCCGCCTTGCAGGGTCGTGATTCCACGGTGCCTCACCGCTTCGGCCCACGGCCGGAACACCGCCATCGGGTCGTCGTCGTAGAGCCGGCCCGAAATCGCGGGATCCCCACCCCCCACAACGACGAGGGGCGCCGAGAGCACGCCCTCGATGTCGGGATCGCCGTCGAGATAGATCCGAGTCCTGAAGCGGTAGTCGGGTCCGAGCCGGTCGAGCGCGGCGGACGACGTGAAGAGCTTCGTCGTCGAGGCCAGGATCAACGGTTCCGAACCGTTGACGGAAATCAGCGGAGTCTGGGCTCCGGCCTTCGCGACGGTGACGGCAAACTCCGACTTCCGCCGGATCGGCGGGCGCGCCGCCAGGGCAAGAAGCCGCTCCTCGAGG
This sequence comes from Thermoanaerobaculia bacterium, assembly GCA_022071945.1. Classification (GTDB taxonomy): domain Bacteria; phylum Acidobacteriota; class Thermoanaerobaculia; order UBA5066; family UBA5066; genus JAJVIN01. The sequence continues at coordinate 130,162 of JAJVIN010000024.1, read as the reverse complement.
GAGACGGGCTTGGGCTGAGAGCGCCGGGTCGAGGTAGAGGCTGCCTTCTTGCCCTTGCTCCCGTGCTTTTTCTTGGCTTCAGCCGGCCATGGGTGCAGGAGGGTCATCACGACCAGGGAGAGAAGCAGAATCCGGCCAGGCCAGCGAGGTCTCAAGGCGGACAAATTCTAACCCGTCAGGGTTCGCGGATGCTGCGTTTCGAAGCAGAACCGCGAGGCAAGAAGGGGAAGCCTTTGAAAACTGTTGCGGCCAAGCCGCGAAAGGAATGGCAGGATCCGCCCATGGGGGTTCGCATCGACCTCGAGGCCAGGACAATCAACGTCTCGCCCGCTGCCCTCCTCGAGAGGTCGTGGCGCCGGATCGGCTTCGACCGCGGGGATGGCCGGACGCGCCAGTGGCTCGGCCAGGCCGTCCACCGGCGCGTGCTCGAGGATGCGCAGGCGCAGAATCCCGCCTATCGCGCCGAGGTTGCAGTCAGGTACGAGTTCGAGACGGAGGGGTTCCACGTCACCTTCGAGGGCCGCATCGATGGCTGTTACGAGGATCCCGCGGGCCGAACCGTCGTCGAGGAGATCAAGTCTCTCCACTTCGAGGAAGAGCTCGACGGCCTTCAGGGATCGCCTCGCTGGGACCGCTACAAGCTCCAGACGCAGTGGTACCTCCTCGCGCTTCACGAGACGGGCAAGAGAGACGTCGAGGGGCACCTCGTCCTCGCCGACATCGAGACGCTCGCGACCCAGACTCACAGGGTCGAGTTCGACCCCGGGGTGGTCAAGGCGGGGCTTCAGCGCCGCGTCAAGCGCCTCCTGGTCGCGGCCCTCAACGCCGAGGCCCTCGCCGAGGCGAAGGCCGAGGAGGGGCAGAGCCTCGCCTTCCCGTTCGGGAGCCTGCGGCCCGGCCAGCAGGAGATCTTCGACGCCGCGGCACGGGCCGCCGAGAACCGGGAGCACCTTCTGCTCGAGGCTCCGACGGGCATCGGCAAGACGGCCGCGGCCCTCGTGCCTCTCGTGAAGAGCTGCCTCGTGAACGGCTGGAAGCTCTATGTCCTGACCTCGAAGACGACGCAGCAGGACATCTTCATGAAGACGCTCCGGCTGCTCTCGGGTGAGTCCTTCCGGACTCTCAGGCTCCGCGCCAAGGAGAAGATCTGCGCCAACGACGTTCTCCTCTGCCACGAGGAGCACTGCCGGTTCGCCAGCGAGTACGGGGCCAAGCTCGAGTCCTCCGGCATCGTCTCGCACCTCCTGTCGGTGAATCGCGATCTCGAGCCCGCGACGATCCTGGAGGCTGGCATCGCGGAAGAAGTCTGTCCCTTCGAGCTCTCCCTGGAGCTCTCGGAAGAGGCGGACGTCGTCATCGGCGACTACAACTACGCCTTCGATCCCTGGATCTCGCTGTCGGGGTTCCGCGACCCGCACGCCCTCTCGCAGTCGGTTCTCCTGGTGGACGAGATCCACAACCTCGTCGATCGGGCCCGAGGGTACTTCTCTCCGTCCCTGTCGGAGGAACGCCTCGACTCCCTCTCCGAGGGCATCTCCCACGCGTTTTCACCGGCTGCCCCCGACATGCTGCACCTCCTTATGAGCGTCAAGTCGCTCATCGGGAGCCTGTTGCCGAAGGGGAAGGGCGAGGCCGCCGAGCTCGTGCCGCTTCTGGCGAGCGATCTCGACGATTTGAGGATCCGATTCGAGGCCACGCTCGCCCGTCACATCGGGCACCTGAAAAACGGCGGCGAGCGCATTCCGGAGGACCCGCTCTTCGAGGCGTACTTCGACTTCGCCCGCTTCCATGACGTCCTGAGGAGGGCGGAGAAGGGAGCCGGGCTCGATGAGGCATTCGACGTCTTCGTGGAGTCGGGAAGAGAAGGGGCACGCCTCGGGATCCTGTGCAAGGACCCATCGGGGATGCTCGCTCCGATCTTCGGGGAGTGCGTGGCGGTCGTCGGGATGTCGGCGACCCTCACTCCACCCGAGTTCTACCGGGACCTCCTGGGCTTTTCGCCGGACCGGACGGTCACCGTCAGCATCCCGTCGCCCTTCCCGAAAGAGCGGCGTCTCGTGAGGATCGAGTCGGGAATCGACACGCGGTATGCCGCCCGGCAGGGGAGCGCCGCCGAGCTCGCCGGCCTTTTGACTGGATTCGCGAGCGCCTGTCCCGGCAACGTCCTCGTTCTGTTCCCGTCCTACCGTTTCCTGGACGAAGTCCAGAAGCTCATGCCCCACCTGCCGGGCCGCAGGCTCGTGAGGCCATCGGCCAAATCGACCGAGCTCGAGCGAGAGTCCGTCTTCCGGATCCTCTCGGACGGAGGTGCTCCCGTCGTTCTCATGACCGTCTCGGGTGGGCCCTTCGCCGAGGGCGTCGACTACCCCGGACGCATGCTCCTCGGAGTCGTGGTCGTCTCTCCCGCCTTGCCTCAGGTGAGGTTCGAGCAAGAGAGGCTCAAGGAGTACTTCTCGAGCCGCTTCGAGCGCGGATTCGAATACGCGTACGTGATCCCCGGGATGACGCGCGTCGTCCAGAGCGCGGGTCGCCTCATCCGGACCGAAACCGATTTCGGAATGATCGTCCTCGTCTGCCGGCGGTTCCTCCAGAAGCCCTACTCCCGGTACCTTCCGAGGGACTGGTTTGCGGACAGCCCCTCCGAGCTGAAGGCCGGATCGATCGTGTTGGAGGCGAGGGACTTCTTCTCGCGGATCGCGCTGACGGATACCGTCAGCTGACTCCTCGACTCTGCGGCGAAGGCGAGCCGGCTGCCCCGCCGTTTTCTTCATTCCCCGACCGCCCGTTTCCGGTCTCAACCTCGGCCGCCGCGGCCTTCCCGGCGAGGAACTCGAGATGCTGGCGGAACCACTCTGCGGTTGCCGTCAAGCCGTCCGCGAGTCCGACGAACTGGGTCATTCCGAGGACACTCCTGAGCTCGGCCGGATCGAGCACGCTTCTCTTCTGCTCGCCGGGCTTCTTGGGCGCGAAGACGGGCGCCTTCTCGACCCCGCAGGCGGCGGCCGTGAGGGCATACAGTTCCTTGATGCTGGTTTCGATGCCGGTGCCGGTGTTGAAGGTGCCGATCACGCCTTTCTCGAGGGCCAGAAGGTTCGCGGTGACGACGTCGGCAACGTGGATGAAGTCGCGCGTCTGCTCGCCGTCTCCGTAGATGACGGCATCCTGACCCGAAAGGAGGCGGTTGAGGAAGATGCCGATCACCCCGGCCTCGCCGCGCCCATCCTGCCGCGGCCCGTAGACGTTCGCGTACCTGAGGATGGTGACTTTCAGGGAAGACTCCATCGCGATTGCCTCGAGGTACTTCTCTCCGGCCAGCTTGGCGACGCCGTAAGGGGAACACGGATTGAGCGGGTGGTCTTCGTCCGCCCACTTCCCCTGAGGTTCGCCGTAAATGGCGCCTCCCGACGAGGCGAAGAGAACGTGCCGGACCCCTGCCTTGACCGCCGCGACCCCGACGTTGAGCGTTCCGAGCACGTTGATGCTGGCATCCGCGATCGGGTCCGCGACGGATTTCCTCACGTCCACCTGCGCCGCCAGGTGGAAGATGGCCGCCACCCGCTCCTCGGTCAAGAGGGAGTCGAGATTCGAGTCGCGGATGTCTCCGTGAACGAACCGCGCTGTCCTGGGGACACGGGAGGCGTCCCCGGTGGAGAGGTCGTCGAGGACGACGACTCGATAGCCGCGCGCGAGCAGGACATCGACGAGATTCGAGCCGATGAAGCCCGCCCCGCCCGTCACCAGGAGGCTCTCTTGGATTGCGGAAGTCACGAACGCTTCTCCCTTCGAATCACCGCACAATAGACCCATGGTGGAGACCGGGCAAGAGCCCTCCGGCGAGGTCTCGCCGAGCCGCTTCTCGGATGACACGGCTCGTGTCGCCCGGTGGCTCCTCGGGACGCGTCTGGAAAGACGCCTTTCGGATGGCCGTCTCGTCCGGGCCGTGATCGTTGAAACAGAGGCGTATCTCGGCATAAGAGACCGCGCGGCCCACACCTGGAACGGCAGGAGGACGAAGAGGGTGGAGCCCATGTGGGGGCCGCCCGGGCACGCCTACGTCTACTTCGTCTACGGAATGCACCACTGCCTCAACCTCGTCACGAGGGAAGAGGGAACCCCCGAGGCCGTCCTGATCAGGGCCGCGGTCTCGGAGAAGTGGTGGCGCGGCGAGCCGCTTTCACGCGCCGAGCTCCTCGTGGCCGCCGGGCCCGGCAAGCTCTGCAAGTTCCTCGAGATCGACCGCCGTCTCTCCGGAGCTCCGCTGGGAAGCGATGGCCTCCGCCTTCTGGCGCGGCAGCCCCGGCCGTTCTCGATCCTCAGCGGCCCCAGGGTTGGCATTGCCTACGCTGGGGAAGCCCGGCACTGGCGCCTTCGATTCGCGGTGGCGGGCTGCCCGGCCGTGACTCACCCGGGCGGTCTTTCGCCCGAGGACGGACCCGTCGAGGCCGCGCTCAGATGACCGAGGAAACTTCTTCGTTTCTGGCCCGGATCACCCGGTTCTTCCCGGTTCTCTTGGCCCGGTAGAGAGCCTGGTCGGCCTTCTCGATCAGATCGCGCTTGTTCGTCGCGTCGTACGGGTACATCGCCAGCCCCATCGAGACCGTGACGGTCAAGGCCTTCTGAACCTCGGGCGTGACGAAGACGCGGGCGGCCACGCGCGCGCGGAGGCGCTCCGCCACGCCGTAGGCCTGCTCGGAGGAGATCTCGGGCAGGATCACGGCGAACTCCTCCCCGCCGTACCGAGCCACGGTGTCCATCTCGCGAACGCCTCCCAGAAGTTCCTCCACGATGCCCCTGAGGATCATGTCTCCCACCGGGTGTCCCCAGGTGTCGTTGATCTTCTTGAAGTCGTCCAGATCGACCATCACGAGCCCCAGGGGCTGGCCCTTGCGCTCGTGGCGGTTGATCTCCTGGTAGAGGACCTCCTGGAAGTAGCGGTGGTTGTAGGTGTTCGTGAGCGAGTCGCGCACGGAGAGGTTCCTCGTCGTCTCGTAGGCCCGAGCTGACTGGATGGCCGTGACCACCTGGTTGCCGAAGATCTCGAGGGCCTGGACATCCTCGAGCGTCGGGACCTTTCCGCTCTTGGGCTCGTCGACCTGCAGGACGCCGAAGAGCTGATCGTTGGACGTGAGGGGGACGAAGAGCCGGTCGTTTCGGTGCCAGACGCCCGTCGACGTCCGGACTCTCTTTCTCGAGATGGTCGACTCGTCTCCACTGGGCACCCGCGTGATTTCCGGCACGAAGTACGAGCGCGAGATCTGGAAGCTGTCGAGGAAGAAACGCGTCATCTCGTCCCGGGGGATCCGCTTGCCCTGAAGCTCGGGCCACTCCGCGTCGCGGCCTGCCTGGGCCCGAGGGATCAGGACGTTTTCGACCCGGTCGTAGAGGAAAAGGAGGACCGCGCTGTAGCCGAGGTGCGAGCTCGCGGCCTGGACGGCGCTCTCGACGACCCTCTCGAGCGGGAGATGGGATTTCAGCTCGTTGGAGATCTCGAGGATCCGCTGGAGCGCCGCCGCCCGGCTCTTCAGCCTCTCGTTCACCCGCTTCATCTGCTTTCTGAGCGAGCGGTCTTGAAGCGACAGGGCGATGTGGTCCGCGAGGACGGAGAGCTCCTTCTGCGTTTCCGGTTCGTGCAGGGCGGCATCGTCGGACTCGAGAATGAGAGAGCCGTGGATCTGCTCGTGTGTGTGCAGGGGGAGCCGGACCTGATAGTCGAATCGCGGATTGAGGAGAATGGCCCGGTTCTCTCCCTTGGCAATGGCCGGCGTCCGAGACATCAGGGGGGCGGGGGATTGAGCCCCCCGCTCCGCGGGCAGCCAGTCGAGGATCTGGTTCCGGTGAATGACGCTGTCTCCGTGCAGGTGGACGGCGGCCTCGCCCGCGTCCTCCGGGTCGAAGAGGATGAGGGCCAGGGCCGAGACCGGCTGCGAGGCCTTCACGATCTCCGCCACCCGTGAGAAGAGCTCCGAGTCAGAGAGGTCCGACGAGAAGGCCGCGGAAATCTCTCGCAGCGCCGTCAACTCCCTGTTCTGTTGGGCGAGCTCGACCGAGCGCCTTCTCACGGACGCCAGGTTCCGGAGAGCCGCCGAGACGAGGGCGACCGAGGTGAAGGCCAGAAGCGCACCCGCCATCCCGTAGACCGGGTAGATCATGACGGTCACGGCGACGACGGGCGCCACGAGGATCACGGCCAGAAATTGATACAGAAGCGCCCAGAGCGGAAGGCCGGAAAGCCGCCGCTCGACGAAGCTGCGAAGCAGCAGAAGGATGAGGCGGACGAACGAGAAGACGAGGACGGTCGCGCCCAGGAGGAGAAACCCGGCCGCGGAACCCGGAGAAGAGGGGGCGAGCGCCGAGAAGAAGTAGCTGGCGGCGCCGTAGGTGAAGACGAGATCCACCATCTCGTCGACGTCGGCGAGCTTCAGCCTTCCCTTGCGCTCGATGAGGTTGGCGAATAAGGATGAGCAGGCGGCGAGGACCGGGCCGGACGTCCACGAGCCCGACAGGAGAACCGCCGGAAAGACGGCAGCGGCCTCGAGCTGGACCAGGGTTCCCTCGATCGGCACGCGCAAGAGGCGCGAGACGACCGCCAGCGCCAGGAAACCGAGGATGAGGCTCGCGGGACTCCGCCTCAAGTCCCAGGCGGCCCAGAGGAAGAAGAACGACGCGGCGATCCGCACCGTCCAGATCACCAGGGACTGGATGGGGAGCGGGATGGGGCGAAGGTTCTCTCCGGCAAAAAGCCGCATCCGGCTCATCCCTGTTTGCCTCAGCGAAGAGAGATCACGCCGCCCGCTTGCAGTTTCTCGAGCACGCGCAAGACCTCGATCTCCGGGAACGGGCTGATCTTGACGATGGACTTGACGTCGTACTGACCGTTGATCCGGGTCAGGATGAAGGCTTCGTTCGGGGTGAACGAGTAGGACATCAAATCCTCCATCTTCCGGTTCAGGATCGGCTTGGCATTCGCCGGAATGGAGGGACGGGCGGGCGGCGCGGGCGCGGGCGGAGCCGCGGCCGGTGCGGGGGCAGGCGAGGGAGAAGCGGGCGGGGCGGGTGCCGGGACGGAAAGGGGGACCGGGGCGACAGGCGGCAGGGGTGCGCGTTCCGGCGGCCTGCCCTGAGACGGAGACGTCTGGATCTGTTCCGGCCGGAAGACCGCCGCCCTCTCCGGCGGGGGCGTGACGGGACCCTGGGTCCGATCGTAGGCAGAGGAATCGGGCCTTCTGCCCAAAAACGCCGAGAACTCGGGCGGTTGGGGCAGTGGCACCACCGCCCGCGCCGTCGGACGGGTCGGGTCCCACGGACCCGCGGTGATGAAGGCCTGCGGACCCCCCGGTGAGGTCCCGAAGGGGCCGACGACCGTGGGAACGGGGTTCGGCGGGGGAGGGAACGGAGAAGGGGGATTCTGGGCCTGGGGGGCCGGTGCCATGCCGGGAAAGGGAGCCGAGGGCGGGAAGGCCGCCGAGGGCGAAAAGGCCGCCGGAGCCGAGGGGGGGACCGGCGCAAAGGGGCTTGACTGCGGGACCGGAGCGAACGGGGACTCTCGGACCGTGATGACGGGGATGGGAACGGACGCGTACCCGGCCGGGGCGGACTGTGCCGGGAACGGCATCGAGGAGAAGCTCGGCCCCGCCTGAGGCGCGACGGGGAACGTGGCGGAAAACAGATCGTCGCCCGCGGCATCGGGAATGGGCTGGGACGGCAGGGCAAAGGGGTCGTCCGTCCCGCCCTCGAAGACGGGCTCCGTGGCCTCCTCGAAGACCATGGCGGCCGGATCCTCCAGCGTCAGGTCAGACGGAATCGGGGGGTGCTCCCACCGCTCGCCCACGATCTCGGCCTGTCCGGCTTCCAGAAGCTCGAAGACGAACTTCGCCACGTGGAACTCGGGGTTGTGCGTGGCGATGGCGATCTGGTCGATCGACTGCGCGCCATCGATCCCCTGCAGCATGATCCTCTCGCGATCGGGGAGGTCCTGGGGATTCACGGGCTTGGTCAGGGCGGGGATCTCCCGCAGGGACTTGATCCGCGTCTTGATGCGCTCCCACTCGTCGTACCGGCGCAGCCCCTCCATGACGATCCCGGTCACGTCGATGGAGATCGGCACCATCGGCCACTGGGGGATCTCCTTGTCGATGAACTCGAAGGCCCCCTCGGTCCACAGGAAGATGTCGTAGATCGTCTCCTGGGCCTTCAATTTCAGAAGCTCGGTGAGGTCCTCTTCCCGGATGGCCCCGATCATCACGAGGATCTTTCCGAGCAGGATCTTCGACTGGTGCTGGACCTCCATCGCGCGGGTGAGCTCTTCCTCGGTTATGTAGCCGTAGGCCACGAGGAAGTGCCCGAGATACTCCCGCTCGATCGTCGAGGAGGAGGAGATGATGCGCCCGTTCTCGAAAAAGACCCGCTTTTCACCGGGTTGGCCCCGCACGACGAGAGTCCCGGTCTTCTGCCCCATGGAGAGCCATTGGAGCAGTTCCGAGAGCTGCATCGTCCGGAGGTTTCCGGTGATAGCCATGAACGCTACATTGTATAGGTCAGGAGGATGCCGTCGAGAGAGGTCCTCGGCCGGGCATCCCGGGTGGCGTTCTGGGTTCCGTCGAAGGCCCGGCGAGGACGGGGCCCCGCCGGGTGAGGGTCACTCCTGAGGCGGGTTGTACGAGGGGATTCCCGTGACGGCCTGACCGAGGACGAGCGTGTGGATGTCATGGGTTCCCTCGTAGGTGAAGACGGATTCGATGTTGGCCATGTGGCGGAAAACGGGGTACTCCCCGACGATCCCGTTGGCGCCGAGGATTTCCCGGGCCATGCGGGCGCACTCCCGGGCGACCCAGACGTTGTTCCTCTTGGCCATCGAGACGTGCTCGGGCAAGAGCTTCCCCGCGTCCTTCTGCCGCCCCAGCCGCAGCGAGAGGAGCTGAGCCTTCGTGATTTCCGTGATCATGAAGGCGAGCTTCTCTTGAACGAGCTGGTGCGAGGCGATGGGGCGGTCGCGAAACTGCTTCCGGCTCTTTGCGTAGTCCAGGGCGCAGTGGTACGTCGCCATCGCCGAGCCGATCGCACCCCAGGAGATCCCGTAGCGGGCCTGGGTGAGGCACGAGAGCGGACCCTTCAGCCCCGAGACGCCCGGCAGCACGTTGGAAAGCGGAATCCGGCAGTCTTCAAAGACCAGCTGCGATGTCACCGAGGCTCTGAGGGACATCTTCATCCGGTGCTCGGGAGAGGAGAAGCCCGGGGTGCCGCGCTCGACCAGGAATCCTCGCACGGGGCCGTCCGGCCCTCCTTCCTTCGCCCACACGACGGCCACGTCGGCAATCGAGCCGTTCGTGATCCACGACTTGGCTCCGTTGAGGACCCAGGAATCGCCGTCTTTCTTGGCCACCGTGCGCATTCCGCCCGGATTCGAGCCGAAGTCGGGCTCGGTGAGGCCGAAGCACCCGATCTTCTCCCCCTTGCCGAGGGCCGGGATGAACGTGTCCTTCTGCTCTTTCGAGCCGTACGTGTAAATCGGGTACATCACGAGGGAGGACTGGACCGACACGAACGACCTCAGGCCCGAGTCCCCGCGCTCCAGTTCCTGCATGATCAGCCCGTAGGCCACGTTGTTCAGACCCGGTAATCCGTACTCCGCGATCGTCGAGCCGAAGAGATTGAGTGCCGCCATCTTCGGGACGAGCTCCCTCGGGAAGCGGCCCTCGTAGGCGCAGTCCTCGATGATCGGCAGGATCTCCGCGTCCACGAAGTCACGAACGAGATCCCGAACCGCCCTCTCGTCGTCCGAGAACATGTCATCCAGACCCAGGAAATCGACACCTGGAAAACCCACGTTGCCCTCCCTCGCTTCAAAAGCAAAAGGGGTGAGAATCCCCTTTGTCCTGATCTTATACGTCCCGGCGTTCCGGGGGATCCGGATCCGAAGAACAACAAGGAGGCGCCAATGGCCAACCCAGCCTGGAAAACCGTGGGCGACATCGTGGAGGGATACCTCTCGCTCTCCCCAGTCGTCCTCAAGCGCTATCAGGATGGAGAGCTCCAGGCCCTTGCGGTCGAGCTCGAGAAGCAGGCCCGGGAGCTGCGCGCCCAGGTGATCCCCACCGAGGATGTCGAGTCCGTCCAGAAGAAGAACCGTAAACTCCTGCGTCTGCAGCAGGCGACCCAGGTCCTGGGAGCCTTTCGGAGCCGCCGCGGCGGCTCCGGGGCAGGCTGAGGGAAGAGGTAGAGAAGAACATGAGTGAGAGACCCGCACCGGCCGTCACCGTCTCGGAGCTGCCCAGCCATCCGGGGGTCGAGGTCACCGTCAAGGGCTGGCTTTACAACAAGAGAACCGGGGGCAAAGTCCGGTTCCTCATCCTCCGCGACGGCTCCGGATACGTGCAGTGTGTCCTGTCGAAGGCCGAAGTTCCCGAAGCGGCCTGGAATGCCGCCGCCGAGGTCACGCAGGAGTCGACCATTGAGGTACGGGGCGTCGTGAGGCTCGAGCCCCGGGCGGCCGGGGGCGTCGAGCTCTCGGTCCTCGACTTCAGGATCCTGGACGCCTGCAAGGACTTCCCGATCACCCCCAAGGAACACGGCACCGACTTCCTCCTCTCGCAGCGCCACCTCTGGCTCCGGTCCGCCAGGCAGGTCGCGATCCTGAAGATCCGCAGCGAGGTCGAGAGCGCGATCCACGACTTCTTCTACAAGAGGGGGTACACCCGGGTCGACTCCCCGATCCTCACGCCGAACGCCTGCGAGGGGACGTCCAACCTCTTCGAAACCGAGTACACGGAGGAAGAGAAGGCCTACCTTTCCCAGTCCGGCCAGCTCTACCTCGAGCCGGCGGCGGCCGCCCTCGGGAAGGTCTACTGCTTCGGCCCGACGTTCCGCGCCGAGAAGTCGAAGACCCGCCGCCACTTGCGGGAATTCTGGATGGTCGAGCCCGAGGTGGCCTTCCTGGAGATCGAGGGCCTGATGGATCTCGCGGAGGAGTTCATCAAGGAGCTGACGGTGCGGGTTCTCGATCGCCGGGCCGAGGACCTCAAGCGGCTGGAGCGTGACCTCACGAAGCTCGAGACCGTGGCCCAAAAGCCCTTCCCGCGGATTCCGTATCGCGAGGCGGTGGAGATCCTCCAGAAGAAGGGATTCCCGGTCTCCTTCGGCGACGACTTTGGAGGGGACGAGGAGACGGCCCTAGCCGAGGACTTCGACACCCCCGTCATGGTCACGCGGTATCCGGTCTCGATCAAGGCTTTCTACATGCAGCCCGATCCGGCGGATCCGGAGGTCGTCCTGGGTCTCGACATGCTGGCGCCAGAGGGATACGGCGAGATCATCGGCGGCTCGCAGAGAATCCACGACCACGACTTGCTGCTCTCCCGGATCAAGCAGCACAACCTGCCGATCGAGGCGTTCCAGTGGTATCTGGACGTCCGGAAGTACGGGACGTTCCCTCACTCGGGCTTCGGGATGGGGCTCGAGCGGTTCACGGCCTGGATGTGCGGGGTGCCCCACCTGCGCGAGTGCATCCCCTACCCGCGCATGCTCTATCGCATCTACCCCTGAGGGCAGCCGGATACAATCAAGGGTTCGCCGGGCCCGAGGAGGGGCCGGCACGGAGTTGAGTGAAGAACATGGCGGTCAAGCTGCCGGCGGTCGGCATCGTTTCCCTGGGATGCCCCAAGAATCTAGTCGACACCGAGGTCATGCTCGGTTATCTGAAAAAAGGGGGGCTCCCGGTGGCGAGCCCCGACGAATCGCGCGTGGTCGTCGTGAATACCTGCGGGTTCATCGACCAGGCCAAGGAAGAGTCGGTCAACGCGATCCTCGACCAGGTCCGGCGCAAGGAAAGAGGTGAGGTCGACCGGGTCGTCGTCGCGGGCTGCATGGTCCAGAAGTACGGCGCCGAGCTCGCCGAGGAGATTCCGGAGGTCGATCACTTCATCGGTCTGGACGAGCTCGAGAGAGTTTCGGAAGCCGCGCTGGGCCTGCCGTCCCTTCAGAGGTTTTCGAACAAGCCGATGGCGACCCGTCTCTACGACGACCGGGCTCCACGAGTTCTGACCAACAAGAAGGGGTACGCCTACCTCAAGGTCTCCGAGGGGTGCAACAACCCGTGCACGTTCTGCACGATCCCGCAGATGAGGGGCCTGATGCGCTCGCGCACGATCGAATCGCTCGTCGCGGAGGCCCGGCACCTCGAGGAGCAGGGCGTCAAGGAGCTCGTCCTCATCTCGCAGGACACGACCCGGTACGGCGAGGACCTCGGCCTCGGGCGGCAAGGGCTCGCGAGCCTGGTCAGGACCCTCGTCCGGGACACGTCGTTTCCGTGGATCCGGTTCCTCTATGCGTACCCGAAGACCCTCCACGATTCCGTTCTCGACGTGATGGCGGAGGAACCGAGGTTCGTGCCCTATATCGACATCCCGCTCCAGCACGTTTCGAGAAACGTCCTGGCCGGCATGAAGAGGGGAGGAGACCCGGCGAGCTACCGCAAGATGTTCGAGACGATCCGGGCTCGCGTGCCAGGGATCGCGCTGCGCACGACGTTCATCGCCGGCTTCCCGGGGGAGACGGAGAGCGATTTTCAGGAGCTCATGAGCCTTGCCGCCGACATCGAGTTCGACCATCTCGGCGTCTTTCCGTATTCGCCCGAGCCCGGCTCCGGAGCCGAGCCTCTCGGCGACCCTGTTCCTCTCGAGGTCAAGGAGGAGCGCCTCGCGGCCCTGATGATGATGCAGCAGCGCATCTCCCTCTCCAGGAACCGGAAGAAGAAGGGGAAGGAGTTTTCGGCCATCATCGAGGGGATCTGCGACGAGTCCGACCTTCTGCTTCAGGGCCGTCTCTCGAGCCAGGCTCCCGAGATCGACGGGCGTCTCCTGATCAACGAGATGCCTCACGGGTGGGAGTTCGCGCCCGGCGACATCGTGAACGTGAAAGTGACGGAAGCCCACGAGTACGACCTGGTTGGCCGGGTGACCTCGCCGCCATCGCGGTAGGGACGCGAGCGCGATAGGAACGCGAGGAATCGTGAACGTCATCAGAGATCCTTTTCGGCCAGTCGACCTCCCGAAGCGGGGGTTCGTCACGATCGGGAACTTCGACGGCGTTCACTGCGGGCACAAGACGATGCTGCAGGAGGTTGTCGAACGGGCACATGACCGGGGCCTCCCGGCGATCGTCGTCACGTTCGACCCGCACCCCCTGCGCATCCTGGCACCCGAACGGGCCCCGCTCATGCTCCAGACTCAGAAGCAGCGCGAAGAGTCGCTTCAGGCCTGCGGGATCGACACCGTCCTGACCATCCCGTTCACGCGGGAGTTTTCCCAGATCCCCGCCGAGGAGTTCGTCAAGACCCTGCTCGTCAAGAAGCTCGCCATCACCGAGATCCATGTGGGGGAGCGGTTCGTCTTCGGCCGTGACCGGGGCGGCAACGTCGACCTCTTGCGTCAGCTGGGAGCCGTATCGGGTTTCAAGGTCTCCGTTGTCTCCGACGTCAACGACGGAGACGCGAAGATCTCCTCCACGCGGATCCGTCAGGCCGTTCTGGCCGGAGAAGTCGCCCTGGCCAAAAAGCTCCTGGGGCGGCCCTATCTGATGGACGGGATCGTCGCAAAGGGAGACCGGATGGGACGCAAGATCGGGTTCCCGACGATGAACCTGAAGCCAGAGAACACTCTCTTTCCGAAGAATGGCGTCTACCTCGGCCGGGTCTTCATCCGGTCATTCGAGAGGCCCTTCAACTGCGTGACAAACGTCGGGACTCGCCCGACCGTCTACGAGAACTTCGCCACGACGATCGAGTCCTACATCCTCGGATTCTCCTCTGACGTGTACGCGGAGACGGTCCGCCTGCAGTTCCTGGAGCGGCTGCGGGACGAGATGGTCTTCCCGTCGATGCTCGAGCTGACAGCCCAGATCCGCCGGGATGTCGAGAGGGCGCGCGCCTTTTTCCTCACCAATCCCGTGGAGTGAGAATGGACCTCGCGGTTCGAGTCATTGCCCTGGTCGTTCTCGTGGGAAGCGGGCCGAGGACGGCGAACAAGCTGGCCCTGCCGCTCTTCGGGCTCGCGGCCGCCGCCGCGGCCGGTGGACTGGGACAGGACGGCGGAAGCGCGCTCACCCTCGCGCTCGAGCTTCTCTTCCTGTCGGCCGTGTCGTGGGGATTCCTGAAACCCCACTGGAGTCCGATCGCGCTCGAGGCCCTCGTGTCGACGCTCGTCTTCTCGATCGGGCCCACCCTCTATTTCCTTTTCCGCCTGCAGGGGATTCCCTGGCCGGAACGGTCCGCGACCCTGGGGAGCTTGATCCTGGGGCTCTTTCTGTTCGGCATCCATGCCTCCTGGGCCGCTTCGGAAGAGGGGTGGCGCAGGGTGACCGGGTGGATGTTGGCCGTCGCCTCGCCTCCCAGCGTCGCCGCCGCAGCCGTGACGGCCCTGGACCTTCCCTCGACCCGGGCCCTGATCGTGACGGCCGTGGCGGTCTCGCTCGCGCTTCTGGCGTGGGCTCCTCTCTTCTACCTGGAGACGAGGCGCCTTCAGCGGGAGCTCACGGAAGAGGCACGGCTCGGTCTTCTGCCGGAAGAGGACATTCGCATCCTCGCGAGCCCGCTCAGACGCTCACGCGAGAAGATGTATGGAAGGCCGGACGAGAGACGCGAGTTCGTCAGGAGCGCGCTGATGCTGGCGGTGGCGCGCCAGCAGCAACGGAGACGCCAGGGCGAGAAGGCTCGCCTGAGGCAGCTCGAAATCCTGACGTTTCGCACCCGGATTCGCCGGGTCCTCGAGGCGCGTCAGGCCCGTCTCTCGGGTCTGGGAGATGAGGGCGTCGAATGAGGGCGCCCAGAACCTCGGAGAGGAAAAGATGAGACAGAGATCCCGATTCTCGCGTGCCCTGTTGGCCGTGGCGCTCTTCTTGAGTCTCGTGCCGGCGGGCTGCCGCGAGGAAGCCAAGCCCGAACCCCTTGGCAAGCCGGCCGCGGCGCGGATGCCTCCCGCAACCCAAGCGCCCGCCGCCTCTCACGAGGAGAGGCAGGCGAAGAAAGAAGAGGAAAAGAAGGAGACCCGGCGTGATCTGAGCCGCGACGAGGCGCGCGGGGGGCACACGCTCGCCCGGCACGTCGGAAAGGCCGATTCGGAACTCTTCGACCGGCTGAGAAAGGACAAGAAGATCTCGGCCGCCTCGACGTACACCGATCGCGAGACGGCGGAACGTGTCGTCGGAACGGTGATCTCAGAAAACAAGGACAAGATCACGGCCTGGTCCCTGCGCGAGGGCCGGCGTCCGAATCTCGTGCTCGACTACCCGGGCTCTCCCGGCAAGGTGATCGGCCGTTCCCTCAAGCGTGGGCACTCCCAGCCGGTTCCCTGTACGGGAGCGGTGGTCGTCCTCAAGTGGAAGGAAGACACCGAGGTCTACTATGTCCTGACGTCCTATCCGGAGGCGCGCCGATGACCGACCTTAGAGAGCAGTTCCCAGCGTTTTCCGAGTTCCTGAGGGGCTACCTCCACGAGGATTTCGAGGAGGAGTACGGGAGTCCGTTCCAGGCCACGGAGGCCTTCATCGGGGACCTTTCGGACGAGGAGCTGGGCGAGGTCATGGACGAGGCCGCGGAACTCCTCGACATCCTCCTCGCGGAGGGGTTCGGCGTCGTCATGGACATCCTCCGCGATCTCGGCGGCGCCTGGGAACCCGAGTCCGAGGCGGAGCTGAAGAGGCTCCTGACGATCCTGTCAGGCAGCGATGGCGACGGGGAGGACCTCGAGGACGACGAGGAGTAGGCGCCGGCACGCCGGGCACCGCCAGTGGGACGCCCAGCGAGGAGTGCTGACCGTCGAGAGAAGCTGCTCCTGGCCCTCACCTTTTCGTCCGGTCCACCCTCACCCGGAAGGACTCGCCGGTCTTCTCGAGGATCTCCACGCGAATCCCGGTCGTCTCGTCCCGGAACGTTCGCTTGCGCAAGGAATCGAAAGCGGCCCCCGAGAGATGCGGAACCGACGGGTCGGCGTCGATGAGCTTCACCGGGGCCTTTCCGTGGCGGCATTCGGCCACCTGGTCGTCCGCCTTCATGATGAGGACGCCGCTCCCAGGCAGATTGGCGTCGAAGCCTCTCGGCTGCCGGTTCTCGATGAGCCAGTACGTCGTCTGACTGAGCGGGACTTTTATGACCTGGATCCCGTCTTCCCGGCTGCCGAGAGGCATCAGGAGGACCTCCTCGGATGTTCCCTCGCCCACCACCTTCACCCGGTGATCGTCGAGCCACCCCAGACGGAGGCGCGTCCAGGAAGAGATGCCCGGGGGGCCGGTCTCCCACTTCACGTAGTGGCAGGACATCGGGTCCCAGAAGCCCATGTTGATGACGGCGTCCTCGAAGGTCTCCCTCAGGGGGCCGGGCCGCGCTTGCAGATCGTGGTCGTACAGGCACGGGACGCCGCGTTTTCCATCCTTCACGCCGCCGAGGATGTGGGCGGTGTCGTGAAAGAGAGTCCCCATGTGAGCCTGATAGCTGAAGATCGCGACCCCGCCGCGCACGGTCCGGCCGTTCTTTGTCTTCAGCACGGAGCTGTCGCTCCAGCCGAGCATCCCCGGATACCCGCAGAGTCCGATCATCCCGTATTCCGGCCGGCGGGCCCCAAGGAAGAGCGCCGTGAAGTCATAGGCGGAGACGTCGTATGAACTGTCCAGGGCATCGAGCGAGTCGCGGATGAGGCGCTCGATGCGAGAACGGTCCACCTCGAGGTTCCTGGGCGAGATGCGGTAATCCTCGATGGGCCGCGGAAGAGTGACCCAGCTCTTCGTCACGTCCCCGGTCAGGCGAACGGAACCGCCGGACATTTCATCCACGTAGCCGGCGAGCTCCTGGAAGAACCTCTTCTCCGCATAGGTCCGGCTGACGGAGTGCTGGACATCCTTGAACTGGACCAGCACGACGAGGCCGCGAACTGTCTTCTGAGCTGGCCGGGCCGGCTGCTCATAGGCCGAGATGGGGAGAGCCCCGAGGCTCGCGACTCCCAGGAGAAGCGCGTGGAACCACTTCATGCTTCCCTCCCGGGTGCCGGCGGCCCGGCATCGGCCGGGTCGGCAACGATGCCCCGGCTTGCCAGCGCCCTTGAATGTGTGATCCCAGTCTACTCCTTGGACCCGGCCCGGAGGGGTTCCTTTTACGTGAGACCAATCGAGTCATCGGAACTGCCCTTTCCCCGCGTGGTCACCTGGTCATGTGTCTGCACAATCTCGTCTCGGGAGTTTCGCATTCCGGCCATGTTCACGAATTCGCCTGGACTGCGTGCCTCGCCCGTGTTGACTCGGGGGGGGGGGCCGTGCTAGCGTACAAGAAGATGTGCCCCGCCGGGTGGATGGCATTCAGCTGGCCGGACACATCTGGATCAGAATGGTCTCTTCTACTTCACCAGGATTCATCGCGGTTGGTTCGATACCGCTTTTGAGAAAGGACATGAACCATGAGACCTCGGAACGCGATCAGCGCCCTTCTGCTTGTCGTTGCGTGCACCTTCGCACAGCCGCTCCATGCGTCCCCCACCGAGTATGACTTTCCCCCGCTGGACTGTGTGGACTGGCCGGAGTACTGCGCGACCGATCCGGGTTCCCCGCCAGCGCCCTGCAACCGGCTTGGGTGCTGGATCTGCACTGAGATCAGACCAGAGTACGGGGGGGATGGCCTCGATCATTGTGTCAGCGCTCCCTTCTGGAACGGGGCGTGTAACTGTTCCGAGGGCTACGTTTTTGGTGAAGATGGCGAGAGGAGATGGAAATGTGATGCCAACCAAGGAAGGTGGGGGGTGTGCACCTACAATTAATCCGGCTCGTGTTCGTAACGCTGGCGGCCGCGCAAGCCATCCTTCCAAAGGGTGCTGAAGAACCGGCGCCTTGCGTGGAAGCAGCGATTGCTTTCAAGGGAGCAGAGGCGACGCCCGTCGAGTTGGTCGTTTCGGCGAGGCCGGTGACAGGCTCTTCCGAGGACGTCGAGACCAGAGCGCAGATAATGGGCTCTGGAGGGTTATCCCTCGCTCTCGCCGATGGAACGTGGCAGCTATCGCTGAAGGCCCCAGGCTATTGGGCGGAGTCGCAGACCATAACCGTCGCAGCCGGGAGGGGAAAGGCGGAATTCAGTGTCTGGCCTGCCGGGAGGATCTCCGGCTCGGTCAGAGCGGGCAAGACCTCTCCGGCCGGTTTGTCTTTGGTTCTGGATCCCTCGCCCGGCACGGCCGGCCCGGAAGCTACGATACCGTGCCCTGTGCTGGAGTCCCGGTGGGAGTGTGATGTACCCGCTGGCGTCTTCGACGTTCAGGTGCGCGCGCGAGGATTCGTCCCGGCATACTACTGGGCGTCTCGAATCGACGCGGGGAAGACGAAGGACATCGGCGTCGTCGAGCTTCGTAGCGGCGCCTCGCTATCAGGATATGTAAAGACTTCGGAAGGAGCACTTGACCCGCTGCTCTGCCATGTCGCGGCCCGCCCATCCGACCTCGCCCCAGGAGCGCGAGGGCGGGCTGGACTGACAGTGCCTGTCAACTCAAAGGGATTCTTCCATCTGGACGGGATTCCGCCAGGGTCGTACTTTCTCCGGGCCGCGCATCGTGGTTTCGCGCCGGCTACAGTCACGGTGAGGGTCCTGGCGGACCTGCACGCGGATCTCCTGGAGCCACTGGTCCTCCGAAGGCCTCGCACCCTGGATGTAGTCGTCGTCCCGCCCCTGGACCCCTGGGGCAAGCCCTGGAGGGTTTCTGTTCACAGCATGTCGCCCGAGACGCCGGAGCCTTCGGCCTCAGCCAGTTCCTACGTTTCGCAAGAAGGGCGCTGGGTGCATGACAACTTGGTCGACGCAAAGTATTGGCTGTCCATCGACGCGAACTCCGGGGACAGATGGCAGGGCCAACCTGTCGATGTGTACGAGGGCGTCCCCGTTCGCCACGTCATGGCCAACGTACTGGCGGTACGGGGAGCCGTCCGCCTTGGAAAAGATCCCCTGAAAGCGACGGTTCGGTTCGGCGGTGAACACGGAAATCAATCCGTCTCACTGCAATCGAATGAGGACGGTGAGTTCCAAGGTTTCCTCCCAAGGGCGGGTGCTTGGGACGTCTCCGTTCAGAGCGAGAGCCCTCCAGTGAAAGCGTCCCTGGGGGTCGAAGTTAGAAGGAGCGAGCAGGAATCCGAATCCAGCGTCGACATCGCGTTGCCAAACTCGAGTCTAACGGGGAGGGTCGTGGACGAAGAGAGGCGCCCGGTAAAGGACGGCGTGGTGAATCTGTATGCGAAAGCCGGGCAGGGTGGTCTGATCCAGCTGCCCATCGAATCAGGAGGGTACTTTCAGGTTCGGGGCCTGGCCCCGCAGACATACGCAGTGTCTGCAATGGTTGCTCCGAATCTGGAGAGCGAGAGCCAAGAGGTCACCCTCGAAGAAGGCGCTGAACCGCCGCCGCTCACGATTGTCGTCAAGCGTGACATCCGCATACTCGTGAACGTGGAATCGGCTTTCGGCCCCGTCCCGGGTGCTACCGTGATCGCTTTTCCGGGCGCTCCGGCTAGTACCCCCCTGGCCGTCCCAGTGAGAACCGACTGGCAAGGCCGGGCCGAGGTACGGCTGCCGTCGAACTCGAAAGAGATGAGAATCCGGCTGTCTCCGCCTGGGTTCAGCATGCGTTTCCTCACGCTTCCTACTCCCCCCGACAGGCGGGTCACGATTAGTGTGGATCAGCTCGGCGGTACATTAGTCATCGAGGTGCCAGAGATGTCACAGCAGCCTGCGGAACAGGACGTCCGTGAGGCAGTGATCCTTCGGAATGGACACCTTCGGCTGGCCTCGGCCACCGCACACGAATGGGGCGGCAAGACCGAGCTATTCGGCCGGGGCCGTCGAATCACTATTCCGAATCTGGAGGCCGGTGAGTACCTGGCCTGCATGGCAAATAGGACGGAGATGATGATGTTGGCTCTAGGGGTGAGGCCGAGTTCGTGTGTGGTAGGAGTTGTCCCACCCCTCTCGGAGGCGATTCTCAAGATTCCCCCGATGGCGCCCTCTGGTGATGGGAAGAAGCAGAGCCAGTAGTATCGGAAAGGACTCAGCCGCGAAAGTCCGGCCCCTCATGGGCTCTCCTGCGGCCCTGTCGTGATCCTCCAGACCCCGATCGAGCCGCCGATCGACTCCACCCTCTCCCCGCGGGACAGGAGCGCGGCGCGCAGGTTCTCGAGCCGCTCCGCGTCCGGGTTTCCCTTGGCCCTGAGGAACTCGGGACCCGTCGCCAGGGCCGATTCGCCGATCGCGATCAGGGCTCCCGGCCTGTCCTCGTCCCCCGGCGCGAGGGGCCGCAGAGCCGGGGCGTGGAAGACCGGAAGCTCTCCTCCGAAAACGATCGCCGGGAGAGGTTCTCCCTTCGTGAGCTCGGGAGCGCGGCGCGCCAGACGCCTCAGGTCCTGGCCCCAGTCCACGTTGCTGTCGGCGAAGTAGCGGTGCCCCGCCTCGTTCCCGCCCGCCGCGACGTTGAAAAACGACGTGTAGAAGGGGTGAACCGCCACCGTCTCGAGCCCCGCGGCGAGTCCGAGGCCCGCCAAGAGACGTCTCCGGAACGCGGGCGCGGGCTCCGCCAGGGCTCCCGCCGCCGCGATCGCCGCCACCGGGAAGAAGAACAGGACGTGCCGCACGCCGATGTTGTAGGTCGACCGCGCCGAGACCGCGAGGAAGAGCGAGAACCCGGCCAGAAAGAGCAGCGCGAACCGTCGCGACTCCCGAAAGGCCACCGCCAGGAGAAGGGCCGAAAGGAGCGCCAGGGTCGCCTTCACCGCGATGGCGAAAGGGAAGTAGAGGGGATTCCCCGCCACCGACCGCGTCCCGAGGAAGTAGTTGACGGGCCCGCCCACTCCGATCTTGCTCTGCAGGTAGACCATTGCGAGGCCCGTGAAGGCGTGTCCCGCCGGCGGCGACACGCTCCCGATCCAGAGCGATGTGCGGAGGGCCGTCTCGGACCGCCCCTTCAAGAGAAGGGCCTGACGGGCGACGAGCTCTCGGTCCGCCTGGCTCTGATTCCTATAGGCCAGGGCGTACCCGCCGAGG
Organism: Thermoanaerobaculia bacterium; assembly: GCA_022071945.1. Taxonomy (GTDB): domain Bacteria; phylum Acidobacteriota; class Thermoanaerobaculia; order UBA5066; family UBA5066; genus JAJVIN01. The sequence goes on along the minus strand of JAJVIN010000024.1, from coordinate 109,122 downwards.
ATGACCAGGGCCGCCACGGCGAGCGCCTGCGCGAACCGGCTGGCGAGGATCCTCGCCCCCGCTCTCGGTTCCTCCTTCCTGGACAGCGCCAGCGGGAGGAGGCTGAGGGCGATCAGGGGAGCCGAGAACTTCGACAGGAAGGCCAGCCCCCAGAAAACGCCGAGCCAGAGACCGCTCCAGCGCTTCGAGATGTCCCCGAGCTGGGACAGGGGCCGAAGCGAGAGGACGATCCAGAGCGTCACAGTCAGATCCGTGTGAACGACGGACGCATGGGCCAGGAGGTTCGGCTGGAAGCCGCACAGGGCGAGGGCGAGGAGGCCCGCCGCGGAGCCGAACCGCCGCCTGGCCTCGACGTACACCGCGATCAGGAGCGCCCCGAGGATGGCGAGAAAGGGCAGACGGGCGCGGAAGGCGATCGTCTCGAGCGGAGTCGAGTTTTGAGAGAGAAACCGGACGAGAAGAGCCGGCGGCCGGGCGACCGTCAGGGGGTTCCCGGCGGCCGTCAGGGGCGTCCCGATGAGGCCGATCCCGGCGAGGGCCTTGGCGAGCGGCGGGTGTTCAGGATTGAAGCGCCCCGTCCCCTCGCGGACGATCTCGACTCCAGCCGCCAGGTGAACGGGTTCATCCACGGTAACCGCGTTCCCCCGCATCTGATCGAAGGCAAGGAAGAGGGAGAGGACGGTGAGGAGGCCAACCAGCCCGATTTCGCGGCGACCCGCCGGACGGTCCGCCAACCCGGGTGTCACTCCAGGCGGGTTCCCCTGGGATCCCAGATCGTGAGGGGTCCGAACTCCCTCAGGCTCGCCTCTATTCCGGCGCGGTCACCCGCCGCGACGAGGACGGCAGAACCGGGCGACATGTGCCGCTCGGCCGCCTGCCGGGCCTCGTCTCGCGTCACGGCCTGGACGCGGTCGCACCACGTCTCCCACTCGTCCTCGGGGAGTCCGTGGAGGAACCGGGTGATCTCGTCTTGGAGGATCCCGCCCGGGGTTTCGCGTGCCAGGACGAAAGACCCCGTCAGGAAGTTCCGCGCCTTTTCGTGTTCCTCGGGTGTGGGGCCCGAGGCCGCGAACTCCTCGAGGATCTCGATCAGGAGGGAAAGGGCCGCGGGTGTCTTCTCCGTCGCGCAGTCGATGGAAGCCATGAAGTGAGAGGCGCGGAGCCGGCTCGTGAACGTGGAAAAGGCCCCGTACGTCAGGCCGCGCTCCTCGCGGAGTCTGGCGAAGAGGCGAGAAGAGGGGCCTCCACCCAGGACTTGATTGGCCACGACGGCCGCCACGTAGTCCGGCGCCTTGCGGGGAACCGACCGGCGCGCCAGCGCCAGGCTCGTCTGGACAGATTCGGGCCTCTCGATGAGGTGGGCTTCCCGGCTGGTCTTGGGATCGGGCGGCAGGGGCGCGGCTGGAGCCTCCGCGCCGGGCGGACCCGGAAGCGATGGCGTCGTTGGTCCCCTCAGGGGTTCGAAGACTCTCCTGAGCGTTTCCATCGCCCTTTCGGTTGGGATCTGTCCGCTCAGGATGACGGTCGCTTCCGAGGGATCGAAGGCGGCGCGATGAAAGGAAGTCACGTCGTCCAGGGTTGCCCTGGCCAGGAAGTCCGGGTCGGGGAGGAGATGACCGTACGCGTGATCGCCGTAGAGCGCCGCCACCATCCGCTCCTGGACGACGAAGTCCGGGTCGGATCGCTGGCTCTCGATGGCGTCCTGCATCCGGCTCTTGACCTTCTCGAGCTCGGACTCGGGACACCCGGGTGAGAAGAGGAGTTCCGAAAGAAGTTCGAGTCCTTCTCGAAGGTCCGGTTCGAGGAGATAGAAGCGAGCCACGGTCGAGTCGAATCCGGCGGAGAGGTCCAGCAGCGCGGCGAGGTCGTCGAGGGTTTCCGCAAGTTCCTGGGCAGTCCGAGAAGCGGTGCCCCCGAGGAGGGACTCCACCGTGATCTCGGAGATCCCGAGTGAGCCGGCAGGCTCCCAGATGCTTCCCCCCCGAGGGAAGACCACGGCGATGGCGGCGGTCGGGCGGCTCCCCCAGCGGGATGCCCGAATCCGCATGCCCGAGCCCAGCACGCACTCGTCGTAGCGGGGGAGCCGGAACCCGGAACGTCCCGTCACGAAGCCCCCTGGGAGTCGGAAGGATGGATGTGCACGCACGCCGACCGGTCTCGGGTCAACAGGGACCGCACAGCGGCGAGAACTTCTTCGGGCGAGATCTCGAGGATGGTGTGGAAGTCCGGCTTCCAGAGGGATGGGTCGCGGTCGAAGAGGGCGTATTCAGAAATGAGAAACGCGAGCGACTGGGTCGTCTGGGTGCCCCGTATCATGTCCGCGGCGAGGAGACGCCGGGCGCGGAGCATCTCGCGTTCGGTCGGCCCGTCACGGGCGAGCGCCTCGATCTCGTGCCAGAGACCGGATTCCAAGTCCTGAAGGTTCCTCTCTGATCTCGCCACGGCGAAGATCCGGAAGAGAGACGGGCCGCGCCGCTCGTCGACAGCGGCCGAGACCGAGAGAGCCGTCTCGGATTCCTTCACGAGGCGCCTCCAGAGCCGGCCGCTCTCCCCCCCCATCAGGATCTTCTCGGCATGGAGAAGGGCAAAGAGCTCCCTCGTCCTTCTCGGCGAGACCTTGAAGAGGAGGTGAAGGGCGGGCAGGGTGGCGAAGGGGTCCTCGATCTCGACCCGGCGCGGTCCGGAGGGGGGCTTCTCCCAGACCTCGAACGGCGCGGCCGGGTTGCGATAGGGAATGGGGCCGAAGTGTTCTTCAGCTGCCCTGAACGCGTCGCCCGGCTCGATGTCACCCGCGATGCAGAGGACGGCGTTGGCGGGCGCGTAGAAGCGGGAGAAGAAATCCGCTAGGTCCGCGACAGTCGCGGAGTCGAGGTCTTCCATCGACCCGATCACGGGGTGGCGATAGGCGAACGAGTCGTAGACGAGGGCCTCGGCGGCTTCATAGGAGCGGCCGTAGGGCTGGTTGTCGATCCGGAGCCGCTTTTCTTCCTTGACGGCCTCCCGCTGGTTGTCGAGCTTTTCCTGCGTCAGCACGAGGCCCATCATCCGGTCGGCCTCGAGGTAGAGGGCGAGGTCGAGACGTGAGGAGGGCAGCGTCTCGTAGTAGTTGGTCCGGTCCTCGGAGGTCGTTCCGTTCAGGGTGCCGCCGGCCTCGCTGACGCGGTCGAAATGGCCGCCCTTTGGGACATTCAGCGAGCCCTCGAACATCAGGTGCTCGAAGAGGTGGGCAAGACCGGTCTTGCCGGGCGCCTCGACCCGGCTTCCGACGTCGTAGGTCACGTCGACGGTGACGACGGGAACGTGCCGGTGGGGGAGCGCGACGACCGAGAGGCCGTTCGAGAGGGTCATCGTCTCGAACGGGATGTCGAAACCGAGAAAAGGAATGGTGCGCTCCTCCTGCTGCGTATCATACGAAACGCGTGCGAGCCCGGCTTGCCCCCCTCGTTGCCCTCTGCGTTCTCGTGCCGGTCCTCGGCGCAGTGGCCGAGAGCCCCAGTTCACAGGGGAACGCGCCGAAGTTCAACTTCGGCGCCACCCTTCAGGCTTACGAGCCGCTGAGCGACCGGCAGACCCGGGAGGCCGGACTCCTCTACGCCTGGATCCGGGCGTCCTGGTCTCACAAGGGCTGGGGGGCGAAGGCCGAGGCCCGTGCCACCAGCGGGCGGTTCCGTCCGTATTTCGAGGGCAGCTTCTGGCTCGATCACGCTTACGCCTTTGTCACGACGAAGGTTGGTGATGTCCAGGTCGGTCAGGTCGGTCCCGCGTTCATCTGGGAAGACGAGACCTTTAGCGGGGATCTGGCCAGCGCGAACGGCCTGACGCGCAATCCCGAGTTCGGAATCGCGCTCGAGGGCGAGAAGAGGTTCGGGTACGACACTCTGGCCTGGCGCTTCCGCTATGCCGGGCAGAATGACAGGGTGGCCTGGGAGGACGATGGCCGCGGCGTCGAGTCCGATCCAGAGGGCCGGCTTCGCGACGGGTTTCAGGGATCGGCCTCATACCTCCTCAACAAGGGTCTCTGGACCCTCCGTCCCGCTCTCTCCGCCGGAACGGCTCGGGTAAGAGACACGGTGACGGGGGACACGGCCGTCAGGCTTTCGGATGCGGCTCTCGGCGTCCGCGCGAGCTTCGGCCCGATCGCGCTGGGTCTTCAAGGAACGGTGAGGGACGGCGACGGCGCGGTTTCGATCGCCCGGGGGACATCTGAAGGTCCACGTTTTGCGTACGACGATTTCGTGGGTCTCTCCGTCACCGTTGCCGCCGAGTTCCCCACGGTGATCTACCGCTATTCGTATTCCACTTTTCAATACCGGGGAACAGACACCTCGGAGGATTCACATCAGCCCTCCGTAATCTGGAGACCCAGGAAATTCGTCGAAGGAATCGTCGAGTACGCCCACCGCAGGCTGGACGGTGGGGGGATCGAGAGGACCGAGAGTGCCTTTCGGTTTGCCCTCGGGCTCAGCTTCTAGAGCCAGCGTCTCGGAACGAAAGGAAGTCCGTAAAGATCATGTCCAAAGCCGGTTGGGTGGTCGGCGCCCTCGTCGTCGCCTCGGTCGTCGCCACGGGGTATGTCCTCACGCGTGGAAAAACCGAGGCTCCGAAATTTCGCAAGGAGAAGGTCGAAAGAGGGGACGTGACCGCCCTCGTCACGGCCTCCGGCACTCTCTCCGCCGTCACGACCGTGAAGGTGGGCAGTCAGGTTTCCGGCATCATCGCGAGGCTCCACGCGAACTTCAACTCGGTCGTGAAGAAGGGTGAGATCCTGGCCGAGCTCGACCCGACGCCGTTCCGGGCCTCGGTGGATCAGAGGCGGGCGGATCTCGAGAGATCCCAGGTGGAACTCCGCAAGGCAGAGCTCGACTTCGCGCGGGCCAAGAACCTCCTCTCCCAGCAGCTTCTTTCGCAGCAGGAGTACGACGCGGCGAAGTCGGTCAGGGACGGGGCTCAGGCCGCAGTCGCGCAGTCCCAGGCAGCACTGCGTCAGGCGGAGACGAATCTCGCCTACACCGTCATCAGCTCACCCATCGACGGCGTCGTCGTCGACCGGCAGTACGACATCGGGCAAACCGTGGCCGCCTCGTTCCAGGCTCCGACGCTGTTCACCATTGCGCAGGACCTGACGAAGATGCAGGTGCTGACGAATATCGATGAGGCAGATGTCGGCAGAGTGAAGGAAGGCCAGACGGCCTTTTTCACCGTCGATGCCTTTCCGGACCGGAATTTCGAGGGGGTCGTTTCGCAGATCCGGCTCTCTCCCCAGACGGTACAGAACGTCGTGACGTATCCCGTCGTGCTCGATGTTTCGAACCCGAGAAACGAGCTGAAGCCGGGCATGACGGCGAATGTCCAGATTCCGGTTCAAAAGGAGACGGGGCAGCTCAGGGTAGCGAATGCCGCTCTTCGGTTCCGTCCCGCCGAGTCAGATCTGGCTCCCGAACCCTCTCCCGCGCCGAAGTCCGGGGAAACGAAGGCCGGGGCAGGAACGGAAGGCGCGCCAGCCGTCGTTGGCGCGACGGAACGGCCGGGAGGGAAATCTGGGGACACCGCAGCCTCGGAGAAGTCCGCCGGGCGCCCGGACGTGTCAGAGGGAAGAAAGAAGCGGGCCTCCGGTGAAGGCTCGAAGTCAGGCGGGTGGGCCGGCCGGCAGGGGGGCAACGGATCGGGGAAGGCCGCGTCTCGCGGTTCCCGGGAGGGCTCCGTCTATGTCGAGGGCCAAGACGGCAAGCTGCGGCGGGTTCCGGTGCGGCCTCTGCTCACGGATGGCAGCTACACGGCCGTGGCCTCGGAGGTCCTGAAGGAGGGCGACCTGATCGTGGTCGGGCTCGCGACGGCGCGGGCCCTGGATCTTGGCGGGAGCAGCCGAGCCGGAGGATCGGGCGGTGGTCCGGGCCGTGGCATGAGGTTCTGAGGATGCCGGCGCCCGTCATCGAAATCCGGGATCTCACACGGGTTTACAAAATGGGTGAGACGGAAGTCCGGGCGCTCAATGGCGTCTCCTTGACCGTCGCGCGCGGCGAGTTCGTTGCGGTGATGGGGCCTTCGGGCTCGGGTAAATCGACCTTCATGAACATCATCGGGTGTCTCGACCGGCCGACCTCGGGGACGTACATCCTCGACGGAGTCGACGTCTCGAGACTCAGCCGCGACGAGAGGGCCGAGATCCGCAACGACAAGATCGGGTTCGTCTTCCAGAACTTCAATCTCCTCTCCCGCACCTCGGCTCTCGAGAACGTCGAGTTGCCGCTTCTCTACTCGAAGAAGGCCCCGGCCACGACGAAGGAACGGGACGCCCGGGCAAAGGCCTGTCTTTCGATCGTGGGACTTGAAGGCCGGTCGGATCACACGCCCTCTCAGCTCTCCGGCGGACAGCAGCAGCGCGTGGCGATCGCCCGCAGCCTCGTGAACGACCCGACGATCCTCCTGGCCGACGAGCCGACCGGGAACCTCGATTCCAAGACGTCCGACGACGTGATGTCGGTCTTCCAGAGGCTGAACGAGGAGGGGCGGACCGTCATCCTGATCACCCATGAGCACGATATTGCCGAGTACGCCAAGAGGGTCGTGGTCTTCAAGGATGGGCAGGTCTTGACCGACACGCCCGTCGTGAAGAGGCGGCTCGTGGCGGCGGAGGTGAGCCGGTGAGAAAGGCGACGAACATCCTGACGGTTGCGTTCCGGTCGATGTTCAGAAACAAGCTCCGGTCGCTCCTGACGGCCCTCGGGATCATCATCGGGGTGGCCTGTGTGGTCGCCACGATCGGAATCGGCGAGGGAGCCCGGTTGCAGGCTGAGAGCCAGTTCCAGTCCCTCGGAACCAACTTCATCATGGTCTTCCCCGGCGCGACGACGTCCTCGGGAGCCCGGATGGGCCACGGGACGAACTCGAAGCTCTCGGAATCGGACGTGGAAGCGATTCGCAGCGAGATCCAGTCGGTGGCGTATGTCTCGGCCACGATCCGGACCGCGGCCCAGGTCATCTACGGAAATCAGAACTGGTCGACCGGAATCCAGGGTGGAGAGGTCGACTGGCCCCTCATCCGGTCGTGGAACCTCTCCTCCGGCCAGTTCTTCACCGATGCCGACAATCGCGCGGCCGCCAAGGTCTGCGTCCTCGGACAGACGGTCGTCCAGAACCTGTTCGGGTCAGAGGACCCGGTCGGGAAGACGATCCGGATCAAGAACATCCCGTTCAGGGTCGTCGGGGTCCTCGACAAAAAGGGCGGCTCCGCGATGGGGTCCGACCAGGACGACGTCATCGTGGCGCCGTATCAGACGGTGAGGAAGAAGATCATGGGGACCACCGCCGTGGGCGTCATCATCGCCTCGGCCGCTTCCAACGAGATGGTCCCCCAGGCCCAGGAGGAGATCACGCAGCTCCTCCGGCAACGGCACCGGATCAACCGGGCGGCCGGCCAGGAAGACGACTTCACCATGCGGACCCAGACCGAGATGCTCCAGCAGGCCGAGCAGCAGGCGCAAACGATGAGCTACCTGCTCTGGTCGATTGCGGGCGTCTCCCTTCTCGTCGGCGGGATCGGGATCATGAACATCATGCTGGTGTCGGTGACCGAGCGAACGCGGGAGATCGGGGTCCGGATGGCGATCGGGGCCAAGGGCCGCGATATCCGGGCGCAGTTTCTGGTGGAGGCGGTGGCCCTCGCCATCACCGGGGGTACGCTCGGGATCGGGCTCGGCGTCTTCATCCAGAAGACCGTGGCACGCTTCGCGGGATGGCCCGTTTCCCTCAACTCGGACGGGGTGTTGCTTGCTTTCGTCTTTTCGGCTCTCGTGGGCGTCGCGTTTGGCTTCTACCCTGCCTTGAAGGCTTCCCGTCTCGATCCCATCGAGGCGCTTCGCTACGAGTGACGCGGCGCTGACGGGGCAACAGTCGCAGCCTGGCGCGGCGCCATCCGGCCGCGGGGCCTTCCGGGCGATGCTCGGCGACCTGAAGTCCCCTCGTTCACTGAGGACCCGGCAAACGCTTCTCCTCTCGGCCGCGATGGCCCTGCCTCTCGCGGGCTTCCTGGCCGCCGGCAGCTTCGACTTCGCCCCGGCCTTCCGTCATCGTCTACAGGGGCGCCGGGGGTCGATCACGATTCCGACCGGCCTCTTGACGGCTGCTGGCGCCCTGGCGGGCCTGCTCGGCGGCCTGATCCTCGTCCGCAGATCCGCTTCGGGCCTCGGCTCCGCCCTGACGGACCTTCGGCTCCGGATCGAGAAGCTCCCGGGTTCTCCCTCGGGATGTCCGACACGGGAGGAGGAGAGGCGCGATGAGGTCGGCGAGCTCGAACGCGCGATCGAGCGCATGTGCGCCCGGGTCGAGCGGCGTGTCCGCTCGATGGAGGCCTTTCGCGAGCTGGCCCGAACATCGGTCCTGATCGATCCGTCGGAGACCTTCGCTCGCCTGACGCGAACCGTTGCCGAGGCCGTCGGGGCCGAGAAGGCCTGGATCGCCGTGTGGGACCCCGAATCCCGCGCCCTCGCCTTCACTCCTCCCGGTTTTGGGATCGCGGACGCCATCCTCGAGGGGATCAAGGTCGGGCTGCAAGGCGAGGGGCTCGCGATGCTCGCTTTCCGGACGGGCGAGACCTTCGTCTCCCAGGAAGTCTGGTCGGATGCCAAGGCCTCCAGGCTGCTGGCCGAGAAGACGGGGGTGAGGAGGAATGCGGTCTTCAACCCGCTCAAGACTGAGGCCGGCACCATCGGCGTCCTGATCGTCTGCGACAAGCCTGCTCCCTTCGACGGGGAAGACATCGCGGCGATCTCGTCTCATGCCGACCAGGCCGCTCTCATCCTTCGAAACGGAAAACTCTACGAGGAGCTCCAGCGAAGCTACGAGCGGCTGAGAGAGGCCTACCGGAATCAGGACCACTTCTTCCAGAACATCAATCACGAGCTCCGGACGCCCCTGACGGCGATCCTCGGGTGGTCGGAGATCCTCAGAGAAGACCGGCCGGATGAGGAAACGGTCCGGACGGCTCTCGAGCAGATTCACCGTTCCGCGCAGTTCCTCCTGAACCTGATCTCGGACCTGCTCGATGTCGCTCGCTTCCAGGACGGGCACACCTCACTGAACGTCTCGCGGGTCGACGTGCGCGGGCTTCTCGACGAGACGCTGGATCCGATCCTGGTGATGGCGGAGTCCAAGGGTCTCCAGTTCCGTCTCGAGGCGCCCGAGATCTCGAGGGTGAGAGTCGACTGTGACCCCATCCGGGTCAAGCAGGTGCTCTGGAACCTCGTCCACAACGCGGTGAAATTCACCCCGCCCGGGGGAACGGTCGAGGTGAAGGCCGGAGTGAGGGACGGCCGCCTGGAGGTTGAGGTGAAGGACAACGGGACGGGGATTGCGAGCCCCGATCTCTCCCGCATCTTCGAACGGTTCAAGAAGGTGGAAGACGGGGCGACACGGGCCTATCGGGGAACCGGAATCGGGCTCTTCCTGGCTCGGGCGTTCGTGGAGCTCCACGGCGGAGCGATTTCAGTTGAAAGCAGCCTCGGTCAGGGCGCGTCCTTCCGGTTCTGGATCCCGGCGGAGAGAGCCGGGTAGGAGCGCCCGCTCCGCGCTTCCTCCGGGGAATAAAGAAGAAGTCTGTCTCTAAGAATCTAAAGAATCCAAGAATCTGTCCCTAACAAGAAGAAGACCCTTTGTCTCTCTATGCACCTCGCACCACTTTCCCCAGTTCCCGGATCCAGGTCATCTCCTCCGCACTCAGCGGGCCTTTGTTCAGGGCTGTCAGGTTCGCACGGAGCTCTTCGACGTTCCTGGGGCCTGTGAGGGTGACGTCGATGTGGGGGCTCGTCAGACAGAACCGGTAGCAATCGCCCGCCGTCGCAACGGGACCGCTCCAGCCCGATGGCCTCCTCAAGAGCTTCCGCCACGACGTCGCCGTGTAGGCCACAACGGCCGGGCGCCTCCTTTCCAGGTGCGGGAAGATGTCTGACTCAGCCCCCGGGTGCGCGGCGTTGTAACGGATCATGAAGAAGTTCAGCGGGGAGCTCTCCGCCAGCTCGCCCGCCTTCTTGCGGTCGTGGATCGACACCCCGATCGCCCGGGCCTTTCCCGATTCCCTCAGCTTGACGAGCTCCCCGATGGTCGCGTCGGTCAAGAACGACATCTTTCCCGCCCAGAAGAGCTGCAGCACGTCGAGGTACTCCGTGCCGAGGGTCGTCAGAGCGTTCTCCGCCGCCCGGCGAACGGATCCCGCAAAGTACCCGAGCATCGGACCCGTGGCGATCACGACCCGGTCCCTGTCTTTCCTGACCACGTCCTTCACGGCCGCCGTCAGGTGCTCGTGGCGCGGGTTCCAGAAGATGTAGTTCATCCCGGAGTCCAGCGCGGCCCGGATTCCAGCTGCGTCCTTCAGTCCGTACGACGTCGAGAGGCCGAGCCGGAACACCGTCTTTCCAAGGACCGGGACGTACCGGTGAAGGAAGCTCTCATTTCCAGAAGGTGCTCCCGCTGACTGGCTCATCGCTCCTCCCTCGCCTCAGATGACCCGGATGTCCCGGCTTCCCACGAAGGGATTCAGCCTCGCCTCCTCGGCCACCGTCGTGTCCTCCCCGTGTCCGGTGATGACGCGGCAGTCACCCGGGAGGCGGAAGATCTCCTTCTGGATCGACTCGAGGATGTCGTCATAGGACCCGCCCCAGAGGTCGGTCCGCCCGATGGAGCGGCGGAAGAGCGTGTCTCCCGAGAACAGGATGTTCCTGTCGGACCGGAGAAGGAAACACGTGCTCCCCGGAGTGTGTCCGGGCGTGTGGAGCACCTCGAGGTGGTGTCCCCCGCAGGTCACGAAGTCTCCGTGCTCGATCCTCTTGTCGGGAGTCTTCGGCGGGTCGAGATCGAACCCGAACATGTCGGCCTGCATCATCAGGTGCTCGTAGAGCCGGAAGTCGTCCTCGTGAAGGAGGAGCGGAGCGCCCGTGATCTTGGAGAGGCGAGCCGACACACCGATGTGGTCGAAGTGGGCGTGGGTGTGGAGGAGAGCGACGGGAACGAGTTTGCTCCTCTGCAAGATCGAGAGGATCCGGTCGGCTTCGTCACCCGGATCGATGACGAGAGCCTGACCGGTCTCCCGGTCGGCCACGATCGCGCAGTTGCACTGCAAGGGGCCGACCGGGAAGACGTCGACGATCTCGAGCCCCATCGCTCAGCCGGGAATCCGGGCGATGACGTCGATCTCGATCCGGGCTCCCGCCGGGAGCTTCGCGACCTGGACGGTCGAGCGAGCCGGACGATGCCCGCCGAACCTCTTTTCGAAGACCTCATTCGCCCTGGCGAAGTGCGCGAGGTCGATGAGGAAGACGTTCGCCTTCACGACGTCGGCAAACGAACAGCCTGCCCCCGCTAGGATGGCTTCGAGGTTGTCGAAGACCCGCTCGGCTTCCGCCGAGATATCCGGCCCCTCGGGAACGAGCTTTCCAGTCGCGGGATCGAGCGGGATCTGGCCCGCGCTGAAAAGAAACCCCGAGGCAACGATCCCCTGGGAGTAGGGGCCGATGGCCTTCGGCGCCCCGTCGACGGCGATCACCCTGAAATCACTCACTTTTCTGGCCTCCAGACGGCTACGTAGGGGAGATTGCGGTACTTCTCGTCGAGGTCGAGGCCGTACCCGATCACGAACTCGGGTCCGATCGTGAACCCGACGAAGTCCAGCGAAAGATCGCGATTCTCGGGGATGTCCTTCTTCAGGAGCGCGGCGATCCGCAACGATGCGGGGTGCCGCGAGGAGAAGAGCTCGAGGATCTTTCTCAGCGTCAGCCCGGTGTCCACCACGTCCTCGAAGAGAAGGACGTGCCTTCCCTCGATGTCCGTCGAGAGGTCGTGAACCATCTGGATGTTCCCGGTCGACGACGTCCCCGAGTAGGAACGGACTTGCAGGAAGTCGACGGCGACCGGGGTCTTCAGCCGCTTGAGCAGATCCGTCAGGAAAAAGACGCTGCCCTTGAGAATCCCGACGGCCAGGATCTCTTGCCCGGCATACCGCTCGTCGATCTCTTTGGCCAGCTCATCCAGGCGGGTTCCAATTTCAGTTTCGGAGAGGAGAGTGCGCTCGATCACCCCAAAACTATAATCCGGCTCGACCAGGAGGGCGATGTGAGCGCGTCGATGACCGAACTGAGGGATTTGCACCAGGCCTACACGCGGCTGACGGACAAATTCAAGACCTTGTGGACCTTCCACCAGTTCTTGCAGAGTGTCCACAAGACGTTCATCGGCGACGCTCCGGGGTACCAGGTCGACTTCCAGTCCACCTACGACCAGATCAAGAACGTCACCTCCGTCATGACCTTCCAGCCGCCGGCCGTGGTCATGGACACCATCAACCGGCTGGATCTCATGCTCGACCAGATCCAGCAGAAGCAGTCCGAGGACGAGCGGAAGATCGCCCCGAACTACATCCGCCGCTTCTTCGAGAAGGTGAGGACCGAGGACGAGAAGCTCCTGGTCACGCTCCTGCGCTTCTACTTCTCGAGCCGCTTCCTCTCTCACGACACGCTCGACAAGATGGATTTCTTGATCACGAATGTCGGCGCGCGCCGGTCGATCGACGACGGGAGGTTCCTCGTCCGCTTCCCCCAGGAGCTGCAGAAGCTCTTCGGGGCTTTCCTCGCCCTGGTGAGACGGACGCCGCCCGATCCCGCCGACGTCCAGAAGCGCGTCGGCGAGCTCACCGCCATCAGGGACGAGATCGACAAGTGCTTCAAGTTCGAGGAGCTGGCGGAAAAGAAGCTCCTGGAGAGGCTCCGGAAGACCAAGCACGAGCTCGGACACGCGTTCTTCTCGGTCGAGGTCCTCTCGGCCATGCTCGATGCCAACCTGGCGGCCAAGAACAAGTTCATCGCCCTCTACGAGGACGAGGAACAGCGGATCCTCGACTCTTCCCGGCAGCTCCTGGAGCTCGAGAAGGAGCTCGGCAAGAGCGCGAAATACCACGGACAGGACATCCAGGAGGAGTTCAAGAAATTCCGTCAGTACAAGGAGGAGTTCGAGAAGAGCCAGAGAGACGGCGCCGGGGTGCGGCACCAGGAGGTCACGCGCCTGGCCGAGTCGATCGATCAGCTGCTCTCGAGGCTCCACCTTCCGCAGGAGGGCCAGAAGAAGGTCGAGATCGATGACACGGATGTGCGCCGCGAGATCGCTTCGGCCGAGGCCGTGGAGGGAGCCGGGGCGCCCATCCTCAGAACCCCCGTTCCGGGCATCGCTGCGCCTGGCGAGAGGACTTCCGGGCACCTGACGGGCGATCCCCTCATCGGAGAACACGCCTCGAAGATCCTCTACTCGGTCGAGATGATCGACGCGGGGGGCGCCCCGGGCAAGGCGGCTTACGGCAAGGCGATGGGCCGCCTCCGCCTCGAGCCCTGGGAGGTCCGCTCCGCGCGCAGGCTCTTGAACGGCGAGCTCGTCAACGACCCGCTGCGTGCCCGGGAGATCCTCTTCTTCGAGGCCGCCGCGTTGCGGCTGCGCATCGACGAAGAGGCGCAGTCCCTGCGCGGGAACTCTCCCGACGCGCCGCTCGCTCCGGATGCGAGCGAAGAGAAGCTGGCAGAGGCGGGTCTCTGCCTCGTGAGGGCCCAAGACATGGACCGCCGCTTCCGCGCCGCGATCGAGGAGGCCGCCGGGAATTCGCCTCCCGAAAAGCTCAATGAGCTCCAGCGCTCACGTTTCCGCCTGCTCCGGGCCTTCTCGGGGTTGTGGCTCCTGCACAACCTCCGGGCCGGGATCTGACGACCCGGTTTGACCGGGCCCTTCCGCTTGCCGACAATCGGCGGCGATGTCTGAAGAACGCCCTGCGTCCGAGCTCTCCCTCGCCGAGCAAGTCGCCAACAGGCGCGAGCACCGCGAGGAGATTCGCAGGATGGGCCTGCCCGCCTATCCGAACCGCTTCGCCCTGACCCATCTCGTCTCACGGGCCGTCGAGGAATGGTCGCCCAAAGATGCCGCCACCCTCGAGGCGATGCCCGAGGAGAAAAGGAAGGTCCGGGTCCCCGGCAGGATCCTGGCCCTCCGCCGGATGGGAAAGAAAGCCGCCTTCCTGGACCTCTCGGACGGGCTCTCCCGCCTGCAGGCCTATGTGCGCACCGATGCCGTTCCCGAGGCGGACTGGAAGATCTTCGAGACGCTCGATCTGGGCGATCACATCGGGGTCGACGGTGTCGTCTTCCGGACCAAGACCGGCGAGCTGTCGATCAAGGTTCACGGGCTCACGTTCCTGTCGAAGTCGCTCCGCCCCATGCCGGACAAGTGGCACGGCGTCACGGACGTCGAAATCCGGTACCGGCAGCGGTACCTGGACCTCATCGTCTCTCCCGAGACGCGGCGGACGTTCGAGGTCCGGGCAAAGCTCGTCGGCTATATCCGGCGCTTCCTGGACGCTCGCGGCTTTCTGGAAGTGGAAACGCCGATGATGCAGATCATCCCCGGCGGAGCCGCCGCACGGCCCTTCGTGACCCACCACAACACCCTCGACCTGCCTCTCTACTTGAGAATTGCCCCCGAGCTCTACCTGAAGAGGCTGATCACGGGGGGCTTTCCCAAGGTCTACGAGATCAACCGGAACTTCCGAAACGAGGGGATCTCGACCCAGCACAACCCCGAGTTCACGATGCTCGAGTTCTACACGGCCTACGCGGACGCCCGGGACCAGATGGCCCTGACCGAGGAGATGTTCGCCGGAGCGGCCCTGGAGATCCACGGGACGACGGAGCTTCCCTGGGGCGAGAACAAGATCTCGCTCGCGGCACCTTTCCAGAGACTCACCATGAAGGAAGCGGCCATCGAGTACGGCAAGAACCTTCGCTCCGGCCCGATCACGGAGGAGGACCTCTCGACCCTCCCGGCGCTGCGCAAGACGGCCGGGCGCTGCGGCATCGAGGACGTGGAGCGCTTCGGCGACGTTTCGGGAAAGCTCCTGGCCGAGATCTTCGAGGCCGTGGCCGAGGAGCACCTCATCCAACCCACCTTCATCATCGACTATCCGGCTGAGATCTCGCCTCTCTCCAAGACGCGTCCGGATGACCCGGGGATCGCGGACCGCTTCGAGCTCTTCATCGGCGGCATGGAGGTCGCGAACGGCTTCTCGGAGCTGAACGATCCGGACGAACAGGCCGACAAGTTCCGGGCGCAGGTCGCCGAGCGGGAGAAGGGCGACGACGAGGCGATGCTCTTTGACGAGGACTACATCGAGGCTCTCTCGTACGGCATGCCGCCGGCGGCGGGCGAGGGAATCGGGATCGACCGCCTCGCGATGCTCTTCACGAACTCGCTCTCGATTCGCGACGTCATCCTCTTCCCGCTGATGAGGCCAAGGGGAGAGCGGCGCTGACCTCCTTTCTTCTGGCACGGCGCTACATCCTGGCCAGCCGGCGAGACGCCCAGGTCGGAGTCGTTGCCACCGCGGCCCTTGCGGGACTCGTTCTCGGAGTCGCGGCCCTCATCGTGGCCCTCGCCCTGCTCGCGGGGTTCCAGGGCCATATCCGCGAGCGACTGATCGCCGAAACCCCTCACCTGACCGTCCGGCCCGAGGGACGCGGCGAGTTCCTCCCCGCGGATGGACTGGAGGAGAAGATCTCCCAGCTGCCCGGCGTCTTGAGGGTGACGCCCTTCGTGCGGGGACGGGTGTGGGTCACCCAGTCGAGCCGGTCGACCCCGGCCGACGCGATCGGCCGGGAAGGGCTCTCGGGCATCGTCATGGACCCCCCGCTCGCCGGCGCCCTCGCTCTTCTCCCGGGAGTGGAAGTCACACTCGTCTCCTCCCGGACCCGCCTTTCCCCTCTCGGACCCGTTCCAATCGTTCTCTCCCTTCCGCTGTCGGGAATCGTCCCGCCGGTGACATCCAGGAGGAAGCCCGAGCTCGAGCTCCCGATTGCGGAGGCGCGCCGACTGATGGCGCTTCCCCTCGACGCGGCCTCGGGCTACGAGATCCGGATGAAGGACCCCAGAGACCCCTCTCGCATGGCCGAGGAGATCCGGCTCTGCGCCGGGCGCGGCGTTTCGGTCAGCACGTGGGAGGACTCCAATCGCCCGCTCGTGGCCGCCCTGAAGCTCGAGAAGATCGTTCTTTTCACGACGATCTCCCTGATCGTGATCGTCGCGGGTCTGAACCTGGCGGCCATCACGGCGGTCCTGGCGGCCACCCGAGCGGGGGATGCTGCGGTGCTGGCCGTCCTGGGGGCGCCGCCGTCCACCGTCGGCCGGGTTTTTCTGGCCGCGGGCGTCCTGCTCGGGCTGGCAGGGACGGCTGGGGGCGCGGTTTTCGGAACGACCCTCGCGCACGTCCTGGACCGGTTCCGGTTGATTCCGTTGCCCACTCGGCTCTACAGCATCGATCACGTCCCGTTCCGCCTCGAGCCCGCGGATCTCGCCGCGGTCGTCGTCCTGTCCTGCGTCTGGAGCGTCCTCGTGGCCCTCGGCCCGTCCCGGGCCGTTGCCCGCATGAACACGGTGGAGGTGCTCCGTGCCAACGGTTGACCCTCTCTTGAAGGCGGAGGCGATCTCGAAGAGCTTCGGCAGCGGAGACTCGCTCGTGAAGGTCTTCGAGTCCGTCGACCTGACCGTCTTGCCGGGCGACTTCGTCGCGATCATGGGGCCCTCGGGCTGCGGCAAATCGACGCTCCTGCACCTGCTCGCCGGGCTCGACGATCCCGACTCGGGCGTCGTCGCCGTCGAAGGCAGGAGCTGGCAGGGCCGCTCCCTGGAGGAGAGGGCCCGTATGCGGGGCGAGACCATCGGCTTCGTCTTCCAGTTCCACCACCTCCTTCCCGAGCTCTCGGTGGAGGAGAACGTCGCGCTCCCTCTCCTCCTGGCTGGCTGGAAGGAAGAGCGGGCGCTGGGCGAAGCCCGGGAGTGCCTGGACAGGGTGGGGATGATGCCGAGACACTCGGCATTTCCCCGGACGCTCTCGGGCGGTGAAAGGCAGAGGACAGCCCTTGCCCGAGCCGTCGTCCGCAAGCCCCGGCTCCTCCTCTGCGACGAGCCGACCGGAAGTCTCGACGCCGCTCACGCCGCCGAGGTCTTCGAGCTCTTGACGGTCGTGGCGCGCGAGCGGGCGGGGGCGGTCGTCGTGGTGACCCATGACCGGGCCTGGGCCCGCCGCTGTGCTACGATGCTTCATCTCGCTGCGGGAGGTCTCAATCCTTCCGTTGAGGACGGGCCGCCGGGCGCTCCGTACGGCAACCCGGGGCCCTCCGGGAGCCGGTAGCCATGTTCGAGAAATACAACGAGAAAGCCCGTCGCGCTCTCTTCTTCGCCCGTTACGAGGCCTCGAAGCTCGGTTCGAAGGTCATCGAGTCGGAACACATCCTCCTCGGGATCCTCCGAGAGGGAGAGGAAGTGGTCCGCGAGATCTTCAGCCGCTTCAACGTGAAGCCCGACGATCTCCGCAAGGAGATCGAGGGCGACCGTGTCTTCGTCGAGCGGGTGTCCTCGACGCAGGAGCTCCCGCTTTCGGAGGAATCCAAGAAGATCCTCGCCTACGCCTCTCACGAGGCCGAGTCGATGATGCACCCCTACGTGGGCACGGAGCACCTCCTGATCGGGATCCTCCGCGTGGAACAGTCGACGGCGGGCCGCATCCTGGGCGGCCACGGTTTCAACCTCTATGGGGTCCGCGAGGAGACGATCGCCCTCATCAAGGAGCGGGAAGCCTCCAAGCAGAAGAAGGAGCTTCCGTTTCTGGCGGAGTACTCCCGCGACCTGACGGCGCTGGCCCAGCAGGGGACGTTCGACCCCCTGATCGGACGCGACGAGGAGGTCGAGCGGATCATCCAGATCCTCTCCCGCCGGACGAAGAACAATCCCATCCTCCTCGGGGAGCCGGGTGTCGGCAAGACAGCCATCGTCGAGGGGCTCGCCCAGCGAATCGTCGAGGGCAGCGTGCCGCTCTTCCTGGCGCAGCGAAAGATCCTCGCCCTCGACCTCTCGCTCATCGTCGCCGGCACGAAGTACCGCGGCCAGTTCGAGGAGCGCCTGAAGGGGATCCTGAAGGAGCTTCGCGAGAACCCCGACCTGATCATCTTCATCGACGAGATCCACTCGCTGATCGGGGCGGGCTCGGCCGAGGGGTCGCTCGACGCGGCCAACATTCTCAAGCCGGCCCTCTCCAGGGGTGAAATCTCCTGCATCGGCGCAACGACCCTGAAGGAATACCGGAAGTACATCGAGAAGGACCGGTCGCTCCTGCGCCGGTTCCAGGCGATCACCATCCACCCGCCGAACGAGGAACAGACCCTTCAGATCCTGGAAGGCGTGCGGGAGCGGTACGAGAAGTTCCATCGGGTCCGCTACTCGAATGACGCGGTCAAGGTGGCGGTCTACCAGGCGAGCCGCTACATCCCCGACCGGTTCTTCCCGGACAAGGCCATCGACATCCTCGACGAGGCCGGGGCGCGGGTGAAACTCCGCCTGACCGCGGACACACAGAACCTCAGGCGGCTCGAGGGCGAGATCAAGCAGGTCGTCAAGGAGATGAAGAAGGCGATCTCCGAGAAGGACTTCGAGCGCGCCGTGTTCCTGCGCGAGCGCGAGATCGAGATCAAGGACGACATCGAGAGGATCAAGTCCCAGGCTCACGACGAGACGAGCTACGCCGAGGTCAGCAGGCGGGACATCGAGGAGATCATCTCGAGCTGGACCGGGATCCCGGTCACCTCTCTGCAAGAAGAGGAGGCCTCGAAGCTCCTCCACATGGAAGAGATCCTCAAGAGGCGCGTCATCGGACAGGACCGTGCAATCGAGGCGATCAGCCGCGCGATCCGCCGCTCGAGGCTCGGCGTGAAGAACCCGAATCGCCCGGTCGGCTCGTTCATCTTCCTGGGGCCCTCCGGAGTCGGCAAGACCGAGGTGGCGCGCCGCCTGGCCGAGTTCCTCTTCAACAACCAGAAGGCGATGGTCCGCTTCGACATGTCCGAGTACATGGAAAAGCACGCCGTCTCGAAACTGATCGGCTCGCCTCCGGGGTATGTCGGTCACGACGAGGGCGGCCAGCTCACCGAGAGGATCCGCCGCCAGCCCTATTCGTTGATCCTGCTCGACGAGATCGAAAAGGCGCATCCCGACATCGCCAACCTCCTGCTCCAGATCCTCGAGGACGGGCAGTTGACGGATGCCTATGGAAACGTCGTCGACTTCAAGAACACGCTCATCATCATGACGTCCAACATCGGGACGAAGTTCCTCGTCACCCAGAGCCGCGTCGGCTTCGGCGATGCCAAGCACGCGCCGCGGGCGGGCGAGGTCGAGGAGCTCGTTCTGAAGGAGCTGCGGCGCGAGTTCAGCCCCGAGTTCATCAACCGCATCGACGACGTGATCGTGTTCAATCCGCTGGGTATAGAAGAACTCCGGAGCATCGGACGTCTCCTGATCCAGGATGTCGCGGAGACGCTGAAGCACCGGGGCCTGACGCTGGCGGCGAGCGACGTGGCCATCGACTGGCTCTTGAACAAGGCCGGAAACGACGTCCACTCGGGAGCCCGGCCCCTGCGCCGGACGATCCAGCGGTACGTCGAGGACGCGGTATCGGAGTTGCTTATCTCGACGACCGAGAGTCTCGAGTGCCTGGAAGTCACAGTGGTAGAAGACCAACTGAAGGTTCTGGCGCGCGCCGCTCTCCCCGTGGAGTCCGTGGAACAGGGGCGATAGCGATTTGAAGGCGTCCAGAATGGCTCGACGAGGCCACGCACGGAGGCGTGGCCCTCTATATCTGCGTCAGAAACTCGTGGCTGCCAGCGTCGGTCTGGTGCTGGCGGGTTCTTCCACCGCGGCTCCCCAGACCGCCCCGGCGGGAGCCCCTTCGCAGTCTCCCCAGACTGGTCCGAAGGTGGCGGGAGAGCCGGAGAAGTCGCCGTTCTCCTCCGCGCTCCCCAGGGTCCAGCTCGCGCCTGACACGGCAGCGGAATCGGGACAGAAGCTCGTCGAGATCGTCGTGAAGGGCGGCCGGACCGTGACCGCCGAGACGATCGGGTTCTACCTGGGCGTCAAGCCCGGCGACCTCCTCGACAGGGACTCCCTGCCGCGCTCCTTTTTGAAGCTGTGGGACTCGGGGCTCTTCGACGACATCGTGCTCGAGAAGGAGTCCGTTCCGGGTGGAATCCGGCTCATCGCCACGATCGTGGAGCGGCCCAAGGTGGCAGATCTGGAGTTTCGCGGCAACAAGAAGCTCACGACTTCCCAGCTGAAGGACAAGCTGAAGGAAGGGAAGGTCGAGATCAAGACGGGAGGACCGATCTCGCTTCGCGACATCTCGAAGGCCAAGACGGTGCTCCTCGAGGCTTACAAGGCCGAGGGGTTCCGGTCCGCGGCGGTCGACGTCAACGTTGAGAACGTCAACGATTTCGAGCGCAAGGTCGTGTTCCAGATCGACGAGGGCGACAAGATCAAGATCGAGTCCATCTCGTTTACGGGAAACACGGTCTTCTCGTCCGGCCGCCTGCGGCGGGCGATGAAGAAGACCAAGGAACGCGAGTGGTACATCTTCTGGTCCTCGAAGGACGTCTACAATCAGGCGAACTACGAGGAGGACATCGATCTCGTCAAGAAGGTGTACCAGGATGCCGGCTACAAGGATGTCGTCATCAAGGATCCCGTTCTCGAGACGTTCGTCGTCAATCCGAAGGAAAAGAAGCCCGAGAAGCAGAAGCGGCGGGTGAGGATGACGATCCCGGTCGTCGAGGGGGAGCAGTACTACTTCGGCAGCCTGGCGGTCGAGGGGACGACGGTGTTCAGCCCGGAGAACCTGCAGCGGGTCTTCGCGGCCCGTCCAGGAAAGCCCTTGAGCCGGGGCGTTCTGACCGAGGGCATGAAGGCCATCGAGACGGCGTACCGGGAGCGCGGCTACATCTACATCTTCATGAATCCGGAGTTCACCGAGAAAGCCGACCGCGTCGTGGACGTCGTCGTCAAGGTGACGGAGGGCGACCAGTACAAGCTGGGCCGTGTCGAGTTCTCGGGGAACAAGACCACTCGAGACAAGGTCCTGCGCCGGGAGATGATCATCCACGAGGGTGACATCCTGGACATGGAGGCGTTCCGCAAGGCGATCTTCAAGATCACCCAGCTCGGGTACTTCAAGATCGAGGAAGACCCCGAGTTCAAGGTGAACTCGGACTCCAAGACCGTGGACGTCACCGTGAAGGGGCAGGACACGAACCGTAACGAGGTCCAGTTCGGGGCCGGTTACTCAGGCGTCGAGGGGCTCTTCGGGCAGTTCTCGTTCGCCACCCGCAACTTCCTGGGCCGGGGGGACACCATCGCGGTCCAGTTCCAGCGCGGAGGGGCGGGGAACTACTTCGATCTGTCGTTCACGGAGCCGTGGTTCCTCGACAAGCGGATGTCGGTTGGCGGCCAGATCTACAACCGGACGATCGAGTATCTCGACGTCAACCAGCGCACCCGGGGACTCAATGCCTCGCTCGGGATCGGGCTCGGGATCTTCGACGGGCTCTCGTTCTTTTACGGGTTCACCGATGCCAAGAGCCGGTACCAGATCATCCCGCCCCCCGTCCCGCCAGGCGGAGGCTTTCCGCCTCCGGCCTATGCGGACTTCGTCGGCAAGACTTCGGCGGTCACCCCGGGCTACCGGTATGACAGCCGGAACGACCCGTTCGAGCCCACCCGGGGCCGCAGGATCGGGGCCTCCGTCACGATCGCGGGAGGTCCGCTCGGGGGCGACTTCAACTACTTCAAGCCCCAGGCGAACGCCACGCAGTACTTCCGGGTCGGCAAGAAGACGCACCTCGGCGTCAATCTCGAGATGGGGTACATCGCTCCCTACGGCGGCAAGGAGATCCCGATCTACGAGCGCTACCGGATCGGCGGGGACCGCTCAGTTCGAGGATTCGACTACGGTTCGATCTTCCCGCTCGACGAGCAAGACCGGGCCTTCTTCAGCGAGCAGGGCGCACTTCTGGGCGGAGACAAGTTCGGCGTCTTCAACGCCGAGCTCGTCTACGCGCTGGGCGGCCCCGTCAAGCTGGCGTGGTTTTTCGACGCGGGCAACACGTGGCACGAATCGCAGTCGGTCGAACCCCTCGATCTGCGGGCGGCGACCGGCTTTGAGCTCAGGATCTTCCTCCCGATCTTCCAGGCTCCGATCCGGTTCATCTACGGCATCAAGCTCGACCCCAAGGTGATCCGTGACTACAACGGCAACGTCCTCGTCAACGGGGAAGAGAGCCGTACGGATTTCCAGTTCTCGATCGGGACGACCTTCTGAAGGCGGGGGTTTCGTACGCAACCGTCCGCGAGGAAGGCAAATCTTCTCGATCAGCAGCCCATCGACTTTCGGCTAAACTCTGCGGCGCCCCGGACAGCCGCCGGGGGGATTCCCACCCGCAAACTCAAGGAGTCACGTTCATGAAGAAACCGGTGTCCCTCTCCGCTCTCCTCGCGCTTTCCGCACTCGTGGCCGCGGGCCCCGCCCTGGCACAGGCAAAGATCGGCGTCATCGATGTCCAGCGCGTCGTCGCCGACTCGGCGGTCGGCAAGGAGAGCCTCGCGAAGATCCAGCGTGTCGCCAGCGGCAAGCAGGACGAAGTCACCAAGCGTCAAAAGGACCTTCGCGACCTCGAGACGAAGATCCAGGAGCAGAACAAGACCCTCTCGGCCGAGGCTCTCGAGAAGCTCCAGAAGGACTATCAGAACAAGGCCGTCGAGCTGAAGCGCTTCCAGGATGACGCCCAGAGGGAGCTCGAGGAGCTGCAGAGAAAAGAGCTCTCCGAGTTCGAGAAGCAGGTCATGCCCGTGATCGACGCGGTCGCCAAGGAGAAAGGCTACAACCTGGTCTTCAACAAGTTCCAGAGCGGGCTCCTCTTCGCCGACGAGGCTTCCGACCTCACCGACGAGGTCGTCAAGGCCTTCAACTCCAAGATCGCCTCCCCGGCCTCGGCCAAGCCGGCCGGCACGGCTGGCCCCGCCAAGCCGGCGGCCGCCGCTCCCGCCAAGCCCGCCGCCCCCAAGAAGTGAGGACACAGGGTCTCGCATGAGATCGGACGGAGCCCGTCGCGGGTTCACCGCGGCAGAGCTCGCCTCCGCGTGCGGAGGAGAGCTTCACGGCGGGGGTGAACTCGAGATCCTGGGCATCCGTTCCCTCGAGAAGGCGGGGCCCTCGGACCTCTCTTTCGTCGCGGACCGCAAGGCGGCTCGAAAGGCACAGGAGTCGAACGCGGGCCTCCTCATCGTCCGGGCCGGTGAAGGCTCCTGGAACCGGCCCGTCATCGAGGTGCCCGACCCTTCACTCGCGCTGATTCCGCTTCTTCACCTCTTCCGGCCGCGGCGGCGTCCCCGGCCGGGCATCCACGAGACGGCCGTCGTGCCGCCGACCGCCCAGGTCGACGTCACGGCGGAGATCGGCCCGTACGCCGTGCTCGGCGAGCACACCGTCGTCGGGGGCGGCTGTCTCATCGAGGCGCACTGCGTCCTCGGAGACTCCGTCCGCCTCGGGGATGGAGTGTGGCTGCATCCCCACGTGGTCCTCTATGACGAGGTCGTGGTGGGGCCCGGCAGCGAGATCCACTCTGGGGCCGTGCTCGGCGCGGATGGCTTCGGGTACGCGACCGGCAAGACCGGAATCCGGAAGATCCCGCAGATCGGCCGGGTCGAGCTCGGCTCAGACGTCGAGATCGGCGCGAACTCGTGTGTCGACCGCGCCTCGCTCGAGGTCACGCGCATCGGCGACAACACGAAGATCGACGACCTCGTCATGATCGGCCACAACTGCGAGCTCGGCCGCAGCAATTTCGTCTGCGGTCAGGTGGGCCTGGCCGGATCCACGGCCACCGGCGATGGCGTCATCCTCGCCGGTCAGGTGGGAGCGGCCGGACACCTCCGCATCGGCAACGGCGCCAAGGTCGGAGCCCAGACCGGGGTGAACACGGACGTTCCCGACGGACAGGAGGTCTTCGGAACCCCGATGATGCCCTTCAGGGAAACGATGAGAGTGATCGCCGAAACCCGCCGTCTGCCGGAAACGGCGCGGCTCGTGAGGGACCTGGCGAAGAGAGTCTCCAGGCTGGAGGAACCCCGTGGCGAATGACACTCCCGAAACCCCGCCGGCACCGGGCAAGAAGACCCTCAACATCCACGACATCCTCAGGATTCTTCCCCATCGCTATCCGCTCCTCCTCGTGGACCGGATCCTGGAGATGGAACCGGGCAAGCGGGTCGTCGGTTTGAAGAACGTGACGGTCAACGAGGAGTTTTTCGTCGGCCACTTTCCGGGCAATCCCGTCATGCCCGGCGTCCTGATCCTCGAGGCCATGGCGCAGGTCGGCGGCTGCATGATGCTGTCGATGGTCCCGGACCCAAAGAAGATGCTCGTTTACCTGACCGGAATCGACAAGGTGAGGTTCCGCCGCCCGGTCGTTCCGGGTGACCAGCTGATCTTCACAGTCGAAGTCCTCGGCATGAAGCAGACCATCGTCAAGGTGAGAGGAGAAGCGCGCGTGGACAATCAGCTCTGCACCGAGGCGGAGATGATGAGCGCCCTGATCCCGCGTGACGAAGAGGAGAGCTGAGCGTGAACATCCACAAGACAGCCATCGTCGACGAGACCGCCCGTCTGGCTCCCGATGTCGCCGTCGAACCCTTCGCCGTGATCGGAGCCGGCGTCGTGATCGGCGCCGGCTCGACCGTCGGGTCTCACGCCGTCATCACCGGTCCCGCCGAGTTCGGCGAGAAGAACGTCATCTGTGCCCACACGGTTCTCGGAGGCGATCCCCAGGATCTCAAGTATCGCGGCGAGAAGACGGAACTGATCGTCGGGTCTCGCAACATCTTTCGCGAGTTCTGCACGGTCCACAGGGGAACGGTCACGGGCCGCGGCAAGACCGTGATCGGGGACGACAACCTGTTCATGGCCTACACGCACGTGGCTCACGACTGCAAGGTTGGGAGCCGGACGGTCTTTGCAAACGGCGCCTCTCTGGCGGGGCACTGCGATGTCGGTGACGACGCCATCCTCGGCGCCTTCGCGGGCGTGAGACAGTTCTCGCGCGTGGGCGCCTACGCCTTTGTCGGGGCGTTCACCCCGGCCAACAAGGACATCCTCCCGTTCCTCTGGACGTCGGCCGACCGTCCCACGAAGGCCTGGAAGGTCAACTCCGTCGGGCTAGCGAGAAAAGGGTTCAGCGCGGAGCGCGTCGATGCCCTGCAAAAGGCCTACCGGGCCCTCTACCGCCATCGCCACGACCACGCGGCGATGCTCGCGGCCCTCGCGGCCCTCAGCGAAAACTCGCCAGACGTTCTGGAACTCTTGGAGTTCATCAAGTCGGCTCAGCACGGGATTCACGGCTCCTAGGACGGCCCGGCCTCCGGGTCCTGGAGTCTGGCTTCGTGAAGACGAGAAACAAGCGTTTCCAAAGTCCTCGTCCAGCCTTCCACCATCGAGGCATCTGGAAGCCGCTTCTCCGACAGGAGGGCGGCTGCTCGCTGGTCCATCTCCGCGCACGCCTCGGTCAGCCAGGGGAAGCCGAAGCTGGCGCCCGTGCCTCTGAGACGGTGGACCATCGTGCGGAACTCCTGGAGGTCCTTCGTGGCGAGTTCCCTCTCTCGTAGAGCCGCCAGTCCTTCCGAGAGCGCCTCCACCGCCTGCGAGCGGTAGACGCGGGTCAGCTCCTCCCACGCGGCATCGATCACTGGACTTCCCTCCACGAGGACGCGCGGTCGAAAAACTCCAGGATGTCGCGGCCGACGGTCTCGGGCGAGAAGGGTTTGGCGAGGATGCCCAGAATCCAGAGACTCCTCAGTTTCGGAATCCACTCCTCCGGAGCGGAGGCACTCATGATGACGACCGGAATGTGCCGCGTCCCCGGATCGAGCCTCAGCGCTTCGAGGGTCTGGAGTCCGTCCATCTGGGGCATCAGGAGGTCGAGGAGAACGAGTTCTGGCTGCCATTCCCGTGCCCGGGACAGGCCCGCGGCTCCCGACGAAGCGTCCTCCACCTCGACGCCGAGATCCCGCTCGAGAAAGTAGCGCAGGACGGTCCGGACGCCGCTGTCATCGTCGATGATCAGCACCCGGTTCAGAACTCTCGGTTCCGTGCTCGTTTCGGTTGGTGCCATTCTTCACTCGCTCGACTGGGGAATGCCCAGCGCGGGCATCCCGAGGGCGAATCCCTGGCCGAACTCCACTCCCAGCTCCCTGAGGACGGGAATGATACGGGCATCCTCCACGGATTCGGCGATCGTCTCTTTCCCCATCGTCTCCGCCACCGTGTCGATGGCCTTCACCAGGGCGCGGTTGGCCGGATTGCTCGAAAGGTCCCGGATGAAGGCTCCGTCGATCTTGACGTAGTCGGCCGGCAGCGACTGCAGGTACGAGAACGAGGAGAACCCCATCCCGAAATCGTCGAGGGCGAAACGGCAGCCGAGCTCCTTCAACCGCCGCATCCACTGCCTGACGGCCACGACGTCGGCCACCGCAGCGGTCTCGGTGATCTCGAAGGCGAGCTGCCCGGGCTTGACACCACTCTCCCTGACGAGAGCCTCGATTTCGGTCAGGAGCGGTTCCTGGCCGAGGCTCGCCCCCGAGACGTTGACGAAGATTTCGAGCGCGGGCCGCGACTTCAGGATCGACAGGACTTCCCGGACGACCCACCGGTCGATCTGAGGCATCAGGCCGAAGCGTTCGCCCGCGCCGAGGAAGGATCCGGGCCCGATCAGGCCGCCTCCTTCCTCCTCCCGCATTCTCAGGAGGGCCTCGTAGTGCAGCACCCGGCTATCCGCAAGTCTGAGGATCGGCTGGAACATCAAGACGAGCCGGTTCTCCTTGATCGCGGACTTGATCCTGCCGGCCCACTCGCCGGCCAGGGCGAGCGATGAGACCGTGGAGACCGTAGCCTCGAGGAAGGTGACCTGATTGCGGCCGCGGTCCTTGGAGATATAGAGAGCCGAGTCCGCGAGCGACAGGATCGAGGACGAGTCCATCCTGCCGTCGATCGGAACCATTCCCACGCTGATCGTGAGGTCATAGATGCGGCCCTCGACCCGGAATCGGTGAGCGTCGACGGCCTGCCTGAGGCGCTCTCCGGTCGCGCGTCCCGCCTCGGGTCCCGAGCCCTCGAGCAACACGACGAACTCGTCGCCTCCCAGCCGGCCGAGCTGGTCGCCGGGCCGCAGGACGCTTCTGAGGAGCCGGGTGAACTCGACCAGAATCCTGTCTCCGGCCGGGTGCCCGAGCGTGTCGTTGATGATCTTGAAGTTGTCGAGATCGATCAGCATCAGGATCCCGGACCGCGACCCGCGCGAGCACTCCGAGATCATTCGCTCGAGGCGCTCTTCCAGGGCCCTGCGGTTCGGCAGCTCGGTGAGCGGGTCGTGCAGAGCCAGGTAGCGGATCCTCTCTTCGTCCTTCCTGCGGGTCGTCACGTCTTGCTTGATCGCGACGAAGTGCCGGATCTGACCGTCGGCGCCGCGCACGGGCGTGATCGTCTGCTCCTCCACGTAGATCGAGCCGTCCTTGCGGCGGTTGTAGAGCTCTCCGCGCCAGACCTGTCCCTCCGAGATCGTCTCCCACAGGCGCTGGTAGTAGTGGTCGCTCTGTATGCCGGACTTCAAGACACGGGGCGTCTCGCCCAGGATCTCCGAGAGCTCGTAGCCCGTCAGCTGAGTGAACGCCGGGTTCACCCACTCCACCTTGCCGTCCCGATTCGTGATGACGACGGCGTTCGCCGCCGCCTCCAGGGCGGCCGTCTGTAGCTCGATCAGCTCGAGATGCTCGGCCTCCATCAGGGAAAAGGCGAGCTGATCCGCGAACCGCCGCAGGAGGTTCAGCATCCGGGTGTCGAAGGTTCCCTCCCTCTCCGAGTAGATCGCCAGGGCGCCGCGGACCACGCCCAGAGACACGAGGGGGAACGAGGCAGACGATTTCAGGCCGCATTCCTTCGCGCGAGCTCGCCAGGGCTCCCAGCTCTCGTCGTCCTGGGAATTCACCGCCTGGACCTTCCCGGTCTGGATCGACTTGCCTGTCGGACCCTGTGCCAGGGGTCCTCCATCCCAGCGAACCTCGAACCCGTCGAGGTATCCGCTCGCCGGCCCGGCCGAGGCCCCAGGCTGGACGTTCCCGTCCGGTTGCTTGAAGCCGACCCATGCGAGCCGGAATCCGAGCCGGGCGACGATCTCGGTGCAAACGAAGTCCAGGATGGAATCGAAGGGCTCGCGCCCCAGGATCTTCCGGTCGACCTCGTGCACGAGCGAGAGGACGAGCTCGGCCTCCTTGCGCTCGGTCACGTCGCGCGTCACCAGGACCCAGCCCTGCGGCTGCTCCTCGCCGTCCCTGAGGAGATTGGCAACGGTCTCCACCCACAGGTGGCCCTCGTTCTTATGCGCGAAGCGGTAAACGAGCGGGAGCGTGCCACCCTTCTCCGCCGTCTCGGCGAGCCTCAGAGTCAGGGCCTCCCGGTCGTCGGGATGAACGAATTCGAAGAAGGGGCGGCCATGGAGTTCCTCGGGCGTCCAGCCCATGCGGTCGCGGTGCGAGGGACTGGCGAACTGGAAGACCCCGCTCATGTCCGTCTGGCTGATCGCGTCGATCATGTGGTCGGTCAGCCTCTTCAGTTCGGCCTGGGCCTTGCGGATCGCCTCGTCCGCCCGCATCCGCTCGACGACGTGTCCGACCTGATCCGCCACGAAGACGAGGAGGTCCCGGTCGTCCTCCGAGTACCGGACATCCGTCGTGTAGCTCTGGACGACGAGTGTTCCGTAGGTCTCGCCGCGGGCCTTGAGGGGAACGCCGAGCCAGTCCAGTGAGTCGGGTCCGAGGATCTCGACCTCGCCCTCCTCGACCAGCCGGTCGAAAACCTCTGGTGTGGCCAGGAGCGGGGTCCCCGTGCGCAGGACGTATTCCGTCAGTCCCCGGCCCGGCGTCGCGGTTTCGGGAACATCGTCCTCCGAGTCGATGAAGTAAGGAAAGCGGAGCTGGTTTTTCTCCCGGTCCAGAAGCGCGATGTAGAAGTTCTCGGCCGGCATCAGTCCCGCCACGATCCCGTGGATCTCACGGCAGAGGTCGTCGAGGCTCTCGGCCATCGAGACCGCCTTCGAGATCTTGAAGATCGACTCCCTGATCCTGCGCGCCTTGAACGCCCCGGACCTGAGGGCGGGGAGGGGAGCCGTCATGCCAGACCCCCCAAGAGACGGCCGCCGGGCCGTCCCTCACCCCCCTCGGCTCTCATAGACGCACGACTCACCCTGCTTCTTGCCTCCCCCTCGGTTCCCGTCGGCTTCGAGCTATTCTGCCAGCCTTTTCCGGCGGGAGGCTTCAGTGGACGCGCTCGTCGGGATCGACGTTTTCCGACGGGTCCGCCGGGACGGCCGGACCGGTCTCGAGGACCCACCGCTCGTAGAGATCCGCAGGGAGCTCCCGCAGGAACCGGGAGGGCTCGGTCATCACCAGGATCCCGGTCCGGTCGTAGACCGCCAGCGGGTGGACGAGCGTCAGCTCGTCACGAGCCCGCGTGACCGCGACGTGGAAGAGACGCCGCTCCTCCTCGAGACCGGCTTCGTCCTTGGCCGCCCGCGCATTGGGGAAGCGGTCCTCCACCAGCCCGATCACGAAGACCGCCGACCATTCCAGGCCCTTGGCCTGGTGGACGGACGAGAGGACGAGCCTTTCGTCATCCCGTTCAGCCGTCACGCGGTCCTCACCTGCCGGATCGCCAAGAAGGGTGACTTCTTGAAGGAACCGGCTCACGTCGTCATAGCCCAGGGCGAACTGCGCCAGGGCCTCGAGTTCGTCGAGCCGGGCCGTCGCGTTCGTGAACTTGCTCCGGGCGATCTCGGCGTAACCCCCCTCTTCCAGGACCCAGCGGATCGATTCGGCGGGAGCCGACTGAAATGAGTCCTTCCTGATCGTGGCGAGGGTTTTCTGGAACGAGCGGAAATGGGGACGGGCAGCCGCCGGGAGCTTGGCGGGATCGATGGCCGAGAGCGCGGAGGCCGGATCGGGAGCGTCCGCGATGGCCAGCCACACCGTCGAGGCGAGCCTTTCCCCCACCCGGGGGAGGAGCTTGAAGGCCCTCTTGAACGAGATCTCGTCCCTGGGGTTGACGACGATCCGGAGGAAGGCCAGGACGTCCTTGACGTGCTGCTGCTCGAAGAAGCGAAGGCCGGAACGGACCTCGTACGGGATCCCCCGGCGCGTCAGCTCGAGCTGCAGCTCGAGGGCCTGGTAGTGAGCCCGGTAGAGGACCGAGATGCTCGAGAGCGGGATGTTCTCGTCCCGAAGCTCGAGAACCCGCTGGGCGACGAACTCCGACTGCTGGGCGGTGTCCGCCGTTCCCACCACCGCCACCGGCACCCCTTCGGTTCTCACCGCGCGCAGCTCCTTCTCGAAACGCCGCTTGTTGTGGCGGATCGAGGCGTTAGCGAGCGAGAGGATCTGCGGAGTCGACCGGTAGTTCGTCTCGAGCCGGCAGATCCTCGCCGTGGGGTAGCGCTTCGGGAAGCCGAGAAGAGCC
Source organism: Thermoanaerobaculia bacterium (assembly GCA_022071945.1). Lineage (GTDB taxonomy): Bacteria > Acidobacteriota > Thermoanaerobaculia > UBA5066 > UBA5066 > JAJVIN01. The sequence goes on along the minus strand of JAJVIN010000024.1, from coordinate 78,674 downwards.
TCGACGTCGGCGCCGCGAAACGAGTAGATCGACTGGGCGTCGTCCCCGACCGCCAGGACGTTTTTCGTTGCCGAGTCGAGAACCAGGAGGTCGACGATCTCGCTCTGGAGGTGATTGATGTCCTGGAACTCGTCGACGAGAAGCTCGCGGATTCGGATGGCGAGCGCCTTCCGGACGCTGGGGTGCTCCTTCAGGAGCACGGCCCAAAGCACGAGGAGGTCGTCGTAGTCCATCGCGTTGGCGCTCTTTTTTCGCTGCCGGAACCTGGCGACGACGTCCGAGATCGCCTTCATCTGGGGCATCAGATGGGGCGCCTCGGCGGCGATCACATCCCTGAGCTCCCGGCCCGTGTTCACGCCGAGCGAGAGCAGGTCCCTGAGGAGGTCGGCCTTCGGGAACCGCTTCTCGGTGACGGGGATCGCGAGATCGGAGATCGCCGAGTCCATGATGTCCTTGGCGTCTTCCGAGTCGAGGATGGAGAAGTTGGGGCGGTAGCCGAGGAGGTCGGCGTTCGTCCTGAGGATGCGGGCCGCGACGGAGTGGAACGTCCCGGCAAGCGCCTTGGAAATGTCTGTCCCTATCAGGTTCTCCACCCGCCGGGTCATCTCCTTGGCGGCGCGGTTCGTGAAGGTCAACAGGCAGAAGCTCGCGGGCTCCGCGCCGTCCTCGATGAGGCGCGACATGCGGTAGACGAGCGTCCGGGTCTTTCCCGACCCCGCCCCGGCGATGACGAGAAGCGGGCCATCCCCAGCGAAGACGACCGAGCGCTGCTCCTCGTTCAGCTCCCGGTTGTAGTCGACCCGGTAGGTCTTGGCGCTCGGCGCCTTCCGCAGGACGTAGCGGCGAGGAGATCCTTCCATCGGCCGCGCGATCGTAGCAGTGAGTGAACGCGCGGCTATGATGTTCGCCATGTTGATGGAGTGGGGAACCCTCCGGTACAACGGGCACAGGATCTCGGCCTTGCGAATGGAGCCGGAGGGGGCCGAGAAGGTCCGGACGGCCGTCGTCTTCTTGCACGACGCCCTCGGCAGCATCGCCCAGTGGCGCGATTTCCCCGAGGTGCTCTGTTCGGCCGCCGGGCTGCCGGGGTTGGTCTACGAGAGGCTCGGCCACGGAGGCTCCGATCCCCTGCCCGGTCCGAGAACGGCACGCTACCTCCACGACGAGGCCCTGCTCGTCCTGCCGCAGGTTCTCGACTCTTCTCGAATCGAGAGGGCCATCCTTTTCGGCCACAGCGACGGGGGCTCGATCGCCCTCCTCTTCGCGTCGGCGTTTCCGGACCGGACGGCCGGCGTCGTGACCGAGGCGGCTCACGTCTTCGCGGACGAGTTGACCCTCGCGGGGCTCCGCGCGGCGCGCGAACGCTACGAGAGGGGTGGCTTTGTCGACAAGCTCGAGAAGTACCACGGCGAGAAGGCCAGGGCTCTCTTCCACGCCTGGAACGACACATGGCTCGACCCGTCGTTCTCGTCCTGGAACATCGAGTCCGTCCTCGGCGGCATCCACGCCCCCACTCTCGTGATTCAGGGCGAGAACGACGAGTACGGCACGCCCGCGCAGGTCGAGGCGATCGCCCGCGAGGTCAAGGGAGAGAGCGAGAAGCTCTTCCTCCCGGGCTGCGGGCACGTCCCCCATCACGAAACGCGGGAGAGGGTCGTCGCGGCCTTTCTGGCGCACCTTCGACGCCTGAAGATCTGACCCGGCAGGGAAGGCACCCAGATGTCCGAGGTCCAAAACGCCACCAGTTTCGCGATCCTGGCCTTCTCGTCCCTCTTCTCGATCATCAATCCGATCTCCGCGGCTCCGATCTTTGCCTCGATGACGGATGGCCTCGCCAGATCCGAGAGAAGGCGTTCCGCGGTCCGGGCTTCCACGGCGGCCGCCGTCGTCCTCGCCGTCTTCAGCGTGGCGGGGGGAGCGATCTTCTCGTTCTTCGGGGTGACGGTGCCCGCCTTCCAGATCACGGGCGGGATCCTGTTCGCCCTGATGTCTCTCCGGACCCTCGAGCACGGCCACGAAGAGGTCCCGGCGGGCACGCCGGCTCCTCGCGATCCATCGATCGTGCCGATCGGGATTCCGCTGATCGCGGGACCCGGCGCGATATCGACCATCATGGTCTTGGTCGGACAGGCCGAGACCGCCCAGAAACGAATCGCCCTGGCCGCGGCCCTTCTCGCCTCGATGCTCCTGACTCTCCTGATCCTGCTGGCGGCGCCCGAGATCACGAAGCGGATGGGGGAGACGGGACAGCGGGTCACCAACAAGATCATGGGTCTCATCTCCGCCGTGATCGGGATACAGTTCGTGATCAACGGAGTCACGGCCGTCGCGATCCAGATCCTGCGCGAGGCCCGGCCCTGAGATGCGGAGCAACTGTTGAACCATCCCGGATTCCTCCAGGCGATCGTCGACGCCATCCCGGACACGATGCTCGTCATCGATCCGAACCACCGGATCCTCCTGGCCAACAGGGCCGCCCAGGAAGCAGCCGGGGGGGTGGACCCGGTCGCGGCCTACCTGTCGTGCTTCGAGGTCTTGCACCACAGGCGGACTCCGTGCACGGGGACGTCTCACCCGTGCCCGCTTTCGGCCGCCCTCGCGGACAAGGAGCCGAAGTCCGCGACGCACAAGCACTTCTCGAAAGGGAAGCTCATCACGACGGAGGTGACCGTCGCGCCCGTCCTCGACGAGACGGGTGAGGTCGTCCAGATCGTGGAGTTCTGCCGGGACGTCAGCGAGCGCGAGGCCGCCGAGGAGGCGATCCGCGAGAGGTCCAGGTTTCTCCAGGCCCTCATCGACTCGATCCCCGCTCCCGTCTTCTTCAAGGAGGTCAACGGGGCGTACCGGCTGTGCAACGAGACCTTCGCCTCGCGAATCCTGAACCGGTCCGCCTCGCAAATCCTGGGGAAGACCGTCTTCGACTTTCCGGATGCGATTCCGCTCTCCGCCGCCGAGATGTACGCGACAAAGGACCGCGAGCTCCTCGAGGCAGGCGGGACCCAGGAGTACGAGACGGAGCTTCGCTTCTCGGACGGACGCTGGCACGTTGTCCACTTCAAGAAGGCGATCTACCTCGGCCCCGACGGGAAGCCCGAGGGAATCGTCGGGGTCATGCTGGACGTCACGGAGCGGAAGAAGGCCGAGGAGCAGGCGAGGCTCGACAGGAAGAGGGCCGAGGACGCCAGCCGCATCAAGTCGCAGTTCCTGGCGAACATGAGCCACGAGATCAGGACCCCGATGAACGCCGTCATCGGCATGGCGGGGCTTCTCGAGGACACGCGCCTGGATCCCGAGCAGCGCGAATACGTCGAGACGATCCGGCAGTCGGGCGACACGCTGCTCGCCCTCATCAGCGACATCCTCGACTACTCGAAGATCGAGGCGGGAAAGGTCGAGATCGACAAGCGGCCGTTTCGGCTCGAGGAGGTCTTCGAGCCCGTCAGCGCGATCCTGCGTCCGAAGGCGGCCGAGAAGGACCTCCGGTTCTCCTTCAGGCTGGGCGGCGTGAGGCCCGGACCTTATCAGGGAGACCCCGAGCGGCTCCGGCAAGTGCTTCTGAACCTCGTCGGCAACGCCGTCAAGTTCACGCCCCGCGGCGAAGTGGTCTTCGGCGTGGAGGAGGCCGGAGGCGACTACGAGGGACCCTGGCTCAGGTTCTACGTGGCCGACACCGGAATCGGGATCGCGGACGAACGGCAGAAGGTCATCTTCGACACGTTCACCCAGGCGGACGGGTCGATGACGCGCCGCTACGGCGGCACGGGTCTCGGCCTCGCCATCTGCCGGGAGCTCGTCAGCCTCATGGGGGGTGAGCTCGGGGTCGAGAGCGTGGCGGGAAAGGGGAGCACCTTCTGGTTCTCTCTCCCCCTCGAGATCAGCGAGGAAGAACACCCGTCGCCCGAAACCCGTGGCGCCGAACCGAAGACGGGGCGGATCTCTCCGGAAGGGCGACGCCTGGCCCGGATCCTCCTGGCCGAGGACAACCCCGTGAATCAGCGGGTGGCCTTGAGGATCCTCGAGAAGGCGGGGCACTCGGTGCGGGCCGTGTCGAATGGCTTCGAGGTCCTGGCCGCCCTCAGAGACGAGGACTTCGATGTCGTCCTGATGGACATCCAGATGCCGGGTCTGGACGGACTCGAGACCACTCGTCACATAAGGGCCGCGGAGGTCTCGGGGCGGCGCACACCCGTGATCGCCATGACGGCGCACGCCCTGCAGGGCGACCGGGAACGGTGTCTTTCGGCTGGCATGGATGACTACATCGCCAAGCCGATCCAGCCCATGACGCTCCTGAACCTCCTTGACCGGACGCTATCCGGGTCCGGTCCGGTGCCGATCGAAGAGCCCAGGCGAGAAGGGACGGAACGGCTCTGGGATCCGGAGAGACTGAGGGCCCTCTCGGGCAACGACGCGGCGTTCGAGGCGGAGCTGATCCGGCTCTTTCTGGACGACGCTCGCGGCCGCCTGGCCGAGGCGGGAGCGAATGCGACGACCCCCGCTCTCAAGCCGCTCGCTCACGCGATCCGAGGTTCGGCGTCGAACTTCGGGGCGTTCCATCTCGAGTCGGTGGCCGAAGCCGTCGAGAAGCGCGCCGCTTCGGGAGAAACGGGCCCCAACGACCTCGAAAGTCTGCGGAACGCCTTCAACGAGGTCGAGCGGGCTCTCCTGGTGAGACTCGGCGTGCTGTCCGCCTGAGCTCGAGACAGATGTCAGAAGAGCGGGTGCTCTCGGATCTTTCCGAGAGCCCGGACCGTGCCGAGCCCCGCGCCGATCGCGGCGGTCAAGAGGAGGGCGCGGGTGCTCTCCTCTAGGCCGAGCGCGTACTGGTTGGAGGCGAAGGCCACGACGGCGTGGTAGGCCGGGACCCCGGGCACGAGCGGAATGAAGCCCGGGACGGAGAAGAGCGGGACCTCGAAACGCAGGAAGCGCTCGAAGGTCTCGGCGAGAAGGCCGACGGCGACGGCGCCCGCGAAAGTGGCGGCTTCTGGCGGGAAGCCCGCGAGGGCGGCAAGCTGCTTTCCGAGCTGTCCGCCGGCGCCGGTGACGGCGGCCAGGCCGAGCGCCTTTCTCGGCACGTTGAAGACGATCGCGAACCCCATGGCGGCGAGGCCGCTGGCAAAGGAGACGAGGGCGATACGGGCGAGGTCGTTCAGGGGACCGGTACTCCCATGGTCAAGAGGGCGATCCAGAGCCCGGCTCCGATGGCTCCGGTCACGAGGACGGCGTAGGCGCCGCGAGCGACTCCCGAGATCAAGTTGCCCGAAATCAGGTCGGAGATCGACCCGACGAGAAAGACCCCGGGGACGAGGAAAAGGACGCTCGCCAAAAGGACGGTCTCGGGCTTGGCGGCCAGGAAGCGGGATGTCTGCATTCCCAGGATGGCGGCGGAGGCCGCGCAGATGAGGGTCGTGATGGCCGGCCCGAGACGGAAGTGATGGAGGGCGGCCCGGAGGCGCTGGGCAGCCGCGGCCGCGATGAGAGTGGCGGCGGCCTCGTGCCAGCCCCCGCGCAGGACGAGGGCGAAGCAGCCGCAGGAAATGCCGGCCATCATCGCGGTGACGTTGGCCGAGTAGAGGCGGGGCCGGGCCGCGAGCCTGTCGAGGGCTGCGTTGACCTCGGAGAGGCCCAGTTCTCCCGATTGCACTCTCGCCACGAGAAGGTAGATGGCGTGAACCCGGTCGAAGTTGACCGCGAGGCTCGAGACGCGCATGACGCGAGTCCGGTGCTCTCCGTGAGAAGTGGCCATCGCGATGATGCCGGTGGGCGTGACGTAGATGTCCATCCAGTCCGCGCCCAGGGCGGTGCCGAGCCGGTGCATGACTTCCTCGACCCGGAAGGTCGCCGCGCCCGACTCGGCCATGAGCTGTCCGGCCCGGATGGCCGTCGCGAGAACTTCGCGGAGCCCGTCCATGCCGAGGGGTGGCTTCTCAACGGCGGCGTCATTCATCGAGAGGATTGTGCCGCAATCTCCACTTCCACCCGCCGGCCGAGCTTCAGGTTCTCCCGCGAGTCGAGCGCGACCTTGACGAGGAGCACACGAGTGTCGAGAGGTTTCGAGGGGTCCTGCGGCTTCAGCTTGCGCCCGGCCACGGCGTCGGGAATCTCCTCGACCTTGCCGCTCCAGCTTCCGCCGCCCTCCGCCGTGATCCGCGCGGGTGCGCCGAGCTTCACGCGGTCCGTGTCCATCTCGTCCACCTCCGCTTCGATCCTGAGCTTCGCGAGATCGGCGAGAGAAAACGCCGGAGTCCCGCGCTCCACGGTCTCTCCCGCGGAGATGTGACGCGAGAGGATCGTTCCCGAGAACGGGGCCCTGATGGCGGCCTTCCTCAGAAGGGCCGTGAGCCTCTCGACCTCCGCGCCCGCCGTCTGGCGGCGCGCGCTGGCGGCATCGCGGTCCCGCTCGGCCTTGTCCAGCGATTGCCGCGTCCCGACCTTTGATTCCAGAAGCTGGGCCGCCCGGCTCACCTCGGCCTCGGAGAGCCTCAGATCGGCTTCCGCCTCGCGTACCCGGGAGAGGGCCTGGCGCAGCGCTGCCTCTTCCTCGCTGGCATCGATCTCGGCCAGGATGTCGCCCTTCTTCACGACGCTCTGCTCGTCGACCAGGACGCGAGCGACCCGGCCCGCGAAGTCCGCCCCGATCTCGACTTCATAGCCCGGGTAGGCGACGACCCGGCCCTCGGCGGAGATCTTCGCGGCCTCCGGTGCCGGCTCGACGACGAGCGGGACCGAGCTCGGACGGGTTCCCGCCTGCGCGGACTCTCTCAGGGTGAGAACGGCGATCACAAGGAGCAGCACAGGGGAGAGAAACAAGGCGGCCTTTTTCATGGCGGGTCCTTTTCAGGCGGCGAGCTGACCGTCGTGGATCGTGGCCACACGGTCGGCGATGGCGCGGACTTTCGGGTCGTGAGTGACGATGACGAGGGCGCGATTCTCTTTCTTGGCGAGATCGCGGAAGAGGTCGAGGATCTGGCGGCCCGACTCGGAGTCGAGATTCGCCGTCGGTTCGTCGGCCAAGAGGAGCCCCGGCGCACCGGCGAGTGCCCGCGCGATCGCGACGCGCTGCTTCTGGCCTCCCGAGAGATCGCGTGGGAGGAAGCCCTTGCGATCGGCAAGCCCGACGGCGTCGAGCACCCTCTCTGCCTCCTTCCTCGCCACGACACCCTTCCAGCCCCTCACATTCAGCGAGTACTCGACATTCTCTTGGGCCGAAAGAGCCGGGAAGAGGTTGAACTGCTGAAAGACGAAGCCGATCGACTTCTTCCTGATGGCGGGCAGGGCCGATGGGTCCTTCGGGTCCACCTCTCTCCCGTCGATGGCGACCCGCCCGGAGGTCGGCGTCAGGATGCAGCCGAGAATCGAGAGGAAGGTCGTCTTCCCCGAGCCCGAGGGACCCTCCAGGGCGACCACCTCGCCGCGGTCCACGCTGAGTGAGACCCCGCGCAGGACCTGGACCGTCTGACGCCCCTCGTCGAAGGTCTTCGTGACGTTTTCGGATTCGAGTAGAGACATTGCTTTTCTCCTTCGCTACGAGCGGAAGACGAGCGCCGGGTCGATCGACGCGACTTTCTTGAACGACACCATCGAGGCCAGAAGGCACATCACGATGGTCCCGGCGAAGACGATGAGAGCGAACTCGGTCGACACGATCAGCTTCAGGTCTAGCTTCTTCATGAAGGGGGCAGCCCCCATCGACATGAGGCCTCCGAGAAAGTAGCCCGCCACGGCCGAGATCAGGGCCTGCTCGCCCAGGATCCTGTAGATGTCGAGGTTGCTTCCGCCGATCGCCTTGACCGTGCCGAATTCCTTGATGTGCTCCATCGTCGACGTGTAGAGCGTCTGCGCCACCACCACGACCCCGACGAGGACCCCGAGCAGCACCGTCATGAAGAGGTTCATGCCGATGCCCGTGTTCGTGATCCAGTACGAGCGCGACTGCTCCGACCACTCGGCCTTCGAGTGAACGTCGTAGTGGGGCAGCCTCTTCTTGATCTCGGCCCGGATACTCTCGAGGTTGGCCCGCGATCCGGCCTTCACGACGATGTAGGAACTCTTTCCCGTCATCTCGGGAACCAGGCTCTGCGCCAGGTCGAAGTCCATGAAGGCAATCGGGCTCGTGGTGAAAGACCTCGCACCCTCGGTCCGCCCGATGATCTTCAGACGGCGCCCGGAGATCTCCCGGTACTCGCCGATCGAGAAGGGGCCGAAGCGCCGGAGAGCGGAGGAGTCGAGAAAGAAGGACGGGATCCGCGCGAGATCCTCGACATTCCCCTCGCGCACGTCCCACGGCAGGCTCCACGCGCGGAAGTTCTCCATCGCGTAGATCAGGATCCCCTCTCGCGTCCCGGCCGGGAGCGTGATCGTTCCGAACGCGACGATCAGGTTGTCGGCGCTCTCGACCCCGGGGACAGAGCGGACGCGGCTGACGAGATTGCCCGGGATCGGCTGCGAGAAGTCGATCGTCGGCGTGTTCTTCGGCGTCACCCACAGGTCCGCCGAGATGTTGTCGATCGTCACGGTGGCGTTGTCGAGGAGCCCGGCGAAGAGACCCGCCTGGATGAAGACGAGCGAGACGGCGAAGGCAACGCCAGAGATCGTGATCACGAAGCGAAGCCGGTCGTGGAGGAGGTTCCTGCGGGCGAGGGACACCATCTCAGCGCCCCTTTCCCGTCAATCCGAGGAGCTGGTTGTCGATGACGGCCCCGGCGATTTCCTCGAGGGGCCTCCACCCCGGGAACCCGCTGACGCCCATCGTGATGTGCAGCGCCACGACCCCGTGAACGCCCGCCCACAGGACCTGCGAGATCAGATCCGAGTCCGTCAGCTCCTGCCGGAACCGGCCGGCGGCCAGGGCCTCTTCCACGGCTTGCTTCAGGAAGGCATACGCATCGAGCTCGGGCTCTTTCTGGTGAAACTCCTCGTGCTCCGTGGCGCTCATCTGCGACGGGGTCATGAAGAGGAGCCGGTAGTGATTCGGGTGCTCGACCCCGAACCGGATGTACGCGTGACCCGACTTGCGAATCCGCTCGATCGGGTCTCGCTCCTCGCCCGCCTGTCTGAAGGCCGCCCCGAAGAGCGCGAAGTCCGTCCGGCAGAGCTCCCGGATCAGCGCGTCCTTGTCCTTGAAATGAAGGTAGATGGTCGTCGGCGAGTACTCGATCGCCTCGGCGATCCGGCGCATCGTGACGGCCTCGTAGCCATCCCGGATGAAGAGCTCCCGGGCCGCGTCGAGGATTCGGGTCCGGACCGCCTGCTTCTCTCGCTCTTTTCGCTCGGTGATTCCCATATTCTTTCGTACCGCCGATTCGTAAGTTAACGTTGTTAAGTATTGTGCCGGTGTTTGGATGTGTCAAGGGGCGTGGCGCCGGATTTCGCGGCGGAGTGACGGATCCGGTCCTCGCCACGGGACTAGAATCAATCAGTTCGACAGCCGGGCGGCTCCGGGCCTGCAGGGTCAGGCAGTCCAGGACGAAGCCCGCGCCGCCTTCCAGCGCACCGCCTCCCTCGATTGCGACTTTCGGATCAGCGAACGAACCCTCCAGTTCCATCACTTTCTGAGGAGAGCTGCCATGAGAGCTCCCGGCTGCGGTTCGGCGATCCCGGAACCCCGTGCGAGGTTTTCTCGGCCCCTGCCGTTCCTTTTCCTCGCTGCCCTTTTCTTCTCGGCCAGTCCAGGAGTCTGGGCGGTGGACTTGAAAGAGTCCCAGCCGGGCCCGGTCGGAGCGATCTTTGGCGATCGGAACGTTGGAGCGTCCGGGGTCGTCAGTGGTCCGCCGTCGTTCGTGATTCGTTCGGCAAGCGCGCCAGCAGCGGCTGGGGGCGCACAGGGCCTGCTCGCGGATCGAATCGCCGATCTCTCGAGAAAGGCCGGTGAGACGGGGCCTGTCCGCGTGATCGTCGGCTTGAGGACGCCGTTCTCGCCCGAGGGGACGCTCGGAAGCCTGCTCCTCCTGCGCGATCAGCGGAGGGGGATCGCCCGGGCTCAGGACGCGCTCCTGGCGAGCGTTTCTGCCGTGGACCCCGCGAGCGTCAGGCGTTACGAGTCGATTCCCTATGTGGCGATGGAGCTCGGGACCCCGGGCCTTCAGGATCTCCTTGGGAATCCCCATGTGGCGAGCGTCGAGGAGGACGTTCTGCACGTCCCGCTCCTCCTCGAGAGCGTGCCCCTCATCGGGGCTCCAGCGGCCTGGGCAGCTGGGTTCGATGGGACGGGTCAGACGGTTGCGGTCCTCGACACGGGTGTGGACAAGGCGCATCCGTTCCTGACGGGAAAGGTGGTCTCCGAGGCGTGTTACTCGACGACGAACACGTCTCTTTCATCCGTCTGTCCCGGGGCGGTTTCGGAGTCGACCGCGGCCGGCTCGGGCGTGGCGTGCACGGCCGCCGGATGCGATCACGGGACACATGTCGCCGGCGCTGTGGCGGGCAAGGGATCGACCTTCTCGGGGGTCGCGCCAGGAGCGAACATCATCGCGATCCAGGTCTTCTCGAGGGTCAAGAGCTGTTCGAGCTCGGTGAACTGCATCGGGGCCCTGACCTCGGACGTGCTGAAGGGTCTCGAGCGAGTGCTCGCCCTCTCCAGCAGCTTCCCGATCGCGTCCGTGAACATGAGTCTGGGCGGACCGGGAGGAGGCGCGAACTGCGACCAGAACCAGGGATCGTACAAGGCCATCATCGACAACCTGCGCTCCGCGGGGATCGCGACGGTCGTGGCGGCGGGGAACGACGGCAACCCGGGCGGGCTCAGCTCGCCCGCCTGCATATCGACCGCGGTCAGCGTCGGGTCGACGGGCGATGGCAGCAGCAGCGGGTCGAGCACCTCCAAGGTCGATGCCGTCTCGTCGTTCTCCAACAGCGCCTCGTTCCTGAGCCTCCTGGCGCCGGGTGAGTGGATCAACTCCTCGGTTCCCGACTCGAAGTACAAGACGGTGAGAGGGACGTCGCAGGCGTCGCCTCACGTGGCGGGGGCCTTCGCGGTCCTCAAGCAGAAGACGCCGGGAGCCTCGGCCGGCCAGATCCTGCAGGCGCTGGCGACGACGGGCCTCTCCGTCAACGACACACGAAACGGGATCGTCAAGCCCCGCATCCGGGTCGACGCCGCGGTGAGCGCCCTGGCCTCCTCGCCCTGCGCCTTCTCCGTGTCTCCCCTGACCCAGACCGTTCCCCAGTCCGGGGGGACGGGAACCCTCACCGTCACGGCGCCCGCCGGGTGTGCCTGGGGCGCGGCGAGCAACGTGCCGTGGCTCACGGTCACATCCGGGAGCGGCGGGAGCGGGGGGGGATCGGTTGGCTTCTCCGCCTCTCCGAACACGAGCATCGAGCGGTCCGGCACGCTCGTGATTGGCGGGCAGGTCGTCATCGTCGATCAGGCGGGCGTTCCCGTCCTGGCAGTCGACGATGGACGGTTCGAGGATGCCGTCGGCTTGACGTATGGAGGCACGCTCTGGGTCGTGAACCGTCTGACCCCGCCGGCCTATCCCGTGACTGTCAACGCCGTCGCGCTCTACTTCATGAGCGGGACGGGGGTGACCGTGGGCGACTCGATCACGATCCTCTCCGGCATAAACCCCACCGGCGCCTCCAGCATCGATGGAATCAAGCTCCAGACTCTCTCGGCCAGTGTGAAAGCCCTGGACCAGTACAACGTCTACGCGATCCCCGGGCTTGCGGTTGGCTCGGGGGACTTCGTCATTGGTGTGAAGGTGACGCACTCGAGCGGGGAGTTCCCGATTGCGGTCGACAAGACGGGGTCGAAAGGGAGGTCGTACACGTCGGTGGACGGAGCCGACTTCACGAGCTATGCGTACAACTTCGGGTTCCGGGCGGTCGTCGCCCAGTCACTCGTCTGTCCCACGATTGCGGGTATGGACCCCGCGAGCGCGACATCGGGTACGAAAGTGCCCGTGACCCTGACGGGATCCGGCTACTCCGGTGTGACGGGACTGAAGTTCACGTCGAACGTGACGTCGGTCTTCACGATCGACAGTGAAACCCGGCTGTCGACGGCCTTGCCTGACGTGGCCGTGACGGGTCCGATCACGTTGAGCAAGCCGGACTGCGCTCTCGTCGAGTCTCCCGTCTTCACCGTGGCGCCGTGTCTCGACATCTCCCCGGGCTCTCAGGTCTTCCTCTCCACCGGAGGGACCGGGAGGATCGTCGTCACGGCGGTTTCCGCGGTTCCGGGGTGCGCGTGGACCGTGTCGAGCGACTCTTCATGGATTACGGTGAGCTCCGCGACGAGCGGGGCGGGGAGCGGGTCCGTGAGCTTCACCGTGGCCTCGACCTCCCTCTCCACCGGGCGCAAGGGGACGCTCACCATTGGAGGCCGTGCCTTCACGGTTCTGCAGGCCGGGTCCGGCGGCAGCTGCGCCACCCTGCCGATCGTCCCGGGACAGCTCGTGAGTGGCTCGCTGGATGGTCCCGACTGTCCCGGCAGCTTGAAGGGGACGAACCGGACGGACCGCTACTCGTTCACCGCCGTCGCGGGTCAAGAGATCACCCTGATCCAGAAGTCGACGGCCTTCGATGCCTACCTCGGACTGTTCGACCCAAGCGGCAAGCTCCTCATCTCGGACGACAACGGGGGCGGGGGAAAGGACGCCAAGATCCAGAAGACCCTCTCATCCGGCGGCACCTACACGCTCGAGGCGACGTGCGCGACCGCCGGGAGCGGGAGTTACACACTCGACTTCACCGCCGTGATCCCGGGCTGCTCGTACGACATCAACCCCAAGTCACAGACGGTGCCGGGCCCCGGGGGAAGCGGGACGGTGAGCGTGTCGGCGGCATCGGGTTGTGCCTGGGCCGCCGGCACGGATGCCCCGTGGGTGACGCTCGGAGCGGGAAGCACGGGTTCGGGGAATGGAACAGTCACCTTCAGCGCGGCGGCCAACGCCACCGTCGCATCGCGAACGGCCTTCCTCGGCATTGCCGGGAACCGCTTCACCGTGGCGCAGCCGCCCTGTCTGTCCGTGAGCCCCTCCGAGAGGGTGTTTGACAGCAGGAGCGGGACCGGCACTGTTGACGTGACCGCCGCGGGCGCCTGTGGAACGTGGACGGCGATGAGCGACGTCTACTGGATGTCCGTGACCTCTGGTCCGACGGGAACGGGGAGCGCGACGGTGAGGTTCAGCTACTGGGCCAACGATGGATCGACGGGGCGACGCGGCACGCTCCGGATCGCTGGATTCCCCGTGACCGTCTATCAGGCGGCTCCCGGCGGCGACTGCACCGCGAAGACGATCGTCCCGGGACAAACAGTGAACGGAACGTTGAGAGAGAGCCAGTGCCCGGGCGTGGCGCGCTCCTACAGTCCGACCGACCGGTACACCTTCGAGGGCCGCGCGGGGCAGCAGGTCGAGATCGTCATGAAGACCACGCTCTTCGACTCGTATGTGGGTCTGGTCGATCCCTCTGGGAACATCCTGAAGACCGCCAGCGACCTTGGAAGCGCGACCGAGTCCCGTCTCCAGTACGTGTTGACCTCGAGCGGAACCCACGTGGTCGAGGCTTCTGGCTACTACTCCGATGAGTACGGCGGCTACACGCTGAGCCTGGCCTTCCAGAGGCTCCTGTTGCAGGGAGAAAAAGTGGCGGTCCAGGTGGCCTGGAAGAACCAGTACAACGGTCAGACGGGAACGGGTGGAGCGATCCCGAAGGCGGACAAGTACGGCTTCATCTACTTCTCGGACCAGAACAACCCGGAGGTCTTCGTCAAGGTTCTGGACTTCGGCGCCTCGTCTCCCTACCTCCTCTTCTGGGCCGGTTTGACCGACTTCGAGTACACGGTCACGTTCACGAATCTCGTCACGGGAGCGAAGACCTCGTTCCTCAAGCCCGCGGGGAGCGCGGCTGGGGGGGCCGACACGACGAAGCTGCCCCATGCGCGCGCGGTCTTCTGGGACCCCAAGAGCGGCGGCGTGACCGCCCTGCCGGGCGGTGGATCTCTGGGTGCACTCGCCCTTGCCGGCGGCTGGATTGCCGGACAGGAGGCCCGGCCGGAGGCCATCTCGCTCGCACAGCTTTCGCCGGGTCCAGCGGCCGAGGGCGAGACGCTCCTGGCGAAGGGGCAGATCGCCGTCTCGGTCACGTGGAGAAGCCAGTACAGCGGCCAGACGGGCCAGGCCATCCCGATCCCCCAGAAGGACGAGTTCTGTTTCTTCTACTTCTCCGACCGCGAGAACCCGGAGGTCTTCGTCAAGGCCCTCGATTGGGGCGCTCCCACCCCGTACAAGATCTTCGCGGCCGGCCTGACGGACTTCGAGTACACCGTGACCTTCCGCAACGTGAAGACGGGCGCGTCCGTCGTTTTCAAGAAGGAGGCGAGCCTCTACGACGGCTACGCGGCCAACATGGACCGCTGAAGGACTGCCGCGCAACGAGGCGAGAAACGAGAGGCGCCGCCTTCGTCGGATGGCATGGGGGAGGGCCCGGTACAAGTCGAAGTGTCGATCCGTTCCTCACTCGAAGTTGATGGCCCATCCATACGGTAGACTGAGTATGGGGAGCCATACATGAAGACGACGATCGAGATCACGGACTCGATTCTGGAGGAAGCCAAGGAGACGGCCCTGAAGGAAGGGACGACGTTGCGGGCGCTCGTCGAGGACGGGTTGAGGCGGGTGCTCGACGAGAAAAGGAAGAAGGAACCCTTCAAGCTGAGGCAGGTGACGGTCAAGGGTGAGGGCCTGAATCCTGGATTCCAGGGGGCGGGCTGGGATCGATGGCTGGCGGCGATCTACGAGGGGCGGGGCGGATGATCGCCCTCGACACGAACATCCTCGTGTACGCGTTCCGGGAGGACTCTCCGTGGCACGCGGAGGCCCACCGGAGGATCCAGGATCTCGGGGAAGGAACGGGCCCGTGGGCCATCCCCTGGCCCTGCATCCACGAATTCCTGTCGATCGTGACGCACCCGAGAATCTACCGTCCGCCAGCCGAACTGGAAATCGCGCTCGCGGCCGTCGCGGCGTGGATGACATCGCCAACGCTCCGGCTCCTTTCGGAGAACGCGTCCTACTGGGGAGAGCTCGAGGGCCTGACGCGACTGGCGAAGACTCGGGGGCCTCGCATCCACGACGCGAGGATCGCGGCTCTCTGTTTGAGTCACGGTGTGAAGGAGCTCTGGACGGCGGATCGTGACTTCGGCAGCTTCCCGAGGCTTCGCGCCCGAAACCCCTTGATCGAGGCCGGTTAGCGGGTTAAAGGGTCCCCTGGGCGCATGCATTTCCGAATCCGGGTTTCGGCGTGATCCCGTAGAGTATGAGGAAGCAAGCGATCCATTTGAGTCCGTAGGGGGGGTGCGGGATGCTCACCATCTACCTGGCGGCGCTGGCGTTCGGGGCCGTCTTCATCGTGGCGTCCCTCGTCGCGGGAGCCGGTTCCGGCGAGGGCGATCACGACGCCGGCGCGAGCGGTGAGGGCGTCGCGGGTGCCACGGCGGAAGATGTCGCGGGTGATGCCGCCCACCACGACGAGGGGATGCTTCCCAAGGTCCTGTCGCTGCGATTCTGGACGTACTCCCTGGGCGCGTTCGGGATGACGGGAACGGCCCTCTCGCTGCTCGGAACCTCGCCGGCCCTTCACGTCCCGCTCTCGCTGGCGATGGGCTTCGGAGTCGGCACGGTGGTGTGCTGGGTTTTTCGCAAGCTGCAGAAGGGGTCCGCGGCGGCTCCGGTCGACTCCTCGTCCGTCCTGGGGACGGAGGGCGAGGTGGTCTTGCCTCTGCTGCCGGGGAAAGTCGGGAAGATCCGTGTCCGCCTCGCGAACCAGGACCTCGAGTTCCTGGCTCGCTCGGGGGAGGACGCCGCTCTGGAAACAAGAAAGAAGGTCGTCGTCGTGCGCATGGAGAACGGGGTGGCCGAGGTGCGGTCCGCCCCCTGGAAGGACTGAAAAGGAGGTCGTTCATCCATGGAATCCCTGATTGGCATCGTCGCGGGGGCGACGCTCTCCCTGAGTCTGTTCGCGATCCTCACGATGGTCGCGAGGAGTCTCCTCGTCATCTGCCGGCCGAACGAGGCGGTGATCCTCTCTGGCCGCAAGAAGCAGCTGGCCGACGGCAGCTCGGTCGGGTACCGCGTGGTGCTCGGGGGCCGGATCTTCAGGGTCCCCCTGCTCGAGCAGGTCTCGTCGATGAACCTGAGGTCGATCCCGATCGACCTGAAGGTCGCCAATGCCTACTCGAAGGGGGGCATTCCCCTGAAGGTGCATGCGATCGCGAACGTGAAGGTGTCGAGCGACCGGAAGATCATCGGGAACGCCATCGAGCGTTTTCTGGGCCGCGACCCGGCGGAGATCGCGCGGGTGGCCAAGGAGAGTCTCGAGGGGCACCTTCGCGGTGTCCTCGCGAACCTCACTCCGGAGGAAGTCAACGAGGACCGGCTCAAGTTCGCGACGGCGCTCGTGGACGAGGCGGAGAGCGATTTCTCGAAGATGGGGCTGCAGCTCGACACGTTGAAGATCCAGAACGTCTCGGATGACGCCAATTACCTGGCGTCGATCGGCCGGGCACGGATCGCCGTTGTACTGCGTGACGCCGAGATGGCGGAGTCCTTCTCCAAGTCCGAGGCCCAGCAGCGGGAGGCGGAAGCCAAGCGCGCGGGCGAGGTCGCCATCCAGCAGGCGGGCACCACGACCGCGCAGAAGGAGAACGAGCTGAGGCGGCTGCGAGCCGAGCTGGAGGCGACGGCTCGCGTCGCCGAGGAAACGGCTGTCCAGGCGGCGCAGCAGGCGCGGATGGAGGCCGAGAAGAAGCTCCAGATCGTGAGGACGAAGCTCGAGGAGACGCGGCTTCTGGCCGACAAGGTGCTTCCCGCCCAGGCCGAGCAGCAAGCCTCGGCGTTTCGGGCCCGGGGCGAGGCGGCGACGATCGAGGAGAACGGAAAGGCTCTTGCAGAGGTCCTGAGACTCCTCGCCCAGGTCTGGGCGGAGGCGGGGCCGAACGCGCGGGAGATCTTCCTCCTGCAGAACATCGACGTCATTCTGGAGACGATCGCGGCGCGGGTCCGCGAGGTTTCCGTTGCGAACATCAACGTTCTCGACGGGGGAGACGGGACGGCGCTTGCCCGGTACGCGGCGTCCTATCCCGCCTCGGTGAGGCAGATCCTGGACGAGATCAGCCTGACGACGGGGGTGCCCATCAGGAGCCTCCTCGGGACGGAAGGAGCCCGGTCATGAACGACGCCTTTTCCATCGCGGCCGTCATCGGGGGAGTCCTTCTCTTTTTCGGCATCGCGACCGTCATCGGCATCAAGAGGCTCCTCTATATTTGCAGTCCCAATGAAGTCCTCGTCTTTTCGGGCGGCCAGTCCATCGTCGATGGCAAGCCCGCGGGGTACCGGGTGGTCAAGGGGGGGAGTTCCCTGCGGATCCCGCTTCTGGAGAAGGTCGACCGTCTCGACATCACGAACATGACGGTCGACGTGGCGGTGAGCAATGCCTACTCGAAGGGAGGCATTCCGCTGCACATCCAAGGTGTGGCGAACCTCAAGATCGCCGGTCACCAGCCGCTCTTGAACAACGCGCTCGAGAGGCTTCTCGGAAAGTCGAGGCAGGAAGTCATCCAGCTCGCAAAGGACACGCTGGAGGGGAATCTCCGGGGGGTGCTGTCGCAGCTGACTCCGGAGGAGGTCAACCAGGACAAGCTGACGTTTGCCGAGAAGCTCCTGGAAGAGGCGGAGCACGACCTCTCGAAGCTGGGTCTCGTCTTGGACGTTCTGAAGATCCAGAACGTGGCCGACGACGTCGGGTATCTCGACTCGATCGGGCGCAAGCAGTCCGCGGAGCTCGAGAAGCGGGCGCTGATCGCGGAAGCGCAGGCGAAGGCGGAGTCGACGATGCGTGAGGCGGAGAACCACCTGCGTGCCCGGCTCGTGCAGATCGATTCGGAGATGGAGATCGTGAAGGCTCAAGTCGCCAAGCGGACGACTCAGGCGGAGACGGGGCGCGAGGCGATGTCGGCCGAGGAAGTCGGGAAGGTCACGGCGGCGGTGGCGAAGGCCGAGGCGGAGCTGAAGGTGCAGCTGGCGCGGGTGGAGCAGGTGAAGCACCAGCTCGAGGCCGACATCGTGGCGCCGGCGCGGGCGGGCATGGAAGCGAGGCAGGCGGAGGCGCGGGGCGCGGCCGCCAAGATCGTCGAGGATGGCAAGGCGGCGGCGGCCGTGATGCGGCAGATGATCGAGACGTGGAAGGCGGCAGGTCCGGCGGCGCGGGACGTCTTCCTGATGCAGAAGCTCGAGAAGCTGGTCGGCACTCTGGTCTCGACGATTCAGGACGACGAGGTCGGACGGCTGACGATCCTGCCGGGCGGAGGCTCGGCGATGGGCAAGGCGCTGCCGCTCGTGGAAGAGGCGCGGTCGGCGCTGGGCGTCGACATTCCGAAGCTCCTGGAGAAGCTGGGGAGGGCGAAACCCACGGAACCGAAGGGCCAGTAGCAGGACCTGGATAGGTGTGTTTCTCCGTGCTCCCACCGGTCCGCGGGAGGAGAGGGACAGAAATACGAACGGACAGATGCTCTCTGGTCCAGGATCTCGAGAACGGCGCCCGGGCAAGCGCGGCCAAGCCTAGAATGCTGTATTCATCGGTCGCTCACGGCGAGTGCCGGAGGGTTGTGCCATCGAAGACGATTCCTTGACTATCGAGCGCGAAGGCAGCGGGGAAGGTGGAGACGAGCTGCGACGGCTACGGGCGGAGCTGGAGGAGATTCGCAGCCGGAGGCAAGCGGAGCGAACCCTCGACGAGCAGGCGCATTTTGCCCTGGTGATCGAACACCTTCCGCTCGGCGTCCACCTCTACACCCTCGAACCGGACGGCCGGCTGGTGTTCAACGGCGCCAATCCGGCGGCGGACCGCATCCTGGGAGTGAAGAACGCCGCCTTCGTGGGCAAGAGCATCGAAGAGGCTTTCCCTCCTCTGGCGGGCACCGAGATCCCCGATCGGTACCGGCAAGTGGCGCGGGATGGTGTCCCCTGGAGCACGGAGCAGGTCGATTACGAGGACGACCGGATCGCGGGTGCTTTCGAAGTCCGGGCCTTTCAGATGGGGCCCGGCAGGATGGCGGCGGCGTTTGCGGACATCACTCAGCGCAAACGGGCCGAGGCGGAACTGCAGGAGTCGCGCGCGCTCTATCAGGATCTGGTACAGACGGCGCAGGATCTCATCTGGCAGTGCGATGCGGAAGGCCGCTACACGTATCTGAACCCGGCCTGGGAGGATGTCTTCGGGTACGCCGTGACGGAGATGCTCGGTCGCCGGTTCTCGGACTTTCAGACGCCGGAGTATGCCCAGCGCGACCAGCGGGCGTTCGCCCGCCTGATAGAGGGGAACCTCGTGCGCCGCTACGAGACGGAACACAGGCGAAAGGACGGTTCGCCCGTTCACCTCGTCTTCAACGCGAAGTCCGTGCGGGACGATCGCGGACGCGTCGTCGGCACGCGCGGGACGGCATTCGACATCAGCGATCTGCGCCGTGCCGAGGAGGAACGAGGCCGTCTGGAACAGAAGATGTTGCAGGCGCAGAAGCTCGAGAGCCTGGGAGTGCTCGCGGGCGGGATCGCGCACGACGTCAACAACATCCTCGTGTCGGTACTGGGGAACGCCGACCTGGCGCTGGAGTGCCTAGGTCCCGAGTCGCCGGCGGTGGCTTACCTCGGGCAAATCGAGCACGCCGCGCGCCGGGCGGCCGACCTGGCAAAACAGATGCTCGCCTACTCGGGAAAGGGCCGATTCCTCATCGAGACGATCGACCTCAACCGTGTGGTGCACGAGACGACCCACATGCTGAAGGTCTCGATCTCGAAGAAAGCGCTCCTGCGTCTGAACTACAGTGCGACCCTCCCGGCCATCAAGGGGGATGCCACTCAGGTGCGGCAGGTGCTCATGAATCTCGTGATCAACGCCTCGGAGGCGCTGGGAGGGGAGAGCGGGACGATCGCCGTGAGTACCGGAGTGGAGGAGTGCGGCGAGAAGGACCTGGCCGAGATGCTCGCGGGCGACTCCCTCAAGCCGGGCCGCTATGTCGTGCTCGAGGTTGCCGACAGCGGCTGCGGGATGAATCGGGAGACACAGGCGCGGCTCTTCGATCCGTTTTTCACGACCAAGTTCACCGGTCGCGGCCTGGGCATGGCGGCGGCTCTCGGGATCGTCCGCGGCCACAGTGGAGCCATCAGCGTCGCGAGTGAGTTGGGCCGGGGGACCACGATCAAGGTCCTCTTTCCCGCCGCGACGAGCGTGATGACAGCGGGCGAGGCCCGAGCGGTCCAGGGGGGCTGGCGCGGGCACGGGAAGGTCCTGCTGGTCGACGACGAGGAAGGGGTTCGCGCGGTTGCCTCGTCGATGCTCGCGGCGATGGGGTTCACGGCGGTGACGGCCGCGGATGGTTATGAGGCGCTGAGGTGCTTCGCGGAGCATGGCGACGTGCGGCTCGTGATCCTGGACCTGACGATGCCCCGAATCGATGGCGAGCAGGCGCTGTGCGAGATGCGGAAGGCCGGCCTGACCGCACCGGTCCTGATCAGTAGCGGCTACACCGACCTGGAGGTGGGCCCCCGCTTTTCCGGGTACGGCATATCCGGCTTCGTGCAGAAGCCCTACGACCTCGCGACGCTGATGTCGCAAGTGCGTCAGGCGCTGGAGACGGGAAACGCGACCGCGGGCCGCTCCGGCCGGCAGTAGGCGCGACGAACATTCCGAACCTTCCTACTGCCGTTTCCAGGGTGAGTTGTTTTCGGGCCCGGGGCTTCATCCCTCGCTCTTCTGCCCAGCCCCTCCACCCTTCAAGAGCGCCGAGGCCCCCGCGATCAGCGAGAGCACGCCATCCAGGGACAGGCATTCCCGACATGTTCCCGACATGCCGGAATCGGGGAAGGTGGAGCTGAAGTCGGTGGCGGCGGTGTTGAGGTTCGACGAGGTGTACGAGGGAGTCGACGCAGGAGAAGTCACCACAGGGTCGTGACGCCGTAGCGGGCGATCTCTGGATCCCCGGTCACGAGGGTGAGGTCCTCCATCCGTGCCTGCGAGACCAGTAGCCTGTCGAACGGATCCGAGTGCAGCGGAGGGAGCGCCGCCACCGCAGCGGCATGTTGCAACTCGACCGCCAGCGGGAGGATGGCGTTCGACTGCAAGCGGGAGGCGACATACGCATCGGGTGGCTCCGGGAGTGTCAATCGGCCTTTCTGCCACTTGATCGCGATCTCCCAGGCGCTGGCGGCGCTCAAGAAGACCTCGTTCGAAGCGCTGGCGATGGCGGCCCGGGCACTGGCGGAAAGGCGTGGATCGTCCATGTTCCACCAGAGAAAGACGTGCGTGTCGAGGAGCAGTCTCATGCGGCTTGCGTCACTCGAACTCGCTCAACGGTTCCTCGAAGTCCGGGTGGATCTCGACCCGGCCTCTGTCCTGACCGGGCGATCGGGGCTTCATCGGCGCCAGAAGAGGCCCGAGCTGGGCGATGGGTCTGCCGGCCTTGGAAATGATGACGGTCTCCCCGGCCAGTACCCTTGCGATCAGCTTGGAGAAGTGGGTCTTGGCATCGTGGATGTTGACCGTTTCCATGGATGAAAACTAGACTAACCAGTGGACTAAGTCAACGAAGGCAGGACTTGGCGATCACGACCGGAGTTCTGACCGCTGGCGCGGAAGAATCCGGGAGTCACGAGAGATGAAGAAGGGGGGCTGCGGATGTCGAGCGTTCCCGCTGAGAGAGCCGATCGAGGCGCTTCTCATCGGCGGAGGGCATGCGCCGCAACACCCCGGGCGGCAAGAGCCGGCCATCGGTGCGGACGGAAGGGAACGGGCTCTCGACGCGGCGGGTCATGGGCGGGGCTCCACGGGGTAGTGCGGGTCTCTGATCTCGTGAACGAGCATCGGGAAGACGAGTGATCCCAGAGACGGCAGTTGAACAACAGAACCGCGTGGCAACCCTTCTTCAGGAGGAACTTACACGAAGGCGCAGCGTCATCGAAAAGGTGATTCCCTGCCACGCGGCGCCCCCACCCTCCCCTCCCCCGCGCCCGCGGGGGAGGGGACAGCAAGGGCCTGTGCGTCAGCGTGTTCTCATCAAGAAAACAGGGGAATGCGGAGCATTTGAAAGGAACGGCGGAACCACACCCCCGCATTTCGAACCTTCCAACTGCCGTTTCCAGGGTGAGTTGTTTTCGGGCCCGGGGCTTCATCCCTCGCTCTTCTGCCCAACCCCTCCACCCTTCAAGAGCGCCGAGGCCCCCGCGATCAGCGAGAGCAGGGGAGCCAGGGCGCCGCCCTCCGCGCCGCTCCCGATCGTCACGACCTGCTGTTGCTGCGGCGACGGCAACGCCTCGGCGATCCCCTTCATGTGCTGGATGAGGAGCGACTGGAGACGGGTCTCCGACACGGAGTTCTCGATCGCCTGTTGACGGGTCAGAAGATCGAGGCCGAGGTTCTTTTGCCGGACCTCCTCGTCCTTCCGGAGCCCTTCGATCTCGAGGGCAGAAGCCGTCGACTCCCGCAGGGCCAGCGCTTCCGCGGCCTGGTGGGTTCGCCGCGTTTCGAGCGCCTCGAGCTCACTCACGAGGCGGCGGCGCTCCCTCTCGATCCCGGCCAGCAGAAGAGCCAGATCGCCCTCCTCTATCGCTTCCTTCGTTGCGTTCTCCTCAACGGCCGCCCGGCGCTTCGCCTCCTGCTCGAGTTTCTGCCGCCGGACCCGCTCCGACTGCTCGCGGTCGTATTTCTCGCGATCCTTCTGCGCGGCGAGTAGAGCGATCTCGGCATCCGTCGCCAGGATCGACGCGTCATGCTCCTTCTTGTTCTGAAGAGTTCTCTCCGCGATGGTCCGCTCCGCGCCGAGCTGCGCCAGCTTCGCCGACTGCTCCCGCTCGGCCCGAAACGGAGCCTGGAGGTGCTCCCACAGGCGCGTCGAGCTGACGACCGCTTCCTTGATCTGGACCGTCACGATCTTCAAGCCGAGCCCGGAACCGGCCCCGCCTCCGCCCCCCTTGCCTTCCGCGACCGACCGTAGCCGGTGCGTGAGCTCCTCGATGATCGGCTGCTTGTCCGACAGGACATCGTCGATGCTCATCGTCGCGACCTTGTCCTTGATCGCGGCCTCCGCTTGCTCGCGCAGCTGGACGTTCACGATCCGCATCGGGTCCTCCGGATCGGAGAAGTCGAGCTTCCTGTACGCCGTCTCGATGTCGTCGATGATCCACTGCACGTACGCCTGTACCAGGATCCCTTGCCTCTCGATGCAGATGCAGTTCGCGTTGATGACGATCGTCTGCATCGCCGCGGGGATCACCAGGAACGCGTCCGTGTAGGGGTTGTACCCGAAGGAGGTGCCCAGCCCTGCGTGGAGCGGCTTCTGCTGTCCACGCCGGGTGTGAATGACGTAGACGTTCGGCGGGACCACCACGGTCTTCCAGCGCCAGAATCCCGTGATCCGGTAGTCCACGGCCCGAAGAGCCGATGGCGCGCCAACCACGGCTGGCGCGCCAGCCACGGCTGGCGCGTGCGCCGCGCTTCCCGGAAGAGCGGCCGAGTGAGCCACCCTCACCGGGCTGCCGCGTTTGAGCTCTTGCTGCACTTTCTCTTGCTGCGCGAGGACCTGTCCGAGGTACTGGTTGCTCTCAGGCTGCATGGCGCCCCTCCGATCTGTCCGCTTCTCCACGATGGACTCCGTTCCCGCGGGAGTCAGTGAGCCCTTTCACGGAGTCATCCGAAAACCCCTCCCTCGATGGTGGCGACGAGGCCGGACTCCCTGGGGAAGACCTCGACCTTGTAGATGGCATTGATCCAGTACCGGTCGAAGATCATCCGCGGCGCGAGCGGCCCCTCCCGGGGCGCCTGCGGGAAGATCCAGAAGTACCTCCGCTCCCGGAAGGAGCCCCCGAGTCTCCCCCCCTCCACGGGTTCGAACGTGATGGTGAAGCGGGCGGGAATGCCCGACCCGAAGTTCGAGATCAGGCTCGTCCACTCTCCCGTCGGACACTTGATCACGCGTGCGCCACCGAGGATCCCCATCCGTCTCCCCCTGATTGAGAAGTGTGACGATCATCATCCGGATGCAGACGCCCGTAAACCGGAATCTGGGACGGCTCGTCGAAAGCCCCAGATCGAGCGGGAAGGTCCCCGGAGAGATCGAGAGCGGGTTCGCCAGAACTCGCACAAAAGAAGGAGGCCCCAGGTGAAGAAGTTCATGCCCCCCGTTGCCCTCGTGCTCATGGTGGCATTCGCCGGTTCGGTGTGTGCCCAGAACACCAACACTCCGAACCTCGACAAGCGGGATCAGAAGCAGGAAACCCGCATCCAGCAGGGCGAGAAGAGCGGCGAGCTGACGGACAAGGAAGCCGCGAAGCTCGAGGCTGGCCAGGCGAAGGTCGACGCCAGGGAAGCGGCCGCCAAAGCCGACGGAAACGTCACCAAGAAAGAGCGCGCCGAGCTCCAGCACGCCCGCGACAAGCAGAGCGCGAAGATCTACAAGCAGAAACACGACGCGCAGAAGAAGCCCTGACAGACCAACTCATCCGGCGGTCAGCCCCGCCGCCGCGTGACGTGGAGAAGCCAGAAGGCCCGGGTTTTCCCCGGGCCTTCCTCTTCACTCGATCATCATCACCCGCTGGACTTCCGATGGACTCGAGGCCGAGGCCATGGCGGTCTCCATCGTGATCTTGCCCTCTCGGAAGAGGTGGATGAGGTGCTGGTCGAACGACTGCGTGCCGTAGACCTCCGTGCCCCTCTCGAGGTACTCCTTCATCCCGGCCATCTTCTCGGGCTCGCGGATCATCTGCTGTGTCGCCAGGGTGTTGACCAGGATCTCGCAGGCCAGAACCAAGCCCTTCCCGTCCGCGGAGGGCACGAGACGCTGACAGATGACGGCCTTCAGGACCTCGGCCAGCCGGAGCCGCGCTCCGTGCTGCACGTCACCCGGGAACGCCCCGATGATGCGCGAGATCGTGCGCGGAGCGTCTGTCGTGTGGAGCGTCGCCAGGACGAGGTGGCCCGTCTCGGCGGCCTTCAACGCCGTCTCGATCGTGTCGAGGTCACGCATCTCTCCGATCAGGATGACGTCGGGATCCTGCCGCAGGCCCGCGCGAAGCGCCGCCGAGAAGCTCTCCGTGTCGGCCCCCACCTCGCGCTGGCTGATGCGCGACATCTTGTCCGCGTGGAGGAACTCGATCGGATCCTCTATTGTGAGGATGTGCTTCTTGTGCCGTTGATTGATCCAGTCAACGATCGCGGCCAGCGTGGAAGACTTGCCCGAACCCGCCACGCCGGTCACGAGGATCATCCCCCTCTCCTCGGAGGCGACCTTCTCGATCACGGGCGGCAGATGGAGCTGCTCGAAGGACGGGATCGTGAAGGGGACGATCCGCAGGACCGCGGCGAGGTGTCCGCGCTGGCGGTAGAGGGAGACGCGGAAGCGCGCGCTCCCTTCCAGCGTGTAGGACGTGTCCAGTTCGGTGACGCGCGCCGGGTCGGGCGCGTCGGGCCGCTGGGAGACGAGATACCCCGCGATCCGGGCGAGGTCGTCGTCGGCCAGCGCGGGGGCCTTGATCGGGACGAGATTCCCCGACTTGCGAATCGCGGGGGGTGCCCCTGTCTTCAGATGAATGTCGCTGGCGTCGGCCTTGGCCGCGGCGGAGAGAAGTCGATTGAAGGTCGCGAAATCCATGAACTTCAGGCTCCCTCGATGGCGAGGCTGTCGCCGGGGACCAGCTTCTGGTGGAGCTGGCGAAGCTTGTCGGAAAGGGCCCGGCTGAAGGACTTGTAGACCTTCAGAGCCAGCCCAGGATCCCCGGCCAGGAGAGCGTCGAAGTCCTTTCTCGGCAGGACGAAGAGCTCCACGGGCTCGAGGGCCACCACGGAGGCGCTCGTGAGGAGGTCGTCCACGAGGGACATCTCCCCGAAGAGCTCGCCCGGCCCCATATCTCCGAGCGCGATGGTGCTGTCGCCTTCTCCCTTCAAGACGCGCACCCGTCCGCTTCTGATCACGTAGAGGGCCTCGCCGAGGGCGTTCTCCGAGACGAGCACCGATCCGGCCTCCCGTCTCACCGTCCGGGCGATGGCCCCGAGACGGATCGTCTCGGAATAGTTGAGAGCCGAGAAGAGCGGGAGCTTTTGAAAGACGTCGATGCCTTCGAATTCCTCGAAGTCGGGCAGTACGCTGGACATTTGAGGGAAATATACACGAGGCCCGGATGACGCTGGCGGCCCAGGGCGCCCGGAAGCCCCTTCTCGAGAAAGTGCCCGGAATTGCGTTCCGGCACAGCCCTGATGAGATGAGGAGGGGAACGGTCCTCGAGCTCTAACTCCCCCAACCCCCTCTTTACAAAAGAGGGGGCTTTCTGCCCGACTGACGATCGAGGGAGCCGTCGGGGGCTGCCGTCAGCGGCTCGGGCCGGAGGCTCCCGCCGGAGGCTCCCGCCGGAGGCTCCCGCCGGAGGCTCCAGCCAGAGGCCGCCAGCATCATGGGCTCGTCAGGGTGGATACTCTGTCCGTATGACGGTCCTGGGAGAGCTGCCGGATGGCCGGGTGCCCGTCTCGGTCTTGACCGGGTTTCTGGGCAGCGGAAAGACCACGCTTCTCAAGAGGCTCCTGAAAAGCCCGGACATGGCGGGGACCGCCATCGTCATCAACGAGTTCGGTGAGATCGGTATCGACGATCTGCTCGTCACCGAGATCCGGGACGAGCTCCTTCTCCTCGAATCGGGCTGCATCTGCTGTCAGGTCATGGGGGATCTCGTCGACGCCCTCAAGAATCTGGTGGCCCGGCGGGAGGACGGAGAGATCCCCTACTTCTCTCGCATCCTTCTCGAGACGACGGGTCTCGCGGATCCCGCGCCCGTCATCAAGACGCTCATGGACGATCCGGCGCTCGGGATCCTCGTCGTGCCGGGTGTTGTCGTGACAACAGTCGACGGGGTCCTCGGTCTTTCGCAGCTTTCGGCTCACCCCGAGACCACCCGGCAGGCTGTCCTCGCGGACCGGTTCGTCATCACGAAGCCGGATCTCGTTCCCGACGGCGGGCTCGACCCCCTGGTTTCGCGGCTGCGCGGACTCAATCCAGAGGCTCGCGTCTTCGTGTCGGCCTTTGGTGACGTCCCCGCGTGTGACCTCCTGGCTCCGGGCGTCCTCCAGGTGGAGGGACGGGAGGCTCGAGACGTCCTCGTCGAGGCCGAGGCCTTTCTGGCTTCGTCGGACGTCCCTGTCCACTCCGAAGAGGTTTCAACGTTCAGCGCCGAGGCGGAAAGACCGGTGAACTTTGCGTCCCTGGGCAGGTGGCTTCGCGAGACCGCGACCGACCTCGGCCCAAGGCTTCTGCGGGTCAAGGGTGTCGTTCACGCCATGAGGCGAGACAGGCCGCTCGTGATCCAGGGAGTCGGGGGCGCGCTCTACCCGATCGCCACTCTCGATGCCTGGCCCGAGGGACCGCGACGGACGCGCCTCACGGTGATCGTCTGGCAGGTCGCTCCGGTCGAAGTGGCCAGAATGAAGTCCGGCCTGGAGCAACTCCTGTCCGAAGGGTAGGTCGCTCTCCCTCAACCTCCGGTAGCCCGGAGGGCGCCGCTCCGTAGCCCGGCGAATCATCGCCGGGCGTTCCTCGTTCGAGACGGTGGCATCACCCCGTGGCGAGGCCCTCAACCGCCGCTCACGCGGCACCTTCTCCCAGGCGGAGAAGGAAAGGCAAGGGCTCCGTAGCCCGGCGAATCATCGCCGGGCGTTCAGGTTCGCTCGCGCGAGGATGGTCCGCCTAACGAACGGGCCCTCTCCAGCACAGTGCGGAAGAGGGCCCGTCCAGGAGCGGAGCCGGAGCTACCAGCGGAAGATCGCGGCGGCGGCGGAGTCTCTGGGCATCCGGTCCTTCTCGATCAGAAAGACCTCGCCCGCGCGCTTCAGCACGGCCTCGGCCAGGTCGTCGAGGACGTCGTCGTCCTCCGGGCCGTTCTGCTGGGGACCGTGGAGGAGCACCTCGCCCGTCACGGGATCGATCCTGCCGAAGAGCCGCTTCTGCTCGGAAAGGAAGAGCTTCCTCACCCTTCCGTGGACGGCCGCCTGGGCCACCTCGGTCAGGATCTCGGAAGCGAGCTTGCGGTCTCTGAGCCGGTGGTACTCGTCGATGGCCGCATCGTCGACGGTCTCGAGGTGGCTCGAAACGATCGGCCAGGCGCGGCTGTGGAGCTCGTCCGGGGACGTTCCGTCGAAGGCCCCCTCGATGCCGACCGGGGCGACATTCGGGTACCGCGAGATCTCGCGGTAAATCGGGAAGTAATACGAGGGCCCGGCCAGAAAGAGCGGGGCCTTCTCGTCCTTGAGCACCTGCCAGAGCGCCTGGTCGATCGCTCTGAAGTAGGCGGCGAGTTCTTCCTTCTTGTTGATCTCGGACGTTCCGCGTCCGTGGTAGATGGGGGAGCGTCCCGAGCCGACGCCCAGGGCGCCCGCCGCCGGTTCCCGCCGTTCGTCGATCCCGAGGACGTCCTTCAACGACGCGGGAAGCCCCGAGAGGTCCGCGATCTTCAGGCTGGCCGGGCTCCCGACATACAGGGAGACCGATTTCTGGCTCAGCGAGAGAAGGTAGAAACGCTTGTTGGACTGCAGGAACCGGATGATGGGCTTGACGTGGAAGCTGTCGGCCACGACAACGAGCTCGGGCAGCGGGCGAGTCAGGCGGTACGTGCGCGTAAACCCGGGAGCGTGGAAGACCGCCATTCCCCTCGTGCGCTCCCTCCAGAACTCCGGAGTCGCCATCGAAGAGAGCTCGGAAAGCTGGTCGTTGAGGTCCTTGCCGCTGTACTTGTCGGACAAGAGCCGCTCCGCCTCCTTGAGGAGATTCTTGAAGCGAATTGGGTCCTGCTCGCTGTCGGGCAGATATTTGTGGGTCGGCAAGAAAATGGAAATGCAGGGGCTGTCGTGAGGGGAGAGAAGCGTCTGAAGCTCATCTCGAGTCAGAATTCTCATCGAACAGGCACTCCTTGTGGCTTTACGCCGTTGTTCTGAAGATTAGCGCATTCTGACCCGGGTGGGGCCGGAAGAGCTTCCGCAGTCCTACCGGGACAGGCCCGCAACGATACCAGCAGCCGCCGCCAGAGCCGAGCGCAAAGACGCCGAGACCGGGCCGCCATACCCGAATTCCGAGGCTCCAACGGTCAGAAGGAGCGCTCGGGGAACCCGTCCAAAGAGGGAGGCAAGGCCCAGGAGATGAGCGGGCCGGAAGTGGTGGGTCAGGGCCGCGCCGCCACCGGCCTCGTCGGGATACGAGACGGGTGAGAGGTTGACGGTCCCAGGTTTTTCCCCGGCACGTGCATCGACGAAGATCACGAGCCTGCGGTCCGCGACCGAGGGGGCGTGCTCGGGGAGGAGCTGGACGGTGGTCAGGATCTCCACCGTTTCCTCGGGCAGGGTCCGGGAAACCTCCGAGGCGATGGCGGCCGCGAGGCCGTCGTCGCCCCGGAGGGGATTGCCGTAGGCGATGAGGAGGACGGGAGGCGTCAACCCCTGATCTTCTGGTCCAGGATTTCCCCGGCCTGGTTCACGACCGAGACGTGCAGGGGCATCTGATCCGAGGCGTGAGTCGAGCAGGACAGGCAAGGGTCGAAGGCCCGGATGACGGCCTCGACGCGGTTCAGGGCTCCCTCGGTAAGGGTCCGGCCCGAGATGAAGTGCCGCGCGGCCTGCAGGATCCCCCGGTTCATCGCCAGGTTGTTGTGTCCCGTCGCGATGATGAGGTTCGCCCACTCGACGAGACCGTCCTCGTTGACCCGGTAGTGGTGGATCAGCGTTCCGCGCGGGGCCTCGGCGATGCCGATCCCCTCCGCGTTGTTCACGTTGGCCTGGGCCCTGACGTGCTTGCTGAGAATGTCGCGCTGAAGGAGCAGCTGCTCCATCCGCTCGACTCCATAGAGGATCTCGATGAGGCGGGCGTAGTGGTAGTGGAAGGAACTGAGGACGGCTCCTCTCTCGAGGTCGCGGAACTCGGCCCATTCCTGGTCGGCCAGCGGGGTGCCGCAGCCGTCCACGATATTCATCCGGGCCAGCGGGCCCACGCGGTAGATTCCGGCGGGATATCCGAGGGGCCGGTAGTAGGGACTCTTGAGGAATGAGTCGCCCTCGTTGGCCTCCGCGATGAATTCGCGGTAGCGCGTCGAATCCAGGTTTTCTCCGATGATCTTGCCGTGCGCGTCGACGATGCGGAGCTTGCCGTCGGTGTGCTCGAGAAGGCCGCGGTCGTCGACGAGGCCCATGAAGAGGCTGGGGAAGTTGGCGAACGTCCGGATCTCTTCCCGGTGGTCCTCCAGAACCCGCTTGCCTCGCTCCAGGGCCCTGCGGACGATGGCCAGGGCTTCGGGGATCCGCGAGAGGATGGCGTCGCGGCGGCTCTCGGTGAGGGGTTCGTTGACTCCGCCCGGAACCACCCACGAGGGGTGGATCCGCTTGCCCGCGAGCTCCTCGATGACGGACTGTCCGAATTGCCGGAGCCTCACGCCGTCCCTTGCGACGTCGGGGAACTTCGCGAGGATTCCGAAGAGGTTCCTCACCTTCGGATCCTCGTCCATTCCCAGGAGGAAATCCGGAAGAGAGAGGTAGAAGAAGCTCAGGGCGTGCGACTGCACGAGCTGAGCGAGGTTGAGGACCTGCCGGAGCATCGAGGCCGGACGCGGGATGGTGACGGCGAGGATGCCGTCGCAGGCCTTTGCGGCCGCGATGAGGTGGCTCACGGGGCAGATCCCGCAGGTTCGGGCCGTGAGCGAGGGCATCTCGAGGAAGGGGCGGCCCTCGCAGAACTTCTCGAAGCCCCTGAGCTGGGTCACGTGGAAGCGCGCGTCCTCGACGTGGCCGTTCTCGTCGATCTGGATGGTGATCTTGGCGTGGCCTTCTATGCGGGTGACGGGATCGATGGTGATCGTCGACCGGCTCATATCTGACGTCCTAACGCCCGAATCGGGAGAGCGACCCGAGCTCGGGAACCCGCCCTTCCGAAAGCTCGGACAAAGCAAAGAAGATGGCGTCCGCGGGGGGCGGACAGCCCGGGAGATACGCGTCGACGGCGACGAATTCGTGAACCGGCCGGGACTTCGGGAGAAGTGCCGGGACGACGAGGACCGGTTTGACCTCCTGGTTGAAGTCCGAGTTTTCCTCGTAGACGCGTTTGAAGATCTCGCTGACCGGGAACGTATTGCGCATCGCGGGGACGTTCCCCGTGATGGCGCAATCGCCGAGAGCGAGGAGCACCTTTGTATTGGCCCTGACCGTCCGGATCTTCTCCAGGTCTTCCTCCGAGCTGATCCCGCCCTCGATGACGGTCAGGTCGACGCCCTGTGGAAACTCCTTCGTGTCGACGAGCGGGCTGTAGACGATCTCGATCTTCTCGGTCAGGGCGATCAGACGCTCGTCCATGTCGAGAAGCGACATGTGGCAACCGGAGCAGCCATCGAGCCAGAGCGTGGCAACGCGAACCTTGTTCATGGCATCACACCTGTCTCCCCTGGCGCATCAGACGCAGGTAGGGCAGGAACTCACGCGACTTCCTCATCTCGCGCACCGACTTGCCCTTCTCGGAAAGTGCACCCGTCGGGCAGACGTGGACGCACTTGCCGCAGCCGGTGCAGGTCTGGGAAGAGCCCCAGGGCTGGTTGAGGTCGGTGATGACCCGTGCCTGCATGCCGCGACCGAAGAGGTCCCACGTGTGGGCGCCCTCGATCTCGTCGCACACCCTCACGCAGCGGGTGCACAGGATGCAGCGGTTGTGGTCGAGTGTGAACCAGGGGTGAGAAGCGTCAACCTTGTGCCGCGGGTACTGGTAGGGGACGGTCAGGTGCGTCAGTCCGAACTCCTGCGCCAGGTCTTGCAGATCACATCCCCCGTTCGAAACGCAGACGGAGCAAACGTGGTTTCTCTCCGAGAAGAGGAGCTCGAGGACCATCCTGCGGTACTGCGTGAGGCGGGGAGAATCGGTCGTGACCTCCATTCCCTCCTGAACGGAGGTGACGCACGCCGCGACGGGGCGGGCGATTCCCTTGACCTCGACGAGGCAGAGGCGGCAGCCGCCGATCGGGGTGAGGCCCTCGAGGTGACACAGAGTCGGGATCCGGATCCCGTTCTCGCGGGCGATGGTCAGGATGGTTTCGTCCTCTCTGGCGCCGACGGGCTTGTCGTCGATGGTGAGGGTCTTGATGCGAGGGCCGGTGATCATCCGTGCACCTCCTCGTCCTTCCTGATCTTGCAGACCGAGGCCCCGCACTTCTTGTCGATCACGTGCCTCGTGTACTCGTCCTTGAAGTAGCGGAGCGTCGAGAGGACCGGGTTCGGTGAGGTCTGGCCGAGGCCGCAGAGGCTCGTGTTCTTGACGACGTCGCAGAGGTCGAGAAGGAGCGCGAGGTCAGCCTCCGTGGCGCGACCGGAGCAGATCTTCTGGAGGATCTGGTGCATGTGCACGGTGCCGACGCGGCACGGCGTGCACTTGCCGCACGACTCGGTCCTGCAGAACTCCATGAAGAACTTCGCGACGTCGGGCATGCAGGAGGAGTCGTCCATGACGATCATTCCTCCCGAGCCCATCATCGAGCCCGCCTGGGCGAGCGACTCGTAGTCGACGGGCATGTCGAGGAGCGGAGCTGGGATGCAGCCGCCCGAGGGCCCTCCGGTCTGGACCGCCTTGAAGGTGCGTCCATCGGGGACCCCGCCTCCGATGTCCTCGATGATCTCGCGCAGCGGCATCCCCATCGGGACCTCGATTAAGCCGGTGTTCCTCACGCGGCCGGCGAGAGCGAAGACCTTCGTTCCCTTGCTCTTGGCGGTGCCGAGACTCGCGAACCACGCCCCGCCGTTTCGCAGGATCGGCGCGATGTTGGCGAACGTCTCGACGTTGTTGATGAGCGTCGGGTATCCCCAGAGTCCCTCTTCCGCCGGGTACGGTGGACGCGGACGCGGCGTCCCGCGGCCCCCCTCGATGGAGGCGATCAGGGCCGTTTCCTCGCCGCAGACGAAGGCTCCCGCCCCCAGCCGCACGTCGACGGTGAAGCTGAACGGGGTCCCATGGATGTTCGTTCCGAGGAGTCCGAGGCGTTCCGCCTGCTTGATGGCGGCCTTCAGCCGCTTCACCGCCAGCGGGTACTCGGCTCGCACGTAGAGGTAGCCATGGGACGCCCCGACGGCATAGGCGCCGATCGCCATCCCCTCGATGACCCGGTGGGGGTCGCTCTCGAGGAGGCTTCGGTCCATGAAGGCTCCGGGGTCGCCCTCGTCGGCGTTACAGATGACGTACTTTCTCGCCCCGGTCGACTTCAACACAGTCGACCATTTCAGGCCCGTCGGGTACCCGCCACCGCCCCGTCCTCTCAGTCCGCTCTTCTGGATCTCGTGGCAGACGTCCACGGGAGTCTTGTTCTCGAGCGTCTCGAGCAGGGCCCGGTAGCCATCCGCCGCGATGTAGTCCTCGACCCGCTCCGGGTCGATCTTTCCGCAGTTTTCCAGGACGACCTTGACCTGCTTGGTGAAGAACGGAGCCTTGGAGTCGCCCTCGAGCCGGGAGATGGGCCGAGCCCCTTCCGCCAGACCCTTGACGATGTCGATACCGTCTTCCGGCGTCACGTTCTGATAGAGGACGCCGTCGCCCACGGTCACGAGGGGACCGGCCATGCAAAGGCCCATGCAGCCGACACCCTTGACCGCGACCTTCCCGGCGAGGCCGTTCTGCTTGACCTCCTTCTCGAGCGATTCCTTGACGAGATCACTCTTCAGCGACAGGCAGGAGGCAGCGACACAGACGTGGACGTGGTGGTCCGCCGCGGAGCGGGTTTCTTGCTCCTTGGCGGCGATTTCGGTGAGGTCCTCGAGAGTGATCATTTCAAGTGCTCCACTTCTCGAGGCGAGACAGGGTCGTCTCGACCGTGAGCTTGCCGGCGACCTCGCTGTCGAAGACGGCGGCCGGGGCGAGGCCGCAGGACCCGAAGCAGCGGGCGGTGAGGAGCGAGATCTTCCCGTCCGGGGTCGTTTCGCCCCCCTCTATCCCGAACTTCTTTTCGATGGCTTCCATGATGTCGCCCGCGCCCTTTATGTAGCAGGCGGTTCCGGTGCAGACGACGCAGGTGTGTTCACCCTGGGGTTTGAGAGAGAAGAAGTTGTAGAAGGTGGCGACACCGTAGACCTTGCTGAGGGGAACCCTCAGACCCTGAGCGACGGCGCGCAGGACCGGTTCCTCGAGGAACCCATAGGCCTCCTGCGCGGTGTGTAGGGTTTCGATCAGGGCATGGGATTTGTAGCCGTGACGCCGCATCGCGGCCTCGACGAGCTTCCAGCGGTTGTCCTTGGGTGCCGGAGCCGCCTTCGGAGCTTCTGGTGGCATTGCTCTTGGCCTCCGTCGGGAAGGCATGCCTTCCCCTCCCACAGGCTAGCGAATGGACCCGGCGAGCGATAGAAGCGGACGATTCCTTTTGGATGAAGCAAATGGACTATGCGTCGACCCCGCGGGTGATCACGAGGAGCTTGCTCCGGCCGGCCTGGAGCCTCTCGGCGAGGAGAGGCAGCGCGGCCCTGGCCCTCTCCGGATTGCCGCAGGAGAAGATGTCGATGGCGGCTTCCCCGCGTTCCGGCCAGGTGTGGATCGTCAGGTGCGACTCGGAGATCACCACGATCCCGCTGATCCCTTGCGGGAGAAGCCGGTGAAGGTGGGTCCCCAGGACTTTCGCCCCCATCTTCCCGGCCGTCTCCACGAGCGCCGTCTCGATGACCACGAGATCGTCGAGGACCTCGAACGGAGCCCCCGCGATGTCGAGGAGGAAGTGGTGGCCGAGCGGGGTATCCGTCATCGGGGCGATGTTACGGCCTCTCGACTTGCGGAGAGGCCGAGAGAAGCCGCCGCCTCGCGGTTCTCGGGCCGGATCTTCCAGATCCACGCGTCGAGCAGGTAGTGGGTGGCCTGCGGGAGGGCGAGCAGGGGCACGACCAAAGAGAGCAGGAAAGGCCCCGGGGAGATGTCGGGTCCGGGGAAAAGAGACCCGTTCTCATGCCAGACGAAGCGGTCCCACCCCCACTCCTCGAGGAAGGCGACGGCCAGCAGGGGGATCATGAACCCGGCGGCCGTCGCCGAGAGCCGGTCCGCCACCGTCGCGGTCCGGCCGAGTTCGGCGTGGAGGGCGGCCCTCTGCCGCGTCGATGCCAGGACGATCCCGAAGTACGGAATGCCGTGGACGAGGACGTTGGTGACGGTGAAGGCGTAGTCCGAATCGAATACGACGATCCCCGAAAACCAGGTCATCGCGGTCGTCCCGATGACGAGTTGCTTTCCCCAGGAGACTCTCCGGCCGGCGCGAGACCGCCGGAACTCCTTGGCGGCGTACAGCGTCAGGGCGGCGAGATAGATGACGAGGCCGGCGGCGAAGAACCGTTCCGACAGACCGGTCAGGAAGTCGCCCGCCAGGAACCAATGGAACTTGCGGGGCAGGTGCGCGTGCCAGTAGAGGAGCGGCACCACGGTCGATCCGTAGATGACGAGACTGTCGAGGATGTGGTGGGCCCGTGGTTCGTCCGTTTCCCCGTTCTTCCGGCGATAGAGAACGACCCAGCCGTACTGCTGCCGCACGAAGTGAAAGACGGCGATGTAGGCGAGGACGCGCCAGAAGAACAGAGGGGAGATCGAGTGGGCGACGACTCCCGCCGCGTAGGCCCCGGCCGGAATGGCCAGGTAGAGAGCCGATCTGCGGGAGAACTCCTCCCGGTCGAGATAGGTCCGGTAGGCGGTGGCCCAGACGTGCGCGACGTCCACGCCGACGACCGTGAGGGCCCAGATCCAGAGAGGAGCGTCTCCATAGAGAACACCCGTGAAGTGACCGGTCACGAGCAGGCCCATGGCAAGCCCCGCCGATCCGCCGAAGAGCCACAGGTCGACCGGGCGGGAGAAGAGCCAGTTTCCGGAAGAGGCCGCCACGCCGGAAGTCTACGGGAAGGCCGTTCCGCGTCCAGCACCCTCCCGTCCCTCTCCGGCCTCCGCCGCCCTCGCCGCAAGGCCAAGACGTCTCGTCGCGCGGAGGGTGGGTCCATTCGACACGACTGTTGGGTCCTATTGCCGCAGACTGCAAATCTTGCAGTCATCTCGCTGGTAGTGCCGAAGTTACAGTGAGAGTGCGGGGCCGCGTGGAATGCGGGTTCGCGACTCTTTGAGGCATCGCTCCACGGGCTGGCATCACTATTGAAACCAACCGGCCAACGACCCGGGAGAATCCGGGCGATTGAGAAGGGAGAAACGAAAATGCTGAACAACACCAACAAGAGCGCCGTCGTCGTCACGCTCGCCCTCATCCTGACCGGCTCGCTCGCGCTGCCGGCCGCCGCGGCGGGGCGCCGCCAGGGGTCGGGGAACGGGAGCGCGGGAGCGGGCCCCATGTCCGGCTCCAGCTGCAACTACACTCCCGGCGCAAGCACCGCCGGGAAGGCGAGTGGCAGTGCCCAGGGCAAGGCGAAGAACTGGGGGCCCGGCGACGGAACCGGGAACGACGGGACCGGTCCGAGGGACGGCACGGGCTGGGGCGCTGGCTCGGGCAACGGAAACGGCTCGGGCAACGGCGCGGGAACGGGTACCGGCACCTGCGACGGGACCGGCAACAGCAACGGAAACGGTTCGAACGGCCCCCGCTGATCTCGCCGCGCACAGCGATCCTCTGGACTGTCCAGCCACGAGGTCCCTGGCATCTGCTGACCGAGGCACGGGGACCGACGATTCCCGGTCACTGACGACAATCGAACCAACAACACGAATCTCGAAGGAGAACGAAGATGAAGAAGTCTCTCACCCGTACCCTCACACTGGCACTGACACTTGCCGTGGGAAGCCCCCTGGCCGCCGCGGGGAAGGGCAAGCCAGCCCCGCCTCCGGAGCCCGCGCCCTGCGACGCCCTGATTGCCTATCTCGAATCGCTTCCGGTCGAACCGCTGACCCAGTCAGAAGCCGAGAGCCTCCAGTTCGTACGAGAGGAGGAGAAGCTCGCCCGTGACGCCTACATCGCTCTGGCGGCGAAGTGGGGCCAGCGGACGTTCACGAACATCGCGGCCGCTGAACAGGCGCACATGGACGCGGTGAAGGTCCTGCTCGACAGGTACGCCCTCCCGGATCCGGCGGAAGGCAAGGCTCCCGGCGCGTTCACCAACGCTCGCCTCCAGGCTCTCTACGACAGTCTCCTCGCGAACGGCGTCGCCAGCCTGACGAGTGCCCTGACAGTGGGCGCCACCATAGAGGACCTCGACATCGCCGACGTCGAGCGGATGCTGTCCGAATCTGACAACGCGGACATCGACACCCTCAGCCAGAACCTGGCGAAGGGCTCACGGAACCACCTCCGGGCCTTCGTGGCACAGCTGGCGGGTCTGGGCATCACCTACTCCCCGCAGTTCCTGGGACCTGCCGAGTACGAGGCGATCGTTGCGTCCGCCATGGAGAAACAGGTCCTCTACGACGCCGAGGGAGAGCCGGTGGATGTGCTCCTGACGGGCTGCGGCGGGAATGGACGCGGACGCCGATAGCGCGGCCCGCGGGCCTCGAGAAGGCAAGTGATGCCGGCCGGCCCTTCGAAGGCCGGCCGGCTTTGCCTTGGCCGGCGGTGAATCCCCCGGGCTTGCCTCCCCTTACGAAGGGGAGGCCGGGCCCTCAGGCCCGGGAGGGGTCGGCGCCGGCTCTCGTTGGTCAGCCCGCGCCATCCGAGGTATCCCGTGGACCCCTCCGGCGCTCATGCGCCCGCCTCCCCTTCGTAAGGGGAGGCACGGACCCACAGACACGAATAATGCAATAGCTCCAGAGGCCGGCCGGCATGGCCCACTACAGGACCCTTCGCTGGGCGTTCGGTGCTTCCTATTCGAAGCGTCCAGCGTCCAGCTTTGCGGGAAGGTCGCGGGGGATCTCGTCGAACGAGTAGATGCGGCGGCCCTTGTGATCCCGCAGGAACTCCTCTGCCTCAGCGCGTGTCGAGAGCGGGACCAAGTCGTGACCCATCGGTCCCAGGACGTCCGAGCCAGAGATGTAGAGCGCCTTTCGGGCGTCGATCCGGGTCAGGCCGTAGAACTCGGTCACCCAGATCCGCGTGATGCCCGAGGCACTCCGGCCGGGCCGGTACTTCGCCGGGTTGAACACGTACTTCAACATGTCCTTGGGCCCGTCGAAGAAGAGAGCCGTTCCATCCTTGTCTTCGACGATGGCGATCCAGTTCGCGTACTTGGCGACGAGCATTCCGCAGACCGGACAGACGTCCTTCGGGCCCGGTTTCGAGATGGGGCGATCGGCGCCCTGGGCCCAGGAGGCGAGGACCACGGAAACGCCGGACAGAAGGAAGTGGCGCCTCTCCATCGCATCAACCTTTCGGCATGGCCTTCATCCGGTTTCGCCTCTCCTCGCGGTTCTTGCGGATTCTCGCCACGTCCTTTGCCATGTCCGCGTAGGCTGCTTCGAGAGCCTGATCGAAACCTCCGATGTCGCCGCCCTGCGCGTCCTGAGCGGCCTTGGCCGCTGCCTGGGACCCGAACGCGGCCTTCGCGCGGGTGGTCATCACTCCCGGACTGCTGCCCCCGATCAGGAAGCTCGCCTTCACCGCCTCCACGAGGGGTTTCGGCTCGTCTTTCTCGGCATTGTCGGCGACCCAGATCGCCTTCGGTTCCGCGTCGATGTTCAGGGCGAGGCTGACGGCCGCGCAGTGGAGGGAACACGTGGCATCCGGCACCTCGTTCGAATAGAGGATCAGCATCCGGGAGTGGTGAAACGCCTTCCGGTCCATCCCGCAATACGGGCACTTCGGGAATTTCGCGATGTCGTTCTCCTCGGGACGCGAATCGGGCGCGTTCTTCGGCAGGAACTGCGACGGGGTCCCGTCGCCTTCGCAGCGCTTCTGGGTCACGGTGTCCGCGGCAGAAAGACTCATTGGAACAGCAGCCGCCGACACAATGGCGGCCTTGATGGCACTACGGCGATTCATGGATGGTTCTCCTTTCGTTTGTCCCCTCAGAGGACCAGCTTTCCCATGACGCGCGTGTAGATCAAGCCCTGCCAGATCTGTGCGGCGCCCATGATGATGATCAGAAGAGCTGCCGCCTTCAGGAGGAGTCCCCGGGCTGCCTGGGAAAGCCGGGAGAAGAGCAGCCCGACGGCAACCATGGAGGGAAGCGTGCCCGCACCGAAGGCCGCCATCAACGCAGCTCCCCCGAGAGCGCTCTTGGCGGACAGGGCTTGCACTGCCACCGACAGGGTCAGCGAACACGGCATGAGCCCGTTCGCCAGCCCCACGAGCAGCGCCGGCCGCCAGGACGACGCCGTCGCGTGATGGGAAACGGCAGTCCCTGGAACCGGCTCTGGCGACCGGTCCGGCGCAGGCTGAGGGGCATCATCGCTGGGCGGAAGGGGCAGGCCTTTCCGGATCAGGGACCGCGTCCACGACGCCGGCGCCAGACCGACCGCCATCGAGAACGGCAGGAGGCCGAGGACATCGAGCCCCATCAGGATGACGACGACCCCCGTGACGATCTGGAGCACACCCTGCACGAGCGCCAGGCGTCCACTCTGCGTCACGAGCTGGCCAAAGCCCCCCGCGAGCGCCCCGGCCAGGACATAGACCGAAATGCGGGCCCCGTGGTAGGCGAGGTGAAGAGAGAGCCTCCGGGCTCCGGCGCCGAATCGCAGAAAGCAGCTCGAGACGAGCCCGCCACACATCCCGACGCAGTGCCCGCTCCCCAGGAGTCCCGTGAGCGCGGCGAGCCACAGCGTCACGGGCGCCCCGTCACGAACGGCACGAGTTCTCTCGCCATCTTCTCGAAAACGGCGGCCTTCGCCTCGCCGATCCCCTTGTTGTGGATCCGTCCGTCGGGACGGATGAAGAACGTCGTCGGCATGACGATGACGCCGTACGCCTTGTTGACGTCCGCCTTCTCGTCGACGAGCGCCCGGTAGTGGATTCCGTGCTTCTCGACGAATGCGCGAACGGTGGCCTCGCTCTGTCCAGCATTGATCGCGAGCATCGTGACGCCTTCTTTCTCGAGGGCCATGGCCACGGGGTCGATCTCGCTCATCTCCCGCGAGCAGTGAGGACACCAGTCGGCCCAGAACCGGATGATGACGGCCCGGCCCGCAAAGTCCCCGGGGTAGCGGACAGTCTTGCCGTCGAGGCCCTTCAGCTCGAAGCGGGGCGCCCCATCGCCGGCGTTCAGCGAGGGTCGGTCGCCGAAACACGAGGTCAGCGAGGCGGCGAGAACGGCGAGGAGGAAGAGTGCCCTACGCATCACCGAGGAGTTTCAGGCCTGAGGCCAGAACCTGCCATCCGGAAACAGCCACTGTGGAGAGATACCCAGCGAGCGCGACGAGGCCAAGTGTTCGCGTGGCCCGGGGGACTCGCTCCTGAAGGTCCCTGCTCGCGTTCTCTCGCGGGGAGAGAAGGCCGAGAGCCGCGGCGGACACGGCCGCGGCCGTTGCGACGAAGAGGATTCCGTAGAAGGCATAGCCTCGGTATCCGTATTCCGGCTTCAAGAAGCAGAACGGACAGTGGTGAAGGGGATCCTCATAGACGTAGAGCGACAGGAAGCTCACGATCCCGGCCAGCCCCACGGGGAAGGCGACGACTCCGGCCAGGCCGAGCCAGATCCCGCCGCGGCCTCGCCACGCCGTCACTGCCGCGACGGCAGCCGCCGTGGCCAGGACGACAAAGTAGATCGGGATTGCCATCCGGACCGGGAGGGACGCCAGATCGTTCGCCACCTTCGAGGAGTCCGAGGAGAACAGGCTGCCGCAGCAAGAGGTGATGACGCTGGCATCGAGGCCCGAGAAATAGGCGATCTC
The DNA here is from genome assembly GCA_022071945.1 of Thermoanaerobaculia bacterium. Classification (GTDB taxonomy): domain Bacteria; phylum Acidobacteriota; class Thermoanaerobaculia; order UBA5066; family UBA5066; genus JAJVIN01. The sequence goes on along the minus strand of JAJVIN010000024.1, from coordinate 37,912 downwards.
GAGTCCGAAGCTGGCGGCCATCAGAGGGATGAGCGCCACGAGAACTCCGTGCTTGGCCCGGGTGAGTGGATAGTCGCGGCACCCGCCGTCGACGGCGTTGAGGACCAGCCAGATGAGGGTTCCGAAGAAGGCGGCGATCTGGGTGATGAGGGCCGGGAACCCGAAGGGATTGACCTTCAAGCTACCGATGGCGCACATGGCTCCCACGAAGTGACTCGCCATCCCGTCCGCCGCGGCGACGAAGAGGAGGAGAGCCGGCGCCTGAACGAGAAGGAGCAGGGCCATTCCCGTCGAGACGAGCGTCGACATCCTCTCCAGCCGGAGCTGAGAGGCGCTTCCAGAAGAGAGGTCCCAGCGTCTCAGAACCGCGAGGGCGTGCGGAGCCGCCGCCAGCGTGCCCGCCGCACCCGCGCCGCTGGCGAGGAGCAAGGCGAGGACCGACTTGTCCAGGATCACGGGGTGATCCTTCCGTCGAGAAGCCGGATCCGCCGATCGATCTCGGGGGCGTCGCAGATCCTCGGATCGTGGCTCGAGAGGATCACGGTCCGCCCCTCGTCTCGAAGCTCCCGGGCGGTCTGGAGAAAGGCCGAAGAGAGTGCCGAATCGAGGTTCGCGGTCGGTTCGTCCGCGAGGATCACGGGAGGATCGTTGATCAGCGCTCGCGCGATGGCGACACGTTGCTGTTCCCCGCCCGAGAGCCGCTCGACCCTCTCGTGCGCGAGCCGGCCGAGCGACAGGTGTGAGAGAAGCGCGAGACCGCGATCCACGATGACTCGATGCGGCTTGCCGGTTGGATACGCGGGCAGGACGACGTTCGTCAGGGCGGAGAGTCCCGGGATCAGCTGGAACTGTTGGAAGACGAACCCGAACGTCCTGCGCCTCACGACAGCGAGCAGCGGCTCCGGGAGGTTCGACACGAGTTCACCTTCCACCTTCACGCGGCCCTCGGTCGGACGCGAGAGACAGCCAAGCACGGTCAGGAGCGACGTCTTCCCCGAGCCCGAGGGACCCGAGAGCACGGTGAGGCTCCCGCGCGAAAAGGAGAGGCTGACGTCGCGGAGCGCGGTGAACTCGTTGTGCTCCCCCTCGTGAAAGACCTTCCGGATGGCCTCGAGTTCGATGAAGGAGTTCATTCCGACCCCCGCATGACGGCGTCCGGATCGGTGATGGCGGCCTTCCACGCCGGGACCAGGGTCGCGAGCGTGTACGGGAAGATGGTGAGGAAGGACAGGGTCAGGAGCATCCAGGGATCGAGGGAAGGAGTCAGATCGAAGCGCGGGTAGAGGACGGACCACCCCGCCAGGACCGGCGCTACGAGCGGCGCACGGAAGTGAAAGACGTGAATCCATGCGGCCAGGAGGCCGGTTCCGAAGGCGCATCCCGAGACGAGCGCGCCCTCCCACAGCTTCATCGTCAGGACGTCGCGGGTGTCCCATCCAATGGCCTTGAGGATGCCGATCTCGCGGCGCTCGTCCGCCGCCAGGCCGGAGGCTTTGTTCCAGGCCAGAACCGCGAACGAGGCCGCCAGAAGACTCGCCAGGGCAAGGAGGAGACCCTCTCTCCAGTCGAAGAGCGAGTCGTAGGTGCGAAGGATCTCCTCCTTGAGGACGACGCGCGAGCCCGGGAGCCTCTCGGCCACCTTGCGGGCCACGTTTCTCACCTCGGCGGGATTGACGACAGTGACAGCGGCGTCCGTGCAGAGATCGCTGGCGACCTGGAAGAACTCGATCCAGTCCTCGGGGTGCATGAGGACGAGGTCGGTCGAGACGAGGCTGCTCTCTTCCCGGAACACCCCTTCGATGGTGAACACGTGAAGCGGACCCTCGGGGCTTCGCAGGGCGAGGGCGTTCCCCTTCGCGAGGCCCGACAGTCGCGCGACGCCTTCTCCCACGCGGATCGAGCCTCGGGCCGGAGGATCGGAGGCGACTGCCATCAGGGTGTAGTTCGCCCGTACCGCCGGATCGTAGAAGTAGCCCCAGCGGCGTCCCTCGATCCGGCTGACACCGCGCAGGGGCCCGATCCGCTCGACATCGGCGGCAGTCAGGAAGGCGTGACGTCCTGCGGAGAGCTTCTGGATGAGGACATCGGGACTGTGAGACAGCAACGCCCGCGATTCCCGCCGGAGCGCGTCGGAAAACAGCATCGTCGACGCCAGGACGAAGACGAGACACGAGTAGACCGCGAGGATGGCCAGATTCCGGCCCGCGTGGCGAGCCAGTGCCGACAGTGTGTAGTCGACGAGCAGGGACTGCCGGTTAATCCAGGCGTGCATGAGGCGCGGGCCGAAGATGGCCCGGCGGGCCGATCGCAGCGGCGGCGGGGAAGTGATCGAGGGAGGCCGGGTGATCCTGGAAGGCGGAATGGAGATCGGCGAGGCTCGGGTGGCGCAGGTACCTCGCCTCAGTCGAGAGAGCGAGGTCTGTCAGCCCCAGGGTGCGAGTCAGTTCGAGGGCCTCGGTCCGGCTCACCCGGCTGCGAGCCAGGTCGATGACGATGAGAACCCCGCCGAGGAGGAAGAGGCCCAGGACGAGACCGAGGAACTGGACGGGCCGAAGCCTCGCGTGCAGGGGTCTGCGGAAGTGTCCCGGACGATTCAAGAAGAGTCCTTGCGAGAGAGGGGTTTGTCGCGGCGGCACGCCTTCTGGCCCCCGAAGACGAGGTTAGGAGGCGCAGCCCTCAGCGTCAAGGCGTACTCATCTGGGCACGGTTCCGGGCCACGGACGTCGCCTCGTGCTCCGCTGGAGTACTCTCCGTCCGGAGTCCTGGCGTCATGCGTCCGCTCTACCACTATCTCGATCCGTTCTGGTCCCGGTTTCCGTTCCCGGCCACCCACCACTTCGAGCGGTCGACGTTTGCTTCGATCGCGGTCTACCGAATGACGCGTGTCTATTTCGGACGGGAGGTCCTCCCCGTCTACTGCTACGTCGTTGGTTCGACAATGATCGACACCGGGATCAGTTCGGTCGCTCCCGAGATCTCCGAGGCCGCGAGGGACGCCCGTGTCGAAAGTGCCTACCTCACGCACCATCACGAGGACCACTCCGGCAACGCGGCGCTCCTGGCCGGGCGTGGCGTGCGTGTCTTCGCCTCCTCCGACGGCGTGAAACTCGCCCGGAACCGTCTGCCGCGGAAGTTCTACCAGCACGCGCTGTGGGGCGAGGCCGATCCCGTCGAAGCCCAGGCCGCCGCGGAAGTGGTCGAACTGGGGCCGCACTCGGCCCGCGTCATCCCCGCAATGGGGCACAGTGTCGATCACGTGGCGTACTTCGTGCCCCAAGAAGGCTGGCTGTTCTCGGGAGACGCCTTCGTTGCCGAGAGGATCAAGGTGTTCAGAGGTGACGAGGACTTCTATGACACCGTTGCGACGATGCGTCGCTTTCTCACGCTCGATTTCGATGCTCTGCTCTGCGCGCACCGGCCCCGGTTCGAGGGCGGCAGGGACGCCATCAACGGGAAGCTCCAGTGGCTCCTCGAGGTGGAGGGATTGGTCAAGGAAGAGCACCGGAAGGGCCGTTCGATCCGGCAGATCGTGAAGACCCTCGGTGTCTCGACATCGACGTGGCTCTACAAGATGACGTTCGGTGATGCGTCGACCGCGAACCTGGTCCGGTCGATTCTGAGCGGGCCCGTGGTGAGAGTCGAGATCGCGGCAGCCCTCGGGGACTGAGCGATCGAGGGCGGACCGGCGGACGTCAACGAAACCAGCCCCCAAAAGAAAAATAGCCCCGGCGATCGCGCCGGGGCATTCTTGGAAGCTTGGGGTGTTTGGTTTCTTTTTCTACCGGGGTAGGTTTCGCTCAGCTCACTTGGGGGCCGGAGCGGCGGCGGCAGGCTTGGCCTCGGCCGGCTTGGCGGGAGCGGCGGCGGCGGGCTTCGCGGCCTCGGCGGGCTTGGCGGCCTCGGCGGGCTTCGCGGCGTCAGCCGGCTTGGCCTCTTCCTTCTTGGCGGCCTTCTTCTCCTTCTTGGCGGGCTTGGCCTCGGCCGGCTTGGCAGCCTCAGCGGCGGGCTTGGCAGCCTCGGCAGCCGGGGCGGCGGCGGCGGGCTTGGCGGCTTCGGCGGGCTTGGCAGCCGGCTTGGCCTCTTCCGCGAACGCGGCGCCGAGGGAAACGATCGTGACCGCAACGAGCGTGGCGATGAGCTTCTTCATTCTTTCTCCTCCGGTTCTTACTTCCCAATCTCTTGGGTCAACCGTCTGGCCGATTTACTTCAATCTCGTTGCCAGTATTCTCCGGAGGACCGTCCTCTGGACGTAAACTATTGAACTGCATGTGGTTGTGTGGTCCCGCTTTGTCGGGGGACCTGGGGGGAGCTTCTGGGACTCGCACGATTTCGTGCAACTCCTACCCGCAAGGGGTCACCGGGACGCCCTTCTCAGCGCATCGCCTCCATGGGAGACAGTCTCGACGCCCGGATTGCGGGGTACAGGCCAAAGACTAGGGCCAAACCCAGGGCTGAGAGCCAGGCGGTCAGGAGTCCGAGAGGATTCACGACGAGGCCGTACGGGAAGAGATGGCCGAGCGCTCTGCAGAGAAATGCGGCCCCGAATGTTCCGGCGAGCGCACCCAGCGCCGCCAGGACGAGGGCCTCGAGAAGGAACTGCAGGAGGATCTGTCCATCCGAGGCACCCATGGCCTTCCTCAGGCCGATCTCGTAGCGGCGATCCGCGAAGGAAATCAGCATCACCGACAGGACGCCCACGCCGCCGACGAGAAGGACGATGGCCGCGAGGCTCATCAGGACGACTCTCCAGCCGCGCATCTGCTCGAGGAAGTTCTGCCACTCGCGCGCGGCCTCGCCCTCCAGGTCGAGCACCTCGATGTCCTCGATACCGTGGTGCGCCTGCTTGGCGCGTCCGATCAGAAGGGCCGTCACCTCGTCGAGATCTGCCCGGTTCCGGAGCTTCACGGCCAGGTGAGCGAGCTTGTGGGAGGGGTCGAGACGATCCATGTAGGTCTCGAGAGGAACCAGAAACCCGTTGGCGTCCATGTAGTTCTCGTCGCTGAAGATCTGGCCGGCGGCCTGGACACCGACGATGCGGAAGGGGATTCCCTCGATGAGGACGTCCCGTCCGACCGGATCGGCCCCGCCGAAGAGCTTGGAGGCGAGGGTGGCTCCGACGACGGCGACCGTCGAGCGCCGCTTCTGGTCGTTTTCGGTGATGCCGCGTCCGCTGCCGATCGGCCGGTTCATCAGCAGGGCGTAGTCACTCGAGACGCCCGTGACGAAGACGCGCTCGGCGCCGCCCGAGATGCGGACGGGGGTTCTCGTGTAGGCCCGCGGCAGGAAGCCCAGCACCTTCGGGTGCGGAGCGGTGAGGCGGGGGAGATCCTCGTACCTCAGACCAGGGCTCATGGCGAACCGCTTCTGCTCCTCGCTCGTGGCGGGAGCCTTCTGCGACAGGACGAGCGTGCCGTCCCAGCTCATGCCGGCGAAGCCGGTCGAGATCTTGTCCATGACGCCGTCGAGGACGGAGGTGAGGACGACGAGGGCGAAGACCCCGAGCATGAGCAGGGTCAGGGTCAGGAGCGACCGGACCTTGTGGGCCCAGAGCTCGACCAGGCTCCCGCGAACGACCTCGATCGTCTGGAAGGCGGTCGAGAAGACCGAGCGCAGGGAACGGGGGCGGCTCTCTCTCGCCGGCACGGCGACGGGGGCGGTGAGCTCGAGGGTTTCACTCATAACGCAGGGCCTCCATCGGGGAGAGCCGGCTCGCCTTCCAGGCCGGGAAGAGGGCGAAGACGAAGCCGAACGCCGAGGCGAGGAAGAACGCCGAGACGAAGCTCGCGGCGTTCATGTAGAGCGGGATGCCGAGAGAGGACGTGATGATCTTCGAGAGCCCGATTCCGACGAAGAGCCCGGCGGAGGACCCGAGGGCGGTCAAAAGGAGCGCCTCGGTCATGAAGCTCTTGAAGATCTCCGCGGGCGAGGCGCCGATCGCCATCTTCACGCCGACCTCCCGGACGCGGTCCCTCAGGCTCGCCATCTGGATGTTGACGTTGACAATTCCGCCGCCGATCAGGGAGAGGAAGCCCGAGAGCATGAAGATGACGTTGTAGACGTTGCCCTGGCTTCGCTGGCGGCGGATCCGCGCGGCGACGTCATCCAGACGGAAGTCCTGCTGCTGTCTGTGATTGGCCCGGATCGTGGCGGTCAGCTGGTTGGCGAAGTCCGACATGGAGGACAGGTCGGGAATCCGGAACGTGACACGGTCGAGCCTCTGGTAGGCATCGCCCTGCATCCGCCTCGCGACGAGGCTGGAGGGGACGGCGACGATGCGGTTGCGCCAGCGGAAGACGTTCCGCTGACCTTCGCGGAACCGGAAGACCTTCTCGGAGAGAACCCCGATGACGACGACGGGGACGTTTCCGGCCCGGATCGTCTTTCCGAGGGCGTCGCCGCCCGGGAAGAACGTCCTGGCGGCCTCGCTCCCGAGGACGGCAACGGCGGCCGCGGCCTCGACATCCTGTTCGGAGATCAGCCGGCCTTCCTCGATCTCGTAGCCCTCGAGGGCGAAGAAGTCGCCCGCGACTCCGGTGAGACGGCGCTCCTCGTCGGCGTAGGGGGACCGGACACGGGCGGTGGCGAACTTCCTCAGCGAGACTCCCTGGATGTTCTTCTCGTTGATTCGGGTCCCATCGTGCGCGTCCTCGGCGCGTAGTCCGAGGTTGGCGGACTGCAGCGCGCTGGGGTTGCTGTCGAGCGCGAGGGCGGTGGGCTGGACGTTGAGCTTGTCGAGCCCGCCGATCTTGGAGAAGAGTTCGTCCGAGCGCCGCCGCTGACTGTCGGTGATCGAGAAGCCACCGAGAACGGCGGCCACCCCGAGCATGACGCCGAGGGCCTGCAGGATCGAGCGGCCGAAGTTCTGGTGGATCTCCACCCAGGCCTCGGCGAGGCGCTCACGGAGCTTGCCGTTGAGTCTCATGGCTTCCTCAGGCCGCCGCGGCGATCAGACCGTCCCGGAGCTCGACCTGCCGCGGGGCGCGAGCGGCCACCGACGGGTCGTGCGTCACCAGGATCACGGTGTTGCCCTGCGTGTGCAGCTCGCCGAAGAGAGCGAGCACTTCGCTTCCTGTTTTCGAGTCGAGAGCCCCAGTCGGCTCGTCGGCGAGGAGCATCGCGGGTTCGTTGGCAAGGGCCCGCGCGATGGCCACGCGCTGCCTCTGCCCGCCGGAAAGCTCCGCGGGCAGCTTCTTCGCCTTGTCCGCGATGCCGACCTTCTCGAGAAGGGCCATCGCGCGCTCGTGGCGCTCGCGCCCGCCCGCTCCGCCGTACAGCATGGGCAGTTCGACGTTCCTGAGGACCGAGGCCTTGGGCAGCAGGTTGTAGCTCTGGAAGACGAATCCGATCTTCTGGTTGCGGATCCGGGCCAGCGCGCTGCCCGAGAGCCCCTCGACCGCCTCGCCATCCAGCTGGTACGTGCCCTCGCTCGGCTTGTCCAGGCACCCGAGAATGGCCATCAGCGTCGATTTTCCCGACCCGGAAGGTCCGATGAGGGCGACGAATTCGCCTCGCTCGACGAGGAGGTCGATCCCCCGCAGCGCGTGCACCGCCGTTCCGTTGGAGCCGTAGACCTTGGTGAGGTTCCGGGTTTCGATGACGCGACTCATGGTGCTTCTCCTCGCCGGCTTTTCGAAGACTTCAGTTGTTCTCGTCGTCTTTTTCGATCTTCTTCTTCGTCGGGTCCTCGAGCGCGATCTGGTCGCCCGCGGAGAGCCCCGCCACGACCTCGACAGCCTCGAGCGTCGCGATGCCGGCGGTGACCGGGACGGGCTCGAAATACTGCTTCCAGTTCTCGGAGAGCCAGGTGAACTTCGACCGGCCGGAAAGCCCGGCCTTGGCGGCTTCGATCTGTTTCGGAGCGAGGCCCTTCTTCAGCCGGTAGGCCACCGTCTTTCCATCGCGCTTCTGAAGACCCTCGAGCGGGATCGAGAGCGCCGCATCCCGGCGTTCTCCCAGGACCTCGACATTGGCGCTCATGCCCGTGTGGAAGACCTCGGACTTCTCGTCCAGAGAGATCTCCACCTCGAAGACCTTGATCTTCTCGACCACCTTCGCCGCGGGCGCCACGAACCGGACCTTGCCCGCGAAGACCTTCTGCGGATAGGCGTCGAGCGAAATCCGGACAGGCTGCCCCACGCGCACCTTGGCGATGTCGACCTCGTTCAGGTTCACGCGAATCAGAAGAGAGTCGAGATCGGCGACCGTGAAGAGAACCGTGCCTGAGTTGAAAGAGGAGACACCCGAGGTGACGGTCTCCCCGAGTTCGGTCCCCTTCTTGATGACGACGCCCGTCATCGGGCTCGTCACCCGGGCCTTCTGCAGCGAGGCGTCTCCCGAGATCGGGATGCCGCGGTCCTCGACGATCCGGTAGCGGGTCTGGGCGGCTTTCAGGGCCTGTGCGGCGAGGTCTTTCCGGGTGATGTAGTCCCTGAGGACTTCCTTGCCGATCAAACCGTTCTCGAAGAGAGCGGTCTGACTCCTGAGCTCGCGCTCCGCGTTCCTCAACTTCAGCTCGGCCTCGGTCAGGGAAGCCTTGACCTCGGAGAGCGACTGCGCCTGGCTCACGTCAGGCTCGACCTCTGCCAGGAGGTCTCCCTTCTTGACGGTGGCGCCGTCCCGGACCTTCAGGCTGACGATCCGCCCCGAGACGGCGGACTTCACGTCGACCTTGGTCTCGGGATCGATCACGCCGACCTCGCGGACGCTCACCTGGAGGTCTTCCTTCTGGACCTTCCCGAGACGGAAGGGGAGATTCTCTGCCGTGGGAGCCGCGGGCTTGTCGCCTCCGCGCGAAGCGAAAACGGCTCCAGCACCTGCCAGGATGACGACTGACCCCAGGGCAATCCAGGTCTTTTTCACGGCACACTCCTTACAGAAACCCTCGAATTCCAGATCCGGAACTGCTCAGTTCCTCGCCATTCCATCTCGAGCGCCGCCCGCCTGTCTCGTTCCTCTTCAGGCGCTGCTCTCGTCGTGCCAGAAGGTACGGAAGTCTTCCGGGGAAAGTTCTCGGACCGAGCGGACGGATTCGTGTCCCGTATCATCGTTCCGTGCTGCTGTGGGTCCGTCCTGTCGCGCGGAGGGCCCTTCGCCCCTTCTTCGTTCTGGCCTTGCTGTCAGCCGGGACCGCTCTCGCCCTCGATCCCGGCCTCGCGATCACCCAGTACCGGCACCAGGTCTGGACCACGCGTGAGGGGCTTCCGCAGAGCTCGGTCGAGACGCTCGCGCAGACGACGGATGGATACCTCTGGTTCGGCACCCAGGAGGGGCTCGTCCGCTACGACGGAGCCGGCTTTCGCGTTTTCGACCGGCGGCGCGTCCCGGAGCTCTTGCACAACCGGATCGTCGCCCTCCATGGCGACTCCGCGGGCCGCCTCTGGATCGGAACGGAGGGCGGCGGATTGACGGAGCACTACCGGGGCCGGTTCCGGACGTACAGAAAGGTGGACGGTCTCGCAAACGAGAGGGTTCGCTCGATTGCGGCCGACCCGTCCGGAAGCCTCTGGGTGGGCACGGACGAAGGCCTCTGCCGGCTGGCGGGCGGTTCATTCACCTGTTTTTCCGATGGATCGGGACTCGCCTTCGACGCCGTTTCGAGTGTGGCGGCGGCCCCCGGCGGCGGCGTCTGGGTTGGAATGATCGGGCACGGCCTTCAGCTTTTCGAGAATGGACGATTCGTCAGGCCTCGAGGTCCCGCCTGGCTCGACACGGTATCCGTCCTGGATCTCGCATGGTCGCCTTCCGGGCACCTCCTCGTCTCGACGACACGGGGTTTTCTCGAGCTTTCCGGCCGCGAAATCGTTCGCGTTCTGACACGAGAGGATGGACTGCCCGAGGCGCCTGTTCGCGCGGCCGCGGTGGACGGCGCCGGGAGCCTCTGGCTCGGGTTCGAGGGCGCGGGCCTCGCACGGGTCCGCGGGGAAAAGGTCGAGCGGTTCACGTCGGCTCTCGGACTCTCCAACGATTCGATCGAGGCGCTCCTCATCGATTCCGAGGGAAGTCTCTGGATCGGCACGCAGGACGGCGGCGTCAACCGGTTGATGGACGCGTGGATCGTCCCCGTGACGGTCAAGGAGGGGCTGAGTCACAACGTCACGAGCCCCATCTACCAGGATTCACGCGGAGACATCTGGGTCGGGACGCGCGGAGGCGGGGTCAACCGGATGCGGGGAACCAGCATCTGGCATCTCAGGCAGTCCGGGGGGCTCTCGAACGACTGGGTTCAGAGCATTGCGGAGGACCGGACCGGGACCCTGTGGTTCGGGACCCGGAAGGGGCTCAACCGCTATCGCGACTCTCGAGTGACCGTCTACGGCGCGAAGTGGGGCCTGGAGGACGAGTCGATTCGGGCCATTCACGAGGACCGCCGCGGCCGGCTCTGGGTGGGCACGAGCTCGGGCCTGTTCCGGCGCGATGAAGACGAGGGGAAGTGGTCCCGGGTCGCCGGCTCCTCGCGCGTCGGGGTCTTCTACATCCTCGAGGATGGGGCGGGGGCGATCTGGGTGGCCACGAACGGGGACGGGCTCTTTTGCTTCGAGCGGGACAAGGTCCGGCGGTACACCATCGCCGATGGACTCTCGATCGACATCGTCAACACCCTGCACCTCGACTCGGAGGGAGTGCTCTGGGTCGGAACCTATGGCGGGGGATTGAACCGGTTCAAGAAAGGCCACTTCTCGCAGTTCACGACTCGAGAGGGCCTGTTCGACGATGCCGTGTTCAAGATCCTGGAGGACGGCCAGAGGAACCTCTGGATCTCGTGCAATCGCGGGATCTACCGGGTGTCCAAGGATGAACTGAACGCCTTTGCGGACAAAACGAGCCCGTCGTTCTCTCTCGAGGCTTTCGGGACCGCGGACGGGATGAAGAACGTCGAGTGCAACGGGGCCGATCAGTCGACGGGCTGGAAGACGAGAGAGGGCCGGCTCTTTTTCCCGACGATCGAGGGAGTCGTCCATTTCGACCCTTCCCGGATCCCGCGGGAGACGGCCGAGCCGCCCGTCCTCATCGATGAGCTCGTGGCCGACGGACGGCCGATGTCCCTCGAGGGGCCGCTGATCCTGCCCCCGAGAGTCGGGAGGCTGGAGTTCCACTTCGCGGCCCTTTCCTACCGCACCCCCGAGCGGATCCGGTTCCGGTACCGGCTCGAGGGGTTCGACAGCGCCTGGGTGGAGGCCGGATCCTCCCGTTCCGCGCTCTACACCCGCGTCCCCGCTGGCTCGTACGTGTTCCGCGTCATGGCGGCGCATCAGGGGGGAAACTGGGGCCAAAAAGGAGCATGGGTGGGTCTCGATGTGGAGCCAACCCTGTTCGAGCGGCCCGCTTTCTACATCCTGCTCTTGGTCTTCCTGGCAGTGACCCTGCAGCGAGCCTGGCGATACCGTGTCGGATGGCTCGAGCGGCGCGAGGAAGAACTCATCGAGGAGGTCGGAAGGCGGACGGTGACGTTGCGCGAGGAGGTGGCCCGCAAGGAGGAGGCTCTCGCCGAGGCCCACCGTCAGCAGGAGATCGCCCAGGCCGCGACGGCCGCGGCGGAAGAGGCGAACCGCGCCAAGAGTCAGTTTCTTGCCAACACCAGCCACGAGTTGCGCACGCCGCTCAACGCCATCCTCGGCTACAGCGAGCTTCTCAGGGACGAGGCGCTCGAGCGGGGTCTGCCCGAGTTCGACGAGGATCTGGAGAGGATCCACAGGGCCGGACGGCACCTCCTCGACATGATCAACGACATTCTCGATCTCGCCAAGATCGAGGCCGGAAAGCTCGAGCTCGTCTTCGAGGAATTCTCGGTTTCGAAGATGCTCAACGACGTCGACGCCAGCGTGCGTCCGCTCGTCGAGAAGAACGGGAACCGCTTCGTCGTGGAGGACCCGGGAACGCTGGGAACCATGGACTCAGATCCGGTGCGGCTGCGGCAGATCCTGTTCAACCTGCTCAGCAACGCGGGCAAGTTCACGAAGGGCGGCGAGGTGCGCATGACGGCTTCCCGGGAGCCAGCCGAGTCGGGGGATCGTCTCTTGCTCACCGTGTCCGACACCGGCATCGGCATGACGCCATCCCAGCTCGAGAAGCTCTTTCAGCCCTTCGTGCAGGCGGACTCGACGACGTCCCGCCGCTTCGGCGGCACGGGCCTCGGCCTTGCGATCAGCAAGCAACTCTGCGAGATGATGGGGGGAACGGTCAGAGTGGAGAGCGAGCCCGGCAGAGGCTCGAGGTTCTCGGTGACACTCCCGGCCCGGGCGCCCCGCGCCCACGACGCGGAGGCGGGGCCGGCGCGGCAGGACGGCTGAAGAGGCTCCTACGGGGCGCGGGCGGGCTGAGGGCGGCAACAGTTCCGGCCCCGGGTGCCGCGCATCGGACGGAGGCTCTGCGGGGCGTTCTTGGGGATCAGCTCTTCTTTCCGGGCTGGAAGCCCAGAAGCGGCTCGTCGTCGTCGGCCGCCAGGTCCTCCTCGGTCAAGGGCGGCAGCTCCGCGGTTCCCGCGGCCTGGTTCCCTCCCGACAGGACGTAGAAGGAAACGCTCCGCTGCAACGTCTCGGCGAGGCGCTGCGTCAGGGCGAGCGCGATGCGCGAGCCGAGCCAACCCGAGCCCGCCACGGTGCCCGACATCATCTTGCGGAAGCTCGTCCGGTTCAGGACGAAGACGTCCACCGGGCGCTCGTGCGCGATCAGGTCCGCCGACCGGGGTGCATCGTCGATCAGGGCCATCTCCCCCGTGATCTGTCCGGGGCCGAGGATCGTCAAGGCCTCTTCGCCGACCCCCGGAATGCGCAGGGAAACGCGGACCCGCCCCGATGCAATGAAGAAGGCTTCGTCGCCGGGCGTTCCCTTCTTCGCCAGCTTGGCACCGGCGGGATACGTCCTTTTCACCAGGCCGAGCTGCTGGAACGCCACCGGGTCGAGCTCGGGAGCGGCCAGGAGCTGGGCGACCTCCCGGGGGTCCGCGGGCCTCTCCGGCAGCATCGCCCGAAACGCTCCCGAGGCCCGGATGTTCTCGGGCTGCGGCAGCGAAGGATTCTGGAAGTAGACGAAGAGCTGCTCGTTGCACTGCCTCAAGAGCCTCTCCAGCGAGAAGAGGGCCAGCCGGCGGAAAGCCACGGCGAGGCGAGTGTCGGAACCGAGAAGCGTCAGGACCTGCGGGTACCGGATCAGGGCCGCCTTGCGGACCCCCTTGACCTCGACCGTCGCGATCCGCTCCTCCGAGTTCTGGAGCTCGGCCAGGCCAGCCATGACCGGACCTTCCGTCGCCGCGATCTGGTGGGGACCGTACGGGGTGTTCATCGTGACGGTCACGATCCCGCCCGAGACGACCGCGACCCCGGTCGCGGGCTCTCCCTGTTGCCAGATGACGCCGTCCGTGGGGAGCAGTTCGTCCCCGCAGTTCGCGAGCAGGAGAGCGGCATCGAACTCCGCGGCCGTGACCGTTCCGGTGAGTGCCATGTGTTGAATTCTAGCTGCCTTCCAGAAGAGCGACGGCCCACGCGGGATCGCAGGGGAGCGGGTGGCCCTTCGGGCCCCGGGCCTCATGCCCGGACTGGCCTCTCGGAGGCCCGGATAGGAAACGGCCGCCGCCGCCAGGCTGGCGACGGCGGCCGCGCCGGGGAGAGTCCCCGGGCGAAACCTCAGGCGGTCATGAGTGGTAGTGGAGGCACTCCGCCATCTGGGGATCCTTCAGGGGGATGGGGTTGTTGCGCGCGAGGGCCCACCCGAAGACCAGAAGGAAGAGGCCGGTGAAGCCCAGCGTCGCCCCGAACTCCACGATGGGAATGTGCCCGTGCGCGGCCTCGGTTCCGTGCCCGACGGCCGGTCCCACCATGACGAAGAGCTCCCAGAACTGCGCGAAGACGATCAGGACCGAGATTGGAACGAGCCTGTTCGCTCGCCGTTTCGCGTCGCGCGGAATCAGGAGAAGGAAGGGGAGGAGGAACTTCAGGACCGGGAGGATGAGGAAGTAGGGGAGCCAGCCATTGGCCGACCGCTTCAGGAAGTAGACGGTCTCCTCGGGGATGTTGGCGTACCAGATCAGCATGAACTGGCAGAAGTAGATGTAGGCCCAGAAGCCCGTCGAGGCAAAGACCATCTTGCCGAGGCTGTGCAGGTGATTCTCGTTCACGAAGCCCTTGAGCTTCCCGCCCATCTTGAGGAGCCCCGCGATGATGGCGACGAACGCCGTCCCCGTCTGGACCACGTCCGTGAAGACGACCACCGCGAACATCGTAGAGAACCAGTGGGCCTCGAGCGACATCAGGAGGTAGAAGCTGACCACGCTGATGGAGAGGGCGAAGACGACCAGGAAGATCGCCGAGAAAGTGTGATTCTTCTTCGTCAGCTCGATACCGCCCGTCTCATCCTGGCGCCGGGATGCGCCGACCATGACGGCCGCGAAGGCGACCCAGATGAGGATGCTGATCCCGACGAGCGCATAGAACATGGTCATGTTCAGGAACGGCGCCTTGTGGGTGAGGATCCGGTCGGCGGCCACCGCTTCCGCGTGGGACCAGTGGTAGAGCGAGTGAGCCCCGAGGCCCGCGGCCAGCGCCAGCACGCCGCCCGGGATGAGCCATGCGGTCATGGCCTCCGGGATGCGGCGCATGGAAACGGACCACGCCCCTCCGGCGAGGTAGAGGATGGAGATCCAGGCGATTCCAAAGACCCCGAGGCCCAGGGCGAAGAAGACACCGATCAGGTAGGAGCTCCAGGCGAGTCCCGCGTGACCGCCCGAGAAGGCCCAGCCGAGAGCCGCGCCACCGGCGACGACGAGGGCGATGGCGAGGCCGCGGAGGAGTCCTGGCAGCTCCAGCCTCTCCGGTACCTCCGGAATCGCGTGTTTGTGATCGTGACCCTGGCTCATGACTTCCCTCCTGGAGCCGCGGCAGTCTGGAGGACGGGCGGAGGTGCAACCGGGTTCTCGCTCTGCATCTTGCGGATGTAGTGGATGATCGACCAGATGTCCCGCTCGTCCACCTGCCGGGCGTGGCTGGGCATCGAGTTCTGGCCGCGCATCGGCCGGTGGTAGAGCTGGCCGTCGGGCCAGTCCCTGACCTTCTGTGTCATCAGGCTCGGTGGCTTGGGGAAGAGCTGGGTCACGAGACCATCGCCGGCTCCCTTCGGACCGTGGCAGGTGATACAGACGTTCTCATACATGAACTTGCCGTGCGCGAGGACCTCGGGCGTTGGCTGGAGAGGATTCTTGAGGGCCGCTCCCGCCTTGTCGGCTTCGTTCTGGGCGAACGGATACGGGTGTTCGGTCATGGCGACCGTTCCCTGCGGGGGCTCCATCATCCCGGTCGGCCGGTTTCCGAAGATGTCCGCGCGCTGCGGTTTGAGCCGAGGCTGGTCGGCCATGTCCAGGCGGTTGAACTCGCGGTGGGGCGTGCGCCCGGCCGGCAGGCCCAGGTCACACGCGGGCAGAAGCAGGACCGCCGCCGCCAGGGCCAGGCTCTTGGCGACTCTACTCATGGGTCCCCCCCTCGGCGTCGACGAGCCGGACGCCGTTGGCACCGAGCGACTTCACGAATGCCACAGCCTTCTTCGCGTCCCAGTTGGGATCCGTTGCCGAGATCCACAAGACGAAACGATCGACGGTCGCTCCGGTCTGGATGAGCATCGGAGGCGGCTGGGGAATGTTGTCCTTCTTGCCGGCGATGATGGCGAGGGCCGCGCTGCCGAGGGCCGCCCAGAAGACCATCGCCTCGAAGGTGATCGGGATGAACGCCGGCCATGACGCGTGTGGCTTGCCGCCGAAGTTCATCGGCCAGTCGTAGACCATCACATAGTTCTGAAGGCCCTGCGCGAAGAGGATCCCGCAGATCGCCAGGACCCCCGTCGCCCAGGGGATCCACGAGCGTTTCTGGCCCATGGCGTCTTCCATCCCGTGGATCGGGAAGGGAGTGAGGAAGTCGAAGTGCTTCCAGCCCGCGTCGCGGACCTTCGCGGCTGCAGCGAGAGCCTCCGCCGGTTCACAGAAGTGACCGAGCACGCCTATTGTCGAACTCAACATGGCTCACACCTCCTGGGGCCGTGCGGCAGCGGCCGGGCCAGCGTCCGAAGGAGCACTTCGCGCGACCTTCGGATCCATCACGCCCTTCACCTCGGAGATGGCGATGACGGGCAGGACGCGCACGAACAACAGGAACAGGGTGAAGAAGAGACCGAACGAGCCGATCAGGATCGCGTAGTCCCAGCGCGTGAGGGCATACATGCCCCACGAGGAGGGGAGGAAGTCCCGGTGCAGCGAGGTCACGACGATCACGTAGCGCTCGAACCACATGCCGATGTTGACGAGGATCGAGACCACGAAGAGCACCACGGTGTTCCGTCGCATGCTCTTCCACCAGAAGATCTGCGGGACGATCGCGTTGCAGGTGAACATGATGAAGTACGCCCACCAGTACGGTCCGAACGCGCGGTTCTTGAAGACGAACCCTTCCCATTCGCTGCCCGAGTACCACGCCATGAAGAACTCGGTGGAGTAGGCGAATCCGACGAGCATGCCCGTCAGCATCAGGATCTTCGCCATCGCCTCCATGTGGTTCAGCGTGATGTAGTTCTTGAGGTTGAAGACGCCGCGCATCAGGCTCATCAGGGTGATGACCATCGCGAAGCCGGAGAAGATCGCCCCGATGACGAAGTAGGGCGGGAAGATCGTCGTATGCCAGCCCGGGATCACCGAGGTGGCGAAGTCGAACGACACGATCGTGTGGACCGAGAAGACGAGCGGAGTCGCCAGGGCCGCCAGGATCATGTAGGCCGACTCGTAGTGCCGCCAGGCGCGGTGTGACCCGGTCCAGTTGAAGCTCAGGACGTTGTAGAGCTTCTTCCGCCAGGGGTGGGTCGCGCGGTCACGGACCGTGGCGAGGTCGGGCAGGAGCCCGACGTACCAGAAGGCGAGAGAGACGAGCCCGTAGGTCGAGATGGCGAAGATGTCCCAGGCGAGCGGCGAGTTGAAGTTCACCCAGAGCGGGCCTCGCGCGTTGGGGTACGGGACCAGCCAGTAGGCGAACCAGGCGCGGCCGAGGTGGATGATGGGGAAGATGCCGGCGCAGGCCACCGCGAAGAGCGTCATGGCCTCCGCGGCCCGGTTGATTCCCGTCCGCCACTGCTGGCGGAAGAGGAAGAGGACCGCCGAGATCAGCGTTCCGGCGTGGCCGATGCCGATCCAGAAGACGAAGTTGATGATGAACGACCCCCAGCCGACGGGACCGTTGACACCGCAGATCCCCATTCCGGCGTACAGGAGGTAGGCCAGCGAGAAGACCAGAACTCCGAGCATGGAAAGGGCGGCGGCAAAACAGATCCACCACCTCTTCGTCGGGAACTGCTCGGTGTGCAGGCAGATATCCCTGTCGACATCCGACCACTTCTTCCCGCCCGTGACGAGGGGTTCCGGGATCTCGACGTCGCCGCCGAAAGGTCCCTTGCCCGAGAGGACGATCGGCTGGCCCGTGAGCTGGCTGTCGTCCATGACAGTCGCGTAGGGACTCATCTCATGCCTTGTCATTGCGCACCTTCGTCAGGTAAGAGATGGAGGGCTTGACGCCGAGAGCCTCGAGGAGGCGCATGGCGCGGGGATGCGAACTGAGCTCCTTGACCTTCGCGCCCGGGGCGTTGAGATCACCGAACGTGATCGCGCCCGCCGGGCAGGCTTCCATGCAGGCCGGGATCACCGCCCCGTCGGGGAAGTGGTCCTTCTTCTTCCCGTCCCGGGTCGCCTGGGCCCGGGCCTCGCGGATCCGCTGGACGCAGAAGGAGCACTTTTCCATCACTCCCCGCATCCGCACCGTGACCTCGGGGTTGTTCTTCATCTGCATCGGCTTGCGCGTGTTGAGCTGGTTGAACTGTTCGAAACGCGAGTCGAGGGATGTGAAGAGAGCGCTCTTCTTCTCGTAGGAGTATTCCCAGAAGTTGAAGCGGCGCACCTTGAACGGGCAGTTGTTGGCGCAGTACCGCGTCCCGACGCAGCGGTTGTAAATCTGCTGGTTGAGGCCGTCCTCGCTGTGCATCGTCGCCACGAACGGACAGACGGACTCGCACGGGGCATTGTCGCAGTGCTGGCACAGCATCGGCTCGAAGAGCGTGGTGGGCTCCTCGACCACGGCCAGCGGGCCGTCCCAGACCTCGGCCCCCCAGCGTCCGTCCTTCTTCGGGGCGTCGTAGTAGCGGTCGATCCGGATCCAGGACATCTCGCGTCCGTCGAGGATTCCCCGCCTGCCGACCACCGGAATGTTGTTCTCCGCCTGGCAGCCGATGACGCACTTCCCGCAGCCGTTGCACTTCGAAAGGTCGATGGCCATCGACCACTTCGAGTTCTTGTAGGGGTGCTCCGGCCAGATCGAGGGACCGGCCTCCTGCTGCTCGGTGCCGGACTTGGGGTCCTTCTCGTAAGCCGTGAGGGTCGTGGCCGGAACCAGGGGCCGGCGGTCGCGGTCGATCACGTCCGAGCCCTGCGCGAAGGCAAGGGGCTCGTTCTTGCCTGTCTTCAGGATCTTGACGGGCAACCCGGCCGCCAGCGCGCGCCCGTCCGCCAGAAGGCGGAGTGGAAAGACGTTCTGGCCGATGCCCGAACCGATGACGCCGCACGCCGTCCGGCCGAGGCCGAACGGCAGGGCCACCTGGTCGTTGTGCATCCCCGCGTGGCGGTAAGCCGGAGCCACGATCTTGGCGTGGCCGAGGTCGAGCTCGACCATGTCGCCATTCGAGAGCCCCATCTCGTCGAACCGCTTCGGGGCGATCGAGACGGCGCCGCCCCAGGAGATCCGCGTGATGGGGTCCGGGAACTCTTGCAGCCAGCCGTTGTTGGCGGACTTGCCGTCGTGGAGCGCGGTGTGGGGGTAGAGCTCCAGTTCGAGTTCCGCCGCCGCCGGGACGGCACTGGCCAGAAGGGCCAGAGCCTCGGCCCCAGGCTTTGCGACTGGGGCCGCCGCCGGAACGGGACCCTGCCACGAACCGGAGCGGAGAAGCTCGTTCCAGGCGGAATCGAACTCGGGCGTGCCCGGTGTCAGGGAGAGCCTCGCGGCCCACTGACCACGAATGAAATGCCAGGCCGCGCTCGGGTGGGGAGCCGGTGTGTTTGCCGGGGTGCCAGGAGCGGGTTTCGTCGCCGAGAGCGCCGCCTCGAGCGCTCCTCCGGCGCCCGCGGCAGCGCCCCAGAGAACCAGGACGTCGAGGAGACCCTGAGTGTCGTGAAGCGGCTGGATGCACGGCTGCTGGATCGAAAGGAGCCCTTTCGGCAGCGCTTCGTCGCCCCAGCACTCAAGGGGATGACTCGTTGGTGCCAGGTAGTCGGCGAGAAGACTCGTCTCGTCGAGCCGGTCATTCAATGAAACGACGAACGGAACCTTCGCGAGGGCCTCGGCGAACTTCAAGGAGGCGGGCGCGTCGTAGACGGGATTCGACCCGCCGATGATGAGCGTCGTGACCTTTCCCGCGAGCATCTCGGCCGTCAGGGTGCCGAGGGCCTGGATGGTCCCGTGAGTCAGATCCTCACCTGCCGAAAGGTCGAGAAGGCCCGAGGCGTAGGCGTCGAGGCTGAGGTTCAGCAGGTGAACCGCGATCTCCAGGGCCGGACCGCCGGCGGACTCGCTCGCGGGGCCGCCGGCCAGGACAACGGCCTTTCCGGTGGCGGCGGCCAGCTGTTTGGCCACGGTCCCGAGAACCTCCGCGCTCACGCCCGTCTTCTTCGAGACCTCTTGCGGGGAGAAGGCGGCGAGAGCGGTGGCGATGTCGCCGACTGACGCGAGGGGTCCCGTCTTCTGCCCCAGGATCACTTCGTGGGCCAGGGCCGCCGCGACCAGGGGAAGGTGAGAGTCGCGCACGCGGATGCGCGTGTCGGCGTTGGCGCCGGTCAGGCTCAGCCGGCTCTCGAACTGCACGAACCGGCTCATCGGCGCGTCCTTCTGATCCGGCACGCGCCTCAGGGCGAACTCCTCGTCGAGCCCATCCCGGTTGCCGTCGAGGAACGCCGCGCCGAGGCCGACGATCAGGTCCGCCTTGGCGAGAGCGGGCCGGGGCCGGCGCGGGGACCCCGTGGCCTTTTGCCAGGCCAGGGCCGGAGCTCCCGGCTCGATGGGGGAGTAGGCCACGTGCCTCACGCCGGCGGCGGCGAGGCCCGCGATGGCGGCGGCAAGCGAGGGGCTCGTGACCGGGCCGGTGAGGAGGACGGTCTGCCCCTTCTCTTTCTGCAGGCGGGAGACGACCTCGGTCCCGATGGCGGCCCAGCTGCTCGCGACGGGGGCGCCCTTTCCGCGACGGACCGACACGGGGCCCTTCGCCCGGTCCGGATCATAGAGGTCCATCAGGGTGGCGTGGTGCCGCAGGGTCAGCCCCCGGCCGCTCGAAAGCCCGCGGTTGGGCGCCGCCAGGATGGGGCGGCCCTCGCGCGTCTTGACGACGACCGGAGCGCCGTCCAGCACGGTCGTGAAGAAGCGGGCCCGGCCCACTCCATCGACCAGGCTCTCGGGCATGTCGTGGAAGGGGACGGTCG
This sequence comes from Thermoanaerobaculia bacterium, assembly GCA_022071945.1. Taxonomy (GTDB): domain Bacteria; phylum Acidobacteriota; class Thermoanaerobaculia; order UBA5066; family UBA5066; genus JAJVIN01. The sequence goes on along the minus strand of JAJVIN010000024.1, from coordinate 17,433 downwards.
CTTCCTGGGGCGGCTGGCAGCCGGCGCTGGCGAGGGCTCCGGCGGCAGCCAGTGTCCCGCCCAGGCGCAAGAACTCCCGTCTGTCGAGGCTATCAGGGTCGAACGGGGTGAGGGTGTCGTTCGCTTTCATCGTCGTCTTCCTCTAGCGGTGGCACGCCACACAGTCGGTCGGGGCCGCCATCTCCTTCTTCCGGTGGCAGTCCAGACACCACTGCATGTTGAACGCGTTCTGGACGCGAACGACGTCCATCTTCTCCACCTCGCCGTGGCAGTCCTTGCAGGCTACCTTGGGCTCGCCCTTCTCGTTCTTGGCGTTGAGGTGGGCGGAGTGGTCGTAGTAGACGAAGTCGGGCAGGTCGTGGACCTTCACCCACGGGATCGGCTCTCCGCGCTCCCAGTAGTCCTTCATCTTGAGAACCCACTCCCTGTTCAGGCCCACGGTACTGTGGCAGTTCATGCACACGGCGGTGGACGGCACTGTCGAGTGGCGGCCCTTGTACGGCATGGTGTGACAGTAGAGGCAGGGGATGTTGAACCCCCCCGCGTTGACCATCTCGCCCTTGTCGTTCTTCACCATGACAGGGGGGCCTGCCATTCGCGAGTGCTTGAACAGGATGGGCTGTCGAGGTTCGTACCCCCTGCGCGCGTTGCTCAGGGCGAACGCCAGGGAGCCCGCCGCAGCCATGCCTCCCACCAAGATGAGGATGCGGACGGACATACTCGGTCGGCTCATTCAGGGTCCCTCCTTGTCGATGCCGCTTCCGTCGTTTGCCGGTCTGTTTTGGAGTTCTCGCCGTTGTCTTTCGCCCCTGGCGAGAGCGGGGGTACCGAGGGCGCGCTCCCGTTTCTCCGTGGAGGCGCCTCGTCGTCGAAGAGGATCCGGACGGCCGGGGTTTCCAGGTCGTCGAACTGCCCGGACCTCACCGCCCAGATGAAGAGCGCGAGCGCGATCCCGGCGATCAGGAGGGCCAGGGGCAGGAGGACGAAGACCGTCTCCATCTAGACTCCTGCCTCTCTTTCGAAAGAGGCCCGCTTTTCGTCTCCCGCGAAGGTCCGGGCGAGTGCTGAAGAGAGGATGACGGTCAGCGATGAGGCCGGCATCAGGATCGCCGCCAGGAGGGGGCCCATGACGCCGAGGACCGCGAGAGTCGCTCCCGTGGCGTTGTAGAGAACGGAGAAAACCAGGTTTCGCCGGATCAGGCCGTGGAATCGCCGCGCGCCCTTGAGGACCTCGAGCAGGGGAGTGACACCCTCTCGCGTCAGGACCACGTCTGCGGCGGCGATCGAGGCTCCCGTCCCGCCGTGGACCGCGACGCCCACGTCGGCGAGGGCGAGCGCCGCGGCGTCGTTGACGCCATCGCCCACCATGACGACCGAGCCCTTGCGGCCGGGAGACTCCACGAGAGAGCGAACGAGGTCGCGCTTGGCCTCCGGAGTCAGTCCGCCCAGGGCGTCCTCCTCCGGAACCCCGAGCTTCGCCCCGACACTCCGTACGACGGCCGCGTGATCTCCGGAGATGATCCGGACCCTGATCCCCAGCGACAGGAGCCGCGCCACAGTCTGGCGGGCCCCGGCGCGGATCGGATCGCCGGCTCCGCCCACCCCCTCCACGCGGCCATCGACGGCCACGTAGACAGGGCTCAGTCCATCGCCCAGAAGGGTGTCCGCGTGGACCGCGAGCGCCTCGGGAACACAGGCGCCCGACGCCGCCATGTGCGCGAGGTTGCCCACGGCGACGGCCCGGCCATCGACGTCGCCAGAGATCCCCTGTCCCGCTGATTCCCTGACGTTCTCCACCCGGCGGACGGCGCGGAGAGTTCGCCCGAACGCGGTCCGGAAGCCCTCGGCGACTGTGTGAGAGGACTCCTCTTCCAGGGCGCACGCGAGCTCCCTTGCGGTGTCGCTTCCGGCCCACCGCGAGATCGTCGTCCGGCCCTCCGTCAATGTGCCCGTCTTGTCGAGGAGCACGGTCGACACGGTCCGGAGCTTCTGCAAGGCGTCGGGGTTCTTCACGAAGATCCCGGCGCGAGCGGCCCTCAGAAGCGTCACCGAGACGGCGAGCGGAACGGAAAGCCCCAGGGCACACGGGCAGGCCACGACGAGAAGCGCGATCACCCGGTGAAGAGCGACGGATGGTCCCGCGGGGAACCAGATGACGGCGGTCAGGACGGCAACCGCCAGGAGGACCTTCACGAAGCGGCGCGCGAGGGTGTCGGTGAGCTCGAGGACGGCCGGACGCCGCGAGAGCGCCTCCTCGACGAGGGCGAGAAGAGCTCCCACTCGGGTCTTCTTCCCCGATGCCTCCACGCTGACGACGAGCCGGGCCCCGAGATTCGTTGCTCCCGCGCTGACAGAGTCGCCTTCCCGAACCGCGACGGGGACCGATTCTCCTGTCAGGACGGCGTTGTCGAGCGTGGATCGTCCAGAAAGGACGGTCCCATCGACGGGAACGAGGTCGCCAGACAGGACCTCGACGCGATCACCGGGAGCAAGACCGTTGACGTTCCACTCGATGGCGGGCGAGTCCAGGGAGGGGCCCGTCAGCTTGCGGGCGAACTCGATGAAGGCAGCGCCTCGCAGACCATCCGCGCGCTCCAGGGCGGCTCTCTGGGCCGCCCGCTGAAGCTGACGCGCGCCCAGAAGCGCGGCGACCAGCATCGCGAGCGAATCGAAGTACAGGGGGCCCTTCCCCGCGACCGTGTTCCAGGCGCTGTAGAGGAATCCGGTTGCGATCCCGAGGGCGATCGGGAGGTCGATGTGCACCATCCGCGATCGGAGGCCCGCCACGGCCGACGTGAAGAAGGGGCGGGCCGAAAAGAGCATGACCGGCAGGGAGACCCCGAGGGAGACCCAGCGGAAGAACGTCTCGAAAGGGGTGGCCATGCCCGAGTACTCGCCGGCGTAGATGGCGCCGTGCAGGAACATCAGGTTCATGGCACAGGCACCGGCGACGCCCAGCTTGACGAGGGCCGCTCGGTCTTCCTTGCGGCGGACTTCCTGGATCTTCCCCGTGCGGTGAACGTGAGGCGTGTAGCCGAGGCTGTCGAGAGTCCGCCCTATCACGGAGAGGGCGACCCGGCCCGGCTCCCATGTGACCTCGGCCACGCCGTTTCCGAGATTGAGCCTCACGGAATCGACGCCGGGGAGCGCCTCGGGGATTTTTTCGACGAGCCACACGCAGGCGGCGCAGTGCACGCCCTCGAGGTAGAGGCGGGTCCGGCACCGGCCCGCCGTCAGGGCTTCGCTCGTCTCCGAGGCCACGGCCGGGTCGTCGAAGTCCGCGAATGTCCGGCCCGTGACGCGAGCGGGCTGATTCCTCGCCCCTTGTTGATCTGCCAGGCGGTAGTACTGGCCGTAGCCCCACTCGTTGATGATGGTGAAGACCTGCCGGCATCCCGCGCAGCAGAATTGACGGGCCTCATCCGGCCGGACGAGCCTCTCGGGCACTTCCAGCCCGCAGTGGGCGCACGCCGCCTCCGCTCCGGAGGGAATCGGGCGCTCGCCTCGCGGGTTCACTTGCCTTCTCCCGCGTCTGCCGGGGTATCTGGAGCGACGGGGACCCGTGCCGCGTGGACGAACCGCGCGGAGTCGCGTGTCGCATCCACGCGGAATTCCCAGGTTCCCGGCACGTCCACGCGAACGAGAGCGCGATAGCACCCCGCCTCGTGGGGGAGTTCGACGAGCTCCGCGGTCTGGTTCAGCCTCTGGTCCGACGGCCGGAGGGCGAAGAGGCGGCCCTTCAGGGAAGAAACACCCTTTCCTTCGCGGTCGGTCACCCTGATGTCGACGGGCCGGGGGGTCCCCGCGATGTGGGGGACTCCAGCCGGGATCTCGTAGCGGACGGTCCAGCCGAGTTGCCGGCTCGCGGCCTCGACGGCCTCGTCGGCGTCCCATTTCTGGGCCGACTCGTAGTAGTTGGGGATCGGACGGGGAGAGTTCGGCCGCGTCGCCACGTAGATGAGGACGCCGTAAGCGGCGATCGCCATGCCGAGAAGCCCGCTCAGATAGAGGGGCCAGCGGTACTCCGAGAGGAACTGCCGGACTCTCACGGCCCCTCCGAGTCCGTGTAAGGACCGAGAAGCAGGAACTTCACTTCTTTCTTGAATCCGCGGTCGGAGGTGACGAGATACCGCACTTCCGCCTGGCCGTCGGAAAACACGCTTGGCGGGACGGTCGTCACCGCGTTGATCGCCGAGAGCTCGGCCGGGGAAACGACCACGGGCGACTCGCTCAGGACGAGCTTCGCCCCGGCAGGCGAGAGGACTTGAATGGTGAAGCTCTGGGTCTGGGGCAGCTGGTTCGTGATCCGGAGCCGCTGCTGGTTGGCCACCTCGCCGGTCGGGAGAATCCGGTACGGCTCGCGTCCCCCCCGGATGATCTCCACGAGGGCCTCGGCCCTGCCGATGACCAGGGCGGCGAGCGTTCCCCAGGCGACTGTCAGAAGGACGAGGTAGATGATGACGCGCGGCCGCCAGATCCTGCGAGTTCCCCCTGCCTGCTCCCGCTCGGACGTGTACCGGATGAGGCCCGGCGGCTTGCCGGTCCGTTCCATCACGACGTCACAGGCGTCGATGCACTGCGCCGATCCGATGCATTCGGGCTGAAGCCCCCGGCGGATGTCGGTGCCGGTCGGGCAAGCGCTGACGCAGCTCTTGCAGTCGATGCAGTCGCCGTACGTGCCTCCCTCGATCCGGTCCTTCAGCTTCGTCTTGGGGTCGCCTCTGGGCTGGTCATAGGCCACGAGGATCGTGTCGGGGTCGGCCATGACGTTCTGGAGCCGCCCGTAGGGGCAGGCCACCGTGCACATCTGATCGCGGAACCACCCGAAGTCGAAGAGGATCATCCCGGTCAAGAACAGGGCAACGCCGACGACGGCCTTGTTCGCGGCGGGATTCGGCAGGACGTCGCCCAGAAGGGCGCTCCAGCTGACGAAGTAGGAAACGAATGTGACCGCCATCAGGAGCGCGAGAACAGTCCAGAGGGCCCACTTGGCGGACTTGACGGCCGCCTTCTTTGCACTCCAGGGGGCCGCGTTCAGCTTTCGCTGCGCGACGGGCGTGCCCTCCAGCCAGATCTCGATGGGCCGGAACATGAACTCGAGATAGACGGTCTGGGGGCAGGCGTACCCGCACCACATGCGTCCGAAGGTCGAGCCGACGAAAAAGACCGTGATGATGATCGAGACGCCCAGGGCGGCCAAGAGGAGGTTGTCGGTCGGGTGGAAGGTGCCGCCGAGGATGTGGAATTGCCGGGAAGCCAGGTCGAGGAAGACCGCCGGGTGACCGCCCACGGGAATCCAGGGCAACCCGAAAAACAGCACCATGAGGGCATAGGCCATCGAGCGGCGGATCTTCCAGTACCTGCCCTTGTGGACGACGGGATGGATGAACTTCCGCTTTCCCTCCGCCGTGATGCTGTAGAGGAGCTCCTCCTCGGGAGCCACATCGAAGAGGCGCGAAGGACCTCGGGGAACCTCGTTCCTTTGCGCCTCCATAGTCTGGACGGGTCCGTCTTGCAAGGGCTGTTACTCCGGGAGGGCCTCGGCCTTGAAGGGTTCGCCCTCGGCGGGCTTGGCATTCGGCGGATTCGTGCCTTGCAGGCTCCTCACGTAGGAGACGAGAGCCGCGATCTCCTTCTGCGGAATCGCGCGGCCCCACGGAGGCATTCCCTTCGCGGGCCAGCCCTTCACGATCGAGTGGAAGATCTGCTCGACGCTTCCGCCGTGAATCCAGCGTTCGTCGGTGAGGTTTGGCCCGATCAGGCCCTGTGCCTGCTGGCCGTGGCACGACGCACAGGTCTTGGCGAAGCGTGCGGCGCCGGCGGAAAGAACCTCGGGGTTCTTGGCTCCCGAGAGGAGCTCGGCCGGTGTCGGCGCCACGATCGGGTGGGCGTCGAAATGCGCCTGGAGGGCCGCGAGGTCCTTCTCGGCGGCGCTCCGGTACTCCGCCTCCATGGTGGGCTCGCCGAAGCTCAGGGCATAGAAAGCGATGTAGAGGGCGGAGAACAGGAGGCTCCCCCACCAGATCGCCATCAGCCAGCCCGGGAGGGGATTGTCGTACTCCTTGATGCCGTCGATGTCGTGGAGGATCTTGTCTTCGTACTCTGCCATGGTTCCCTCTCCTCAGGCCCGCGGATCCGTTTCCGCCGGGGATTGACCATTGCCGTTGTCCGAGAGCGGAAGGCGGGCATGCTCGGTCATCTCTTTCGGACTGGCCTTCCAGACGCGGAGGACGATGACGCACCAGACCCCGATGAAAAAGAGCATCGAGGCGATGGCCCAGCCGCTTCCGCCCGTGTCTCTGACCAGCTGCTGCAGCACGGCTACCTCGCCGAGGTGATGGCCGCGGGGGCCGGACCGGCGTGGGGGGCCGGGGCGGACGCGGCGGGAGTCTGGGCGGCGGGAGCCTGCGCCGCGGGCTCCGGAACGGCGGCGGTCTGCACCGCCGGTCTTCTCCACTTGATGTCGGTTCCCAGGCGCTGCAAGTAGGCGGTCAGCGCGATGATCTCCCTGCCGGCGAGACCTCTCGGACCCTGCTGCGCCTCGACTTCGGCCGCGATCTGCTGGGACTGCTTTTCGAGGGACGAAAGAGCGGTCTCGATCTCGCCCTCACTGTAGGGGACGCCGAGCTTCTTCATCGTCCGCATCTTCGACTGGAGGAGGCTCGTGTCCAGGTGAGAGCTCAGGAGGTGCGGGTAGCGCGGCATCACAGAGCCCGGCGTCGTGGAACGCGGGTCCTTCATGTGCCTCACGTGCCACAGCGACGGGTACTTCTGACCGACACGGTGCAGGTCGGGCCCCGTCCGCTTCGACCCCCACTGGAAGGGATGGTCGTAGACGTACTCCCCGGCCTTCGAGTACTCACCGTACCTTTCCGTCTCGTGGCGGAAGGGACGGACCAGCTGGGAGTGACAGTTGTAGCAGCCTTCCCTGATGTAGATGTCGCGTCCCAGGAGCTCGAGAGGCGAGTAGGGGTGGACGCTGGCGATCGTCTTGACGTTGGACGGGTCGAGGAACATCGGAATGGCCTCGACGAGCGACCCGACGGCAAGCGCCAGTGCCGTCAAGACGGTCAGCAGGACGACGTTCCCCTCGATGTACCGGTGGAAGCCGTGCCGGAGGACGTGCTGGACGCGGTAGAAGGCGTGATCGTAGGTGTTGGGCGCCGTCGTGGCTCCCGGGGCCGCGAGGTCGTCGGTGAGCGGCGGGGCGTGCACTTCGGGCTCTTCCTTGAAGTTTGCCGGCGCCGACTTCAAGGTCCGGATGACGTTGTAGACCATCACGAGAAGGCCCGCGAAGAAGAGGATGGCTCCCACGAGGCGGACCCAGTACAGAGGCACGATCTTGATCACGGTCTCGATGAAGTCCGGATAGACGAGGCGTCCATCGGGCTCGAAGGCACGCCACATCGCCCACTGTGTGATTCCGGCCACCCACATGGAGACCTGGTACAGGATCAAGCCGACAGTGCCGATCCAGAAGTGGACCTCCGCGAGCTTCTTGCTGAAGAGCTCGGTCTTCCAGAGTCTCGGGATGATCCAGTAGAGGATGCCGAAGGAGAGGAATGCGTTCCAGCCGAGGGCCCCGGCGTGCACGTGTCCGATCGTCCAGTCCGTGAAGTGCGAGACCGCGTTCACCGACTTGATCGACATCATCGGGCCCTCGAATGTCGACATGCCGTAGTACGTGACGGCCACGACCATGAACTTCAGGACCGGCTCGTCGCGCAGCTTGTTCCAGGCTCCTCGAAGCGTCAGGAGGCCATTGACCATGCCGCCCCAGGACGGCATCCAGAGAATCAGGGAGAAGAGCATCCCGAGCGTCGACGCCCACTCCGGGACCGCCGAGTAGTGAAGGTGGTGCGGGCCTGCCCAGATGTAGACGAAGACGAGCGACCAGAAGTGCATGATCGACAGCTTGTAGCTGAAGACCGGCCGCTCGGCCGCCTTCGGGAGGTAGTAGTACATCAGGCCCAGGAAGGGCGTCGTCAGGAAGAACGCCACCGCGTTGTGTCCGTACCACCACTGCATCAGCGCGTCCTTCACGCCCGCGTACGCGGAGTAGCTGCCGAGAAGGGAGTAGGGAAGCGCCATGCTGTTGCCGATGTGCAGGATCGCGACGGCCACGATGGAGGCCAGGTAGAACCAGATCGCCACGTAGAGGTGTTTTTCGCGCCTTATGGCGATGGTCCCGAAGAAGTTGACGGCGAAGATCACCCACAGGACCGCGATCACGATGTCGAGGACCCACGGAAGCTCCGCGTACTCCTTGCCCTGCGTGATCCCCGTCACGAGACAGACCGCCGCCGCGGCAATCAGGAGCTGCCACCCCCAGAAGTGGATCTTCGTCAGGGCGTCACTGAAGAGCCGCGTCTTCAGCAGGCGCTGCATCGAGTGGTAGGTGCCCCCGAAGATGATGTTCCCGATGAAGGCGAAGATGACGGCGTTGGTGTGCAGCGGTCTTAACCGGCCGAATGTCAGGAAGGGCGCGAGATTCAGGCCAGGCAAGAACAGCATGGCCGCGATCAGGACGCCGACGAGCATCCCGACCACTGCCCAGATTAAGGCGGCCAGGAAGAAGAGCCGCGGGGTTTGATCGTCATAGCGTACGGTGTTGCTCATCGATCTCCCATCCTGCTTTCGGTGCGTTTTGCTCGGGCACGCAGTGGTCAGGGACCGGTCCGGGGCTCGAAGATCGGACCCCGAAAACACGAGCTCTTCGGGGGTCGCTTCCGTTCGGACCAGCTGTCACGACCGTCATGGAGGTTCTCCTGGGGATCCGGCTCGTGAGGAACCGGCGCCTTCCCCTTGGACCCGAAAAGGATCCCAGATTGGTCACAATTTGAAAATGGATCATTTGCACTAGTTCAGCTGAACACCAGGACGCATCTGAGCCGGGGCTCATCCGGCTTCGGCGCGGGAATTCATATCCCGTAACCCGATGCGTTCCAGATGGTTGCATGAGAGGATCAACAGAGAGTGACGCTGGCTCGATGAGGGGCCGTGGTCTGATTCATCGCTGGAGGCGCCCCGGCTCTTCCGCGCCCCGGTCCTCACCCCGCGGGATCCCGGGCGGGCTTTCGGCGGACCGCGCGAGCTGTCCCGGCCAGGGGTCTTAGAATCGGCCGGGTTTCCCATGGACGTCATCTTTCGCGGCCTCGTCAGAATCCTCGCCCTCACCTTCGAAGTCCTCGTCAAGAGCAGCGTTTATCTTCTGTCCGGCTTTCTGATCGCCGGAATCGTCCACGTCGCCTTGCGGGGCCGGCCGTTCGGGAAGAATCTCGGGACGCGAGGGCTCCGGTCCATCCTGTCCGGGATCGGCTTCGGCGTGCTCCTGCCCGTCTGTTCGTGCGGCGTGCTGCCCCTTGCCGTGGCGATGCGGAAGAGGAAGGCCTCGCCGGAGGCGACGGCCGCCTTTGCCGTCGCGACGCCGGAGAACAGCGAGGACACCGTGGTCTTGACGGCGGGGCTCTTCGGTCCGGCCTTTGCCGTCTTTCGCGTCCTCGCGAGCCTCGTTTCCGGCGTCGTGGCCGGGCTCTTCGTCCTCGCCTCGGAGGCGTGGGGAAAGCCAGAGTCCGTGGAGGAGGCGGCGACACCCTCTTGCCAGGATGGGTGCCACGACACGGAGACGCTCACGGACCGGCCCGACCCGGTCTTCTGGGCGAAGCTCAAGGCAGCCCTGAGACACCTCTTGCGGCGAGACCAGGCAGGTTCCGCCGACACGGCGGCCCTTTCCGATCCGGCGGGCGGTGAAGGTCAGGCTGGCGGGGCAGCCCGCCCGGAAGGAGCGGTCTTGAACGCGAGACGTCTCGCGGGGGAAGTCTGGCGCTTCGGGTTCCGCGAGGTCCTCGACGAGATTTCGTGGCCCCTCCTGGCGGGACTCCTCCTCTCGGGCTTTCTCGCGGCCGCATTGCCTTCCGATTTCACCCGCTTCATCCCGGGAGGTGTTCCCGGGCAGATGCTCCTCGCCGTCCTGATCGCGCCTCTTTACCTCTGCGCGTCGGCGTCCACGCCGCTCGGAGCCGTCCTGATGGCAAAGGGCATGGCGCCCGCCGCCGTTCTCGTTCTCTTCCTGACGGGTCCGGTCACGAGCGCTCCGGCTGTGCTCCTGTTTCGCCGAGCCTTCGGGAAGAAGTTCCTCTTCGCCGTGGTGCTGGCGGCCCTGTCCGTTTCCTTCTTCATGGGGACATTGCTCCAGGTCTTTGGCCGGTCGATCTTCCCCGGAGGCGGAAGCGAGCTCCCCTTCCTGGAACGGGGTGTCCGGACGTGGGAGCTGGCCGCCGCCCTCGTTTTTGGCGGGCCCTTTTTCCTTTCGCTCGCCCGGGTCGGGTTAAGGGAAGGGGGGGAGCAGGTGGTTTCGGCCTTTCGCGGGGTCGTTCCCCGGGCCGTTCTCAGGGGGCTCGACCGGGGGCTGGATGCCCTGGCGTCACTGCCGGCGCGCCGCTTCGCCTTGCTGTGCGCCGGCCTGACCGTTCTCGTGTGGGCCGGCTTTGGTTTCACGGTCGTCCCGCCGGGATCCACCGGGTTTGCCAAGACGCTCGGAAAGGCGTCGCCCGCACGGATGGAACAGGGGATCCACTGGCGGTTACCCACACCCCTGGGAAGCACCGTGATCGTCCCGGCACACACCCTCTTGCGCCTCGACCTCGGGTACCGGGCGGCAGGGATTCCCGACCCTCTGTCGGAAGACTGGATCTACGCGGGCAACGCCTGGCACGCCATCTATACGACGCCCGGCGACATGCCAGAGGAATCGTCCTTCGTGAGCGGAGACCAGAATCTGATAGAGGCGAAGTGCACCGTGCACCTGAGAATTTCCGATCCGTTCCGGTACTCCTTCGAGGTGCGGGATGGCGTGGAGCCCGCCCGGCCGCTCGCGTTGGCGGTTCTGAAGGGGCTCTTCGGCGGCCGGCCGATCGACGCCGTTTTGAGCGACGGCCGGGGAGAGCTGGAGAAGGAGGCGGTCCGGGAGCTGAACAGGGCGCTCCTTGCGGCTGGACTGCCGCTCGAGGCCGTCTCGTTCAACCTTCTCGACCTGCACCCGCCGCAGGGAGCCGTGACGGCCTTCAGGGATGTCGGGAGTGCGTCCGAGGACCGCGAACGGCGAAAATACGAGGCCCGGGGACTCGCCGAGTCGTCCTTGCCAAGAGCTCGTGGGGACGCGGCCATGAGGATCTCTCGCGCCCGGGCGGAAGCCGGTGAGAAACGGCTGGCGGCCGAGGGGGCCTTCCATTCGTTTGCGGCCCGGGCGGAGGGAATGAGGGGGGCTCCCGGGGAAGTGAGGACGCGGCTCTTCTGGGACGCCATCGGAGCGGCCGTCAGCGGCCGGCCGGTGATCATCGCGCCGTCCTACGTGAGCCACGATGTCATCCAGGGCGGGCTGCCCAGCGTTTCGCCCTCTCCAGCAGAGAAGGCGGCCGGGAGCGAGAAATGAAGAAGAAGATCATCGGGATCGTCGCGGTCGTGGCCGTGTCGGCCCTGACCCTGTCGTCCCTCGTCGTCGTGGACGAGACGGAAGTGGCACTTCCCGTGCGCTTCGGGCGCATCTCGGGAGGGCCGATGGGGCCGGGCCTGAACCTGATCGCGCCGCGGCCCATCGGATCCGTCTTTCGAATCGACCGCAGGAAGCTCCTGCTCCGTATACCCCCGACGGAGTTCCTGACCGTGGACAAGAAGAACCTCCTGCTCGACCTGGCGGCCGTCTACCGCGTCGAGGATCCCGAGCTCTTCTTGCAGCGCGTCAGAGACACGGCCGGGGCGGAATCCCGCCTCACCGACCTGTCGATCGCCGCGCTCGGAGCGATCGCCGGCCGCTCTCCCTCGGAGTCTTTTTTCTCTGCCGAACCGGGAAAGGTGAAGCTGCCCGAGCTGTCGGAGGAGGTCAGACAGCGTGTCCAGGAGGCGGCCCTCGGCTTCGGGATCCGGGTCGAAACAGCCTGGATCACGCAGGTCCACTTCCCCTATCAGAACCGGGAGGCGATCGTTTCGCGGATGCGGGCCGAGAGGGACCGGATCGCCCGGCGCCTGCGCTCGGAAGGGGAGGAGGCGGCGCAGAAGATCGAGGCCGAGGCCGAGCAGGCCAAGCGGCTTCTGCTCGCCGAGGCGGCGCGCGACGCGGAGATCAGCCGTGGAAAGGGAGATGCGGATGCCGCCCGGCTGTACGCGCAGGCGTACCGGCTCGACCCGAAGCTCTACGAGTTCATCAGGACTCTCCATGCCTACGAGAAGATGGCGGGCCCGGGCACGACCGTCTTTCTCGATTCGGACGGGCCGGTCATGAAGCTCCTGACGCGCGGCCCGGGTGCCGAGGCCCCCCAGAGATGAGCGATCCCTCCGGGATCCCGTCGCACGTCGAGGCCGTCTGGCGCTTCACACGCTGGCTTTACGGGCGGAGGACGTCCGCCCTTCTCGCGGCCCTGGGGGCGGTCCTGTTGGGCTCGCTGGCGACCGGGTTTCGCATCGTGAGGAACGGCGAGGCGGGCCTCCTCCTCAGATTCGGAAGGGTCCGGCCCGAGCCCGTGCCTCCCGGAGCCCTGTACGTCGTGCCTCTCGTCGAGTCCCTCGAGAAGGTTGGCGTGGGCAACGAGAGGAAGCTCGAACTCTCCCGCCGGGACGGCAGCCCCCTCGAACTGATCACGGGCGACGAAAATCTCGTTTCGGTGCGAGCCCAGATTCAATACAGGGCCGAGGATCCGATCGCGCTGAGGATGCGGTACCTCGACGCCGAGGCCGTTCTCCGAAGCGCCGCCTTTTCGATCTTGACACGCAGGACGGCCACCGAGAGTGTCGAGTCCATTCTGACGGACGGCAAGGTCCGCCTGCAGGAAGACGTTCGCCTCGACCTTCAGAAAGAGTGTGACCGGCTGGGCCTCGGAGTGAGGCTCGCCAGCGTCGCGATCGTCATGGCGGGCCCTCCGGTCGGCGCCGAGGACGCCTTTACCGCCGTCAGCTCGGCTTCGGCGGAGAGAGAAAGACGGGTCAGTGAAGCCGACGGAAAGCGTTCCGAGGCGCTCGCCCTGGCCCGCGCCGAGGCCGACCGACTCAGACGCGAGGCCGGGAGCTGGCAGAGAGAGCAGGTGGAGACAGCCAGGGGGGCCGTCGAGAAGTTCCGCGCCCTCGCCCGGGAGGTTGCGGAGGAACGGTCCGCAGCCCTGACGCGTCTCCATCTCGAGACCCTCGAGCGCGTCGCCGCTTCGGCCCGCCTGATCGTCCTTCCCCCGGGAAAGAAGACCCAGACGATCCGCACTCTCCTGGGTCCCGGCGCCGGAATCGGCGGGCAAAGCCCCCCTCCCGCGCCCTCGAAGGGCAAGACCGGAGAGGAGCTCTCCAGGGAAATGGCGCTGCCTCCCATCCTGCCGGAGGACATCCTGAGAGGGGAGCTCCCAAAGCCCCCTGGGCCGAATCCGAAACGGCCGTAGGTCCGAAAGAACGCGCCGGAGACGTTCTCGGCTTGCCGGAAAAGAAGGAAGCCCGGGAGGTTCCCCGGGCTTCTTGCGTCCTTGCTGGGTGATGTCCCTTCAGTTCGCGCGGATCAGGCCGTCAAGGGGGATGTAGTCGGCTTCCATCAGCCTCTCGAGATCGAAGTGGGCGAGCTCGCTCTGGCAGCGCGGACAAAGCGGGTCCTCGTGTTGGGAGATCAGCTCGGGACATCCCGGGGTCTTGCAGAAGGAATAGTGTGTCGGGAGAGGGGCGTCTGGATCCACCGGGGGGAGGTGATCATGGGGCATGGGGAACTCCTTTCGCCGGTCGAGCTCGTGGGGAGGTTGCGCCGGGACGCAAACAAACCAGCGCGAAGCGCCTGGAGATCCCGGATGCGAGATCGCAAGAGCGCCTGACTGGCTCCGAGCCGCCGGAAGCGGCGCACCAGCGTGAGCTGGGCACCAGCCGACAGCTGGGCACCAGCGGGGGGCTGGGCATCATCGCGGAAAGGATAGCGCAGGTGAGGGCGGTCCGGGAGCCGAAACGGCAGGGAGTCCGATATCTGATTAATTTGTGTAAATCGAACAAAATGTTCGTTACCGACAATCCGGGCCGGATTTCCTTGCCTATAATCGGCTGGTCCGAGCCGAGCGCGGCGGATCTTGCGAGGGAACGGGGAATGGCGGCTAAGTCAGGATCCAAGGGAGACCAGACGCCCGTGAGGGCGGATCTTCTCGACATCCTCTCGACGGGGACTCCTCCGGCGTTTGCGACGGATGCTGACGACCGCATCGTGTTCTGGAACCGCGGTGCCGAGGAGCTCCTCGGGCAGCGGGCCGACAAGGTGCTCGGCAAGCCGTGCTACGTGGTCGTGGGCGGGCGCGACCTTTACGGAAACCGGTTCTGCTACAAGGCGTGCTCGGTGGTGTCGGCGACGCGGGAAGGGGAGCCGGTCAACGGGTACGAGTTCTCCGTTGGGCATCCGAGCGGGATGTCGCGGCAGCTGAACGTGACTATCGTCCAGATCCCTGGGCATCGGCCCGAGACCTACACCATCGTCCATCTCCTGCAGCCGGTCGAGGCCGGGACGAGGATGGCGGCGCTTCTGAGGCAGCTCGACTCGGCACGGAGTGCCCCCGACACGCTGCTGGGCCTGACGCCGCTCTCGGCGCCCCTTCCCGAGGACCCCCCGCTGACGGATCGGGAGCGGGAGATCTTGAGATGGGTGGCCGCGGGTCTTCAGAACAAGGAGATCGCCCACAAGCTCGACATCAGCCTGGCGACGGTGAGAAACCACATTCACCGGATCCTGGAGAAGCTCGAGGTCCACTCGAAGCTCGAGGCGGTGTCGCTCGCCTTCCGGCGAGGCTGGGTCGAGCTGGAATCCGCCCCGGCCGCTCTCGAGAACTGACCCCTCCTCCCCCGGCACACCCCGCCACATGAGAAAGAAAGCTCAGGAGCCCTGAGTCATTTGCACTATTTCGCTCGGCGCCGGATTGGGCCAATCTAGGGGCGACATGGGCAGGAGCCCCAAACCGGCGGATGCCGCAGACCGCGACCTGGCACGAAACTATCTCACACCGGCGGAGGTCGGGCGGATAGTGGGTGTCGCGCCGACGACCGTGACGCGGTGGGCCCGCGAGGGGCGCCTGCCGTGCCTGGTGACTCTGGGCGGCCACCGGCGTTTCGATCCGGCGGTCGTCGAGCTCCTGAAGAAGAACCTCGTTCGCGGCCTCCCCGAGGCCGCCTCGCATGACGGGTCCCCGGAGGACGGAGCGAAAGACGAGCCGTCCGGGAAAGACACCCACAAGGGCCCGGTCCGGTAGGAAGCCGGGCGTGATCAACCGCAGAAACCAAGGAGACAGGACATGAAAGCAACCACCAAGGCCGCTCTGACGGCGATCATCGCGATTGGCTTCGGCACCTCCATCCTGGCAACCGGGCCGATCCAGACCGATTTCTTGAAGACCTATCCGGACGCAAGACAGAAGCTCGGAAAGTGCAGCACGTGCCACGTCAAGCCCATGCCGAAGAAGGATGACTTCGTGGTCAACGCGTACGGCAAGGACATGGCCAAGGCCCTCCGGGAAGACAAGAAGACCTATGACTACTCGAAGATCGCGGGTCTCGACAGCGACGGCGACGGGAAGCCCAACGCCGACGAGATCAAGGCCGGAACCAACCCCGGCGACCCGAACTCGAAGTAATCTTCAGGTCTGACGAGGTCTCACGAGAGAGGAGTTCGGCTGGCGTCTTTCGCCTTCCCGCTCAGTGCGGGATGAGCCGGTCGAACTCCTCCGCCATTTCGAAGTCGAGCTCCGTGAGTCCTCCGGCGTCGTGAGTCGAGAGCGAAACCACGACTCTCGACCACGAGTTCGACCAGTCGGGGTGGTGGTCTCTTCTCTCGGCGGCCAGGGCGGCTCGCGTCATGAAGCCGAA
The DNA here is from genome assembly GCA_022071945.1 of Thermoanaerobaculia bacterium. Classification (GTDB taxonomy): domain Bacteria; phylum Acidobacteriota; class Thermoanaerobaculia; order UBA5066; family UBA5066; genus JAJVIN01. The sequence continues at coordinate 1,578 of JAJVIN010000024.1, read as the reverse complement.
GGCCTCCGAAAAGTCCCTGAACTGATACGTCTTCTGGATCTGGGCTCCCGAAAGCGTCCATCCCGAAAGCCGGGAGAGACGCGCCGAGACCTCACCGTCGCTCAACTTCTGTCGCGCTGCCATGAGGCACATTCTGCCCCCTCCTTTCCGATCCGGGAAACCACAGAGTCTAGAATCCGGCCGGTGAGGATTGCGGCGGCAATGTCGGGGGGCGTCGATTCGTCGGTCGCCGCCCTCTTGATGGCGCGGGAGGGAGCCGAGGTCGTCGGGGTTTCGATGCACCTGTGGAATCACGACCGCGATGGGACGGGGTCTCTCGAGGGACGCTGCTGCACCCTCGATGACCTGGGAACCGCCCGGCGCGCGGCCGACATCATCGGGATCCCGCACTACATCCTCAACATGGAAGACGAGTTCAAGGAGAAGGTCGTCCGGCCCTTCGCCGAGAGCTACCTCGCGGGCGCCACGCCCATTCCGTGTGTCTCCTGCAACACGGACCTCAAGTTCGCGAGCCTCCTCGAGAGAGCGCGCTCGCTCGGGTGCGAGGCCGTCGCGACGGGCCATTACGCCCGGATCGAAGAAGACCCCGAGACAGGACTTCCCGTGCTCCGGAAAGCCCTTGATCTGGACCGGGATCAGACCTATTTCCTCCACGGACTGACCGTCGAGCAGCTTCGGGCCGTCCGGTTTCCGCTCGGGAGCCTCATGAAGAGCCAGGTCCGCGAGATGGCAAGGGAAGCGGGGCTCCCGAACTGGGGAAAGCCGGATTCGCAGGAAGTCTGTTTCGTGCCGAAAGGGGAGGGGCCGGGCGAGTTCATCCGGCGCGAGGCGGACTGGCTCGGCTTGCGGCTGCCCGCCTTGCCGGGATCCTCTCCCGGCGACATCACCGACCGGGAGGGCCACGTGCTCGGTCATCACCAGGGAGTCTTCCCTTACACGGTCGGCCAGCGCCGCGGCCTCGGCTTGGCCGCCGGCAAACCGCTGTACGTGCTCGAGATCCGGCCCTCGGAAGCGCGCGTCGTCGTGGGGGGCGCGGAGGAGCTCTGCGAGCAGCGAGTGGGGGTTTCGGGGGTCAACTGGCTCGGTCCTTTACCCGCCGAGGGGGTCCATCGGGTCCGGGCCCGCATCCGGTACCGCCACCCTGAACAGGAGGCGGTCTTGCGGCTGTGGCGCCGCGAGGAGACCCTCGAGGGCGATCTCGAGTTCCAGGAGCCCGTTCGGGCGGTCACTCCCGGGCAGTCGGCGGTCTTTTTTTCCCTGGCCGAGCCCGATCGGGTGCTGGGAGGCGGCGTGATCCGGCGTATGCTCCGGGCTGACGGCAGCCAAGGCCCGTAGACGGCAGGAGGGAACCCATGCGAGGAGATCCTCCTCCGGTGCTAAAATTGTGCTGTAGTATGGGCAAGACCTCCGCTTCGACCGTCTCAGCCATCATCAAGGAGATGCGGTCTCTCCTGGAAGACCAGGTGACGTCTAGGCCTGCCGCGGGCTCGAAGGGCAAGTCGGCTCTGAAGTCGCTCGGCGTCCCCGACGGGTCCCTTTCGGTGGTCGCCGCGCAGGTGCTGGACCGGCACAGGGCGG
>JAJVIN010000039.1 GCA_022071945.1 Thermoanaerobaculia bacterium | reverse complement strand
CCCTCTCGAGCACTTCGGCCGAGCCCTTGTCTGGTACCGTTTCCGTTTTCGCCATCGGGGTCTCACCTCCCCGCCCTGCTCACTAATTTTCCGGGATCTCGTGTCTCACCCATATTGGCACGGAGGGAGCAGGGCAATCGGAAGGACGAGAAACTCCATCTGGCTGAACCGGGACCTCACCGTTTTCAACAAAGGCCTCCTCATACTTGGCTCATTGGGCATTGCGAGAGTGACGCGACGACTTTCGAACTTGGATGGTACAGGCGTTCTGAGAACCACGTGAATCACCCGGTGCGATCTGAGCCGCTCTCCCCAGATGCCGTCGCCTCCGCGCCTTCCAACTCCCTCATCCCCGCCAGGCGGTGGATTTCAGGCTTCCGCCGTTGACTGCGTTTTGACCCGGAGAGCGGACCGCTCGTGGAAGGAGCCCCGGCGGACCGTGCTTGCCGGTCGGGTTGGCCCGTGTTATCACACGGATTCCCTGGGATTTCGAGGCCTGTCAGAGCGCCAGAATGCGAGCGAACCGGCGATGTCGCGCGAGAACCGACTGACTTCCGTTTTTCACCCTTCCGACTTCTCCGGGGCCAGCGAAGTCGCGTTCTGCCATGCGCTGAAGATCGCCCTCGTCACTCGCGCCCGTCTGAGCATGCTGCACGTCTCGGCGAGTCACAACGTCGACTGGGACGACTTTCCCGGGGTGCGAAGCACACTCGAGCGGTGGGGACTCATTCCCCAGGGGAGTCCGAAGAGCGCGGTCGGGAAGCTCGGAATCGACGTCAAGAAGGCCCTGGCCACGGCGAAGAACCCCGTGGCGGCGTGCCTGGGATATCTGGAAAAAGAGCCCGCGGACCTCATCGTTCTCGCTGTCAGCCGGTCCGAAGGCCGGGTGCGCTGGCTCGAGAAGTCGATCGGAAAGCCCGTGGCCAGAAAGTCCGGTCAGATGACGCTCTTCCTGCCCGCCGGTGTGCCTGGCTTCGTCTCGAGCGAGAGCGGGAGTGTCTCGCTCGACAACATCCTGATCCCCATCTCACATTCTCCACGGCCGGAACCGGGCGTGGAAGCGGCCTCCCGGATCATCCAGAACCTGAACCTCCCGGAGGGGACCGTGACCCTCTTGCATGCCGGAGCGGAAGGGGAGGCTCCCGAAGTCGAGATCCCGCGCGACACAGGGTGGACCTGGCGAAGGGTCACGAAGAAGGGAGAACCGGCGGATGTCATCGTGCAGGTGGCGGGGGAGAGCCGCGCGGGTCTCATCATCATGACCACCGACGGCCCGGATGGCTTCCTCGATGCCCTGCGCGGAACAACCTCCGAGAGGGTCCTGAACCAGGCGGCCTGTCCGGTTTTGAATCTGCCGGTCGGGTCCCTTCTCGGCTGAGCGGATGAACGCAAAGATCAAGACCAGGCTGGTCGCCAGCGGCCTGGTGTTGCTGGCCCTCATCCTCGTGCCCGCTCCAATCTCGCCCCCGCACTGGCTCGCGGAGCGGCTTGGCTCGGTCTTCGGGATGAGTTGGAAGCTCGCCTACCTGGTGGCGGCCGTTGGACTGCGGGCGCTCTTCTACGGTTCCCTCGGGCTCGTTGCCGCCTTCGCGATCAAGAAGTCTCCCTCCCTTCGAGGCCGGGTCCTTCAGATGGCGCTCGTTCCGTTCTTCGTGATCGGGCTGGCTCTCCTCATCCGATCCCTGAAGCTCATGCAAGTCCCGTCGCTTGGCCATGTAGTCATCCCGGCCATCGCCTGCGGCCTGGGAGCAATCGCCGGGCTCGGACTGAACTTCCGCAACTGGGGAGTGACGATCGGCGTTTCGTCCCTCGTCGTCGGGGCCGTTCTGTGGGTATTCACCCGCGGGGCTTCCGGGGACCTGAGTCGAGCGACCCGCGCGGAGCTCGAGAGAATCGTGAACGCAGGGCCTGCCCTCGCTCAGGGTGAGGCACGCTTCGGTGCCCTGATGGAGGCGGCCTTCCGTCGCGACCCTGCGAGGGAGAGGTCTGCCGCCGCCGTCTTCCAGAACCGGGCCTCCATCCTGGCGCTCGGGATCACGGCCGGCCATGAGCGGCTCGCCCGGCTCGCGGGCCTGGACCCGAAGGACGATCTGGTCGCACGCGCCGCCTCACTCGGTCAGGGATCCAGTCTGAGAGGCCGGGAAGACTGGGCGAGACACTTTGCCGTCAGCGCGGCTCTTGCCGTCGTCGAGAGTCCGGGGCTGAGCGACGCCGGCGGCCTTCTCAAGGAGGCGATCGACGCGCTCGGCAAGGGCTCCGGTTTCTCGTTCGGAGACCTGGCCGCCGACCGGGCGGGTGTTCGATTCGCGATGGCGGCGACTCGAACGGAAGCCGAGGCCGATGGAATCCGGCTCAGGCTGGAGCGCGGGTTCTTGGTGGATGACTTCTTCCCCCAGGTGTCGGACCTGCCAGAGAGCCTCTCGACCGAGACATTTCGCGCCCAGTACGGGAAGGTCGGAAGCAGCCGTTACCGCCAGGTCCTTGCCGAGATCGAGAGCAGACTCGATCGCTGCGCGGCCGTCGCGACAGCCCGGTGACGGACCCTGGAGCGACTCGAACGGGACGACCGTGACGCCCCGGAGCCGGGCGGGCTTCAGGTCTGCTGAAGCTCGAGCCCCGCGGCCTTCAACAAGGCGACAATGTCCGGAGGAAGGGGAGCGCTCAGGACGAGTGTCGCCCCCGTCACCGGGTGTTCGAACCCGAGCCGGTAGGCGTGCAGCGCTTGCCGGCCCATCGCCTGGCAAGCAGCCGCGAGATCAGGGTCTGCCAGGTTCCTCCAGCGAGGAGACCCGTAGACCACGTCCCCCACGATCGGGAGGTTGATGGCCTTCAGGTGGACCCTGATCTGGTGGGTCCTCCCGGTCACGAGCCGGCAGAGCACCAGACTGACGCCCGCCTTCTTTCCAGACGACTCGGCGAGGAGTTCGTAGTACGTCGTCGACTCCCGCCCGTCTTCCTTCGAGGCCTTCATCTTCTTTCGGTCGGCCGGGTCGCGGCCGATCTTCAAGTCGATCCGGCCTTTGCGGACGGGTGGGTGCCCGTAGACGACAGCCAGGTACTCCTTCGTGATGTGCCGGTTCTTCATCATCCGCGAGAGTCCGAGATGAGCCGCCCCCGTTTTCGCCACGATGAGGAGTCCCGATGTGTCCTTGTCGAGCCGGTGGACGATTCCCGGCCGGTCAGCTTCGCCCGCCCACGATTGAGAGCGAAAGAGCAGAGCGTTCACGAGGGTTCCTTCCCGGTGTCCGACGGCGGGATGGACGACTAGCCCCGGAGGCTTGTCAATCACGAGAAGATCGTCGTCCTCATACACGACCGAGAGGGGGATCTCCTGCGGGACGAGATCCGGGCGCGGGGGAGGCGGTGGCGGCAGGGTGAGGTGGATCGAGCTCCCGGCCTTGACCTTCTCCGAGACCTTTGCGGCCACGCGGCCGTCCACGAGGACGGTCCCATCCGCGATCCACTGCTGGATCCGGGACCTGGAGACATCTGGAAGATCCGCCAGATGCCTGAGGAGCACTTTGTCCAGCCGCTCCCCGGCATCCCCCCTGTCCGCCAGGACATGGCGTTCAGGTCTGTCACCCGAACCGCCGTTCACGCGGTCTGGGAAACGGGCTTTTTCTGTTGGAGGACGTAGACCGCCGCTCCCGCCGCGAAACAGAGGAGAGCGATGAACTGGGAGGTGGACATCAGGCCGAGGAATTCCCCCCTCGGGTCGCCCCTGAAGAACTCGACGACTCCGCGCAGGATCGCGTAACCGCACAGGTACGACGCAAACGTCTGCCCGGGGAACCGCCGCTTCTCGAAAGTCACCAGGAGGAAGAGGAGAACGAAGGTCCCGACGGCCTCGTAAACCTGTGTGGGATGGAGCGGGATCCCGAGCGGAACACCGACGTTCTGTTCGGCCATAGGATTCGTGAACGTGATCGCCCAGGGTTCGTGACACTCACGCCCCCAGCAGCAGCCGGCGGCGAGGCACCCTAGCCTGCCGATGGCCTGACCGAGCGCCACGGCGGGTGCCGCCGCGTCCGCCATCGACCAGAAGCTCAGTTTCTTCTTGTGAAGATAGTAGGCCGCCGCACCGACGGCTCCGAGGAATCCTCCATAGAAGACTCCTCCGGCCCTCATCAGATCCATGACGCCCTGCCACGAGACGAGGTATCGCGGCCATTCGACGATGACGAGGAGGACCTTCGCCCCCAAAAGACCCGCCAGCAAGACGACGACGCCGAAGTCGGCGGCGGCATCGCGATCGATCCCGAACTTGGGAGCTCTCGCGGCCAGGAGGAAGACCGAGGATACGAACCCCACCGCCAGGAGAAACCCGTATGAGGGGATCGCGAACGAAGAGATCCGGAAGAGCTCAGGCCACATGGTCGTCTTCCTTTTCCGCCCCAGCCGCTTCTGTTGGCTCGGGCGTTCGCCAGAGCTCCCAGGCCAGGACGCAGACCCCGACCGTGATGGCGCTGTCGGCGATGTTGAACGACCACCAGTGGAAATCGCGGATGTAGAAGTGGAGGAAATCCGTGACGGAGCCCACCCGCAAACGGTCGATCAGGTTCCCGGCGGCCCCTCCCAGGGTGAGGGCGAGGGCGCTCTGCAGAAGCCAGGCGGTTGCCGGCGTTCGCAGCGAGAAGGTGGCCACGAAAGCGAAGATCGCGAGCGCGACCACATTCAAGAGGAACGTCTTGACGGGTGAAGAAATCGACGCGAAGAAGCCGAACGCCGCGCCCGTGTTCTGAACGTGGGTGAGGTTGAAGAAGCCGGGGATGACCGTCACGGAGTCGTGCAGGGGAATGCGGTCGAGGACCAGGAGTTTCGTCCACTGGTCCAAGAGAACGATGAAGACCGCCAGGAGCGCGTAGAGCGAGCGGAGAAGAACCGGCCGCTCCGAGAGGAACGGCATCAGGCGGCTCCGGGCAGCGACTCGATGACTTTCTGACAGCGGTCACAGACCCCGTCGGCCACCTCGGGCCGGGCCTGCCAGCACCGGGGACACTTCCGTCCTTCGGCAGCCCGGGCCTCGGGAGCCTGCGCTTCCGCCGAGAACTCCACGGAAGGCACCATGAGGAATTCCGCTAGTCTCGTGGCGTCCAGGCCGGCCTGGCGCATCGCATCCCGGGTTTCCTGAGTGTCGGGCAGGATGGCCGTCGCCTGGCTGGCGCTGCCCACGGCCCCGCTTCGCCGGAGCGGCTCCAGTGCTTTCTGGAAGGCCTCCCGCACCTCCTGCAGCGCCTTCCAGCCATCACTCGCATCCTCTGAAAGGGCATGAAGGTGAAGGGTCGCGTAGGTCGCAAGCGACGGGCTCGACCCTTCGTGGCCCGGGATGGTCTGCCAGATCTCCTCGGCGGTGAACGGGCAGATCGGGTTCAGGAGGAGGGCGATCGTCTCCGCCAGCCTGTAGGCCGCCGTCTGGGCGGAGCGTCTGGCCGGGTCGTTTGCGGCCAGGACGTAGAGCGTGTCCTTGCGGACGTCGCACCACAGGGCCGACAGGTCGGCTGTCGAGAAGTCGAGGAGCTCTCGCGCCGCCATGTGAAAGGCAAAAGTGTCATACGCCTTCCGCGCGTCGGCCACGACGTCGGCGGCCCTGCCGAGGATGAACCGGTCGAAAGGCTCGAGCGCCGCGTCGGGAACCGCGTCCTTCGCCGGGTCGAAATCAAAGAGCACGGAGAGCAGAAAGCGGGCCGTGTTCCGGATCTTCCGGTAGGCCTCGGCCGTCCGGGTCAGGATCTCGTTGTTGAGCCTGATGTCGTCGGTGTAGTCCACCGAGGCGGCGAACAGGCGCAGGACGTCGGCTCCGTGCGTCTTGATGACGTCCTCGGGCGCCACCACGTTCCCCAGGCTCTTCGACATCTTCCGGCCGTCTCCGTCCACCACGAACCCGTGGGTGACGACGGTCTCGTACGGGGCTTTCCCCTCGAGCGCGATCGCCGTCAAGAGAGAGCTCTGGAACCAGCCACGATGCTGGTCGTGGCCCTCGAGATAGAGAACGGGCGACTCGAATGCTCCCTCGTAGGGGTTCTCGATCCCGTAGCGAGACGACGCCAGGACGGCCGCGTGCGAGACGCCGGAGTCGAACCAGACGTCCAGGATGTCTCTGAGCTTTTCGAAGTCCGTGCCCTTGCATCGGTGGCAGGCACCGCCCTCGAGCAGGAACCGCGACGGCGGGAAGTTCTCGTCGTCGTACCACGCGTCGGCCCCGTTCTGGCGGAAGATCTCCACCAGGTTCTCGAAGAACCGGTTCCGCTCGCTCTCGTCGTGAAACGCCGGAAAGTGCTCGAGGTGTCCCTCGGCAAGGCAGGTCTTGCACCGAAGAAACGTGATGGGGGAGCCCCACCTTCTCTGCCTCGAGATCGTCCACTCCAGACGGTTCTCCACCATGCCGCCGATCCGGTTCACCCCGAAGGCCGGGACCCAGTTCACCTTGTTTCGGATCTCGTCGAGAGCCCGGTCGCGCAGAGCGCCGAGGTCGATGAACCACTGGTGGGTCGCCCGGAACACGACTGGGTTCTTGCAACGCCAGCAGTGAGGGTAGCTGTGCGGGTAGTCGTGCTGGGCCAGAAGACGCGCGCCAGATTCCTCGCCCTCCGAGAGGGCCTTCAGTACGGCCCGGTTGGCATCCTGCTCGGGCTTGTGAGCGGAGACGACCCGCAGTCCGCGCAGGAACTCCGGAACGTGGATGTCGTAGTGGCCGCTCTCGTCGACGGGACAGAGCGCGGGATCGTCGACGGTGAACCCCGCGCGCCTCACGGCGTCGTAGTCCTCGCGCCCGTGACCCGGGGCGGTGTGAACCAGCCCCGTCCCGTCCGAGGTCGAAACGTGGTCCCCCAGGAGGAACCCGAAGCTCTTGCCGTCCATGTCGAAGGGCCGTCTGTAGCCTGGCTTGACCTCGGCGATCTGGGCACCCGTCCGGCGGGAACCCGCGACGGCCGCGAGGTCCTTCCACCCCGTCGCCTTGGCAACTGCCTCGACGAGGGGCTCGGCGATCAGATAGAGGCTCTTCGGGTCACTCTCGCGGCAAGCCAGGACGTAAGGGACCTCAGGCCCGATGGCGATGGCGCGATTGGCGGGAAGCGTCCACGGAGTCGTCGTCCAGATCGTGGCGAAGAGCTGGGCCTCGGCAGGCAGGACGTCCTTCCACAGGGACTCGACACCCGGCACTCGGGGCATGGGGAACGCCACGAAGATGGACGGGTCGGTCTTCTCCTCGTACTCGACCTCGGCCTCGGCCAGGGCCGTCTTGCACTGGACGCACCAGAGGACCGCCTTGAAGCCGAAAGTGACCAGGTCCTTTGCGACGAATTCGCCGAAGGCCCTGGCGATCTCGGCCTGATAGTCGAAGTCCATGGTGCGGTAGGGACGCTCCCACAACCCGAGAACACCGAGCCGCATGAAGTCCGTTCGCTGGTGGTCGATCCAGTGAGCGGCGTAGTCCCGGCAGGCGCGACGGATCTCGACGTCCGACATCCCCTTCTTTTTCGCGCCCAGTTCCTTGTCCACCTTCAACTCGATCGGGAGGCCGTGGCAGTCCCAGCCCGGAACGTACGGCGAGTCGAATCCCGCCAGCGTCTTCGAGCGGACCACGATGTCCTTGAGGATCTTGTTGATCGCCGTCCCGATGTGGATACGCCCGTTGGCATAGGGCGGTCCGTCGTGCAGGATGTAGCGGGGCTTTCCGGCGAAGGCGGCGCGGATGGCCGCGTAGAGGTCCTCGGAGTGCCATTTCTTCAGGCGCTCGGGTTCCCTCTTCGGGAGATCGGCCTTCATCGGGAAACTCGTCTTCGGGAGCAGCAGGGTGGACTTGTAGTCGCGTTCTTCCATAAACCGGAGGCGAGGTTACTTGTCCTGTGCCCTGGGCACAAGGACCGGCCCCCCTTAAACTGACAGCCCGCAAGTGGAGACGCTATGACCCCAGAAAAAGTGAAAACGGGCATCGCCGGGGCCGGCTACCTCGGGAAATTCCATGCCAGGATCCTGACGGAACTCCCTCATTCAGAGCCAGTTGGCTTCGTCGAGCCGAACGATGCGATCGCCTCCGACATCGAGGCGAAGTACGGCTCGCTGGGCCTCGTCAGACGGCGGTCGATCGAGGAACTCCTCTCTGCCGGGGCGACGGCCGTCATCGTGGCGACGCCGACCTCCACCCATTTCTCGGTGGCCCAGGAGCTCCTCTCTGGCGGGGCAGACGTGATGATCGAGAAGCCCATCACCGTCACGCTCGAGGAAGCAGACGGACTCGTCGCCCTGGCCCGAAAGAGCGGTCGTGTCCTTCAGGTCGGCCACATCGAGCGGTTCAATCCGGCGGTCGAGGCCGTCAGTCCCCTCATCACAGACGTGAAGTTCATCGAGGCACACCGCCTCGGGGTCTTCGTTCCGAGGGCCCTGGATGTCGACGTCGTTCTCGACCTGCTCGTCCACGACCTCGACATCGCCCTCGCGTTCGTTCACAAGCCGGTGAAGGAGATCCGGGCCGTGGGCGTTCCGATCCTGACGGGCAAGGTGGACATCGCCTCGGTCCGGATCGCCTTCGAGGGGGGCTGCGTCGCGAACTTCACGGCCTCGCGGGTCTCGCAGGAAAAGACGCGCAAGTTCCGCCTCTTCCAGCCGGACTGGTATCTCTCCCTCGACACCCAGAACCGTGACGTGAGGGCGTTTCGCCTCGACCGGTTCACCGGGGTGCCCCGGATCGTCGACTGGCCGGTCCGGGTGAAGCCCGCGGATCCGCTGACCGAGGAAGACCGGCACTTCCTCGACTGCTGCCTGACGCGAAAGGACCCGAGGGTCACGGGCGAGGACGGGAGGGCGGCCCTGAAACTTGCCCATGACATCCTCGAGGAGATGAACCGTTCATGACCCTTCACGAGATCCCCAGGATCGGTCTGGTCGGGGGTTCCGGCCTCTATTCCCTGCCGAGCCTCGAGCGCCACACGGAAGTCGTTCTCGAGACGCCGTTCGGATCGCCTTCCGACGCCTTCGTCCTCGGAGCGGTTGACGGAGTTGCCGTTGCCTTCCTCGCTCGCCACGGGCGCGGACACAGGGTCCTCCCGTCGGAGATCAACTTCCGGGCGAACATCTGGGGCTTCAAGAAACTTTGCTGCGACGCTCTCGTTTCGATCTCGGCCTGCGGCTCGATGAAGAAGGACTATCAACCCGGCCACCTCGTCCTGCCAGACCAGTTCATCGACAGGACGGTCCACCGCGCCTCGACCTTCTTTGGCGAGGGCTGTGTCGCGCACGTCTCGATGGCCCACCCGGTGTGTCCGGAGCTTCTGGGCGTTCTCGACGCGACCGCGCGGGAGGCCGGCGCCGCGACTCACAGGGGCGGGACGTACCTCTGCATGGAGGGCCCCCAGTTCTCGACGAAGGCCGAGTCGCTCCTCTACCGGTCCTGGGGCGTGGACGTCATCGGGATGACGAACTACCAGGAGGCCAAGCTCTGCCGCGAGGCCGAGATCTGTTATGCAACGATGGCCCTCGTGACGGACTACGACTGCTGGCACGAGGAAGAGCAGGCGGTGTCGGTCGAGGCCATCCTGGATACCCTTCACAAGAACGCGGAGACCGCCAACCGGATCGTGACGAGGGTCCTGGGCCGCATCCGGTCCGAACGACCCTGCGGGTGCCGGTCGGCCCTGGCCTCGGCGATCCTCACACGGCCGGAGGGGATTCCGGAAAGAACACGCGAGAAGCTCGCGCTGATCGCGGGGAAGTACTGGGAATGACAAAGAAGATCTTCATCACGGGCTCCGTGGCCTTCGATTACCTGATGACCTTTCCCGGACGTTTCAGCGAGGTCTTTGTCGCCGACAGGCTCGACAAGATCTCGGTCTCGTTCCTCGTGGACGAGATGAGGAAGGTCCGGGGTGGAGTCGCCCCGAACATCGCGTACAACCTCGCGATTCTCGGCGGGCCGGCCGCCATCCTCGCCACTGCGGGCGAGGATGCCGCCGACTATCGCGAGTGGCTTCGGTCTCACGGAATCGACGTGGATCACCTCCGCATTTGCCCCGGAGTCTTCACGGCTTCGTTCCTGGCATCGACCGACCAAGATCAGAACCAGATCGCGACGTTCTATGCGGGAGCGATGGCGAGGGCGTCGGAGCTGTCGCTCCATCCGTTGAAGGACACCGTCGACATCGTCCTGATTGGACCCAACGATCCCAAAGCGGTCCGCAAGCTGGCGGCCGAGTGCCGCGAGCTCGGAATCCCGTTCGTCTATGACCCGAGTCAGCAGATCGCCCGGATGAGCGGGGAAGAGATCGTGGAGGGACTCGAGGGGGCCTCCGTCTTCATCGGCAACGAGTACGAGTTCAGCGTCCTCGAGAAGAAGACGGGCTTCACGGTCACGAAGCTCTCGGAGAAGGTGCCGGTCGTGATCCAGACGAGGGGGAGCCAGGGATCCGTCATCTGGTCTCGGGAAGACGGTTCGGTCCAGGAGCTGTCGATTCCCCCTGCGAAGCTCGACAGGGAGGCTCTCGACCCGACGGGCGTCGGCGACGCCTTCCGGGGCGGGCTCCTGGCTGCGAGGAACAAGGGACTTCCCTGGGAAACCGCGGGCCGGGTCGGCAGCGTCGCGGCAGTCTTCTCGCTCGAGACTCTCGGTCCCCAGCCCGAGCGCTATACCCGGGAAGCCTTTCTCGACCGCTACAAGAGGAGCTTCGAGAGGAATCCCGAGGACGATGGACTGGGCCAGCTCTTCGGGGGGCCAGAGGCCTGAGAGTCCTCTGCTAGACTCGATCAGTTATGGTGTTTCTCGAAGGAAACCTGACGGCGGCCGGACGCCGCTTCGGAATCGTGGCCTCCCGGACCAACGACATCGTCGTCGGGCGGCTCGTCGATGGCGCGCTGGACGCCCTCAAGCGCCTCGGAGCGTCGGAAGACGACATCGTGGTCGTCCGGACACCCGGCGCCTGGGAGGTCCCCTTCACGATCCGGGAGCTGGCCCGGGCGGGAAAGTTCGACGCCCTCATCGCCCTCGGCGCCGTTCTCCGGGGCGGGACCCCGCACTTCGAGTACGTGTCGGCAGAGGTCTCGAAGGGCGTCTTCCAGGTCGGTCTCGAGATTGACCTGCCCGTCACGTTCGGTCTCTTGACGTGTGACAACCTCGAGCAGGCGCTCGAGCGCTCGGGAGCCAAGGGCGGGAACAAGGGTTTCGAGGCGGCGATGGCGGCCGCCGAGATGGCGGACCTCAGAGCCCGCATGAGAGCGGGAATCCCCACGGGACGTTCCTGACGCACATGAGCGGAAAGCGGCGCAAGGCACGGGAACTCGCCCTGCAGCTTCTCTACCAGAACGATCTGGCCGGGACGGAGCCCCGGGAGATGTTCGCTTTGACAGAGGAGTTCGAAAAGGCGGCCCCGGACGTTCAGGAATACGCGTCGCGCCTCCTGCTCGGTACGCTCGAGCACAGGGAAGAGATCGACGCCAGGCTTTCGGAACGCTCCGAGCACTGGCGCCTCGGCCGCATGCCGGCCGTCGACCGCAACCTTCTTCGACTGGCTCTCTACGAGATGCTCCACGAACCCGAGACTCCGCACGCCGTGGTGATCGACGAGGCGGTCGAGATTGCGAAGCGATTCTCCACGCCTTCCTCTGGTTCCTTCGTGAACGGCGTTCTCGACGGAATCCGGCGATCCCTGGCCGGCCGGACCGTCACGAAGTCGCGCGAGCGCGACGCCGCGCCGTGATCCGGAGACTCCTGGTCCTCGCCGCCTGTGTCCTCGCGGCGCCGCCGCTTCATTCCGAGGACCGGGTGGAGTGGGCGAAGTACAGGTTCACCGGCCGGGTTTCCGCGCAGATCGCGCGGCCCGTGGAGAGCTTCGGATACCGCGTCGTCCTGGGCTCGCCGGACGGAAAAGCCCTCGAGGCAACCGTCATCGCCGACGGGTCGCCCCTGCCGGACGAGGCGAGGCTGCCCGTCGAGCCGCGAGATCTGTCTCGCGAGGCCGCCGCTGTTCTCGCAGAGCCTCTCGCGGCGAGCGAGGATCTCGAGAGGCTCAGCCGGTCCCTGATCAGGAACGCTCGAACGGTCCTCGAGGCGATCGAGTCCGTGATCGGGTACACCTCCCGGCGGATCAAATACGAGCCGCCGACGGGAACACCAGAGACGGCGGCTGGCTCCTACGAGTCGGGCAGAGGATCCTGCGTCGGCCGCTCACTTCTGGCGGCGGACCTCCTTTTGAGAGCCGGAATACCGGCGCGGCAGGTCACCGGGATTCTCATCGCGAGCACGGAATCAGAGGTCGCGCCGGCCGCCCGGCCCTTCTTCAGCGCGGAGCTCGGAGGAGTGAGGCACCGCTGGATCGAGGCATATGTTCCGGGTCTCGGCTGGATCCCGTCGGATCCGGGCGGACTTTCTAACGCTGTCACCTCGCGGCATCTGCCCTTGAAGTCCGCGCCCGGCCGCGACTTCGGAGTCCTGCCCGTCGAGCGGAGCGCCGAGCTCTCCCTTTCGAGGATCAACCTCTTCGGGACGGGGACGACCCTGGGAAGACTCCGGGCCTCCGCGGTCGAGGTCACGGCCCTGACGCCCCTTCTCGGTTCCATCGTGCTCGCCCCGGTCCCCGGGAAGGAACCTGCCGAACCCTCGCGAATTGCGCGCGCCAACGGAAAGAGTGTCCGTTTCGAACGGGTGCCGGTGGGTGATTACAAGCTGATCTGGAAGACCGCGGATGGTAAAGTTGAAGCGGCGTCCCTCAGAGTCGATGGTCCATCTCGAATAGAACTCCCCACTGGAGGCGGAAGGCGATGATCGAAGAGAAGCTGGCTGCCGCGTCAGAGCCTCTGCGAGTCCTCGTGGTGGACGACTCGGCGCCGGCCCGGCTTCTGATCTCCGACGCCCTGGAGAACAGCGCGCGCCGGCGCGGGCGGCGGGCCCTCGTCACGGAAGCGGCCGATGCCTTCGAGGCGCTTCGTCTGCTGCCCCGGCACGCCTTCGATCTGATCCTGACGGACGTGAACATGCCGACGCTGTCGGGGCTCGAACTGATTCGCCTGATCCGGGCGCGTCCCGAGCAGCGCCGGCTCCCGATCGTGGCCGTCTCGACCGAAAGGCAGCCCGAGGACGCCCGGCGCGCCAAGGAGGCCGGCGCCGACGGCTATCTCGGCAAGCCCTTCGAGCCAGAGACTCTCGATCGTCTGCTGAACCAGATCCTGGAATCCGCCGTCCGCGCCTCATGACGGCCCCAGGCAGACGGGACGAGGCGCGTCTGCGCCGGGAGTTCCTGGCCGAGGCGGAGGAGTTGCTCGAAAGGGCCGCGGAGGCTCAGACCACGCTCTACCGCTCCCTGGAGGATCCCGACCCGGCGGCGCTCAACGACCTCTTCCGGTCGATCCACTCCCTGAAAGGGGCGGCGGGAATGGTCGGACTCAAAGGCCTGAGCTCCGTCGCGCACGAGCTCGAATCGCTGCTGGACGCCGCCCGGCTCGGCAGAGTGGAGTTGACGGCGGCGTTTCTCGGCACCGTCACGTCAGGTGTCGATTCTCTCAGCCGGATCCTCAAGCGAGTCAACTCGGGCGAGAGCGATCCGGATACGGCGCAAGAGGTTGTCGCCTCTCTTCAGAAGTGGCGCCAGGAGCCAAACGATTCGCCGGCCCAGAGTGCCCCCGCCCCCGTTCTGCCCGCCGAGGTCGAGCGGATGATGACGGATTACGAAAGGCATAGGTTCGAGGAGAACACCAAGAGGGATCGAGGCCTCGCTCTTCTTGCCCTCGAGTTTCCGCTCGAGACCTTCGATCTGGGTCTGAGGAAAGGGATGGACGAGGTCGGCTCGCGCGGCGAGCTGATCGGTACCTTCCCGGGTGGCGTGGCCAGCGACCCCAACCAGATGACGTTCCGGCTGCTCGCCGCCTTCAAGCCGGGGGTCGACATCGCCGCCGTGGCCAGGGAGGCCGGGGCCGTCAGCTACGAGATCCTCCGGCCGGTCCCCCGGGTCCAGGAGCCGCCGGAGCCGCGCAAGCCCGTGGCGCCTTCCGAGCCGAAGACACCCGTGGTGCAGCAAGCCGTGGCGCCCGAAGAGGCGCCCGCGAGGTCCGTCAGCAACTCGCTCCGCGTCAGCACGGAGAGAATCGCCTCCCTCCTCGCCCTGGCGGGTGACCTGGGCCTGGCCCGCTGGGCCCTGCGCCGGCCCCTCGAGCGGGCGCTCGCCTCGGCCACGGACCGGCAGGCCCGATTCGAGGCCCAGCGAGCCTTCGCCGAGCTCGATCGAACGGTGACCGCCATTGGCCGGGCGGCGCTCGCCATCAGACTCGTTCCCGTCGAGCAGATGACGTCCCGGTTGATCCGGGCCGTGGAGTCCATCGCGAGAACCCTCGAGAAGAAGGTCCAGTTCGAAGCCGTGACGGGGGATACCGAGGTCGACAAGACGCTCGCGGACGAGCTGGCAGATCCCCTTCTGCATCTCGTCCGCAACGCCCTGGATCACGGCATCGAATCCCCCGCGGAGAGGCGGAAGGCCAAGAAAGCCCTGGAAGGGACGATCCGCCTGACTGCCGAGACCCACGGACGCGAGGTGGTCTTCCGCCTGTCAGACGACGGCCGGGGCATCGACCCGGAACGTCTCATAGAGAAAGCCCGGTCCCTGGGCCTCATCAGGCCCTCCGACCCCGACCCCGTGGACCCGCTCGACCTGATCTTCCTCCCCGGTTTCTCGACGGCCGCTGACGTGACGGAGCTCTCGGGACGCGGGGTCGGCCTCGACGTTGTCCGGTCGAATCTCACCAAGATCAAGGGCCGGGTCCAGGTCTGGTCGAGGAAGGGCGAAGGGACGACCTTCGAGGTCGTCATCCCGATGACGCTCGTCCTCGTGGAGTCCCTCCTCGTCCGGTGCGCCGATGTCTTCTTCGCGCTGGCCTCGTCCGGTGTCAGGAGAACGTTCACGTACGACCCCGCCGCCGTCGAGGTCATGGACGGCCAGAGCTTCGTCGGAGACGAGGGCTTTCCGCTGCCGGTCTTCGACCTCGCCACTCTCCTCGGCCTGCCAGGCGGCGTTTCGCCCAGAAAGAGCTCGGATACCACGGTGATCGTGGCGGAGCAGGGCCTCAGGCGGGCGGGATTCGTCGTGGGGGCCATCGAGGGCATGCAGGATGTCGTGATCAAGCCCCTTCCGGACACGATCCCACGCGCCCGGGAGATCACCGGAGCCGCGGAGCTCCCAGGAGGGCAGCTCGCGTTCTCGCTCGATACGGGCCTGCTTCTCGAGCGAGTCATGGCGCAGCCCGTCACGGCGGGAGGGGGCGCGTGATGCCCGGGAGAGGACCGGCCGGGCCGCCAGGCCAGTACCTGACTTTTCAGGCGGGTGGCGAGCTCTTCGGCATTCCGGTGGAGAGGGTCTCGGGAGCGGCGCGGCCCAGGCGGATCACCCGGATTCCGGGTGCTCCCCGGGAATACGCGGGGCTCGCGCTCGTGAGGGGCGAGCCGTACGGGATCCTGGACGCGGGCCTCGCGCTGGGAGCCAGGAGGCCGGACTCTCGGCCGGGAGCAGGCCAGACGGGTGCCGGGACATCCGCCCGGCCCCTGATCATCCTCCTGGAAAATGACTCACGCGCACTTCTCGTAGACCGTATAGACTCTATCGAAGACCTTCGTCCAGAAACGGTTGCTCCGGCTCCGGATGCGGCGAAGAAACTCCTGGGACTAGTGCCGGTGGACGGCAGGTTTCTCGGTCTCGTGAACCTGGACGCTCTGCTGAACGGAGGGAAGAGTTGACGGAAGACTCGGCTTCTTTCGTTGCCTCGCTGGCGGAATCAATCGTCGAGGCAGATCCCGACACCCGCTGGCTGGTAGCGGCGAAGCTCTCTGAGGTGCCTGGTCCCGAGAGCGAGAAGGTCCTCATCTCCCTGCTCGGCGATCCGGACTACCGCGTCCGGGAGAAGGCCGTAGCCGTCCTCACCCGCCGGTTCACGAGGGAGGTCGCGAAGGCCTGTCTGTCCGGAATGGGAGACGAGGAGAACGCCGGGCGCCGCGGAGCCTCGGTCTCGCTCCTTTCCAAGGGGGGCGTGCTCGGAACGGAGACCCTGGTCGAGGCTCTCGCCAGCAATTCGCCGGACGTGCGCCTCGCGGCGGCCCTGGCGCTGCCCGCCGAAGGGGCTGGGCCAAACGCGGTCCTGGCTCTCGAGCGCGCTCTTCTGAGCGAGGTCGACGCGAACGTGAGGGCCGGGATCCTGCTCGCCCTGGGGAGAACGAAGAGGCGAGAGGCCATCCGGCCGCTCCTGATGGCCCTCGAGCAGAGTGGTCCCTGGCATCAGATCCACGCTCTGGAGGCCCTGGGAGAAATCGGCGATCCCGGAGTCGCCTCGCGGCTCCTGCCTCTCCTCGACATCCCGGCCCTCAGAAGAGCCACCCTCAGGACGCTGGCAAGGCTCGAGAGTCCCGGTCCTTCCGAAGACTTGGCCTTCCGGGCCGCGCGGGGAGAGACAGACTCCGAGCTGATCAGCGCGCTCCGGCACTGCCTGTCGGCCGCGCCCGCGTCCACCTGTGGCAGGGTCCGTGAAATCTGGACGGCGGCACCCGCGGTTCTCTCCGAGCTTCTGGGAAGCACGCTCACAAGTCCCGAGCAGAAGTCCGATGCCGCGCATCTGCTCGCGCTGCTCGATGTGGAGAGCGCGGCGTTTCTCATCGTCCGGGCGGGGCGCACGGCCGACGGCTATGGCGCGTTGAACGACCTTCCGGTGGAGAGGCTCAACGACGTGATGTCGGCGGCCCTCCAGGAAGAGGACCCCGAGCCCGCCTTCGCCCTGGTCGACCGGCTCAAGGGGACCGGCAACGAGGGAGCTCTCTCGCCGTTGCTCGTGCATCCGTCGCCCCTCGTCCAGGCAACGGTCCTTTCTCTGTTGCCCGCGGGGGCGGCGCCTCTCGGCGAAGTCATGCAGATCCTCGCCGAGGAAGACCCCGAGACCGTTCTCCCGGCCGCGCTGGCGCTTTCGGCCGTCCACCCACAGATGCCTCTGGACCGAGTGAAACGCCAGCACCAGGCGCTTCTGGATCGCGCCAGGGGAGCCGATGGACCCGGCCGCTCGGCAGCCGTCACCGCTCTGGCCTCGGTGCCGGGGGCGGATGTGGACGAGATCATCCGGCATGCGGTGGGGAGCCTCGACCCGGCGGTCAGGGCCGCGGCCGCGGGTGCGATCGGGATGCGCGATTCGTTCTCCGCTGACGAGATCCTCAAGCTCGCGGATGACCCGGAATCTCGAGTGCGCGCGGCCCTCCTCCGGAGCCTCGCCCGCCTGGGTGAGCGCAAGCCCGCGGGATTCGAGGCGGACTGGCGGGATGTCCTGATCTACCTGGCGGATGACTCGCCCGTCGCCGCGGCCGCCGGAGAGGCCCTCATGTCCCTCGCGGGGCCCGAGAGGAGCCGGCTGGCCGAGGAGATGCTGGCCCAGGGCGACTCGATCCGGCGCGCCGCCATCGAGGAAATCGTGAGGACCGGGGATTCGGAAGCGGCTGCCTCGGTGGCCATCGCCGTCGACCACGAAGACCTGGACACCGCCAGGGCCGTCCTTCGCGCCCTCGAGATCGCTCCGCAACCCGTGGCCGAGGACGCCGCGGCGCAGGCTCTGGCGGACCCGCGTCCGGAGGTGAGAGAGGCCGCCGCGGAGCTCCTCGCTCGACGGGGACAGCCCCCGGCTCGGCCCTCCATCTCCGACGCGCTCGCCAGGACCATGGTGGAGGAGCGCGAGCCTCTCGTATTGAAGGCCCTCCTGAAGGCCCTCGTCGTGGCCGGCGGGGAGTCGGCTCTGGAACCTCTCACCGCGATCCTCGCCCGCGAGCGGGTCGAAAAAGAGGCGATCGATGCCGCCACGGCGCTCGCGCGGCGCCACGAACGGGAAGTGAAGCGCCTGTGGGTCTCGGCTCCGGCGCGCGCGGAGCGCCGCTGGGCGGCCGCCCTGGCCGCCGCTGCCAAGAGCCGCCAGGAAGAGAGGGGCGCGCCCTCGTGACGAACCGGACTCCCGAGCTGGCCGAGCCGGTCTTCAGGCTCCTTTCCGACCTCGTTCGAAAACGGACGGGCTTCGTCGTGAGCGACTCCCACCGCTCACGAATGGAAACCCGCCTGTCCGGCGAGGCGCTTGCCGCCGGGTCCTTCTACCAGCTCTACACGCAATTACGTGAAGAGCCGACCGACAGTCCGGCCTTCGGAAGGCTGATCGATGCCAGCGTCAACGGCGAGACCTACTTCTTCCGCGATCCCGACGGGCTCGCCGCCTTCTCGGAAGAGATCGTCCCCGAGCGGATCCTGGCAAATGGCCAGGAGAGCGAGGTGGCCATCTGGTCGGCCGGCTGCGCGACAGGGGAGGAGCCTTACACCCTCGCCATGATCCTCGCCGAAAGGGGGATCCTGCCCGGACGAAAAGTCCGGATCAGGGGAACGGACGCCTCGCCCGATGCGATCAGGCGGGCGCGCCTGGCGACCTATGGCTCTCACGCCCTGCGCAGCACATCCGAGATCCGGCGCCGCACACACTTCGAGGAGGCTGGAACCGGCCGCTGGATCGTGAAGTCCGAGCTCAGGCAGCTCGTCGTCTTCGAGTGCCTCCCGTTCAATCTCGAGTCAAGAAGCGGGACGCTCATGGACGTCATCATCTGCCGCAACGTCCTCATCTACCTGGACGAGGAGGCACGATTCCAGGCGCTCGAGCTCTTCTCGGAGAGGCTCAAGCCGGGCGGCTATCTGCTCCTCGGGCCCTCCGACGCCCTTGCCGCTTCCGCCACGCCTCTGAAGCTCGTCCGCCTCTCGCACGACGTCGCGTACAGGAAGTAGGCGCGGTGCGGATTCTGGTCGTAGACGATTCGGCCTTCCACCGGATGTCGCTCCTGACGGCACTCCGCGAGCTGAAGAACGTCTCCGAGGTCGAGACCGCATCCTCGGGCCAGGAAGCGCTCCGGATGCTCAGTCGCGGACGCTTCGATCTCGTCACGCTCGACATCGAGATGCCCGGAATGGACGGATTTGCCGTGCTGCGATGGATCATGGCGAATCGCCCCGTACCCGTCCTGATCGTCTCGGATGGGGCTGCCCAGCGCTCGGTCATGGCCGCCCTCGAATTCGGAGCCTTCGAGGTCATGGGGAAACCATCGCCGAGGACGGGAGCGCGGGATGACTGGAAGGTCCAGCTCGGCAGGGCCCTGGAAACGGCCTCGCAGCTGCGGCTCGAGGCTCTCCAGCGCCGGGCCGGAGCAGAGGAGAGCTCGCTTCCCCCATCGACTTCAGATCCGGCCGAAGTCCGGCACCCCCTCAGCGTCGAGGCGGGCCTCGGCGGGCTCGGCGCGATTGCGATCGCTTCCTCGACCGGAGGGCCACCCGCTCTGCGGGACCTCCTTCGGGCCTTTTCCCCTCGCCCCGTCGTCGTGGCCATCGCGCAGCACATGCCGTCTCCCTTCACGAAGTCCCTCGCAACGCGGCTCGCCGCCACGACGGGATGGGACGTTCGTGAAGCCCGCGACGCCGAGAAAGTGCTGCCCGGACAGGTCGTGATCGCCCCCGGAGGACTGCACCTGGAACTGCTTCGGAGCGGCGGAGACGTCTTCACCGGCGTGAGGGACGACGGCCGGGGGGCCCGCTGGTGCCCGTCTGGAGACCTCTTGCTGTCCTCGGTGGCCTCCGCCTTCGGGACCTCGTCGGTGGGAGTCGTCCTGACCGGGATGGGAAACGACGGAGCCGAGGGTTCGGCCCACATCGTGAAAGCTGGCGGCCGCGTCCTGCTCGAGGGGCGGGAAACGGCCGTGATCTCCGGCATGCCCGACGCGGCGCACCGCCGCGTCCCCGAGGCCCAGCGGCTGCCCCTTCCCCGGCTCGCGGAGGAGCTTTGCCAGTTCTTCCCGCTTGGTACACTCGACGGCTCTGTATGAGCCCAAGCGACATCCTCGCAATCGAGAAGAAGTGGCAGGACCGGTGGTCCTCTCAGAAAGCAGCCTTCGTCGACACGACCGCCCCGGATTCCAGGGGGACCTATCTCCTGGT
The DNA here is from genome assembly GCA_022071945.1 of Thermoanaerobaculia bacterium. GTDB lineage: Bacteria > Acidobacteriota > Thermoanaerobaculia > UBA5066 > UBA5066 > JAJVIN01. The sequence continues at coordinate 146,779 of JAJVIN010000039.1, read as the reverse complement.
CATGCTTCCGTATCCGTCCGGTGACCGGCTCCACGTGGGCCACGCCCGGACCTACTTCCTGACGGATGCCCTCCATCGCTTCTACCGTCAGCGCGGCCGGAACATCCTCTGCCCGATGGGGTGGGACGCCTTCGGCCTGCCCGCCGAGAACTACGCCATCGAGAGGGGCATCCACCCCAGGGAATCGACCCTCGCCAATATCGCGGCGATGAAGGAACAGTTCCAGAACTGGGGGGTCCTCTACGACTGGTCAAAAGAGGTCACGACCTGCGAGCCCGAGTACTACAGGTGGAACCAGTGGTTCTTCCTGAAGATGCTCGAGAAGGGCCTGGCCGTGCGCAAGAAGGCGCCGGTCAACTGGTGTCCCTCTTGCGAGACCGTCCTGGCCAACGAGCAGGCCGAGGGAGGGATCTGCGAGCGGTGCAAGAACCGCGTGGTTCAGAAGGAACTCGAGCAGTGGTTCTTGACGATCACGAAGTACGCGGACTCGCTCCTTTCGGGTCTCGACTCCCTCGACAAGTGGCCCGAGAAGGTCAGGGTGATGCAGAAGAACTGGATCGGCCGCTCGGTCGGAGCCGATCTCAAGTTCGACCTTCCCTCGCTCGGGGAGTCCCTCTGGGTCTTCACGACCCGTCCGGACACCGTCTTCGGAGTGACCGCGCTCTTCGTGGCACCGGAGCACCCGATGGTCCCGAGGCTCATCGAGAACCACCCGGATAGAGCCGGGATCGAGGCCTGGGTCTCGAAGGTGCGGAACTCCGACAGGATCGAGCGCGAGGCCGAAACGACCGAGAAAGAGGGCCGGGACACCGGGATCCGCGCCCGCCACCCCTTCACCGGGGCCGAAATCCCGGTCTGGATCGCCAACTTCGTCATCGCCGACTACGGAACGGGGGCGCTCATGGCCGTCCCCGCGCACGACGATCGAGATTTCGCCTTCTGCACGAAGTACTCCCTGCCCATCGTCGAGGTGATCCGCCGTCCGGCTTCGGCCGATTCCTCGATCGCCTGCTGGACGGGCGAGGGAACGATGGTCAACTCCGGCAGGTTCGACGGACTCACGTCGGAGGCCGGACGGGAGGCCATCGCGAACGAGGCTGCCTCGGGAGGCTTCGGCGGGCCGCAGGTCCGCTACAGGCTGAGAGACTGGCTGATCTCGCGCCAGCGCTACTGGGGCACTCCGATTCCCGTCGTCTACTGCGACGCGTGTTCCTGGGTTCCCGTGCCCGAGTCCCATCTCCCGGTCGTCCTGCCCAAGGACGCTCCCTTCACCGGCAAGGGGGGAAACCCCCTCACAAAGGTCGAGTCCTTCGTCAAGACGCCGTGCCCGAAGTGCGGCGGTCCCGCTCGTCGCGAGACGGACACCATGGACACCTTCGTCGACTCGTCCTGGTACTTCCTGCGCTACCTGGACCCCGAAAACTCGGCGCGGCCGTTCGACGGCGACGTCGCGAGGCGCTGGATGCCCGTGACCCAGTACATCGGGGGCATCGAGCACGCGATCCTGCATCTCCTCTACGCCCGCTTTTTCTCCAGGGTCCTGAAGGACCTCGGCCTCGTGGAGGTGGAGGAGCCGTTCGCGGCACTCTTCAACCAGGGGATGATCACGAGAATGTCTCCCTCCGGCCGGATCGAGAAGATGTCGAAGTCCAGGGGGAATGCCGTTTCACTCGATCCCCTCATCGCCGAAAAGGGAGCCGACACCGTCCGGACGTACGTCCTCTTTCTCGGCCCCGCCGAGGCAGAGGCCGTCTGGTCTGACGAGGGGATTGCAGGGGCCGAGCGCTTCCTGACTCGTGTCCGGAGCGTGGCGGCCAGATTCCTCGACGGCGGCACGGACCCGGCCGCCAGGCCGGCCGTGGCGGACACCCCGGCCGCCCGCCGGCGCCACAAGACCGTTCGTCTCGTGACCGCCAGCTTCGAGCGCTTCTCGTTCCACACCGCGGTCGCCCACCTGATGGAGTTCGCCAGGGAAGTGGCGGATCTCCTCGCAGACCCGGTCGCGGACCCTGGTGAAAAGGCCACGAGCCTCAGAACCCTGATCGCTCTCCTGCACCCGGTCGCTCCCCATCTCGCGGAGGAGCTCCACGAACGGATGGGCGGCACGCAGAGCCTCCTGTCGGGCTCGTGGCCAGAGTTCGACCCGGCGCTGGCCGAGGAAGACACGGTCGTCTTCGCCGTCCAGGTCAACGGAAAGCTCCGCGGTCAGCTGACCTTGCCGAAGGCAGCTGCCGAGAGTGAGGTCTTGGCCGCGGCCGAGGCCCACGAACCGGTCGCGCGGTGGCTCGCGGGCAAGGAACGGGTGAAGACGATCTTCGTTCCTGGACGCCTCCTGAACCTCGTGGTGCGGTGAGGCGGTCCGTTCGAGCTTTCGCCGCCGGAGCAGCCGCCGTCTGGATCGGCGGCTGCGGCTATCGCCTCGCCGGCTCGGGAAGGGGGACTCTGCCCGAGTCCGCGGCCTCGATTTCCGTACCCACTTTCACGAACGAAACCATAAGGGTCGGACTCGAGCAGCGCGTGACGGATGCCGTCCTGAGGGAACTAGCCGCCCGGACGAAGCTCAAGCCGGTTCAGCGGGGGCAAGAAGGGGATGTCGAGCTGATCGGCAAGCTCCTGAACTACGCCGTCGTCGCGGTCAGGTTCGACCCCGACGGACGGGCGCTCGAGTACGAGATCAGCATGACCGCCTCGGTGAAGCTCGTGGACAAGAAGGAAGACAAGGTTCTCTTCGAGAATCCGTTCTTTCTCTACCGCGAGCCGTACAACGTGCCGCCGGCCTCGAACTACTCGGACGTTGAGAGCTCAGCCATTGACAACCTCGCGCGTCCTTTCGCTAGGAGTCTCGTGACGACGATCCTCGAGGGGTTCTGAAAACAGCAACAACCGCCGCGTGAGGAGGCCTCGCGCGGCGGTCTTCCCCGAATGAGCGGGGAGCGGGATCGTCAGGCTGCCGGTGAGGCCGACTTGTTGACGGCGCGCGCGACGCGCGACTTCAGGCGGGAAGCGGTCTTCTTGTGGAGGACGCCCTTGCGGACGGCGATGTCGAGCTGCGAAACGGTCTCGGGCAGCATCTCCTTCGCCTTGGCCGGTTCGGCCGTGACGGCCGAGCGGAGGGCCTTGACCGACTTGCGCGTTTCCGACTTGACCGCGCGATTACGCGCCTTCTTGCGGTCGCTCTGTTCGGCTCTCTTCTTGGCCTGCTTGGTATTTGCCATGGGGTCTAAACGTGTCCTTTCTTGATGGGGTGGTGCGTGGCGAAGAGGCCTGGGGCCTCTGTTCGGAAGTGCTCAGTCTAGCGGGTGTCGGCGGCCAGCGCCTTCAAACGCTGGCGGGCGATCTTGGCCTCGTCCGAGGCCGGGTACTTGTGGACCAAGAGCTGGAGTTGCTTGATCGCCTGGGCTTTCTCGTCGAGGTCGAGGTGCGCCATCGCCTTCTTCAGATAAGCGGCCGGCAGCTTGTCGCTGGCGGGATACACCCGCAGCAGATTCTCGAACGTGTTGATCGCCTCACGCGGTTTCTTCTGGGCGAGGTGGCACTCCCCGATCCAGTAAAGGGCATCGTCACTCACGTCCGTCTTCGGGTAGGTGTCGATGTAGTCCTGGAACCCCTCTCTCGCCAGATCGAACTGTCCCTTCTGGTAATCGGAGGCAGCCTGGCGAAAGAGATCGGCAGGGGAAGGCGCCTTGACCTGGCCGGGAGAAGAGCCCGCGCCCACCGGGGCAACCAGGGGACCTCCCGGGGGCGGTCCCTGGAGTTCAGGAGCGGCGCCGGGGACCGAACCCGCCATCCGGGCCTGAGTCTCGGCCAGTTGTTGAGAAAGCTGCGCCAGACGGCGGTTGGCGTCCTCGAGCTTGCTCGCCAGAGACTGGAGGTCCTTCGTGATGTCCGAGAACTTCTCGCCCAGATCGGCATTCGAGCGAAGGAGGGTGGCCACGTTGTTCGAGAGGGACTCGTTGAGCCGGGCGACCTCTTCCTTGGAGCTCGACTGCTTGGCCAGCGAATCGACCTTCCCCTCCACGTCATTGAGATGCTGGTGGAGGTTCTGGATGTCCTTCTCGCCAACGCAAGCGGTGAGCGCCCCGAGGGTCGAGGCGCTCACCAGAAAAACGCGGAACGTCCGCGCCCCGGGAATCACTTGGCGATCACCACGAAGTGGCCGCGGCGGTTCTGGGACCAGGCTTCCTCGTTGGAACCCGTGGCGAACGGCTTCTCCTTGCCGAAGGAAACCGTCTCGATTCTGCCTTCCTCGAGCCCGAGGCGGACGAGGTAGTTCTTGACTTGCGCCGCGCGGCGCTCGCCAAGAGCCATGTTGTACTGGGCCGTGCCGCGCTCGTCACAGTGGCCCTCGACACGGATCTTTACGGTCGGGTACTTCTTCAACCAGGCGGCGTTGCCCTCGAGGACGTCCCGCATGTCGGCCCGGATGGCGTCGTCGTCGAAGTCGAAAAAGACGTCCTTGACGTAGCCCTTGCGGTTGATCTCGTCGAGCGAGGCGTCGATGTCCGTCACCGGCTTGGTCTCGGCGGGCTTGAAGGGCGGGGGAGTCTTCACAGGCTCGGGCACCGGGGTCGGCTCGACCTTGGGAGCTTTCACTTCGGGAGCTGGCGTCGGAGTCGGCTTCTTGGCGCAGCAGCCAAGACCGACGACAACGAACAGAGCCGTCAGGGAGAGTCCCAGGGACCGGTGAAGGTGTTTCATGAGCGATGTACCTCCAATAATTTCTGCCTCGGATCCCCCGGGGGTGCCGGCAGTTGCGGCTGTTAACGATTCCCCGCGGTTCCTCTGCTTACACGTCTGGCAGCCCTATTCTAGTCCAATGCTTTGGACCAGACGGGGCTGTAATTGTTGCCCAGCGAGGTGAGGGTTTTCAAGCCCGATCCATCGATGTTCGCCGAAACGATCTGTGTCGACCCGTTCTTCCTCATCTGCCACGCGATCCGCGACCCATCGGGTGACCACGTGGGGTTCTCGTGTGAGCCGCCCCCGTTGGAGATCTGGAAGGTCCGGCCCGACGCCATGTCCGTCACGCAGATCTGAAAATCCCCCTCGTTGCGGCAGGAAAACGCCAATTTGTCTCCCTTCGGCGAGAACGCAGCCTCGTCATTCCAGTTTCCTGCCATGGTCACCCGCCTCACGTTGGCGCCCTCCGAATCCATCAGGTAGATCTGCGGGCTGCCCTGCCGGTTGGAGGTGAAAGCGATTTCCCGCCCGTTCGGCGCCCACCGGGGCGTCGAGTCGATGGAGGCTGACTCTGTGAGCCGTTTGAGGTTCCCGCCATCGAGGTTGACGCTGAAGATCTCGGGATTCCCCTTGATGCTGCCCGCAAAGACGACGGACTTCCCGTCGGGCGATATGGAGGGGGAGGCGTTCAACCCCGTCGAGAGTGGGACCTGCTTTGGCTGCCCCCCCTCGCGTCCGATCGAGAAGATACCGGGCGCGATGCTCCCCGGGGCGCGGGAGTAAAACGACTGAAAGAAGATCTTCGAGCCGTCGCGCGTGATGTCCGGAGCCATCGAGAGAGAGCTCTGATAGGTCAGTCTCGTCTGGTTTTCTCCGTCGAAGTCCATCATGTAGACCTCTTTCACGACCCGTCCGTCCTTCGGGGTCCTGGAATCGCGGTCGGAGGTGAAGACGATGCTCGTCATGAACGGCCCCGGCTGACCGAAGAACTGCCGGACGATGTCGTTGGCGAGGTAGTGGGCGATCACCCGGATCGACTTCGAGCCAGCCTGGTACCGCTTGGACAGGACGGGCTTCAGGGTCCGGACGTCGTAGAGCTGGGCCGTGACCGTGACCTGTTCGCCGTTGGGCTGGATTTGCGTATCCACGAGAAACTGCGCACCGGCGGCCGACCAGGCATCTCCTTGCTCCTTCGTGGCCGGCGGTCTCGCACCCTTTGGGAAGAGGGACGAGTCGGCCAGGATGAAGTTGGGTAAGAACCCGAGGTCGCTCGCCAGAGTCTTGTCGAAGCGATCCGCGGTCTGAGCCTGAAAGACCGGGTCGATCGGCGCGATCGCCGGGGGAATCGCCAGGGGAATCCTCCGGCCTCCCTCCTGGGTGATCACGGCGCTCACCTCGGCCGGCCCCGCCGAAGCGGCAGGCGTAGGCGCTGGAGGAGTCTCGGGCCTGCCCTGCTGCGCGCCAACAGCGGCTGGCGCGCCAACAGCGGCTGGCGCGCCCGCGGCGGCGGAGACCACGGGCCAGAAGAGAAGGGCCAGGGCCGAAATGCCCCACAGGCGCATGAACCGGGCCGTTTTGGGTACTTTCACTCTGACCTCCTGGTCACTCCAGTTCACTGGAAACGTAGACGGACCCCGAGGTACTCACCCTGGTACTCCGGAGGCAAGGGGGGAAGAGGATTCGCGGCGAAGATCGACCGCGAAGCGGATCTGTCGTAGTGGGCGAGGCCCGATGGCTGTTCGATCTTGACGTCCGTGACCTGTCCTGTCCGGAGAATCCGGAAATAGACGATGCAGTTCGTTCCATCGGCAACCTGAGGCTTGATCCAGTTCGCCCCGATCAGGGCCTGGAGTTGTTCGACGTAGTACGCGAACGGGAAGTCGGAATCGAATCCGGCGACCGATGCCCCGAACTGGAGGTCACCCGCGCCGTTTCCGGCGGACGGGAGGTCGAGATCCGGACCGGGAAGGGCGGCCGCCGAGCCTTTCTGAGAAGACGCCTCCACGGCGGGGGCACGTCGCCCCGCGGGGCGAACTTCGGGCTGCGCCTTTGCACCCGGCATGGGCATCGCCTTGGAGGACGGTTTCGGCTGCTCTTCGGTCAGCTTCTCGATCACGGGCTTCTTGGCCACGGGGGCCTCGGGCAGCGGCACTGGAGCCGGAGCCGCGGGACGCGGCGCGGCGGCGGACGGGGCCGAGGCCGCTTTGCGCTGGGCCAGCGACGAGCCCGACACCACGAACCCCTGGATCGAGGGGGGCAGCAGCGGGAGCGGCTTGGAACGGGCCATGAAGGCCAGGAGGGCAAAGAGCGCGACGTGCGATCCTAACGACAACAGGGCCATGAGCCCCAGCGGGGCCTCGGCCGTTCGCAGCCGTTCTTCCAGGACGTCGGAGACGCTCTCGCTCATTCCTTTCTTGCCGGCTCGCCTTTCAGCTCGGTGACCATCCCGAGGCTCTCCACTCCGATCCGGTTCAGGGCGTCCATCGTCTCCACGACCACGCCGTAAGGGAGATTCCGGTCTGCCTTCAGATAGACAGCCTTGTCCTTGCGGCTCCGCATGATCCTCGAGAGACGGTCTTTCAGCTCGGTCTTCGGGACCGGGGTCTCGTTGAGGTAGTAGCTCTGGTTCTTCGTGATCGACAGGATCAGGGGCTCCTCGGGCGTTTTTGGCAGGTTGTGGGACACCGACTTCGGCAGAGCAACGTCTATGCCCTGATGGAGCATCGGCGCGGTCACCATGAAGATGATGAGGAGCACCAGCATGACGTCGACGAGGGGCGTCACGTTGATGTCGGAAAGCGCATCGACGTCATCTTCCAGCTTGAACGCCATCGGGGGCTCCTCCAGTTCCGTCCGCCCTCGCCGGACTCCCACCCGGAAGTGATCGCGTCTTTCGGCGGCTCAGGTGAAATGCCGCTCGGCCAGGTTGAGGAACTCGAGGGCGAAGTCTCGTATCTCTGCTCTGAGAACCTTCAGGCGGCCATTGAAGTAGTTGTAGGCGATGAGGGCCGGAACCGCCGCAACCAGGCCCGCTGCCGTGTTGACGAGCGCCTCGGAGATGCCGGGGGCCACGGTCACGATGGAGGTGGATCCCGTCAGCCCGATCTGGCGGAAGGACCCCATGATCCCCCACACCGTCCCGAAGAGTCCGACGAAGGGCGTGGCCGAGGCTGTCGTCGCGAGAAAGGGGAGGAACTTCGTCAGTCGCGTCGTTTCCACGCCCCCCGCCCGCTCGAGGGCTCGCTCAATGGCCGCCAGGCTCTTGACGAAAAGCCTCCCGGTGTCGGCGGGGGCGACCTCTCGCCCCGCCTTGATCTGCTGGTCGAGCTCCGTGTATCCGGCGCGGAAAACTCCGATCAGCGGACTCGACGGGTACCGGTCGCAGATCCCGAGCACATCGGCGAACTTGCGGCTCTTCCTGAAGTGGACCAGGAACGCCCGGGTGTCCGCCGCCGCTCGTGAGAAACTCCACACCTTGGAAAGAATGATCGTCCAGGAGGCCAGCGAGAAGGCCCCCAGCAGACCCAGGACGATTCGCGCCGTCGGGCCTGCCTGGAGGAATAGCTGAATGATGTTGGTTCCAGAAGCTTCAGTCATGACACAAGGGGTCCTCTCGCGGGAGAGGACCGGCAAGACCCCGCAAGGTACCACGGACAAAACGCGCGGGTCAAAAGCACCCGCCACGAAAACTGGGGCCACGCAGCGGGTTCTGCATTCAGGCGACGCCCCGGAGTTGCTCGCCCCCCGGCCCCGAACCGCCGCTCCCCGGCTCTTCCTGCTCCTCCTCGCCTCCGCGATTCTGGCTTCTGGGTCCCTGAGGGCCACCGAGATCCTGCCGCTCGATCAGGTGAAGGCCGGGATGAAGGGCTACGGCCTCTCGGTCTTCCGCGGGCAGACCGTCGAGCGGTTCGACGTGGAGGTCATCGGCGTCGTGGCAAACATGGCTCCCTCCCGCTCGATGATCGTCGTCAAAGTCTCGGGACAGGACTTGGAGAACGCCGGAATCGTGGCCGGAATGAGCGGAAGCCCGGTCTATGTCGATGGCAGGCTGATGGGAGCCGTCGCTTCCGGGTGGGGTTTTGCCAAGGCTGCGATCGGGGGGGTCACTCCGATCGAGGAAATGCTCCGGATCGAGATGGAAGGGGATCCGGCCCCCGCCGGACGTCCCGGTTCCCGCGGTGGGGGATCCCGAAGCCTCGCTGAAGCCGTCGACCTCCTGACTTCGCGAAGCCTACCGCCCGGTGAGTTCGCGGACCGGCTTCGCGCGGAGGTCGTCCAGCGGTACGCGTTTCCGGCAGAGGCGCGGTCCAGGGGACTCGTGGCCCCCCTCGTCTCCGGCTTTTCCGCCAGCACTCTCGACACGCTGGGCGACCTCTTTCCCTTCGACCGGAGCCTCGCGCTCCCCGTGTCGGCAGGCGTCCCCGGCCCGGCGGCTGGTGGACCGGCCGGTCGCGGCGTCATCGAGCCGGGTGCCTCCATCGCCGCACTCCTCGTTTCGGGCGATCTCAACCTGGGCGCGACCGGCACCGTTTCCTACGTGTATCCCGACGGCCGGTTCCTGGCCTTCGGACACCCCTTCCTCGGCTTCGGCGACCTCGAGCTTCCGGTCGCTCCCTCCTTCGTCGTCTCGGTTCTCCCCAACCTGTTCCAATCTTTCAAGATCGCGAGCCCCGGCAAGGGCCAGTTCCGCCTCAGACGAGACCGCGATACCGGGATCTCGGGCGGGCCGGGACTCGGGACCGCCACCGTCCCCCTCGTCGTCCGGTTCGTGCCGGAATCCGGCGCCGCCCGCGAGATCAAGGTGGAGATCTCGTCGCACCCAAAGCTCCTGCCACCCCTGACGGCCCTCGTCGTCGACACGAGTCTCAACGGCCTCGATGGCTCCCCGCGGGACCGGACCTCGTCCTTCGACATCCGGGTCGAGTCGCAAAGCGGCACGTTCCGCTACGCGGACCAGTTCGCGGGCATCCGGACGCGGGAGGTCATTGCCCTCACGTCGGCCCTCCTCACGGGCGCCGTGGCGGACAACGAGTTCCAAGACCCCGGTCTGCGTTCGATCTCCGTCGAGGTCAGGAGCCGTCCTGGCGAAAACCGGTCCCGACTCATCGATGCGAGCCTCGGTGTCCGCAAAGTGCACCCGGGCGATCGGGTCCCCGTGTCCTTCCGCACCCTGGGGAGGCGGGACGAGGAGAAAACGCACTCGGTCATCCTGGAGATCCCGAGGGAGACCCCCGAGGGACGCGCCGCCATTCTGATCGCTGACGGCAGTTCCGCCTCGGCGCTGCGGCTGGCGGCCAACCCGGCGGAGCCGAGAAGCCTCGACGACTTCCGGCGGATGCTCGGCCTCCTCTCGCCCACGAACGAGGCGGTTGTCGTCCTGACGGTTCCCTCCAAGGGAATCGCGACGGGTTCGAGAGTCGTCAGCTCCCTCCCGCCTTCCGCGGCCTCTCTCGTCTACTCGGCCCGCAATTCGGGCGAGGCCGGGACGTCCGAGGTGGAGACGAGGATCCTTTCCGAATCGGTGACTCGCCTCCCGGCGCCCGTGACCGGCAACATCCGGATCGACATCGAGATCGAATCCCCCAAGAACTGAACCCTCATCAGGAGACCGATGAACGTCAAGACGCAATCGTCTCGCCGGCCCCACGCGCCCGTTTTCAGCACGCTTTTGGCTGGGGCGCTTCTCATTTCGACCTCTGCCGCCTCCGCGGGGCCCGTGAAGACCTTCTCCTCGGCCAGCGCGCGGGATTTCCTGCCGGGTGATTCCGACGGCATCGTGCTCTCGGCCAGCGGGAAGCTGATGGTGGGTCCCAGGGCCGAGGTCCGCGACTGGCCGGCCGACGCCGCCGACGCGGTGATCTTCGCCTCGGCAGCGACTCGTGACGGCAAGATCTACCTCGCCACGGGGGGCGGAGCGGGCCGCCTCTACGCGGGGGAGCCAGGCGGAAAGGTGCGGCTCCTTTTCGAGGCGGACGAACCCAACCTGACGGCGGTGGCCGTCGGCCCGGACGGCGCAGTAGTCTGCGGCGCGTCGCCCGGCGGCGCCGTCTACAAGGTGAACCCGTCCGCTTCCGATCCGCGGAAGGCCGCAAGCCTCTGGGCCGAAACCAAGGAAGCGGCCGTGTGGTCTCTGCTCTTCGGCTCCGAGGGCTCGCTGTACATCGGAACGGGAAACAAGGGCCGGATCTTCCGGCGGGACTCGAAGGGGGCCACGAACCTCCTCGTCGAGCTCGAGGACACGCACGTGCGCACTCTCGCGATGGCGCCAGACGGAGCGGTCCTCGCGGGCACGTCCGACAAGGGACTCGTCGTCTCCGTCGGCAAGGACGGGTCCGTGAGGACCCTTCACGACTTCAGCCGGCCCGAGGTCACGGGCCTGGCCGTCAGGAGCGATGGGTCCATCTACGCCGCCGCCTCGGCCATCGAGGTTCCGTCGCTTGCGGCGCGCGGCACCGCGCAGCCCCGCTCGCCGATCCCGTCTCCGACCCCCACTCCCTCGCCGCAGGACACGCCAAAGGGATCCGTTTCGGTCAGCACCGGTCCGGTGAGGCTTTTCCCGAGCGGGGGGGCGCCCACAACGGCGCGGGACAGCGGCAACTCCGAGATCGTGGTGATCTCCCCGGATGGCGGCGTCGACCCGGCCTGGGGCTTTTCAGAAGAGGCGATCTACGGGATCTCTATCGATCCCAAGTCCGGCGAACTCCTCATCGCGGCAGGGCCAAAGGGCCGACTCTACTCTCTCACGGGACGGGAGCTGAGGCTTCTCATCCAGAGCGAGGACCGTCAGGTGGTCGCGGGGTACCTCACGCCGCCGGGTCCCGTGATCGTCACGATGTCGGCTCCGGGTGTGTACAGGGCAGGGAAGCCCCGGCAGGGGGTTTTCACCTCTCCCGTCAGGGACGCCGCCCGGCTCTCGACAGTCCATTCCCTTCGCGTGGAGGGGCCCATCCCGGCGGGAGCGCGCGTCCAGCTCGCGGCGCGGGCGGGGAATTCCGCCAAGCCAGACAAGTCCTGGGGGCCCTGGGTCGACTTTCCGTTTCCACCTTCCTCACCGGCCCCGGCGGGCCGCTACCTGCAGTGGAAGGCAGTGCTGTCCGTGAACGAAAAGGGAGAATCACCCGTCATCGAGCGGGCAGATCTCGCGTACTCGGAAAGGAATTCACGTCCGATCCTCGAGAACCTGTCAATCCTCGAACCGAACGCCGTCTTCCCAAGGGGCGCGGCCAGCTCTGGTCCGGCCGTCCTTTCGATTGCCAACCCCGACGAGCAGGGGATCTTCGCCGGAGTCGAGCCCCCGAGGGAAACATCTCCCGAACCGGCCGGAAAGAAGCTGTACCGGAAGGGGTTCCGCACGGCCACGTGGAAGGGGACGGACCTGAACGGAGACCCGCTCCGCTATGACGTCGAGATCACCCGCCTCGCGACCGGCGTGACCTTCAACCTCCGCAAGGACGTCGAGGAGGCCTACCTCTCGTTTGACACGACGGCCGTGCCGGACGGCCGGTACCGCCTGCGGATCACCGCGTCGGATCGAATCAACCAGCCTGAAGGACTGGCCCTGACGGCCACCGAGGAGAGCGAGTCGTTCATCATCGACAACTCACCCCCCGTGCTGAAAGTCCTCGAGTCGTCGCTGCGCGAGGGCCAACTCACGCTCACGGTGGCCGCCGCCGACGCCCTCTCGCCCCTGCTGAAGGCCGAGGCCACGGTGAATGGAGACCGGTGGCGCCACCTCCCCGGGCAAGACGGTGCCACGGACTCCCCGGAGGAGAAATTCACCGTGAAGGTCCCGAAGCCCTCCGGTCCGGCCTTCGTCTCCATCAGGGTGATCGACGTCTTCGGTAACAGCGCCGCGATCGCGGCCGAGTATCCGAAGGACTTCAAATGAAGGCCCGGCGCTCCTTCCTCGGCCAGGTGGCGGGGGCGCTCCTGGGAGCGGCGCTTTTCTTCGCGGGGTGCGGGACCGGCGCCAAGGACAGCCCGTCCCTCCTCCTTCGGAGGCTCGAGGGCGAGCCGAAGACCCTCAACCCCATCCTCGCGACAACGGATCCCGAGCTGACCGTCATCGCGCTCGTGTCGAGAAACCTCCTCGACTACGACAGCAAGCTCGAGCTCATGCCCGGTCTGGCCGAGTCCGTCCTGCCCGATGCCGAGCACCGCGTCTACACGATCAAGCTGAAACCCGGCCTGCGCTGGGAGGACGGGACACCCATCCGGTCAAACGACGTCGCCTTCACGGTCAACACGTTGATGGACGACAGGACACCGTCTCCCAACCGGAAGGGCTACTTCGAGGGATTCGTGAAGGCCGAGGTGGTCGACGAGCTGACGGCCCGCGTGACGTTCAAGACCGCGAGTTCGGCCCGCCGCGATGCCTTCAACCTGCCCCTCATTCCCGAGCGCGCCTACAAGGGTACGGACATCCTGTCCCATCCCACGAACCGGAAGCCCCTGGCAAATGGCCCGTACAAGGTCGCCCGCTGGCGGGCGGGGCAAGCGATCGAACTGACTCGCAACGAGAGGTTCTCGGGTCCGAGGGCGCCCGCGGATTCCCTCGTGTTTCGAGTCGTCTCCGATTCCGCCTCCGCGTATCCGGCGCTCCTGAAGGGCGAGATTCACGACTCGAGGCTCACCTTCGCCCAGATGCAGGACCTCGAGAAGAGGGCTAGCGCGGAGGCCAGGCTCCTTCTCTACCCGGAGCTCGGCTACACCTACATCGGCTGGAGCCACAAACATCCTTTCTTCGGCAGCCGGGAGGTGCGAAGGGCCATCACCAGCCTCATCGACCGGGAGGCCATTGCCCGGACGATCTACGGGGGAACGGCCACCCCGGCCGCGGGGCCCATTCCACCCGGTCTCTGGTTCCACGACCCCGGGATTCCTCCATTTCCCCACGATCCCCAAGAAGCCGAAAAGACGCTGGCGGCAGCCGGGTTCGCCCGCGGAAAAGATGGAATCCTCGTGAAGGACGGGCGCCGGTTCTCCTTCGAGCTCTTGATGGGCGGAGGGAGCGAGATCCAGAGGCAGATCGCCGAGTCGGTCCAGCAGGCCCTGCGCAAGGCCGGGATCGAGATGACCCTGGCGCCGATGGAGTGGTCGGCCTTCACGACTCGGGTCGACGCCGGGGATTTCGAGGCGTGCTTTCTCGCCATGTCGCTCGACCCGAATCCGGATTTCTCGATCAGCTGGCACTCGTCGCAGCTCCCGCCCGGCGGCTGGAACTACTGCTTTTACAAGAACCCGGAGGTCGACCGGATCCTCGACCGGCTGAAGGAGACATTCGACCAGGCGGAAGCGAAGAAGCTCTACTCATCGCTTCAGAGGAACCTGAATGAAGATCAGCCGGTCACCTTCCTGCACAACGTGAAGGTCAAGTGGGGGCTCTCGAGGCGAGTGGAGGGCGTCCTGACCTCGCCACTCGGGCTCTCGCTGTTCTGGCCCGGCGCGGCGTCCTGGCGACCCGTGCCTGTTTCCAGACCCGTGACCTGAGGCGGCGGGGCAGGTGCCGAGGCGCGCGATGGCGAGGTCCCTGAGCGCGCTGGCCTCTCTGGCCGGCTCGCTTCTTCTCGTCTTCGTACTCCTCTGGATGGCGCCGGGCGACCCCGCGCTTCTGGCCCTGAGGAGCGGTTCCCGGCCCGCCCGGCTCGACCCGGCCTCTCTCGAGGCCTTCCGCGCACACTTCGGGCTCGACCGGCCCGCGGCCTCGCAATTTCTTCTCTGGACGCGGCGAGCCTTCACCCTCGACTTCGGGCGGTCGATCCAGAGCGGCCAGGAGGTGCGAGAGAGACTCGCCGAGTCTCTTCCCATCACGGCGGCGCTGAACGGGCTCAGTCTCATCCTGGCTTTCCTGGGTGCGATCACCGCGGCGGCGTTCGCTGCGGGGAGGCGGCTTGCCCTGGAGCGATTCCTTTCCGGCATCATGGATACACTCTTTGCGACTCCACCTTTCGTGAGCGGGCTCCTCCTCATCTTCGTCTTCTCGATTTCCCTGGGCTGGACCCCGGTATTGGCGGGACTCGACACCTCACTCCGCGATCTCCTCCTCCCCGCGGTCACGCTGGCCCTTGCCACGGCGCCTCCGCTCTACCGGTTCTTTCTCGAGCTCTTCCGGGATGCCCGCGCGTCTCCTCTGACCCTGGCCGCGCGAGCACGAGGGGAGGAACGGTGGGCCCTCCTCCGCCGGAGCCTGAAGAGATCGGGTCCGGCTGTCGCTGCGCTTCTGGCCGCTCTCGTCCCTTCCTGCCTGGCGGGCTCGGTCCTCGTCGAGAAGCTCTTCTCCGTCGGCGGGGCGGGGAGCCTTCTGGCAGACGCGGTCGCGGGCCGCGACTACCCGGTGGTTTTGGCCATGACGTTCCTGACGGCCGGGGCCGTCGCCCTGGCGGGACTCCTGGCCGATGGGGTCACGGCCTTCCTCGATCCGAGACGGGGAACGGAAGAGGAGTGAGGGACGAGTCATGACGGACCGCAGGGCTCGTCTCGCCAGGCAGTCGCTTCTTCTCACGGGTGCGCTTCTGGCCCTGACCGTTCTGGGACCGTTCGTGACGCCGTTCTCTCCGCTGGAAGGGAATCTCGATGAGCGTCTGCGTCCGCCCGATTCGACCCACTGGCTCGGCACGGACGACCTCGGGCGCGACGTCCTGTCACGCCTCATCTCCGGGGGCCAGATCTCGCTGTCCGCGGCCTCCGCGGCGACGAGCCTCGCGCTCTTTCTGGGGCTCGCCATCGGGAGCCTGGCCGGACTCTCGCGAGGTCTTCTCCGGCGCGTGGCGGGACTCCTCATCGAGATCGTTCAAACGGTACCGGGCCTCGTCCTGGCGGTCTCGGCGGCGACGTTCTTCTCGCCGTCCGTGATCTCGAGCGCCCTCATCATCGGGTTGACGGCGTGGATCGACCTGGCCCGCGCGACCTCGGCGGTCGTCAGGGGAGTGCTGGCGTCGCCGTTTGTCGCCATCGCGCGGGCCGAGGGCGCGAGCGAGCCCTGGATCCTTCTCCGGCACGTCTTGAGAAACGTCGCGTGGCCCACCATCGCGTTCGTTCCCTACATCCTCGGCGGGGCCATCGTGACCGAGGCCTCGCTGTCGTTTCTGGGCCTCGGAACTCCGCCGCCCGCCGCCTCGTGGGGACGGGCTCTCGCGGACGCCCGCTCTCTTCTGCCCGGGGCGTGGTGGTGCGCGCTGCCGCCGGCGATGGCCATCCTGATCGTCGTGGCCGCCGTGAGACGACTGGGCGCGAACCTCCTGGTCCTTTGGGCTGCCGGGACGCCCCAAGCCCCGGGCCGGGCTTAGAATCCCGCTTCCGCGATGAAGCTAGCCGTCTACCCCGGTTCCTTCGATCCCGTCACGAATGGTCACGTCGATCTGATCGAGCGCAGCTGCCGGATCTTCGACCGCGTTCTCGTCGCCGTTCTGATCAACACCGAGAAGTCCCCGCACTTCACGGTCGAGGAGCGGATCGGCATGCTGAGGGAGATCTTCCGGCGGAATCCCAAGGTGAAGGTGAAGTCGTTTTCCGGACTCCTCGTCGACTTCCTCAGGAAAGAAAAGACGAACATCGTCGTGCGGGGACTCCGGGTGGTCTCGGACTTCGAGTTCGAGTTCCAGATGGCTCTGATGAACCGCCGACTGGACCGAGAGGTGGAGACCGTCTTCCTGACCCCTCGCGAAGACCTCTCGTACCTTTCGAGCCGGCTGGTGAAGGAGGTCCACCGCCTCGGAGGCGACGTCTCGGGGCTCGTTCCCTCCCTCGTCCACCGCGCGCTCGAACAGAAACTCCCGAACGGAAAACCCGGGAAGAGCTGAGAATCAGGACGCCGTGAAAGTCGCAAACGCGCGCCTGACGGCTTCTGGAACCGTCCTCGGCCTGCCCGCCGAGTCGAGGAACAGGTGATGCGTCTCTCCCTCGGCGCTGAGGGTCCCATCCGGTAGGAGGATCTGGTAGTGGAAGGAACATCCGCGGCTTCTGAAGCCTCCGAAGCGGGTGAGGACGGTCAACTCGTCTCCGTAGCGGGCGGCCTTTCGGTACCTCGCCGCGGCCTCGACGACGACGATGAAGACCCCATCCTCTTCCATGCGCGGATAGGGGTAGCCGGCGCTGGCGCAGAAGTCGGTTCGGCCGACCTCGAAGTAGATGATGTAGTTCGCGTGATAAACGACGCCCTGCTTGTCCGTCTCCGCGTAGCGGACTCGTATGAGCGATTCCACGGCGGGGCCGATGCCGTCTTGCATGGGACGAGAGAGTAGCCGAGACGGGGCGGCAGGCCCATCCGTAACCTTCCGGGGCACCGGCTGGGGCTTGCCCGAGCCGCTCCACCTGGCCTCTCCCGCGAGGATCCTCGAGGTCGACTCCGATTCGCCAGGAGACCTGCACTCGCTCTTGCTGGAGCTCGACGTTCTCGCCCGGAGCGGGAGACCGGATCAACTCATGGCCGGGTTCTTCTCGTACGAGGCAGGGGTCTACCTGGAAGGCTCGCGAAGGCTCTTCCGGCCCCCGCAGAGGACTCCGCTGGCGTGGTTCGGGCTGTTCTCGCTCGATCAACCCGAAAGCGAAGAGGCCGTGGGATTCAGCACTCCTGAGGGCAGCGGGGAACCCGCCTCTTCCGTCGACTCCGAAGGTTGGGCCGAACGGATCGGCGAGATCCGCGAGGCCATCGCGCGAGGCTCTGTCTATCAGGTCAATCTGACCCGGCGCGTCACCGTCCCCTCGAAGGTCGACTCGGACTGGCTCGCCGCGCGGCTCTATTCCGACAATCCCGTCCCCTACGGCCTCCACATCGCGACGGCAGACTTCGCCATCACTTCCAACTCGCCGGAGCTGTTCGTGCGCTGTGACCTCGGCCGCCGGACGGTCGAAAGCTCCCCGATCAAGGGAACCGTTCCGAGGTTCTCGCATCCCGGCGAGGACGCACGGGCAATTCGGAGCCTGCAAACATCCGAGAAGGACCTCGCCGAGCACGTGATGATCGTCGACCTGGTCCGAAACGATCTGGGCAGGGTGGCGGTGCCCGGGAGCGTGAGAGTGCCGGACCTCGAGATCGTGAAGTCGTTTTCGCACCTTCATCATCTGGAGTCGACGGTGAAGGCGACCCTACTCCCTCAGATGGCGATCTCGGACATCCTCCTCGCGGCGTTTCCGGGCGGGTCCGTCACGGGGGCGCCGAAGCGTGCCTCGCTCTCGTACATCCGGAACCTCGAGCCGGTACCCCGGGGCCCCTACACGGGCGCCATCGGATACGTCAGGGGGGACGGCACGGCCGTCTTCAATGTCGGAATCCGGACGGCCATCCTCTCGGCGGCAGGGGTCGACTACCACTCCGGATGCGGCATCGTCTGGGATTCGGATGCGGCGGCCGAGTGGGAAGAGAGCGAGGTAAAGTCGCGCGAGTTCGCGCGCGCCGTGGCCGCGCTTTCCACGGAAGGACCAGCCGATGAATGAAACGGTACCCCTCACCGTCTTCTCTCCGGCCGTCGAGAGGGGAATCGGCCTTTTTGAAACCGTCCTCCTGCGCGGGCGGAATGCCATCCTCTTCTTCGAGCACTGGGAGAGATTCTCGTCTTCCGTTCAGCGGCTCGAGCTCCCCGCTCCCAGAAGAGAGGAGTTCCTCGAGGCCGCGGAGAAGGCCATCGATGCCGCGGGAGTCGGAATGGAGGACGTCACGGAACGGGCCCTCCGCCTCGCCTTCGTGGCGGCTGGCAATGACCTCGACGATCCGTCTTCCTGGAGGCTGGATGCCTCCGTGCGAAAGATCCCGGCCTGGACGCTGGAAAGAAGGGCGGGGGCGCGAACCGTCACCCTTCCTTCCTGGATCCAGCGGGATACACCTGGGATCAAGAGCACGAGCTACTTTGGCGCCGTCATCGGACAGAGGGTTGCGCGTCACGCGGGGGGCAACGAGGGCCTTCTCGTCGACTCGGCCGGCCACTACCTCGAGGGAACGTCCACCGGACTGGCCGTCTGGGTCGAAGAGTCTGAATCTTTCGTCGCGGCCCTCGGGCCGGCTCTTTCGAGCGTGACGCTTGCCGCCTTCCTCGCTCACGAACCCCAACGCAGGCCCCTGACCGCCGAGGACATTCGGGCCGGCGCTGTCCTCGCCGGCTCCCTCACCAGGGTCGTGCCCGCCCGCGAGCTCGACGGGCGGCCGTGCTCCGTTCCTGACCGGATGCTGGAACGCGTCGAGGCCTTCAATCGCAGGCTCGAGGCCGACCCGCTCGTCGTGACGGCATTCTGATGACCCAACGCCCTTCACCCCCGGCCGAAACGGGCAGGGAGATCGCGCCGCTATCAGACAGGATCCCGCCTGCCGGGACGGACGATCCCGACGAAATCCTGGGTCTCTTTCTGGACTGGGTGGCCGAGACCGGCCTGACGCTTTACCCCGCGCAGGAAGAGGCTCTCCTCGAGATCATGGCCGGCAAGCACGTGATCCTGGGCACGCCGACCGGCTCGGGCAAGTCCCTCGTCGCTCTCGGCCTGCATTTCAAGGCTCTGTGCGAGGGCCGGGTTTCGTTCTACACGAGCCCGATCAAGGCTCTCGCGAGCGAGAAGTTCTTCTCCCTTTGCAAGGACTTCGGTCCCGACAGCGTCGGAATGCTGACCGGAGATGCCAGCATCAATGCCGATGGGCTCGTTCTGTGCTGC
The DNA here is from genome assembly GCA_022071945.1 of Thermoanaerobaculia bacterium. GTDB lineage: Bacteria > Acidobacteriota > Thermoanaerobaculia > UBA5066 > UBA5066 > JAJVIN01. Next base: position 127,465 of record JAJVIN010000039.1, on the reverse strand, counting down.
ACGGCCGAAGTTCTTTCCAACATGGCGCTCCGCCTCGGAGAGAGGCTGAGCGCCCCGTATGCCGTCATGGACGAGTTCCACTACTACTCCGACAAGGAGCGGGGAGTGGCGTGGCAGGTTCCCCTCCTGGTCTTGCCCGGCACGCAGTTCCTGCTGATGTCGGCGACTCTCGGTGACATGAGCGCTCTCGCCGAGCGCCTCGAGCGCGACACCGGCCGGAAAGTGGCGTTCGTGACCTCCGAGGACCGGCCCGTTCCCCTGGACTACGAGTACAGGGAGATGCCGCTCCACGAAACGATCGAGGATCTGCTCGCCCAGAAGAAGAGCCCCATCTACGTCGTGAATTTCACGCAGAGAGAATGCGCGGAGCTCGCCCAGTCCCTCACGAGCATCAAGATCGCCTCGAAGGAAGAGCGCGAGGAGATCCGGCGCATCGTCGCCGGGAAGAGGCTGACGACCCCCTACGGCAAGGAGTACAAGCGCTTTCTCTCGTTCGGGATCGGGATCCACCACGCCGGACTCCTGCCGCGCTACCGGCTCCTCGTGGAGCAGCTGGCCCAGAAGGGCCTTCTCCACGTCATCTGCGGCACGGACACGCTCGGCGTCGGGGTGAACATCCCGATTCGGACCGTGCTCTTCACGAAGCTCGCGAAGTTCGACGGGACGAAGGTCAATCTCCTGTCGATCCGGGACTTCAAGCAGATCGCCGGACGGGCCGGACGGCGCGGGTTCGACGAGAAGGGGAGCGTCGTCGCCCAGGCCCCGGAGCACATCGTCGAGAAGAGGCAGGCGGAGAAGAAGTCCGAGGCCTCGGGTAAGAAGAACACCAAGACCTTCAAGGGTCCCGCGAAGGGAGAGATCTCCTGGTCCCTCGAGACGTTCCAGAAGCTGATCTCGAGGCCGCCGGAGACTCTCAAGTCCCGCTTTCGGCTGACTCACGGGATGATCCTCGACCTCATTCAACGCGATGCCTCCGAGCGGCCCTCCCGGAACTTCGCCTCCGTCAGACAGCTGATCGCGGCCTGTCACGAGGACGAGGGGACCAAGCCCCGTCTGATCCGGCAGGCCGCCACCCTGGTGCGCTCGCTCGGGAGGGCCCGGATCCTGATCCCCGTCCGGGAGGATTTCGGGGACCGGTCGATGCTGCGCTTCGTGGTGGACGAGAACCTCCAGTGGGATTTCTCTCTCCACCAGACTCTCTCCCTGTTCGCGCTGACGGCCCTCGAGCGGCTGGATCCGCTCTCGCCAAGCTACGCGGTCGACGCCCTCACCGTCATCGAGTCGATCCTCGAGGATCCCGACGTGATCCTGAGAAAGCAGGCGGACCGGGCCAAGGGAAGGCTCCTGGCGCAACTGAAGGAAGAGGGCGTTCCCTACGAGGAGAGAATGGCGAGGCTCGAGGAGGTCACACACCCCAAGCCGCTGGCCGAGTTCCTCTACGGCGTCTTCAACGAGTTCAGGAGCGAGCACCCGTGGACGGCCGGATCCGACGTGTCGCCCAAGTCGATCGGCCGCGAGATGTTCGAGACCTACTCGGGCTTTTCGGACTACGTCAGGAGCTACGGACTCGAGCGAAGCGAGGGCGTCCTCCTGCGCTACCTCTCCCAGCTCTACCGGACGCTGGAACAAACCGTACCCGAGCCAGCCAAGACCGACGAGCTCTGGGACGTGCTCGGGTTCTTCCGCTCCCTCGTCGGAGAGACCGACGCGAGTCTCCTCGAGGAGTGGGAGAGCCTCCGCCACCCGGAGCAGATCCTCGAGAAGCGGACCGAACCGGAGAAGAAGCGGGAGGCAGCGTGGCTCACCGAGCTCCTCGCCAATCCGCGGGTCTTCGCTTCCCGGGTGAGGGCGGAGATGCACCTCCTCGTCCGCGCCCTCTCGAGGAAGGACTGGGAAGACGCCTCCGAACGCGTGTGGCAGCCATCCGGGTTCGCGGAAGGCGTGGGCGAGACAGAGAACGGCTGGTCGATGGAGCGCTTCGAAGAGGCGATGGCGCCGTACTTCGCCGCTCACGAGGAACTCCTCTCAGGACCCGAGTCTCGCCTTCACCACTGGACCAACTTGCGTCCGAAGGGCCCTCGCCAATGGAGCGTCACACAGACGCTCCTGGACCCTTCCGGCGAGAACGACTGGGCCATCTTCGCGGAGATCGACCTGAGAGACTCCGCGCTCTTCGACTCTGCGGGTGCCGACGGGCCGATCCTGCGAATCACTCGGATCGGAACCTGAGGCATGGAACCAAGGTAACGTCTCCTCGTACAGTCATTTACGGCGGTCGTCAAGGCCGCATCCGTCCGGGGCCTCGGAAATCTGTCCGGCTCTTCCCGGTCCGGCCGCCCGTCCTCTGTGTGAGCACGGATCCCGTCAAGCGATTAAGGATTAGACTGTAGGTTGTGACAGCGCAACGAGCTTCCCGAAAGAAATCTGCCTCCGCTTCCCGCAAGCGCACGGTCCTGTTCACGGGATTCCCTGGGTTCATCGGCGCCCGCCTGATCCCGCGCCTTCTGGAGCTGCAGTCGGAGACTGTCTTCGTGTGCCTCGTCCAGGAGAAGTTCCTTGGAATGGCAAGGAAGTCCGTCCAGGACCTTTCCGCCTCGCATCCCCAGACGAAAGACCGAATCCAGCTGGTGACGGGAGACATCACGAGCCCGGGGCTCGGGATCGCCTCGGAAGAAGCCCACGAGCTTCATGCGCGTCTGACGGGGTGCTACCACCTCGCAGCGGCCTACGACCTGGCGGTCGCGCGAGAAGTCGGGATGCGGGTCAACGTCGAGGGGACCCGGAACGTCATCGAGTTTCTCTCCGAGTGCGGGCATCTCGAGCGCCTGGACTACGTCTCGACGGCCTACGTGTCGGGAACGGCGGTGGGAGTCTTTCGAGAGAGCGACCTCGATGTCGGACAGAAGTTCAAGAACTACTACGAAGAGACGAAGTTCCTGGCGGAAGTGGCCGTGGCGAAAAGCGAGCTGCCGAGCGCCATCTACAGGCCCGGGATAGTGGTGGGAGACTCGGAGACAGGGGTGACGGCCAAGTTCGACGGCCCCTACTTCGCCCTGAACGCGATGAACAAGCTGCCGTCCCCAGGCGTCTTCATGAAAGTCGGCTCGGGGACCGCGCCCGTGAATCTCGTTCCCATCGATTTCGTCCTCGAGGCCATCGCCCGGCTCTCGACCTGGGAAGGCGCGATTGGCAAGACCTATCACCTGACCGACCCCAACCCGCTGACGGCGTTCGAGATCGAGGAACTGTTCTCGAAATCGCTCGGAAAGTCGTTCGTCTACGCGCCCATTCCCCTTGCCGTCGCCAAGGTCGCGTTTTCTCCGTCCGTGATCCAGAAGATGTTCGGGATGCCGGTTCAGACCCTGGAGTACTTCGACCACGAGTGCCGCTTCGATGCGAGCCAGGCCAGCGCCGATCTTGCGCAATTCGGCGTCAGCTGCCCGCCTTTCAAGGACTACGTCCAGCGCCTCGTCGCGTTCTACTTGAAGAACGTGAACGACATCACACGCGGAGCGATGGTGTGAAACAAGACCACCTCTTTACGAACAAGCCCATCATCGACGGTCAGGACGTGGAAACGTCCGACACCTTCAGCGCCGTCAGTCCATCCACGGGGCGCGCCTTCGAGACGGTCTACCGCTCCGGAAAGGCCGAGATCGACGCCGCGGTGGCGTCGAGCCAGAAGGCCTTCGAGAGCTGGAGCCGGCGTCCCGTCAAGGACCGCGAGAAGTTTCTCCTGAAGCTCCTCAACATCGTGCGCGAGATGAACGAGCCCCTGGCCGAGCTGATCGCACGCGAGCAGGGGAAGCCAATCGCGGAGGCCCGGGCCGTCGACATCGTCCCGGCGGCCGACACGCTCCGGTACCTTTCGAGGAAGACGGAGGAGCTCCTGAGGCCCCGTCCCGTCGAGTACGAGCAGATCCTCTTCGCTCACAAGACCGGGTCCTTCCGCTTCGACCCGCTCGGCGTCATCGCGGTCGTGACTCCGTGGAACTACCCCTTCGGCATCCCGTTCGTCGAGGTCGCCGCGTGCCTGGCGGCCGGCAACACAGTGGTCCTCAAGCCCGCGTCGGCCACGGCTCTGACGGGAATCGCCATCGGCGACATGTGCCGCTGGGCCGGCCTCCCGCCGGGCGTCGTCAATGTGGTGACTCCGACGGGCGCGGACGTGAACCATCTCATCGAGCATCCCGCCATCGCCAAGATCCTCTTCACCGGCTCCGTCGAGACCGGGATGCACGTCATGCAGCGGGCGGCCAGGAACCTCACCGGAGTCGTCCTCGAGCTCGGGGGAAAGGACCCCGCGATCATCTGCGAGGACGCCGATCTCGAGCGGACTGCGACCGGGGTCGTCTGGGGCGCGTTCGTGAACGCCGGCCAGAGCTGCGGTGCCATCGAGCGGGTCTACGTCCTGAGCAAGGTCGCGAAGAAGTTCACCGAGCTCGTCGTGCAGAGAACCCAGGAGATCCGGGTCGGCGACCCTTTGAACGAGTCGACCGACCTCGGCCCGATGACGACGGCGGGGCAGCGCCTCGTCGTCGAGGAGCAGGTCAAGGACGCCATCGAGAAGGGGGCGAAGGTCCTCTGCGGAGGCCGGCGGCCGAAGGCGAAGGGCTACTGGTACCCGCCGACCGTCCTTTCGGACGTCGACCACACGATGCGGTGCATGACGGAGGAGACCTTCGGGCCGCTTCTGCCGATCCAGGTCGTCGAGTCTCTCGACGAGGCCATTGCGCTCGCCAACGACTCGGAGTACGGGCTGACCGCCTCCGGCTGGACCCGGTCGAAGAGGATCGCCCAGAGGCTCGCCGAGGAGCTGCAGGCGGGAACGGTCACGATCAACGACCACCTCTTCTCCTTCGGCGAGCCGACGGCCACCTGGGGCGGCATCAAGAAATCGGGCATTGGCCGCAGCCACTCGGTCTACGGCCTGATGGAGCTCGTCAACGTCAAGCACGTCAGCGTCGATCTCGGGGATTCACCCTCGATGCCCTGGTGGTACCCGTACAACGAGTCGTTCCACGAGTTCACCAAGCGCGCGTTCGGAGCCCTCTACGCGACCGATCCGAAAGAGAAGCTCGCCGAGGCCCTCGGCCTCGTCGGCAGCGGGAGGTTCTTCGGCTACGTCAAGGTCTCGGACATCGCAACGAAGCTCGGCAAGATGTTCTGACTGCCCCTGTCGGTCGATCGCCGGGCCCCTCGCCCCTGCCACACAGGAGCCGGGATCACTAGAATCCGCCAGTGATCCTGGCTCCTGACCTTTCGGTGTATCCCGACCAGCCCGGCATCTACCTCTACCGGGACGCGAAGGGGAAGATCCTCTACGTCGGCAAGGCGCGCTCGATCAGGAAGCGGCTCGCTTCTTACTTCTCGGCGGGGGAGAAGCACCCGAAAACCGAGGCGATGCTCTTCGAGGCGGTCGCGATCGACACGGTCGTCGCCAACACGGAGAGCGAGGCCCTGGCGCTCGAGAACGCCTTCATCAAGAAGCACAGGCCGCGCTACAACATCCTGCTTCGAGACGACAAGACCTACCCGTACATCAAGGTGACGACGGGCGAAGAGTGGCCGAGAGCGCACGTGACCCGCCGGCTCCAAAGAGACGGGCACAGTTACTTCGGCCCGTTTCTCCCGGCCCGCACGTGCCGCGGCGCGATGAAGATCATCACGAGGCTCTTCCAGATCCGGACGTGCCGCATCGAGATCGACGGAAAGCTCCCGCGTCCCTGCCTCTACTACGACATGCACGCCTGCCTGGCGCCGTGCGTGTCTGGCCTGACGACAAGGGAGGCCTACGGCGAGGCGGTCCGGGATGTCGTCCTTTTCCTTCAGGGGAAGAACGACGAGCTGGCGTCTCGCCTCGAGGAGAAGATGCTCGGGGCGGCCGAGACCGAGAACTACGAGATGGCCGCCGCCTACCGCGATTGCCTGAAGACGATCCAGGAGCTTCAGCAGAAACAGATCGTCCAGCGTCTCTCCGGCGAGGACGTCGACGTCTTTGGCGACTTCCTCGATGGCGGCAACCTCTCCGTCGCCCTCCTCGTCGTCAGGGGCGGGACGGTCCTCGACACGCGAGAGTTCTTCTGGGAGCGGATCGGCGAGGTCGACGCCGCCGAGCTGTGGCCCGCCCTTCTCGGCCAGTACTACGACTCGACATCCTTCATTCCGAAGGAAATCCACTTGCCCGCCGAGGTCGAGACAGAGGCCCTGGAAGATCTCGAGACCTGGCTCTCGGAAAGGCGCGGAAGCCGGGTGACCCTCAGGACCCCTCTGAGGGGAGCGAGCTTCGAAAGGTCCCGCATCGCCCGGGACAACGCCCGGCAAAACCACATCCGGCGGTTCAAGAAGGCCCGCGAGGCAGGAGAGAAGGCGACCCTCGCCCTGGCGAAGGCGCTGGACCTCGACAGGCGTCCTTCCCGGATCGAGTGCTTCGACATCTCGCACTTTCAGGGCGCCTTGACGTATGCCTCCTGCGTGGTCTTCATCGATGGAGAGGCCGCGCCTGGCGAGTACCGTGTCTTCAAGCTGGATCTTCCCGCGCCCGACGACTTCGCCTCGCTTTCCGAGGCGGTCCATCGCCGGTACCGGCGCGTCAAGGACGAGAACGGGCCGCTCCCCGACCTTCTTCTGATCGACGGGGGCAAGGGACAGCTCTCCGCCGCGCTCTCGTCGCTCGACCGGCTGGGCCTCGAGATCCCGGCGGCCAGCCTCGCAAAGAGGGAGGAACTCGTTTTTCTGCCCGGCCGCTCGGCTCCCGTCGTCCTCCCGAGGCGCCACGCGGGGCTCAAGCTCTTGCAGCGGGCCCGCGACGAGGCCCACCGATTCGGGATCAAGCACCACAGGAAGTCCCTGGCGAAAACCCTCACCGAATCGACTCTCCTCTCGATTCCGGGGGTCGGTCCCAGAACGGTGCGGCGGCTCCTCTCGCACTTCGGCTCGGTCGAAACCGTTTTCGCCGCGTCCGTTCAGGAGCTGGAAAAGGTAGCGGGCAAGGCCGCGTCGCGCCGGGTCACGGAGTTCGCCGAGAGCCAATCCCAGAAGGCTTGATAACATTTGCCGCAATGTCTCGTGAATCTCAGGGACCGGGCACAGTCACGGGCGGTTCGCTCGAGCGAACGCCCCTCGTCGATGTCTTCCGCAATCTCTTTGCCGAGCGGGCCTCCGCGAAGGTCCTGGTGGCGAAGATGGGAGAGGAGCGGACTTTTCTGTTCGACCGGGGACAGGTCATCACGGCCTCGTCCAACCGCGAGGCACAGTTCGTCGGGGACCTGCTCCGCAAGTTCGGACTCGCGGACGAGAAAGTCCTGTTCCAGGCCTTCGAGAAGGCTCTTTCAGAGCCCGGAAGGGGACTGGCGAAAGTCCTGAAGGAGACGGGGGCCGTACCGCCCTACATCGCCGATGCCTGTGTGCGGGCCCTGGCGGAGCGCCTCCTCTTCGATTCGTTTCGCTGGAACGCGGGGAACTACACGATCTCGAACCTCGAGGAGGTTCCCGAGCCCCCGGTGCGGTTCGATCAGTCCAATGCATCTCTTCTGATGGAGGCTCTTCGACGGGTTCCGCTCAACGGCCCTGGCATCTCGGCACCCGACCCAAAGTCGCGGCCGGTTCTCAACGAGGACCTGTGGCTCCGGTACCAGGTGATCGTGCTGCAGCCGCAGGAAGCGGAGATCTTGAGACGAGTCGACGGCATCCGCACGGTCGCCGAGATCACCGACGCTCCCTCGGTCATCAGCCAGCTTCGCGCGGTCGGCATCATCCAGACGCTCCCCGCGAGCACGACGAAGAAGAGCAAGGGCGAGGACACCCCGTCGAACCGCCCTCTCAACATCGAGTTGATCGGCGCGCCGCCCCAGAGCATCGAGGACATGGAGCGGCACCTGACGATCGTCAAGCAAACGTACCGGCGGATCGACTGGATCAACCTCTACGACTTCCTGGGAATCACCAACGCGGTGACGGACGACGAAATCGTGGAGGCCATCCACGACCGCGCCCGGATCTTCCACCCGGATCACTCCCTGAAGGCGCCCTTCGCCGATTACCGGGATGCGCTGGAGGTCCTTTCGCGCCGCGTCAAGCAGGCTCAGCGCGTCTTCAAGAACTCGGAGTCGCGCAAGAGCTACGACTTCGCCCAGGAGCAGGGGGGGAACTCCTCGGCCGTCTTCGCCGGCGGGCCGACGAGAGACGTCCAGCTCGACATCGCCAAGCGCAACTACCACAAGGCCCGGGAGCTCTACGAGATGGGGGACTACTACCCGGCCTACGAGATGATCCGGCAGTCGGTCGAGTTCGAGCCCGAACGCCCCGAGTACTGGGTCATGCTCGCCAGAATCCAGCGAAAAAACCCCAAATGGGCCCGACAAGCCTCGGAGACCCTTCGCCGCGGCCTGGGGAAGATCCCCGACAACGTCGATCTGCTCTTCGAGCTTTCCGAGTGCTACGCGTACGAGAGAAACGAGAACGAGCGAACGAAGGCCCTGAAGGAGATCCTCAGGATCGATCCGGCCAATCGCCGGGCTCAGGCTTCGCTGGCCGAGATCGCCTCTCAGAAGCCAGGCCGATGACCGAATCCTTGCCCGCCGTCTTCGGAACCGGGCTCGGCCTGGCGGCCGGGGCCGGTCTGAACGCCTACGCCGTGCTCCTGGTCTACGGGGGCATCGTGCGTCTCTTTCCGAAGGAGTTCCCGGGCGCCATTGGAGCGCTCCTCTCGAGCGACGCCGCGCTCGTCACGCTCGGAATCCTGTTCCTTCTCGAGTTCTTCGCCGACAAGATCCCGGGGCTCGACCACGTCTGGGACGTGATCCACTCGGTCATCCGGCCGCTCTCGGGCGCGGTTCTGGCCATCGCGGCTGTCGGACCCCAGAACGACAGCGTCCTTCTCGACATCGTTGCGGGAGGTTCCGGCGGCTTCGTCGCGATGCTTTCGCACCTTCTCAAGAGCGCGGCGCGCATGACGTCCACGGCCCTCACCGCCGGCGTCGCCAACATCGCGCTGTCGATTGCCGAGGACATCCTGGCGTTCTTGCAGGCCCTGGTGGCGATCTTCCTCCCCATCGTGGCGCTGATCGTCGTTCTGGGGCTCGGAGCCATCTTCCTCCTGACGGTTCCGAAGATCGCGAGAAGCGGGGTCCATCTCTTCGGCCGCATCCGTCCGGAGAAGGGGAGCCCGCCTCCGACGGGTTGAGGCGGGTGTAAGCTCGGCCTGCTGAGCGGGACAGGCAACCGCCGCGGTCTCCTTGGAGACCGGGGAGGAAAGTCCGGACTCCAGCGGGCAGCGTGCCGGGGAAATCCCGGCCGGGGTGACTCGAGGGAAAGTGGCACAGAAAACACACCGCCGCGGCGAGAGCCGCTGGTAAGGGTGAAAAGGTGCGGTAAGAGCGCACCGCTCTTCCGGCAACGGGAGAGGCAGGCTAAACCCCACGCGGAGCAAGGCCAAATAGGGAAGCGATAAGGAGCGCCCGCCTCCGAGGTCTTCGGACCTTCGCTTCCGGGTAGGTTGCTCGAGCCTCATCGAGAGGTGAGGCCAAGAGGAATGGTTGCCAGCCGGGGGGGAGACTCTCCGGCGACAGAATCCGGCTTACCGTCCCGCTCGGCACTTTTCCCCCGGCGACTCTGATACAACTGCCCGCCGTGGCAGAGATCGTCGATGGGAACAACCTCTTGATGTCTCTGGGCGGCGGGTCCCGAGACGTCCTTCTCTCCGAGCTTTCCGAGCTGGCGAGACGGAAGCGAAAGCCGATCGTCGTCGTCTTCGACGGCCCGCCACCCTCGGGCCGGGGCAAGGTGCAGCACCTCGGAGCCGTGACGATCGTCCACGCCGCGCCCAGAACCGCGGACGAGGAGATCGTGCGGCGGATTCAGGAATCGAGGGACCCGAAGGGGATCACGGTCGTGACGGACGACCGCGGGCTCGCCAGTGCCGCTCGCTCGGCCGGCGCCCGGGTCGCCTCCGTCTCGGACTTCAAGCAGATCTCGACGCGCCGCCTTTCCGCCGGCCGGGAGACAGAGAGGGAGCCGGGCCTGCCCGTGAGCGCGAGGGAATGGGAAAAGTGGTTCTCCGACGAGAGGAACCGCATCAAATGACGGGTGATCTGCTCAAACCCCGGCGCCTGCGGCGCGGGAGCGTCATCGGCGTGGCGGCCCTCTCGGGCCCCTGTGACCCCGCTTCCCTCGACGCGGGAGTCGCCCTTCTTCAGGCCGCGGGGTTCGAAGTCCGGCTCTCCTCGAATGTGAGTTTCAAGACCGGCCCTCTTTCTCTCGCCGGGACCGTAGACGAGCGGCTCGCCGGGTATCTCGAGCTCCTGACGGATCCGTCGGTCGAAGCCATCCTCTTCACGCGCGGCGGCTACGGGGCGATGGATGTCATCGCCAGGCTGGACCCGGATGTGGTCCGCCAAAACGTGAAGATCCACTGCGGGTTCTCGGACCTGACGGCCCTTGCCGCCTTCCTGCTCACTCGCTGCCAGATCCCGTCTCTGCACGGTCCCATGGTCGCGGCCGACCTCTCGCGCTCCTTGACCGGGATCCCTGCCCGGGACCTTCCATCGGTGCTCCTTGGCGACGCCCCCGGGGAGATCGTCCTGACGGAGGCAGAGGTCCTGGTACCAGGCGAGGCGGCGGGCCCCCTGGTAGGAGGCTGCCTCTCGCTTTTGAGCGCGCTTTGCGGAACTCCCGACGCATTTTCCTTCGAGGGCGGGTTACTATTCTTCGAGGATATCGGCGAAGAGGCTTACAGGATCGACCGGATGCTCGCGCAACTTTCCCGGGCCGGCCGGCTTGAAAAGGCATCGGGAATCTTGATTGGCGCCCTGACGAACGTGACGTTCGGGGGGCGAGAGGATCGTGAACGGCTGCGCGCCGTTCTTTTCGATCGCCTTTCTCCCTTCGGGGTCCCGGTCGTCTGGGGACTCCCCGCGGGACATCGCGGGCCAAACGTGCCTCTCCCCGTTGGCATCCGAGCCCACTGGAGTGGGGAATCGCGGACCTTGAAGCTCTGTGAGGAGATGTTCTCGTGAAGATCGTCGTCAAGTCTGGCGGAGATTCCAACGCGTTTGAGGACTTCATCGCCCGCTGCCCCGCCGGGCAGATCATCTTCGAGGAAGGTGAGATCGGCACCGAGATGTTCGTGATCCAGTCCGGCGTCGTCGAGATCTGGAAGCGCGTAAAGGGGCACGAGAAGCTCGTCTCCACCCTCGAGAAGGGGGACTTCTTCGGCGAGATGTCGATCCTCGAGGACGTGCCTCGCTCGGCCCGGGCCAAGGCGAAGACGGACGTCGAGCTCGTCCGGATCAACCGGTCGACCTTCGACGAGATGCTGCGCAACAACCTCGAGATCGCGGTCCGGATGCTCCGGAAGCTCTCTCGGAGACTGCGGGAAACAACGGCTCTGGTCGAGCAGTCGACGGGGCAGGCCCCGGCCTTGGACGAATCGGCGGACTTCTTGACGAAGGTCGCGGAACGCCACGAGATCTACAGGCTCATCGCCGAAGCGGGCGACGAGTTCTATCTCAACCGCGAGGGCGAGACGACGGTCGGCAGGATCGACCCGGTCACGGGCATCAGGCCGGACGTGGACCTCACGACGCTGGACACGCAGCGGTCCGTTTCCCGCAGGCACGCCAAGATCGTCCACGATGGCCACGAGTTCCGGGTCGTCGAGGAGATCGGGACGATGAACGGAACCTTCGTCGACGGCGAGCGGATCCAGACCGGGCGTCCCGTCGCCCTGACGGACGGATGCAAGCTCCGGTTCGGTCTCGTCGACCTGCACTTCCGAGCTCAGCCCGGCTGACCCTCGTCTCGTGACGACGCGCCAGGCGGAGAGCATCCGCTCACCCTCGGATCCTCTCCGCCTCCTGCCTGGAATTGGCGAGACCCGCGCCCGGGAGCTTGCGGAAGCCGGGGTGGAGACAGTTCTGGATCTCCTCCTCCACCTGCCGTTTCGCTATGAGGACCGAACCCGGCTCCTGCCGATCCGCGATGTCACCGGGGACGGGCGGCCCGTCACGGTCCACGGGCAGGTCCTTTCCGCCAACCTCGTCCGGACGCGCCGCCCAGGCTTCACCATCTTCGAGGCCCTCATCGACGACGGGAGCGGGACCCTCAGGCTCGTCTTTTTCAACCAGGCCTACCTCGGGAACTGGGTGCGGCCCGGAATCGAGATCTTCGCCTACGGTGAGCCGGTCCTGGGTGGCAGCCGCCGGCGCGGACTCGTCATGGAGAACCCGCAGATCGAGGCGGACACGAAGGACTCGGACGATCTCTCGGCCGGGCGCGTCGTCCCGATTTACCGCAAGCTCCCAGGTCTGCCGCCGAGAACCCGGAGAAAGCTCGTCTCCCACGTTCTGGATTCGCTCGAGGGCAAGCTCCCCGAAAGGCTGCCGGAGTGGGTTCGCGCGAAGTTCCACCTGCCTCCACTCCTGGATTCGCTCCGCGAGGCGCACTTCCCCGGGAGTCGCGGGGCCGACCCGGACCCCGTTCCCTGGGAGGAAAGGCGCTCGCCCCATCTCACCCGCCTCATCCTGGAGGAGTTCCTGGAGTTCCAGATCTCCCTGGCCCAGAGACGCCAGGCCCGCGAATCCATCCGGGGTCCGGTGCTCGTCGCCTCCGACGAGACCCGCTCGTTGCTGAAGTCCGTCCTGCCGTTCCCGCTCACGGGGGCCCAGAAGCGCGTGATACGAGAAATCGGGCAGGACTTCCGCTCCGGCCGGCCCATGAGGCGCCTCCTGCAGGGAGACGTCGGGAGCGGGAAGACGATCGTTTCCGTTCTCTCGGCCGTCCTCGCGGCCCGGTGCGGGTACCAGAGCGCGCTGATGGCCCCGACGGAGATCCTCGCCGAGCAGCACGCTGGGAACATCTTCCGGCTGCTTTCCGGTTCACAGATTCGCCCCGCGCTCCTGACGGGACGCATCAAGGGCAGGGCGCGCTCGGCCCTCCTCGGCGCGCTCGCGGCGGGAGAGATCGACTTCCTGATCGGCACTCATGCCCTCCTGGAACGTCCCGTCGAATGGAAGAGCCTGGGCCTGGCCGTCATCGACGAACAGCACCGGTTCGGAGTCGCGCAGAGAAGCGTCCTGACCTCCCGGGTTCTCGAATCGGGCGAGCACCCACACCTCCTGGTCCTCTCCGCGACCCCGATCCCGAGGTCGCTCGCCCTCACGCTCTATGGCGACCTCGACGTGTCGGTCCTCGACGAGAAGCCGCCCGGGCGTTCTCCCATACAGACACGCGTCGTCCCGGAATCCGAGCGGGGGAGGATCCTGGAAGAGATCGTCGAGGAGGTCGCCCTTGGCGGTCAGGCCTACGTGGTCGTGCCCCTGATCGAGGAGTCGGATCACATCGAGGCGCGCGCGGTCGAGAAGCACGCGGAGGAGCTCAGACAGGCCATGAAGGGACTGCGGATCGGAGTGGTCCATGGTCGTCTGAGCGCGGAGGAGCGGGAGTCCACGATGGCGGCCTTCGCCCGGGGACAGCTCGACGTTCTGGCGGCCACGACCGTCATCGAGGTCGGAGTCGACGTTCCGAACGCCTCGTTCTTGGTTGTGGAAAACGCCGAGCGATTTGGCCTCGCCCAGCTCCACCAGCTCCGGGGACGGGTTGGCCGGGGCGACCGCCCGTCGAAGTGCGTCTTTCTTTTCGGGCCCAACGCCACGGGCGAAGCCCGGGGACGACTCGCGGTCCTCGCTCGCACCGAGGACGGCTTCAAGGTGGCCGAGGAGGATCTCCAGAGGCGCGGCCCGGGCGACATGCTCGGGACGAGGCAGAGCGGCATCCCCCTGTTCCGCGTGGGCGACATCGTGCGCGACGGAAAGTGGATCCGCGCAGCCTCCGAAACCGCCCGGGAGATCGTCAGCCGCGGCGAGGACGGGCCGCTCGCCGTGCCCTGCTTCATCCGGGCGATCGCACCGGCGGCCGAGTAGCCCATCCGGGGCCCTCGGCGGCACCTCCTCGCCGCTTGTGGCATTCTCGGGGGGATGGACCTTTCCCTGCGGACCGACGGTCCGCTCGCTCATATTCGTGTCGTGGGGACCGTCGGCATCTCGGAGACAGGCGGTCTGCTCGAGTACCTGCGCGTGGCGCGAGAGAACGGCTCGATTCTGGCCGTCATCGATTTTTCCGACTGCACCCAGCTCCCGACGACGATCGTCCCGATCCTCGTCCGGGAGGCGCTCGCGTTCAACGACGTGGGAGGTTCGATGTCGCTGACTGGCCTGAAGGGCCAAAACCCGTTCCTCATGACGGCGGTGGCCGAGAACCGCTTCGTTCACTACCGGTCCTTCGAGGAGGCGTCGGCGCAGGAGCGGCACAAGCTGAAGGTCTCCGCGGCTTCAAATGCCGCGCCAACCACGGCTGGCGCGCCAACCACGGCTGGCGCGCTGGCCGGGCCGGCTCCACCCCCGATGCCGGGCACGGCGCCGGGCGAGAAGAAGGGGGGCTGACGTGACGCCGGAGGCCCTCTTCAACACCGTCGTTCAGGTGGCGGTCTTGCTTTTTGCCGTTTCCGTTCACGAGTCGGCGCACGGTTTCGCGGCTCTCAAGTTCGGCGACACGACCGCGCGAGACCTGGGGCGTATCACGCTCAATCCCCTCCGGCACATCGACCCGATCGGCAGTGTCCTGCTCCCGGCTGTCCTGGCGATAAGCGGGGCGCCCGTGTTCGGCTGGGCAAAACCCGTTCCCGTGAATCTCTCGGGCGTCAAGAATCGCCGCGCCGCCAATTTCGTCGTCTCGGCCGCTGGCCCCGTCTCGAACATCCTCATCGCGCTGACGTTCGCGGCGCTTCTTCTCGCGATTGGACCGTTCTTCAAGAGCGCGCCGAACCCGGAGAGCCTTCTCGTCCCGATCCTGTTGATCATCGTCTACTCGGTGGTCGTGAATGTCTCCCTGGCTCTCTTCAACCTCTTGCCAATCCCGCCGCTCGACGGGTTCGGAGTCCTCGAGAGCCTCTTGCCGCTGCGGTTCCACAGGTTCACGGAGTGGCTCCGGCGCTTCGGCTTCGTCATCCTGTTCGTTGCTGTGCTCTCGGGAGGTCTGAGGTACATTCTCGGGCCTCCGCAGAGCCAGCTCATTCGCTGGCTCCTCGGTCTAGGGAGTTGATGGAACGTGAGTGAAGCCGCCAAGAACGACGCCCGCACGGAACCAGCTGAAAACGAGCCCCGGCAGGGAGCCATCGTCGTGTCGGGACTGCGCCCGACGGGCAAGGTCCATCTCGGGAACTACTGGGGCGCGGTCAAGAACTGGGTGGACCTGCAACAAAAGTTCCGCTGCCACTACTTCATCGCCGACATCCACGCGCTCACGACGGCCTACTCGGACTCTTCCGGCGTCCGCGAGGCCACGCTCGAGGCCGCCAAGGACATCCTCGCCTCGGGGCTCGACCCCGAGACTTCGGTCTTTTTTCTTCAGTCCCGGGTTCCCCAGCACTCCGAGCTCGCCGTCCTCTTCGGCATGTTGACGCCTCTCGGCTGGCTCGAGCGCGTCCCGACCTTCAAGGAACAGCAGGAGCAGCTGAAGGACCGCGACCTGAACACCCATGGATTCCTCGGCTATCCGGTCCTGATGACGGCGGACGTGGCCCTCTACCTCGCCGAGTACGTGCCGGTCGGCAAGGACCAGGAGAGCCACCTCGAGATCGCCCGCGAGATCGTTCGGAGATTCAACGGCTTTTACGGCGACGTGTTCCCCGAACCGCTCCCTCTCTTCACGCCCTCTCCGAAGGTGCCGGGACTCGACGGCCGGAAGATGTCGAAGAGCTATGACAACACGATCGCCCTCTCCTCAACTCCGGAAGAGGTCAAGACGAAAGTGATGTCGATGGTGACGGATCCGGCCCGCGCCCGGCGCACGGATCCCGGTAACCCAGAGAACTGCAATCTCTTCCCGTTCCACGTCCTGTATTCCCCGGCGGACGAGGTTGCCGTGGTGGACCAGGAGTGCCGTACGGCCGCCCGAGGGTGCGTCGACTGCAAGAAGCACCTCATCAAGAACATGAACGCCGGACTCGAACCGATCCGCGACCGGCGCGCCCGGCTCGACAGCAACCCCTCGCTCGTCACCGACATTCTCGAAGAGGGGAGCGCCCGGGCTCGAGATCTCGCCCAGGAGACCATGCGCAAGGTCACCGGCGCGATGGGTCTTCTCGCGGGCTGAGGCTCGGTGAGACCTTGAGCGAAGGGGTACGGATCTCGATCCCACCGGGCGCGGACATCGTCCAGCCGTATCCTGTCCGTCTGCCTCAGTTCGAGGGACCGCTCGACCTCCTGCTGCACCTCATCCGGAAGAACGAGGTCGACATCCGCAACATCCCGGTGGCCGAGATTTGCCGCCAGTACCACGAGTACCTGCTCCTGATGCAGGAGCTCGACCTGGAAGTGGCGGGCGAGTTCCTCTACGTCGAGGCCCTTCTGGTCTCGATCAAGTCGGCCATGCTCCTGCCGAAAGAGCCTGGCGGAACGAAGGAAGATCCCCGCCGCGAGCTCGTCGACAGGCTGATCCAGTACCGCCGCATCAAGGCAGCGGCCGAGACCCTGCACGTCACGGACGTCGACCGGATCGGCCTCTGGCCCCGTCCCTCCGGAGCCTTTTCCGCCCAGGGCCCCGTGGAAGAGGAGGCCGATCTCTCGGAGGTCTCGGTCTTCGATCTCCTGAACCTCTTCAAGACGGCGATGGAGCGCTATCGCGAGCTCCACCCTCCCGCGCTCCAGATCCAGGCGGCACGCTTTTCGATCCGTGAGAAGATGGACGAGATCCTGGGGCAGGTCCGCCAGGAAGCCGGCCCGGTCTCCTTGGCCGGGATTTTCAGCTCGCTCTCTGGCAGGGCCGAGGCCATCGCGGTCTTCCTGGCCTTGCTGGAGCTCCTGAGGCTCCGGATCGTCGTGGCCCGCCAGGAAAGCGAGTTCGGAGAGATCTTCCTCGACAGAACGGCCGAGGAACTCTCGCTCGAAGGATACGAAGAAGCCTACCGATAGTCATGGAAGAGAACGACGAAACGAAATCTCCGGAAGAAACGCGTCCGGAGGAAGACGAGAGTGCCTCGACAGAGGTGGCCCCGCCGCCCGGCCCGGAGACGCCTTCGGATGTCCCGTCACCGGACGTCCCGGCTCCGGGCGCCGCGGCTCCGGGGGCCCCGGCTCCAGCCGCAGACGTCCCCGCGGAGGAACCTGAACCCGAGTTCATTCCGGACCCCGGACTCGTGGCCGTGGTCGAAGCCATGCTCTTTTCGGTCAACAAGCCCCTGTCGATCGAGAAGCTCGCGGAGGCTGCCGAGGCCGGGCTGAGCGAGATCGAGCACGCCCTGGCGGAGCTGGATAAGTCGCTCGGCGAGAATCGAGAGCGCGGGATTCGTCTCGATCGCGCGGCTGGCGGCTACCGCCTCGTGACCCGGCCCGAGTTCGACTACCCGGTCAAGAGGCTGCTCGGGCAGGATGGCAAGACGAAGCTCTCGATGGCGGCTCTCGAGACCCTCGCCATCATCGCCTACAAGCAGCCCGTGACCGCTCCGGAGATCGCCGAGATCCGCGGGGTCAGCTCGGCCTCCTCGATCCGGACGCTCCTCGAACGCAAGCTCATCACCACCGCGGGGCGAAAAGAGGTCGTCGGCACACCGTTCCTCTACAAGACGACCAAGGAGTTCCTGATCCACTTCGGCATCTCGTCGCCCGCCGACCTTCCGCGGCCGGACGAGCTGGACGCGATGTTCGGGATCGAGCCGGCGGCTCCGCCCCCGCCCGAGCAGGCGGAGCTCTTCCCCGACGACGGGACCCCCGCGGAGGAGCAGACGGCTCCCGAGCCAGCGCCGGCCGCGGGTGATGGGGAACCTCGGCCCGAGGTGGGAGAATCGGAAACAGCAGGAGACGCGGCGCCGTCTCCGCTGGAGGAGACCTGATGGCACTGGAAAGACTCCAGAAGATCCTCTCTGCCGCGGGGGTGGCCTCGCGCCGGGCCGCGGAGGAGCTCATCGAGGAAGGCCGCGTGACCGTCAACGGCGACGTCGTCCGCGTCCTCGGCGCCAAGGCGGATCCCGAAAAGGACCACATCAAGGTCAACGGAAAGCTGATCCGGATGGAGTCCTCGCGCCGCTACATCCTGCTCAACAAGCCGAAGGGCTTCATCGTCACGCGGGACGATCCGGAAGGCCGTCGGACCGTCTTCGATCTCCTCGGGAACAGGGTCAAGGAGAGGGTCGTCCCGGCGGGACGCCTGGACACGGAATCGGAAGGGCTCCTCATCCTCTCCAACGACGGGGACTTCGTCCACAAGATCACCCATCCGTCCGGCGGCTGTCACAAGGAGTACCTCGTGAAGGTCTCCGGCGTGCCGTCCGAGAAAGACCTCGAGCGGCTGCGCTCGGGCCTCTTCATCGACGGGAAGCGGACGTCGCCGGCCGACGTCACGCTCGTGAGGACGACTCCCGAGAAGGACGGACTGGGCGGCAACTCGTGGCTCCGCGTGATTCTGGGCGAGGGACGGTCCCATCAGATCCGCAAGATGATGCTCGCGACGGGACACCCGGTCGCGAAGCTGCGCCGCGTGGCCATTGGCCCGGTGAGGGACCGTTACCTCAAGCCCGGGGAGTTCCGGGACCTCACTCCCGAGGAGATCGCCGCCGTGGCCGGCACCACCGTTGGCACCGTCGCCTCATCGCGCAAGAAGGCCGCCCCGGCCGCCGAAAAGCCCGAGGGGACTCCCGAAAGACCGACCAAGAAGGCCGCAGAAAGGAAAGGAAGACGATGACTCATCCCGATCCGCGCGCCGCCGTCAAGAGCCTGGCCCCCTACGTTCCGGGCAGACCCATCGAGGAGATCGAGCGAGAGTTCGGGGTGACGGGAGCCATGAAGCTCGCCTCCAACGAGAACCCGCTCGGGCCCTCGCCCATGGCCCTCGCCGCCGCCCACGAGGCTCTCGCTTCCGTCCACCGGTATCCGGACGGTTCCGCCACTCTCCTCAGACGAAAGCTGGCGGCGAAGTTCGGCGTCTCGCCCGACCAGATCATCCTGGGGGCGGGAGCCTCCGAGCTGATCGACATCACCGTCAGGACGTTTCTCGAGCCCGGCCTTGCGGCCGTTTTTCCCGCCGGGATCTTCCGGATGTTCCCCGTCGCGGTGGGCCGCTCGGGAGCCCGCATCATCGAGGTGCCGGTCGAGCCGGACCTTCGCCCCAACCTTCAGGGGATGCTCTCGGCCATTACTCCCGCCACGCGGATCGTGGCGATCGCCAACCCGAACAATCCGACGGGCGCCTACGTTCCGCGAACCGAGCTGGCGGAGTTTCTCGAAAAGCTCCCGCCGCACGTCTTGATGATTCTGGACGAGGCGTATTTCGAGTTCGCCACCGGCCTGGTTGCCGACTACCCGAACGGACTGAGCTTCGTCTCGAGTGAGAGACCGCTCGTCGTGCTGAGGACCTTTTCGAAGATCTCGGGCCTGGCTGGCCTCCGGCTCGGATACGGCTTCGGGCCCGAGTCCATCATCGCCTCGATGAACAAGGTCCGCGAGCCCTTCAACGCCAACAGCATCGCGCAGGCGGCCGCGCTCGCAGCTCTCGATGACGAGGACCACAGGAACCGTGTTCGCGAGCTCGTCTCGACGGAGCGGGCCTTCCTCTTCGCCGAGCTGACGAAACGTCCCGTGGCCGTGCACCCGTCGATCGGGAACTTCCTCTTGGTGGAAACGGGCGGGACTTTTGACGCGGTGGCGAACGACTTCCTCAGGCGCGGCGTGATCCTGCGGCCGATGGGGAGCTGGGGATACCCGCTGGGATTTCGGGTTTCGGTCGGATTGCACGAGGAGAACGTCCGGTTTCTCGAGGTGCTCGACGAGCTCATCACGCTCGGCATCGTGATCCCGGCGGCCTCCGCATCGAGCCCGGCCGCGCGATGATCTCGCCCGTCATCGTGGCCATCGACGGCCCTTCGGGAGTGGGGAAGTCGACGGTCGCCAGACTCATCGCGAAGAGTCTCGGGCTGCGGTATCTGGACACGGGGGCCATGTACCGCGCGGCCGGCCTTTTGGCCAGACGGGCTGGCCTCTCGCTGCCTCTTTCAAACGGCGAGGACGTGGCCCGGTTGACGTCCTCGGCCACGATCGAGATCCTCAACTCCCAGGCGGGCACCAGGACGCTTCTGAACGGCGAGGATGTTTCCGAGGAAATCCGCGAACCCGAGATCGCGCGCTACGCCTCGGCTGTGGCGTCGATCCCGGCGGTGAGGAGAAAGCTCGCCTCGTTGCAGCGCGAGATGGCCCTCTGTGGGGGAGGTGTCATGGAAGGGCGCGACATCGGAACCAAGGTCGTTCCCGAGACGCCCTTCAAGTTCTTCCTCGATGCCTCCTCCGATGTGAGGGCTGAAAGGCGCTTCCGGGAGCTTTCCGCAAAGGGCCTCGACGTGAAGATCGAGACGGTCCTTGCGGAGCAGCGGGCCCGGGACGAGGCTGACAGCACGCGGACCGATTCGCCTCTCGTCTGCGACGCCTCGTACGTTCGGGTCGATACCTCGAACCTCTCGTCCGTTGACGTCGCGGAAGTCTGCCTGGCCGAGATCAAAAAAAGGATCCCCGGTTGACCGAACGTTCATCGCCCGACTAACATCCAGCCTTCGGGCCGCTAGGAGAACAGACCGGGAAACCGGCTACCTGCGAGCCCGCGAGGAGGACGGAGTTCATGTCTTCGGAGAACCTGAAGGAAAACAGCGGACGTAAGCCTGGAGAGATGGGCGAGGGAGGGGATTTCGCCCAGCTCTTGGCGGAGAGCGAACGTTCGCTCACCGAGGGCGAGCTGGTCCACGGTCGGATCCTTCAGGTCACAGAGGACGAGGTGATCGTCGACATCGGCTACAAGTCCGAGGGGATGATTCCTCGTCATGAGTTCCAGCACCTTCCGCCTGACCGGACCCCCCGGCCCGGGATGGAAGTCGACGCGATTCTCGAAAAGACGGAGGATCCCTCCGGCTACGTTGTCTTGTCATTTGAAAAAGCACGCCGTATCAAGGCGTGGGATGTGGTGGAACAGGCCTTCCAGGCGGGCTCGCCGGTGCGGGGACGCGTTCTGGAGAGGGTCAAGGGCGGGCTTGCCGTGGACATCGGGGTCCGAGCCTTCCTGCCCGGTTCCATCGCCGATATCCGGCCTCTGAAGAACCTCGACGTTCTCAAGGGCAAGGAGCTCGACTTCAGGGTCGTCGGCGTTGACAAGAAGCGCGGGAACATCGTCCTCTCCAGAAAGGCCATCCTCGAGGAGTTGGCCGACACCAAGAAGCGGGAAGCCGCCGTCGCCATGTCGGAAGGCAAGGCGCTGAAGGGTGTCGTCAAGAACCTCACCGAGTACGGCGCCTTCATCGATCTCGGAGGCATCGACGGCCTCCTTCACATCACCGACATGTCTTGGGGCCGCATCGGGCACCCGTCAGAGGTCGTCCAGGTCGGCCAGACCATCGAGGTGAAAGTCCTCAAGTTCGATCCGGAATCCGGCAGGATCTCTCTCGGATTGAAGCAGCTGAAGCCGGATCCGTGGCAAGACCTGCCCGCGCACTACCCGGTCGGCGCGCGCGTTCGGGGCAAGGTCGTCTCTCTCACGGACTACGGCGCCTTCGTCGAGCTCGAGGAGGGAATCGAAGGCCTGATCCACGTCAGCGAGATGTCGTGGACGAAGAAGATCAAGAACCCCGCAAAGGTTCTACAGGTCGGCGACACCGTTGAAGCCGTCATCTCCGACGTCAACGTCGACCAGAGGCGGCTCTCCCTGTCTCTGCGTGCCACCGAGCCGAATCCGTGGGAGTCGCTTGCCGAACGGTTCCACGTCGGCGACCGCGTCACGGGCGTCGTTCGCAATCTCACCGACTTCGGAGCCTTCGTCGAAATCGAGGAAGGGATCGACGGTCTGGTTCACGTCTCGGACATGAGCTGGGGCCGCAGGGTCAAGCATCCCTCCGAGATCCTGAAGAAGGGAGAGAAGATCCAGGCCGTCCTGACGAACATCGACGTCGAGGGCCGCAGGATCAGCCTCTCGATCAAGGAATTCCGCCCGAATGAGTGGGAGGAGTTCGCTCGCACCCACCGCGCCGGTGACGTGGTCACCGGCTCCGTCGCCAAGATCGCGGACTTCGGCGTCTTCGTCCGGCTTCCGGGAGGCCTCGAAGGGCTCATGCACGTCTCCGAGACCGAGCTGCCGAGGGGCAAGAAGCTGAACGAGGCTTTCCACCCCGACCAGCCGATCCGTGTTCGCATCCTCAGGATCGAGGTCCAGGAGCAGCGCATCGGGCTGTCGTCGAAGGACCTCGAGCAAGAGCACGAGGCGGAGCACGAGCACGAGGCAGAGCACGAGGCGGAGCACGAGCACGAGGCAGAGCACGAGGCGGAGCACGAGCCGGAGCACGAGCACGAGCCGGAGCAGGCGGTTGAGCCTTCTTCCGAGGAGATGCCGGCCCCGGAGCCGCCCAACCAGGACGCGGAGTGATTCGGAAAGACCGGTGAGAGGAAACCATGGCGCAGGAACGTAGCTCACCTCCAGCGTTGGGAACTTCCTCCACCGGCTCCTCTCCCGCGGTTCGCGCGGGAAAGACGCTCACCAAGGCCGATCTGATCGAACGGGTCGCCGAGAAGACGGGGCTGACCAAGAAGCAGGCCGAGGACGTCGTCGAGTCGATCTTCGCCGGTCTGACCGAGGCTCTCCGCTCCGGCGACAAGATCGAGCTCAGGGGCTTTGGAAGCTTCAGGCTGCGCCGCCGCGGAGCGCGGATCGCGCGAAATCCGAAAAAGGAAGGGGTCAGCGTTTCGGTTCCAGCCCGGAGCGTGCCGTACTTCAGGCCCGGAAAGCGGCTGAAGGAGGAACTCAATTCCCTTCAGCTCTCGCGAGCCAGTGCCCCGGCACGTTCGTCTCGCGAGCCTTGAACGAGGTCCTTTACACTCCCTGGCGGATGAGCTACCTGGTCGGGAATCTCCCCCCCATTTCCGGTTGTCTCTTCTGCACGCTTCCCGGCCATTCCGACGAGGACGCCCTGATCGTCCACCGCGGAACGACGTGCTACGTCCTCCTCAACCGGTTCCCCTACACCAATGGACACCTGATGGTGACCACGTACGCCCACCACGCTCTCCTCTCCGAGTTGAGTCCAGCGGAGCTCGCCGAGATGTTCGACCTGGCTGTCGCGTGCGAGATCACCTTGCGAAAGGTCTACTCGCCGCACGGTCTCAACCTGGGAATCAACGTCGGCAAGAGCGCCGGGGCGGGGATCGCCGATCACATCCACCTCCATGTCGTCCCGCGCTGGGATGGAGACACGAATTTCCTCAGCGTCACCGCGGGAACCCGCACGGTTCCGGAGGAGCTCCCGGCCACGAGGGAACGGCTCAAGTCCAGCTTCGTTCTCGCGGGCCGGGTCTGAAGCACGCCCGTGTCTTCCGACCTGGATCCCCCAGCCAGGCCGGCAGGATCGCCCCCCATCCGCCGAATCCCGGCACTGGTCCTCGCTGCCGCCTCGCTCGTGGTGCCCGGGCTCGGCCACGTTCTCTCCGGGACCCGGTGGCGAGGGGTTCTCTTGCTTCTCGTCGTCTCCTCGACACTGGCGATCGGCCTCTTCCTCGGAGGGCAGGTTCCTTCTCCAGCTGAAGGGAACCCGCTCTCCTGGATAGCCGCCGGGGCCGGCTGGTGTTCCGGCGCCCTCTACTTTCCGGCCCGGGCCCTGGCCAGACCCGCTTCTCCATCGGCCACCTCCGAGATCGGATCCATCTACATCCTCTCGGCGGGCGCGATGAGTCTCCTCGCCTTTTTCGACGTCCTCCGGTCAGCCCTTTCGAAACGGGAAGACAAACCCAGTTGATTCGAGATCACTTCATCCTCATGATCGGCCTTGCGGGGCTCCTGTCCGCCTTTCTGGGCGTTCTCTGGCGGGACACACCGAAAGAGGCCGCCCGCCTCGGTCTCCGGATCTTCCTTGCTCTCACCACGGCCGCCGTCCTCGCCGGCTGGCTCATGTACCCCTATCCCGCTCGCTAGATGTCAGATTCCATCCTTCTCGTCGCCGGAGAGGTCTCGGGCGACCATCACTCTGCCGCTGTCCTGGCCGAGCTCCTCGAGAGGCGGCCGGGGTTGAAGACGTTCGGCGTGGCCGGGGACCGTTGCGAGGCCCTCGGGACAGAACTTCTAGCGCACCAGAAAGACCTGGCCATCATCGGCCTCGTCGAGGCAGTGGCGAAGCTCCGATTCGCGAGACGGCTGATGAAGCGCCTCGTCTCGGAGGCCAAGGCGAGACAGGCCAAGGGCGCGATCCTCGTCGATTCACCAGACTTCAACCTGCCGCTCGCGAGGAAGCTCCACAAGGCGGGGATTCCGGTGATCTTCTACGTGTCGCCCCAGGTGTGGGCCTGGCGGAGCCGGCGCGCCCGAAAGCTCGACCGGCGCGGGGCGGCCATCCTCGTCCTCTTCGAGTTCGAGAAGCGCTGGTACGAGGAGCGGTCGCTCGGCGGCAAGGTCCACTGGGTGGGGCACCCTCTCGTCGACACCGCGCTCGCCGAGCTCGGGGATCACGAGAGGGAACCGGCCCTGCCGGCCACACGGCCGACCCTGGCTTTGATGCCAGGCTCGCGGAAAGGCGAGGTGAGCTCTCTTCTGCCGGTCATGACGGAAGCCGTCAAGAAGCTGAGGGCCACGCGCGACCTGGACATCGTGCTGATCAAGGCCGACTCCATCTCCGAGGAGCTTCTCGACGAAGCCTCGTCAGGTGAGTTTCGCTCGTGGCGAACCGTGGCGGGACCCCACTTCGCCGATCTCCGCTCGGCGGATCTGCTTCTCGTCGCCTCGGGTACCGCAACCCTCGAGGGGCTCCTCGCCCACGTTCCCATGGTCGTGCTGTACCGTGTTCACCCCGTGACTTTCTTTCTGGCCAAGCGGTTGATCCGGGTTCCACACATCGCGATGGCGAACATCATTGCCGACCCGGGGACAGGGGAACGGACCGTCCCCGAGCTGATCCAGGCGGATGCAAATCCCGAGAGGCTCGCGTCAGAGGCGGCCCGGTTTCTCGACGATCCCGGGCTTTCCCTGAAGACGCGGACCCTCCTTGAGAGGGCGTCCCTCGGTCTCGGACCTCCCGGCGCCGCCGTCCGAACGGCGGATGCGGTCGAGAGAACCCTTTTCGGAGGTCCCTCGCGTTGACCGACTTTCGCCGGCTCCTCGTCCTCTTCAAGCCCTACAGAAGGGCCGCGATCGGAGCCATCCTGGCGATGGCGGGCGTGGCGTTCTTCACCGCCCTCGTCGCCTACCTGTTCGGTCCGCTCTTCGACGTCGTTCTCACTCCCGAACAGAAGGCAAAGGTGTCGGTCGAAGTGGGAACCGATCCGGCCGCCGCCAAGATGCTGCAGGTCTTCGGCAGTTCACGGAGCGAACGGACTCCCGTCATCCGGTTTCTCGACGAGTCCGTCGCCTCGATCCTCGTCGGGATGGGTCTCTCCGAGGCGAACAAGCAGTACCTCCTGCCGCTCCTGCTCTTCGCGGCGTTTCTGTCGAAGAACTTCTTCGCGTTTCTGGCGGAATACCGCTTCAACGCTGTGGGGCTCGCGTTCGTCAGGGGGCTGAGAAGCCAGCTCTACAGGAAGCTCCTCGACCAGTCGGGCACGTTTCACGCCCGGTACCCGTCGGGGGACCTGATCTCGAGGGTCACGGGGGATGTGGACCGCATCCAGAACCTCTTCGGAACGGACCTCGCCGACCTCGTCCAGTCGATCGCGACGCTTCTCCTGCTGATGGTCCTCGTCGTCTCCCGCTCTCCCGAGTTGACCGCCGTGGCTCTGATCGTGGCTCCGGCGGTGGTCGTCCCCGTTCTTTTGATCGCCAAGAGATTGAGACGGCTCTCGAAGGCCGGACGCGAGCAGATGGCCGGACTGACGGGTGTTCTCTCCGAGACGCTCCGGGGCTACCGGGTCGTTCAGGCCTACAGGGCCGAGGACTACGAGACCTCGCGGTTTGACACTCTCAACGACCGCGCGTACCGGCTCTTGCGGCGCGGGGCGGGAGTGATGGCTCTCTCGTCCCCGCTCGTCGAGACGGCCTCGGTGAGCGTGTTCTTGGTCCTCCTGGGTTACGCGGGTTCCCGCATCTCGGCCGGACGGCTCACCCTCGGCGAGTTCATCTCGTTCGGCGTCGGGCTGGTGATGATGTACCAGCCGTTCAAGAGGGCCACCCGCACGAACCTCGCCCTGCAACAGGCCCTCGTCTCGGCGCGGCGGGTGTTCGAGGCTCTCGACGAGACGATCGACGTCCAGGAGAAACAGGGCGCCCCCCCTCTCGCCCCGTTCAGAAAAGAGATTCGATTCGACGGAGTGAGCTTCGCCTACCCCGGACGGGGAGAGACCCTGCGGGGAGTCGACGTGACCATCCCGAAGGGGAGCGTGACGGCCCTCGCCGGTCCGTCGGGCGGCGGCAAGTCGACACTCGTCAGCCTCTTGCCGCGATTCATGGACGTGACGGCGGGTTCCATCACGATCGACGGAAAAGACATCCGGGACGTCTCTCTCGAGTCGCTCAGGTCGGCCCTGGGCCTCGTGACCCAGGAGGTCGTCCTCTTCGACGACTCGATTCGGCGAAACGTCGCGTACGGACGAGACGACCATTCCGAGGAAGAGATCTGGCGCGCCCTGAAGGCGGCCAACGCCGAGGATTTCGTCCGGGCGCTGCCTCACGGCCTCGACACACGGACCGGAGAGGCGGGATCCCAGTTGTCCGGAGGGCAGCGTCAGAGGCTCGCGATTGCCCGGGCGATTCTCCGAAACCCCCCGATCCTCATCCTCGACGAGGCGACGTCCGCCCTCGACACCGAAAGCGAACACCTCGTCCAGGAAGCCCTGGAACGCCTCATGGCGGGGCGGACGACCATCGTCATCGCCCACCGGCTCTCGACGATCAGGCGCGCGGACCAGATCCTCGTCCTGTCGCGAGGGGAGGTCGTCGAACGGGGAACACACCAGTCGCTGTACGATGCCGGGGGCCTCTACCGGAGGCTTCACGATCTGCAGGACAGACAGGAGGAGGAGCCGTGAAATCCATGACGGGAATCGGACGGGCGACAGGTGTCTTGCCGGACGGTTCGCAGGTCACCGTGGTCGTTCGCGGGGTCAATCACCGGTTCCTGGACCTGGGATTGAAGCTACGCGAGGAGTTCCTCGACCTCGAACCCGCTGTCCGTTCGGCCGTCGCCAACACGGTGTCGCGAGGACACGTGGACGTCACGGTGCGGACGAACCGGAACGTGAGGCCGGAGGCCGTCTTCGACCCCGATCTGGCCTTCAGGATGGCCGAGAAATGGCGCGAGGCTGCCGTGAAGGCCGGTCTGCCGACCGCCCTGACCGCAAGCGATCTGCTCACGCTTCCCGGGGTCGTGAGGACGAGCGAGGAGACCCTCCCTTCGCCCGAGGCGGCGGAGTGCGTCCTCGCCTGCGTGCGAGAGGCCCTCGCCAGTTTCGACGCCTCCAGAAAGAGCGAGGGGGCCGCCCTGGCCCTCATCCTCGAGAAAGGCGCCTCGGACCTCGAGTCCCTCATGGTGCAGATCGACGCCGAGCGAGCTGGCATTTCCGCGCGGCTGCTGGAAGGACTGAAGGAGCGGATGCGTAAGCTCCTCGAGGGGCAGTCCGTGGACGAGTCGCGCCTCCTCGCGGAAGCCGCCCTTCTCGCCGACCGCGCCGACATCACCGAGGAAGTCCACCGGCTCTTCACTCATCTCGGGGCTTTTCGTCAGCGCCTTCGGTCGGAGGGTCCGGCCGGCAAGCAGCTCGACTTCCTGGTCCAGGAGTTCCACCGCGAGACCAACACCGCGAGCCAGAAGTGCCGGGAATTGCCGGTCCTCAGGCTTCTCCTGGAGGCCAAGGCGGTCGTCGAGGCCCTGAAGGAGCAGGTCCAGAACGTGGAGTGAGCATGAGCTACGCGACGCTCTTCGTGATTTCAGCACCCTCGGGAACCGGCAAGTCGACCCTCATCAAGTCCGTCCTCGCGACTCTCTCGGGCCGCCTCGACGTGCCCCATTTTTCCGTCTCGCACACGACCCGGGCGCCGAGAACCGGGGAAGTGGACGGGCGCGAATACCACTTCGTTTCGCGCGAGTCTTTCATCGACATGAGGGCAAGAGAGGGCTTCCTCGAGTGGGCCGAGGTCCACGGAAACCTCTACGGCACCGCGGCCCAGGAAGTCGAGCCGCGCCTTCAGGCCGGCCGGGACGTCCTCTTGGACATCGACACCCAGGGAGCGGCCCAGGTGACGGCTCGCCGCCCCGACGCGGTGACGATCTTCATCTATCCGCCCTCCCGGGAGATCCTCGAGAGGCGTCTGCGCGAGCGCGGAACCGAGTCCGAGGAGACCGTTCAGAGACGGCTCGCCAACGCGCGCCGCGAACTCCACGACTCGAGAAACTACCAGTATGCGATAATCAATGACGATCTGGAAAGAGCGACGGACGAGCTTCGCTCCATCTTCCTGAGCTGGGGAGTTTTGAGGCGCCGGCGCCTGCCGAAAGTCGAGGGCATCATCGCGAGTTTTTCCATCGCTCCGAGTGTGCCCGGAGGTCACTGAATGCACGAAAACCCGGAAATCGAATCCAAGTTTCGCCTCGTCCACATCGCCGCGCGGCGCGCCGAGCAGCTCATGCAGGGAGCCCGGGCTCGAGTGGAATCCCGGCACGTCAAGCCGACTCGGGTTGCCCTGGACGAGGTCAAGGGAAACCTCGTCCGCTGGCAGCTGCCCGAGACGCTGAGCCTGCGGCAGGAGGAGGCGGTTCCCGAGCTCGATCCGCTCCTGACCGATTCGGGCCTGGAATAAGACCGCCGCTGGCAGGGAAGGGCGCGTGCTGAAGGTCGTTCTCGGCGTCTCGGGCGGGATCGCGGCCTACAAGGCCGCCGAGATCGTCCGGCGGCTCGTCGACTCTGGAGTGGAAGTCCAGGTGATGATGACTCAGGCCGCAACCGAGTTCATCACGCCCCTCACCCTTTCCGTACTCTCCAGAAGGCCCGTGATCGCGAGCCTCTGGGATGCGTCCTCGGGCGCCGTCGATCACATCGAGCTCGCCCGCAAGACCGATGTCCTCGCCATCGCTCCCGCGACCGCGAATTGCCTGGCCAAGCAGGCAAGAGGGATCGGAGACGACGTCCTGTCAACCTACGCCCTGGCTCACCGGGGCGCGCTCGTCGCCGCCCCGGCGATGAACACCTGGATGTGGACACACGACGCCACCCAGCAGAACATCGAGATCCTCAAGCGACGGGGCGCCGTGATCGTGCCTCCCGAGTCGGGAGAGCTGGCGTGTGGGGACCAGGGCGCGGGCCGGATGGCGGCTCCCGAGAAGATCGTCGAGGCCATCCTCGAGGAAGGCCGGCAATCCCGGGAGCTGGCCGGACGGCACATCCTGGTCACGGCAGGTCCAACCCGGGAACCCGTGGATCCCGTCCGGTTCCTCTCCAACCGGAGCTCGGGCAAGATGGGCTACGCCCTCGCGCGCGCCGCGCTCAAGCGTGGGGCGCGCGTGACGCTCGTCTCCGGGCCCGTGAACCTCCAGCCTCCAGCCGGCGTCCGGGTCATCCCGGTCGAACGGACGGTGGAGATGCAGGAAGCCGTCCTGGCTGCCTTTTCCGAGGCGGACGCCCTCATCATGGCGGCGGCACCGGCTGACTTCTGCATCGAGAACCGTTCGCCCGAGAAGATCAAGCGCGGCAAGGGTGCCCCGCAGATCCGTCTCACCCTGGCCCCAGACATCCTGGCGTCGGTGAGAGAGCGAAAGCGTCCTGGGCAAGTCATCGCCGCCTTCGCCGCCGAGACCTCGGACCTGGTCGCGAATGCCGCCCGGAAGCTTTCCGAGAAGGGGGCGGACCTCCTCGTCGGCAACGACGTTTCACGCGCCGGAGTCGGTTTCGATGCGGACGACAACGAGGTTGTCCTCCTGACCGCGCGGCCCGACGGAGGCGCGGATCGCCAGGACGTCCCCCGTTCCTCCAAGACCGTCATCGCCGAACGGATCGTCTCCGCGGTGACCAGGGTCCTTGACGCCAAATGTCCGCGAGTCGAGATCCCAGAGTCCCTGACTCGCTGAAGACGGCCCTCGAGTACTTCCGGGATCTCGGGTTCCGGGAGGTCTTTCTCGAGGCTCCGGCCCGCCCCCTGGGGGAACAGACGCGAGCTCTCCAGGAGCCAGCGCCCGCGGGACCCGGGCTCTCGCCCTCTCCGATGCCCCCCTCGCCGGAACCCCCGCCAGGGAGGTTTCCCGATCCACCTCGGCTGGCGGCACGCCAGACACCCACGGAAACGGTGACCATGGACGTCCTGCCGGCCCTGAACCAGATTCGCGAAACCGTCGCCATCTGCCAGAAGTGTCCGCTCGCCAAGTCGAGGACCCAGACCGTCTTCTCGGACGGTTCGCCGGCTGCCCGGATCATGTTCATCGGCGAGGCGCCCGGAGCCGACGAGGACGCTCAGGGAGTTCCGTTCGTCGGCCGCGCCGGCCAGCTCTTGACCCGGATGATCGAGGCGGGCATGGGGCTTTCGAGAAAGGACGTCTACATCGCCAACGTCCTCAAGTGCCGGCCGCCTGAGAACCGCAACCCGAAGCCGGAAGAGATCGCGGCCTGCCGCGGGTACCTGGAGGCCCAGCTGGCCCTCGTGAAGCCAGAAGTCCTCGTGGCCCTCGGGAACTTCGCGGCCCAGTTCCTGCTCGACACCGAGGAAGGCATCATGCGGCTTCGTGGAAAGTGGGGCAGTTACAACGGGATACCGGTCATGCCGACTTTCCATCCTTCGTTTCTCCTGCGGCAGCCCGACCGAAAACGAGATGCCTGGCAGGATTTGATCCTGGTTCTCAGAAAGCTGGGGCTGCCGGTACCGGCGGCAGGGAAGTGAAGCGCGCGATCCTCATCCTGATCCTGACGGCGGCGACCGTCTGGGCTGCCGCCGCGGCGATGGGACTGCGCACCCTCGGACACCTCGTGAAGCAGACCCGGAACGGCGCCGCGCCCCGGCCTGGCTCCGCGCCCGGTCAAGACGATCGGCCCGGCCTCCGCGAACCGGAATCCGCCGCGATCCAGAAGGGCGCCCCGGCCGGATACCGGCCCGCGACAGCAGCAGACTGCGAAGAGACGCAGGAGCGGGAAGACCTGGAGAACCTCTATGTCACCTACGAGCCCTACTTCGTCAGGGGAGACGTCAACTCGGACGGCGTCCTCGACCTGGCGGTCGCCTACGTATCAGGAGGAGAGACCCCCGTCTACGACGTCGCGGTCCTTTTCGGCAAGCGCGGCGGGGGCTTCTCGGATCCGATGTTCGTCGAACGCGGGACAGCCCTCGCCTTCGGGGACCTCTCGATCGACCGGAGCATCGTCGTCGTCACTCCGGACCTCAGCACCGAGGTGACTCGCCGCTACAGGTACAACGCGAAACAGGGTTCCTTCGAGGATGTCGATGCCGGCCTCGAGGAGAGGCCCGGACGCGAACGGCAAGACGACGCGCCCGAGGAGGCCCCGGACCACAGGCTCCGAACCCGGACCTGAATGACGACGCCTCCGCACGCCGGCTCCCCGAGGCGCGTCGGCGTCATCGTCCCCTCCGGCTTTCCTGGCCTGCCCACCTACACGGTGCCAGAGGGATTCCCGGAACTACGGCCGGGACAGAGAGTCCTGGCCCCATTCGGGCAGCGGATGATCACCGCCGTCGTCGCCCAGGTCTCGCCTCCGGTGGCGCCCGACGAGGTCCGGGAGCGTCCCCTCCTGGCGCTGCTCGATGAGGCGGCCGTCCTGCCCGAGCCCGTGCTCGAGGCGGTCCTTTCCGCAGCCACCTACTATTTCGCCCCTCCCGGGGAGCTTCTCCGCGCCGCGGTCCCTGCCCGGCTCCTCGCCGAGGGCGAACTGGCCTACCGCCTGACCGGGACGGAGGTTCCGGCGAGCGAGCGAGAGGGCGACGCGGGTCTCCTCCTCGCCTCTTTCGCCGCGAAGGCGGCCGTCCGCTTCCAGGATCTCGCGGGCATCCCCGGCCTGAGACGGCCCGCCCTTCTCCTGCGAGACCTCGAACGGAAGGGCTTCATCGCCGTCGAGGAGTCCGGCAAGCGCGCGGAGCGAGCGGCGACCGAGGCGTTTCTCGATGTCGACCCGAAGGCCGTCCTGCCCGAGAGCCTGGATCGCCGGCCGGCCGTGAAGGCCCTCATCGAAAAGCTCCGGCAAGAGCCTTCTCTCGTGCCGCTCAAGACGGCCCGGAGGCTGGGGGCCACGCCGGAACGGGTCGAGCTTCTCGCGAGCCTGGGTCTCGTACGCGTGGTCACGAAGAACCTGGGGGCCGATCTGAAGGTCCACGCCGGAACCGGCGCCCCCTCTCGCGCGGTCGAGCTCACGGCCGCTCAGATCGAGGCCGTCCGCTCCGTCACCGGCGCTCTCTCGCGCCAGGCCGAGACCACACTCCTTCTCGACGGAATCACCGGCAGCGGCAAGACCGAGGTCTACCTCGCGGCGCTTCAGGCCTGCCGCCAGATGGGCAAGACGGCGATCTTCCTGGTGCCCGAGATCGCCCTGGCGCCGGCGCTCGTGAGGAGAATCCTGGCCAGGCTCGGCACCCGGGTTTCGCTCTTGCACAGCGGGCTCTCCGACCGCGAGCGTGCCGGGGAGTGGAGCCGGACCCGCGACGGCGAGGCGGACGTCGTCGTCGGACCCCGGTCCGCCGTCTTCGCGCCTCTGTCGCGTCTCGGCCTCATCGTGATCGACGAGGCACATGACGCGGCCTACAAGCAGGCGGAGTCCCCGCGATACGACGCCCGCGACGTGGCCCGCTCGCGGGCCCGGCGCGAGGGAGCCGTCCTGCTTCTGGGCTCCGCGACCCCGTCGATGGAGCAGGAGAGGCAGGCACGAGAGAAGCGTATTCCCAGGCTTTCCCTGCCGGAGAGGCCCGGGATTCGGAGGACGGCCTCTGTCGAGGTCATCGACTTGAAGGCGGAGCCGTTCCGCCCGGGCGATCACGGGCGGATTCTCTTTGCCCGCCGCACGCTCGAGCTCCTTTCCCAGACCTTCGAGCGGGGCGAACAGGCCATCCTCCTCCTCAACCGTCGAGGGTTCGCCCCCACTCTCCTGTGCCGCTCGTGCGGCCAGGACTTCCGGTGCGTCAACTGCTCCGTCGCGCGGACCCTTCACAAGCGCTGGCAGCGGCTTCTGTGCCACTACTGCGGGAACGCCATGGACCGCCCCTCCACGTGTCCGGCCTGCCAGTCGGAGTCGTTGATGCCGGTGGGCTTCGGGACCGAGCGTCTCGCGGAACGGTTCGAAGAGGCTTTTCCCGGGGTTCCCTACGCCGTTCTCGACCGGGATGCGGCCGCCCGTCGCGGCGGGGCGGCCCGCGTGCTGCTGGACTTCGAGTCCGGAAGAGCGCGCGCGCTCCTGGGCACGCAGATGGTGGCCAAGGGCCATGACTTTCCCAACGCCACCGCGCTCGCAGTCCTGGATGCCGATGCCCTCCTGTCGTTTCCTGACTTCCGGGCGGCGGAGAGAACTTTCCAGCTCCTGACTCAGGCCGCCGGCCGGGTCGGCCGGGGAGACAAGCCCGGCATCGTCACGATCCAGACGGCCCGTCCCGAACACCCCGCGATCCGGGCCGCGGTTCAACAGGATCACCGCCTGTTCTCGGATGCCGAACTCGAGTTCAGGAAGACGTTTTCCTACCCTCCTTACTCGTTTCTCCTGCTGTGTCTCTGGAGCGGCGAGAGCCTGCCGGGCACGTCCGAGGCGGCAGCCGCCGGCCGCCGGGCTCTCGATGCCGCCTTTGACAGGAAGTCCCTCAGGATCCTCGGGCCCGCCCCGGCCCCGCTCGAGAGACTCAAAGGCAAGTACAGGTTCCAGATCCTCCTCAAGGCGTTCAACCGGGACGTCCTGCGAGAGGCGGGCAGCGTGCTCCGGCGCCTCCCCGATCCTCCGCTCCTCGACATCGATCCCCAGAACCTGCTCTGAGAGCGGCCGGTCTCTGCTACAGTCTCGACCCGTGGCATCGCATGCGGATCTCGAAGAACCACTTCGCCGGCTGAGAACGAGGCTGGCGGAGCTCGAGTCCTTCCCCGAGAGCCCAGCCCGGAACCGCGACATCCAGAAGCTGACCGAGAAGCTCCGCCGCCTGACGCGAGAGATCTACCAGAACCTCGGTCCCTGGCAAAAGACCCTCGTCGCCCGTCACCCGCTCCGGCCCTACACCCTCGACTACGCGCGTCTTCTCCTGCGCGACTTCGTCGAGATCCAGGGCGACCGGGCCTTTGCGGACGATCCAGCCCTCGTCGCGGGCTTTGGCTTTCTCTCGGACCGCCCCGTCGCCTTCATCGGGCACCAGAAGGGCCGGGACACGAAGGAGAAAATTAGGCGTAACTTTGGGATGGCTCGTCCGGAAGGCTATAGGAAGGCCCTGCGGGTCATGAAGCTCGCCGAGAAGTTCGGGCGGCCGGTGATCACCCTCATCGACACGCCGGGCGCCTATCCGGGGCTCGACAGTGAGGAACGCGGAGTTTCCGAGGCCATCGCCCGCAACCTCTACGAGATGTCGATCTTGAAGACTCCGGTCCTCTCGGTTGTGATCGGCGAGGGAGGGTCGGGCGGCGCCCTCGGGATCGGCGTCGCGGATGTGCTCGCGATGCTCGAGCACTCCGTCTACTCCGTCATTTCACCGGAGGGCTGCGCGGCGATCCTCTGGAAAGACCAGGCCCGGGCGCAGGAAGCCGCGGAGG
Organism: Thermoanaerobaculia bacterium; assembly: GCA_022071945.1. Lineage (GTDB taxonomy): Bacteria > Acidobacteriota > Thermoanaerobaculia > UBA5066 > UBA5066 > JAJVIN01. Next base: position 92,769 of record JAJVIN010000039.1, on the reverse strand, counting down.
CCCTGCGGCTCACGGCAGGGGACTGCAAGGCACTCGGCGTCATCGACGAGATCATCGCGGAACCGCCGGGAGGTGCTCACTCGAACCCGGTGGAGGCGATCGAGACAGTCGGGCGGTTCCTTCGTTCCGAGCTCGAGAAGCTGCAGAAGACCGGCCTGGAGAAACTCCTGGCCGGCCGGTACGCCAAGTTCCGGCGTATGGGCGTCTTCGAAGGAAGTCCGAGCTCCAAGTGACCCGTCTCCGGCACTTTCCCGGGCTCGTTCAGATGCGAGAGGATGGGGGACTCCTTTCGAGCTCCCTGGCCTTGCAGCTGGCGATTCCCCGCGCGGTCGGTAGGGTTCTGTGGGCCCGTGGATTCCGGGAGCTCCTGGAGTGCCGGGGGCACCTTCAGCCAGAAATCGGGGCCCTGCATGCTCCGGAAGAGATGGCGGGGATCAGCCGGGCGGTCGAGCAGCTCGCCGCCACGGCGGATCGCGGCGGGCGGGTGGTCGTCTTCGGAGACTACGACTGTGACGGAGTCGGCGCAGTCGCAATCCTGACGACGGTCTTGCGAAGGCTTGGCGTCGATGCACGCCCCTTCATCCCGCACCGTCTTCGAAACGGCTATGGCTTGCGGCTCGAGACCTTGACGGCGGCGGTGGAAGAGCACCGGCCCGAGGGAATCGTGACGGTGGATTGCGGGATCACGTCGAGAGACCCCGTGACGGCCGCCGTCGGCCAGGGAATCTACGTCATCGTCACCGACCACCACCTCCCGCCCGAAGACCTGCCGCTCGAGGCCATCCTGATCGACCCAAAGCTTCCGGGTTGCGGGTATCCGTACAAGGAGCTTTGCGGCGCGGGAATCGCGCTCAAGCTCGGCGAGGCGCTCCTGCGCCACCTCGGACCGGCCCGGGGCATCGGGCCCGAGCAGCGGCAGAACTGGGTTCTCTCGCTTTCGCGGATCGCGGCCATCTCGACGATTGCCGACATGGTGCCCCTCACCGGCGAGAACCGCATCATCGTCGCGCTCGGGCTGGAGGGTCTGAGGAATCCGCGTTCTCCTGGGCTTGCGGCCCTCCTGGAGGCCTGCCAGGTGCCGCGCGGCCGGGCCCCCAATCCCCGGGAAGTCGCCTTCCGCCTGGCCCCGAGATTGAATGCGGCGGGCAGGATGGACCATGCCTTCGCGGCTCTCGACCTCCTTCTGACCACCGACGAGTCCGAAGCCAGGTCGATTGCCGGGCGGCTCGAGCAGGCCAACGACGAGAGGCGCCGAACGACCGAGCGCGTGGTGGCATCGGTTCGGGAGCGCCTCGCTCGCCATTTCGATCCCGAGGCCGAGAGCGTCATCGTCGAGGCCGGGTTTGCGGACGAAGGCTGGCACAGGGGAGTCCTGGGAGTCGCGGCCTCGAAGATCGCGGCCGAGTTCCAGCGGCCCGCCGTGCTCCTGGCCCAGAACGGCGAAGTCCTGTCGGGAAGCGGCCGAACCTACGGCAGGACGCCGCTCTACTCCCGGATCAAGGCCGTGGCCGAGGGCCACGCGCTCCATTTCGGAGGGCACACCAACGCGGTCGGCATCACTCTCCCGCTCGAAAGGTTCGAGGAGTTCCGGACCGCCGTGAGGGCCAGCTTTGACAAGGAGCGCGATCCGGACGAGTGGCGGACGGAGATCACGGTCGACACCTCTCTCGAGCTCGAAGAGGTCGGAGAGGAGCTCCTGTCGGCGCTGGACCGCCTCGAACCGCACGGGCTCGGAAACCCTGAACCGGTGTTTCTCCTCGAGGGACTCGAGTGGGACGGCCGGGCGCGACGAATCGGCGAGAATGGGCTCCGGTTCGAGTTCTCGCGATCGGGCCAGAGGATCGGGGCCATCGGGTGGACCCTGGCGAGAAGGGCCCGGGAAGAACGAACCGGGAGCTTCGACGTCGTCGCGGCCGTGCAAAGAGACTCGCTGACCCGCCGCCCCTCGCTCCGGGTGATCGAGATCGCCCCGGCGGCCCCATGAGACGCATCACCCTCCTTCGCCGGTGCCTTCTCCTGGCCGCCCTCGCTTTCGCGGTCTACCTCATCAGCTCTGTCCGCCCGACCGGAACCCGCCCACAGAAGGGCGGAGAGGAAGTGGCCCAGACGCTTCTGAACGAGATCGGAACGGCTCGCGACCGGATGCGATTCAGGGACTTCCAGTTCGAGGAAGACAGGAATGACGGGGAAGGATTCCGGCTCACGGCATCGGAGGCCGTCGGATATCGCGAGGGGGGCGAGGACTTCTTCCGTCTGAAGGATGTCGTCCTGGAGTTCCGCGGCTCCGACCCCCGCTCGCGCGGCATGGTGGTGGGGGCGCCGAGGGCGGAGTTCAAACAGACCTCGAAGGCGATGAAGGTCTTCGATGGCGTCTTCGTCGAGAGGCAGGGGCTTTCCCTGAGCTCTCTCTCGTTTCGCTACGACCCCACGAAGAAGGCTCTCTTCTCCGAGGGACCGGTCACGGTCGTTCAGGGCCGGATGATCGCCCTGGCCCAGAAGGGGCTCCTCGAATCGCTCAGCGGGAGCATCGTCCTGGACGGATCCGTGACGGTCGGTGGGCATGATCCCTCCGGACGCGCGCTCTCGATTCGAGCCCGCTCGGTCCGTGTGGCAAAGGACGGGGCCCTGTCCGCCGCGGGAGGAGTGACGGTCAAGAGCGACGACTTCATCATCCGGGGAGACCGCGTCGAGAGGGGCGTTGTCGAGGCGGGAGAGTCCATCCAGGCCTCCGGATCGGTCTTCTTCGTCCTCAGGCCGTCTCGGGAGGCCGGGCGGGTGGATCTCGTGACCGCTCGAGGGAGCGGCCTCGAGATCATCAGGGAAGCCGCGGGCCCTCCGAGGAACATGGTGCTAGAGGACCCGTCGGGGCTCGCCCAGATCGACTCGGCCGCGCCGGACAGCGGGGGCTCCTCGCGGAGATTGCTCTCCCCGAGATTCGAGGCTCGCTTCCAGAGCGGGAAGCTCGCCGAGATCGCGATTCCGGAGGCGCTGAGGGGACTCGAGGCTCCTCTACCCGTGAAGGACCAGAAAGCCGGGTTTCGCGAGGTCACGGCGTCGCGGGCGCGCATCACGTACGCTCCGGATGGAAAGACGGTCGAGGTCGCGGCGTTCGAGGGGCCGGTCACCGCGACCGAAGCCGGCCGAAAGGCCACGGTCAAGGGGAGCTCGGCCTCGTACCGGGGGGCCACGAACGATCTCGTCGTGTCGGGGGCGGGAATGGAGCCCGCCGTCTTTTCAGAGCCGGCGGCAAAGGTGGAGGCCCGCGTCTTGACGTACCAGATCGGGGACGAGGTCCTCGAGGCCGAGGGAGCCGTCCGCGCATCCTTCCAGGGAACGTCCTCCGTGGCACTTCCTGGTTCGCGGCCGTCGGAACCGTACTTCTCTGAATCGGAGTCTCTGAGGCTCCTGATGAAGAAGAAGGAACTCGTGCTTTCGGGATCGGTTCGCGCCTGGCAGCGCGAGAATGTTCTCAGGGCCTCGAAATTGATCCTGAGCGACGTCGAAAGGCGGGTCTTTGCAGAAGGAAACGTCCGGGCCACGTTTCGCAGGAGCGGCGGGACGTCGTCCTTGCAAAAGTCGCTGCTCAACAGCGGCGAGATCATCAATGCGACCTCCGATCGGCTCATTCATGTCGAACAGAGCCACATCGTGAGGCTCGAGGGGAACTCGACGGTCCTGTCGGGTCAGTGGCAGCTGGCCGCGGACCTTTCGGAATTCCACCTGGCGGACGACAGCACGATCCAGTACGCCGAGGCCAAGGGGGCCGTCGTGATGGAAGACCGCCTGACCAAGCGGCGGGGCGAAGGGGGCAAGGCACTCTGGATGCCCCAGACGGAGCTCGTGACGCTGCAGGGCAATCCGGCCAAGGCCGTGGACGGACAGGGCAACCGAGTGGAAGGGGCTGTCTTGCTCTTCCGGCCGGGCAAGGCCCGGGTGGATGTCGAGACCTCGACGGGAGTCCGCTCGGAAGGGGTCTTCCGCCCGGAGGGATCATGAACACGGCGAGAGCCCGCCTGGAATCCAGGGGCCTGAAGAAGAGCTATCGAAAGCGGTGTGTCGTCAACGGAGTTTCCCTCGAGGTCCTCGCGGGAGAGGTCGTGGGCTTGCTAGGTCCGAACGGGGCGGGAAAGACCACCACGTTTTCGATCCTGGTCGGGCTGGTGGCGCCGGACGAGGGATCGGTGCTTCTCGACGAGGATGACATCACGAGCCTCCCCATGTTCCGTCGGGCCCGGCGAGGGGTGACCTACCTCCCGCAGGAACCCTCGGTCTTCAGGAAGATGACGGCGAGGGAGAACCTCCTGGCGGTGCTCGAGACCCTCCCGCTCAAACGGTCCGAGCGGGAAGAGCGAGCCCAGGAGCTCCTGGACCAGTTCAAGCTGCCGCACCTGTCCAACTCCTCGGCCGACACTCTGTCTGGCGGCGAGCGCCGCCGGCTCGAGATCGCGCGCGCCCTGACGCTCTCGCCCCGGTTCATCCTGCTCGACGAACCCTTCGCCGGAATCGACCCGATCACGGTGATCGACTTGCAGGACGTGATTCGCGAGCTGGCGAAGGGCGGAATCGGCGTCCTCATCACCGACCACAACGTCCGGGACACCCTGGCGATCGTCGACCGGGCCTACATCATCAACTCGGGACAGATCTTCCGGGCGGGACCGCCAGCGGATCTGTCGAATGACCCGGAAGTGAAGCGCGTCTACTTGGGGGAGCGCTTCCGGCTGGACTAGAATTCCAGAAGACGAAGCCTCGGGCAAACGGCTTCATAGCGCAGGAGTGGAATCCCTCCGGGGATGTCGGACTTTCAGAACGTGGGACTCGAACAGAAGCTCTCTCTCAAGCTCTCCCAGCGATTGGTGATGACGCCAACGCTGCAGCAGGCCATCAAGCTGCTGCAGATGACGCGTTTCGAGCTCCAGGACGTGGTGAACCAGGAGATCGTGACGAATCCCGTCCTGGAAGAAGAAGAGGGCCCCACCGAGGATGGACAGCCCGTTGCGGAGGAAGCGTTCTCGAGCTCCGCCTCCGAAGAGGCTCAAGAGCGGATGGCGGACGGGGGTGAGGAGCCAGCCGTGCCAGCGGCCGAGGCGTCTCAGGCTTCCGCCGACACCCCCGCGGGTTCCTCGCAAGCCTCCGACCGCGAGGGTGAGGGGGGCAATGCATCCGAGGGAGCCGAGACGCCCACCGACAAGCCCTTCGAGGAGATCGATTTCGAGGCCTTCTTTGGCGACTACCTCGACGGAGGATCGACGGCCCCCCGGATGACGGAAGAGCTCGACGAGTTCTCCCTGGAAAACCGGGCAGAGACACCACCGGGGCTCGCGGACCACCTCACCGAGCAACTGTGTCTGTGCGAGACGAGTCCCGAAGTGAGGGAGGCCTGCGTTTTCCTCGTCGGGAACGTGGACCCGGACGGCTATCTGCGGATGAGTCTGGAAGAGATCGCCGCGGGCGTCCCGTGCAGCGCCGAGATCGCCGGTCAGGCCGTGGCTCTCCTGCAGTCCTTCGATCCGACGGGCGTCGGGGCCAGAGACCTCGCCGAGTGCCTCCTCATCCAGCTCAGGGCCACCGGAGCCGAAACGCCGCTCCTCAACGAGCTGGTGACGCGCCGGTTCCATGACCTCGGCACCAAGCCTCTCCCGCTGCTGGCTCGCCAGATGTCGGTCCCCGTGGAGGAGATCCAGAAGGCGATCGAGGTCATTCGGAGGCTCGATCCCAAGCCGGGACGCAGGTACGACTCCAGCCGGACGATCTACGTCGAGCCGGACGTTGCCGTGGTGAAGATCGAGGACGATTACGTCGTGCAGTTCAACGACGACGGCCTCCCGAGGCTGAAGGTCTCTTCCCTTTACCGCCGCATGCTCTCCGCCGACGACGGGGCGCTGGACGGGGACGGGAAGAGCTACCTCAGGGAGAAGATCCGGGCCGCGCAGTGGCTCATGAAGAGCCTCGACCAGAGAAAGCGGACGATCGTCAAGGTCGCGGAGTCGATCGTCAAGAAGCAGCGGGACTTCTTCGAATACGGGGTCGCGCACTTGCGTCCCCTCGTCCTGCGGGACGTCGCCGAGGACATCGGCATGCACGAGTCGACGGTCTCCCGGGTGGTGTCGAACAAGTGGATGTCGACTCCCAGGGGACTCCTCCCGATGAAGTTCTTCTTCCACTCGGCCATCGCCAGCAGCGGCGGTGAGGATGTCTCGTCCCTGGCGGTGAAGGGAAAGATCCGGTCGCTCATCGAGGCGGAGGATCCCGAACGGCCGCTCTCGGATGCCCGGCTGTCGGAGCTCCTGGCTCGAGAAGGCATCAAGATCGCGAGACGGACCGTTGCGAAGTACCGGGAGGAGCTCCACATCCCATCGAGTTCGATTCGCAAGACGGAGCCGGCGCCGGCTCCAGTCAAGGTCACCGGAGCGCTCGGGGCGCCCGGAGAAGACAGAGAGTGAGGAACCGAGTTCATGAACATCGACTTCACGGCACGCCGCGTCAAGATCGACCCCGTCGTTCGCGACCTCGTGGAGAAGAAACTGCAGAAGCTGGTCCGCGTCCTGCCGCCTGACGCCCAGGCGCACGTCATCGTGTGGCAGGAAAAGAAGAGCGTCTGCATCGAGATCACGATCGTCGGACGCCAGCGGACCTGGACGGCCAACGAGTCGGGGCCCGACCAGGAGACGGTCGCCCACCTGGTTCTCGAGAGGATCGTCAACCAGGTGAAGAAGGCGAAGTCGCGCGTCAAGGAGGACAAGAAGTCTCAGAGGGCCGCCACTGTCCGGACGCCGGAGGTCTGGAAGACTGAACCGAAGGAGACTCGCGAGACGAAGAGCGAGAAGACGACGGTTCGCCACGAGAAGATCTCGCTCCGCCCGATGTTCGAGGAGGACGCGCTCCACCTGTTCACATCGGAGGACCGGCAGATTCTCGTTTTCCGCCTCCCCGCCGACGACTCTCTTCGGGTCCTCTACCGGCGGCGCGATGGTTCCATCGGGCTCCTGATCCCATCCTGAGATCGATTCAGCTCGGAATCGGGGTCAGAGAGAGCCGTGTCACCGCTTCGAGAGGAAACCAACCCGCAGGTTCGGGTTTCCGATCTCCTGTCCCCGGCCTTGGCCCACATCGGCCTCAAGCTCGTGGCCGGTGAAGGAGGAGTCGGGCGGATCATCGAGTGGCCCCGTGTCCAGAAACCCGGCCTGGCCATGGCCGGGTTTCTTCCATATGTGAGGCCTCACAGGGTCCAGATCCTCGGAGAGAGCGAGTTCACCTACCTCGCGACTCTCACCGCGAGCGTCGCCCGAAAGAGGATCGAGGCCTTCACGTCGCTCGAGATGTCGTGCGTCATCGTCACGAAGGGCATCACCCCTCCGTCCAACCTGCGACGCCTCTGCTCGAAGAGGAACGTCCCGCTCTTCACGACGCCCCGGCTGACGGGCTCGGTCATCGAGAGCCTCACGGCGTTCCTGGAGGAGTCGCTCGCTCCACGGGCGACCGTCCACGGCGTCCTTCTGGAGGTGGGCGGCCTGGGCACCCTGCTCCTCGGAGACTCTGGAGTCGGGAAGAGCGAGTGTGCCCTCGCCCTCGTCCAGAGAGGGCACCGGCTCGTGGCCGACGACCTCGTCGTCATCAAGCGCTTCCCGGCGGACGTCCTGATCGGGTCTTCCTCGGGTCTCGTCCGGCACCACATGGAGCTGCGCGGGCTTGGAATCGTCAACGTCCCGATGCTCTTTGGCGTGACGGCCGTGCTCGAGCGGCACTCCGTCGAGTTCGTGATTCACTTGACGAACTGGATCGAGGGTCACGAGTACGACCGGCTCGGCCTCGACGAGGAGACGGAGACGATCCTGGGGGTCGGGATCCCGAAGATCACGATGCCCGTCGCCACCGGGCGGGACCTCGCGATGCTGGTCGAGATCGCCGTCCGCAACCAGATCCTGAAGAACAGGGGCTTCCATGCCGCCCGGGAGATGGCCGCCCGAGTGCAGGCCGAGATCGCGCAAAAGACGCTCGCGGCACAGAATGCGCAGGCCAGCTCGAAACCAAGAAGGAAGCGGAGAAAGCCTTGAAAGACACCGAAGGGCGCCTTCTGATCGTCACCGGCCTGTCCGGTTCGGGGAAGTCTTACGCCGCTCACGCTCTCGAGGACATCGGGTATGTCACCGTCGACAACCTCCCCCTTTCCCTGCTCGACGCCTACGCGACCGAGGTGAAGGCCGGACGGGTGGCCAGAGCCCGCAATGCCGTCGTCCTCGACGTGAGGAACCCGGACTTCGCCGAGGTCTTTCCCGGGCTCTTGGAGCAGCTCCGGCGCTCCGTCCCGACCACGCTTCTCTTCCTCGAGTGCGAGGACCGGGTTCTTCTGAACCGTTTCTCGGAGACGCGGCGTCCGCATCCCCTGGCCACGAACCGGACGCTGGCCGAGGCGGTGGCCTTCGAAAGGCGCCTCCTCGGTGAGGTCAAGGAGCGGGCCGACATCGTCATCGACACGAGCGGCATGACGGTCCACGAGCTACGGAGCGCGCTCGCGGAGAGCTTCCGCGATGCCAACGACCCCGGCGTTCTCGCGCTCTCGATTCTCTCCTTCGGCTTCAAGCACGGAATGCCCTCTGCCCTCGACCTCTGCTTCGATGTGAGGTTCCTTGCCAACCCGCACTTTGATCCCCGGCTGCGTCCGCGCACGGGTAAGGACGCGGAGGTGGCCCGGTACATCGAGGCGGGCGAAGTGACCCAGAAGTACTACGACCGCCTCCTCGACTTCCTCTCGTGGTGCCTCCCGAACTACCGCAAGGAAAACCGCTCGTACCTGACGATCGCGGTCGGCTGCACGGGTGGGCGGCACCGCTCGGTCTACATCGCTGAGCGGCTGAAGCGGGATCTCTCCTCGCTGGGCTATCCTGTTCGGGTCTTGCACCGGGACGAGAACAAGGAATTCTGATGACTGCCGCCAGCCCAGCCGCCTTTCTCCCGGGGTCCCCGGCCGTCGGCCTCGTCGTGATTTCCCACGGTCCCCTCGCGGCGGCTCTCTGCGAGACCGTGAAGGTGCTGGAGTCCTGCGATTCCACCGATCCTCTCGAGGCGCTCTCCCTGGCCTGGGACGAGGTCCCTGAAGAAGCCGGACGGAAGCTCGAGCAGAAGATATCGGCAGCCGACAGGGGCAGGGGGGTCGTCATCCTGACCGACATGTTCGGGGGCACACCGTCGAATCTGGCCCTCGCGTTTCTGGAAAGAGGCCGCGTGGAGATCGTTTCGGGCGTCAACCTCCCGATGGTGATGAAGGCCCGGGCCATGTCCCGCGAGGGGAAGGACCCGCACATGATCGCCCACACTCTCGTCGAGAAGGGACGCCGCGCGATCCTCGCGGCCTCGGATCTGATGGAGTCGGAGCACAGGAAGCCGTGATCGAGAAGGAGCTGGTCCTGAAGAACCGGCTCGGGCTTCACGCCCGGGCCGCGGCCAAACTCGTCCAGACGGCGGCCAGCTTCAGCTCGAAGGTGACCCTGTGCCGCGGCGGGGACGAGGTGGATGCCAAGAGCATTCTCGGACTGCTCTTCCTCGGCGCCTCTCAGGGAACCGCGCTCGTGTTCCGCGTCGATGGAGGCGATGAAAGGGAGGCTCTCGCCGCCCTGGAGAACCTCGTCGACAGACGCTTCGACGAGAGTAGCTGAAGCCAGGGAGCGTCGATTTTCAGGGCGATCGGCCCATCCGGCCCCGGCATCTGCCACTAGAATTCAAGTGATGAAAAGAGGTCTCTCGCTGAGCGGGATCCCTGTCTCGCCAGGGGTCGCCGTTGGCAAGGCGGTCCTTTGGTTTTCCCGTGAAGATACGGCTCCCAAACGGTCGCTCGAGAAGGCAGACATCGCTCGAGAGGTCGAACGATTCCGGGCGGGCGCCGAGGCGGCGGCCCGCGAGATGGAAACCACCGCGGAACAGGTCGCGATTCGCCTCGGTCCCGAGTACGCGGCGATCTTCCAGGCCCATGCGCTTTTTCTGAGGGATCGGGCCTATCTGGCGCCGATCGAGAGGCGAATCGAGGCCGAATCCGTGAACGCCGAGTGGGCCGTGGCGGCCGCGACGGAGTCTTTCGCTGCTCGAATGCGAGACCTCCCGGATGAACACATCGCCCTGAGGGCCGCCGACCTTCGCGATGTCGGGGTCATTCTGAGGCGTCACCTCGGCGAGGGAGGAGACGCTCCCGTGAAGATGGAGGATCTCGAAGGGGAATCGCTGATCCTGGTTGCGGACGAGCTCACCCCTTCAGATGCCGTCAAGATCCCTCGCGACAGGGTCGTGGGCTTCCTGAGTGAGCGGGGAGGAAAGACCTCCCACGCTTCCATCATCGCCCGTTCGTTCGGAATCCCGGCGGTCGTCGCGATTCCCCGCCTGCTCGCCTGCGTCGCCGACGGCGACCTCCTGATCATCGATGGGAGAGAGGGTGTCGTCTGGAGAGAACCGTCCGAGGACGTTCTCGCCCTCTTCCGGGAGCGGCAGGAACAGGAAGCCACCCAGGAGCGGACGCTGAAGGCCAAGAGCACGGGGAAGACCGTTGAGACCCTCGATGGGGAAGCGATCTTCGTCCGGGCGAACATCGAGCTCGTCTCGGAAGTGCGGGACGTTCTCGACTATGGCGCCGACGGAGTCGGCCTCTTCCGCTCGGAGTTCATCTACCTCTCCTCGGAAGGAGAGGAGTTCCCCGACGAGAAGACCCAGTTCGCGATCTACGAGCAGACGGTTCGAGAGCTCGCTCCACGGCCCGTCGTCATCCGGACCTATGACCTCGGGGGGAAGAAGGGGGCCCGGACGATCGTGGGGGCCGAGGAGATCAACCCCGTCCTCGGCCTGAGGGGCGTGAGACTCTGCTTCAAGAAGCCCGAAATGTTCCGGACGCAGCTCAGGGCTCTCTTGAAGGCCGCTCCGTCGGGAGAGTTGAGGATTCTCATCCCGATGGTCTCGGGCGTGGAGGAGATCCGGCGGGTCCGGGCCATGCTCGAGGAGGAGCGGGACGCGCTGAGGCAGGACCGTTTCGAGATTCCGGACGTGCCCCTCGGCGCGATGATCGAGGTTCCCTCGGCGGCCATCACCGTCGACATGCTCCTTCCGGACGTCGACTTTCTCGCGCTCGGGACAAACGACCTGATCCAGTACACACTGGCCGTCGACCGGGCCAACGAGACCGTTTCAGAGCTCTTCTGTCCCCATCATCCGGCCATCCTGCGACTGGTCGCCCGCGTGGCGGAGGCCGCAAGAAAGGCCGACAAGCCGGTCTCGGTGTGCGGCGAAATGGCGGCGGACCCCATCTTCTTCCTCGTTCTCGTGGGCCTCGGAATCCGGGAGTTCTCGATGGGGCCGAGATCTGTCCCGGTCCTGAAGGAGTTCGCCCGGTCGATTTCATCGGCCGAAGCAGCGAAGATCGCCAGGGCCGCCCTTTCGCTCTCGACTCCCGAAGAGGTCGCCGCGCTCCTCAACCGCGAGGCTCACAACTTGCTTGTTGCAGCAGGGGCCCGGAGCCGCTCCGGGGAAGGACCAGGATGACACCGCCGAACATCCGAATTGGCACACCCAGGATCGTGAAGAAGCCCTGGGGAGAGGAGCGCGTGTTTGCGGAAAACGCCCGCTACGCGGGGAAGGTCCTGAAGGTCACGAGCGGCCAGAGCCTCTCCTATCAATTTCACGAACGAAAGGAAGAGACTCTCCTCGTTCTGGAGGGGCGCCTGGGGCTCGAGACCGAAATCGACGGCGAGAGGGCGGTCCTTTCCCTGGAGGCCGGGACCTCTTTCCACATCGTGCCCGGGGCCCGCCACAGGATCTTCGCGGAAGCGGTGGATTGCCTCCTCGTGGAGGTTTCGAGCCCGGAGCTCGATGACGTCGTGAGACTCGAGGACCGCTACGGACGAGAGGGGACGAAAGCACCATGAAGACCGCAGCACCATGCCGGCCGGGCAGGAGAGCTGGCCTGATCTGTCTCGCCGCCGCGCTGTCCCTGTCGATTTCGAGTGTTCGAGCTGGCCAGACTTCCCCGGAGCCGGCGCCCTCCCCGGACAAGGGGTTGCACGAGACCGAGAGCACGCCACCCGCGCCGAACTCGGCGCCCCCGAAGAAGACGGATCCTCTCGCCTACACGCCTCCTGGCTCCCTCGGAGATGCCGTCCGCCGTTCTCAGCAGCAGAAGCCTCCGGCAGGGACGGAGAAGAAGAAGTCCCTCGGCGTGATCACGAACGAGTCGCTCCGAAAGGCAACACCCGCCGGCGCAGCGACGCCGTCCGCAGGCAAGGGAGCCAAGGCCGCGACTCCGACTCCGGCGCCCTACCGGCCCCCCGCGCAGCCGTACGTTGCCCGTGACAACGACGGGCGCACGGAGGAGGACTGGAAGGTTCTTTCGAAGGGGGCGCGGGACCGTATCGCGAAGACGGAGGAGCGAATCCGGAACCTGGAAGCCGAATCGGCGCGGCTCGAGAACGATTTCTACGCCTGGAGCGACGGGAACTACCGGGACCGCGTCATCAAGCCGGCCTGGGACAAGGCGCGAGACGACCTCAAGCAGGCCCGAACCGATCTCGACGCCGCGAACCTCAACTGGGAGAATATGCAAGAGGTCGCCCGGAAGGCCGGGGCTCCTCCTGGCTGGCTGCGCTGAGTTCGGGCCGCCGAAAAACAAAACAACGTGGGATCGAATTCATGACCAGTGGGAAGCCGACTGTCTTCGTGGAGACCTGGGGATGCCAGATGAACGAGCTCGACGGACGCCGTTTCGTCGGGCTGATGAAGGGTGGTGGTTATGAGGAAGCCACTTCGCCCGAGACCGCGGATCTCGTCCTCCTCAACACGTGCTCCGTCAGGGACAAGGCGGAGCAGAAGGTCTACGACCGCCTCGGCCAGCTTGCCGTGATGAAGAAGAAGCGGGACGGGATGATCCTCGGCGTCTGCGGCTGTGTTGCCCAGCAGGAGGGTGAGGCCCTTCTCTCCCGGCTTCCGTACGTCGACTTCGTGCTCGGGACCGGCCGGATCGAGGCGCTGCCGTCCGTCGTGAGACGGGTCGTGGAGGAGGATGACCGGCCCGTGGAAGTCGGTTTCGACCTGGACGAGGTGGCCTACACCCCGTCCGCGATCGCGCGGACCATTCCGCACAAGGCATCGATCACGGTGATCGAGGGGTGCAACAAGTACTGCACGTTCTGCGTGGTTCCCACAACCCGGGGCAGAGAACGGAGCCGCCGGCTGGCGGACGTGGTCGAGGAATCCCGCCGCCTCATCCAGGAGGGCGTCGTCGAGATCGAGCTCCTCGGCCAGACGGTCAACGCCTTCCAGGATCCAGAGACAGGGGAGGATTTCGCGGACCTGATTCGGGCCGTCGGGACGCTCGAGGGACTGAAAAGGCTCCGTTTCGTCACCTCGCACCCGAAGAACTTCGGAGACGGGCTGATCGAAGCGATGGGGCCGAAGCCGTCCGTGTGTCCGTTCCTCCACCTTCCCGTGCAGTCGGGGTCTGACCGGATCTTGAACCGGATGAAGCGCCAGTACACGCGCTCCGAGTACCTCGACCTCGTCCGCCGGATCCGGGCCGGGGTTCCCGGCGTCGTCATCGGAACCGACATCATCGTGGGCTTCCCCGGAGAGACGGATGGCGACTTCGAGGAGACCCTCTCGCTGGTTTCCGAGGTGGAGTTCGCGAGTGCCTTCTGCTTCGTCTACTCGCCCCGTCCCCACACGGCGGCCACTCGCTGGGAGAACGATGTTCCGAGACCAGTGGCTTCCGAGCGACTCACGCGGCTTCTCGATCTGCAGCAGGAGATTCAGAAGCGGGCGCACCGTTCGCTCGAGGGGGAACGGCTGGAGGTTCTCGTGGACGGCGACGACAAGAAAGGCAAGAAGAGCTCGGGCCGCTCGCCCTGCAACCGCGTCGTGAACCTGGATGTTCCAAGACGATTCCGGCCCGGGACCTTCGTGATGGCCGAGATCACGAGAGGATTGCCGAACTCGCTTCTGGGGGTCCCGGTCGCTGGGTGAGGGCCCGCAGGGATTCGCGGGCGCGCACGGAGTCGCGGGAAGAGAGGGGCCGCCAGGCCCCTTTTTCTTTCTGATTTCGGATTGAAAAACCGGGCAACCGCCCGTAGATTGAGGATTGGGGGGATTGTTCGTGTCAATTCAGATGGAGGTCAAGGCCCTCATCATCGACCCGATCGCAAACATGCCCGTCATCATCCTCCGGGATGCCGAGGAAAAGAACTTCCTGCCCATCTGGGTTGGAGTCTTCGAGGCAAATGCGATCGCCCTGCAGATGGAAGGGATCACGACTCCGAGGCCCATGACGCACGATCTCCTCCGGAACTTGATCGCGAAGCTCCCCGGCCGGGTCGAGCGGATCCTGATCAACAACCTCAAGGAAAACACCTTCTACGCCGAAATCCATCTCTGGCTCGGGGACCGGATGCTGGTCCTCGACAGCCGGCCCTCGGATGCGATCGCGCTGGCCCTTCGGGCCGCAGCGCCGGTCTTCGTCGAGGAGCTGGTTCTGGAAAAGAGCCGGTCGTCCTCGGAGAGCGTGACGAGCCAGGGATCGGAGAGGCTCCGGAAATGGCTGGAGGAAGTGGATCCGGACGCCCTCGGCAAGTACCGGATGTGAGCGGGGGAGGGGGGCTCCCTGCCCCGGTCTCTTCCAGACCTCTCCAGATCGAGCACTTAGCGATCAACTTGAAGCGCGGGTCCGAGGTCCGTATGATCGCGGGCCTAGTCGATGATCATCTGCATCGCCAACCAGAAAGGCGGCGTCGGAAAGACGACGACGGCCATCAATGTTTCCGCGGCTCTGGCCCAGAAGAACCTCCGGACGCTTCTGATCGACCTCGACCCCCAGGCGAACTCCACGCTCTCGTACCTGGACCGTAAGAGCATCGACAAGACCGTCTTCGACCTGCTCGTCGATCCCGCGGTCGGGATTGACGACGTGGTGAGGAGCACGAATCTTCTGAACCTGAAAGTGGCCCCTTCCAGGATCTCCCTGGCGAAGGTCGAGGCGAAGCTCCTGGGGGAGATCGACGGACACTTCAGGCTCAAGGACAAGCTGGAGCGCGTCAAGGAAGAGTTCGACGCCGTCGTCATCGACACCCCGCCGACCCTCGGGATGATCACCGTGAACGCCCTGGTCGCCGCGACACACATCCTGATCCCGATCCAGTCCTCCTACTTCGCCCTGGAAGGGACGGATGACCTCCTCGAGACGATCGAGAAGATCAAGGGCCGGCCCAATCCGAACCTCCAGATCCTCGGAGCGGTGATCACCCTTCACGACCGCCGGACCGTTCTGGGTCGGGACATCATCAAGCAAATCGATGATGTCTTTCAGGGGAAGCTCTTCAAGACCACGATCTCGAAGTCGGTCCGGCTGGAGGAGTCACCCGCGTACAAGGAATCGATCTTCACGTTCGCCCCCCGCTCGAGCGGGGCGATGGAGTACTACAGTCTGACCGAGGAGATTCTGGCCCGTGTCTAAAAAGCGCGGACTTCCCGAGCGCTCCCAGATGCGCCACGACTCCCACTTCGTGGAGCAGCTCTTCCGCGCCGACGAGATTCCGATCGGGAGGAAGGTCTCGATCCACCTCATCGAGGCCAATCCCGATCAACCCCGGACGAACCTCGGAGACATTGCCTCGTTGAGGGATTCGATTCTGCTCCACGGGGTTCTGGAACCCCTCCTCGTCCGCCGCCGCGAGGACGACCGCTACACGCTCATTTCCGGGGAGAGGCGATTCCGAGCCGCCCTGGAGGCGGGACTGGCGGAGGTTCCGTGCATCGAGCTGGACCGCGAAACGTCGGAGCTCGTCGAGATCGCCCTCGTCGAGAACCTTCAAAGGAAGGACCTGACCCCGTTCGAAGAGGCCGAGGGTTTCGCGCTCCTGAGAGAGCGGCATGGCTACACCCACGAGCAGATCGCCAAGGCGGTCGGGAAGTCTCGCGTGACCGTCACGGAGACCCTGACGCTCTCGGCCCTGCCGGACAGCGTGAAGGACCAATGTCGGCGCGCCGACATTCAGTCGAAGTCCTTCCTCCTGGAGCTGGCTCGCCTCGAGGAGGAGACGGAGATGCTCGCAGCCATCGAGATCTACCTCGAAACGGGCCACTTCGACCGTGACGCCCTGCGGGCCGCCCGAAAGAGCGGTTCCTCCGACGAACAGGACCGGGCCCGGAGTCTCCGGAAGTACCCCAAGCAGTACGAGCTGACGTACCAGCCCGAGACGCAGGACGGCCTGAAGGTGAGCCTCGTCGTCCGGGGCGAGTCCAACGACCGAGCCTCGATCCTGACGGCCGTCCGGGCGCTCCTTGCGCAGATCGGCGCCGGGACTATCGACCTGTCACGCGAGGGCCGCTTTTCCCGCCAGACCGCCGCTAGCAAGAAAGCCAGCCAACAGGAAACCGCCGGCCCCCACCCGGAGTCGGATGACCCAGAAGGCCTCGAGCCCGAGACCACCGACCCTGGCGAGTGAGCCGCCGGCCACTCCATCGTCCAGCCCGATCGGGTAGCGACATCCCCAGATAGAGATAGGTCGGCCCTCCGGATCCGCGACGGCGACCTCGCGGCAGGGACCTCGCGGCAGGGACCTCGCCGCACAGCACCACAGATCCGAAGCTTCGAACATGCCCGCCCAGGCTCCTGCCGCCCGCAAGGGCCTCAGCCCCCCCCCGGCCCATCTTTCCAGACAAGAATTTGACATAATAAATCTTATCGGACGTAAACCGGCCGGAGTCTTCCCGGTCCCTCGGTGCCGTCCAGGCCCCGAACTCCAGGTTCTCGGTTCCCTTGCCCGGAGTCCAGCTCTGGTGGACACTCCCTGCGTGCTGTCACGGCGTCTCGACCGCTATGTCGCCCGCGAGGTCCTCGGTCCCACCATCGTCGGGTTCTTCGCCTACACCGGCTTCATGGTCGTCCGGGGTCTCTTCCAGTTCTCCGACCTCATCCTTCAGAGCCCGTCCCCGGGCCAGGACACCCTCCTTCTCCTCGGCCTTTCCGTCCCCCACATCGTCGTCCTCACGATCCCGATTTCGTTTCTCCTCGGCACCCTCGTCGGCGTGGGGCGCCTCAGCGCCGACTCCGAGTTCACCGCAATGCGGGCTGCCGGCCTCCACCTCACGGCCCTCTTCAGACCCGTCTTCGCCCTCTCGCTGGCTCTCGGAGGCGTGACCGCCTGGGTGATGCTCGGCGTGCTGCCCGGTTCGAACGCAAAGCTCTCGGAGAAGAAGCTCGAGCTCTCGACCTACGTCATCGCCCACCGGATCCAGCCCGGCGTCTTCAGCCCGGAGTTCGGCGGAAGGCGAATCTACGTGGAGGCGGCATCGGCCGATCGGCGGGAGTTACGGGGGGTCGTCGTCCTGGACCGCTCCGACCCCCAAGTCGACGAGCGCCTGATCGTGGCCGAAAAAGGGACTCTCGAACTGGAGCGGGACCGAGGCCAGCTCTGGCTCAGGCTAGAGAACGCCTTCGCCCAGCAGATCTCGAGAGGCGGCCAGAGCGAGGACCGGGCCGTCTACCGCGAACAACGGACCCTCCTGGCCGATTCCCAGCCCTTCGAGCGCCGGGCGGGCGAGAAGATCGAAAAGCAGTTGCGCGAGGAACCGCTTTCCGGGCTTCTCAGACGGGCCCAGACTTCCCGGTCTCCGGTCGAGATCAACCTCTCGTGGGTCGAGATCCACAAGAAGTTCTCGTTCCCCGCCGCCTGCATCGTCTTCGGCTTCGTGGGGGTCCCCCTCGGTATCGTCAACCGCAGAGGCGGCCGGTCCGCTGGCTTCGCCGTCTCCGTCCTCATGGTCCTCTTCTACTACATGCTCATCGCCACCGGAGAGGCCAAGGCGATCGACGGTCACTGGCACCCGGCCCTCGGGATGTGGCTGCCGAACGTTCTCCTCTTCCTCTTCGGCGCTTACGCCGTCCTCCAGGTCGGCCACCACCGGCCAATCCTTCCCCTCGGACACCTGGCGGACACTTTCTGGCGGCTCCGTTCCCTCCGGGCAACACCCGAAGAACCCGGAGGCGGCACGACTCCGGCGTCCGAGAGGGCTCGGACTTCCCCCTCCGACTCCAGTCCGGTTCGTCCTCCGGCTGCCGCGAAAGTCCTCCCGTGGGGGCCGTCGTTCCTCCTCGAACGCTATCTCCTGAGGCGGTTCTTCGGTGTCTTCTTGCTCGTCCTCGTCTCCTCCGCGAGCCTCTACGTGATCATCGAGTACCTGGAGATCAGCGACGACATCGCCAAGCTGAACCCGCCGGCCTCGCTGCTCTGGCGCTACGGCCAGAGCCTCCTGGCGCCCGTCGTCTACGACATCATTCCCTACGCCTTCCTCGTGGCGGCCCTGATCGCAGTTGCCGGAATGGTGCGCGCCGCCGAGACAACGGCGGTTCTGGCTCACGGGATCTCGCTCCACCGGTTTGTCGCACCTCTGGTCCTGGCGGCCCTGACCGCGGGACCCGTCCTGTTCTTCCTCTCCGACCGGGTCGTCCCACGGGCCGCCGAGGAGTCGGACCGCATCCGGAGCACCATCCTGGGGCGGATTCCGAAGAACTACTGGTCAGACGCCAGCACGTGGTTTCGCGGGGACGAGGGCCGGTTCTTCGCCGCCGAGGCCTTCGATGCGCGGTCGGGCCGGATCGCCAACTTCACCTTCCTCGTCCTGGACCGGAAGACCTTTCGGCCCATCCATCGCCTGGACGCCCCCGAGGCAAGGGTCGTTCCCGGGAAGGGCTTCGTCCTCGACGCGGCCTGGGTGCGCGACTTTCAGCCGAACGGGGAGATGCTCAAGGGACGGCAGGAAGGGGCCCGTCTCATCGAGGCTCCCGAGGCAGCCGAAATCCTGGCCTCCTCGAGAACGACTCCCGCCACGATGAGCAGCGTCGAGCTGTCTCGCTTCATCCAGACGAGAAGGAAGGCGGGAGCGGACACGTCCGCGCTCTCGACGGGCCTCCATCAGAAACCTGCGGCGGCTCTCTCTCCCCTGATCTTGACCCTCCTCGGGATCCCGTTTGCCTTCAAGTACGGCAAGCGGGGGGCGGTCGCCGGGATCGGGGTGGCCCTTCTGGTGGCGGTGGCCTACCTCGCCGTCTCGACCATCACCGTGCGACTCGGCTACGGTGGGACCCTGGACCCGGTGCTCGCGGCCTGGGGACCGAACGTCTTCTTCAGCTTCCTCGTCGCCTACGGGGTCCTCGGGATCCGGACCTGATCGAAAGAAGCGAGGGCAGCCGGTGCGGCTGCCCTCGCTTCCCTTCGGTTTCTCAGAGTCTGTTTTCAGGCCTGGGCCGGGACCGAAAGGCCGCAGGCCGAGCCGAGGGCCTCCGCCAGGTCGGTCTTCTCCCAGGTGAACTCGGGGAGCCGGCGTCCGAAATGACCGTAGGCCGCCGTCTTCTTGTAGATGGGGCGCCTCAGGTCGAGCGCCTCGATGATGCCGAGCGGGGTGAGCTTGAAGTGATCCCGGATGAGGCCCGGCAGGAGGGCCGGATCGACCTTGCAGGTTCCGAAAGTCTCCACATGGACCGAGACCGGATCGGCCACGCCGATCGCGTACGCGAGCTGGACCTCCGCCTTGTCGGCAATTCCCGAGGCGACGAGGTTCTTGGCGATGTAGCGGGCCATGTAGGACGCGGAGCGATCGACCTTCGTGGGGTCCTTTCCGGAGAAGGCGCCGCCCCCGTGCCGGCCCATCCCGCCGTAGGTGTCGACGATGATCTTCCGGCCGGTGAGTCCCGTGTCGCCCTGGGGTCCTCCCACGACGAACCTGCCGGTCGGGTTGATGTGGAACTTCGTGTCCCGGTCGATCAGCGAGGCTGGCACCACCCGGCGAATGATCTCTTCCTCGACGGCTTCCCTCAGCTCGGAAGTCGGAATCGTCTCGGCGTGCTGGGTCGAGACGACGACGGCGTCCACCCGGACCGGCCGGGTTCCCTCGTACTGGACCGTCACCTGGCTCTTGCCGTCCGGCCGGAGCCACTCGAGCTCTCTCGCCTTCCGGGCCTCTGCCAGGCGCAAGGTCAACCGGTGGGCCAGACTGATCGGCAGCGGCATGAACTCGTCGGTCTCGCGAACCGCGAAGCCGAACATCAAGCCCTGATCCCCGGCTCCGCCGGTGTCGACGCCCATCGCGATATCGGGCGACTGCTTGTCGATCGACGACATCACCGCGCAGGTCTGGTCGTCGAAGCCGTACTTCGCCCTCGTGTAGCCCACCTCGCGGATCGTCTGCCTCACGATGTCGGGGAAATCGACGTACGTCGAGGTTGTGATTTCCCCGGCGATGAACGCCATCCCCGTCGTCACCAGCGTCTCGCAGGCCACCCGGCCCCTCGGGTCATCTTTCAGGATCGCATCGAGAATCGCATCCGAGATTTGGTCCGCGATCTTGTCCGGGTGCCCCTCGGTGACTGATTCCGAAGTGAATAGCGTCGAAGCTTCGACCATGTCTCCCTCTTTCTTGCTGCGGGTCCAGCCGCAGGCGGAGTCTAGCAAACCAGAAGGATTCTCAACCCCATCTGGCCCCGTCAAAGCCGGGGTTCAACAGGCGAAAAACGCCAGCGACGTCGCGCCGTAGCGCCGGGTCTCGAGGGCCCGGATTCCCGGTTCCTCGCCGCCCTGACGAGAGGGTCCTCCCGGGCACCCCTCGGCTCCCGTCTCGACCACCAGAAGGCCCGTGCCCGGCCTCAGCCTGGGCGCCAGGCGGGCGACTGCAGGTCCGGAATCGAGGTCGTAGGGCAGATCGAGGTAGACGACATCGAAGACGTCCCCGGTCGGAAGAGGGATCTCCCCCGCCAGAACGTCTCCGGCGACGACCGAGGTGACGGCCCCGAGGCCCAGGCTCTCGATGTTGGCCGCCAGGACCGCTCTCACCAGACGGTTCGTCTCGATGAAGACGGCCGAACTGGCTCCCCTCGAAACCGCCTCGATCCCCACCGCCCCCGAGCCTGCCGCGGCATCCAGGAAGCGGGCGTTTTCGACCCGGTCTCCCAGAATGTCGAAGAACGCCTTCCTGACGAGCTCGGAGGTGGGCCGGATCCCCCCGGGAACTCGGATCCGCCGGCCCCGGAACTCCCCTCCCGTGATCCGGATCACGGTGACGGCACGACCGTCGGTGCCGGGTGTGGCGGCACGTCAACCTCTCCAGACACAAGCTCGAAGACCGCGGGCAGCTCGACTCTCCGGATCTTCGACCTCTCCAGGTGCCGGGCCTCGTCCTCGAGCTCCAGCATGTTCCCGAACGGATCGTTCTTCGTCACGACGAAGACGGTGCCATCGGTTCTTCGGATCAGCCGGTCCCCGATCTGGACCCCGGCCGGATCCCACGACTTGGCGCGCCCTTCGGCCTCCTTCGCCACGAGCTGGCCGCGAAGATCCTCGAGGGCACCGCGGATCCGGCCCAGGGTCAACGGGAGCCGGCGCATCTCGTCGAACTCGAAGATTCGAGCCTCGCCCGCGACGACGGCCGAGAGCTCGATCCTGAAAGTCCGGCGTCCCGGAACGAGGGCGTTCTGCGGCCCCGGGTCGAGATCCGCCAGCGTGCCACGAGAACCCTCTTCCAGGACCCTCCGGACCGCTTCGATCTCGATTCTCGGGAGCTGGAACCTGTTCTTCACGACGGGTCTGCCCGGCCGGTACCATCGGAAATCGACCATTCCGTTCTCGAAAACGGCGGTCCTCTCGACGGCGTCCCCCTGCTTCACCTCGAGCGATGCCAGGTACCGCCCGTCCCTCGGGTCCTTCGCGAGAAGCTCGGCCGGTGCCGGGGGAACCGGGGTGGCGGGAGGCAAGGACGCCGTTTGACCGAGTACGGACAGCGTCCCGAACAACAGGAGAAGGGCACCCGTCAACCTGGCCTCTCTCATTTGCCCGAGGCCCTTCTGACGACCCGCTTGGCGAGAGACAGCCTGCTTCCGAGCGCCTGGCGAGACTCGGGATCGAGCAATCCGAGGAGGTCTGGCCAGCTCGCTGGCCCCGTTCCCGGGGGAGGAAGGGACAGCTGGACCGGACGGCCCGCGATGAGATCCAGGATCTTCCAGGGAACGAGAATGCGCGACGCTCCCGTCCGCCATCCGGGTTCGGCAAGGACGCCGGCGAGCGCAGCCCGGAGGCGGTCAGCCGAAATGGCGCTCCAGGCACGAGCGGCCCGCGATCGGTCCATCGCCTCGGAGAAGATCACGGATTCGGGGAAGAAGTCGAGCCGGGCCGCATACTTCGCCGCCCGCAGGGCCCGCGTCGGGTCATCCAGGATGGATCCGGAGTGAAGAAGCCGGAGACACCGTCCGGAAAGATCCGCCGCTCCATCGAAGGGATCGAGGAGCTGGTTTCCCGGGAGAGGAACGGCCATCGAGTTGATGGTGAAGTCCCGCCGGGCCAGATCCTCCTCGAGACGGGCTCCCACGGAGACGACCGGGAGAGCCCCCGGGGCCGGATAAGTCTCCCTCCGGGCCATGGCGAGATCGACCCGCATCCCCTTCTCCGGCTCGACGAGAGAGGCCGTCCCAAACCGGTCATGGGCGCGACTCAGAACCCAGCCAGCCTCCGAGCACACACGCTCGAGCACTTGCCTGAAGGCGGCAGGCTCTCCGAGGAAAACAAGATCGAGCTCCGGGGGCCTCTGGCAAAGAAGGAGATCGCGAACAGCCCCGCCGACCAGAGCCACCTTCCCACCCAGCTGGGAGGCGGCACCCACCAGCGGGGCGACCAGATCCATGATTCCCCGGTCCCAGCCGGTCCCCAGAGTGCGGCCGCTGCTCACGAAACGGACGGGATCAACCGGACGCCACCGGGCCCGAGAAGCTCGACGAGCTGGCGGGTCAATTCAGGGCTCGGCCGGACCGCATACCTGCCGGCGGCCTTGAGGGCGACGTGGAACTGTCCAGGACGGCGAAGCTCGATGACGACCGGCACGGTGCCGGGAGCCTCGGCGATTCTGTCCTTCAGAGTCACAAAGACGTCGTCGAAGATCTCGGAAAGGGAAGCCGAGAGCCTGACTTCCCGGGCCATCTGCTCCTTGAGCCCCCGGAGCGGCTGCACGTCGCGGGCAACGATCTCGACCATGAGGGGCGCGCCCTCGGACTCCCCTTCCGCCGCGCTGGGCGTCGAGCTCGACGCGCGGACCGTCCCGCCGAGAACCACGGGATCCCCGACGGCCAGCCACCCGCCGATCTTCTCGTAGAGAGTGGCGAAGACGGTCACGGGGATGGAGCCCGTCAGGTCGTCGAGCACGACCTTGGCCATCGTCTTTCCCTCGTTCTGCCCCTTCTTCTTGATCTGGTTTCGCTTGATCGAGCTGATGACGCCGACGATCTTGACGTTCTGGTCGACCTTTTCCCGGGCCAGGTCGATCGTGGTGTCGCCGAAAAGGTGGACGTCCTCTTCGTACTCGGCGAGCGGGTGCCCGGTCAGAAAGAACCCGATCGCTTCCTTTTCGAAGTTGGCCTTCTGCTCGGCTGGCCACTCCCGCTTGTCCGGGAACCTGTCTGAGTGGTCCGAGAGGACCTCGTCCCCGAAAAGCGAGTTCTGGGCCGACTTCTTTGCGTCTCGCTCGGCGGCCCCGGCCTCCATCGCCAGCTCGATTCCCGCCTCGAAGGTGGCGCGGGTACGGCCCAACGAGTCGAAGGCTCCGGCCCTGATCAGAGCCTCGATGACCTTTCGGTTGTTCAGCCGCAGATCGACACGGGCGCAGAAGTCCGTCAGGGTCTTGAAGCGGCCCTCCTCGGCCCGCGCGGCCAGGACCGAGCGGACCGCGCCCTCCCCCACGCCCTTCACCGCGCCGAGTCCGAATCGAATGGCCTCGCCCTCGGGTGAGAAGTAGAGGTCCGAGTTGTTCACGTCGGGCGGCAGGATCGGGATCTTCATGTCGCGACAGGAGGCGACGTATTTCGCCACATCGTCCGACTTGCTGGAGGCGGCCGTCAGGGTTGCGGCCATGAACTCGACCGGGAAGTGGGTCTTCATCCACGCCGTCCGGTAAGCCAGGAGGGCGTAGACGACCGAGTGCGACTTGTTGAAGCCGTACCGCCCGAACGGCAGAATGAGGGCCCAGAGTTCCTCGGCCTTCTTGCGGGGCGTGCCCGCCTTGACCGCCTTCTCGAGGAACTTGTCGCCCTCGGCCTTCAGGAGGGACTCGTCTTTCTTGCCGATGGCCTTCCTGAGCTTGTCAGCCTCTCCCGGCGAGTAGCCGGCGACCGCCCGGGCGGCCAGCATGACCTGCTCTTGATAGACGAGGACACCATACGTGTCCTTGAGGATCGGCTCGAGCGCCGGTAGCGGATACTCGAATTTCTTTCCCCGGCGCCGCTCGATGTAGACGTCGACCGTTCCGGCGTCGAGGGCTCCCGGTCGATAGAGCGCGTTGAGAGCCGCCAGGTCGTCGAAAACGGAGGGCTGAACCCTTCTCAAGAGGTCCTTCATCCCCGAGCTTTCGAACTGGAACACGCCGTCGGTTCGACCTTCCGAGAAGAGGCGGAAGACCTCCGGATCGTCCAGCGGGATCCGCGAAAGGTCCGGTTTCCTCCCCGTCCGCTTCTCGACCATCTTCACGCCGTCGTCGAGGATCGTCAGCGTGATGAGACCGAGGAAGTCCATCTTCAGGAGTCCCATCCGGTCGACGGACTTCATCTCGTACTGGGTGGTGATTTCGTCGTTGTTGTTGCGGTAGAGGGGCAGGAATTCCACAAGCGGCTGCGGGGCGATCAGAACCCCCGCCGCGTGAACGCCCGTGTGCCGTGAGATCCCCTCCAGGCGCTCGGCCAGGTCGATCATCCTGCCGAACTCACTGTTCCCCTTGACCTTGTCCGCGAGCTCGCGGACGTCCCGCATCGCTTCCGAAAGAGACATCGGCTTGCCCGGGTTGTTCGGGATCAGGCCGCAGAGCTTGTTGACCTCTTCGAGGGGGACATCGAGAACGCGGCCCACATCCCGCACCGCGGCCCGCGCCTTCAGCGAGTTGAACGTGATGATCTGGCCCACATTGTCCCGGCCGTACTTGTTCCTGACGTACTCGATGACCTCGCCCCGGCGGCGTTCGCACAGGTCGACGTCGATGTCGGGCATCGAGATCCGGTCCGGGTTGAGGAACCTCTCGAACAGCAGGTCGTACCGGAGCGGGTCGACTTCCGTGATTCCGAGTGTCCAGGCGACGAGAGAACCGGCCGCGCTCCCTCGCCCCGGACCCACCGGAATCCCGCTGTCGCGGGCGAACCTGATGAAGTCCCACACGATCAGGAAATAGCTCGAGAGCCCCATTTTCCTGATGACGCCGAGCTCCCACGCGAGCCGCTCGCGATACTCATCTGGTCCGTGGTCTTTCCCGCTCGCGTGCCGGATCTCCGCTTCGTCCTCGAGCCTCTTCGTCAGACCCTCGCCGGCCAGGGCTTCGAGGTATTCGTCCGCGTTCTCGAACGGCTCCAGAATCGGGAAGGTCGGGATCTTCAGCCCCGTATCGAGGATGACCTTCGGCGTGACCTTCTCGGCAACTGCAACGGAGTTCTTGACCGATTCGAGGGAGTGCTGGCGGAAGGTCGCCTTCATCTCGTCGGGAGTCTTGACGTAGAACTCAGAGTTGTAGAACCGCATTCGCTTCGGGTCGGCGAACTTCTTGCCGGTGCCGATGCACAGGAGCACATCCTGGGCGTCCGCGTCCGCCTTCGTCAGGTAGTGCGAGTCGTTCGTCGCCACGGCCGGGATTCCGGTTTCCCTGGCGAGCCGGAGGAGATCTCCCAGGATCATCCTTTGCTCGGGGATGCCGTGATCCATGAGCTCGATGAAGTAGCGGTCCTTTCCGAAGAGAGCCTGGTACTTCAGGGCCGTCTGCTTGGCGGCGGAAAAGTCGCCGGCCAGGAGTTTCTGCGAGACCTCCGAGTTGAGGCATCCCGAGAGGGCGATCAGGCCCTCGTGGTACTGCTCGAGAAGCTCCCAGTCCATCCGGGGCTTGTAGTAGAAGCCGGTCAGGAAGGCCTCCGAGACGAGGTGGCAGAGATTCCGGTATCCCTTGGGGGACTCGACGAGGAGCGTCAAGTGGTAGTTGTTGGCCTCGCCATCCGCGCTCGCCTTGAGGCTGTCCCGGTCGCGGCGTGACTTTGGCGCAACATAGGCCTCGACACCGATGATGGGCTTGATCCCGTGGTCCAGAGCGATCGTCTGTAAGTCATAGGCGCCGAACATGTTGCCGTGGTCAGTGACCGCCACGGACGACATGCCGTGGGCGCCAACGTACTTGACGAGGTCTTTGATGCGATTCGCGCCGTCGAGGAGCGAGAACTCGCTATGAAGGTGCAGGTGGACGAATTCGTCGGCCATGAACTTCCCTCAACCCAACCACCGGGAGGCCCCGGTCATTCCCACTCGATCGTGCCCGGCGGCTTGGAGGTGATGTCGTAGACGACCCTGTTGACGCCCTTCACCTCGTTGACGATACGCCGGGCTGCCCTGTCCAGGAGATCGTGAGGCAGGCGGGCCCAATCCGCTGTCATGAAATCCTGGGTGGTGACGGCTCTGAGGGCGACGACGCTCTGGTAAGTGCGGTTGTCTCCCATCACGCCGACGGACTTCACCGGCAGGAGCACCGCGAAAGCCTGAGAGGTCAGCTCGTAGGCGCCGTGGGCGCGGAGCTCCTCGAGGAAGATCGCGTCCACATCCTGCAAGGTCGCGACCTTTTCCCGGGTGATCTCTCCCGGGATTCTCACGGCCAGGCCGGGTCCAGGGAACGGGTGCCGGCTCAGGAGGGATTCCGGGATCCCGAGCTCTCTCCCCAGGCGGCGGACCTCGTCCTTGAAGAGCTCCCGCAGGGGTTCGACGAGCTTGAAGCCGAGTTTCTCCGGGAGTCCCCCGACGTTGTGGTGGGTCTTGATGACCGAGCTCGGCCCCTTCACCGAGACCGACTCGATGACGTCGGGGTAGAGGGTCCCCTGGGCGAGCCACTCGGCTCCTGACTCTCGGGCCGCGTGCTCCGTGAAGACGTCGATGAAGAGCCTTCCGATGATCTTTCTCTTCTGTTCGGGGTCGCTGACGCCCGAGAGTTCCGAGAAGAACTTCTCCGATGCGTCCACCCCTCTGACCTCGAGGCCCAGATGGCGGTAGGCATCCAGCACGGCTTGTCCCTCGTTCTTCCGAAGGAGTCCGGTATCGACGAAGACTCCGTGGAATCTCTCCCCGATCGCTTCCTTCAAGAGGACGGCCGTGACGGTGCTGTCGACACCTCCCGAGAGGGCTCCGAGGACGACTCCCCTGTCGATCTGGGTCCTGAGTCTCGAGACGGTCTCTGCGAGGAAGTTCGACATCGTCCAGTCGGGGCGAGCCTTGCAGATGTCAAAAAGGAAGTTCTCGAGGATCGCCATGCCGTTCTCGGTGTGATGAACCTCGGGGTGGAACTGGAGGGCGAAGAGCCGCCTTTCGAGGTGGGCCATGCCGGCCACGGGAGCGTTGTCGGATTCGGCGATCTTCTCAAAGCCAGGCGGGAGGCTCTCGACGTGATCTCCGTGGCTCATCCAGACGGTCTGGCTCTTGGCAAGGCCGTGGAAAAGGTCCGATGGTTCCACCCGGACGAGGGTCCGGCCGTATTCGCGCTGAGCCGCCATTCCGACGGTGCCTCCCAGAGTCCGGGCCATCCACTGCATCCCGTAACAGAGACCGAGAACCGGGATGTCGAGCTTTAGGATCTCGGGCTGCGCCTGGGGCCCCCCTTCCTCGTACACGCTGGCCGGGCCCCCGGAGAGGATGAGGCCCTTCGGGGACAGGGCCCTGATCTGCTGGACGTCCACCGAGAACGGAAGGACGACGGACCTCACGCGCGCCTCCCGGATCCGGCGGGCGATCACCTGGGTGTACTGGGATCCGAAGTCGAGGACGGCGATCGTGTCGTGACTGAAAGGCGGGATCTCTGTCATTTCGAGGTGCTTTCTGGGCGCTGGGCGGGGTGCGACGTCTGTCTTGTGACTCGCGGGCTACCCAACCACTGGTAGACGCCGCGGGGGACGGCCACGGCGAAGGCGGCCACGAGGGAAAGGGCCGACGTCAGGAACGGGTAGGCGGCGACGATGAGGGGCGCCACATTGATCCCTCCCGGCAGCTCGCCGCCACGGGCGAAGTTGACGAGCACGTACCCGCAGGAAAGAGGGAGGCCCATCCCGAGACCGATGAAGGTCCATCGCGCCTCAGGGTAGAGCGGCTTGGGGCGCTCGGCCGCTCCGGGAGCGAGCGTAGGCCTCCAGAGCCGGCGTGCCGAGGTGATCCCGAGATCCGAGAGGAGCAGGAGGAACCCCGTCATCACGAAGGGGAGCAGGAAGAAAAGAGACGAGGTCGCGACGAACCGGCCAATCGGCTTCTGTCCCAGGGACTGGCCGAGGGTGTCGATGAGGAACGGATACGGGCTGAAGTTGCTGGCCGCCTTCGGGTAGAGAAGCACGACGGAAAGGAGTGCGGCCAGGAAGGCGGGCGGCGCCAAAAGCAGGAATCCTCGGGCCGTCCGGAACATCGGCGCGAAGTATAGCGTTGCCCGTCAGCGTCCCGGGGCCTGGGCCGCTCGCCCCGCGGGAAGCTCCGCGGCAAGGCCTGCGATTCCGGAGTACTCACTCCAGAGTTTCTTGACCTTGCGAACGTAGTTCTGAGTCTCGCGGTAAGGCGGGACGCCGTCGTACTCCTCGACGGCGGCCTCGCCGGCGTTGTAGGCGGCCAAGATCCTGTCCACGTCGAACTCGCCGTAGCGCCGGGCGAGCTCCGAAAGGTAGGAGACGCCGCCATGGACGTTCTCCCTGGGGTCGAAGGGGCGGGTGACCCCGAGGCGGCGCGCCGTCGCCGGCATCAGCTGCATGAGTCCCCGCGCCCCCTTCCGCGAGACCGCGTAGGGCTGAAAGCCCGACTCCGCCCGGATCACGGCGGCGATGAGGGCCGCGTCGATCCTGTGCTTTTCCGACGCCTCACGGATGAAGGGAGAGAACGGCATCGACAAGACAGCGGCCGGCAAGGCTTGGCGCCGGACGCTGACTTCCGAGGGCTCGCGGTCCCTGTCTTTTCTGGGCTCCTCGAGAGCGAGCCGGACGTACTCATCGTCGACGATCCTGTCGACCCGCTCGAGGGGCACGGTCAAGAGGGCACCCGCCGAAAGGTAAAGGGTCACCCGCTCTTCCTTGAGGTCGAATGACTCGGCGTGCAGGTGGCGGCCGTCGTCGAAGACGACCAGGACGGCATCCGCCCTCTCGCAAAGAGAGGAAAGTGAGAAGAGGAGACCGATGAGCGGGACCAGCCTCCTACGCACGCGGATGAGTACGGTCATAGACCTTTCGGACCCTCGCCATGGAGACATGAGTGTAGATCTCCGTCGTGGCGATGCTCGCATGCCCGAGCATCATCTGGACGGCTCTGAGATCGGCCTCGTTGTCGACGAGGTGGGTGGCGAAGCTATGCCTGAGGACATGAGGCGACACGGTCTCGGGGTCGACGCCCGCCCGGAGCGCCGTGGCCTTCAGGATGTTGAAAACGGTCTGACGGGTCAGCGCTTTTCCTCCCGGCCCGAGGAAGACGTGCCGGTCCGACGCCGCCCCCTGGTTCTCGCTGCGGGAAAGCTCGAAGTAGCGCTCGAGCCACTGGGCCGAGGCCGGGGCCACGGGAACGACCCGGTCCTTGCTTCCCTTGCCACGAACGAGCAGGAATCCCTCCTTGAGACGCAACTGGTCGAGGAGAAGGCTGGTCAGCTCGGAGACCCGGATCCCCGACGAATAGAGGAGCTCGATGATGGCTCGGTCCCTCAGGCCCTTTGCAGTCGCCAGATCGCAGGCCTGAAGAAGCTTACGGATCTCCTCCACGGTCAGGAGCTTCGGCAGAACCGACCAGCGCCTCGGGTTTTCGAGGTCCTCTGATGGATCCGACGGCAGGACTTTCTCCGAGGTCAGGAACTTGAAGAGGCCACGAATGGCCGAGGTGGCGCGGGCCACGGAGCGAGGGCTCGCCCCCCCGATCCTCTTCTCGGAGAGGTACTCGATGATCTCCTCACGGGTGACGTCTCTCGTGTCGATCCTGAGGGTCGTCAGAAACTCGCCGAAGGCCTGCAGGTCCCGCTCGTAGGCCGCGAGCGAATTCTTCGCCAGCCCCTTCTCGACTGTCAGGTAATCGAGGTAGAGGGGCAGGTGTTTCAGGAAGTACTCGAGCTTGGCGGGACCCGTGGGGATCCCGGCGGGATCGGACATCATCACCCATTTTACGGAGGCCGGCTCAGATGCGCCGTCTTCGGATGCCAGAAACGACGTGTTAACGCGGCGATTCACACGACTCGAGACCTGACGGTAGACTCCAGTCATGAGCCAGTCGCTTGGGATCATCGGATACGACTCGTTTCACTTCATCGTCAACGATCTGGAGCGAAGCCGTCGCTTCTACACGCAGGCGCTCGGGTTCACCGAGGTCGCGAGGGCCTCTGAAGCGAAGGTCCTCAGGGGCGGAGAGAACGCCTCGGTCTTCGGGGCCGGGCAGATCAGGATTCTCGTGTCGAGCCCGGTCCGGGGCGATTCCCGGGCCGCGCGCTACCTCAGGATTCACCCCGACGGGATCTCGTCGCTGGCCTTTCGCGTGAAAGACGTGGAAGCCTCCTGGCGGTTCCTGGAGGCCCGGGGAGCGACGTTTCTTTCCGATATCCAGACCCGGGAGTCCGAACACGGGAGGTTCCGGACTTTCAACATCGCGACTCCGCTCGACGACGTCACGTTCCGGTTCATCCAGCGGGAGGGCGACTACCCCGCTTTCGCCCCGGACTTCGAGATGGTCGACGGAGGGGTCCCGGCCGAGAACCCGCACGGGTTCGCGACGATCGACCACGTGACGTCAAACGCCTACACGATGCTGCCGGTTGTCAACTGGTACCGCGACGTCCTGGGCTTCAACCACTTCTGGGACGTCGAGTTCCACACTGTGGACGTGGACGGCGGCCGGCGGATGACGGGCTCAGGGCTCCGTTCCATCGTGATGGCGGATCCGGAGAGCGGGATCAAGTTCGCGACGAACGAGCCGATGCGTCCGTTCTTTCGGGAGAGCCAGATCAACAGGTTCTGCGAGGATCATCACGGCGCGGGCGTTCAGCATGTCGCTTTTCTCCTCAAGGAGATCATCCCGGCCGTCGAGAAGCTGCGGGAGAAAGGGATCGCCTTTCTCCCCGCGCCCCCGTCCTACTACGACCGCCTGCCCAAGCGTCTCGAGGAGAACAGGATCTCGAAGGTGAACGAACCGGTCGCCGATCTGAGGAAGAACCACATCCTCGTCGATGGAAGGGATGACAAGTACATGCTCCAGATCTTCATGGTGCCGGGCGGCGACCTGTACGGCGACCAGAAGGCCGGTCCGTTCTTCTACGAGGTGATCCAGCGCGAGGGGGACAAGGGCTTCGGCTACGGGAACTTCAGAACGTTGTTCGAATCGATCGAGGAGTCGCAGCGAGCGGCCTCCCGGTCTCTGGAAGTAGTCGGCTGATGATCGACTACATGAGAGCCGGGGATCTCCCCGAGAAGCCCCACACGGTGTTCCGGGCTCCGGATGGTTCGCTCCGGCACGAGGAGTGCTTCACGCGGAAGGGCTTCGACGGAGAGTTCTCGATCCTGTATCACGAAGTTCCGCCGGCGGCAGACCGGCAGATCTCCCCGGCCGAGCCAGGTGTCTTCGACCGGCAGGCTCCGGTCCCCTCTGGGCCGCAGCCGCTGAAGCGGCGCCTTTTCCTGGGTGACGGCGCCGCGGCCGGATTCACTCCCGCGTTCTTCAATGCGGACGTGACGGTCAGCTTTTTCCGGCTTCCTGTGGAGTCGAACGGCATACGGGGCTTCGCAAATGGGGATGGAGACGACCTTTTCTATGTCTTTGGGGGCAAGGGAGTCGTCGAGTCGCCTTTCGGAGACCTCCCGGTCGGTGCCGGCGACTACTTCGTGATGCCGCGCAGCGTCGTTCACCGGATCGTCGTCGTGGAAGAGCTCGAGGGGATCGTCTTCGAGATGAAGGGCGGGTTCCACCTCCCGGTGCAGTTTCGGAACCCGGTCGGGCAGCTCCGGATGGATGCTCCGTTCTCACACCGGGACTTCGTCAGGCCGGAGTTCAAAGGGCCCAGGCCCGGACCGGAAGAAGTCCTCGTCAAGAAGGGGGACGCCTTCGTCCTCAGGAAGCCCCAGTCCTCGCCGTTCGACATCGTTGGGTGGGACGGCACGGTGTGGCCGTTCGCCTTCCCGATCCTGAAGTACCAACCGAAGACGGGCTTGGTGCACCTGCCTCCGACGATCCACTCGACGTTTGCGTGCCGCGGGGCGCTCGTTTGCTCGTTCGTGCCACGCGTCACGGACACCCACCCGCAGGCGATTCCGTGCCCCTACCCCCACTCATCCGTGGACTGCGACGAGATCATCTATTACGTGAGGGGGAACTTCACGAGCCGGAAGGGAGTCGGTCCGAGGGCCGTATCCCTCCACCCGGCGGGGATCCCTCATGGCCCGCATCCCGGGGCCTACGAGGGATCGATCGGGACGCGATCGACGGACGAGCTGGCGGTCATGCTCGACACGTTTCTTCCGCTCGAGGTCGCGCGACAGGCGCTCCAACTGGAGCATCCTTCGTATCACGACAGCTGGGTTCCGAAGGGCTGACGGAGAGGGAGCCGGGGCAAAGCGAGGGATGCGGCCGGAAAGGCATCCGGCCGCCCTGTTCGCGAGCGCGGCTGTCAGTTCCCCTTGAATTGGGGGGGCCTCTTTTCCAGGAATGCCCTGACCCCTTCCTGCATGTCGGCAGTGGCGGCCGACAGACCGAAGAGGGTCGCCTCGAGGTTCTCGGCTTGATCGAACGGCATCTCGATTCCGATATTGACGGCTTCGAGGGCGTACTTCACGGCAAGGGGAGCCTTCGAGAGGATCTTCCTGGCAAGAGCGCGGCACTCGTCCATCAGTTTGTCGGGTTCAGTGACCCGGTTGACGAGCCCGATCCGGTGGGCCTCCTCGGCCGGAACCGGATCCCCGGTGAGAATGATCTCGAGAGCGCGGCCCTTACCAACGAGGCGGGCGAGGCGCTGGGTCCCCGCGTAGCCCGGGATCAGCCCCAGGTTGACCTCGGGCTGGCCGAAGCGGGCTTTCGTGGAGGCAATGCGGATGCTGCAGGCCATCGCGAGCTCGCACCCTCCTCCGAGCGCGAATCCGTTGACGGCGGCGATCGAGGGTTTTCCAAGGTTCTCCAAGAGGTCGAGAACGGACTGGCCTCGACGGGCCAGTTCGCGTGCGGCGGAGGGGGTCATGCCGGCGAATCCGGCGATGTCGGCGCCCGCGACGAAGGCCTTTTCACCCGCCCCGGTGAGGAGAACGGCGCCGGTTTCAGGGTCTCGCTTGGCCTCATGGAGGTGATGCCGCAGGGTCTCCAGGACCTCGGCGTTGAGGGCGTTGAGCTTCTCGGGACGGTTGATGGTTAGCGTGAGGATCCCCTCGTCGCGCGAGGCCAGGACGACATCCGTGCTCATGGCTCACATCCCGAACGGATTCTCGTCCGCGGTCGGGCCATAGATCGACGGAAGCGGGATATCGAGCAGCCGCAAATAGACGGAAAGCTGGCCGCGGTGATGGTAAGAGTGGTTCAAGAGGATCATCCGGACGAAAGCGAGGCGAGGCACGGACATGAGGACTTTCTCCCCCGCGGAAAGGGTCCAGGTTCCAAGGGCCCTATCGTCATCGAGCTCGACCATGGCGGCCTTGGCACCGTTGACTCCCTCGAGGAAGGTCTTCACGATGACCTCGGCCTCCGCCGGTTCGGAAGGTTGTTTGGGCGCGGACTTGAAGTCATAGCCGTCGGCGAGGATCGAGTTGGCGACCCAGTGCGGCAAGGTGGCCAGGTGCCAGGCGAGCTGCCCGAGGCTCATGGACTTCTCGTGAGGCTTCCAGCCGAGCTTCTCCGTGGGGACTCGTTCCAGGCACTTTCGAGTCGTCGAGGCCTCGCGATCGAATTCCATCATCAAGGGGTCGATCAATCTCATTGTGATTCCTTTCTTGCGGAAGATGCCGGTGTCTCGATGAGCTGAAGGTCCGTCAGGAGCTGGTTCTGGAGCGTCTGGATTTCGGGCATGCTGGGTCTGAGGAGCTCGATGTTGCGGCGGATGGACTCGGGAGCTGCGACGCCAGCCTCCTTCTTGAGGCGGCTTGCCTCTGCGGAGAAGATCTCGATCTGGCTTTCGATGAGCTTCTTGGAGTCATCGTCTGGAGCAACGGCGCGGCGAGCCTCTAGCTCGGCGATCGCGCGCTCGAGGTCGGCTTGCGATTCCCGATCCAGCCGCGCGCTGGCCTCGGCGGCGCTCGCTTCCAGAACCCGCTCACGGATCCAGAGGTACTGCTCGATACGAATGCCGAGTCTGCGGGCTGCGGCGACGTCCGGAGTACCTCCCTGCCCCTCTCCCGCGAGGGATGAGAGTGGGACGGCACCGGGATCTGCGGTGGTGGGCGTTCTGGGAACGGACAGGCGGACCGTCTCTCGCAGCACACCGAGATAGAGGGTGACGTCCGATGACGTGAGGAGGGCGCCCGAGGGAGGAGAGAAGGCCTCGTCGGCGGGCTGCGGCTTCGTGGGCTGTGTCAGAGCGCGGATGGGACCCTGAGAAGGCGTTTCCGGTCCCCCACAGCCCCCGAGAAGTCCCCATAAGAGCAGTGCCATCCCGGCCAACGTTCTCTTCACGGCGACGATGATAGACGACCCATGCCACCAGCCATTGAGATAGGCATTGAGATAGGGACAGGCAATTTTCAGATAGCCAATGGATAATCAAACCTGCTCACAAATTGAAATCAATTAGATATAGGGACAGACAATATAGTGAATGAAGTTTGATGTGATAGGATTGTTTTGTGAGACGGGCGAGGGCGTTTCTGGAGGAGGGGTCGCAGGCGGGGTTCTTTCACTGCCTGTCGCGGGTGGTCGACCGGAGGTTCATCCTCGGCGATCCCGAAAAGGAGACCTTCCGCAAGATCCTCCGCCAGTGCGAGACCTTCTACGGCGTCAGGGTCTTGACTTACTGCCTCATGTCCAACCACTTCCACCTCCTCGTCGAGGTCCCCGAACCTCAGGTCCTGACCGAGGAGGAAGTGCTGCGGCGGGTTTCCGCCCTCTACCCCCAGAAGTTCGTCACCGGACTCCGGAACGACCTCGACACCTTCCGGAAGGCCGGCCTCGACTCTTTCGCCCAGGATCTCCTCGACTCCTTCACCCGGAGGATGTGGAGCCTTTCCAACTTCATGAAGTCGCTCAAACAGCGCTTCTCGAGCTTCTACAACAGGAACCACGAGCGCACGGGAACCCTGTGGGAAGAGCGGTTCAGAAGCATCATCGTCGAGGGAGAGGACCGCGCCCTCCTCACCATGGCCCTCTACATCGACCTGAACCCCATACGGGCCGGACTCGTCTCGGACCCGGCGGAGTACCGCTTCTGCGGATACGGGGAGGCCGTCGGAGGCGGAGAGGCCGCCCGGGCGGGGCTCTCAACCCTCATCTCGTGGAAGACGGGACCCTGGAAGGCCATCCAGGCGGAGTACCGGCGGCTTCTCTACTCGACGGGAGAGGAGAGCTCGATCCGGAAGGGGTTCACCCGGCAGGAAGCGGCCGAAGTCGAGGCGAAAGAGGGACATCTGCCCGCGGGAGCCGCCCTCCGGCACCGGATTCGATACCTCTCTGAAGGCGTGATCCTGGGGAGCCGTGCCTTCATCGACCGGTGGATCGACCACAATCGGTGGCGATTCGGCTACCGAGCCCTCAACAGAGTGACAGGCGAAAGCCCCCCTGCCCTGTTCGGTCCGGAGCCGCTGCGTGCCGCATCTGAGTGACCGCCCGCAAAGCTCGTTGGCACCGCTCGTCTATCTGTCGAGGCCGATGAGCTGACCCGGGACCCCGTGGTACCCTTGGCGCCGGCCATGCTGAAGCAGGTCGGCAAGTACCAGATCCTCGAAAAGGTCGGTGCAGGAGGCTTCGGCGCCGTGTACAAGGGCCGCGATCCGTTCATCAAACGGACCGTGGCCATAAAGACGTGCCAGAGCGATGAAGAGGAGATCCGGAAACGGTTCTTCCGCGAGGCCGAGTACGCGGGCAACCTCCAGCACAAGAACATCACCACGATCTTCGACTTCGGCGTCGCCGAAGACGGCCTGCCCTATATCGTCCAGGAGTTCCTGACAGGGGAAGACCTCGACCGCCGCATCAAGCGCCGCGAGAGCACTCCCCTGGTCGAACAACTGCGAATCCTGGCAGACGTGTGCGATGGTCTCGAACACGCGCATGCCGCCGGAATCGTTCACCGCGACATAAAACCGGGGAACATCCGGATCCTCGACGATGGCACCGTAAAGATCATGGACTTCGGCATCGCCAAGTCGATGATGTCCGAATCCAGCCTGACGCAGACCGGCATCACTCTCGGCACCGCCTCTTACCTCGCGCCCGAGCAGATCCGCGGGGAGCGCGTGAGTCCCCGCACCGACATCTTCTCCTTCGGGGTCATGGCGTACGAGTTCCTCACCTTTCAGAGGCCCTTCACGGGAGATCAGATCGCCGCCGTCCTGCACAAGATCCTCAACGAGATGCCGCCCGCCCCGAGCAGCCTCGGCCCCAATATCCCGGCGGCGGTGGACGAGCTGGTCCTCGCCACTCTCGCGAAGGACCCGGAGCACCGGCCGCACTCGTGCCTGGAAATCCGAGAACGCCTCCACGAGATCATCCGGGAAACCTCCGGAAGCCAGCTCCTGAGTACCGGATCGATACCCCAGCCGTCGCCGCGCTTCGAAGGAACCGGCCGCGCCTATACCTCTCAGTCGGCCCGGAGCTCCTCCGTTTCCCCGGAACCCTCGGCCGGAAAGGCCGGAAAGCCCGCCAAGACAGGCCTGGAGACGAGCCAGCTCCTTCGAGAACATATGGCCGAGGGCCAGCCCGCTCGATCCCCCGCGAACGTCCCGCTTTCTCGAGCGGGCGAGAGAACGCCCGCGATCTCTCCCGGCCCCGGACCCGTGCCGGTCGAGCCCGAGGAGCGCGGGGGCGCCGTCAAGATCCTGATCGCCGCCGTTGTGATCCTCGCGATCGGCATCGGCATCGCCTACTTCGTCTTTCTGCGAACGCCTCCTCCCACGGTGGTTCCCGAGGGACCCATCACATCTGTCCCCACGGCTGTCCCCGCGCCAACATCCCTCCCGGCCGCCCAGACACCCGAACCCGCCGCGACCGCGATGCCAACGCCTGTCGCTGCAGGACACACTCCCACGGCGGCACCCGTGGCGACGACCGGAGACGTGTTCCTGCGGCCGAGCCACTTCTCGGATGTCGTGGTGGATGGAGTCTCCAGAGGGGGGGTCTCTCCCAAGGGACTCAAGGTCACCAAGCTCAACCCCGGCAAGCACACCGCGACCTTCTCGATCAAGGGATTCATGAGCCTCGAACGGGAATTCGAGGTCAAGGCCGGAAAGGTGACCGAGGTAACGGCCGAGTTCCCGGGACGGGGGCAGCTCGTCGTTTCCGTCTCCAACCCGGACGTTTCGGGAGCCGAGGTCTGGATCGATGGAAAGCGCGAGGGGAAGGCGCCCTTCAGCAAGGTCATTCCCGCCGGGGCGCACAGGGTCGAAGTCAAGGCTGACGGCTACCTGACGGAAGGGCGCGCGATCGAGCTCCCCGAGGACGACAGAGTCAAGGTCGAAGTGACACTGAAGAAAAATCAGTGAGCCCAGGCTGGACCGGTCTCCCGGTCCTTACAATCGAACCATGCGTGCCGTCTGTCTCCGCTTCATTCTCCTCGGCCTCGTCGTCCTGGCGACGCCGTGTGTCGCCCAGACAGCTTCGGAGGCTCTCGAACGAGAGGCCCGGTCCTCCTTCAAGGCCGGACGATTCCGTGAAGCTGCCCTGAAGTTCCAGGAGTCGGCCGCGGCCGCCACCGACTCCGACCGGAAGGGCCGGATGGAACTCCAGTCGGCGTGGAGCCACTACAACGACCGCAACTTGAAACTCTCTCGCGAAGCCCTCAAGCGAGTCTTCGCTGCCGACCCCACAATCGACATCGTCCCAGACTTCTTCAGCCCCGAGTTCGTCTCCCTGGCCGAGGAGATGAAACGGAGCGCTGCGGCGCCTCCGCCGGCCACCGAGGCAGATCTCAAGGAACTCAAGCGGATCGCGGCCGAGAAGCTCCTCGACAAGATGTACAACGACGTCATCTACGACCTGACCAGCGTTCCACGAGAGAAACTCGACGGGGAATCCTGGGAGCTCCTCGCCCGGGCCTATGAGATGGCGGGCAAGCCCGACGCAGCCGCCGAGGCCCGGCGAGCTGGGGGTCGCACGGACACCGGAAGGACGGGAACGGTCCCCATATACACCCCTGCCCTGCCGTCGATCCCGCCTGCCCGCGGCAGCGTCTCGGATTTCCTCCTTTCGGGACGCGCGGCCCTGGAAAGAGGCGATGCATTCCAGGCTCAGGCCGGAGCCAATCGCGCCATAGAGCTCGATCCCAACTCGAGTGAGGCCTTCCGCCTTCTCGGCGACTCCTTCGCCCTGCGCGGAGAGAGGAAGCTCGCGGAAGCCAACTGGCAGAAGTCACTCCAGCTCGATCCCAAGAACCCCGGAACACTCGCCACCCTCGCCGACTACTTCGCCGGCGAGAAGAACCCCGAAAAGGCACTCGAGCTTCTCACCAAGCTCACGGAGATCGATCCCGCTGCCTACGGGCACAAGCTCATAGAACTTGGACGCGATGCCCGCAAGGCCGGCGACCTCCCCCGCGCCAGACAGATCTATGGCGTTGCGGCCAAGATGATCCCGCCCGAGGCCGGCCACCTCAACGAGTTCGCGATCGTCTTGGTCCTCGTGAACGACCTGGATGGAGCTCTCGTCGTCTTGCAGGCAGCCCTCAACAGGCAGCCCTCATCGGCCGTCCTTCTCTGCAACTACGCCACCGTTCTCGGACGAAAAGGAAAAACCGCCGAGGCCGACGCCGAGTTCCGGAAAGCCCTTGCGGTCGACCAAGACTACGTCCCGGCACTCAACGGACTCGGAAACCTGCTGATCCAGGCCGGCAAGTACCAAGAGGCGGAGCAGCTCTTTGCCAGGGCCTTTCAGAAGTCTTCTGGAAACGCGGACGCCACCCTCGGCATGGCTCGAGCGCTGAGGCTTTCGGGCAAGCTGAGAGAGGCCGCCGCCCTGCTCGAGAAGGGACCCTCTCTGGAGGATGCCGACGTCCTCAACGAGGCTGGCGCGATCGCCTACGACCGCGGACTCTTCTCCGACGCCGTCAGCCTCTTCGAACGGGCGCTCTGGAAGAAACCCGATCACCAGCTGGCCAAGAGCAACCGGGAAAAAGCCTGGCGGGCTGCCGACTTTCTCAAGGGGCTCGAACCCCAAAAGCCCCCCCAGCCGGCATCGAAGCCCGCCTCCTGAGGGGCGGGGCCGGGTCAGTTCGAGCCCGAGGGCTCCGTCTGCAGGACCTCCATGAGGTCCGCGAGGATGTGCGCCGTGGCTCCCCAGATCGCGTGCCCGCTGTAGTGATAGACGAGCGTCTTCACGGGCCGCCCCTTCCACGTCACGTTCCTGTATTCCACCGCCCTCGGGTCCATCAGAAACGAGACCGGGATCTCGAGAACCGCCTCGACTTCTCCCCCGGCGGGTTTCCACTCGCAGGGATAAGGGATGGCCCCCACAAAAGGTGAGATCTCGAACCCTGTCACCGTGACGACCTTGGGAAGAGCTCCCAGGATCTTCACGCCGCTCGCGGCAATCCCTACTTCCTCCTCGGCCTCGCGGATCGCCGTGTGCCACAGCGTCTGGTCGGCATCCTCCTTGACCCCTCCCGGAAAGGAAATCTGACCCTTGTGGTGCTCGACGGTCTCGGTCCGCTTCGTGAAAAGGACAAAGAGCTGGCGGTCCCGAACGTAGAGGGGAATCAGAACCGCGGCTTGCCTGACATCTCCTTCAACGCCGGTCTTGTCCTCGAGAATCGGACGTTCGGGCCAGGTCCGCGCCAGGCGGCGTCTGACATCCTCGATCCAGCCGCTCAACGATCAGACCTCGTCCTCGATGAGGGTCGCGGAGGTCTTTCGCTCCTTGGCCGTCTTCTCCCCCTTCTTCACGAAGAGCTGGAGGTAGGCCTCGATGTAGCCGTCCAGATCTCCATCCAGAACCCGGTCCACATCCCCCATTTCGAAGGATGTCCGGTGATCCTTGATCAGACGATAGGGGGCGAGGACGTAGGATCGAATCTGGGAACCGAAGCCGATCTCCATCTTGATCCCACCCCGCGCGTCGTCCTTGGCTTTTCGCTCTTCCAGCGCTCTCTGGTAGAGACGCGAACGGAGCACCTTCATCGCGAAATCACGGTTCTTCATCTGGGACCGCTCGTTCTGGCAGGAGACGACGAGGCCCGACGGCAAGTGTGTGATCCGGACGGCCGACTCCGTCTTGTTGACGTGTTGGCCCCCCTTCCCCCCGGCCCGGAACGTGTCGATCTTCAGGTCCTTCTCGTTGATCTCGACCTCGACCGTATCGTCGACCTCCGGCGCCACGAAGACCGATGCGAAAGACGTGTGCCGCCTCGCGTTGGCGTCGAACGGGGAGATCCGGACCAGCCGGTGCACTCCGTGCTCTGCCTTGAGGTGCCCATAGGCGTACTCGCCCTCGAAGCGGAGCGTCGCGGTCTTGATTCCCGCGTCGTCCGCGTAGGAGACCTCCAAGACGCTCGTCTTCCATCCCTTTCGCTCCCCGTAGCGGAGGTACATCCTCATCAGCATCTCGGCCCAGTCTTGGGCTTCGGTGCCTCCGGCTCCGGCGTGGATCTCGAGGAGTCCCGGGAGCGTGTCTTCCTCGTCGGTCAGCTTGAAGCGGAGTTCCCGCTCTCTGACCAGGGCGCCGATCTCGGCAATCGCCGCGTCGGCATCGGCGGCGACGTCTTCTCCCTGCTTGAGGAAGTCGATCAGGAGCTCGAGCTCATCCCGCTTCTCCGAAAACGCCTTCGCGTCGGCGAGGGTGTTTTCCGCCTTCTTCAGCCGACGCAGGAGTTCCTGCGCCGCGATCGAGTCATTCCAGAAGCCGGGCTCGGCCGTTCTGTGCTCGAGGTCTTCCTTCTCTCGTTCCGCGGCGGGAACGTCAAAGATACCCCCGTAGGCCATCCACCGATTCCAACAGTTCTTCCAGCTTCTCGATCCGTTCTTCGTTCATCCCTGTCTCGTTTCTGCTTGGTCCCGGACGGACTCGCCAGATTCCCGGCGCCGTCGACGGTAACCTGAAAGGATACTCGCGAGCGATACGAAAGCGCAAACGGCGGGAATCGTTTCCCCGGCCCGGACGGCAACGGGAGGGGAAATCGGCGCCGACCCGAGCGACGCGTCTCCCAGCGTGACCGTCAGCGCCCCCGCCTTGTCGAGAGGAAGAAGAGCGCGAGTCCGGCCCCACGCATCCACCCAGCCCGAAATCCCGGTCGCCGCCACCCGGAGAAGGGGCCGGCCCGTCTCGATGGCGCGAAAGACGGCCAGTTGCCAGTGCTGCCGGCGGGCCCCGGCCTTCCCGTACCAGGCATCGTTGGTGAGGGTGAACAGGAGGGTCGCCCCGTTCTGAACGTGCCGCCTCGCGATCCACGGGTAGACGATCTCGTAGCAGACGGCTCCGCCGAGCTTCCAGTCCCGCAAGGGCAGCACCGTTCCCTCCGACCCTGCCGAAAACGACTCCGGCACGGCCCGGCTGATCGGCCGAATCACCCGGAGAACGTTCCCGAGAGGAACGTACTCCCCGAATGGAACGAGCCGCTGCTTCGAGTAGACCGGCAACACCGGCCCGGCGGGTGTGACGAGGAGGGCGCTGTTGAAGAACGGCGCGTCGGGTCTCTGAGGTTCGCCGGTCCAGACCGTGTTCAGGAGCACCGAAGTCCCACTCGCGCGGCAGAGGGTGTCCAGGTCCACCTGCATCATCTGCGACCAGGGCCAGTTGTACGGCGTCGCGCTCTCGGGCCAGATGATCAAGTCCGGCTTTGCCTCTCGAGCGATTCGCCACGTCTCCTGCATCAACTCGAGATAGATCGGCTGGTCCTGCCCTTCCGCCCATCGGCGCTCCTGCGAGACGCCGGGCTGCAGGAGGGAGACCGAGAGCGGCGAAAGCGAAGAGGTTTCCTTGCCCCCATTCGCCAGCCGCCAGTTCCCGAATGCGAGAGCCCCGATCACGACAACCACGGCGGTGAGGATCCAACTTCCCCGCTCTTTCCAGTCTCGAGCCGTCAGGGCCATCCAGAGGAAGAGGTTCACGAGAACGAGCAGGAGGGACGGGAGATAGACCGATCCAATCGACGCGGTCTGGGCCAGCACGGGATAGTCAGCCAGCGGAGCGGCCAGGAGACCCCAGGGGAAGCCGCCGAAGAGATGCATCCGGAGACCTTCCTGAAGGCCCCAGGCCGCGACCCAGGCAACAATCTCGCCCGCGCGAGAGACCGGACGCGCGCTCCCGATCACCCAGGTCATCACCCCGAATGGCAACGCGAGGAGAATCGCTGTCACGAGCAGCGCTCCCCCCGCCAGGAACCATCCCACGCCTCCGAAAGTGCGGACCGTGTACGCAATCCACGGGATCAGAACCAGCCAGAAGACGGTCCCGAAGAGCCAGCCGATGAGGAAGGCCCGCCCCGGCCGGGCTTCTCGCACCGCCGAAAAGAGGGGAACCAGACAGACCGGCAAGAGCCAGACGATGGAGAAATTGGGGAAGACCAGTCCGGAAAGGACGGCAGAGAACCCTGCGAGAAGGAGCCGGTTCGACAACGGAGCCGGACGGCTCGAGGTCTGTTCCACGCGCCGGGTCAGGACGAGCGCACCGTGGCGGCGAGAGCTTCCTCGGCGCGATAGCTCGACCGGACGAACGGTCCGCTGAAGACGAAGCTGAAGCCCATGGCTTCACCGGCGGCGCGAAGCCTCTCGAACCGCTCGGGTGTCGCGTACTCGACGACCGGAAGATTCCAGGAGCTGGGCCGCAGGTACTGTCCGATGGTCACGATGTCGACCTTCGCGGCCCGCAGGGCGCCCAGCACCTCCTCGACCTCACCATCGGTCTCGCCGAGGCCCAGCATCAGGCCTGACTTGGTCGCCAGAGCGGGATGGCGCTCCTTCACCCGCGCCAACAGACCGACGGACCGGTCGAAGCGGGACTTGGGCCGCACGGACGGATACAGGCGAGGAACGGTCTCGACATTGTGGTTGAAGACATCGGGACCCGCGGCCGCCACCTCGTCGATGGCGCTCTCGAGTCCCTGGAAGTCCGGCGTCAGGACCTCGACGGAGCGTGACGGGTCGTCTTCTCTCAGCGCCCGTATGACACGGGCCCAGTGTCTCGCCCCTCCATCCGGGAGGTCGTCACGATCGACAGACGTCACGACGACGTGCCTGAGCCCCATCTCCCGGGCGGCAGTGGCGACGTTCTCGGGCTCTTGTGCATCCAGAGCCAGGGGTCTCCCCGATGTGATGTGGCAGAAACCGCAGGCACGCGTGCAGACATCCCCCATGATGAGAAAGGTCGCGGTCCGCTTCTCGAAGCACTCGGTCCGGTTCGGGCACCGAGCTTCCTCGCACACCGTGGACAGCCGCGCCTTGCGCATGAGGGCCTTGATCTCGTGGAGATCGGTCAGCCTGATCTTCTTCTCCCGGATCCAGGATGGGAGAGCGGGTTCGCCCCGGACAGGGAGCGGTCTCGTCATGACCTCAAGGCTTCACAATCGAGGGCTTGACGTTCGGGAAGGGCTTCTTGAGCCTCTCGATCACCTTCTCCGCCGTGGCCCGATCCGTGTAGGGCCCCGTCCGGACCCGAAAGAGATCGGCCTTTCCCGGCACGGGAGACACATC
This sequence comes from Thermoanaerobaculia bacterium, assembly GCA_022071945.1. Lineage (GTDB taxonomy): Bacteria > Acidobacteriota > Thermoanaerobaculia > UBA5066 > UBA5066 > JAJVIN01. The sequence continues at coordinate 48,971 of JAJVIN010000039.1, read as the reverse complement.
CGCGGTCTTGAAGCCAGCTTCCTTCAGCTGCTTGCGAAGCTGATCCGCCTTGGCGGGGTCGTTGGTCGCGAGCACCTGCACGAACAGCTGTTCCTTCGCCGCCGCCTTTTCAGTTGGCGTGCTCTTGGCGGTCGTGGCGGGTGTGGGAACCGCCGTGCGAGAGGGGGTGGCAGGTTTCGTCGGGACGGGGGCCGTTGTCGATGTGGTCTTTGCGGCGGGCGGCTCGGTCTTCCCGGGTCCGGTGCCGGAGGACGCCTTTCGGTCCGTCTCGTCCGAGAAGCCGAACGATGGCTCGGGGGCCTTTCCGGCCGGGATCTCGGGCTGGCTCCTGGAAGCCTTCTTCTCGCCGGCATCCCCCGTCCTATCGGCCTCGATGACGGCAGGCTTCTTCTCGTCCCGGGCGAGCTCCGAAATCGAGGTGCCCGGCTCCGCCCCCTGGGACTTGCGGGCGGCTGCTCCGGTTTTCATGCCAAAGAAGAAAGCGAGGCTCAAAGCAACGAGGAGAACCACGAAGAAGGCCGCGGCCTGCTTCGCGGTCATGGAGATGTTGTAGTGGACGACTTCTTCTTCTTGCGGCGGCTCGGTCACGGATCAGAGCTTCTTCACGAAAGTCTGGAGGAAATCCACGGGGACCGGGAAGATGATAGTGGAGTTCTTCTCGGCCGCAATCTCGGTCAGGGTCTGGAGATACCGGAGCTGGATCGACGCGGGCTCGGAGGCAATGATCTTCGCGGCCTCTGACAGCTGCCTCGAGGCCTCGAACTCACCGGAGGCATGAATGATCTTGGCCCGTTTCTCCCGCTCGGCCTCGGCCTGCTTGGCCATGGCGCGCTGCATTTCCAGCGGCAGATCGACGGCCTTCACCTCCACCAGCGTGACCTTGATGCCCCACGGGTCTGTGTGGCGGTCGAGGATCTCCTGGAGGCTCTCGTTGAGCTTCTCCCTCTCCGAGAGGAGCTCGTCGAGCATGGCCTGCCCCAGAACCGAGCGCAGGGTGGTCTGCGCGAGCTGCGAGGTCGCGTACATGTAGTTCGCGACCTTGGTGATCGCCTTGGCGGGCTCCATGACGTGGAAATAGACCACGGCGTTGACCTTGACCGAGACGTTGTCCCTCGAGATCACATCCTGCGGCGGGACGTCCATCGTGATGGTTCGAAGGTCGACCCGGACCATCGTTTCGAACGGCCAGAAGATAAGGGTGAGCCCCGGACCTTTCGGGACGGGATTCAGGCGCCCCAGCCAGAACGTGACCGCCCGCTCGTACTCGTTGAGGATGTTGATCCACTTGAACAGGAAGATGACGACCACGAAGGCGATCGCCAGGACTATGGGAGCCGGCATCTGAGCCTCCTAGCTTCTCTCTTTCACGACGAGCCGGAGCCCCTCGACTCCGACAACTTCCACCGGAGCACCCGCGCGAATGGGCGACTCGGAACGAGCCTCCCACAGGGCACCGTCGACAAAAACCTTGCCTTTCTCATGAACATCCCCGTGCGCGGTCGAGGTCATCCCGATCATCCCCTCGGCCCCGACCTGCTTCGGCAACCGCTGCACGGAAAGGGCCTTGAACGACAGAAGGGCGAGGATCCCCGAAATCGCTGCCGCAATCGCGGAGACGAACCAGAACTCCCACCTCGGCGCCAGCTCGTCCTTCGGGAAGAGGAGGGCCGCGCCCAGAATCACGGCAATTGCTCCCCCGATGGCAAAGAGGCCATGCGAGGCCAGCTTCACCTCCAGGAAGAAGAACAACAGTCCGAGCAGGACGAGCCCGATGCCGGCCCAGTTCGTCGGCAACACCGAGAGTGCAAACAGGGCCAGGAGCAGGCAGATCCCGCCCAGGATTCCGGGAAAGATCGCGCCCGGATTCTGCGGCTCGGCATAGATGCCCAGGAGACCGAGGAGGAGGAGAAGCCCGGCCACGGCGGGAGACGCGATCACGCCCAGCGCCCTCTCCAGCGCGGACATTTCCTTCTCGACGATCACGAGGCCGGCGGTCTTCAAGACGGCCTCGGGCTGCCCCACCCTCTTGACCGTCCTCCCGTCCAGCTTCGCCAGCAGGTCCGGCACGTCCTTCGCGACAACCTCGATGAGCCTCTTTTCCGAGGACTCCGTCTCGGAAAACGAGAGCGCGTCGTTGATGGCCTGGACCGCGGGCTCCTGCGGCCGGCCTCGAGCTGTCGTGACGGACCGCACCAGGGCGGCCGTGTCTTCCTTGATCTTCTTCGAGATGGTCTGGGGCAGCTCCTCACCCTGACCACCCACGGGAGAGGCCGACCCTGTATTGGTGCCGGGCGCCATGGCGGCAACGTCACACGACATGAGGATCAAGAACCCCGCGGAGGCAGCCTGCGCGCCGGGGGGAGTGACGAAGCCCGCCACGGGAACCTTGGACGCCAGAATCGCCGTCGTGATCTTCCGGGTCGAGTCCAATCGTCCACCCGGAGTGTTCAGCCGGATGACGATGAGAGTCGCGCCCGACTCCCCCGCCTCCCGTATGGTCTCTTCCACGAAGTCCGCCGTGACCGGGTTGATGTCCCGATCGATGGTTGTGACGACCGCCGTCTTCACACCTGGGTCCGCCGCCAGCCCGGTGAGCGGCACCAGGAGAGCCGCCAGGAGCAACCCGCGTGTGATCACGGCTTCATTATAGGTCCCGGCCCCGTGCTAAAACGGGCCGTGCGGATCCACCCTGCCGACGTCCTTCCGCTTCTGTTCTCGACGGCTCTCCTCTTCCTAGCGGGGATCTGCTGGCGCTCGTTCGAGGGTCCGCAGGAGCTCCTGAAAGTCGGGCTGGCCCTCGGTGTCTCCCTGGCTTCCGGCTTCGTTCGGGCGCGGCTGGGAGGAGTTCCGGCTGCCCGTGCGGCCTCGGACTTTGCTCCCATGCTTTCCTTGATGCTGATTTTCGACAGCCTGGGACCCTTCATCAGGGCCGCTCACCCGATCGATCGCGACTCGTGGCTGATCGCGGCCGATCGATTCGTCTTCGGGATGGACCCGACCCTGTGGCTCGAACCTCGCTCGACGGCCTGGCTGTCGGACATCCTGACCGTCTGCTATGCCCTCTTCTTTTTCTTCCCCCTCATCCTCGCGATCGTGGTCTATCGCAAGGAGGACGGACTCTTTCGTCCCGGATTCTCCCGGCTCTCGGTCGTCCTGCTGATGGGCTTCTTCCTGAGCTACTGTGGGTACTTCGCCGTGCCGGCGACGGGACCGAGGTTCAACATCACGCACACGGGGCCTCTGCCGAGAGGACCGGTGGGCGAGACCGTGGACCGGACGCTCGATCGTTTGGAGACCAACAAGCGCAACTGCTTTCCATCGGGACACACGGCGGTGACGATCGTCGTTCTCATCGAAGCCTGGGTTCTTTCACGGCGGACGTTCTGGACCTTCCTCTTCCCGTGTTTCGGCCTGATCCTCGCGACGGTCTACGGGAGATATCACTACGCGACCGACGTTCTGGCCGGGGGTCTCCTCGCGCTGGCGGTGCCGGCTCTCGGCACCCGGCTCCACGACTGGCTTCAGTCGCGGTTGAAGGGAACCTGGCGGGAGAAGAGCCTGTAGGTCCGGTAGACGGATCCGCCCAGGACCTCGAGGTCTCTGAGGATCGCGAGGTTGTCCTCGAGCATCCAGGAGAACTCCATCGACTTGAGGCCGTTCTTGACGCCGCGGCCGAGAGACTCACAGTACAGGACGGCGTCCAGGCCCCGTCGGCGGAACTCCGGCACGACGCCGAAGGCCATGACTCTGACATGGTCGACCTTCTTTCTTTCGCGAAGAAACGTGAGCCAGCCGAAGGGGAGAAGCGAGCCCTTCATCTTCAGGAGGACCTGATTGAAGTCCGGCACGCCTAGAAGGAAGGCCGCCGGCTTCCCCTCGAGCTCCGCGAACCAGACATAGTCGGGATTGATGACGTCCTTGAGCTTCGATGCCATGGCGTCGATTTCTTCCGACGTCATCGGCACGAAGCCCCAGTTCTTCTCCCACGCGGTGTTGTAGATGTGCTTGACGACCTTCAGCTCTTCCGGAAATCGCTGCATGTCGATCATCCGGGTCACGAGCGTGGGCTCCCGGCGCCTGACCTTCTCGGTGATTCTCGTGAGTCTCTTCAGCGGATCGGCCGTGACGGGCGCCTGGATGGCGACCACGTCCTTTTCCTTCTGGAACCCGGCCGCTGCAAAGAGCTCGATGTAGTACGCCGGGTTGTAGGTCATCATGATCATCGGAGGTCCGGGCACGCTGACCTCTGGCACGAGGGCGCCGACCTCGTCGTTCATCGACGGGTTGAGGGGCCCACGGAGGCGGTCGCAGTCTGGCAACAGTCTCCGCGCCGACGTTTCCACGGCTGCCAGGAGCGCGCGAGCGGCTTCGGGATCGTTCTCACATTCGAAAAAACCGAAAAAAACCGTCTTCTCGCGGTGAGTCGCGTTGTGGAGCGGGTCGGCGATCGAGGCAATCCTCCCCACTGTCCGGCTTCCCCGCTTGCAGAGAAAGAGATCTCTCTGGGCGTGCAGCCAGAAAGGGTTCTTTCGAGAATCCAGCATCCAGCGGACTTCCATGCGCAGGGGGGGGACCCAGTTCGGATCTCCCGCATAGATTCGGAACGGGAGCTCTACGAAGTCCTTCAGTTGCCGCCGCGACGTGACAGCAACGATCTCGACTGTTTTCTGGTTCACGCGCGGTCTCTAGCTGATGAGACCGATCTCTCTTCCGACCTTCTGGAACGCCTCGAGCGCGCGGGTGAGGTGCTTGTGCTCGTGTGTCGCCATGTACGAGGTGCGGATGAGGGCGCGTCCTGGCGGGGAGGCGGGGCTGACCACCGCGTTGACGAAGACCCCTTCTTCCTGGAGGCGGTGGGCCATCTTGAAGGCGGCGTAATCCTCCCCGACGACGATCGGGATGACGGGGGTGGAGGACTCACCGCAGTCGAAGCCGAGCGCCCGGAGCCCGGTCATCATGAACTTGGTGTTCTCCCAGAGCCTCTGGCGCCTCTCCGGCTCGGCCTCGATGATTTCGAGGGCCGCGAGGACGGCACCGACCGAGGCGGGCGGAGGCGCCGCGGTGAAGATGAGAGCCCGTGCCCTGTGCTTGATGAACTTGATGACGTCCGTGTCTCCAACGATGAAGCCGCCAACGGCAGCCAGCGACTTGGAGAACGTGCCCATGATGAGATCGGCACCTTCCTCGACGCCGAAGTGCTCCGCCGTTCCCCGTCCGTTCGCGCCCAGGACACCGATTCCGTGGGCATCGTCGACCATCAGGGCCATGTCGTAGTCCTGGCAGAGAGAGACGTATTCCGGCAAGGGCGCGATGTCCCCTTCCATCGAAAAGACGCCGTCCACGACGAGGAGGCGACCCCCGCGGTCATGGGAGTTGTCGAGCATTCGCCGCAGATCCGCCGGATCGTTGTGACGGAACTTGCGGACGTCGGCCCCGATGGCGAGCCGGGCCCCGTCGTAGATGCAGGCATGGTCCTGCCGGTCGAGGTAGATGACGTCACCCTTCCCGGCAACCGAACTGATGACCCCGAGATTCACGAGGAACCCTGTCGAGAAGGCGACGCATGCCGGCTTCTTCATGAATGCGGCAAGACGCTCCTCGAGCTCGACGTGGAGATCCAGGGTCCCGTTCAGGAACCGGCTCCCCGCGCACCCAGAGCCGTATTTCCTCAAGGCTTCGGCCGCACGCTCCTTGACCTTGGGGTGCGACGTCAGCCCGAGGTAATTGTTGGACCCCAGCATGACGAGTTCCTTGCCGTCCATCCGGACGACAGGATCCTGCCCAGATTCGATGACCCGAAAGTAGGTCCAAACGCCCGCCTTTTGGATCTGGTCCGGAACGTCGAATTTCCGGCACTTGTCGAATATGGGTGTACGCGCAGCCGGTGCCTCAACGACGGCCTTGATAGCGGACATCTCGACTCCCTCGTTTGCGGCGCTCGACCGCACAAATCCTGAAGCGCTGGTCAAAGCGCTCGGCGTCGATCTTAACATCAATCCAATTTCCCCCTCGGAACGCGGATCCAGCCCTCTTGCCGGTACCAGTTCCACGTCATCCGGGCCCCTTGTGAAAACGGTGTCTTCATCGGTGACCCGAGGTCGTTCTGTGTCGTGGTGACGTCGCAGAGCCACCCTTCCTGGAGCATCTCCTCCGCTTTTTCCCGGTTGAAGACAGGAGGGCCCGAGGAAAGCTGGCCAAGGAGCTCCGCGACCAGACCTGCACCCCTGATCAGGCCGCCGGGAACCGGAAAGATCCGGGCCGCCGGATCCGGCAACGCCGCCAGGGTGGCGGCAATCATCGCATAGTCGAGGATTTCGGGGTGGGAAACGAAGTAGGTCTCGTTGGTAGGGCCCCTCTCCAGAGCACCTCTCACCGCCGCCGCGACATCCGAAACGTAGGCCAGCTGGACCTTCGGGCGCCCCCCGGCAAGCGAGGGAACCCACCCTTTCGAGGCCATCACGAAGAGATCCCGGATGGCCGTCTCGCGGGGCCCATACACCGCCGAAGGCCTCAGAATCGTGTAGCCGAGCCCCAGGGTCGACGCGACGGCGATCTCGCCTTCGAGCTTCGAGGTCCCGTAGGACGACACGGGCTTGGGCGGATCCGAGGGTCGAACGAGGGCTCCCCCGATGCTGGGTCCGGCCGCGGCCAAGGACGAGATCAGGACGAAGTGGGCCCCGGGCGAAGCTTCCTGGACGGCTTTCACGAGGTTCTCGGTCCCCCGGGCGTTGGCCTGGCGGTATTCGGCAAGATCCCTCGCGGCCGTCTTGCCTGCCGCGTGCACGACGGCAAGGGCGCCGCGGACGAGATCCGAAAGACCGGTGCTCTCCCTCACGTCACCCGCCACGATCTCCACGTCCTTCCCTTTCAGCCATCCCGGGGCCTCGGGGCGTCTGAGCAGGGCGCGGACCCGGTATCCCGCTTCGAGCAGGGAATCGACGATGTGGCTCCCGACGAACCCGGAACCTCCGGTCAAGGCAACGAGCGGACGTTCCGTCACGAGGGCCGAGTGTAGCCCCGCGAGGGGCGGCCGGCGCCAACAAAAAGACCCCGCCCGGGATGGTCCTTTAGGACTCTGGGCGGAATCCCCTTTCCCCGATCGCCGTCGCCCCCTGGGAGCTCCGCGGACCTCGGGGTCTGTCATCTCTTTGTCCGGAGCCAGTTTCTCCCTCGAAGCGGGAGTCTGGTAAGGTCACGAGGTGCCGCCACGAGGGCTGGTCCTTCGGACGTGGCTGTGGCGGCCAAAGAGAGGCGGTTTCTTCGCCATGAAGACGTGGCCCCGTATCGAATCCGTTGCCAATCAGCGAGTCGTGGACCTCGAACGCAAGGTTCGCCGCGGCGAAATCATGCTCGTGGAAGGAGAGAAGCTGATCTCCGAAGCTCTGCGAGCTGGGAGCCGCCTCGATTCAGTTTTTTCCACCGAGGACTCTCTCGACTCCGAGGTTCTCTCAGAGGCCGATCGCGAGGGAGTCGAGATCGTCTGGGTCAGCGGCCGCATCCTGGAGAAGCTCACGGAGCTGAGGGAGTCCCGCGGCCTGATTGCCCTCGCTCCCGTGCCCGAGATGCTCCCGCTCGAGGTCCTCCCGGAGTCCTCCCCCCTCGTTCTGGGGCTGGACGGCGTCCAGGATCCCGCGAATGTCGGCGTCATCCTGCGCTCCTTCCTGGCATTCGGAGGCAAGGAGGTCATTCTCCTGCCCGGCACGGCGAGCCCGTTTTCGGCCAAGGCGATCCGCTCGTCGGCGGGGGCGGTGTTTCACCTCCTGTTCTTCCGTCTGGACGCGAGCTCGGACGTGGCAACGCTCGCCGGGGAGAACGGCAGGACCCTGCTGGGACTTTCGGCGCATCAGGGAGAGCCCCCTTCCGGCCACCGCATCCACGATTCAGCCATCCTCTTCGTCGGATCGGAAGGTCACGGACTCTCTCCCGACACGGAGGATTGCCTCCACGCGTTCGTGAGGATCCCGATGCCCGGAGGCACGGAATCTCTCAACGCAGCTGTCGCCGCGTCGATCGTTCTCTACGAGCTCTCTCGAGAAACGCTGGACTGACTAGGCTTCGAGGACTTCTTCCGAGAAGACTTCGGCCGCGAACTTGAAAAGCGCGGCCGGGTCCTTCTCTTTTCTGCAGGCGTCCTGGGGCAGCCCGGCTTTCAGGCACGTCTGCTCGATGAAGGCTTCCGCGGTGAAGTTCCACTCGGTCGCCACCTGGGGAAGCAGGAGGCCGCTCCGGGAGCCCTTGACGACGTAGATTCCGTGCCGCCCGATCTCGATCTCGGAGGCGTGCGCGACCGGCTGATGCGGCCCGAGAACCGAGATCTCGGCCCGGTAGCGGGGGAAGTCCCTGGCGGTCGCGGGCGGGAATCTCGGATCTCTCAGAAGGGCCGCGACGGCGTTTTCGCGAAGGTCGTCGGCGAGGGGCCGAAACGCCTCGAGGCTCCCGATGCAGCCTCGAAGCCGCCCCTCACGCTTCCAGGTCACGAACGACGCCCCGGGCGCAAGAAGAGCGCCCTCCGGTTCCGGAGCGGGGGCGGCAACCCGCTGGCCAAGGGCCTTCGCCGCGGCGAATCGGACGATCAGAATCGAACACTTCTTCTCGGTGAGGGTCAGCATCGAAGTCCTCGACCCCCATTCTCTCCGAGGCTTGCCGATCACGCCCGTTCAGCCATCGTCCCTTCCGGGCCGATTCGGCCTCATAATCCCGTCGATGGATCCCTCGCTGGAGGCAGGTACCAGGATCGGCCGCTACCTCCTGGAAGGCCTGCTCGGCGCCGGCGGAATGGCGGAAGTCTGGCACGTCACGGACGAGATGCTCGACCGCCCGGTCGCCCTCAAGATCGTCCACCCGAAGCTCCTCTCCGAACCGGAGTTCGTGGCCAGGTTCCTGCGCGAGGCTCGCCTGGCGGCCGGCCTCGAGCACCCGAACATCCCGCAGATCTTCGACGTCGGCACCTTCGAGGGAAGGCCGTATCTCGTCTACCCGCTCCTCTCGGGCGGGACACTCGCCGAGCGGCTGTCTCAGCCGAACACCACCCAGGACATGATCTCCTGGCTCTCGCAGATCGCCGCGGCGCTCGATTACGCCCATTCCCAGGCAATCGTCCACCGCGACATCAAGCCGGCTAACGCGCTCTTTGACAAGAAGGGCCGTCTCTACTTGACGGACTTCGGGCTCGCCAAGAGCATCAAGGAGGGTCCGGGACTCACCCTGACGGGCGTCCTCGTGGGGACGCCAGCCTTCATGTCGCCCGAACAGGCGTCCGGAGGAGTCGTGGGCCCGGCCGCCGACCAGTACTCGCTCGGGATCATGGCCTTTCGCATGCTCTCGGGCCGGCTCCCGTTCGACAACCCGGCCAGCCCCATCGTCATACACAAGATCCTCAACGAGGCCCTTCCCGCAGCCCGGACTTTTCGTCCCGACCTGCCGGTGGCCGTGGACCGGGTCTTCGCCAAGGTGCTCGCGAAGAAGGCGGAGGGCCGCTTCCTCAGCTGCCACGAGTTCGTCCAAGTCCTCGAAAGAGCTCTCGATCCCGAGACATCGGAATCGGTCCTGCCCGGAGTCCCTCCTCTCGACCTGCAAGACATGGAGGCCCCCGCCAGCGGGTCCGTGCCCGTCGACCTCTCGAGCCTGGAGACCGGAGTCGCCCCCCCGCCACGCCGGTCCAAGAAAAAAAGGAAAAAGCGGCCCAGCACAGAGCACCTCGACGAGGAGTCCGCCTCGCCACCGGCTCCGGCTGGCGCTCCGGCAAGCGCGGAACCAGATTCGGGCGAAGTGCCCGTTCCCGTCACGCCATCGGAATCCCGTGTCCAGCGATTCAAGGTCGCCGTTTCGGACACCGACAAGGTCTCCGTCTTCGACGAGGAACAGAAGCTCGACGACAAGACGGACGAGATCCCGAGCATCAGGCGGCCGGGATCCCCCCCGTCCGTACAGACATCGAAAGCCCAGGCGGCACCCGCGCCGGCCGCCCGGCCCGTCGCGAGTCCGATTCCGCCCAGCTCAACTCTGATGAGCAAGTGGATCTGGATCGCGGCGGGTGCCGTCATCGTGGTCATCGCGGGCTTCTTTCTCCTCCGCTCTTCCGAAAAGGCCGCGGACAAAGGGCCAGCGGTTTCTACTCCGGTCTCGGAATCCGCTCCCCTCCCGACCATCGCGCTCCCCGCGATGGAAAACCCGGACACGGTCTCGCCCGCGCTTCCCGTCGTTTCCGAGGTGACCTCGGTTCCGGAAATCGATCAGGAGCGTCTCGTGGCCGAAGGGGCCATCCTCGAATCCGCGACGGTCTCGGTCTCCGCCGACGCTTACATCTTCATGTTCTCGTTCGACCGGCCGATCACAAAACCCAAGGCCAAGGACCTGAAGGTCTCATCCATCAAGGTCCTCTCTCGCGGCGGCAAGGACTTGATCTCCCAGTCCCCCCGGGTCCGGACGTACAGCCTGGAGATCCGGGGCGCGACGGGGAACGTCCTCTCCACTTCACTCAAGGTGGCCGCAACAGACTTCAAGGGCGAGAACATCTTGATGACGGGCGACACGCTGAGGCTCGACTGGGCCCCGGCCTCCCCCTTGGGCAAGTCCCCGGTCTTCGCCCTGATCTCCGCGAAGCACTGACCGGGGCAAAACCTCACTCGGGCGGTGGCTCGGCTCTGTGCCCGAAGTACCAGGCACCGAACAGGAGCGGCACGATCCAGAAGAGATCGAACCAGCCGAAGATCCCCGCGTCTCTTCTGGCCAGGATCAGGATGGCGATCGCCCCGGCACCCCACGGCATGAGGCCGCCGATCCATCGGTCAGCCCACGCGAGGACGCCGAGAACGAGGAAGGCAGCCAGGGGCGTCCCGAGGAGGACGGTCGCCTTCAGAGTCCGCTCCCAGGTCTCGACGGAGACGGAGGAGCCGTCGCCGAAGAGACCGGCCACATAGAAGGCGAAGATGATGATGTACGAAACGGCCAGGGCTCCCGCAAAGAAGAGAGCGACCAGGGCGAATCGCGCGGAGGGTGGCTTCACCCGAGCCGCCCGATCGCTTCGTTCAGTCCGGAAAGGGCGGCGCTTTCGAAACGGTCGAGGTCGCCGGTGAAGAAGTGATCCGCCCCGGGCACGATCCTTAAGATCCAGTCCCACCGCTCCGCGAGCGGGCCGACGTCTTCCGCCCCCCCGAACTCGTCTTTCTCCCCCTGAATCAGGACCACGGGAACATCCGGGAGTTCCGCCAGCCCGAGAACCTGGTAGCGACGGAGAGGGAGCCCCAGTAGGAAAAGCACATCGGGCATCACCATAGGAGCCGCCCCGACCGCGCACATCGAGCCGAAGGAGAATCCGCCGAGAACGAAGGGTCCCTCGGGGTTCCTCCCCCGCACGAAGCGAGCCGCCGCCACGAGGTCATCCACCTCGCCCCGTCCGTTGTCGTGCACCCCTGCCGAGGCTCCCACTCCCCTGAAGTTGAATCGGAGCGTGAGGAGTTTCAAACGGTCCGCCAGGAGGCGAGACGCGCGGCTCACGACCTTCGTGTGCATCGTGCCTCCGAAGAGCGGGTGCGGATGCGCGACGACGGCGGCGCCGAGGACCCGGTCCGGCTCTCGCAGCGTCGACTCCAGAGCCCCGGCCGGGCCATCCAGAAGGAGGGGGTGAACCCGGCTCGTCGAGGGGATCACGCTCGCGAGGCTCCGCTCGGGCCGACGCGGAAGAAATGCAGGGCCGCGAGGACGAGAGCGTGCGTGATGTGACCTTCTTGGACAAGGGAATCGAGCTCCGAGACCTGGAACAGCTCGACTTCTATGTCCTCGGTCCCGTCGAGGGCGGGCTCGGCGACCTTCACGGCGTTTCTCGCCAGGAACGTGTGGCACGTGTTGGCCTGGATCGCCGGATTCGGGTTGACCCTTCCGATCTCCACCCAGTGATCGGACGCAAATCCCGTTTCCTCGAGAAGCTCGCGCCGCGCAGCTTCGAGAGGAGAGGAATCCGACGGATCGACCGAGCCGCCCGGGATCTCGAGCGTGACCTCGCCGGCGCCGTGCCGGAACTGGCGAATCAGGACGATCTGGTCATCCACGGTCGTGGCCACGACGTTGATCCAGTCCGAGCCCTCGAGGACGAAGAACTCGTGCAGCCGCGAGGTCTTCGGTGAACGGCAAACGTCCTTGCGCACCCGGAAGACCCTGTGATCCGCCAGGATCTCTCTATTTTCCACATTCCAAGGGGCGGGTCCTCTCCGAAGGGTCAACCGCCCCCTCCGGCTCCGAACCCGGCCACGACGTAAGAGCCGCTCTTGGAATCCCGCCTGAGGGCGATGAGCTTGAACCGTTCGGCCGCCTCGAGAAGCTCGGAAAAGGTCCGGAATCCGTAGTAGGACTCGTTGAAGCTCGGGTTCTTTCTCTGCATGGTCTGCTTGACCATCGAGCCCCAGAGGATCTCCTTGTTCTCGCGCTTGAGAGCCATGATCGACTCGACGAGCAGCGAGAACGCCTCGGCCGTCTTCTCCGGGATGCCGGCGACGACGGGCACCCGGGTCCGCTCACGAACCAGGTCTTCGTAGTAGATGAACTCGTCGCAGTTCTCGATCAGGAGCTCCGACGTCGATCCCTTGACGCCGAAACCGAGGACTGTCTTGTTGTTCTCCTTCAGCTTCGACACGAGCGGAGAAAAGTCGGAATCGCCCGAGCCGATCACGAAGACGTTGACGTGCTCCTTGTTCGAGGCGAGGTCCATCGCGTCCACGACCATCCGGATGTCGGCGGAGTTCTTGCCGGCCAGGTTCGTCCGGGGGATCTCGATGAGCTCGAAGGCGGCCTCGTGAAAGGATCGCTTGTACTCGGCGTAGCGCGTCCAGTCCGCGTAGGCGCGCTTGATCACGATCTTTCCCTTTTCCAGGAGCCGCGAAATCAGTAGCTTGACGTCGAACTTGGCGTGGCCGGACTCCCGCAACCCGATGACGACATTCTCGATGTCGATGAAGAGCGCGAGCCGCTGCTCTTCCTGGGACATGTTCGAGGCGGGAGGCGAGGTCACCATCCCTTCCAGGGAGAACTGGGGCGGCAAGAGGGTCACCGGGGGCTCGGGCTCGGGCACGGCGGCGTATTCTTGGGGGCTTTCAGCCGCCGCGGTGGCCCGGGAACGTCCCGTGCCCCGGCGGCGCCGGAATGTTGGTGATGTCATCCGAAATCTCTACTTTCCATTTCAGCGGAATGCGCTGCGACAGCGAATTCTAAACGTACGAGAGTGATCACGTCCATGACGTCTCCCCCCCTCACCGTCTCCCCGCTGGCCGTCGGCGCTGGCTTCTGGATTCTGAGAAACAGGGCTCTCTTCAGGATTGCGGGCGCCGAGCGCGCGGCGTTCCTCAACGGACTGGTCACGAACGACGTCAAGAAGCTCTCGCCCGGCGCCGGCTGTCACGCGGCATGGCTGACCCCGAAGGGCAAGATGCTCGCGGACCTCGTGGTCCTCGCCCTGCCTGGCTGGCTCGAACTGGATGCCGAGCCGTCGCTCCGTCCCCGGCTTGCCGAGCTTCTCGGTAAGTACGGCCCCTTCTCCCCGGTCGAGATCCGGGACGAGACGGGCACCGAGGAGGTCTTCCATCTCGCCGGGCCCGAGACTGAGCGGATCCTCGGTCTTCTTGGGTTGGCGGACCTTCCCGCGATGCCCTACCAGCACATGGCGGTGGACCTCGGAGAGGCTCGTGCGACTCTCGTGCGCCTGGACAGGGGAATCGAACCCGGATTCGATCTCCGGGTGCCTGCCGCGGACGCCGGCGCGGTCCGGAAGAAGCTGCTTTCCGCAGGTTGTGCCGAGCTGCCAGAGGCTTCCCTGGAGGCGGCTCGCATCCACGCGGGGATCCCTCGCTGGGGATTCGATCTCGACGAGACCGTCCTGCCCGACGAGGCCGGCCTGAACAGGACGGCGGTCTCGTACAGCAAGGGTTGCTACATCGGGCAGGAGACCGTTGCCCGGCTCAAGGCCTACGGCCACGTGAACCGTCATCTCGTGCAGTTCCTGCTTCCCGCCACCTGCGCCCCGTTGCCGGGGGCGGCCATCACTCGCGCCGGGGAACCCGTGGGAAAGGTGACCAGCGCGGCCCTTTCCATCGACGGCTCCCTTCGCGCCGCTCTCGGGTACGTCAAGCGGGAAGCGGCTGCCGAAGGAACTGAAGTCGAGGTTGTGGCGGAGCCAGCTCCCGTTTCGACGCAGGTCCGGACGCTCCCCCGGCCGAGGCCGGCCCCCTGATTCCGGAAAGGAAGCACGAGCGCGGGGCGATTGCCGCGCTCTTCGTCGTTCAGATCCTCTTCAGCCTCTTTCCGGTCCTGGGGAAAGTAGCACTGGCCGAGATGCCCCCGCTCGTCCTGGCGAGCTTCCGCGCGGTCTTCGGAAGCCTCTTGCTCTCGATCGTGGCAAGGCTCGTTCTCCCCGAGACTCCCGCTCCCGATCCGAAGGAGCGCCGAGTCCTGATCGTCCTCTCTCTCATGGGCATTGTCGCGAACCAGATCCTTTTCATCGTTGGCCTGTCGCTTTCGACGGCCACGAACGCGACCGTCCTCGTCATGACGATTCCCGTTTTCACCTTGGCCATTGCCCTGATGACGGGAGCCGAGCCTTTTCGCCTTCGGAAGGTCCTCGGAATCCCGCTCGCGGCGGCGGGTGTCGTCACGCTCCTCGATCTTGGCAGTCTTCGGTTTGGATTGAGGGGCCTTCTGGGTGATCTGTTTCTGACACTGAACACCGTCTTCTACTCGGCCTACCTCGTGGCGTCGCGCCGTGTTCTCGCCCGCCGTCCCGCGCTCGACTTCATCGCCCGGGTGTTCCGCTACGGCACCTTTCCGATCCTCATCGTCGCACTGCCTTCCCTCGCAAAGCTCGATTTCCTGTCGGTCTCGGCCAAAGCCTGGTGGGCGGTCGCGGGGATCGTGGTCCTGGCCACGGCGGCGACTTACGCGCTCAACGCGTGGGCCCTCACCCACACGAGCGCCTCCACCACGGCGTTCTTCGTCTTCATCCAGCCCCTCTTCGCGACGGCCCTCGCCCGCATCGTGCTCGGAGAGAAACCCGGTCCCGCGACCCTGATCGGCGGGCTCTTCATCGGGGCGGGGACCATCCTGACGATCTGGCCAAAACGGCGGCTCGGCAACACCCCGGAAGAGCCCTCCTGACGGGTTTCGCTTGTCCTTTGGCCGTCTTGCCTTCTACGATTCCGTTTCATGAACGCACACGACACGCAAACCCGGATCGGAAGCAGCCGGTTCCGTTTCTCAGCGGCCTTTCTGGCCCTCTTCGTCATCATCGCCGCGCCCGCTTGCTACAAGAAAGAGGCCGAGCAGCTGAAGACCGAAAAGGCCAAGCTGACCGAGGAAAAGAAGCAGCTCGAGACCCAGGTCGCCACGGCTGGTATCGAGACCGCCGAGATGCAGGCGACCCTGGACGACGTCCAGAAGAGCCTCGAGGACCTCAGGGGCAAGGAACTCGCGATCATCAAGAGCTCGCTCGAGATCATGCAAGAGGGTCAGCCGCAGAGCAGCCGCCGTGATCAGCTGAAGGCCGAGATCGCGACGATTCGCGCGGCGGTGAAGTCCAACCTCGAGAAGCTCGCCAAGCTCGAGAAGGAGCGCAAGGCGGCGATCGCCAAGGCCGAGGAAGCCGGCAAGAAGAACCTCGAGCTCGAAGGCAAGGTGACCTCGATGGAGCGTCTGACCGAGGTCCTTCGCGCTTCGCTCGAGGAAAAGAGCAAGCTCATCGCCGAACTCGAGGTGAAGGTCTTGAATCTGACCCAGACCGTCGAGGAGCAAGCGGGCGTCATCAAGGAAAAAGAAGGCGTCATCGACACGCAGACCAAGGAAATCAACAAGGCCTACGTCACGGTCGCCAAGAAGGCCACGCTGCGTGAGAAGGGCCTGATCGAGAAGAAGGGCGACGTCCTCGGTCTGGGAGGGAGCTGGCTCCGCACCGGGAAGTTCGATCCGGAACTCTTTAGGGAGATCGACATCCGGACCGAGACCGAGTTCTCCATCGGCACTGCGATCAAGAAGCTCAAGGTGCTCTCGGACCACCCCAGGGACAGCTACGAGCTCGTACCCACGCCCGAGGGAGGCACGGTCTTGAAAGTGACCGACACGGCGAAGTTCTGGCAGGGCAGCAAGTACCTCGTCGTCATGATTCCGGACTGATCTGAATTCCGCGAAGGGAGGAGGCTCGCCGCCTCCTCCCGCGGGGCGGCGGGAGAAGCAGCTCGCCCTTCTCGGAAAGTGGTCCTTTCGTTCTCTTGCCGGCGTGCGAGAATCGCCGGCTTGATGACCGGTCCTCGACCTCTGAAAACGCCGCGCCGCTCGCCTTCTGTTGCTGGTCTCTCTGCCTCTGCCCTCTCCACACCAGAGCCCTTCGTCCGCTTCTTTGCGAGACGCGTCCAGCAGGAGGGAGCCCTCGACCTGACGCAGGGCGACTACAAGAACGCCGACTTCGCCCCGCACCCCGAGGTCGTCAGGGCCGCCCAGCGCATCACGAGGAACACCGTTCACAGCTACGGCCCGGCTGTCGGCCGGATGGACGTCAGGAGCGAGGTCGCGGAGTTCTTCAACAGGGACGGTCTCCTCGACTATCCGGATTCGGAGGTCCGGTTCCTTCCGGATGAGGTGCTCTTCACGCCGGGAACCCGTGCGGGACTGGCTTTTGTCCTCGAGGTCCTCGGCCAGGACGGCTCGGGAGTGGTCGTTCCGAGGCCGAGCTGGGAATACGACTGGTTCATCGAGCGCGCCGGCAAGCACATCATCGAGCTGCCGACCTCGGCACCGGACTTCCTCCCCGACCCGGCGGCCCTGGAGAAGCTCCTCGCCAGGGGGGGCGTTTCGTCCGTCATCCTCAACAACCCGCACAACCCCACGGGACGCGTGTACCCGCGGGCCCTCGTCGAAGAGCTCGTCGCCGTGGCGGTCCGGCACCGGGCGTACGTTCTTTACGACTCCGTCTACCAGCGGCTCGACTACGCCGGGTGGTTCGTCAATCCGGCCTTCGCGCGCCCGGAATGGCGCGACTGGGTCGTGTCGCTCTCGGGCCTCTCGAAAATGGACATGTTCGGGGCCTCGACCGGGGCTCGCGCCTGCTGGCTCGTCATCTCGGATCAGATCAAGACGAACGGCGTGCGGGCCCGCGAGATCCTGGCGAACCTCTCGGCCTGGCTTGTCGCCACACCCTCGACGCTCGCTCAGGACTGGGCTCTGGCCGCGCTGCAGAGTCCGCTCGCCGGTCTCCGGAGGCCGTCCCCGTACATGCGCGAGCGCCGCGATTTCATGCTGCGGGCCGCCGATGAGATTCGGCATCTCGGCGTCGAGCGGACGGATTTCGGCGGGACCTTCTACTCCCCGCTCGCCTTCCCCGGTCTCGTCGGGGAACCGTTCGACCGCCTTCGCAACGGAATACACGAGCGTGCCGTCGTCAAGGACTCGGTGGATGCCTTCGAGCTCCTGCTGTCGGGCGGCGTCGGCGGGATCCCGTTCGTGGCCTTCGCGGGCGGGCCGGGCAACGCCGCCCAGTACGGCACGTGGCAGCGCCTCTCCTACGGGTCGAAGGACGTCAAGGAGTTGGCTGTCTTCATGGACAGGGTCCGGACGTGCATCGAGCGCCAGCAGCGACTCGGTGCAAGCGCGAAAGCGCCCGTCCCTTCGACGGCCCAGTCCGATGAGGATGCCGTCTGGGAGAGCGTCTGCACGGCCACGGGATACGAGGCGCTGGACGGACTCGACCGAAAGTCCTTCACAGCCAAGAGAAAGCGGTTTCTCGAGAACCCCAGACACGAATCTCTGAGACTCACGGCCACCAAGCATCCCGACTCGACCGCCCACCGGGCCGAACAGCTGGCCCGGGCGCTGGCCGCCGCGCCCGAGGGAGCCTTGGACCGTTCCCGCCTTGCTCTCACTCACCTCGAATGGCACCCGCTCATGGAGGCGCGAGATGAGTTCCTGGAGTCGATCGCGGACCTCCTGGGGCCGTGCAGCGAGGTCCTGCTCGACCTGGAGGGGCGGCAGATCAGCCCGGACTGGCTGGATGTGCCGGAGAGAGTCGTCCTGGCGCTGATGCGTCACGGGATCGTCCCTGGCGAGGACAGGCACCTTCTCTTCCGGGTTCCGAATCCCTTCATCGAGCAAGACGAAGAGAAGGTCTCGAAGATCCTGGCCTCGGTCGCCCGCGCGAATCTGCTCTTCCACCTCGCCTGCGAGAAGGCCGGGATTGCACCGAAGCAGAACGCGATCTATGAGATTAGCGTGCCCCAGGTGAACTCCTCGGCCGAGATCGGCGCCGTCGTGAAGATCGGCACGCTCTACCTCGCGGCCGTCAAGAACCTCCTCGAGGGCCCGCCCGATCGCGTCGATGCGTTCCTGGCCAAGCGAATTCCGAAGGCGAGGCGCCAGGAGCTCCTTGCAAAGGCCTCTCGAGTCCGTCTCGTCCCTCTGTGCGAGAACGTCGGAGCGCTCTCGCACCTCCCCGACCTCCTGGAGGCCTTCTACGTGGCTCTCGAACGAGGGGTGGGAGTGGAAGACCTGCCCGGTCCCGGCATCTTTCGGACAGCGTTTTCGGGAACCGAGGCCGTGATCCGCGTCTTCGTCGCGATGTCCGACACCGCTGAGCAGAGCGGCAAGATCGCGACCGATGTCGCCTGCACGCTCGCCCTGGCAGGCCGGGAAGAAGCCGAACGGCGGCTGGCAATTCGGGCCGCGCGAGTCTCCGAGCCGCCGCCGAAGGTCACCTTTCTGATCGGAGCCGGCCGGGCCGGGTTCCGCGGCGGCTTCGATCCGGCGCACCCGGGCGTCGTTTCCCAGTTCGCCAGAGCGGACGGCGTCACGGTACAGGGCATCCGTGCCGACTCCCCCGAGGAGACCCTGCGCCTCGCGGCGGCCTTCCGGGCCGAAACCGCCAGGCGCGCGGGCCTGGGAGAACACGGCCCGACCGTTCCACCCCCCGATGCAGAAGCCCTCGCGAGGCTCCTGGAAGCGGGCGTGAAGGCCCACACCGAGATGCTCCTGAAGATCGCCCCGCTGATCGCGCCCTTCGGAAGCCTGGTCCCCCAGACGCGCGTGAGGATCCGGGCGACGGGATCCGCCAACTATGGACGGTCGATCCCCGCATACCCCGAGGAGTGGGGCGGCGGCAAGACGCTTCCCGACAACCGCGACCTGCGCGATGCCTGGCCCGAGGGCGTGACACTCCCGAGAGCCATCGTTTTCAACCTCGCCTGCACGACGCTGGGCCTACCCGCCGTCACGAGCGACCTCGGAGTCCTGGACCGGCGGGCGGCCGTCCTCCTCGACAGGCACGTCCCCGGCTACCGCGAGATCGTCGCGAGCGAGCTTCCCCTCTTCGTCAAGGAGGCCGCCGGACTCGTCTTCGGACGGAAACTCGCCGAAACTGCCTCACGGAGGTGCCAGAGGGCCGCCGCGGCCCTGTGGATCGACGCCCGGATTCGAGAGGAGCTCGTATCTCCGACGTGCCTCTTTGCGATGGAGTACCTCCGGTACCTGGCGGAAGACTCGGAGAGCTGGGACGAAACGAAGGAACACGAGAGTCAGACGACTCGAGAGGAAGAACTCATCCGCGAGACGTCGAGCGTCTCGTTCGCGGCTCTGTGCGCCGAGAAGCCGGGCGACCGCTGGCCTTTCCTGCAGACCCTCGTCGACGCCGAGGACGCCTCTCGCCTCCTTCTCGCGCGCGAGTTGACGCTCGAGGAGAAGCGGGAGTTCGTCGACCTGCGGATCGAGGGGTGGCTCCGGACACTCGCCCTCCCGCTGGCCCTCGAGCTGCGCCGGGAGTGGTCGCGCTTGAGGGAGCTCGGGAAAGACGAGCTGACCCTCGACGCCATCCAGAGGCTGATTGCTCTCGAGAGACTGCGGGGAAGCAAGGGGGCCTAGCCGGAGAAACCGGAGCAGGGGCCGGAAAGCCTCAGCGGAACACCTGCAGGGAGCGCAGGTCCCGGATCTGATCCCGGAGTTGAGCCGCGCGCTCGAACTCGAGCTCCTTTGCCGCCTCTTTCATCTGTTTTTCCATCGCGGCGATCTCCTCGGCGAGGCTCTGCACATCCGGGACCGCTTTCCTCATCCTCGGAGAAGTGGGCTCCATGTAGTCGAGCTCTGACATCTTCACGAGCGGGGAATCGAGGTCCTTCACGATGGACTCCGGCACGATCCCGTGGAGAGCATTGAACTCCTGCTGGATCGTCCGGCGGCGGGAGGTCTCCTCCATCGCCCGCTTCATGGAATCCGTGAGGGCGTCGGCGTACAGGATGACCTCGCCGCCCAGATTCCGTGCTGCCCGGCCCGCCGTCTGGATGAGGGATGTCTCGGAGCGGAGAAAGCCTTCCTTGTCCGCATCGAGGATCGCCACGAGCGAGACCTCGGGAATGTCCAGCCCCTCCCGCAAGAGGTTGATTCCGACGAGGACATCGAAGACTCCGCGCCTGAGATCGCCGATGATCTGGACTCGTTCGAGGGTCTCGATGTCGGAATGGAGATACCGGACGCGCACCCCGAGGTCCTGCAGGTAGTTGCTCAGGTCCTCCGCCATCCGCTTGGTCAGGGTCGTCACCAGGACCCGCTCGCCCCTTCCGGAGCGTTCCCGGATCCGCGCATAGAGATCATCCACCTGTCCCTTCACGGGCCGGATGACCATCGGGGGGTCGATGAGACCCGTGGGACGGATGACCTGCTCGACGATCTCCCCCGAGGTCATCTGCAGCTCGTAGGGACCGGGCGTGGCCGACACGTAGACTCGCTGTCCGACTCTCTCGAGCCATTCGTCGAACTTCAGGGGACGGTTATCCAGCGCCGAGGGGAGCCTGAATCCGTACTCGACGAGAGTCTCCTTTCGCGAGCGGTCGCCCGCGTACATTCCCCGGACTTGTGGGAGGGTCTGGTGGCTCTCGTCAATGATGGTGATGTAGTCCGCCGGAAAGTAGTCGAGAAGGGTCGGGGGAGGCTCGCCGGGCTTTCGGCCCGACAGGTGTCTCGAGTAGTTCTCGATTCCCGAGCAGTAGCCGATCTCCCTCATCATCTCCAGGTCGAATCGCGTCCGCTGTTCGAGCCTCTGCGCCTCCAGGAGTTTCTTCTGGGCGGTCAGCTCCTCGAGTCTGACGACGAGCTCGGCCTCGATCGACGAGATGGCGAACTTCCGGGTCTCCTCCGGGGTCACGTAGTGCGACTTCGGGTAGAGATCGAAGCGCTCGAGCTCTCCGATGGTGCGCCCGGTGATGACCTCGAACCGGCTGATCCTGTCGATCTCGTCTCCGAAGAACTCCACGCGCAGCCCGCTGTCCTCGTAGGACGGGACGATCTCCAGAACATCTCCCCTCAGGCGGAACTTCCCTCTCTCCAGATCGAGGTTCGTCCGCTCGTACTGCGCCTCCACGAGTCTCTTCAGATACCAGGTCAGCCCGAACTTGGCGCCGGAGAGGAACTCGATGGCCATCTTGCCGAACGACTCGGGAGAGCCCAGGCCGTAGATGCACGAGACTGAGGCGACGATGAGGACATCGCGGCGCTCGAAGAGCGCGGCCGTGGCGGAGATCCGCAGCTTGTCGATCTCCTCGTTGATCTGGGTTTCCTTCTCGATGTAGGTGTCCGACTGCGGGACGTAGGCCTCCGGCTGGTAGTAGTCGTAGTAAGAGACGAAGTACTCGACCCGGTTGTGCGGAAAGAACCGGCGGAACTCCTGGTAGAGCTGCGCGGCGAGGGTCTTGTTGTGAGAGAGGACCAAGACGGGGCGGTTCACGGCCTCGACGACCTTGGCCATGGTGAAGGTCTTTCCCGAACCGGTGACACCGAGAAGGACTTGGTGGTCCTTGCCTGCCTTGAGTCCATCCGCCAGGGCTTGGATGGCTTGCGGCTGATCTCCTTGGGGCGAGAAGGGTGAGACGACCTTGAAATCTGGCATGTCACTTCTTCGCGCCCGCGGAATTCGCGGCCGTGGTCAGGTGCGAGATCTCCTGGGGCGTCACCTTGCCGTCCCTGACGGCGTCCAGGCAGAGCTTCTGGAACCTCTGGATCTCCGCGGCGTCGGCTTTTCCTTCTCTGGCCTTCTGGCTGAAGCCCGCCATCGCCTTCTTGAAGGCCTCCTTCTGGTAGTCGGTGACGGAGGATTCCGCCGCCGAGACGACCTGAGACTCGAGCTGGTCGAGTGCCCACCCGATGATGTTCTTGGCCTTCATCGTCATCCAGACGAGACCGATGATCAAGAGGACCGAGACGAGAGCGCAGCCGATGAGGCTCCACTTCAGGCATCCGCCCTTCTTCTCGTCTTCGTGGGAGAGCGGGAACTCCACACCTGGGGGAAGGGACGGTTTGTCTGCGTTTTCGGCCATGGGTTCCTCCTCGGGAGACCTCGTGAGAGGAAGGACGCCACGATAACGAAGGACGGGCGGGCGGGCAATGCGAAGTGCCGTGCGAGAATCCCGCCGTGACCGGACGAAGGCTGGGTGCGATCGGTGTGCTCCTGCTTCCCGTTCTCCTGATGACGGGGCTCGGAATCGGCACGGGATACGCCCTCTCGCGATCGATCAACGTTCCCAAGGTCTCCGAGCTCGCGACCTACCGTCCCGACATCGTCACGGAGATCCGCGGAACGGACGGATCGATCATCGCGCGGTTCGCCATCGAGCGCCGGTTCCTCCTCGAGCGGCACCAGATCCCCGGCATCATGGTCAAGGCGGTCCTGGCGGCCGAGGACGCCCGCTTTTACGAGCACGGCGGCATCGACGTGATCCGGATCGGGGGCGCCGCACTGCGCGATCTGGCCTCGAGAAGCCTCGCCCAGGGCGCCTCCACCGTCACTCAGCAGCTCGCCCGCTCGGTCTTTCTCTCCCCCGAGAAGTCCTTCGCGCGAAAGATCAACGAGGTCTTCCTGACGATCGAGATCGAAAAGCAGTACTCGAAGGACCAGATCCTGACCATGTACCTCAACGAGGTCTACTTCGGGCACGGGAACTACGGCGTCGAGGCGGCCTCGAGGTCTCTCTTCGGGCACCCGGCCCTGGAGTTGACCTTGCCGGAAGCTGCGCTGCTCGCAGGTCTCATCCAGAGGCCGGAGGCGTACTCGCCCATCCGGAATCCCGAACTCGCCCGCTCCCGGCGGAATTTCGTCCTCCGCCGGATGGCCGAGGAGAAGTTGATCTCGGAAGAAGAGAGGCGAGCGGCTGCCGAACAGCCGATCACCCTTCACAGGGCCGCTCGCGAATCGAACGTGGGCCCCTACTTCTGCGAGGAGATCCGCCAGTATCTGGAGAAGGCCTACGGAGAAAAGGGCCTCTACCGCCATGGCCTTCGCGTCGATTCCACCCTCGACCCGAAGATCCAGCTCTGGGCCGAGGAGGCCCTCCGGTGGGGCCTGAGACGGCACGAACGGCGCATCGGCGCCTTCAGAAAGCCCCGCAACCTGGTCGCGGAGGGAATCGACCCGGATCGCTACCGGGACCCCGACTGGACGGAGATCCCGGAGAAGGACCCGCTGCCGCCGGAGATCCCTGCCGTGGTTCAGGCCGTCACGAAGAGCGGCGTCGAGCTCCGGGTGGCCAACAGGAAGGTCACCGTCCCTCTGTCCGGCACCCGGTGGCTGAGGACGGAATCGGTTTCAAAGGCGCTCACTCGCGGAGACCTCGTCCTCGTCGAGACGATCACATCCGATGACGGAAAGCAGGAGCTGATCATCTCGCAAGAACCCGAGGTCGAGGGGGCCGTCATCATCATCGAGAACGGCTCCGGCGCCGTGCGCGCCCTCACCGGTGGCTACGACTTCGGAAAGTCGAAGTTCGACCGCGCGGTCCAGGCCCTTCGTCAGGTCGGCTCTGCCTTCAAGCCCATCGTGTACCTGACGGCTCTGGAAGAGGGATTCACCCCCGCGGACACCGTCCTCGACGCTCCCATTTCGATCCGCATCGATCCGACCAAGCCGCCGTGGCAGCCCCAGAACTACAGCCGGAAGTTCAGCGGCATCCTCACCTACCAGGATGCGCTGGAACACTCGGTCAATGTCCCGGCGGTCAGAGTCGACCTTCTGGTCGGGACGCGACGCGTCATCGAGACCGCGAGAAGACTCGGGATCCGGCAGAACCTCCTGGCCTATCCGTCCCTGGCGCTCGGCTCCTTCGAGGTGACGCCGATGGAGATGGCGGCCGTCTACTCGGTCTTCGCGAATCAGGGTCTTTACTACACGCCGCGTCTCATCGACAGGGTGTTCGACTCGGAGGGAGCCCTCCTGGAAGAGAACCCGCCGGAAGCCCGTGAGGCCACGAACGCCTCGACGGCCTACGTCATGCTCAGCATGCTTCGCGGGGTCACGCAGCGCGGCACGGCCGCTTCCGCCGCCAAGCTCAAGCTCGCCCTCGCCGGAAAGACCGGGACGACGAACGACTTCACCGACGCCTGGTTCGTGGGCACCTCTCCGCGATACACGATGGCGGTCTGGGTCGGACACGACACCAAGAAGAACCTCGGGCCCAAGTCAACCGGCGGGGAGACCGCCCTGCCGATCTGGCTCCGGATCATGAAGAAGATGAAGGATGCGAACATCATCAAGGAGTCTGACGACTTCGATGTTCCGCAGGGCGTCGTCTTCGTCCCGGTCGACCTCAGGACCGGCTACCGCGCCACCGCCTCGTGCGGGAAGGTCGTGACGATGGCGTTCGTCAACGGAACGCAGCCGACTGATTTCTGCGGCGACCGCCCTCACTCCGTCAGCACGCTCCCCCACTACCTGCAGAAAGCGGTTTACTCGCCCAAGAGGGGCGAACCAGCGGGTGCCGAGATCGAACTCCCGGCTCCCCAGGGAGCCCCGGCGGCGGCTCCGACGCCCGCCGCCGCCTCGGGCGCCCCCGCCAAGAAAACCGGCTAGCCCGAGACCCGGGAATCGCCCGGACCAGAGGACTAGAATATCGGCGCGCGTCCGCGCCCTGGTGCTCGCTCGCACCCCAAGGAGTTCCATGAGACACATCCCGCTCCGCTTTCGGCTGGCTTGCTGCGCCATCCTCGTTGCCACCCTTTCTGCAGGATCCGCCATGGCCCAGAAGATCTCGGAGGTCGTCGCGGCTCACGCCGGCCCGGACGACCACGAGTACATCGAGATCTTCGGGAACCCCTCGGCTTCCTATTCCACGTACCGGATCCTTGAGCTGGACGGAGGCGGGGTCATCCTGCGGGCCATCCAGCCCGGTACCACGAACGGAGGCGGCTTCTGGACGACCGGGTACCTGACCACGACTCTCGAGCAGCCGGTCTTCACCCTCTTGCTCGTTTCCGGATTCTCGGGAAGCGTGGGGAATGACCTCGATGGCAACAATGACGGGACGCTGGATTCAACACCCTGGTCCGCGCTCGCCGACTCGGTCGCCTTCACGGATGGCAGCTCGGGACGGACGTACAGCACGACCGTTCTCGGGCCGGGCTTCGACGGGAACGCCGCAATCCCGTACGGTGCGTCCCGGTTCCCGTACTTCAAAGACACGGATTCGGCCTCGGATTGGAAGCGGAACGACTTCGACGGCGAGGGACTCCCCGGGTTCACGGGCACCCTCGTGCCGGGAGAGGCGCGGAACACACCGAACTGGCCAACAACGGTGACCCTGACCGACTATTACGCGAGCGTCAACGCGGCGAACGCGACGACACTCAGGACGACGCTTCACGCCCTGATCAGGGACCACATCCGGTATCCCTACACGTCGTCGACCACCGACACGTGGGACATTCTCGAAAGCGCCGATCAGCATCCGACCCTGTCGAACTACGTCCTGGACCTTTACAAGAACGCGAGCTATTTGAAGTTCGGGGGCGGGACCGGCCCCTACAACCGGGAGCACTCCTGGCCGAACAGCTACGGGTTCTCGGTCAACACCACCATCCCGTACACCGACTGTCATCACCTGTTCCTGACAGAGGTGTCGTACAACTCCGCCCGAGGTAACAAGCCGTTCGTCACGTGTGACGCGGGCTGTCAGCGCTATGCGACGGATCCGAACGAGGGATACGGAGGAGTCAGCGGCCCCTACCCGAGCGACTCGAACTGGAAACAGGACCCGGACGGAAAGACCGGCAAGTTCGAGGTCTGGAACCACCGCCAGGGCGACATCGCGCGAGCGCAGTTCTACATGGATGTCCGCTATGCCGGCGGCACTCACTCGGTCTACTTGGTCTCCGAGCCCGAGCTGATCCTCACCGACAATCTCTCGCTCCTCAATGATTCCGACAACTCGCCGGCATACATGGGAAAGCTGAGCACCCTGATCAGCTGGAGTGCCGCCGACGCCCCGGATGACTACGAGCGCCGCAGGAACGACATCGTCGCCTCGTACCAGGGAAACCGGAACCCCTTCATCGACCACCCCGAGTGGGTCGCGTGCCTCTTCCTGGGCGGCCCGTGCGGCGGCGGCTGCTCGGCGACCGCGACGGTCACGGGCTCGGCGACAATCTGTGCTGGTGGCTCGACACAGATCCAGGCGGCCCTCACGGGAACGGCCCCCTGGAACATCATGTGGTCGGACGGCGTGCCTCAAAACGGCATCACCTCGTCGCCCGCGACCCGGACCGTGAGCCCGGCCTCCTCGATCACCTACACCGTGACCTCGGTGACGGACGCGACCTGCACGGGAACGAGCTCGGGCTCCGCGGCCGTGACGGTCGCCTCGAAACCCACGGCCCAGGTCTCGGGAAGCCAGACGGTCTGCTCGGGCACGCCCGCCACGATATCCGCCTCCCTGACGGGGACCGCCCCCTGGAGCGTCACCTGGTCCGACGGGGTGACCCAGCCGAACGTCAGTACGTCGCCCGCGACCCGTAACGTGACGCCGGCCAGTACGACAACGTACACCGTGACGGCCGTTTCGGACGCTGCCTGCTCTGGGACCTCCATGACGGGCTCGGCCACCGTGACAGTCGTGGCCCGGCCCACGGCAACGGTGACGGGGTCGACGACAATCTGTCCCGGCGGCTCGACTCAGATCCAGGCCGCCCTGACCGGAAACGCTCCGTGGACCGTGGCGTGGTCGGATGGATTCACGCAGCCGGGTCTCACATCCTCCCCGGCGACGCGCACGGTCAGCCCCGCCTCGACGACGGCGTACAGCGTGACGACGGTCAGCGACGCAAGCTGCTCGGCCCCTGGTACGGGGACAGCTACGATCACCGTGGGCGCCCCGTCCACGGCGGCCAGCCTGGAGTGGCCGCCGAACGGGACCACCGGCTATCAGGGTTCCCACGTGAGCTGGACGCATTCGGGAACGGGCCCCTACGACGTCTACTTCGACACGGTTTCGCCCCCCCAGAAGCTCCACGTCAGGACTTCCGAGAAAAAGGCCCGGCTGCCGGTCTGGTTCCCGTCGACGGGCTACTCCTGGAAGATCGTCGTTCAGGGAGCTTGCGGAACGCCCACCTCGCCGACCGGCACGTTCCAGACAGGAACGTGCTCGTGGACAGGTTCCGCTCCGACGCTGGTCTCTCCGACGAACGGCGCGACGGGAGTTCAGACGACCCAGCTCCTGACGTGGCTTCCCGTGCCGGGCGCGGCCCACTACGAGGTGGACTTCGGGACGACGAACCCGCCGCTGCAGAAGTACAGGACCGTCAATCCGTACGACTCGAGCCTCTCGGTGAAGCTCAACCCGGGTACGACGTACTACTGGCGCGTCGTGGCCTACCCGATTTGCGGCTCTGCGGGGGGCGCGGCGTCGAACACCGGGAGCTTCACGACCGGTGGAGCTTCCATGGCGCTGATGGCGTTCCAGCCCGTGTTTCTCAACCGCTGGCAGTCTCCCGCGAGCGTTTCCGGCTCAGGCGCCGGATTCACACAGTCGAGCGCGCTGTTCCTCGAGGGGGCGGCGGGCCGCGCGGCCACGTTTGCCTCCTCGGCGATCACCTCGACCCTGATCAGCGGCTCGTTCTCGTTCGCCGGCACGGAGCCCGCGGACACCTACGATGCCGGGGTGGAAGCCGGCGGTCTCGAAACGGCCCGCCTCGTCCGCGCGGTCGCCTTGCGTGCCTTCACTGATGTCGTGGAGACGGACTACTACTTCGAATCTTCCTCGCGAGTCGTCGACGCCGGGATCATGGAGGCGGATGCGGATCCGGGCACGAGTGGACCGCAGTTCCTGCCGAGCGCGGAGGTGACTCGCGTGCAGATGGCCGTCTACCTCGCGGGCGCCTACCAGTGGTGGCGAACCAGAAGCACGGCGCTCGAGCCTGCAACGTGCACGGCACCCGACTTCAAGGACGTCCCCTGCAGTCACCCGAACTGGCTCGCGATCCACTGGATCAAGACCTGGGGGGTGACGGTCGGGGCTCCCTGCCTGGACGGTGACGGTCTCTGCTACCTGCCCGATCGAGTCCTGAACAGGGCCGAGATGATGACGTTCTTGGAGAGACTCAAGCAGGGCGCGATCCTGCCGGGCCTCCTCTCGGGCCTGGGCGAGACGGATCCCGGTTGCAGTCAGCCGTACCCGGCCTGCGCCGGCTGGACCGACCCGGGGATGCAGGTTGCGGGATGGCCCCGCCGCGAGTTCAATGTCGCCTTCGCGGACCGCGTGACGGTCGGCTGTGGCGGCCCCCCCGGCAACGGCCTGACGGCGTGCGTCTACGATCCGCTCACCCGAGCTCAGATCGCGACGCTTCTGGCGCGCCAGATGGGTCTCGTCCCGTCGCCCTGATTTCCCGTCCCAAAGAAAACGGCCGCCTCTTCCTTGCGGAAGGGGCGGCCGGTTCCATTCTGGTCCGTGGAATCAGTTGCCGCCGGGCTGGACTTCGATCCCGAGCTCGACCGTGACGTCGCGGTGGAGCTTCACGTGGATCGTGTGCTTGCCGAGGCGCTTGATGGGCTCCTGGATCTCGATCCGGCGCTTGTCGATCGTGACCCCCTTGGCCTTGAGGGCCTCGGCCAGTTCGGCCGCGGTCACCTGGCCAAAGAGGGCCTCGTGCTCGCCGGCCTTCTTCTTCACGACGATCGAGAGCCCTTCCATGCTCTTGGCGATGGTCTCGGCCTGCTGTTGCTCCTTCGCCATCCGGGCGTCGTAGCGGCGCTTCTCCTGATCGAGGAGCTTCGTGTTCCCCGCCGTGGCGAGAAGCGCGAGGTCCTTCGGAAGCAGGAAGTTCCGGGCGTAGCCGGCGGAAACCGTGACGACGTCGCCCCGGTGCCCGAGCCCCTTCACTTCATCTTTCAAGATCACCTTCATGGTTCCAAACCCCTATTCTTTGCAAAACAACGAAAAGCCGATGACCAGGAATCCCGCCCCTAGATCTCGTCCGGTTGCTCCGGCCGCGTGAACCGGTCCCGGAAGTCGAAGAACTCGTCGGCGAGGCCGAAGAGCGCCACGAGAGCCGGGAGCGGCATCTGAAGGACCAGGGCGAAGACGAGGATCCGCACGATGGCGCCCGAGCTCCACTTGTCGAGAAGAGCCCGGATGATGGCGAGACCCTGGAGGAAGAACAGTGCGAGAAGCGGGATCAAGAGCCAGAGCGCCGCTTGCCGGGAGGGTCCCCGGGTCAGCGTCGCCGAAACTCCGAGCCCCACGAACAGGATGGCCGCGGCGGTCGGCAGCCTGAACTCCGAAAACGCCGGCTCCGAAACCGACAGAGATGGGATCAGCGGGAACGGAACGGTGTAGACGACGAAGGCCGAGTAGAGCACTCCCGCCGCCAGGGCGATTCCGGGACCCGCCACGGTCACCGCCCGGACCGCATATCCGATCGCATTCTCGAGCGAGGAGATCGCCGATTCGGAAAACCCGGACGTCCGGTAGAACTGAAGCGCCCTCGTCCCGAAGTCCGCGATCGCCTCTCCCCAGAACGTTCCGATGTACTGATCGGACCCCAACTCCAGAGCCAAGACCAAGCCCAAGATCAGGACGCCGGCGATCGCCGAACAGACGACCGTGACGTCCGTGGTCCGGCGGTTCTGCCGCGCGGCGGTTCTGACGGACAGGGCTGGCAGCGACATCGTGATGAGGGCGACGGAGGGCGCCATCGCGGTCCCTCCGGGAACGAGCGCCGCTCCGAACAGGAACGAGACGGGAACAGTCAGGACTGCGGCCGCGAAGGCCCAGAGATCCGGATTGCCCGTCCCCTCTCCCGCCCGGATCAGCCGTCCCGCGGACATCGGCAAGAGAAACGGAGCCAGAAACGGGAGAAAGAGGACGAACGCCGCGGAGGCCCCGCAGAAAAGAGGGGCAGCGATGGCGGCCGCGATCGCGGCCTTCCGAACGCGTTTTCTCAGCGTTTCGAAGCCCTGATCTGGGAAAGGAGGCGGCGGCGGGGGCGTGCTCGTCATACCGTGCCTCCGGTTCTTCCCGAACCATCTCCTCTTGATCCCGAGTTCCTGCTCAGCTGTCCGGGCTCTTCGGGCTCAGTCGGCGATGTAGGGCAGGAGCGCCAGATAGCGCGCCCGCTTGATCGCCGTGGCCAGCTTGCGCTGATAAAAGGCGGAGGTCCCGCTGATGCGGCGCGGGAGGATCTTTGCCCGCTCGGGGATGAACCCCGCCAGGAGCTTCACGTCCTTGAAGTCGATGTACCCGATCTTCTCGACCGTGAACTTGCAGACCCTCTTGCGGCGAACGAAGAACTTCTTCTTGGCAGGCTTCTTTCCGGCCGGGCCGGAAGAACTGGATCCTGGTTTCATTTCGACTCGCCTCCCTCTCTATTCCTTCGGTTCGACCGGCGGCACGCCGAAGTCGGCCGGCATCTCTTCGTGCGGAACGGGACGCGGAGTCCGGGGCTTGGTCCTCTTGGCAACCTTCTGGCCGTGCCGCATCTCTTCGTCGACGCGGACCGTGAGGTAACGCAGGACAGCCTCGGAGATCTTCATCTTGCGCTGCACTTCAGCCACGCACCCGGGCTCGGCCGTGAAGAGGAAGTTGTGGTAGGTGGCTTCCGTCTTCTTCTTGATGGGGTACGCCAGGCGGCGCCGGCCCATCGACTCGTCCTTCTCGATCGTGGCGCCGCGCTCGACGAGGAGCTTGCGGAAGTCGTCCACGACGGCTGCTGTTTCCTGTTCGTCCCGGTCCGGAACGACGAGAAACACGAGGTCGTACAGCCTCTTTGCGGATACCGCTTGTTTCACGAAATGTCCTCCTTGTGGATCGTCCGGACCCTTGGTCCGGGCGAGGTCCCCCCATGTGTTGGGGGACCAAGGGTTGTCAGGATTCCGCAGGCACGCCCTCCTGCGGACGGTTGAACTCGTTCATGGCGTCCTCGATGCCGCGGGTCAGGAAGACCCTCACGGCCTCGCAGGCGCGCTCGATTCCTTGCTTGACGTCCTCTCGCTCGGCCTTTCCGAACCTCTCGAGAACGTAGTCTGAAAGATCCGTCCCGGGACGGAAGGTCTCTCCCGCGATCCCGAACCTCAGCCTCGGGAAATCCTCGGAGCCGAGGCACGAGATGATGCTCCGGAGCCCCTTCTGGCCGCCATCGGACCCGGACCGCCTCAACCGGAGCCTCCCGAGGGGAAGGGCGGCGTCGTCCGCGATGACGAGGAGTCTCTCGCGGTCGATTTCGTACTTCTGCATGAGCCCCTTGACCGACTCCCCCGAGAGGTTCATGAAGGTCTGAGGCTTGGCGAAGAGCACCATCTTCCCCTCGACCCTCGCCTGTCCGACCAGGGCCCGGCAATCGAAGCGATCGACGCGGATCCCGTAGCCCGCCGGCGTCCTCACCGACGCCGCCAGAGCGTCGATCGTGTCGAACCCGACGTTGTGCCGCGTCCCCGTGTACCGGTCTCCTGGGTTGCCGAGCCCGGCGATGAGGGTCCAGTCCGAGGAAATTACTTCTTCTCCTTCTTCTCGGGAGCCTTGGCTTCCTCTTCCTTCTTGCCCTTCTTGATCACCTCGGGCTCGGTTCCAGCCGGAGCCACGGGAGCGGTCGCGGCCACGGCCGATTCCTCACCCTTCGAGATTCCGACGTGAGCGATGACCCGGCCTCCGGACCCCAGGATCTTGACGTTCTCCCCGAGCTTCAGGTCGCTCACGCGAAGCGAGTCGTGAAGAGCGAGCTCGGACACGTCCACATGGATGCTCTCGGGGATGTCAGCCGGGAGGCACTCGATCATCAGGTCGTGCGTGACGACGTTGAGGAACCCCCCCTGGTTCTTGACGCCCTTCGGAATACCCGTGATGTCGATCCTCGCGCGGATTTTCAGCTTCCGGTCCGTCAGGATGCGGACGAAGTCGACGTGCTGGATCCGGCGGCTGACGGGGTGGACCGACATGTCGCGGATCATCACGTGCCGTTCCTGATCCGTCCCCTTCAGGCGCAGCTTGAAGATCGAGTTCTCGTGGCCCTTCTGGTTGATGATCGTCGCCAGCGCCTTGCGGGGAACGACGAGCGACATCGGCTCCAGTCCCGCGCCCCCGCCGTAGATGACGGCCGGGATCAAGTCACGGTCACGATAGCGATTGGCGGCGTTCTTTCCGGACTGCTGACGGCGCTCGACTTCGAGCACGGCTGCTTCTTTGAGCATTTCTCCCTCTTTCCGGGCAAGTGGTCCGGGCTTTCGGGCTCCGGGCACCTGGTCCGTCGTTGTGTGAACACACCACGGCCATGCCGCGGCGGAACGCCGATTCTAGACGAAAAGGGAAGAAACGGAAGCGCCCTCGTGAATCCGGCGGATCGCCTCGGCCAAAAGAGGGGCGATCGAGAGGGGCGTCAAGATCGGGCTTTTCTGGACCTTGTCGTCGACCGGCAGGGTGTTCGTGCAGAAGACGCGTTCGATGGCGCTGGAGTTGATCCGCTCGAGCGCCGGTCCCGAGAGGACGGGATGGACACAGGCCGCGAAAATGCGGCGCGCCCCATTCGCCTGCAGCGCCTGCACCGTGTTGATCAGGGTCCCGGCGGTGTCGATGATGTCGTCGATGATGATGCAGTTCCTGTCCCGCACGTCTCCGATGATGTGAAGGACCTCCACCTCGTTCTTGCCCTTCCGCCGCTTGTCCACGATCGCCAGGCCGCATCCGAGACGACGTGCGAAGGCCCGCGCCCGTTCCACGCCGCCGGCATCCGGCGAGACGACCGTCAGGGGATCGAGCTGCGAATCGCGGATGGCGTCGAGGAGGATCGGGGCCGCGAAGAGGTGATCGACCGGAATGTTGTAGAAACCCTGGATCTGCGGGGCGTGGAGATCGACGCACAGGAGCCGGTCCGCGCCGGCCGCCACCAGGAGGTCCGCCACCAGCTTCGCCGTGATCGGGACCCGGGGCTTGTCTTTCCGGTCCTGGCGGGCGTAGCCGTAATACGAGAGAACTGCCGTGATCCGCGACGCCGACGAACGCTTGAACGCGTCGAGCAGGATCAGCAACTCCATGATGTTGTTGTTCACCGGAGAGCAGGTCGGCTGGACGATGAAGACGTCGCCTCCCCTGACGTTCTCCTCGATCTGGCAGTAGTTCTCACCGTCCGAGAAGTTGTAGAGGGTGACCTTGCCGGCCTCCAGGCCCAGGTTGCGGCAGATCTCGGCGGTGAGGGAGGGGTGGGCTCGCCCACCGAAAACCTTCAAGTCCCCGATCGTGGAGTCAGGCATCGTGCTCTTCTCTGAGCCGGCACGAGATGGCTGGGGAGGCAGGATTCGAACCTGCGATTGGCGGTTCCAAAGACCGCTGACTTACCACTTGTCGACTCCCCATCCGGCTCGGCGCCGGATCATAGCGCGGTCGCCACGGTCACGGTACAGCGCGGGCCTCGTACTCGGTTCTTCCAACGGTTCGAGTCACGGCGAACCGGCACTCGGGGTGGAGCTCGGAGAGCCCTCGCGCCGCCTCGTCGGCCTCACTCGGGGAACCATAGATTCCAAACAGACACGATCCGCTGCCCGACATCCGGGCTTGCCGCGCCTTCGAGTCCAAGAGCGACCGCAGATAGCGATGAATCTCGGGCTTCAGCTTTCCCGCCGGGACCTCGAGGTCGTTCTGATCCGGCAGATCCGTCGGGCCCGGCGTGCCCTGGATGGGCCCGGCCCCGAGAGTCCTGAAGACCTCTGGAGTCGAGAGGCGGAAGGGCGGGATCAGGAGAACGACGGGTTCGTCGGGACCGGAGGCGACAGGCCGGAGCCTTTCGCCTCGTCCCTGGCCGCGGGCCGATCCGCCGAGGAGAAAGAACGGCACATCCGACCCGAGCTCGAGCGCAACCGGGTGGAGAGACTCCCGCGAGACGGATGGCGAGAAGATCCGGGCCGAGGCCAAGAGCGTGACGGCCGCGTTCGAGCTGCCGCCCCCGAGTCCGGCCCCCCACGGGATCCTTTTCTCGAGGTGAATCTCGAGTCCGCCCGCAAAGCCCCAGAGCTCCTGGAGCTTCCTCACGGCCTTCACGACGAGGTTCTCGGGTCCCACCGGCAGGGCGGCATCGGAGCACGTCAGGGTCGTCGTTCCGGCCTTCTTGAACGTGAGCCTGTCGGAGAGGTCGATCGTCGAGAAGAGCGTATCGAGCTCGTGGAATCCATCCGGCCTCTTCCCTCTGACGAGGAGACTCCGGTTGATCTTCGCGAACGAATCGAGCGTCAGGGTACCCGTCACTCTGGGGGGACTCCTTCCCCGGCAGGCCACGGGAGGAGGCTCTGCATCCGAAACACAGCCTTCCCGTCCGGCCCCGCCACGGTGATGGCGCGCGGCAGGCCGTCGCCGGGCTCGAACGTCGCGGAGATGCGGTTGGGCAGGGACTGCGAGAGGACCCCGCGGCCCGGTGAGAACACCATTTCCCGCGTTCCGGAAACCATGCGGTAGCCGTCCTTCGCCGCGAAAACGGGGCTGTTGACGATGTCCCAGCCGGGCACGCCAAGAAAGACGCCGACGACGTCGGCGGCCGGGATGTCGAGGGGCAAGAGGCCCGTGCTCTCGAAGCCATCCCGTTCGATCGTTCCGCCGCGCACGTTGCCCGCCATCGGGGCCGACGCTCGCCAGACAAGGGTCTCACCGTCCCAGAAGAACGAGACGTAGCCCCTCATGATCGGGCCCACCTTGGGATTCGTCTCGACTGAGTAGAGGGCCTTCAGACGCCGGGGCGAGAAGGCCTTTTCCTGCCAGGACGCAACGAGGGACCGGAGCCTCACGAGCTCTTCCCCGCTGACGGGCTCGACCCGGGGGCTCGCCGTCTGGCAACCAGAGAGAACGAGGAAGAGAGCCAGGACTCCGGGAGAGGCTCTCCTCACTTCCGTTCCGGCTGGGCGGGGGTGGAAGCGGCCAGCTTTTCGTTCAGCTTCTTCCCCCCGTCCTCGGGTTTCAGCTCGAGCGCCCGCTTCCAGTGTTTTTGAGCCCGCGCAAGGTCGCCCTTCTTTGCGTAGAGGTCGCCGAGGTGCTCCTCGACGGTCGGGTCGTCAGGCGCCAGGCGGACGGCCTCGAGAAGGTACTTCTCGGCGAGATCGAGCTTGCCAACCTGGTAGTAGACCCAGCCCAGGGAGTCGAGATAGGCCCCGTTCGACGGCTCGAGCTCGACCGCCTTGCCGATGAACTCCTGCGCCTTCTCGAGGTTCTCTCCTCTCTCGGCCCACATGTAGCCGAGATAGTTGAGGGCCGCGGCGTGATCCGGACGGGCCGCGATCAGCTCGAGAAACGTCTTGACCGCCTCCTCGTGCCGCTTGTCGCGCTCGAGCGAAGCGCCCAAACGGAAGAGGAGATCGGGATCGCCCGGGAAATTGGAGAGACCCTGATTGGCGGCGTCGACCGCTTCCTTGTACCTCTCGAGCCTCTGCCAGGCATCGGCGGCGGCGAGAACCGAGCCCCGCTCCTTCGACTTCGCCATCTCGCCCAGAATCTTGGTCCCTTCGCGTTGATCCGCGGCGTCTTTCGACCGGACGAGGAACTCCCCGAGGCTGCCCTGGATGCCGAACCCCTTGGCCCCCTTCGCCGTCGCCTCGCGGGCAAGCCTCAGGCCCTCGGCGTCGTCGTGCTCTTCCCGCGCCACCTGCAAGAGAAGGTTCAGGCTGCCGGAGTTGACGCCTTCAGGCCCGTACAGGTGCGGAAGGGCGCGGCTGCGCGCGGCCGAGTAGTCCTTGCGCAAGAGCGCGGCGTACGCGAGCTGTCCATCCACCTGCGCGATGGCCTGCTTGTCCGCCTTTCGGGTGACGAGTTGCTGCCGGAGGTCCTTCAGGATCGCTTCGGCCTCCGAAAACCTGCGGACTTCCATGAAGTTCAGGGCCCGGCGGAAGGGAACGTCGGGATCGTCGGGATCGAGCTTCTGGAGGCTCCTGAGGGTCTCCTCGGCCTTGTCGGTCTCGAGCGATTCCGAGTAGACGATCGCGACCTGGCGCAGGGCGTCCCGGTTCTCGGGATCGACCTTGAGGATCTGTTCGAAGACCTTTCGCGCATCGTCGAGCCTCCGCGCCCGCAGGAGAGTGAGACCCAGCTGGTTCTGCAACGCCAGGTTTCGGGGTTGCTTTTGCGCCAGTCCCTCGATGAAGGGAATTGCGCGATCGTACTGGCGGGATCTCTCGAGCACGCGAAGGAGGCCGAGCGTCGCATTCATGCCGTTCGGCTCCTGACGAATCAGCTGGGCCCACACCTCCTCGGCTTCCTGGTACCGCTCGGACTTCTCGAGGGCTTCGGCGTACAGGGTGAGAATCGCCGGGCCGCGGCCCCTGTCCAGGACGTTCTCCAGGGCCGAGGCGGCTTCCTGGGGCCTTTCCAGACGCAGAAGCGTCTGAGCGAGGGGGACGGCGATCGAGGGGTCCGATGGACGCCCTTCGGCTGCCTTCTTCAGATACTTGACGGCCTCCGTATAGCCCTTGTTGTCCTTGGCCGAGGCGAGAAGCACCTGGCCGAGCGTCCGGTTCGCGAGGGGACTGTCCGGGATCAGCTCGAGAGCCTTGCGAGCCTCTCGTTCCGCCTCGGGCAGGATCTGGAACCCGAGCAGGAGATCGGCGTACTCACGCCTCAAGTGTCCGTCGTTCGGGGTCTTCTCGACGGCCTTCCGCAGATTCTCGAGGGCCTCGGAGATCTCGCCTTCCGAGGCGTAGAGCCTCCCGCGCAGAAAGGCCTCCACGGCGTCGCGCTGCGCGATCTCGGACGCGGACAGAGCCTGGGACGGAGCCTTCACGGGCGGCTCGGCCGCGTGGATGAGGCCCGGGATGGAGATGACAAGAGCGACAGTCAGGCGGCAAGAAGCGCGCATCAGTTCCCCTAAAGCAAGTTGTGGACCGCAAGAGACGGGGCGCCGGAGGAGGGTCTCTGAAGGGCCGGGCTCAGAAGATCGCAGGCTCTTCGTACGTGGAAAAGACCTCGCGCATGACGTCCGTGATCTCTCCGACCGAAGCATAGGCCTTCACGGCTTCGACGAGGGGCGGCATGACGTTCTGGCCGTTCCTGCAGGCAGCCCTGAGGTCGGAAAGGGTCTGGACGACCCGTCGCGAATCGCGGGTCCGCCTCACGGACTCGAGGAGGGCGATCTGCTCCGCGGCGGTCTCCTCGCCGATCTCAAGTGTGGGGACCCGGTCCTCTGGGACCTCCTCGGAAAAGGCATTCACGCCGACCATGACCTTGTCCTTCGTTTCGAGCGCCCTCTGGAAGCGGTACGCCGCGTCCATGATCTCCTTTTGAGGGAAGCCGGCCTCGAGAGCCTCGACCATGCCGCCGTACGCGTCGATCTTCCGGAAGTACTCGAAGGATCCCTCCTCCATCCGGTTGGTGAGCTCCTCGACGAAGTACGAACCGCCCAGAGGGTCGATCGTGTTGGCGACTCCGGTCTCGTGGAGGAGGATCTGCTGGGTCCTCACCGCGATCTTGGCCGCGAACTCGGTCGGCAGCGCCAGGGTCTCGTCCAGAGCGTTCGTGTGAAGGGACTGAGTGCCACCCAGAATGGCCGCGAGCGCCTGAACGGCAACGCGGGCGACGTTGTTGAAGGGCTGCTGGGCCGTCAGGGAGACCCCGGCAGTCTGCGTGTGGAACCGGAGCTTCTGGCTCTCGGCCTTCTTCGCTCCGTACCTGTCGCGCATGACCTTCGCCCAGATCCGGCGGGCCGCCCGGTACTTCGCGATCTCCTCGAAGAAGTCGTTGTGGGCGTTGAAGAAGAAGGAGAGCCTCGGCGCGAATTCATCGACGTCGAGCCCGGCGTCCATGCCGTACTGCACGTACTCCATGCCGTCACGCAGGGTGAAGGCGAGTTC
Organism: Thermoanaerobaculia bacterium; assembly: GCA_022071945.1. Classification (GTDB taxonomy): domain Bacteria; phylum Acidobacteriota; class Thermoanaerobaculia; order UBA5066; family UBA5066; genus JAJVIN01. Next base: position 10,897 of record JAJVIN010000039.1, on the reverse strand, counting down.
CTGGAGGGCCGTCGAACCGGCCTCCCGGATGTGGTAGCCGGAAATGGAGATCGTGTTCCACCTCGGAACGTGCCGGGCACAGAAGGAGAACTGGTCCGTCACGAGCCGCATCGACGGGCGCGGAGGGAAGATGTACTCCTTCTGCGCGATGTACTCCTTGAGGATGTCGTTCTGGAGCGTTCCCCCTACCTTCGTCCACGGGGTGCCCTGCTTCTCGGCGACCGCCAGGTACATCGCGAGGGCAATCGGAGCGGTGGAGTTGATCGTCATCGACGTCGTGACGGACCCGAGGTCGATCCCGTCGAAGAGGATCTCGAAGTCCCGCAGGGTGTCGACGGCGACCCCGCACTTGCCCACCTCGCCAGCCGACATCTGATGGTCCGAGTCGTAGCCGTAGAGCGTCGGGAGATGAAAGGCCGTCGAGAGTCCAGTCTGACCGTGGGCCAGGAGGTACTTGAATCGCTCGTTGGTCTGCCGGGCCGTGCCGAATCCCGCGAACTGCCGGATCGTCCAGGGCTTGCCTCGGTACATGGTCTCCTGGACGCCGCGCGTGTAGGGGAATTCCCCTGGCCACCCGAGATCCGTCTCAAAAGAGAGGGAGGCGATGTCGTCCGGCGTGGCGAGCGGATTGACCGCGGCCGAGGAAATCGTCGTGAAGTCTTTCTTCCACGACGACCTCTTCGAGAAGGCATCCTTCACCTTCTGCTGCCAGGCTTCTTTCGCTTTCGCGACGCGTTCCAGTTCCGGGGTGAGGGACTTCTCGATCTCGACGGCCTTGACGCTCATAAACCACCTATATTACGTCGCTCGCCGGGACGGAGGGGGGTTCGCCTCTGAAGGACACGAGAAGTCCTGGCCTGCCGGACGCGCGGGGGGCTCTCCAGCAGTTCGGCGCTGACGCAGAGGGCCCGCGGCGGAACCCCTTTCCTAGTCGAACGGCATCCGCTGAGCGTCGAGGATCTCGGAAACCCTCGGCGGGCGCCTGAGGGATTCGAGCCTGCCCTGTCTGTACCCCACCTCCGCCGCCCACTCGTGGGAGAGAAAGAGGGGCATCGACTCCGTGTAGCCGTAAGCGCCGGCGTTCTCGAAGGCGATGAGGTCTCCGCGCCTCGGCTCGGGCAAGAGCGTCTCCGGATGCAGCACGTCGAGGCTCGTGCAGAGCGGGCCGGCGATCCCGACGGGCACACGCTCGCGGCCGGGATCTCCCACGACCCGGGCGCGATGCGGTGTTCCGAGGAGCACCGGCCGGACCATGTGGTGGATGCCTCCGTCCACGAGGGCGTAGTTCATCCCCATGCACCTCTTGGTTCCGAGGACCTTGGTGACGTAGAGGCCCACGGGCGCGACGAGAAATCTCCCGGGCTCGAAGATGAGGCGGGCCTCCGCCAGCCGCGCGTGGCTCGCGACTCTACGGGCAACGCGGGCAAGACCGGCCGAGAGGGCCGCGAGGTCGAGGGGAGACTCGTCGTCCGAGTAAGGAACGCCGAGACCGCCCCCGAAGTCGATCGTTGCCACGAAAACGTCGAAGCGCTCTGACAGTTCCGCCGCCAGCTCGACGACGTGCTCGGCGTTTTCCGACAGGAGACCGGCATCGAGGACGTTGGAGGCGTTGAAAACCTGGAATCCCTCGATGACGACGTGGCCGAGCTCATCCCGGCTCTCGAGTTCGAGAGCCGCGGACTCGAGGTCGAAACCGAACTTCTTCGCGCCGGGACCGCCGATGATCGTTCTCTTCTCGGCGATCCCCCAGGGCGGGTTGATCCGCAGACCGGCCGTGACGATCTTCTTCTCCCTCGCCGCGATCGAGTCGAGGACCTGGAGTTCGTCCGAGCCCTCCACGTGGATCTGCAGGATGCCTTCTCGCACCAGAGCCTCGAGATCCCGGTCGCACTTGGAAGGACCGGTGGAGACGAGTTTGTGGGGAGGAAAGCCGGCCCTGCGCGCCGCCTCGAGCTCACCCGCCGAGGCCACGTCCGCGGAGAGACCCCGGCCCTCGAGGAATGAGAGAACGGCCAGCGAGGGGTTCGCCTTGACCGCATAGGCGAGCGTGAACCTGGGCCCCGCCGCGGCCTGAAGGGCCTCGACTCTCTCTTCGAGGGCATCGAAATCGTAGAGGTAAAGGGGCGTGCCGAAGCGTTCGGCGGCCTCTTTCACGATCGACTCTGTCAGGGCCATCAGCTTCGCCTCAGGGTCCACTCGAGGGCCGTCTTGCTGTCCGTCCGGGCGTCGCGGTACTTCACGATGACGGGGGTCGCGAGCGCGATGCCGTTTCTCGCCGCGAAATCTCCCGGCGCCTTGCGCGAACCCGGAACGACGACGGCTCCCTCGGGAACGGCGAGAGGTTCTCCCTCCCGGCCCCGGATCTCCGTCTCGTTGACGAGGTCAAAGATCACCGTGGAGCCCGTGAGGATCACTCCACTTGCCAGGACCGCGCGCTTTCTGACGAGCACGCCCTCGTAGACGCCCACCCCGCCTCCAACGAAAACCTCGTCCTCGATGATGACGGGGCGGGCGTTCGCGGGCTCGAGGACGCCCCCGATCTGGGCGGCGGCCGAGAGGTGAACGCGCTTTCCGATCTGGGCGCAGGACCCGACCAGGGCGTGGCTATCGATCATGGTTCCGTCGTCGACATGGGCGCCGACGTTCACGTACGACGGAGGCATCATCACGACGCCCTTGCCGAGGTAAGCCCCGCGCCTGACGGTCGACCCGCCCGGAACGATCCGGACACCGGGGCCGAAGTCCCGGCGCGGCGGCACGGTATCCCGGTCCCGGAACCAGAAGGGACCGGCCTCAGACTCCACCTCCACACCGAGGCGGAACGCGAAGAGGATTCCTTCCTTGACTTCCGCGTCCGCGTGCCAGGCACCATCCGGGCCCTGCAGCGCGGCTCGCCGCTCTCCCTTTTCCAGGGAGGCCAGGAGTTCGAGGACCTCCTCGCGGTTCACGCGGCCTCCTCGGTGACCTGTCCCTTCTCGTCCAGAAGCCCGGCCGCCAGAAGGGCGCTCTCGACCGCCGCGTGGTGTGACGCCGACAGGGGGACGAGCGGGAGGCGATGCGCCCCGCCGCAGAGCCCCAGGCGGGCCATCGCCCACTTCACGGGCAGGGGGTTCGATTCGCGGAAGTTCGCCTTCATGAGCGGGAAGAGCTTCTTCTGCAGCGCCGCGGCCTTCGTCCTCTCGCCCGAGAGGGCGGCAGCGATGAGGGCCGAATAGGTTCGCGGAGCTTCATTGGAGATGACGGCGATGACGCCCTCGGCTCCGCACGCCACCATCGGGAGCGCGAGCGAATCCTCGCCCGAGAGAACGGCGAACCCTTCCGGGCGTCCCCGCAGGATCTCGCACGCCTGGTCCAGGTTGCCCGATGCTTCCTTGACGCCCGCGATCCGGGGATCCTTTGCCAGGTCGAGAACCGTCTCGGGCATCATGTTCACGCCCGTCCGGCCCGGGACGTTGTAGAGGATGACGGGGAGCTCGCCCGCATCCGCGACGGCGGTGAAATGCGCCTTCAGCCCGGCGGGGGTCGGCTTGTTGTAGTACGGCGTGACCGCGAGGAGCGCGTCCGCGCCCGCCTTCTTCACGAGCGCCGCGAGCTTTTGAGACTTGCGGGTGTCGTTGGAGCCGCAACCCGCGATCACCGTGACTCTACGCGACGCCGCGCGGCTCTCCGCGACCGCGATCTCGACGACCCTGACGTGCTCCTCGGGATCGAGAGTGGCGGATTCTCCCGTCGTTCCGCACGGGACGAGACCCGCGACCCCGCCCGCGATCTGACGTTTCACCATTGCTCGAAGGGCCGCCTCGTCCAGATCGCCCGAGCTCGTGAAGGGAGTCACGAGAGCTGTGTACACGCCGGAAAAAGTCACGGCCTGGGGCATCAGGCACCTCGCCTTTCGAAGAAGTCGTCGAACGTGAGGGACCCCGTTCGGCCCGACTTGATCATCCACTCTGCCGCCCGGACCGCCCCCTGCGCGAAGATCGCGCGGGACCGGGCCTGGTGCGTGATGGCAACGACTTCCTCGGGTCCCTCGAAGTAGACCGTGTGCTCTCCCGGTTGCCCTCCCTGGCGCAGGGCCGCGATGGGCACCTCGGGACCTTTCAGGGTCCGGGCCGCCTCGACGGCCGCCGCCAGAAGCTTGGCGGTCCCCGACGGGCTGTCGAGCTTGAGGGAGTGGTGCCTTTCGAAGATGCCGGGTTCGAACTCGGAGAAGGACTCCAGGACTCCGGCCAAGACCATCACGGCCCTCTTCATCGCGGCGATCCCGATCGAGTAGTTCGCCGAGTGGAGAAAGGCAACGCCGCGGTGATCCGCGAGGGCCCGCAGCGGCGCGACGTCGAAGCCGGTGGTTCCGGAAACGACCGGCACTCCCCTCTCGAGGAGGTTCTCGATCCTCTTCGGCGCCGCCTCCGGGATCGTGAACTCGATGGCGACGTCGACCGAGCCCGCGAGCTGGTCGGAGATCGGGGAATCGATGTCGACGCGACCGGCAACGGTGTGTCCACGCTGGATCAGGTGGGACTCGATGGCGCGTCCCATCCTTCCGTAACCAACGATGAGGGCCTTCATCCGAAGAACTCCTTGTGGAGCCGCCGCAGGGCCTCGGCTCCGTTCTCGGCCTCGACGACGAACGTCAGGTTCGTCTCCGAGGCGCCCTGTGAGATCAAGACGACGTTGATGGCATCGAGCGCGGTGAAAATCCTGGAGGCAATTCCGGAAGTTGATCGGAGATTCTGCCCGACGACGGAGACCACCGCGAGCCCCGTCATCGTCTCGACATCGGAAAACTGCGCCAGCTCGGAAACGATGTCGTCAATCGGGCTCTTCTCGTCGAACGTGACCGAGATCGACACCTCGCTCGTCGCGATGACGTCGACGGAGACCTTGAGCTTCTCGAAGACCGAGAAAACCCGGGCCGCGAAACCGTAGGCGAGCAGCATGCGGGGGCTCGTGATGAAGACCGCCGCGACGCCCTTTCGCATGGCCAGCGCCCGGACTCCTTCGCCCTCGGCGGTCCGTGCGATGGATGTCCCGGGAGCCTGGGGACGGAAGGTGTTCTTGACCTTCACGAGGATCTCGCGCGAGACGGCCGGCTTGATGGTCGCGGGGTGCAGAACCTTGGCGCCAAAAAAAGCGAGCTCCGCCGCCTCCGTGTAGCTGACCTCGGGCACCAGCCGCGCGCCCGTCACGATGCGCGGGTCGGCCGTGAGGATGCCGTCGACGTCCGTCCATATCTCGATGGCATCCACCCGTGCGCCGCAGTCGTGAAGGCCTCCCCCCAGAAGCGCGGCGGAGTAGTCCGAGCCGCCCCGTCCGAGAGTCGTGAAGGATCCGTCCGGCGCCGCTCCGACGAATCCCCCGGTCACGACGACTTTGCCGGCCTTCACCTCGGGCATCACCCGCATCGCGACGAGGGACGAAACCCGGGACTCGTCGGGGATGGCACATCCGTACTGCGCGTCGGTCGCCATCCACTCCCTCGGATCGATGCGCACGGCATCGACGCCGATCTTCCTGAGGGCGGCCGTCATCAGGAGGCTCGAGAGGAGTTCGCCGGATGCCGCGATCGCGTCGGTCGTGCGCAGCGAGAGCTCCCCGAGGAGCGAAACTCCCGTCGAGAGGTCCGCCAGGCGGACAGTCTCGCGGGTGATCTCGTCGCTGCACGCCTCGGCGTCTTCTCCAGAAAGGCCCAGAGCCTCGACGGCCTGGCGGTGCTTTTCGGCGAACTGCGAAAGGGCCTTGTCGGCCGCCGCCCGGTCGGACTTCTGCGCCGCGGAGGAGAGGGCGAGGAGGCAATCGGTGATCCCTGCCATGGCCGAGACGACCACGAGGGGCGTCTCGGCGGCACGGGATTCGACGAGGCGGGCGACGGAGGCGATCCGCTCGCCGGATCCCATCGACGTACCGCCGAACTTGACGACGATCATGCTGGACCCTCTAGGCCGCCGAGACGGGGGCAACCGGGACGAGGCCTCGGGCGAGCAAGAGTTCGGCGTTTAGCAGAGCGGCACCCGCCGCGCCGCGAACGGTGTTGTGAACGAGCAAGGTGAAGCGGACATCGTAGACCGGGTCCGGTCTGAGGCGCCCGATCGTGACGACCATCCCGTGGCCGGTCTCGACATCCCGAACGGGTTGAGGACGGTTGTTTTCACCCCTGACGACGATCGGCTGGGCCGGAGCGAATGGCAGGCCGAGAGCCTGCGGCTCTCCCGTGAAGCCCTCCAGGGCTTCCTTGATCTCGGCCAGGGACGCCTTCCTCTTGAGCTTGACGAAGACCGACTCGGTGTGGCCGTCCCGGACCGGGACGCGGTTGACGGCAACGGAGATCTTGAAGTCGGCCGGGATGACCCCGTCCTCGGTGAGGAGCCCGAGGATTTTCCCGGGCTCGCGCTCGATCTTCTCTTCCTCGCCGTCGATGAAGGGGATGACGTTCCCTTGCGCATCCAGCGACGGGACACCCGGGTATCCCGCGCCGGAGAGGGCCTGCAGAGTCACGACGGTGACTGCTTCCAGGCCGAACGCCCGGTGGAGGGGAGCGAGACCCATGGCGAGGCCCACGACGACGCAGTTCGGATTGGTGATGATCGCCCCGCCCTTTTCCTTCCGCCAGGACTGCCGCTCGACGAGGGCGAGGTGGTCCGAGTTGACCTCCGGAACGAGAAGGGGGACATCTGCCTTCATCCGAAACGACTTCGTGTTGGAGACGACGAACTTCCCGCGAGAGGCGTGAAGGGGCTCGATCTCATCGGCAACGGAGGCGTCGACGGCGGAGAGGACGATGGGGGATGAGAGCTCTTCCTCGACGGAGACGACGGTCAGATCGCGGGCGTCCTCGGGAATGTCGCCCGGCAGGATCCAGCGGGTCGCGTCCGAGTACTTCTTGCCCTGGGACCTCTCGGAGGCGGCGACCTCCGCGATGCGAAACCACGGGTGGCCCGCCAGGAGCGAGACCATGCGCTGTCCGACCGCGCCGGTGGCGCCGATGACGGCAATGGGGACACGGGGATCGAGCTTGTCGGGGAGGGGGTGCTTCTGGCTCATGTCGTTGACATCCTCAAGACGGTCTCGGCCGACCCCGCCAGGCGGGATCGTCAAGCAGATGACGATATCAGATGAGGGGCATCGGCGCCGAGCGGCAGCGCCAAGTGGCGGCGGCGAGACGGGCTCACGGCCTTTCGGGGGCGGCTGGCCCCCGGATGGGCCGCGACAGCTCGGAAACCCGAACGCCGGCCTTCCCCCCTTTCTACTCCTCCACCAGGCCAAGACCAGCCGCGGCACGGACGTCCTCGACCTGGTATATTGAAATGTTTAGGCATTCGCAGCGATCCTGAGGGCGGGAGGATCCCATGGAGTACGTCGACAGCCACGTTCAGCGCAAGATCGAGGGCTGGGCAAGCCCAATCTTGGGCCAACCCATGCCCATCGTCTCGTACGGGCACTCGGGGCACCCCCTCCTCCTCTTTCCGACCGCCGCCGCGGACTTCCTCGAGAACGAGCGGTTCTTCCTCGTCAAGTCCGTCGAGCCGTTCCTTCTGGCGGGCCGGGTGCGGATCTTTTCGATTGACAGCATCAACCGACAGGCCTGGATGGACAAGTCATTGCCCGTCCCGGAGCAGGCCCGGAGGCAAGCCCTCTACGCCCGTTACGTCGAGGAAGAAGTGGTCCCCTACATCCGCGCGCACTGTGGCGGCGGCGATGTCCGGATTGCCACGACGGGCGCGTCCTTCGGCGCCTATCACGCGGCCAACACCCTCTTTCGGCGGCCCGATCTCTTCGACTGCGTGATCGCGATGAGCGGCTTCTACGACCTGGCGGAGGACTACTTCAAGGGGTACGGCGACGACAATTGCTTCTTCAACAATCCGGCCTGGTACCTGCCAGGCCTCGAGGGCCGGCCCCTCGACCTACTGAGGACCGCCTGCAGCATCAACATCGTGACGGGACAGGGCGCCTACGAGGCACCGGAAGCCTCCCGGAGCCTCTCTCGCATCCTGGCGTCGAAAGGAATCCCGCACGAGCTCGACCTCTGGGGCCACGACGTCAATCACGACTGGCCGTGGTGGAGGAAGATGCTTCCCCACTATCTGCACAAGCTCGGCTGGTAGCGGAAGCCCGGACGCCAGGAAAGAAGGGAGAAACGAGGATGCCCAATGTGACGACGGTGCTCGAGACCATCGAGGTCCGGGATCTGGAAGACAATTCCAAGTTGACAGTCGTCGTGCAGTCCGGAACGGAACTGGGAAACAAGGGCGTGCCCGGGCTGCAGGTTCTCTATCTCGGCTACATCCTGAATCTCGAACCCCTTCACGTGGAGAGGTGGGCTTATCAGGCCCGCAAGGCTGGAAAGGAGACCTATCTCCTGGAGGACTACTCCTGGAACGTCCACCCAGACCAGTACATCAGGAACTCTCTCGTCCTGGGGAATCCGCTCAAGGTTCGGGTGGAGGTCAAGACCCGCAGCCGGCAGTCTCCGGTTGTAAAGGAGTACGACCTCCCGTTCGCCCTCGAGGAATAGAGCTTTCGACGCCTGCCTCGTCTCGAGCGGGTTTGACGCCCCCTGGCCCCCAACTGATAATGGCCGTCTCTCGCTGAGCGTCGGAATGACAGACGTCTCCCCTGAAATCCAAAAGAACCTCTACCGCTTCATGCTCTTGACCCGGCTTCTGGAAGAGCGCCTCGTCAACCTCTACCGGCAGGGAAAGATCGTCGGCGGGTTCTACCGCTCCCTCGGCCAGGAGGCGACTGCCGTCGGAACCGCCATGGCGCTCGCCGAGGGCGACATCTTCTTCCCCGTCATAAGGGATCTCGGCGCCACCCTCGTCCGGGGGGTTGCTCCGCGCCAGATCCTGTGCCAGCAGATGGCGCGGGAGGGCTCGCCTTCCCGCGGCCGCGACGGCGTCCTTCACTTCTCCATTCCGGAGAAGGGGATCTACGCCCCGATCGCCATGCTGGGAACCGCCGTCCCGGTCATGTCGGGGATGCTCCTCGCCGACCGGTACCTCGGAAAGAAGACGGTCGGCCTCACCTATCTCGGGGACGGCGCCAGCTCGGTGGGCGCCTTTCACGAGGGGATCAACTTCGCCGGCGTGAACCGGCTCCCCCTCGTCGTCGTCTTCGAGTTCAACCGCTGGGCGTACTCGACTCCCTACGAAAAACAGTGCGGGGCCATGACGCTTGCGGACAAGGCTCCCGGATACGGCCTTTCGGCGAAGATCGTCGACGGAAACGACGTCCTGGCCGTTTACGAGGCCGCTCGCACCGCCATCGACCACGCCCGCTCGGGCAACGGCCCCTTCCTTCTCGAGTGCAAGACCTACCGCTTGAAGGGTCACGCCGAGCACGACGCCCAGAGCTACATCGACAGGGCCGAGATCGAGGAGTGGAAAAAGCGCGACCCGATCGCTCGGTTTGAGAAGCGGCTCGAGGACGACGGAGTGCTCTTCGCGGCCGGCCGGGACGAGATCCGCCACGAGATCTCCCGCCACCTCGATGAGGACGTCGACTGGGCGGAGGCGCAACCTTCCCCGCTCCCCGATTACGAGTTCCGCGGCGTCTATGCTGACGAGGACCTCCTCGTGGAGAGGCAGCAGGAGATCTTCGTGGGAGGCGACCCGTCGTGATTCACCCGGTGCCCGTTCCCGGCCACGAGGGGACGTACGTGGACGGTCTGAGGCTCGCTCTCTTCGAGGAGATGGAGCGGGACCCGAACGTGATCGTTCTGGGCGAGGACGTCGGGGTCTACGGAGGGGCGTTCCGGGTGACCGAGGGTCTTTTGACTCGATTCGGCCCCAGCCGCGTCCTCGACACCCCGCTCGCCGAGGAAGCGATCGTCGGGGCCGCCGTCGGCGCCGCGATCCGCGGCCTTCGCCCCGTCGCCGAGATGCAGTTCATGGACTTCATCTCCCGCGGGTTCGACATCCTGACCAACTTCGCCGCCCGGAACCGCTACCGGACCGGCATCGGCGTTCCGATCGTCGTGAGAGGTCCCTCGGGCGGGGGCGTTCATGGCGGCCCCTTCCACTCGCAGAACCCGGAGATGTACTTCGTGCACACGCCGGGACTGAAGGTCGTCGCCCCGGCGACGGCCGCCGACGCCCGAGGCCTCCTGAAGGCCGCCATCCGCGACGACGACCCGGTTATCTTCTTCGAGCACAAGTTCCTCTACCGCCGAGCCAAGGAGGTCTTGCCGGAAGGCGACGGCCTCGTCCCGATCGGAAAGGCGGCGGTCCGCCGTGAAGGCACGGACGTCACCGTCCTGACCTACGGCTCCGGGGTGTGGATCGCTCTCTCGGCGGCCGAGAGGCTCGCGAAAGAGGGGATCGACATCGAGGTCGTGGACCTCAGGACGCTCCGCCCGCTGGACGAGGAGACCATCCTGGCGTCCGTCCGCCGGACCTCGAAGTGCATCTGCCTGCACGAGGACACCCGTACAGGGGGTCTGGGGGCCGAGCTCTCCGCCCTTCTGGCGGAAAAGGCCTTCGAGTTTCTGGATGGTCCGGTCCTCAGGGTCACGGCGCCCGACACGTCGGTGCCCTTCGCTCCCTCCCTCGAGGAAGCTTTTTTGCCGAACGCGAACACTTTGATCCGCGCCGTGCGTAAACTCACGGCCTACTGAATTTCAAAAAGAAGGACATCGGAGACAGGTCATGCCGACAAACGTCATCATGCCCCAGATGGGCGAGTCGATAGCCGAGGGCACCATCACTCGCTGGCTGAAGAAGATCGGGGAATCCGTCAAGCGGGACGAACCCCTGTTCGAGATCTCGACCGACAAGGTCGATGCCGAGATCCCGGCGCCGTCCGCGGGCGTTCTCCTGGAGATCCTGGTCGAGGAAGGCAAGACGGTCCCGATCAATACCGTCGTGGCCCGGCTCGGCGAGGCCTCCGAGGCGGCCGCCGG